>CAWICQ010000011.1:0-394026 GCA_963834755.1 uncultured Gammaproteobacteria bacterium
ATACACCCGGCCGATTCGAGACTGAGTCTCTGAATCGGCTTTTTCATGCGCGAATGGCAGGGGTTTCGGTGATTGCGACCGGACTCTTTTGACGCCCTTGCGGCGCCACCTGGCGACATTGCGCCCTTCGTCTCTGCGGCGGTGTTTCGTTAGTCCGGTGCCCGGGGCTGGCGTTGAGGCGGCGGACGCGGTTTAGCGACGACTGATTGCTTGTTCGGAGGCGCGCAGACCTGGCTGGCGACGCATCTGACGGCCCGTGAGTGCGCCCGCTACTGACTTAAGCGCGCAGGAAGATGCGCCTCCGACTATCCACGGCTCCCATTGCGATTTCGAGATGTGTTGCTTGAAGAGGGCGGCGGCATCGTCCCAGCTCTGACCATACTGGCCGGCATCGACCACGCTCAGCCATTCGCGCGATGCAGCGGTCGCTTCGGCTGTCGGATCGGGGTCGGCCGCGGAAACCGTGGCGAGTGACACGAGCGATGCAACGCAGCGGCGATTCGCCGTTCTGCATCTCTCTTCGCGCGGCACGCCTGTTGCGTCAGCAAATCGAAGAGGCGAGCGATGATCGGTGAGGGCGCGTGCGGCAATCCGGCGTCTCGGGGTTTACCGCCGCACGCGCTCTTCCGCCCCGGTCGTTTTCTTCGCGTCACAGCAACGCGCATGGATGGCCGAACGCAGGCGCACGGCCTGCCGCTGTTTTCTCTGTACTCATCTAGCCGATATGCGGTACGGTTATTCGCGCCGACGCGCGCGTGATCGAACTGAGCGAAGTCGGCGACGGCATCGTATGGTCGATCGCTCCCGCCGACGTCGTAACGGTCGCGCCGTTGCGGGCGGCCATGATCCCGACGGCGCGCGCGTTTATTGATCTTTGAGTCGTTCGAGCTCTCTGCGCGCGTCGGAGCAGCCATAAGCGTCACCAAGTGCGAGCAGTCCCACGTCCGTGCTTAGAAGGCGGCTCCAGAGCTTGGGATGGCTCGAAACGAACTTTGCCATGCGGCGCGCGAGATCGTCGTTCGATAGCCTGTCCGCAGGGCCGCAGAAGAAGTCGCGGTCGCGCGCGTCCTGCGCCGACGTATAGATCACGTCGATCCAGTCGTTGAACGCTCCAACGTTCCGCTGGTCCGCCATCGAGCAATGTCCTTTGGCCGGCGAGCAACGGAGATAAGACGTCGCCAACTGAGCGATCTCAGCACCCGTGTCGAACTTTTCGGTTGTTAGGACCGCGATCGCCGTTCCGATCGTCAGAAATATGGCATTCATGTCTTGTCCCTGCATTAAGCCCTTAGAGTCAAATGCGCCTCTTCACGAATGTCCTGACGGTCTCGCCATTGCGGACGATGTCATGAGCCGCAAGATTCTCGCCGTCACGATCATGACCGCGTCGATCGGCATCGCGACGATGCATTTCTGTATGCTCAAAAGCACGCTAGGTCGCGGTACCCGAACTCGCCTATCCCAAGCTGGCACAAGTTCCATTTCGTGCCCGCTGCCCTAGCAGCCAATTGCAGTGATCCTTCAGAGCGTCTAGAGAGATTTCCATAGCGGCTCGGACCAGACGCAATGTGTACCTCGACGCTCTCGTTCGGAAGGTCTATTTCGACGTAGGGAATCAACAGGGAGCCGTTAGCAGACGCACGCACGCGGGATGAAAGAGCGGTCTTTACGAGTCTGACTTCTTGTTCGAACACGAACTCCGCGTTCTTAAAAGCGGGAGAGAAGTTGGTTCGCGTGTGGCTCCAACCGGCCGAGTCTTCTAGTCTGTTCGAAAGTTCCACGGCCGATAGTGTTGGCTGCTCATCATCCATTTTCTTTGCCGCTTCCATGTACATATCGAAGAATTCGCTACACCATGCGACGTGCGCCGTCCGATCATAGGTCACTTCGACTAGCGTGCCGGCTTTCTCTAGATACGCGCGTGGGAATCCAATAACAAAGCCGCCGCTGGGCGGACAGTACATCCGAAATTGCGTAAGCATGTTCGGAACTTTCGTGAAGGACGCGACATGCTGCACGCGACCATGCGAAAGGTGTTGTCGGAGCGCTTCGCGGAACTTTTGTGGGTGCTTTATCTGTGCGGACTCTCCAAAATAGATGTCAGGGTGGTCCGCCATTTCGCTCAATATGTCCGATATGACGAGACTATCGCGACCATCGTTTAGAAAGCGGTTATGCGTTGCCCAAATTTTGCGTTTCTCCACGATACTAAGCAGCGCATGCGCGTTCGTGTAGTGATACAGATAGCCGTTGTCGATCCAATCCGACATAGATGCTGTCCTAAAGAGCAAATCGGAAACGCGGCGACTCGTGTTCCGAAGCATGCACGACAAAAAGGAGCTGCGCCATTGCATACCGCGCTCCATTCAAACCGCCAGTGCGCACGGTGTGTGAACGTCCCAACGTTGCACCAGAAACACTTGCCCGCCCGGCGCCAGCGGAACGGAATGAAACCTTCGACACGAGTCGCAGACACAAACGGGAATGAGCCTCAGCGCCGGCTCGGCGTACCGATCGCGATCAATATCCCAGATTGAACTGCGCGTCATGAGCACGATCAGATCGCAGCCCTGTCTCAAGAGTCGCGACGACTACGCGCTGGGGAACAATTTCCGCTACCCGAAGATCGTTTTTCGCCATGCCATCAAGAACTCTCGGCAGTCTTGTCGCTGAACGCCAAAGTTTGGCCGCATGTCAATGATCGGCTTGAGCGCGGAGTCTAAGCTTCGACCAAGTGCGTCGCGATCGCCAGGGCCGACGTCATACGCCGTCCCGAAAATGTGGCGACTGGCTCGCTTCTCTACGACAGATAGAAGCTGCATGTTTTGCTGAAGATAGCCGAATCCGAGAAACACGATGATCTCGGAAGCCTCGAGAGCTTCGTGAAGAAGCATGGGTACGTTGGAGTCAGTGTCCATTGCTTCGCTGAACGTTCTTATGCCGCGAGCGATGTCAACTAACTTCTCCCCCCGCCTGCGTGCCAAAATCAGCGTCCGTGACCTTCGCGATGTTTTGCCATGGCAGTCGCCCGACGACGCCGTATGGATGGATGAATTTTTACCGTTGATAGCAAATCGGCCGAATACGTTGAAGAAACGTCCAAGTAGCGGGCCACGCTGTCGTGCAGAAATCTTTCGATGCACCTATCGTAATTGAAGATGATAAAACGAACGTGCGAGAAAGGATTCTCCGGCGTAGCTGGTTCAATTGTGGGAAGGAGGCCATCAGCCAATACGTGATGCCATATTGTTCGTTCCCCGGCGTAATTGATTGCTCCGGATGCATCATTTTTAGACAACGGGCTGTCTCGTTCTGCTTTCAATATTGCGCTTGCAATCGCAAGTTTCCCCACTTGAACTACTTTCGGTTGGTCGGCGCGGGCACGCAACAGGTGGTCGATTGATGCCGCCGAATCCAGGCCAGGAATTAAGCGAACAGCCGCCTCAACATATGCGCTTAAATCCTCTGAACTGTCCTTCGCAAGGACGCGATACCCATTAATCAATGCGGTGACGTCCGGATCTGCGTCGATGTTCTGAAGATTTCTCGGATCGACCAGCGAGCGTATACGGCCTTTTAGTTGATCCCCCGTTGGAAACTTGAGATCTACGCTGGCCCCGGCACCGACGATAAATGTTGTTTGCGGTCTAGCCATCGCTTGGGGCGCCGGCAGTCGTACGGCAGACGATGGGACAATTTTGCGACAGCGCCGTCAACTAAGCAGCCGTCTTGTAGGAATTTTCTTACAAGAAGCGAGTACAAAGCCATGCCTTGCTATGCTGCCGCGTACCAATGAAACCGGACCTCATTGCACGCGTCGCGCGCACGTTGCGCGATCTGCTCGCCGAGCATCGGGGCGAATTCGACGCGCGCAGTGGGCAGCACATCGCGACCGTCACGACGAATGAAGCCGATGCCGAAAGACTCAAGCGGGGTGTTGACGAAGCCGTCGCCGCGCATGCGCGACGGCGGCGCGCCGATCAATCAACATGAGCTACAGCGCCTTCATATTCCTGATCCTCAGCGGGACTGCATCCCTTCTCATCGCGGTCTTTGTGACGCCTTGGATCACGCGCGGGCGGCACGTATTGATGGCGCTTGTTGCGGGCGCGCTCTGCTTAGTCCCGAGCTATATGTTCGGCATACACGAGTTCTGCCTTGTCGTTCCTTCCGGCGAACTGTGCGGCCTTGCCGCGCTATTGGGCACTGCGCCGCTCGGCTTTGCCATAGGGACGCTCATGTGCGCTGTACTGATCCGCCTGCTGGACCGAGATCGACGGGGATCGGAACCGCATTAACGTCTCGACACTGTGCGATCCACTGAACTTCGCGGCGGGCAGGATATGGCGAAAGATCGAGATGGGAATGAAGTCAACGTCGGCACGCGCGTCCGAATCCTTCACTTGTCGGGCAGATGGTTCGATGAATTGCCAGAGGACGAACGGGCCGACGTCGCAGGCATGATCGGCGAGACGTTCGTCGTCGATGAGATCGATGACTACGGCAATCCATGGGTGACGAAGACGTGGAAGGAAGGGGAAGACAGGATCAGGTCTCACGGCGTTGCACTTGCTCCTGACGAGATGATCGTCGTGGAGCGAGAGCTTTGACCGCGTTCTACGTCATCGGCGACGCGCTGTCGTGGTAGCGTCTCCCCGATGATCCTGAGTGTGATCCTATTCATTGCCTACTCGGCGTTCTGCTGGTGGGTTGTATTCTGGGACGGCGCCGAAGTTCTCGAAGGCTGGAAGGGATGGCTTGTTGATTCGCCTTCACTCATGACGACGCGGGAACTGCGAATCGGCACGGCGATCTCTTGGCTCACGGCCGTGGTCATCGGCCTGATCGCGTACTTCTCCGACTGATGCTCAATGTCATCTTCGGCGCCATCTGGCGCATCGCGCTGGTCTTCGGATTTGATCGTGCTCATCATGGTGCTCGGGCACCGATGATTCTTCACGCGCAATCTGCGATGCGTTCGTTGACGGCTTGTCGATCGTGCGGTGGAACACTCCGCTTTAAGGTTGGGCTGTGAATGCATTGATTGGGCTAGCGCTTCTGCTCGTCGTCATCATCATCACCCAGCGCTCATGGCCCAAGGAGACGCGTCCTCTGCGACGAGAGACGTTGTTCGGCCTCCTTCGACGCGCGGGCGTGCGCGTTGTGCTGCTCTTCATAGGCGCGCTTATCGTGCTCGCGCTCTTCGTGGCGATCCGATAGCGCGTGCCGGCGGCTCAGTCATCTTCGGCGCGATCGGACGCACGTTGCTCGTCGTCTTCCCGATGTACGTGCTCCTGATCGTACTCGCGGATATGTGAGCGTCTTCGCGATGCCCATTTCGGCGAGCGTCGGCGCCGCTGTCGCGGGTTCGAGTCCCGATCTTTGCTAGGGGTAGATGGGGGGATTTTTAGGGGTAGCTCGATCACGAATTCGCGTCTATACGCAGCGATTTTGCCGGATGTGACGGCCGTCCGCTCAGCCAGGCGTCCTGTATGCTCGTCGTTGCTCGTCCCAATCCAGTGGCGGCAAACGCTTGAGCGTCTTCACGGTGAACCGCGCCGGTTGCCGCCCTTGAACCACCATCTCGATGATGTCCGGCGCCAATAACGAGCTATAGAGAATGCGCGCGACGTAGCGCTCGTCGAGCTTCTCGGCCTGGGCGATGTCGCGCAGCGAACGCATCTCACCGGCCGTCAGCTGCTCATACCAACGTCGCCCACGGGCGATCAGACGAATCAGCGCCCGATCGGGTTCACCGGCTTCATTGGGCCCGTTGTCATTGTTCACCACGAGACGGATATCGTGAGCTGTGCGATGCAGCCGAACCGGCATCGACAGCGTCACTATGCGCGATTCATCGCCGTCCCTCGCGCCGCCCAGGAATTCGCGCACGGCGTTCCGATCTAACAGGAGATCGACAGCCTGCGTACGAACAACAATCTGGCGAATCAGCGAGCGCCATTGCACCCAATCGGCATCGCCGAAACGGGCGAGGCGTGCCGCTCGGGCGACCGCGCTCATCGCCGCGGCGTCCTCTTCGTGTGTAAAGAGCGTACCGAGCAATTCGTCACGCGAACCCCAGTACTGGCGTAACCGGTCGGCCACGTGTCGTTCCAGCAACTCCGCCGGTAGACGGCCCTGCTTACGAACCTCGCTCGCATCGTCTTCCTTCTTGGAGACGTAGTAGCGGTAGCGCTTGCCGGCTTTCGCCGTATGCACCGGCTCGTAGCTCCGACCGAGTTCATCGATGATGAGGCCGCGCAGTGGGCTGCTCGGCTTGGTTCGCTCAGCACCGGTCACACGCTGGCGGGTGCGTTCGCGAGTAGCCTGGACGGCATTCCACAGCGCCTCATCGATGATCGGTTCGTGCTGACCGGCGTGGACCTGACCCTTGTGACTGATCTCGCCGCGGTAGATGCGGTTGCCGAGGATGGCGAACAGCGCGCCGTTGGAGAACGCACAGCCGCCCTTGGCCTCGCCGTTCCTCCGCACACGCACCTTGCTAACAATCCCTTCAGCGGCCAACGCCTCCTTGAGCTTCTCGACATTGCCCAAGTCATGGTACCGCTCGAAGATCCGACGGACGTTCGCAGCCTCTGTTGCGTTGATCACCAATCGGCGATCGATGCAGTCATATCCGATCGGGACGTAACCGCCCATCCACATGCCCTTCTTCTTCGAGGCCGCGATCTTGTCGCGAATCCGCTCGCCCGTGACCTCGCGCTCAAACTGGGCGAACGACAAGAGGACGTTCAAGGTCAGCCGACCCATGGAGGTCGTCGTATTGAAGGACTGGGTGACGGAGACGAACGAGGCCCCTTTCGCATCGAGACGTTCAACCAACTTGGCGAAGTCGCTCAGCGAACGGGTCAGGCGATCGACCTTGTAGACGACGATGAGGTCGATGTGTCCCGCATCGAGATCGGCCAGCAGCTGCGTCAAGGCCGGACGATCGAGGTTGCCGCCGGAGAATCCACCGTCGTCATAGCGCGTGGGGAAAAGTTTCCAACCTTCGTGGCGCTGGCTCTCGATGTAAGCCGCGCACGCTTCGCGTTGCGCATCGAGCGAGTTGAAATCCTGGTCGAGTCCCTCCTCCGATGACTTGCGGGTGTAGATCGCGCAGCGGAGGATGCGGTTCATGCGCGGGCCTCCACTTCGGACTTCGATCGGGTCTTCTTGAGGCCGAAGAAGCGCGGGCCGGACCAATGGGCGCCGGTGATCGCCTGGGCGATCTCAGTGAGGCTGCGGTATTGCTTTCCGCGATAAGCAAAGCCTCGATCTAGCACTGTGACTTCGTGCGTCGTGCCGTTCCATCGTCGGATCAAGCGCGCGCCGAGACGAAGCGTCGCCGCGCTCTTGTCGGCGGTGGCGCTCTTCTGATCGACACGCGCCATCGCCTGCAGGGATTTTCGGACCGCTCGCGAAAGGCCGCCGTGTACGCGTTCCTGCAACGCGTAAGCGAGCAAGCGCACGAGCAATTCCCGTTTTGCGCCTGGCGGCGGTGTGCAGGTGAACGTCTTCGACCAGAGTGCTTTCAAAGCGTCCAGATCAAGCTCGGCCAGCTGATCAGGCGAAGGTAGCGGACGGGCCATGGTGAATTCCGGTTCGGACCATGGCTATTGACGCTCGGTGCGCGACGGAAAGCGAGTCGGAGATGGTCACCATGTCGCGGCGCAACAGTTCGGGCGTGAAATGACTGCTTTCGACCCTAAGCGGACATTCGATGTGAGCGACTTGATGGGTGCAACCCCGCCTCCGTTTGGCGCATGCTGAGCGGACACCGCGCCTTGGCGCCAGATTTTGAACGCAGCGTCATCGTAAACTGGCGCATGCGAACCGGGTGGAGAAGGCGCAATTGTCAGACCCACAGCCACTGGAGGCGAGCGACCTTGCCGCGCAACCGCCCTCTGCCACACCGCTCCCCGCCAACCGACACTGGACCGACGCCGTCCTGTCGATCTCGGCCATCGTCATCTCGGCGATTTCGCTATGGGTTGCCATCGATACAAATAAGACCAACCGCCAGCTGGTTGTGGAGGCTTCGTGGCCCTTCCTGCAAATCTACGCTAGCGGCGCTGGCGGCGGCAACGGAGGACAGAGAGTATTGTCGCTGAACGTCCAGAATGCGGGCGTCGGACCCGCCAAGATCGAAACGTTCGAATTGTTCTGGAGCGAAAAACCGTATCGGTCCTCAGCAGATCTGATGAAAGATTGCTGCGGGTACATGCCCGGTAGCAATCGATCAGACGCGGAGAATGCACTGGGCACCAGCGAAGTCGCCGGAACCGTTTTGCGAGCGGGCGATAACGTGCCGATCATTCGGTATGTGCTGACCACCGAAAACGCCGCGACCTGGAACGCCTTCAGTGCTCAACGATTCAAGCTCAACTACCGGGTCTGCTACTGCTCAGTCTTCAACGAATGCTGGTTGAGCAATAAACAATCGGTCGGCGATCAGCAGAATCTGAACCCGCGCAGCGTAAAAGTGTGCCCGCAGCCAAACCTCCCCTACGCCGAGTGATGGTCGCGAGGACAAGACCGACTTTGATTGGTTCTACAACGGCACGCCAATCATGCATCGAGGCCTTCTGGCCGATACCTCACATCACGAATCTTTCGACGGCGCTCTCAGACCAAGCCGCTCGGCCTCCATGCGCATGAACACAAGTGCGGCGGGCTCCTGCATCTGCTCCTGAAAGTACGCCAGTGCCTGCGCGGTCGAATCGACCTGATCGTCATACGACCCGACCGGAAACAGCATCAATTCGGTTTCGTACGCCGCGAGCCAGGGCGCCTCTGTTGGCAGATGCACCTTACCCGCTTCGATGAGGCCGGTCTGATTGCTCATGCGCATCGTCTTGTCCTTGTCCGCTTTAATGGCCTTGAGCGAGTAAAGCCCTTCCCGCTTCAGCTCCTGCAAGAGCGCGATGCCGGAGCTCTTATCCTCGACCAAGATGGTCTGCGGTTCGTGTAATGCAGCCTGCTGCAGCAACGCGCGTTTGAGATCGGGGTACTCGACCTGCTTGCGATAGACGTCGATCAGGAAAAGGTGCTCGCCTTTGATGCCCCAGGTCGTCCCGACGCTGTAGCTGTTGAGCTCTCCTGCCTTGCTCGCGGTATCCCAACTCTGCAGCACCTGATCAAACGGTTCGGGCGGATCGGTGTAGCGCGGAAACCAGCGGAGTTGGATGAGGTTGCCATCCGGAAGGATCGGCTGTTGCTGGTACTGTGCGGAGAAGTAGTAACTTCCGAGTGCGATGCGAATCTGCGCAAGGGCGTCTGCCGACTCTCGCGCGGGATGCAGCAACTCGCCGGCCTTGCGACCGAAGGTGCGTGCCCCTTTGAGCGTCTCGACGACGTACGTCTCGTCGGCTTCAGCCGTTGCCGCGAGCCGGAGGTGCCGCCACGCTTCCCCGCCTTCGCGTAGTACGTGACCGGTCAGATCATCGACGTGGAGCCGCTGCATGGCGATCACGATGGCGCGCTCTGGCCTTGTCGTTGAGGCGGCTGTAGAGCGTGCTCTTGAACCAGCGGTTGACCGCTTCGCGCTGCACGTCCGAAAGCATTTCGTCCGGCTTGGCCGGATCGTCGATGACGACGAGATCGCCACCGCGTCCTGTCAGCGAGCCACCGACCGAGGTCGCCAGGCGCGCGCCGCCCTGCACCGTGTAGAAATCGCCGACGCGCGGACTTCCGCCGATCGACGCGTGTCGCGAAGACCGCCTCATACCAGCGGCTCGTCATGATCTTGCGGCAGTCGAACGCGAGCTTCTCGGCGAGGTCCGCGCCGTAGCTCGCGCAGATGACCCCCGCACTCGGCTGATGTCCCAAGGTCCAGGCGACGAAGGCGACCGAGGTCGCGATCGACTTCAGCGAGCGAGGCGGCAGGTTGATGATGAGGCGCGTCGTCTCACCGCGGCCGAGCCGCTCCAACTCGCCGGAGAGCACGCGCAGGTGCCAGTTGTCCTGGAACGGCGTACCTGGATGCAGCGTCTCGAAACACTTGCGCAGGAAGCTATGGAAGTCGCTGCGAAGCAGCGCGGCAACGAGAGCGGCTTCGGTCCGGGCCATCAACGCGACCTCTTGCGTCGGCGTCGCGTGGGCGCGTCTGTCTCCGGATCATTGTCTTCGAGGAACGCGCGCAGCAACGCGCGATCGCTGTCGGCATCGAACCGGACATCGGCGTCGCCTTCACCGCGCGAGAGCTGCAGCAGACTCACGCTGAGCCGTGCCGCGCCCATGTCGCCGCCGAGCGCTTTCGACATGAGCTTGGTCAGCATCGCCTCGGCGACCGAAATGCGCCGTGCACGACCGTTCTCGTGCGCGACGATCTTGCGGTTGAACACGCGTTCGACCAGCGTCTCGAGATTCTTCGAGCCTTTGGGGCGACCTTTGGGGTTGCCGGTCTGGCCTTTCCGAAAGCGCGTTGCGTCGCGGCGTCTTGCCATAGCCGACGCGGTAGGTGGTACCGGTGCGTCTTCTTAGCCATGCGCCACCGCGCGGCCTTCGGCCAGTTCGTCAAAGGTGCAGCGGTGCGTTGCATGGACCGCGGCACGCTGCGTCATGCGCTGCCAGCGCCGGACGGCGACATCGACGTAGATCGGATCGAGTTCGATGCCGCGCGCGATGCGACCGGTGCGCTCGGCCGCGATCACGGTCGTCCCCGATCCGAGGAACGGATCCAGCACAAGGTCGCCTCGCGTGGAAGCATCCAGGAGCGCATCGGCAACCAGTGCGACCGGTTTTACGGTCGGATGCAGGTCGGCGATGTGGTCTTCCTCGCTGGAGCGCGCCGAAGGAGTGGATCGCCGGGATACGACCAGACGTTCGATCGGTGCCGGCCGAACCGGCCGAGCTGCACGTTGTTCGTGTGCGCGTCGCCTTTCCGGCTTTGAACACCCAGACGAACTCGTGCTGCGAGCGGTAGAGACTGCCCATGCCGGCGTTGCCTTTGTTCCAGACGCAGCAAGTTCTTGGTGTCGGCATAGATGCTGTCGGCGGCCTCGAGCAGCTCGCCGACGTGGCGCCAGTCCATGCAGACGTAGTGCAGTGCGCCGTCCGTTGAATGCCGTACCATCAGGGCGAACGCTTGGCGCAGGAAGTCCGTGAACGCCGACCGGCTCATTTCGCCCGACGCCTGCACGAACTCGCGGTGGCGGACCTGACCGAGACCGCTCACGTGGCCATCGATCGGCACGTTGTAAGGCGGATCGGTGAATACGATCGGCGACGCGCTCCGTTCCCAAGAGACGCGCGTAGATCGACGGGATCGAGCGCGCTGCCACAGGCGATGCAGTGCGCGCCGAGCCGCCAGATATCACCGATGCGACTCACCGCCGGCGAAAGTGTGAGCGGCGCATCGTCGGGATCTGGCGCTTCGCTTGCCGGCTCGCCTTGAATCAGCAGGTCGATGTCCGGGAGCTCAAAGCCGGTGACATCGAGTGTGAAGTCGAGGTCGACCGCGGCCAGTGCGACGAAGTGCTCGGCGAGGAGCGCGCGGTCCCATGTGGCATTCTCAACGAGACGATTTTCAGCGATCGCGAACGCGCGCTTCTGCGCATCGGTCAGGTGCGCAAGCTGGATGGTCGGGACCGTAGGAAGTCCGAGCTCGTTCGCCGCCAAGAGGCGTCCATGGCCGGAGATCACCTGACGGGCCTCGTCGATGAGCAGCGGAACGTTGAAACCGAAAGCGGCGATCGAGCGTGCGATCTGCCCAATCTGCTGCGGGCTATGGACGCGTGCGTTCGCCGGGTTCGCCGTCAACGAGGCCACGCGCGTCTGCGAAACGACGAGTGGACGGGCGTCAAGCGCGCGTGCACCTGCAGGCCGGGAGGCGACTTGTTTTCCTCGGGACCTACGATAAGTTGGCGGCGTAGTACTCATGTGCGCTCCAAGGACCAAGAAACGTCGTGCTCATCGCACGCGCGTCCGATGGTAGGAGCGCAGCTTTCCGGCTTGGGGGTGGCTAATTCGGATCGACGGCCGAAGCGGTCCCGTAGATCGCCGGGCTCGCCCGCATCACGAACTGGACGTCGTCGGACCGGATCTTCCTCGCCTCTCTACGCACCCACTCGCGCATGGCCCCAATGGGGCCGCGGTCGCGGCGGTGCAGAGGCAGAAAATCTTTCGCCGCATCGAGTGCTCGCACGAAGGGCGCCCGATCAGAGGTTCCCGGGCGCTCGCCCGTTGCACGCCACCAACCCCGGCCTAAGCGGTTGACCAACGTGGTGAGTTCATCGACTCGACGCGGTCGGCCGCGAGCACGCGGGCGATGATCGACCAGTCGCGCCCAAGTCTCAGCCGCTGAGTGCGGAAATGCCCATTCGAACGCCAGAGCGGTGGCCTGCCCTTTCTTGATCCGAAGCTCAGTGGCCAGTACTCGAATCAAAGACCGAAATTGGACGCCATTCTCGCGGGCTCGGATCTCGATATTCTCTAAGACCACCGATGCCGCGTCATCGCTGTTCGTCTCCACTTCCCATACCAACCGCCTCGCGGTTCCTCGGCAGACGTACATGCGACCCAGGAAAGGCCGACTTCCCGCGAGTGCGATCTCCTGAATGCGGCGCACAATCGGGTCGTTCGAAAAGTCCTTTTCGGGATCGAACGTTCTCGGGGCCGGATCGAGCGCGTAATCGACGGTGGAAATATCTGGTTTCATGATCCCGCATCATATCGCGACAAGGCGGTCGATAGGCTCTAGCGTCACACCGAAAGCGGTTCTTGAAGCGCTCTTGGCTTCGTGCGCGTCACCGTGGTTGATCCACGAACGTAACGGCCTTCAGCACATGCGATGTTCCTTGTGTGATCTTTCAAAAAGAAGAACGGCCCGACCCATCGCTTCCTCCAAGTCCACCGTCGAATTCCTCGACGGCTATCGTTTGTGCGTATATCTGAAGTCGATGCGGCTCAACCGTTTCGAGCATGAGAATCCATCGTCCTTATTTGTCGGGCGCTGCTTAGACTCGCTCGAAGGTCTTCGGAATATTGCTCGGCCGGTAGGTGTCCAACGCATCTCGGCGTTGCAAGATTGACTCATGAAGTGATGAGTTCTCCGGAACGAATCGTGGGCGGCCCGAATGAATGATCCACCGCGTTTGATAGTTTTTAGTGGGGTCGCGGCGCGGCAGCGGTATCCACTCCACCAGCCACCACCACCCTCTCAGCGATTCATGCTTCATGGCGAGTGGATTCGGAGCGGCGGACTGGGATGTGTCGCGCTCGGGCATCATGGCAATCTTCCTGGTGGGGTCCAACCGCAATCCCGTGTTTTCGACTTCAGCGACCATCCATCTTAGGGCGATCTTGGAGAGCCCAGCTTCGGGCTCGATGTAGCCACCGCCGACGTCAGAGTGAACGCCGACAAACCAGACCTGCCGCACGTTCTGGCCGGGAGAAGGTTTGTCGGTCCAAAGGTTCTGCACGAACTGGCGACGGCGTTCGTCCAGAGCGACCGCGTGCCGCACGATGCTCACCGACGGATTGCTTCGCGTGTATTGGAAGGAATCAGGATGTGTGGCCCATCCTACCGAGCTGACCGTATCCCAGAGGCCCAGGAAATAAATCCCCACCTCCCGTGAGAACGTGTCGCGAAAGCCAAGATATGTCAGGTCGTCGACCTTCTTCTTGTACATCCCCCACGCAAACGGAATCAGTTCTTCGTTGCCCGACGAAAGTAGGCCGACTTTGTGCAACATCCCCGCTAGGACGCGCGCCGTATAAGCGCCCCGACTGAATCCAAAAATGTAGATGCGGTCACCCGCCTGGTAGTACCGCATAAGAAATCGGTAGCCCGATTCCACGTGATCGTGCAACAACAGTGCAACCGCCAAATCAACCTTTGTGATGATCCATCTCTTGAGCCTCCCGAACAGGCCCGGCGGTGGCATCGTTCCAATGCCAGGTTGATAGTAAGCCAGCTGATCAGGCGTCGACCGATCCAACATCGAGTAGATCTTTACGACATTGGTATTGGTCGCAGCGTATTCATTGTTGGTGCCGTCGAAACACAACACGATATTGCGCGCCATAAATTTCCCCCCGGGCATATCAACCACCGAGCGTCACTTGCTGCGTGCACTCAGCCGCTACGGGAAGTGGCTCATGGATGCCCTGAAGATTCCCGGCGCGACCCCCGCTCCTCATGGATCACCTATAGCGAAGATTCTACGCGTGACGTCAATAACCGCTTGAACGGATTTGTCGGCAGGCGCTCGCTACAAAAATGGTTTCTCCCCATTTGTAAGATATCTCCTACGAATCTTTCAGATAACTCCTACGAGACTTTGCATCTGTGAAGCACGTGCAACGCTGAAGGCATATCCAAAAGATGCGATTATTCCGCACAAGGATTTGCAGTGCCGTGCGCCGCTCTGAAATGAGATGGAATTCAGTTCTTCCCCACGCTAACAAGCGTATGCGCACCATTTTTGAGTCACATGTCCGAAAATCGCAAGCTCGAAACGTCAGCCCAATCTCTCCTTCGCACTGCTGTTGGACCATCCGAGGAGGTCAACAATGTTTCGGTCGTATACATTGTGCAGGGCCGTCATCTTGTTGGCGGTTCTTACCGGCTGTGCGACGCACCCATCAAAGCAGATCCCCGTTTCCGTAGGAGCGGTGCACGCAAGCGCTAGTATTACTGGGCTTAGAGATTCAGGGGACCGCACGCCGGATGAGAATCCGAGTGGGATTGGCGCGTCCGGGCCACCGGACTGTGAAAGGTGGGGCACTGCGGACGGAGAACTCTTTCACGGCTGTGCGCGGCGCGCGGCCAAAGTTAGCCTGGTATCACTGACGGACGCGCCGCCAGAACGCTATGGGACCGTCGCCGAACTCAAGCACAATCTTGTCGGCGACGACAAGATGCGACATCACCATACACCAAAGCTTACGGAAGACGTCGACTCGACTCGACAGCCGGAAGAACAGCGAAACGTCGTTATCGATGCGCTGATCTATGCTTTCAAGGCCGAGGATGATCGCGATTTCCATCTAATCGTCGGTGATCCCGACTGCCACAGCCCGGTTTGTTTCATGAACGTTGAGGTTGGGGCACTGCCGGAAGATGCGGGCAGCGACAAGGATGACCTGGCAGGCGTGCGTGCGGAGTTCCGAAGCTGGATCGAAAACGAGCCCGGAGCTACATACTTGTTCTTCGTCGATGATCAAGGCAACGACAGTCCTTTGCCCGTACGCATTGAGGGTTCCCTGTTTTACGACCTCGACCATACCGCCGGAACAGTCGGTCCGCAGGGATTTCGTCCCGATACTTCTTGGGAAATCCATCCGATTCGAAAGATTGCGCAGCGTTAGTACACCACTGCGTTCGCTTCGACGTGTGGCGAGGAACTCCCGTTTAGGCCATTCTTAAAATGGCCTCGAGAGCGAGATTGGGATTGACAATGCCGTAGCCGAGATCGGTTGTCCAAACGTGCGCCGGATTCGAAGCCGTTTGTTGCAGTACACCTTTAAGCGATGCCGGGCTGAGCGCGGCTCCCTTTCCGCTTGACCGAAGCGCCGCAACAATCCCAGCGACAACGGGACAAGCTGCGGAGGTTCCGACATGTACGGGGTACGCCACCGTGGACGCAAATTGAGCGTACCCGGCAATGTCGGGCTTCCGCGAGCCGATGGCCCCTGGCCCTTGCGCGCTATAGCCGAGTCGCGTTCCCTCGAGAGTGACAGCCGCGACTGTGATGACATCGGGATGTGCGTTCGCACCTAATATGCTCTTCGCGGGACCGGTTCCGTCTGCTCGACAGCTCTCCATTGGACATGGTTGTCCACAATTCCCGGCGCAGAACAACACGTCGACCCCGGATGCAAGCAGAGCGCTGATTTGTTGGCAAACAGGGTGGTTGAGGTTCGCGCTGTAGTTTGCCGGATCGCCGATCGGCGCATCAGAGGATCTGTCGAACACTTGCCACGAATTCGTGACAACCAGCGGACGTTGTGGATTGGCCTTGCGACGTTCCATAAGGTCCGCAAACGCTTCGACCGCATCCGATAAGAACACCTGCAAGGAATCGTCAGCGGCGCGAAGTAGTGCGTAGTCAAGGACATTGGCCTCTGGCGCCGCGAGACGCATATCGAATGCGCACATGGTGCCGTGCGCCTCGGAAGGTTCCGTGGAGTCCGCTGAACCGGCCTCATAATCCGCGCCTTTGGGAGACCATCCCGCTCCAACAGGAATGACGCTTCCGTCAATGCCCCCATCAACAACCGCGACATCGACTCCCCGGCCGGTCAGATTGTTGTCCACAAGAGAAGGCCGCCTAATGCGATTGCTGACGTCGGATGCAGATCCAACGGGCGCTGCATTGCAGTACGAAGCAGCCGGTGCGATAGCCAGATCGGCATATATGCCGACGACGGAATCTCGCGCATCGTGAGCGAGCCGACGCTCCGCCTCAAGATCTTCTATCGATGCGCATACGGCGTATGTCGTCGACCTTGCGACACGCCCGTCCGAATTAGATCCAATCAAAGCATGATGGGGGGAATGTATCCTCACGGGATGCCGGGCTTCAATCAATCGAACGCCTGCACAGCGAAGCACTTCCAAATGTTTAGTGGCATGAGAGGCATCTCGTGTCGCCCATGCGCGATGGAGTGCCTCGTGCGCCCTGACCTGTATGATCCGCCGCGCCAAGATCAATCCTCCCACTCTAGCCTTGCCCAAAGAACCTAGGGATTATCCAGGGCGAAACACAGCTATTTCGTCGTCGACCCTGGAGTCGCTCCCGTCTTGTTGGGCTGGTCGCCATCGTTCCCACCGCCGCCAGCCTGCCCCTCTTCGGATCTGCCCGCCGCCGCACTTGTCGCGACATTCGCGGTCCGGGCCGGCCCAGTCGGAGCATTCCGATCTGCACTCTTCTCAAACGAACCGATGATGTTCACTACGAACATCTCAGAGAATCCTGCTACGAAGCTCCAGAAGAAAAGCTTTGCGTACTCCTTCGGCTCTTCGCTGCGCATATGAAATAGCCGCAGGAGGTCCTGTACGCCCGCGTCTTTGTCGTATACGAATTGCGGGAACAGATCGCCCGCCAAGAGCCCGGACAAGAAAATGAGATAGAGAACAAGCGCTAGAACCCCTCCTACAAAGGGTGACAGCCAAATATAGACTCGCGACCTCGATAACAGCTGCAGATCATCGTCGGAGAGGTTCTTCAACCGCCTTTGCAGGGACACGAAGCCACCGATGACGCCCGCTGACATCACAATCGGAAAGACATAGCCGCGACTGCCAAGCTCCAACGGGAGGGCCAGCGCGATAGAGATCAACGAGATCAGAATCACTAGTGCAAGCAGTAGTTGACGGCTGATCTTCGCGTACCACTCAACACGATCGGCGAGAGCACGAGTCTCATCGCCTGTAGTCGTTGCGCTGGGAACCTTCATGTCTGCAGCCAAGTTCGTTGTCCCTGTGGGTCGCCTGACTTGCGTGGGGCCTCAGACCGCCCCCATATCGCCAACGCCGCGCCGAGCGGTCGACGGACGCTGCTGTGACAACATCCACGCGACTCGACGCGACTCGGGTCAACTTCCAGCGGAAGATCCCGCGTAGTCGGAGCGAGATCTGAGAACGACGAGCGAACACATTTCGCACGCAAAAGCGCCGTGAAGTGAGCTCGTCGAATCCCCTAAAGATCTCCGCGCGACCCGCGCGCCCGCGCCCTCCCTTACTGCACGTCTTATCAGAACTGTCTTTCGATTGCACTATTACTTCTTGTATAGGTATTCCATTGGGACGCGCGTTGCACCTTGTTTTCAGGCGCCCCTGTAAGAACTTTCCTACACGTATTTCAGACAGCTCCTACGCGCCTTTGCATTTGTAAAGGCGATAGCGGAACGAGCAATGTGCGTCGATCGCACCGCGCGCGGAATCCCTCGCCAACACCATCGCTGTAGTGCCGCCCTGCAGTGCGCGGAGTTCACCTCACGCAGGACGCGCGCGCCTCTAGGCGCCTAACACTCCACTCGTCTCATAGCGGCAGTGGTACCGACGAGACTTGGAGCAACCAGTCGGCCGGCCACGTTATGGCTTCTCCGCCGGCTGGTTCTGGGCGATCAAGTTCGCGAAAAGCAATAAGAGCCCTCCAAAGATGGAGGAGACAAATCCGACCACGCGGCTCTTCTTCTGCGCCGCTCCGTTGGTGTTCATTGCCTTCTCTACTTCGAAAAGGCTGCCTTGGAGCAACGGAACCCGCTCCTGCCCTTTGCCGATAATGGCCTGTTCGGCAGCCTTCAACTTCGTAAAATTGTCGAAAGAAAGATTCGCCCGCGTCTGGTCGTTGAGCTTTTCGTAGCCATCATAGGTCTCTCGATAGTCCAATTGCTTGGCAATCGCCAGCGCGCCGATCATGTTGCGAACGGGAGTCGCGCGGTCAAGCATGTTGCCTTTGTAAATCAGGCCGGCGATGTCTTGGCGAGCGTTCCCCTGCAACGCGAGTATGAAGATTAAGTCGCCCTGCTGGTTCGCAATGAAATACTCGGACGCGATGCTGCTCAGCGACTGGATCTGCCGCGCGAGATCCGCCCTTGCATCGGACAACTGCCTCATCGATTCGCCAAGCCGGTCGACCACAACGAACGACCACACCGTGCCAACCATGCCGAACAGGAAGCCGCCGACGAGGGAAATTCCTTTGGCATGACGAGAGAGGAATCTGAGCATGGGCGACTCGTTCCACAACTGGGCCGCCTTGACAATATCCGCTCGTGCGGCATCCCGTCCAGGCAACGACTTGCTACTTCGCGAGGATCCCGATTACAGGCGTGGGACTCGCGTTGAAGCGCCGTCACTCGCACGGGCTGGGGCTAGTTGGTTTGCTGCGCATAGCGTCGATCTGCGAGTTTTCGCTCCAACACATGTTCACGGTCGCCTCGGTATAGGTGCCCCGCGTACGCAGCAAGTCATCCTTCGAAATATTTTGGAAGGAGAACGTGATGCGGCCGTCGGCTGCTACGGTGCCCATCAAGTATCCGTAGACCTTTTCCTTGGCGTCGGAACTCTCTGGCGTGTTGGGAGGCAGCGCGTAACGCACCGCGCCCGCTGTCCCGACGACCCAGCCTGGCAGGATGGCACCCTTCCCCGCATCGTTCCAATGGGGCGTGTTGAAGACATTGGCCATGTAGTAGTGCGAATGACTGGCCAGGACATACACGGGTTTGTGCTTCTGGGCTTCGATGAGCTCCGTATAGACATGCAACCCGCTGCGCATGCCTTCGGCGCCGTCGCACATGCTGTGAGCGTTGGACTTGCTGTAGGGCAACGCCTCGTGCATACCCACGACGACGCTTCGAACGGTCGGGTCTGCCAAGTCCTTAGCTAACACTGCGTCGAACCAAGTCAGCTGCGCATCATCAAAAGCGTTATTGGTCGCGTTATCCAAGTTGACGAAATCAACCCCGCGTTCCGTCCAATGAAAGTAAGTCTGGTTCGATGCCGTAACAGGAATCGCCGGCGAATGACCTGCATCGCTCAGGCGTTGTGCGTGCAACTCGGGGCGATCCAGCAATGGCGCGAACTCCGTCTGGAATTTATCGACCGTTTTCGGCTGGATGGTCTCGTGGTTGCCAATGCCCAGGAAGAAGGGCATCGACCCGAACGCATTCACTTGATGCTCGGTGAAATCCGGCCACGCCTGCGCAAGGTATTCTTCCTTGGTCGGAGACCGCGACGCGGATTGAAATCGATCTTCGGCGGCAAAATCCTCGTCGATCATGTAGATCGCGCGAAGATCGCCCAGGTGCCAGTAAAACGCCGCATGATCGTTCTTCGCCCCTTCCGCAATCGCAGGCATCACCACGTTGCCGCAGTTGCGACTGTCGCCAGAAACGGCAAATGCCCACGGCTGTGCTGATTCTCGAACGGGCGGTCTGGCGCACCCCCAAAGGCCTAGCATCGCCACACAAAATGCCGCTGAAACGCAAACGTGGGATGTGCGCGCCATAGGCTGTCTCTGTATCCGGCGATTGGGAGAGGCATTAGCTCGGTGGAAGGGTACACCCAGCTCAACACGGACGATGGCCATCAGCGTCCGAGTTTCGCGCACTTTCGGTTGCTGCCTTTCCAGAAGAACGGAATCCGGTTCGACTGCGTCTCTGTCGGCCAGCAGCGCAACCTTACGCCGACGACGGCGCCTGATATCCGTGCATCCCGAAGCATCTCAAGCGGCTCTAGCACGCCGCCGCCGGACATAAAACTGTAAGTTCTTACAGCTGCGTGGCGCAATAAAACAGACAAGATTTGCGCGTAAGTCTAGTTCTTACCTCAAGGTGCGCGAGTAGCCTTCGTTCGACACGCGTACTGCGGGAGATCGTTCGGCGGCCGGCACGATGCGCCCGCCGATATTGGGCCGACTCACTACAGGAGACAAAGCTAATGACGCGCAAGAGACCGCTCGCTAAAAGATGGCACTACGCCGGCATCGGCATCGTTCTCGGACTCTTGTGCGGTCTATCCCAAGCAGAGGCCCAGCCCGTTGACGCTGCATCTGTTGCGCCCGAGGCGCAAGACCACCTCATTCGAGACGCTTCTGGCAAAGTCTCGTACATTGTGGAATTGCTGCCGCACGCCGCCCAGGCGTACCCGCGCGCCTTTCAGCCAACGGCTGCATTCCAACCCTATCTGCGCGGAGAAGTCGTGAATCTCGTGCGCGCCATGCAGTCACAATACGGCTTCGATGCAGTCAGCGCCACGAGCTGGAGCAGTACGACCTTCACTGCGTATCTCACCGACAATCAGGTCGATGAGCTTTCAAGGGACCATCGTGTTCTTGCGGTTCTGCCTGACGCACCCGTGCATTTCAGCGACTCCGATTCCACGGCCGTATGGACAGACTCGGTGCAAACCCTCGCGGCACCGCCCAACTCGCTATGGAGTGCTCGCGTCACTCAGAGCGCGGAAATGCGCCCGTGGGGCAAACAGGCGATCAACCAGACCACGACCTCCAGCAACGGCACAGCGATCGTGTACGTCGTGGATGCCGGTGTTGGGCAACACGTCGATCTTAACGTCGTCGAATGGGTCAATGCGCGCGATCACACGAACGACTGCGGCACGAGAATTGGCGTCACCTGCACCTCGACCAAAATGCCAAAGCTCGTTGCCTGCTACACGCATTCAACGGCGGTCGCAGGCGTCATTGGTGCCAAAAGCAATGGAACAGGAATCATAGGCATCGATCCCGGAGTGAAAATCGTATCCGTGTCTATCCTGGATACGACGGCATACCCGAACACGCCGACCAGCCCATGTGTGTACTTACCCACCGGCACGGGTGCTGTCATTGAGTCAACGCGCGTGCTGGCCGCGTTGGATTGGGTCAAAATGGATATCGCCGCGAACAATCACAGCGGAAAGCCCAGTGTTGTCAATCTCTCGGTCAACTGGGGCGACACCACGCAATGGCCTGTGTCCGGTATCTCGATGGTGAAGACAGCGATCGCTAACATTGCCCTCGCGAGCCCCGGAGCGTTTGTCGTGCAGTCCGCTGGCAACCAGTTTGGCCTGGCTTGCAGTTACGCTTACGGTCCGAAATCGTCGAGCGACGGCATCATGGTCGTCGGTGCCATCAACAACCATGGGCAGCCGGTCGTTCCGCTCAATGGAACGTTCGGCTTCTGGCGGGAGCTGGATGAAGCGTCCGGCTTCTACGCGCACGAACCCGGTTCCAACTACGGCTCGACATGCGTCGACACCTGGGCCCCGGGCGATACGGTCTTTAGCACGGCAGGGCCTGCCGACGCACAGGCCGGAAATACGGTTTACAACACCTATGCCTACGGTGGCGGCACGTCGTTTGCGGCTCCGCATGTCGCCGGCCTGGCGGCGTACCTCATCGAGACACGTGCGCTGACGACCGCCTCGCAAGTGGAGACGAACATCAACACGCTGCTCTTCGCGCTCGGATCGACGGACCCTGCGGGCGGCGCGGTCAAGATTCCAACATTGAATCCGTTACCCGGAACCGTTCCCCACAACACGCCCTACGCGGAATTCGTCCTGGCTACGGCATGCATCTGGCCCCCTTATGCAACAGGCACACGGCCACCCAATTGCAAAGCCCTTACCCTCAGTGACCCCAGTTCCGAACCCGGGGTATTTACTCCGGCTGCCCGCAATCGCTCCACTCTCGATCTCAACGGCGCAACGAACGTCTGGATGGCCTTCGACTCGTATGGGCTGGGATCGAATCAGTGTACGCAGGAGGTCGTGGACGCGTTGGGTCAGGGCACGACCCTTCATACCGGCACCAACTACTACAATCCGGCTGCGCCGATAGGCGGAAACGAGACCGCGCTATCTCACGTCTGCCCCTCGGCAGCGATCGGTGTCATTTTCTAGCGTGGCCGCGACGCGTTGGCATTCGCCGCACGTGCCCGGGCGCAGGATCGTTCGAAAGCGCGCGGGCGGCGCTCCGAAATCGGTCTGCGTCTTCATGTGCTCTGAGCGACGACGTACTTCCAAGACGTCGTCGCTCGGAACCCGACATCTCGCTGAACTGGGACGGCGTCAATCGGGACCATTTTGTTGGACACCGAAGGGTTCCCAGACGGCGGACAACTGCAACTGCGCTGCGGTTTCGAACCGACCGTGAAAGCTTTCGCCAACGACTCAGCCTATTTCTGGTGATCGTCCTTTGCACCGGCAGTGCAGACCGCCGTAGGCAGCCCGAAGGGTTTGCCTTGACTCGCTTCGCATAGAGATTTGATCAGAGCAGCGTCTCGTAGGTTCTTTCGCGTTGCGGGTTCCGCGGCGCCCGCGACCGGCGAGTGATGGCCAGCCAATGCGCCTTGAGGGGTTCGCTTCTTGGCCGATTGAATCGCGCTCTCGGTTGATGGCTGCGCGTGAATACCGCGCGACGCGTTCGCGCGCGCCTGGAGCACCTTTCTGCGATCCGCCTCTGACAAGTGGTTCAGAGCTATTTCAAGATTGTCCTTCTCATCGTCTTTGTCCTCTCCTTCGTTTGCACGGCTGACTACGCGCGCGGACGCACGCTCAGTGCCTGTCGTCGGCAAAACTCCGGTTGTGCTGGACGTTGGAACCCAGATCAAGTGCAACGCCCCATCCACGAAGGGAATGGATGCTGACGAATCGCTGGCCGAGATCACAGAAGAATCGTGAAGGTGGAATGTCACGTAAATGCCGGCCGCCTTGAAAAAAGGAGGCTTGCTCCACGTGCCGTTACGCGCAACATCGATTGTGTTCACGATGCGCGGCGGCACAATTTCGACGTCTGGCCGGGTGGATGTCTCGTCACTCCACTCAAATTGAGTCTTATCCCAATCTACGGTGGCTGATTGCATGCCATCACGCCAGGGTAAGCGAAATGTGTAGTCGTCGAATCCGGCGGCCTTTACGTCTCCGGAACAGAATCCCTCGTCGCCGCGGTTACGCACAAACATCAACCACACGTCGTCGCTCGCGGGATTGGGAGAGACACAGTCATGGCTCGTATGATCAACCTGAGAATTCACACATGGGTTCGACGCAAAAGCATATACGGGATGGAGTTCGGATTTCTCACCATGTTCGCCGTCAATTCCGAATAGCCCCGTGACGATGGCGTGCCCTCCAAACCGCTGTGTGACCGTATCGATCGCGTCATTCAGGTTCTTCTGTAGAGTGACTAGCGTCGCGGAACAGGCGGCGCCCGCATTGACCTTCGCACACTCCGCTCGTCCAGCGTCTAATTGATCCTGTGCGTCACTGCGAGCGTCAACAGCTTCTCTAGCGGCGCCCCATGCTCCGGAATGGAAATTGTCGATGGTCTCATCGGAATCGAATTCCGAATGCACGTAAGGGCGCGTCTCGTCAACGTGGTCGTAGTAGAGCGAGCCGCCTCGGCCGACATAATGCAACGAGAAACTCCAATCATCATCCGTGTTCTTGTCGGCAGGGTCCGCGTTTCCTTCCATGGTGACGGGAAACCAATTGATATGCCCGGAGAAGCCACCCTCTTTTACTGCGCCTCCCGTGCAGATCAGGTTGTTGCTGGATGCATCTGGAGGCAGATTGAGAGTGTCGGCTCCGGCCTGGTCGGTACAATCCGGAATGTTGGGTTCCGAGTAGACACCCAACACTGACATCGTGCTCTTGGCCATGTAGTGGCACAGCGTGACCCCTGGAGTCGGAATCGACGCGCCTCCGCTGTTGGAAAACTGCTCCTGCCACGACCAGTGCGGGTTGTAGAGGAGGCCATTGAGGTCGAAATCCTCCGAACGCACGTTGAACGGGAAGCGCGATGAAGGCGCTTCGCATGGTGCTACGCCACGGCAGATGGTGATCGTTACATGCGCCGGGCCGCCGTCATTTCCGCTGTCACCTTTGCACTGATCTTCTGTGCCGTCATCATGTTCGTTGTAGCTGTTGTCACTTAGATCGTCGTCTTCGTAACCCAGATGTAAAACGAGCTGATCGGCCGCAACCATTTGATCGGTCACTTTGATGGGTCGTCCGACCACGTGTTCGATAGGCGTGAGCGAGTTTCCAACGTCCGTGCCTAGGAGGCGCCCGCCTGGGATGCGTACAAGTCCGTGGTAGAGGTGGTCCGCGTTGCGACCACTGGGATTGACGAACCGCTTCCAGGTGCTCCCGGAAAACAGGTGGCTACCTGTTTGAACGCACCCATCGCCATCGACATATACCGTGTCGTTGAGTGCAAACACGACTTTTGAATACACCGTCTCCGCGTGGGTCACGTCAGGTTGTTCTATGCGGCAGCTGAACCGGCCAGTCGCGTGAGGATCGCTGCATCGGGGGTCGAAGTCCGTCGTCCCTAGAAGACGCACCTGCGCAGAAGTTAGATGATCATTCCCTACCGTCGTCGTGTTCATATCCGGTGTGTTGCTCGTCACCAATGAACAATTCCCGCCGTAATACTCATCAACGCACACCCTGACTTGCGCGCCCGGACCCACACGAATCGACGAGACTGAGTCATTGGGCAGCCCCGTAGACGTGGCGGTCGGATAGTCTCCGATCGCTAACATTTTACAGGCGCCTGCGAATCCTGGATCAACATAAAAGGCCACTCGCAAAGGCCCCGGGTCGCAAGGCCACGACGTTCCAAGTCCCTGCACTTTTATGGAAGTGATGGCGTTGTCGCCGACCGGGTCTCCAGCCAAGTTGGCATGGCTGCCGTGTAACAACGTGCATGCGCCACCGAAATACTCATCTCGACACGCAAAGACCTGCACGTTTGCTCCGACGCGAATCGAACTGATGGAATCGTTCGGTAGATGAGTCGAGGTAGCCGTTGGGTACTCAGCAACGGGCAAAACGATGCAGGTGCCCTGAAAGTTAGGGTCGACAGCAAATGCGGCTTGATCGTCGTTGGGTACGCATTGAGCGCGAGCGACTACGACCGATAGCAGCAATATTGTTGATAGGAACAACTTCGAGAGCGGCTTCATCGGAATTCCGACGTTCGGACCCATCGTGGCCCATATGACTAGAACGTCGTTAAACGCGAATACCCGACATCAAGGATACGTTTTCGTAGATTCGCCCGGTCCATCGCTTCGAAGCCAGCGCCGTCATGCTGCCTTACCCATCTCCGAACGTTGGTACCGGATCAGAATTGAGGCGTCCGTATTGATCGCGATCCAGGCGTCGATCTCGCCTGTTCAGTGGACGGCAGCTCTCCCCGAACCGATCGGATTGGCGTCCGGCTTAGTTCCAGGAGCCTTTACAACCCAAACGGACGTCCGGAGACGCGAAATTCCCTGAAAATTTCCTCAGATGCCGGCGTACCACTGGTAGCCCTGATCTTCCCAGTACCCTCCCTGGCCGCCGCCGATGCCGTCGAGGTTGTCGACAAGCTCGACGCGCATGACATATTTCGCCATCTTGTAACCGAGCTGGCGTTCCACGCGTAACCGCAATGGCGCGCCATTTTCAATCGGCAGACTCGAGTCGTTGAGCTCGTACGCCAGCAGCGTCTGTTCGTGGTAGGCATCGTCCATGTCGATGCTTTCGTAGTATGGGTCGCCGCCTTCCTCCAGCGAATCGGCGCAGTGGAATACGACATATCTGGCGGTGCTCGACGTCTGCGCTTTCTCAAGGAGCGCTGACAGACGCGCGCCCTTCCACTTTCCGATTGCGCTCCAGCCCTCGACACAATCGTGGCGCGTGATCTGCGTCCTCGACGGCAGCGCGCGGATTTCATCGATGGAAAGCAAGAGAGGCTTCGCAACGAGCCCACCCACTACGAGACGGTAGTCCGCGAATCCGCCGGCAGCGAGTCGCTCATACTCCGGATTCGAAGGGCGCGAGGTGCCGTTGCTGCGGAATGAGGGCGAGAGATCCGATTCGGAGAACTCCTGCGCCATCGCAAGGCGCGTGGCCGTTCCTTTCTTCACCGCTGCATTGAGCGACTCGGCCACAGCCAGCATGCGCGTGAACCAGCGGCTGTTCGACAGCCGATCGCAACCGGCAAGCAGCAGCCCAGCCGCAACGGAAGCCGCTTGGACGAGGAAGCGCCTTCGGTGCGTCGGACTACTCATCGATTTTCTCCGGAGGCACCGCGTAGCGGCCCGTGATCATCGAACGAAGGTTGTTCCATAGGCCGGTGACAATCACTTCGAATACATGCACGCCCACGAACGCGAGGAGCAGGAACGCCAACGCGAAATGAAGCGTGCGCGCAGACTGACGTCCTCCCAGAACGTCGACCCAGCCGGGCAGCAGTGAATCCAGATACGGCGACATCGCCCAACCCATGACGACGATGGCGGGCAACATCGCGAAGATGACGACGAGATACGTGATCTTCTGCAGGACGTTGTAGTGTTTGGCGGCCTCGCCAACGGGATGGCGGAATCGCAGATGATCCATCAGTGACCGCACGATCGAACGGTTATCCGCTCTGGTCGGAACGATGTCGCGCCGGAAATGGCCGGTCGCGAGCCCGTATGCGAAATAGACGAAGCCATTGAGGACGAAGATCCACGCGGCGAAGAAATGCCACGAGCGCGCCATCGACAGCCAACGCGGTCCCGGCAGCGTCGCCCACGTTGGGAAAGCGCGCACTTCGAGCTCGCCGTCGTCACCTCGTGATGCGCCGAGCAAGCCTGTTGTTTCGAACGTGTGGCCCAGCACGTTCGTCGTCCCGATGACACGACCGTCGCGGTCACTCGTGGAACCAATGTCGAGCAACGGCGGACGGCCGTTATAGGACGACTTGCCCCAGTTCAATGCCGGATGCGCGTTGAAGATCTGCAGCCCGCTCATCAAGAGTACGAAAAAGGCGACGACGTTGATCCAGTGCATGATGCGCACAGGCAACGCGTGCCGGTAGTAAAGCCGGCGCGGCTGCGTGTTTGCCACTTCGGTCTCGTTGGCGTTTTCCATCGATAGCGCGCCGCTATTTCAGCCGAGAGGAGTCACCCTCCGGACTCCCTCGAGTCTGTCGGGCAAGCGTGGATGCGATCGCCGCGGCCAGGAATATCGCCGGCGGTATGACGCCACGTACGAGACTTACATAGCCCGGCAACACGACCACGATCAGCCAGACTGCGTCGGCCCAACCCGCGACGCAGAGATTGAGCCAGTATCCGCTGATGCGGTTGCGCCAGTTCAGCGCGATGGCAACGACCAGGACAAAGAGCGCAATCGTGAGCATGTAGGCGGCAAGCTGAAATGTGCGGCCTTGCGCGATCCCATTTTGCGTGAGGCCGAGTTGCAGGATGTCCCAGGCAACTTTGAGGTGGAACACTGCCCATGCGGCGTACAGGAGCGCCGAAACCCGGGCCATCCATGCGGCCGTCTTGGCAGAGAGTTTCATAGCTGGGACAAAAGTCTCACGTCGCGAAGGAATGAATGATTGCGGGCCGTCCTATAGAACGGCTTATGCCCCGATCCATGACAGCGTCGAACTACCTGAGCTCGCTAGACCGCAGTCCGGGACCTAATGAGACTGTACCGGCTGAGGGAATGGTCCATGGATCGTGCTCCTACCGACCGAGAACCCCAGACCAGGCTTCAGCCGCAACTTCATGTGCGTCGTGGTTGATGAGGTCGCCATGGGACAACACGATCTGCCGAAAGTCCCACGCCAATATGCGCCGAAGCGAGTTCGCCGCCGCGATCCGGTCGTTCCATCCGATCCGGTATTCGGGTGCGGGCCTGGGATTCCCCCACATGCGCATCACGTACTTGAACCAGAACTTCAATGCCCCTCCGATGTGCGGCGTCGCGTCGGTGAAGTTCTCGATGAGGTCGACTAGGATCAGGGTGTGGCTGTCGCGGTGGTACATCGCAACCTCCCGCATAAAGCGCGTCCCTTGCACGAGGACCTGGTCGATTTCGCCGCTCCAGTCCGCGGGCGCTTGATCGCCGAGAACGCCGTCGTACATCAGATCGGGCCGCTTCTTTTCGATGCCCGGACAGATCCACGTTTTCGCGTCCGGAAATGCAGCCTGCGCCGCGGTTGCGTGCAAATGGTGGAAATTTCCGGGGACAACAATGTGAGCCACGCGACCTAACGCCGAGATTTCTTGGGCTATGTCCGCGGTGATGTGGCAGGGCGAATGCAGCATGATCTGGCCAGAAGCGAGGCGGATCACCGTCATGCGTGCCTCGAATCTCGTGCCTGCGAGTCGAACCGGATACGCGCAAAGCCATATCTGATCGGGAATGTAGCTGGTGAGAAGCACCACATCCTCCCCTCGCATCTGCGCGAAGGCGCAGCGATAACCACACGGCTGAAGGTTGGTTTGGTCGACGGTTGAACGACCGCGTTAACGAGGAAACTGCCGGCGAACCCACAGCTGCCGTCACGCACGTGTCGTCCGCTGCGCCGTCGACCCTTCACTGCTCCTTCCCTATTAGCTTCCTTGTTCGGATGCGGCGAGATTCGCGTCTCTCTCGCCGCAGATTGGCGTCCCACCTAGTTTCTCCGGGCGGCCTCCGCCGTGCCATAACCCGCCACGCACCATAACGAGTCTCGTTGGAATCCAGCCGGTCGAGGCGGGGCAATAACCAGCGACACGACTCCTAATGTGGTGGCGATTGCATATGGCGGCTTGGGACATTTGCGTAATGAGAGCCCGCTTGTAACGCAGCGCGATGCCGACAAAGCTCAGGAGCATGCCGATCAAGCAAGTCGCAAATCACGGACCAGTTGAATGAAACGCGGGTCGTCCCTGACAGCATCCCATTTTGGCTCGACGTTCATGGAACTCAGGCGCACATCCCGGTCGAGCTTGGCACGATCGAGGCATTCGAAAGCTGCATCGGTACGGCCGAGGCCGAGGTTCGCGATTGCGAGATTGTAAGGAGGTACGTACCGTTCCATCGCACGATGTTCGAGCTCGCGCAATGTATGTGCCCCGTCAGAAAGATTGCCCGCCGCGCCCAGCGCATAGACGAGCAGCGAATGGACCTCGCTATTTCCACCTGAGGCTGTATCGGCAACCGCAAGACTCTTTTGTGCAGCAGCGAATTGCCTTAGGGCGATCTGCACTTTGGCAAGCTGGATATTAGCGACCCAGAATTCCGGCTCCAGCTCCAAAGCTCGACGTAAGCGCGCATGTGCTTCGTTGAGACGTCCCGCATAAAGTAAAAACATGCCTTCCAGCGCGTTGATGCGCAAAGACAATGGATCCAGCATGCGCGCATGCTGGATCTGTTGCAGGGCCTCGTCGTGGCGCGACAAGTGCGACAATAGATGCGCGTAGCCCAAACGCGCTTCTGGGTGCCCGGGATTGAGCGAGATCGCCGTCTGCAAAGCCCGCTCCGATTCGTCCCAGTTCCAGTCATACCAAAGCCCGATAAAACCGGAAACGGTGTGAGCCTCGACGCATTGCGGATCGATGCGAAGCGCTTGCGATATAGCTTGCTTGGCTCTCGGGAAAACGTCTCGTGGGGGTACGTCTCTTGCGATCGGAAGCATGCGCCAGATATCGGCTAGACCAACGTGCGCGAGTACGAAGTTCGGATCCAACTCGACAGCCTGCCGATAGAAGTCGAGGGCCTGTTTGATACCCTCAGGAGAGACCTTGCAGCCGTGATAGCGCCCGCGCAAATACAGCTCATAAGCATCCAAGTTCTCGGTGGGCCGATGGGTAAGCGCCGATCGCGTTGCAGCGCTCAGGTGCGGCGTGATCGCCGCAGCCACGCGCTGGGAGATCTTGTCTTGGACGGCGAAAACGTCGATCCAGGGTTCATCGAAGCGATCCGCCCACAACTGTTTGCCGGTCGAGCAATGCAGCAACTGAACTGCGACCCTGATTTGCCGATCCGCGCGTTCGATGCTGCCGCTCAGCACAGCATCCACGGCCAGCTCCCCACCAATCTGCCGCGGATCTTCGCTCGAATTCGCGTATCGGCGAACAGCAGCGAGCGGACGCACGATCGTGTCTGACAATGAGCTCAAGCGCATGATCACAGCATCAGCCATTCCCATCTCCAGCACTGTTTCGCGCTTAGTGGAGCTCAATGATTGGAATGGCAGAACGGCGATGGTTTGGACGAGGGTTTCTGCGAGCGTGGCCGGCTCTGAATCGACGTCGGCGATAAAGCAATAGCCGCGTCTAGGCAGCGTGGCGATGTAGCGAGGTTCGCCGCGAGAGTCACCGAGCAGGCGACGCAGCGTAGAAATATGCTGGTTGAGATTGTTCTCTTCGACGAACGCGTGACCCCACACGCCGCGCATGATCTCCTCTTTGCTCAGCACCACCCCGCGGTGTCGGATCAGATAGTGCAAAGTTTCGAACACGAGCGGGCGCAGTGGCAGCGTTCGCCCGCCGCGCATGGACAGGCTGCGCCGTCCGACGTCAAGCACAAAATTGCCGAACTCGAGAATTTGCGGTGCACCTGCATCCATCGCCGTGTCCCTTTTCAGAAAATATCAGAACTTTTCCGCAAGCGCTAAGGACTCGGCTGGTCACGCCGAAGCACGATGCAGACGGTCGTCTGATATCTCATGTGTGTCACGACCTCGCTAGCAACCATGGAGGATAAGCCCAATGCGTCGGAACAAACTCAACTTGCTGCGCGCCGTCACCGTCGTCGCCTTGTTTGCCGCGGCTACGAGCGAAACGACCTTCGCCGCGACGGCGGTCCAAGCGCCCGACTCCCCCTTTCACTGCTCCACCCGGAATCTGAATGGCTACTACGCTTTCACGCTATCCGGCAAACGTCCGGACGGCGCGGTGGTGGGCGTGTCTATGACCCGCTTCGATGGTCGCGGCTCAGTCACCCAAACGGATAACACCAACGCAGATTCCGGCGTGGGGCCTCCCAATCGACCCGCCACCGGCACTTACACGTTGAACGCAGATTGCACCGGCACCATGACGCTGTCCTTCGATCAGGGACCCACGCTGGACCTGGCCATCGTGGTGGACGAAGACGGCACCGAGATACGCACCGCCGTAATGACACCGAACGTGCTCGTCACCAGCACCGGGCATCTTGTGCGCTTCTGGCCATGACGAAATGACAGTCGTCGATCTGGATGATCAAGCGGTCAGCGCAGGCCCTAACAACGCGCCGCTCGATTTCACTGACGTGCCCTACGACGGTCAGGCGCTCTGGATTGAGGTCAGCGTGCGCGCCGCGGGAGGCGGTGGTTTCACTGTGCTTTCTCCGCGCCAAGCGATCAACGCCGCGCCCTATGCGCTGTTCGCAGCGAGTGGCAATCCCGGACCTCTAGGTCCGGCCGGCGCGACGGGTCCGCAAGGACCGGCGGGACCTGTCCTCTGCGCGATGACTTCGTGCTTGTGAACCGAGTGCGCTGCAGGAAAACAGCCAGAAAATACCAAGCGAAATACCACGGTAACGAACAGGACCAACGACGCGGCGCGGCCAATCCTATCGCCATCGGGTCGTCACGCCTTTTCTGCATCAAGCAAGGCAAGACCGCCCGATGACGCAATGGATCGATCCGTCTGCACAAGGACGGACGGATCGAACGCCAGCGCGTTTCTCGCACCAAGGGAGGAAACATCATGCGACGACTTCATTGCATTGCCTCGGGAGTTCTTTTGGTGTTCGCGGCAGCCGCGCAGGCGCAATCCGCGGGTGGGCCGTACGTGATCGCACCGGCGACGATTGCCGGTGGCGGCGCCACGCTCACCGGGGGCTCTTTCCAGCTAAGCGGAACGATTGGCCAGCCGGCGACCACGATGCTCAGCGCATCGACCTATCGCCTGTACGACGGTTTCTGGGCGCCCGCGCCCGGGGTGTCACCCACCGACGTCATTTTCGCCAACGGATTTGATCCATAAGGAGAGCTTCGTCATGCGTTATCTGACTCTTGCCATTGCTGCGTGCATCGGCTGCGCGACCACTGCCCTCGCCGCGCCGCTGGGAACGACATTCACCTATCAGGGCCAACTTAACGACAACGGTGCGCCTGCCAACGCCAACTACGATTTCCAATTCGCCCTATTCACCGGGGCGAGCGGCGGCACGGCCGTCTCGACCGTGGAGCTCGACAACCAAGGTGTTAGCGCGGGTTTGATCAATTCCTCGCTCGATTTCACGGATACGCCCTTCGACGGCCAAGCCCTCTGGATCGAAGTGCACGTGCGGTTGGCCGGCTCGGGAACGTTTACGACGCTCGCGCCACGCCAGGCAATCACTGCCACGCCGTACGCGCTGTACGCATTGAATGCGGCCGGTGGCGGATCCACTTTCACCCTGCCGTTCAGCGGCAGCGGTTCGGATCCGAACGCCGCGTTCTCCGCGACCAACACCGGCAGCGGCAATGGCATAGTCGGATTGACCGCGAGTGGTGCGAGCGGTGTCTACGGAAGTTCCACCAGCGGCAGCGGCTACGGCGTAGCGGGTCGCTCGGGCGGCGGCAGCGGCTTGGGTGCACCCGCTGGCACGGGCGTCCTCGGCGACAGCGATACAGGATACGGCCTCCTCGGACTGAGCGCACAAGGCGACGGCGTTCACGGCCATACCGGATTTAGCGGCACGGGCGCGTTTGCCGGTGTTGCCGGTGAAGGCGATGGTGGTAACTACGGTGTGTACGGCTCGAGTGGATCGGGAACGGGTGTATTCGGCACGAGTCTCGACGGCGATGGCGTGCACGGTCATACCGCGCACGGGGGCACTGCCGGCACCGCGTCGGGCGTCGCTGGATTGGGCGACGGCAGCAACTTTGGTGTGTACGGATCCAGCGGCGACTTCGTCGGCGTTTTCGGCACGAGCCTCAACGGCTGGGGCGTACAGGCCAACAACACGGGCTCGTGCAACAGTGGAGGTCAGTTTTGCACCTCGACCTTGCTGGTCACGAACTCGGAGGTCGGCGATCTCATTAACGCGCAGGCTGCAGGCACGTATGTTTTCCGCGTCAACGGCAATGGCGCTGTTTTCGCGAATGGCGGTTACAACACCGGTGGCGCCGACGTGGCGGAATATGTGCCGGCGACCCAGACGCTCGCACCGGGCGATGTCGTTGAAATCGATGGCGACGTCGGTGGCGAATTCCGTCTCGCCTCGTCGCCTAGCAGCACGACCGTCGCGGGCGTGATCTCGACGTTTCCGGGCCTGACGATGAACACGTCGGAGGCCGCTGGTGAAGCCGCTCGCGGCGAACCGAGGCTCGCGCTGACAGGTCGGGTGCCGGTCAAGGTAAGTGCCGAGAACGGTGCAATCCGAGCGGGCGACCTATTGGTCTCATCTTCGACGCCTGGTCGGGCGATGCGCGCGCCCGAGAATCCGCAACCAGGCACGGTCATCGGCAAAGCGATGCAGCGTCTCGATGACAACGTCGGCGAAGTCGAAATGCTGGTGATGCTGCGCTAGGCAATCTGGCAGGCCATCGCCGTTGCGATCCGTAAGGGAGGGATTCGTCATGCGTTTTCTGTCCAAGCTACTCGCCATGGTTCTACTGAGTGCCGGCCTTGCATCGGCCGATCCACTGAGCTCGGCGTTCACTTATCAGGGTCAGCTCGACGACAATGGGACGCCCGCCAACGGCAATTTCGATTTCGAATTCGCGCTGTATTCGACGGCGAGCGGTGGCACCGCGATCGACACGATCAATCTGGATGATCAAGCGGTCAACGCAGGCCTTATCAACGCGCCGCTCGATTTCACTGACGTGCCCTACGACGGTCAGGCGCTCTGGATTGAGGTCAGTGTGCGCGCCGCAGGAGGCGGTGGTTTCACCGTGCTTTCTCCGCGCCAAGCGATTAACGCCGCGCCCTATGCGCTGTTCGCAGCGAGCGGCAATCCCGGACCTCAAGGTCCGGCCGGCCCGACAGGTCCGCAGGGACCGGCGGGACCGGATGGGGCGCAAGGGCCTGCCGGACCCGCAGGACCGCAAGGCCCGCCCGGGCCGCCGATCTCATTGCCATTCGCACAGACCATCAACAATGCAAGTCCCGCGTTCGCCGTCACCAACAGCGGCGACGGCCTCAACGGCACCACCAGTAGTGGCGGCAACAGCGGTGTGTACGGACACAATACCGGCGGCGGCAAGGGGGTGTTCGGCGCCAGCGCATCCGGACACGGCGTCGAGGGCGGCTCAACCAGCGGCGACGGCGTAGCCGGCACCAGCAGCAGCGGCAGCGGCATCTATGGCACGACCGCCGGAACCAGCGGGCAGTCGGGTGCCGCCGGCGTGTGGGGCGACAGTCATGACTTCTACGGTGTCTGGGGTACCAGTGTCGGCAGCGACGGTGTTCACGGTACGAGCAGCAGCGCCACGGGCATCGTCGGCAACTCGATCTCGGGTTGGGGAAGCTACGGACACAGCGTCACCAGCGACGGCGTCCACGGCGATACGTCAGGCAATAATTTCTCCGGCGTGGCGGGCTTCAACACCGGCAATGGCGGCTACGGTGTTTTCGGCTCGGGCGGCATCGCCGGCGTGTTCGGAACGAGCGGTACCGATCTCGGCAATTCCGATGGGAGCACAGGCATCGGCGTATTGGGCATAGGCGCCACCTCTTCGGTGAACGACGGCACCGCAGGAACCGGAGTAAAGGGATTGTCGGGAGGTCTGGCAAATGGCTTCTCCGCGGGTCCAGGCATTTTGGGAATTGGTGTCGGTAACGGGACCTTCCCAGTAGCGATGGCAATATACGCACAAGGAACTATTGGGGCGACGGGTGCCAAGAATTTCGTTGAACCACACCCGACCGATCCGGGCAAGGAGATCCGCTACGCGAGCCTCGAAGGCCGCGAAGTCGGCACTTACTTTCGCGGCACCGCGCATCTCGTCAACGGCCACGCAACGATTGCAATTCCAGACGACTTCCGCATTGTAACCGGGGCGAATGGCCTGACGGTTCAACTTACCTCGATCGGCGCACAGGCGAATCTCTACTGCGTGACACGATCGCTCGATGATATCGAGGTGGCCGGATCGTTCGATGTCGAGTTCGACTACCAGGTTAACGGCGTGCGCAAAGCGTTCGTCGATTTCCAGTCGGTCGGGCCGAACGTCGACTTCGTCCCCGAAACAGCCAGCGATCCGCTGTTCACGCGCGGCTTGCCGGAAGAAAGCGTGCGCCGTCTGAAAGAGAACGGAATCCTCAACGCCGACGGCTCGGTCAACGCGGCGACCGCACATCGCCTCGGCTGGGACAAGCGTCCGAACTGGTCGCAACCGTCATCGTACGAACGCGCAATGTCCGCGAGGCGCGAGAGCCAGTTGCGCGCGGGTCAGTAGAGTCTTGCATGATTCGCACGCACCAGGCATGGAGGGTCGGACCGTTACGCGATCGTCGACCTCGAGCCCGCGCACGTCGCGGCCGACTTCCTCTATCACGCCGACCGACTTCGCTCGTCACCGTGCCACAAGGCCAGAAGCTCATCCCCCATGTTTAGCCATCGCGCCAGACTTTCCTGCACGCTCTCGGTATGCACCATGGCCGGCGCAGCCATCGCGCCTCAGGCTCGTGCCGATGATGCCTCATGCAAATCCGTCTCCGAGGCCATGACCAAAATGGCAGGGACGCCTTACCACGAGACCGCAATCACGGGTGGCAAATCGTTCGAGAAGATCTACACGACCACGGCGTTGTACCTTGGCAGCGACGGCCATTGGTTGAAAACGCCCGCGACGCCGCAAACTTTGCTCCATGCCACACGCGAAAGCGGCCTCGTCTTCTCCGACTGCAAAGCGCTGCGCGCGGACTCGGTAGACGGTCAAGCTGCTACGGTGTATGCGGCGCATTATCGAACCACGGCGCCGGCGAGTAACAGCGATGCGCAAATCTGGATCGCCGACGCCAGTGGCCTGCCCGTGCAAACCGAAGCCGATGGACAGGCAGAAGGCCGCAAAGTGCACACTTCCACGCATATCAGTTACAGCAACGTGCAGATTCCGGCGGACGCGAAGTAAGCCGCCGCAGGTCGATTGCACCGGTTGCCTCCGCGAAACTCGTACCCTTTCACCAAGTCGTCGGAGCAGAAACGTGGGTACCTCTCGCGGCGTTGACTTAACGAAGTTGTCGCAATCGATGAGGCGACGTTCAAAATTACCGCACGCGTGCGGCGGGTGCGTACCCGGACGGCATGGCCTACGCGCCCGAAGTACACAAGCTTTATGTTTCCGACGAGCATGGTGATACGGACACGGTGATCGACGTGACGACGAACACGCGCGTGGCGACCATTCCTCTCGGCGGTCTACCACTTCAATGGCCGTGGCGATCTCCGGATTCCCTGCCCCATGATGGTGACGAGTGTTTCCTGTTCCCTTCCCTGTTCGCTCCCTGTTCTTTCCCTGTTAGCTTCCCTGTTCGGCTGAGGCGGCATTCGCGTCTCTCCTGCCTCGAAATGGCGTCCTGTCGAGCTCTCCGGGCTATCTCTGCTGCGAGATGACCCTTCAGAGACGCGAAATACCCTGAAAATTTCCCTGTTCACGGGAATTCGGTTACGGAGACTGGTTCGCACGAATCTGCGCACACCGCCATTCAGTTGCAATGTCTTGATTGGTCTCTGTCTTAGATGGATACGCCCGCACGCTGACTTCGTGGGTCTTTCCTCGCCAAGTGCGGATCAGGCGTGCGCCCGGGCGAAGGTCGGTCGACGGCGCCATCGGCGGCGGTGTGACTTCACTTCTGCGGCCGGGCACGTGTTCGGCGAAATGTTTGGCCGCCGACCGTGGAAGGGCGCCGTGGGCGCGCTCCTGTAAGGCGTAAGCCAGAAGCCGGGCTATAAACTCGCGTTTGGCGCCAATCGGCGGCTCCGAGCCGTAAATCTTTCGCCACAGCGCGTGCAGGCGCGGGGAGCGAAGCTTCGGAAGTTGGGCGATCTGCTCGTCGATTCGAGGCATGGCGCGAACGAGTCATGGTGTCTTGGCCATTGACGCTCGTTCCGGGGCTGGAAGCCAGTCCTGCGGCGCGGGCAGATGTTGCACATGCACATGCCGGAACGGGCTTGGCTCGGTCCGCGGTCCGCTTGAGTGAGTAGTTAGCGCTTCCGCGAGCAACCCCGGCCGCGTGCATTTCCACGGCTGCCAGGCCAGCCAATGGCCGAGAAAGAGCAATGCCAGTGGCGCATCGGCCACCCACAGCCAGCCGTCGCGGCGCGTGAGTTCGAGGCCGAGATGCGCGAGCAACAGTATCCACAGCAGCGCGAGGCTCCATACAGGTTTGAACACGCGGTAGCCTGCGCCGACCACGCTTGCGCTGAAGAACGGAATCATGCGGTGGCAGACCGTAAAAAAAATCGGCAGCAACAATCCGAACGTGCCGAGCTTGATCGCGAAAAATGCGAACTGCGACGGCGCGCCGAGCGCGAACGCGCCAAATGCGCCCAGACCGCATGCGCCGAGCACGAGCGCGGCGTAGCACGACAAAGCGTGGCGGTCCTTCGCGCCATTGCGGCCCAGCACACCGCCCAATGCGATCAACGCGGCACCCCAGCCGGCCAGCATCGATGCGATGCCAGCGATCAATGCCCATTTCATGCCGAGCAGACCGATGTGCGACAAGAGATAACCGCCGAAGACGCCCATGAATACCGGCACGTAGGCGCGCCGCGTCAACGCCGGCTGACCCGTCCAGCGCGGAAACACGGTCAGCAAAAAGCCAAACATGAAAAGGGGCAGCATGCCGTACTGCGTGAACACGGCATGCGCCCAGCCTGCCGGTACCGACGGTGATGGAAATGCGTATCCCGCATAACCTGCGCCGAGGAAACACGCCCACCACAGCATCGACACGATGACGGCGCTCGCCCCGGCGAAGAACATCAGCCGGTGCGGCGCGCTGGCGATCAGTGCCGGCAGGTCCGCCAACAAGGTGAACATCGAGTTTGCGCCGTCCCGATGGCCGTCCCGATGGTCGCGCTGGGCGAGATCGAATTCAGCCCGGATTTTCACTGCGCGGGTGTGCTCTCGGATGCGATTGCGCACGGTTCGCCGCCTGTAACGGGATTTCGCATCATATGGGATCGCCAACGATTCAGTCGTTCATTGCGCAGGTTTGAAGCGAATCTAGTTAGACCTCGTTCGGACTCAGTTTTTCTTGTGCCGCCAGGCGCCCACACAGTTCCATCTTCCGCCTATCTGTGTTATTCGACGAAGGTCGATTTTGAACCGCTTGCGCTTGCCCTGGAAACCATCTGAGCGTCGCGGCGGAGACAACATAAGCACGCGCGCGCTTGGCGCGCATCGGACAAGAATGACGATCGATTCGTCACAACGATCGAGGTGAACGGTATGAGCCAGATGTTCAAAGTCGGTGATCACGTTCGCTGGAATTCCGAAGCCGGGGTTGTCAGCGGAAGGATCATTAAGATTCATACGCGCGAGACGGAGTACAAGGGGCATCCGCGCCACGCCAGCGTGGATGCGCCACAGTACGAAATCCAGAGTGACAAGACCGATCACATTGCCATGCACAAGGGTCCGGCCCTGCACAAGATCGACTGAGCGATGCGCTCTTCACCGGCGACTACGATCGTGCAGCCCCAAGGCACAACGGCCCCGACGATCTGGACGATCGGCCACTCCACGCGGCCGCTCGATGTGTTCCTCGATATCCTCGCGCACTGCCGAATCGAAGCGGTCGCCGATGTGCGCCGCTTTCCCGGTTCGCGCCGGCAGCCCCAGTACGCGTCGGTCGCATTGGAGCAGGCGCTTGCAGAACATGGCATCGCTTATCACTGGTTTCCTGCCCTCGGCGGCCGACGCCGGGCACGGTCGGATTCGCCGAATATCGCCTGGCGCAACGCGTCCTTTCGTGGCTACGCCGACTACATGGAAAACGCTGAGTTCGCGAGCGGTTTACGCGAGCTGATCGAGTTCTGCGCCCGCCAGCGTACGACGCTCATGTGCGCCGAAGCCTTGTGGTGGCGTTGCCATCGCGCGATCATCGCCGACGTCCTGCGCGTGCGCGGGATCGAAGTGGTGCATATCCTCGATGCGCAGCACACCGTAGTGCACCCCTACACATCCGCCGCCCGAATCGTAGACGGGCAGCTGAGCTATCAGCATTCCGAAGCCGAGCGGTGAAACGAGTCCATAAATACCGCTCTTACCGTGCGAGGATTCCAGACCAGGCTTCAGCCGCAACTTCATGTGCGTCGTGATCGATTAGGTCGCCGTGGGACAACACGATCTGCCGAAAGTCCCACGCCAATATGCGCCGAAGCGAGTTCGCCGCCGCGATCCGGTCGTTCCATCCGATCCGGTATTCGGGTGCGGGCCTGGGATTCCCCCACATGCGCAACACATATTTGAACCAGAACTTCAATGCGCCCCCGATGTGGGGCGTCGCGTCGGTGAAGTTCTCGATGAGGTCGACTAGGATCAGGGTGTGGCTGTCGCGGTGGTACATCGCAACCTCCCGCATGATGCGCGTCCCTTGCACGAGGACCTGGTCGATTTCGCCGCTCCAGTCCGCGGGCGCTTGATCGCCGAGAACGCCGTCGTACATCAGATCGGGCCGCTTCTTTTCGATGCCCGGACAGATCCACGTTTTCGCGTCCGGAAATGCAGCCTGCGCCGCGGTTGCGTGCAAATGGTGGAAATTTCCGGGGACAACAATGTGAGCCACGCGACCTAACGCCGAGATTTCTTGGGCTATGTCCGCGGTGATGTGGCAGGGCGAATGCAGCATGATCTGGCCAGAAGCGAGGCGGATCACCGTCATGCGTGCCTCGAATCTCGTGCCTGCGAGTCGAACCGGATACGCGCAAAGCCATATCTGATCGGGAATGTAGCTGGTGAGAAGCACCACATCCTCCCCTCGCATCTGCGCGAAGGCGCAAAGATAACCATACGGCTGATCGTTGGTCGACGGTTGAAACGACCGCGTTTACGCGGAAACTGCCGGCGAACCCAAAGGTGCAGTCACGCACGTGTGTCCGCTGCGCCGTCGACCCTGATCGTTCCCTGCTTCCTCCCTGTTCGCTCCCTGATCCGTTCCCTGTTCCGCGGACAACCCATTTTCGTGACAAAGGCTGGAGACTGGCGTCCTGCCTGTTTCCCAGTGGGTCTGCATCGGAAAAACACGGGCTCGAGGCACGAAATATCCCAGTTCCTGACTCTGATGGGACGGTATTGCTGTGCCTTCACGAGTGGGGCGCGCACGAGCATCCTTCACTCACAAGTCCCGACAACGGAACGCCTGGCAACGGCCTTCTCTTGTTCTTCCGCGTGGATGATTTCGGCGCTGCGCTCAAGCGCGCGCTCGTGACGCGACCTGAGGAGGGTCCTGACGTGAACCCCAACACGGGACGTCGGTCTCGCGCCGTACCCATTCGAACAGTGCACGAATTAAAGTCGCTTTGGTCTAAGACGTTAAACGCCACACCGCCGACGGGCGCAAAACGGGAACTGCTCATGCGCTTGCTCGCTTCGCTAGATGCGAGCGGCACCACTCGCGCCCCGAGAGTGTCGGATCGTGGGCCGTCAGGGTCGATCCGCCAGGATCCGACGCCACCGGAGGCGCGCACAACCCTGTACTGGCGCCCGCTTTTCCGCACCCTTTGCGTATGAGTAAGAGTGCACGCGACGCTCGCCGACCGGCGGTCCGCCCGGTCACCCTCGGAGGCTGACATGAACACCGATTCCAGATTTCATCGTGCTCCGCGCTTAACACCGCTCGCACGATGTCTCTCTGCGGCCTTGGCGATCGCATCCGTAACATTCGTGCTCGCCGCACGGCCCGGAACGGCATTCGCCAATTCAAAGAGCAACGGGTCTGAAGCCCCGTTTCTTAGCGCGACAGACGGATGGCGGCCCGATCTGATTAAGCCCGGTGATCGCAACGCGATCCAACAGAGATGGCGCAGCATTCTGACGCGGGAGATTCCGAAGCTGCCCTTCAATTCGATCCCTGTCACCAATTGCAACGACAGTGGATCGGGCAGCCTTCGCGACGCCGTCAACAACGCTGCGAGCGGCGACACGATCGACATGACCGGCCTGACCTGCAGCACGATCACGCTGACGAGCGGCGCGATCGCAGTCACGCAAGCGGCGCTTACCTTGCAGGGACCCGGCGCGTCCAACCTGATTCTCGATGCTCATCATGCCGACATCGCGCTGCTGCACGATGGCAACGGGTCGCTGTACATCAACGATCTGATTGTCGAGAACGGTTACAAGTATTTCACCGATGCCCAACTCGATCCGGCACGGGGTGGCTGCATCTTTTCGGCGGGCACGGTGGCTCTCAACCATTCTGTGGTCAGAGGATGCGAAGCGCGGAGCTCCAGTACGCACTACCCGGTGCTCGGCGGCGCCATCTATGCGCAGGTAGGCGTATCGCTCGATTCGAGCGTCATTACTTACAACCAGGCGCACACCAACACCTTCGAAGCGCGCGGTGGCGCGATTTATAGCGCAGGCTTTCTGGATGCGATCGACAGCTCGATCTTCTTCAACGAGGCCGTCGGAGGAACGGCCGGAGATCAACCCCTCGGCGGCTACCACACCTTTGGTGGCGGCGCGTTCGTCAAGGGAAACCTTTCCTTGAAATACAGCACCGTTAATTTCAACGCGGCGCCGACCAACAACGGCGGCGGCATTTTCGCCGATGGCAACGTCACGATCTCCAATTCCACGATTTCTAATAACGTGGCTGAGGTGTCGGGAGGCCTGGACCTCAACGGGATCTACGCCACACAGCCGATGACGATCGAGAACAGCACGATCTCCGGGAACTCGGCTTTCTTCGTTGGGGGCATATCGGCCGAAGAATCAACAAGAATCTCGAACAGCACGATTGCGTTCAACACCGAGACCAGCAGCAACAAGTACGGTGCCGGGCTTTCCGGTGCGACGAGCGTCGAACTCCAGAGCACGATTATCGGCAACAACTACCAGGTCAATGGTTCGACGCTGGAACCGGACGATGTGGGAGGCACCGGCGCCATGACGCTGAGCGGTGCCGACAACCTGATCGTGCTTTCTCTGGTCACCGTGCCCTCTGGCACGATTTCGGGACAAAGCCCCTTGCTCGGTTCGTTGGCGTACAACGGCGGAAACAGCGCGACGCACATGCTGCTGAGCGGCAGTCCAGCCATTGGCGCCGGTAACAACAGCGCCAATGCCAACTATGACCAGCGCGGCCCCGGTTTTCCGCGCGTCATAGGCGCCCATGCCGATATCGGCGCGTACGAGCTCGATACCAATGACGTGATTTTCGCGAACGGCTTCGATCCTTAGTCCGGTCTTGACCGTGAGCGGCCGATCACGATCATCAGCTATCGACGCACGCACCATGCAAAAAACAGGAAGGTGGTAGTCTTTCGCAATGCTCGAGCAGTTCGGTCCCTCTCTTTACATCGCGGATGGGCCCACAGTTTCATTCTTCGGCTTTCCGTATCCCACTCGCATGGCGGTCGCGCGCCTATCGGATGGCAATCTCTGGGCGTGGTCCCCCATTGCACTCACGCGAGAGCTGGCAGACGCGGTGGAGTCCATCGGGCCCGTACGCTACATCGTCTCGCCGAATAAGCTTCATCATCTATTTCTGCAAGCGTGGGTGGACCATTGGCCCGATGCACGACTCTACGCGCCGCCCGGCCTCGCTCGCAAGAAACCTGCATTGCACTTCTATGCCGATCTCGGCGACCAACCAAGCCCGTCATGGGAGGCGGACATCGATCAGGTGGTTTTTCGCGGATCGTTTGCGATGGCAGAGCTGGCGTTTTTTCACCGTGCCTCGCGTACCGCGATCATAGGAGATCTGATTCAGCGGCTCTCCGACGCAAATATTTTCGGCTGGAAGGGAATGGTCATGCAACTCGGCGGCTTAGTCGGTGAACGTGGGAGTACACCACGCGACTGGCGCGCTAGCTTTCTGCGACGCCGCCCCGCCCGTACCGCATTACACAAAGTGCTGGAATGGAATCCAGAGCGGCTATTGATCGCGCATGGACTGTGCGCGCAGACCGGAGCAGCCGAAATAATTAAAGGGGCCTTGAGTTGGATTTGAGTGTCCGCTCACTGGCCGATAGCGGACGCTACGGATTTCTCGATCACGCAGCCCGCCCTGTTCGTTTCCCCGATCGTTCCCTGCTCCTTCCCTGTTACGTTCCCTGTTCGGATGCGTCGAGATTCGCGTCTCTCCAGCCTCGGGTTGGCGTCCTACCTAGCTCTCCGGGCCTCCGCTTCCATGAATTGCCCCTCCGGAGACGCCAAATACCCTGAAAATTTCCCTGTTCACGGGAATTCGATTGCGGAGACTGGTTCGCACGAATCTGCGCACACCGCCATACACCCGAGCCGATTCGAGACTCTGTCTCTGAGTCGGCTTTTTTATGCGCCAAGCGCAAGGGTTTCGGCGATTGCGACCGGACTCTTTTGACGCCTCTATACGCCATCTCGCGACATTACGGTCTTCGTCTCTGCGGCGGTATTTTGCGAGTCCGGTTCTCTGTCCTGGCGTTGCCCCAGCGGACAAGGTTAGCGATGACTAACGGCCTCTTCGGATGCATGCAGAGCCGCTAACCTTCGATCAGAGCACAGTGTAGCGCTGACACGATGCTTAGCGGCAGGGACAAGGCCAATATGGAAAGAAAAACGACATGCATGGATTCCGAGAACGTCGGTTGGTCTCGCGTCACCCATTCGAAGAAGGCCACCGCAATGGTAGCCGCGAGCCAGCATCCCCCTGCCCAACTTTTTCGAAAGAGTTTCACGGGGTGACGCCCTAGCCGATTGGTTCTACGAGATCCGGCGTATCGTTCTTCGGGACCCGACCGACTTCGGAACTGAATAGTACGTCGACGGCAGCCTCAACGTTCGAGCCATCGCCGGTGCAACTCGTGGGCGGGTTCATGCGAACGATGTTCGCGTCTCTCGGCCAGTCGGTCGGCGAGCCACTCGCACCACTCGTTGAAGCGAAGATTGTGTGTCGTCGTTCGATAATGTTGCGTCCATAGTCTTGCACGCGACCAGAAGACCACAGCTATGCCACCGATCAGATCATCGATTGTTGCGAGCGGAACGAGTCTTCGAAACACCATATAGCCTATGGTCTCCAGCCGTATGCTGAGTTCGAAGAGTGCCTGTTCGACAGCTGCGCCCCGCACGACGACCTGATCGAGGGTGGCACCAGGAGGAAGAGCGGAGACGACGCTAAGCGCACGTGTCCAGTTCTCACTTTGGGTGGTCTGGATTACGGCAATGGCCGCTTGATCTTGCCTCGTGCGATTGGCGGCTCGGACTTGTAGTCCGGTAAAGACGAGAGCGCCAACGATGCAGATCGTTGAGACCAGATTCAGCGCCGAAGCGAGATCGAGATGCACGGTCGTCTTCCCCTGACCCAGGCGGGAGGCGTGGGAACCTTCTCTGGCCGCCGATGCTACTGCTAAATCACGCCACCCTATTCTCGCCCCATAGGCCCTGAGACGCATCCTATGCGGCGAGCCGATACTCATAGTACGGCCGCTCGCGATCATCGAGGATCGCGTACATCTCCGCCAGATCGCTCTGCTTCGGATCGGGCACGGGCACCTGGCAGTGAACGGTGCCGCGGGGCGCGTCCCACGCCGGCATGAAACGATCCAAGAGTGCGGCGCGAATCAGGCGTCCTGACATACTGAAACGCTCGTCAATGGGTCGCGCAAACTGCGGCATAGTGCGGATCGCTCGTCTTCATCCGCTTGACGAGATCGACGAACGCCGTATCGCAATGCAGCGGACCCAGCGCCTTGATCATCGTCGCCCACTCAGCTTGGCCGGAGCGATCGGTCATTGCAAAGCGGTCGAGATACGGCACGACGCGTTGCGAGTCGCCCAGCAGGACCAGCAGGGACGGTATAACGTAGACTGCGAACGTGTTGCCGCTCTGCGGATCGTAACTGCTCTGCGGACCGAACGTGGCCAGACGAGCGGCGACGGAGTGACGATCGCCGTGTCCTTCGAGCGCATCGAAGACATCGCCGACCAGCGGCATCGCACCCGGATTGGTCAGGTGCGCGTAACGCTCGTAGAGCGCGCGTGCGGCTAGGTAGTCGCCGGAGAACAGGGTCGCAAAGGCGGTGGTCTCGAGGCAGTTCTGATCCTGCGGCGACGTCTTCAGCGTTGACTCGCAGAGCGCGATCGCCTCGGCGTAGCGACCCATTGCGATCAGCACCATAGCGTGGTTGTTGGCGATGATCGAAGCGCGCGGATCGAGTGACGAGGCGCGTTCGAGCATCGCCAATCCGCCGTCGAGATCGCCTCCCGTCCAGAGCGAGTTGCCGAGCCACTGGTACGCCGTGGCGAACGACGGCCGCAACGCGATCGCGCGACGATACAGCGCTTGAGCGGTGCGGCGACGACGGTCGCCGTCCGCGAGATAGCCGAGCACAACGTAGGTTTCCGGTAACCCCTGGTTGAGCGTCAGCGAAACCTCGGCATTGTCGCGCGCGAGATCCAGTGCATCGTTGTAGGCGATGCGCGCGGAAAAGTCCGGCAGGATCGTGTAGGTCAACGCAAGGCCCGCATAGGCTTCGGCAAATTCCGGATCGGCGGCGATCGCACTCTTGAAATTCTCGGCTGCGGCGACCAGCGATGCTTCGCCGCGCGTCTGCCAAAGGCCGAGGCCGCGTAGGTAGAAATCGTTCGCTTGGACATTGCGCGTCTTCTTCGGCGTGGTCTCGTCCGGTCCGTCCATTTTCACCTTGAGCTCGTTCGCGATAGCGGCGGCGATCTCGTCCTGTATGGCGAAGATGTCTTTCAGTTCGCGATCGTATGTCTGCGACCAGACGTGGTAGCCGTTGCTGGCGTCGATCAGCTGTGCCGTGATGCGTGCGCGATCGCCCTGCTTGCGTACGCTGCCTTCGAGGAGCAGTCGCACGTGAAGCTCCTGCGCGATCTCGGGCGCCTCGTGTTTTCCGTCGCGGAACGAGAACGACGATGTGCGCGCCGCGACGCGAAGCTGCGGAATCCCAGCGAGAACGTTGAGGATTTCCTCGCTGATGCCGTCGGAGAAGTAATCGTTGTCCTTGTCGCCGCTCATGTTGACGAACGGCAGAACGGCGATCGATCTGGGATCGGCTATGGGGTTCGCGGCCAAGCCGCTCGCGTTCGACGCGACTGTCGCTTCGCTTGGCATGGGAGCCAACCGCCAGAGCGCCGCGCCGCCTATCGCCAGAAGCAGAGCGAGAATCAGCAGTTCCGCACTGGTCACACGCTGCGCGCCGCGCTCGCCGTGGTACCAGGCCAGTACGAGCGTAACGAAAAAGCCGAGCGCTGCGCCGATGATGACCAGCCGGATCGTCTGCTCCGGCCAGCCGAACCGCTGCGAGATGATGTCGAGTATCTGTATGAGGGCGAACGACGCGGCGATGTAAGCCAGCGCCCACTGAACCAATTTGCGTTCGCGTAGGCGCCGGAAGAAATCCGTCACGACAGGCTCATCCGTGGAACGCTCGCATGGCAATACCCCGACGGTGCGGTCGGCAGGCTCGGTTTGGCATCGTTCCCCCGAAGACAGCGTCGATTGTGGCACATCGAGCTATTGGCATGGCGCGCCGACGTTTGTACCGGGCGGTCCCAGGGTCGACCGGCGCACCACATCTCCACTTCGTTTAATTGTCTCAGACTCCGTGTAGGCAACTAAGAGTCTGCGACGCCTTCACCCTTTGTGGAAGATCCTCCTATGAGTTCGAATCCAAGCCGCCCCGCCACCGGCCTAGCGGGTTGGAGACGGCGTCTCCGGACTGCGAGGATTCGCCCCGAAATCCGGCGAAGGAAGCGCAGCGGCATCCGGCCGACGCACGTCAGGAACCATCTCGAACGCGACTTCGCGGCGCTGGAGCCAAACACCAAATGGGTGACCGACGTCAGGTACGTTTACACCGCCGAAGGCTGGCTGTATCTGTGCATCGTGCTTGACCTGTTCAATCCAACCAGCGGGCGAGGCATGGCGCATGTTGCGTTCGGACCAGGGCCATTGACGCTCTGTGCGCGACGGAAAGCGAGTCGTAGGTCGCTACGTGTCGCGGCGCAACAGTTCGCCCGGCGATGACTGCTTTCGACCCTAAGCGGACATTCGATGTGAGCGACTTGATGGGTGCAACCCCGCCTCCGTTCGGCACAGGCTGAGCGGACACGGCGCCTTGGCGCCAGATTTTGAATGCAGCGTTATCGTAAACTGGCGCATGCGAACCGGGTGGAGAAGGCGCAATTGTCAGACCCACAACCACTGGAGGCGAGCGACCTTGCCGCGCAACCGCCCTCTGCCACACCGCTCCCTGCCAACCGACACTGGACCGACGCCGTCCTGTCGATCTCGGCCATCGTCATCTCAGCGATTTCGCTATGGGTTGCAATCGATACAAATAAGACCAACCGCCAGCTGGTTGTGGAGGCTTCGTGGCCCTTCCTGCAAATCTACGCCAGCGGCGCTGGCGGCGGCAACGGAGGACAGAGGGTATTGTCCCTGAACGTCCAGAATGCGGGCGTCGGACCCGCCAAGATCGAAACGTTCGAATTGTTCTGGAGCGAAAAACCGTATCGGTCCTCAGCAGATCTCATGAAAGATTGCTGTGGGTACGTGCCCGGTAGCAATCGATCAGACGCGGAGAATGCACTGGGCACCAGCGAAGTCGCCGGAACCGTTTTGCGAGCGGGCGATAACGTGCCGATCATTCGGTATGTGCTGACCACCGAAAACGCCGCGACCTGGAACGTCTTCAGTGCTCAACGATTCAAGCTCAACTACCGAGTCTGCTACTGCTCAGTCTTCAACGAATGCTGGTTGAGCAATAAACAATCGGTCGGCGATCAGCAGAATCTGAACCCGCGCAGCGTAAAAGTGTGCCCGCGGCCAAGCCTCCCCTACGCCGAGTGATCGGCGCATGATTTCCGTCTGGTTGCTCACATACAAAGCGTGCCGCCGTCAGGGAGCGACAGCGCGCGCCATTCTCGGGCTACGCGGTCGCCATCCTTTGAATGGATTCCGGCGGCACAGGCACGGCTGCGAGCCACTGATTCCCTTCGATGACACGGTACTTGTCGATGCATCCGCAAGTGGCGGCTTGTTGCATCGCGCTAAGAACGGCCCATGCGGTTCTGGCGCAACGACGTTCGCCTTCCGTGGAGTCCACGACTACGTCGTACCGCCGAACGTTTCGCCGCCCAGAATCCGCTTCGACAAGCCGGAACTTCAGCCTGGCGTCTTGTACGAGCGAGGGCAAATCCTTGACACGCGAGCTGACTTCGACAGTCGCCACACGGCGCCATTCGCCGAAGGGATTGATGGTGAGTTGCATAGCACGCCCTCTTGTGAAGGCATCCGCCTAATCCGGCGGCGCAAACGATTGCGGCTGTCAGCGAACGAGCTGGCTGGGAAGCCCAGTAGCGGGAACCCTCGGATCGAGAGCGCTCGTTTCGTGCGGAGGCAGGATGGAAAGTTGCCGAGAGAGTATGCGCCTTCGCTCGTTACGGAATCGATGAGCGTGCAGGAAAAATAATTCGCTCGCTACGTGGGCTCCCGTACATACACGAGCGGTCGTTGCGACGATGATGCCGCTGTCGCTTGCCGAATCAACATGCCTTGGCGTATTCCCATGCATGTGTCCGCCGGCGGACTCTTCCCTTTAACTTTCCGCAGAGCAGTTCGTCGAGAGACGCGCACGCTATGCGGATTTTTTTTGACAGAATCCCCTGAATAATTTCCAGCTATACGTTGCCGTTCTGCCACGGCAACAAGCGCGCAAACTCTTTTCTGACTGCCTGATAGCATTCGCACACCATGCGTTCCAGGCGCGGTCGATCGAGGACTCGGATGCGGACCGCCTGTTCGTTCCCCTGTTCGTTCCCTGCTCTTTCCCTGTTAGCTTCTCTGTCCGCCGCGGAAAAATTCGCTTCTCTGCGGCCCCGATTTGGCGCCCTATCTCGCTCTCCTGGCGCATGCTGCCGCGCAGCCACCCGTCCGAGACGCGGAATTCCCTGAAAACGTCCCTGGTAACGGGAATTTGGTTGCGGAGACCGGTTCGCGCGAAGCTGCGCACACAGCCAGTCACCCGCCGGTTTGGAGATCGAGTCTCTGCACCGGCTTTTTTATGCCCGAAGTCCCCGCGACTTTCGCGGAACGCGACCGGACTCTTGCGGGCCTCCCCTTTCGCGATGCGTCGAATTCCGCCCGCCGTCTCTTGATACAGCTTTCGCGAGTCCGGGGTAGCCCAGAAACCGTCAATGCGTTTTGCCCGCAGGAGACCAGAGCCTGCCATGCTCAGTCGCCAAGGAAACCGTGAAGGCTTTCGGGACGCTCTTACGTATAGGTGAGCAGATACGCTCACAAATAGAGAGAATGTCCATGAGATTACAGGGTCTCACGATCATCGCATCGCTCCTGTTGGCAACATCGACACCTTCCGCGCTGGCCGGTACACCGACGGACGGCAACGTATATGTCGGCGCCGCGTTCGGAACGCACAACGTGTACAAGGTCGACTTCAGTTACGACGGCGTCGCTACGATGACCGCCCACGCGACGGTGCTGGCGACTCTTCCGACGGCCGCCGACGCGATGATCGTGCCGGGCGGAGACATCATCGTCGCCGGACAGGGGAGCAACGTTTACAGAGTGAATTCAGTCACCGGTGCGTTCACAACTGCCAACTCCGGCAACAATGGCAATACCGTGTCGCTGGATCCCAGTGGAGCTAGCGTCTGGATCGGCTGGACTGACACCAGCCCCTCGCAAGTTCCGCTCGATCCGTTCGGCAACGGCACACCTCACTCGGTCGGCGGCGACGATGCAACGATCACCTCACTCGCGTTCACGCCTGCCGGCGTCTTTTATTCGAATGGCGGAACGGGGACCGGAAACTTCGGCAGTATCGATATGGCGACGTTCACGACGACCCGCCTTCTCGCTGCGACGTTTGCCGATACCGTCCACTACGACCGCTTCAGCAGGAGCTTGATCCTGGCCGGAACAGGGCACGCGATCCAGCTAAACCCGGCTGCGCCTGCGACACCGATCAGCATGCGCGACGACACCGGTGCCGGTGAAAATTACTTGATGCTGCGCCCTGATGGACGAGGTCATCTGTTCGGCACGCGTTACGGCGGCGGCGACCGCCTCGTGCTGGTCGACTACTCGGCGACCGGATTGATTGGCGACCCGAGCTCGATCATCGTCAGCGCGCCGATCATGGATGGCTTGTCGGGCGGCGTGGCCGTGGACACGTCGATTCTGGCGGATGGTTTCGAAGCCCTTCCTTGAGGCGACGCGTTGACTGAAGGCGACTTCGAACGATTCTGGCGAGGCAGCGCTAGCGAAGACGCCGCGTTTGCCGTTTCGGCGAGGAATTTGCCGGTTCGCTGGCTCGCGCATAGCTGTCCGCGTGGCCGAGTCGCCAGGACGTGGGCGCGGAAGCGGCGCACCGCCTTTCCGCATGTTCCAGCGCCAGACGCCGGCGCCGCTTGGATTGCGCCGACTACGTGTTTGGCGCCCGCTCGGTTTACAGTACGCTCCGTGGGATAGGCGCGCCGGCCGTCCGCTGGTTCAAACAGCATGCGTTTCGACGGGCCGCGCTTGATGGTCGGAATGCCGCGGAACGCATGCCCCAAGTCGCCGCTATCGCGAATTTGCTGGAGAACGTCGACGCCGGCGATATCGAGTCGCGGCAGCGTCTGTTCGCCTTGATCTACGAAGACCTCCGCAAGCGCGCGCGACGCTTGCTCGCCGCGCATGAAACGAGTTCGCTCAACACGACGGGTCTCGTGCACGAGGCTTACGTGAAACTGGTGGCTATGCCGCTATCGGTCGAGAGTCGTGCGCACTTTTTTCATATCGCGGCTACTGCGATGCGGCAGATCATGGTCGATCACGCACGCCATCGCCAATCCCAGAAACGTGATCGGCGAGTCGCGGTGACACTCGATGCCGATGTCGCCGATCCGGATACGTCGCGCGTCATGGACATGCTCGCTCTGGACGGCGCACTCGAAAATTTGCGTGTGGAAGGCGAGCGGCTGGTGCGCGTCGTGGAATTGCATTTCTTCGCCGGCTTGAGTTTTCCGGAAATCGCCGATCTGTCGTCGGTATCGCTGAGTACCGTCGAGCGGGAATGGCGGGCCGCGCGTGCATTTCTCTATCGGTCGATGCGAGACGTTCGGCCATGAACGCGGAGGGCCAAGCCTCGTTGCTTGAGCTGTTCGAGCAAGCACTCAAACAACCGCCCGCTGAGCGTGACGCCTGGATCGATCATGCCTGCGTCCGAAATGCCGCGCTCGCGCAGAAGTTGCGCGCACTACTGATCGCCGATGCCGTACCTTCCGGTGTGCTCGATCGACCCGTGCACGTTCTCGCCGATGAACTCGGTTTGCAATGCGCTGACGGGGAGAGCGATCGCATCGGCGATCGTGTAGGTGTCTATCGCCTCACCGGATTGCTCGGCCGCGGCGGCATGGGCGTCGTCTATCGGGCGGAGCGCGACGACGCGCAATTCGCGCAGACCGTGGCGCTGAAGCTGATGCGTACCGAACGCCTGGGGCCGGATGCGCATGGGCGATTTCTGCTCGAACGCCGCATCCTCGCTCGGCTGACGCACCCGCATATCGCTCATTTGACCGACGGTGGCATCGGCACGCACGGCGAGCCCTGGTTTGCAATGGAATTCGTGGAAGGCGAACCGCTGCTGCAGTGGTGCGATGCGCGACGGCTGACCCTCGACGCGCGATTGGGCTTGCTGCTCGACGTCTGTGCCGCGGTCGAATTCGCGCACAGCAATCTCGTGATTCACCGTGACATCAAGCCGAGCAATGTACTGGTCACCGCCGCCGGCAAGGTCAAGCTGCTGGACTTCGGCATCGCCAAGCTTCTCGCCGAGCAGGATAGCCCCGCAACTGCGACCGCAACGCAGACGCGCCTGCTGACGCCCGAATACGCAGCTCCCGAGCAGGTATGCGGCGATGCCGTGACGACCGCGACCGACACGCACGCGTTGGGTTTGCTTTTGTATGAGCTGCTCTGCGGGCAACGCGCATTCGGAGCGCATGCGACATCGCCGTTCGAGGTGCAACGCGACGTTCTCGAACACGACCCCGTTGCGATGAGCGTGCAACTCACGGCGGCTCCGCGCGACGACGCCGAGCGCATCGCTGCACAGCGTCAACTCGATTTCGCCACGTTGCGCAGGCGATTGCGCGGCGACTTGCAGCACATCGTCGCAAAAGCCCTGCGCAAGGAGCCGGGGCGGCGTTATCGCACGGTGGCTGCGTTGGCCGACGACATCCGCCACTACTTGGCGAACGAGCCAGTTGACGCGGCGGAAGGAGCGCGCGGCTATCGATTGCGCAAGTATTTGGTGCGCCACCGCGTCGCGGTCGCGCTGGGTGCTTTGGTTTTGCTGTCACTGGCCGCGGGCCTTGCCGGGACATCGCTGGAATCGCGCCGCGCCACGCGTGAAGCGGCGCGCGCGGAGAAGGAAGCGCAAGCCGCCACGGCGGAAAGAGACTTTCTCATCGATGTGTTCAAGTCGGCGAGTCCAGAGCAAGCATTGGGCAAGATTCCCAACGCGGTCGATCTGGTCGATACCGGCGCGCGACGCGTGGCAGTCGAGCTCCGCGAGCAGCCGGAACTCCAGGCGCAACTGTTCGATATTCTCGGAACGATTTATCACGACCTCGGGCACGACGATCTCGCGATTCCGACGTTGCGCAAGGGCTATGAGGTGGCGGAAACGGCGCTGGGCAACGATGCCACGCTCACCATGCAGTCCGAGCTGGATCTCGCCCGCGCCTTGTCAGCGAGCAACGGTGCGGGAAGTCAGGCGCAGTCGCTCTTGAATGATGTCATCGCTCGGCAGCGAGCTGCGCCGGGTCGCGATTCGTTGCTGGTTCCTGCACTGGTGGCGCTCGGCGAAAGTACGACCGACAATGGCGACGTCGCACGTGGCGAGTCGCTTCTGCACGAAGCCATCGCCAGCGCGCGTGCGCTCGGCACGCGCGGCGAGAAAGATCTCGCTATGGCGCTTTACGCATACGGTGTTGCGCTGAATCGCGGATTCCGCACGCAGGAGGCGATTCCCGCATTTCGGGAGGCGCTTGCGATCCGCTCACGTCTGCTCGATGCACGCAATCCGTTGGTCACGAGCGTGCGGACGGACCTTGCGTTGAGTCTCACGGACGCCGGTGCGAACGTCGAAGCCGAAGCTATTCTGCGCAGTGTCGCGCAATCGCAACGGGAAGTGCTTGGCGACCAACATCCACAATACGGCGATACGCTGAATACGCTGGCGATTGTGCTGATGGCTCTCGGTAAGCTCGACGAATCCGATCAGCTCTTGGGACAGGCGTTGAGCATCGCGCAATCGATCAAGGACGACGATTCCAGCGCCGTCGTATACAACAACTTCGCAACACTCCGGCATCTTCAAGACGACGATGAAGCGGGTCTGGATTTCGCGCACAAGGCATTGGCGTTGTGGACGCGGGATGGCTCCGCGCCGCCGATGACCGCGCAACAGAAGTTGGCCGCGTTCGACTATTTCAGAGGCGACTACGCCAAAGCGGAAACCGAGTTTCGGTCGCTTCTGGAGCGACGCCACAAGGCGGGTTCGAAGAATGTGAGCGTCACGCTCGCGTTCATCGGTCGCGCACGGCGCATGCAAGCGCATCCTGAAGAGGCGGAGCCGCTGCACAAGGAAGCAATCGCCGCAGCCGAATCGCAGGCAGGCGCGCTCAGCGACGATGCGCTGACGGGAAGGTTCGAACTTGCGACCGACGAGCGCGACGAAGGCCGACTCGACGATTCGCGCCGCGACCTAGCGATGGTGCTCTCGGGGTTTTCGCAGACATTGCCGGCCGCGCACTTCAAGGTGCTGGATGCACGCTATCTACTCGCGCAACTCGACTACCTGCAGGGCCGTTGTGCTGCGACTTCGCTGGTCGATCTTGAGGCCGCATGGGCAACGCGAAAGCTTGCCCACTCTCTCTCAGCGCAGCGACGCACAACGGAAGCCGGCCTGCTGGTGGGCCTCTGCCGGCAGCAGATGAAGAGCGGCAATCCTGCGAGCGCGTCCTTCCTGATCCGCCGAAGCGCGAAAGAACTGGTCGATTCGCCGACGGCCGATCCGTTCATCAAACGGATCGCACACGAATCGCTCGCCACGAACTGACATCGCGGAGGCCGAGGGCGCCTTCGTCGCCATCGCCAGATCCGGCCGTCGCCGATGCTGCACATCGCGGATGACGGTAATCCCGACCGTTTCTCGTACTGGCAGAGCAAGCAGCAAGGAACCGGGATGGTCTTCAACTCACTTACATTCATCGCATTCTTCGCGATCGTGCTCGCACTGCATTCGCTGCCGCTGCCGTGGACGGTGCGCAAAGTCAACTTGTTGGTCGCGAGCTATGTGTTCTACGCGGCGTGGAATCCGCCGTTCGTGCTCCTGCTTTGGATATCGACGGTGGTCGATTGGTACGCGGCGCAGGGCTTGGTCAGGGCCGAGCGTCCATCGCATCGACGCGCCTGGATGCTTCTGTCGGTGATCGCAAACCTCGGCATGCTCGGCTATTTCAAGTACGGCAACTTCCTGTTGGACAACTTCCGCGCCGTGGCGACGGCCGTGGGCATCGACTACCAGCCGCCTGTATTCGACATCGTGCTGCCGGTCGGCATCTCGTTCTACACGTTCGCGACCATGGCCTATACCTTGGATATCTACCTGCGTCGCGCCAAACCAGCGACCCGCTTTCTTGACTACGCTTTGTTCGTCACGTTCTTTCCGCATCTGGTGGCCGGTCCGATCATGCGTCCGACCGAACTCGTGCCGCAGTTCGCCACAGCGCGGCGTGCGAGTCCGAATCAGCTTCGCTTCGGCCTTGCTCTGATGACGCTCGGCCTGTTCCAGAAAGTCGTGCTGGCGGATGGCTTTCTTGGGCCGCCTGCGGAGTTGATCTACGACGGCGACAAGATTCCCGGCGCGCTTGACGCCTGGTTTGCGACACTCGCCTTCAGCGGACAGATCTTTTGCGATTTCGCAGGTTATTCCACCACCGCGATCGGCGCTGCGATGTGCCTTGGGTTCGCCATGCCGGACAATTTCCGTTTTCCATACGCAGCAATCGGCTTTTCGGATTTCTGGCGACGTTGGCACATCACGCTGTCATCGTGGTTGCGCGATTACTTGTATATCCCGCTCGGCGGCAACCGACATGGCGAGGCGCGTACCTATTTCGCGCTGATGGGAACCATGCTGCTCGGTGGACTGTGGCATGGCGCGAGCTGGGCGTTCGTGGTCTGGGGCGGTTTGCATGGCGTGTATCTCTCCGTCGAACGCGTCGTGCGGTCGCGCTTCGCGGGCTATCGGCCGGGGCCCGCCGCCCTGTTCGCGTTGGGCCTACTCACATACGCGCTGATCAATGTGACATGGGTGTTCTTCCGTGCAAGAAGTTTCGACAAGGCGTGGCTCGTGTTGAACGGCATGTTCGGTTTCAACATGGCGGCGCAGCCGATTTTGCCGGCGGTGCATTTGATCATGGTCGGCGGCATCGTCGGGGGCATCGTGTTTGCGCATTGGTTGATGCGCGAGCGAACGTTGGAGTCCGCAGTCGCACGCATGCCTGCGCCACTGCTGTCGGTAGCCTGGACCTTGATGCTGTCGGCGATCGTGATCGAGCAGGGAGCGGGCAATGCGTTCATCTATTTCCAGTTCTGACGCAACAGCCATGACGCCGAGTGGCAACGGCGGCGAAGGCAATGCAGCGGACCACTTCGAACGGCCCGGATTTGTGCGTCTGACCGCTTCCGACCGCCCCGGTGTTGCCCAGCCGGTTCCGGTGCGCGACATTCCGCTGCAGCCGTGGCGCGCGATCTTCGCCGCTACGATCGCAATGACGTTCGCGGTGATTGCCCTATGGGAATGGCACATGCGTTCCCTCGAACTCTTGCCGGGCGATCTCGGCGATGGAGCGTCCGCGTGGGCGGAGCAACGCCACCGCGTGGACACGGGGAATGTCGCTGTGGCGATCCTGGGCGATTCGCGGATCCTGTTCGATACCGATCTCGATCGATTCGAAAAACTGACAGGCGTGCGTCCTTTGCAATTGGCCATGCCGGGCACAAATGCGAGGCCCATACTCGAAGATTTGGCCGCCGATCCGCATTTCACCGGCGTCGCGATCATCGGCATCACAGACGTATCGTATTTCCGTACCGACTTAGGCCGTTTCGGCGATGCGCTGAAGACGTATCACTTCGAGTCGCCCGCTCGGCGCGTGTCGTTCCTGATCTATCGTGGCTTGGCGCGCGTTCTCGGTTTTCTCGACGATGACTACCGCCTCAGCAAACTTGTGCAACGACTCGACCCAGACATCCGCGCAGGCGTGCACGGCCCGTACGACGATGTCTGGAAAATCTGGGTCAACGCGGACGATCGCCAGACTTGGCTGTGGCCCCGCATCGAGCACGACGCGCGCTTGCGCGAACACGCGCGTGCGGCGTGGCGTTGGGGCAGTTTTGCCGGAGATCCTGTCAAGCCGGACATCATAAAGATGACGCTGGATACCACGCGCTCGTCCGTCGCCGCAATCCGCGCGCGCGGCGGTGATGTCGTGTTCGTGCACCCGCCGTCGGCGCCAGAACTCCGCGTTCGCGAGGAGCGGCGACTGCCACGCGCAGTCGGCTGGAACGCGCTACTCGAAGCAGCCAACGTGCGTGGGATTCATTTCGACGACGAACCCGCGATGCAGGGACTGGTGATTCCCGAGTACTCGCATCTTTCGCGCGCGTGCGCGACGGTGTTCACCGATACCTACGTGCGACGCCTGACGCAGCTCGTACCGCGGATCAAGCTTCGGGCTGATGCGCCGCGGGAACTCGCGCCGAAGGATTGCACGCTCGCGGCGAGCATTGAACAGCAAACAGCGCACGACTGAAACGCGCCGATCGCAGACACAGCATGCGTCGACCGGCGCGTGGGTCTGCACGCGCTGCTGCGGACCGGAAAACCTCGGCGCTCCGATGACGATGGGCTCGACGGTATTGACTTCGGCGAAGTAATGGAGAGCGTGCAGATTTGCGCGCTCGATTGGGCCATATTTTCATGGATCGATGCGCCACCGATACAGCGCGATGAGGCTTGTGGCACGTAGCGAATATCGTTTCGGCCCCGCTCAACGCTGGGTGAAAACGCGGCTCAATCCAGCGTGAAAATCAACAACGGTGATTTCGGCCACTGCCGCGACCCCTGGCAACGCCCGTCATGCGTCCGTTACGAAATCGCTGTCGAATGCGCGACGCAGTAAATCCGTCAGTCGAACCCGTTGCCGAAAATCGGATCAACGTCCCCGAGAGTGATGCGCGCAATGAAACCCGTTCCGTATTCCGTAAACCACAAATTACCGTCCGGCCCCATCACAATGTTTACGGGTTGTGCGCCCGGGCTGATGCCCGTACTGAACTCCGTGGCGATTCCGTCCAGAGTGATACGGCCGACCTTGCCCACATTCAAATCGGTATACCAGAGGTTGCCATCGGGTCCTCCGGTGATGCCGAACACCCGGCTCATCGCCGCGCCGGGGAATTCGGTCACGACGCCATCGGTGGTAATGCGCCCGATGGAACCGCCAAACTCGTCGCAGAACCAGAGATTTCCATCGGATCCGACAGCGATGTTGAGAGGCGCCGTATCGGGGGTGATTCCCGCGCTGAACTCCGTGACCTGTCCATCGGGGGTGATCCGCCCTATTTTCGAATCGCCGTTGAATCCCTCTTCGGCGAACCAGACATTGCCGTCAGGACCTCCGACGATCCCAAACGGCTCCGCGTCCCCCGTAATCAGCTGGAATTCGGTGATCACGCCCGCGGTCGTGATGCGGCCGACCGTATTCAGGTTGCCGCCTTCGGTGAACCATAGATTGCCGTCCGGTCCGCCTGTGATGTACCAAGGACCCGCATTGCTGCGCAAACCCTGCTGATATTGGGTGACCTGGCCGTCGGGAGTCATGCGCCCGATCTTGTTGGCGTTGGCTTCCGTGAACCACAGGTTGCCGTCGGCACCCGCTGTGATCGATTCGAGGCGCGCGCCTGCTGGGATCCCATCGCTGAATTCGGTCACGACACCCGAGGGCGTGATGCGGCCGATGCGATTGGCCGCTATCTCGGTGAACCAGATATTCCCGTCGGGCCCAGCGGTGATGCCCCAAGGGGCCGAGTTGGGGGTAATGCCCTGCGAAAACTCAGTAACGGTTTGCGCAGTGCCCATCGCCGAGAGGAGGCAGCCCGCACTAGTGAGAGCACAACGCAACAAACCTGTCATGGCGTACTCCAAAGGACGATTCGGTCTCTAAAGGAAACGAGAACTGCGCCAAAAGGCGGGCACATCCGCATTCCTTCCAGGGGCTAGCCGTCCGCGCGAGTCGTCACCTTCCATGGATCTGCCCTCCTCCATTCGACCAACTGCGACGACACGGCCATTCGGTTGCAGAAGTGTCCGGCCGGCTCGCCCGCGCGCTGCACAATTTCTGCGAAACATGCGATCCCCACGGGCAGCTCACGGAACCGGCTCAGCTGTCCAAACGAGTGGGTCCCCTTCTGTTTCGCCAGATGGCACAATGACGACGGCGGTGAATTCCAAAGGTTGATAGTGAAGCGGCGACGGTGCTTGGAGTTCGGCGCCCGCAATATCGGCCGCCCCGAATGTCGCAGAGGCGCGCATGGAACCGGCAGAGCTGCTAGGCGTCCTCGCACAGGTGGCGGTCACGATGGCGGGCTTTGCCGGCGTCGTCGTTGTATTCGGCCGGCGCGCTGTGCACGAATGGTCGCCCGTTGACAAATACCGGTTGAGCCTTCTTCTGGCCACGTCGATCCTACCGCTCGCACTCTGTCTCATCGGCCTGTTGCTGCTCTCGACCGACCTTGCGAAACCGACCATCTGGTGCATCTGTAGCGCGCTGGCTGCCGCTTCGTTCCTGCTCAATGCCGCCGGCATACGCACGTTCTCGCGCTTCCGCCCCGAAGAGATCGCAGCATCCGGAGCCCGCAGTCGGTTGTTCTATGCGACGTCGCTTGTCGGGTTCGGCACACTGCTGCTGCAGCTCTACAACATCGCGGCGCTGCGGGCGTTCTGGCCGTTCTTCACCACGATTGTTCTGTCGATCCTCATCTCGTCGCTGCAATTCGCCCTGATGACACTGGCTCGGGAGTGAAGCTTGTAGATCGATGCCGGCGGCGAGGATGATTCGATTTACGAGATGCGTTCAACGAGGACGGCACCGACCGGCTACCCCGTTACCAGACGCCCGGTTCTGCTCGCTTGAAGTCGGTTTTGAGCCAATCGATCCGACACGAGACGAAAACAGCCAAGCAGCACGGATATCCAGATTCATTTGTGTACGCATTGTCGAACTACGTTGCTGCGGTTTCGTCCATGTCTCCCAGCAAGATTCGCATAGCCATCGAGTCAAGCGAGCGCGGCATCGATTCGTCACTCATGGTATTCCGTCACGCTGGCGACGACGCGGGTCGCGACATCATGGATACGATCGTCAAGCCAGAGTGATGAGCAGTACGAACATTGCCGAACTCCAGGAGGTTGCTCATGAGGAAACAGATTCGCTCCATGAAACAGAGTCGAAACTGGTTAGCCGAGGGCGCAGCTTATCTCGCGAAGAGGCTATCGCCTCTAACACTGCTGGTCCTTTGGGCCGACCCGTCCCATGCCTACGCCGCGTCTGCCTATGAAGCCATGGCTCCCGCGGCTCATTACATGATGGACCAAGCCGCTGAGATCGCCCTGGCGCGTACTGCTGCGCCCGCGTCGGTCTCGGATAAGGCCGAGATCCTGGTGCTCGGCGCCCACGGCTACAAAACTGCCGTCAAAGGGACCAACGGTTTCGTCTGCTATGTGGGTAGGTCCTGGGAGAACGATATCGACAACGCGGCATTTTGGAACCCGAGGCAGCGTGCTCCGGAGTGTGTCAACAAGGCGGCGGCGCGCTCTGTGCTTCCGTACTTTCTCCAGCGCACCCAATGGGTGCTGTCGGGCGTCTCAAGTGCCGAGCTGATCAAGCGGACCAAGGCCGAAATTGCCGCAAGCCAGATCACGGCACCGGAAGTCGGCGCCATGTGTTTCATGATGTCGAAGGATGGATATATAGCGAACGCCGGAGGCCCTTGGCATCCGCACGTGATGTTCTGGGCTCCCCGAGGCCCCGGCTCCGAATGGGGTGCAGACCTTCCCGGCTCGCCCGTATTGTCATCTTCCAGTGATCTGATGCCGTACACCGTTTACTTCGTGCCGGTGCGTAAATGGTCCGACGGAACACTGGCGGAGTACGGAGCCCACGACTAGGTCCCGCAATGCGTTGGCGACACGATCGCGTGGTGCGATCCGAACTGCTCGCCCCAGAACCCTTCCAGATTGTCCCTGCGCGCGTGCAGGTGCCGGGGAACTTCGTGTCGTAGAAGGCTTGCTTGCCCGCGCGGCGGCTCTGGTAGCGCACGGGAACGAGAATGCGCCAGTCTTCCTCATGGCCAGGACTGGCGCGTACCAGCCGGAAGAGGTCCGGTGATCCTCATCGTTCAATTCGGTGCGGCGTAGATCGGCGAGATTGCCCAGGCACCATTCGATTGTCGGTCGCGATACGCTTGCTCTCGGTAGCGGCGTTCGTCGTCTTCGGCAAATTCGATTTCATTGTTATCGGTTCGCGCGGCCACCTGGCTCTCGTTGACTGGATGTTGCAGTCTGCGACTTCGGCGGTGCTCGCCGCCAGCAAGGTGCCTGTTCTCGTCGTGCCGTGCTCGTACAGCGTCAGCTCGCTCACGACATCGCATTTCGGCGGCCTCGTTGCTCCCTAAACAACCTGGTCCAGCTTCCGCTGACGAAGGCGACCAAGATTGCGAGCAGAAGTAACGACGCATGCGGGCGCGCTACCTGCCACACCTTTGCCGCAACGGGGACCCATAGAATTCCGACCAACAGGATCACCACGGCGGCGCTGATGAACCAATAAGCGTTTCGCTTCGTTGCGAAGATTCCGCCGGCGCCTGCCGAATCGGCTAACGCCAATATAAGGTTGGCCAACACCAGCGCAGTGAACGCTGCGCCCCGGGCCTCCTGCTCCGAGTAAAGCTGAAGTGCGTATGCGTATATGCCAAGCACGCCGGCGAAGATAACGAGACCCTGCAGCAGGGCGAGACCGATCTGCCGAAAGCCAAACAGAGGTTCCCCTAGTTTTCTCGGAGGGCGCGCCATCGCTTCGGCATCGCCCGGTTCCGCTTCGAAGACGATCGCACAGGTTGGATCGATCGCAAGTTCCATCAACACGACGTGCATCGGAAAAAGGAGCGGCGGGAAGCCGAGCAGAATCGGGCAAAGCGCGAGTCCGGCAATGGGCACGTGAATGGCCGTGATGTACGTCAACGCTCGGCGCAGATTCGAGAAGATCCGCCGGCCCAGCCGTATGCCACCGATGATGGAAGCGAAGCGGTCGTCTAGAAGCACGAGATCGGCAGCCTCACGGGCCACGTCGGTACCTTTCTTCCCCATCGCAATACCAATATGAGCCGCTTGCAACGCGGGAGCGTCGTTGACGCCATCACCGGTCATCGCAACCACCTGTCCGTCCGCTTTGAGCGCTTCGACGATGCGAAGTTTCTGGTTGGGCGCGACGCGTGCACAAACCCGGACAGTACGCAGCCGGGCGGACAGCTCTGGAATGGTCAGATTGGCGATGTCGGATCCCATGAGCACGCCCGCCGACGTATCGAGTCCGGCGGACTGCGCAATCGCAATAGCCGTTGCAGGATGATCGCCGGTGACCATGATCACCGCGACACCGGCAGCGCGGGCCTCGCCGAGTGCTGCCGGCACGTCGCTACGCACCGGATCGATGAAACCAAGCAAACCCGCGAACGTGAACGTGACAGTGGATGGGTCATCAACGAAGCGCGCCGGCAGGTGTGCGGATGCGACACCGAGAACGCGCAATCCCATCCCGGCATACCGCTCGACGACACGTTGCATCTGTGCGATCGCATCGGCGGGCAACTTGCAGAGATTCCAGATCGCCTCGGGTGCACCTTTCGCGGCGACGATCCTTTCTTCTCCGTGCGCTCGCCAGATTTGAACGACCGCCATCAACTCCGGTCGCAGCGGCCACGTGACTTCCGGCTCGCCGGCGAAAGCACCGGCGACCGCTGCGCCACTGAGCGAGCGAATCGCTCGATCCATGGGATCGACGGGATGGACGGCCGATGCGAGAGCGGCGAGTCTGATGAGCTCACCCGCGGGCCCATCGAGGCATTCTTCGAGGTCTGTTCCGCTGAGTTCCACATGATCCGGACTCGCGAAGACCTGCGCGACTCGCATTCGGTTCTCCGTCAAGGTCCCCGTCTTGTCGACACACAGAGCCGAAGCGCCTCCGAGGGTCTCGATCACGGCACTGCGACGGGTCAATACCTTATGCATTGCCAGGCGCCAGGCGCCTAACGCAAGGAAGACCGCAAGGACCATCGGGAACTCTTCGGGAATCAGCGCAATGGCGACGGTGATTCCCGCAAGGATTCCGCCAATCCAATCGTGACGGACGAAGCCGTACCCAACCGCCACCAGTGCGCAAAAAGCGAGCGCAAATGCGCCGAGCCGGGCAACCAGCCGTCCCGCGGTGACCTGCAATGGCGTTCGCTGCTCATCGATGGCGGCGAGCGACACGCCGATCCGCCCGAGCGCCGAGCGCGAGCCCGTTCGAGTCACGATCGCAACACCCTGACCTCGAACGATGAGTGTGCCCGCGAATAGATTCGGCGATTTCTCCGCGCCTGGCGTTGGATTCGCCTCTGCGGGTTCGTCCAGCCTCGCAGGAATTTTAGCCGCTGGCGCCGACTCGCCCGTCAAGGCAGACTCGTCGATTGTCAGCACTTCCCCACCGACAAGTCGCGCATCCGCAGGCAATCGTTCGCCCTCGCCGATCAGCAGAACATCATCGGTTGCAAGCTCGCGCGCAGGTACCTGCACCTGGACACCATCGCGCATGACGCGAGCAAATGGCTGCGATAGCTGGCGGAGCGTGGCGAGCGCATGCTCGCTGCGCACCTCCTGAAGCACCACCAAGCCAATCGATGCCACAGCGCCCGCAGCAAGGAACAAACCTTCGATGAGGTCTCCCAGTACCAGATACAGGCCGGCGGCGCCCAATAGAAGAAAGAACATGGGCTCGCGCATGGTTTCCAGGCAAATTTGCAGCAGTCCTCGCCGCGGTTTGCGCGGCAGATCGTTGTAACCCAGCGTCGCCAGTCGCTGCTGAACTTCCGATGTGCTTAGCCCGAGGAGAGGGTCCACGTTCATTCAATGCGCGCCTTGGTATTCCGCCCGCCAGATGCTCGCGTGAGTTTGCATGGGAGTAATTGACACAGATCAAAGTGACCGGGCGCATCGCATGGATTTCAGGCGGGCTAGCGGAAGCGAGATTCCCCCGTGGATATGCTCCTTGGGTTCGCCGAAGCAATGGCGCTGTTCGACGTCACCACCGCCGCATTCGTACTCGCGGCATGCATCCGGTCGGCCAAAGCTGGATTTCCGATCACCCGGACGCGGTCGAGGGCGGCGGAAGCCACGCTTGCCGCGCGTGCCATGGCGCCGACCATCGCGGCACGGTGCTCGCCTTCAACAAGGTGACCGCATATTTGGACACCGGATTCGGCAGCCGGTATTTCTGGACCGGTTTCCAGGTCGGCTGCTACTCGTGCCACAGCGGTCCGTCGAGCGACGAGCCCAACCCCAACCATCCCGCGATCGTCAGCGACGCGTCCGCTTCCTCGAACGGCTTTGCCGCGACCATCGGCTTGGTGGCTACCGACGCTGACGATGATGCGTTGACGTTGTGTGTTGTATCGCAACCTGTTCACGGCACCGCGGGTCCTGTCGGGACGACGGCGACCTACTATCCGCAAGCCTACAACGGTGCAGACACCTTCACCTACGCGCCTTGGGACGGAGACACCGATTCCAATCCCGGCACCGTCGTCGGCGTGAGGTCGGACGCCGTCTTCGCGGATGGCTTCGAAGGTCTGCGATGCGAGCCGGTTGAGGCCCTCGACTCTCGGCTCAGCGCGCTCCCTTGCGTCGATTCTTCGGCGGGTCGCCCGGCGAAGCGCTCTGCGAGGCGACGCCTCCGCTGCCCGTCGGGCCGCCGTCGCCTTCGGTGGATTCTTCGATGATGTCGCTTTTCCGCCGAGGTTTTGCCTGGGGTTTCGAAGCGGACTTCGCGCGTGAAGATTTTCGCTGTTTCATTGATTGAGTCTCCGAGCTGATGGTCGCCTGGAGATATTACGCCTGAGGATGTCCGCTGCGCGTCCGCCGGTCCATCCCCGCCCTCGCCCGCGGCGATCGTCAAGGGGTTCGCGAGACCGCGTATCGTCGGCTCGCCGCGCTTCACACTACTTTACCTGCGCGACAAATCCGGCACACGCAAGCGAGCGACATTCTCAGCCGCGGATATCCGCCCGTCCTTGATGAGGTTGTCGCCCATGAATGCACTCTTTCAAACGCGCAGCGCACGACACCGCTGCTACCTGCGTCGACTCGCTGCGCTCGCACTTGTCATCGGCGTCGGGTTTGGCGCCGCGACCGGCGTGCTCGCACATGGCTCTTCCGGCATGGCTTGGCACCATGGCAACGGTTCCGGCGAAGACATGGGCAACCATGTCGCGCAGATGGTGCAGCAGCTTTACGCCGACATCGACGTCAGTGACGCGCAAAAAGCGCAGATCGACCCGCTTGTGGAACAGGCCGTAGCCGATCTTGCTCCTCTACATTCGGAGCTCCACGACACCCACGCCGATATCCTCGCTGTGCTCGGTGCAGAAACCGTCGATCGAGCGGCCATCGAGACGATGGCGTCGCGCACATCCGTGCGATGGATCAGGCGTCGCAACGCATCACGCAGCTCATCGAGGACATCGCGGACGTCCTGACCCCGGCGCAGCGGCAGGCGCTCGCCGCAGAGATCGCGCAGCATCACGCGGCGCAGCAGTGACGCAGACGGCTCGCCAGCGACGCGGCGCACGGCTAGAGTGCCGCTCGAAATGGCCGAGCGTGTCCTGCTTGTCGAAGATGATCGAGTCGTTGGGTGCGGGCGATTTCTCGACGCGTGTCGCGGTCGAGGGTCACGACGAAGTCGCACGCCTGGCCGAGAGTTTCAATCGCGCCGCGGCGCGCATCGACGAGTTGGTCGGAGCCCACAAGTCACTGCTTGCGAATGCGTCGCACGAACTGCGAACGCCGCTGACGCGGATTCGCATGACGATCGAATTGATGAAGGATTCGGCCGATCCACAGCGCAAGGACGCGTTGAATCGCGACATCGCCGAACTGGACGAACTGATCGACGAGATACTGCTCGCGAGCCGCCTTGATGCCGTGAAGGAAACCGAAGTCGACGAAGAGATCGATCTGCTTGCACTGGCGGCGGAGGAATGTGCGCGTTATGACGAAGCGGAACTCGATGGCGTTCCGATCACGCTGCACGGCGATCCGCGCCTGCTGCGCCGACTCCTGCGCAATCTGCTCGAAAACGCGCGCCGCCACGGCAAACCACCCACGCACGTCGCGCTCTCGCGTACCGAGAGCCGCGTCGAAGTCGTCGTGCGCGACAACGGCCCGGGCGTATCCGCAGACGAATGCGAGCGAATATTCGCACCCTTCTATCGATACGCACGCGGCGCAGCCAGCAGCGGCGCCGGCCTTGGGCTCTCACTCGTGCGCCAGATCGCACGACGGCACGGCGGCGATGCACGCTGCGAACCGATGCCCGATGGGCGCATGCGTTTCATCGTCACGCTGGCAGCGTCCTAGCGATCGCGCCGTTCGTTTCACTGCGATATGGCGAGATGGGCCGTTCGGTGCGATAGCTACTGAAATCCTTCATAAGGATCCAAACCCGTTCCGAGAATTCGGTCGGTGACTTGGGTCAGCACGAGGTGGTCGAACGAATGGTCGGCCGTACCCAAACCGCCTTCCACGAATCATCGTTGAGGCCTGGGTAAGGCCGGGCCACCCTGACCTGCCGGTCAGCGATCGCCTGACGGCGGGATCGCTGGCGACGCAAGGGGTAAGATGCGTGACGCGCCACGGGCTTGCTTCATGTCATGAGAGCCGTCATCTGCACGCGTTACGGCCCGCCGGAAGTGCTTCAACTGGCGGAGGTCGCGCGCCCGACGCCGCGCCGGAATCAGGTTTGCATTCGCATCGTCGCGACCGCTGTGTCGGTGAGCGACTGCGTCATCCGCGGCCTGAAGGCCCCGCGCCGGTATCGGATCCTTATGCAGTTGCTCGTAGGATGGAAGGCACCGCGCCGCGGCATCCTCGGCATGGTGCTCGCTGGAGATATCGAATCCGTCGGACGCAACGTCCGCTCGTTCAAAGAAGGCGATCAGGTATTCGGCATGAGTCGCTGGGCGGTCGGCACTTATGCGGAGGCGGTCTGCTGGCCGGCAAACACCCTGCTCGCTCCGCGCCCGAAAAACCTGAGCTATGAAGAGGCGGCCGCCCTTCCGTACGGCGGGTTGTTGGCGCTGCATTGTCTGCGCAAGGCGAAGCTCCAGCCCGGCCAACGCGTGCTGGTCTACGGCGCGTCGGGTGCCATCGGCACTGCGGCGGTCCAGCTTGCCAGGCACTTCGGCGCCAGGGTGACCGGCGTGTGCAGCACCGCGAATCTGCAGCTGGTCGAATCGCTCGGTGCGGAGTCGGTCCTTGACTACACGCAAGAGGATTTCACCAACCGGCCGGAACGCTACGATCTCGTCTTCGACGCCGTGGGAAGGCGCAAGAGCGCGGCCGCGATGCAGAACGCCGCACGCGCACTGGCGACAGGCGGTCAGTGCATCTCGATCGACGACGATTTTCCGATGCCAAAGCAGCACGATTTGGATCTGCTGCAGCGGTTGGCAGAGTCGGGTGCGCTAAAGCCCGTCATCGACCGCTGCTATCCGCTCGCCGAGATCGTCGAGGCCCATCGGTATGTTGAGCTAGGGCACAAGAAGGGCAACGTGATTGTGACCGTCGCGCCGCCCTCCTGAAAACCACGCGCTGCCCTGCGGCGTTTACCTCTTGCCGTACTCCGTGAAAACGAAGTCCCGATTCTTGACGATCGTGTGGCACGCAAACCCGCACTTGGCGTCGTTCGCCTGCGGCGGCGTGCTCGCCATGGTGCCGGGCTTGAACGCATCGGAGGCGGCGTCATAGTCGAAAACGGCCCAGCCCCAGCCGCCGCTGTCCGCAAACCTCTTGCTGTCCCTCTCCATGAAGTCCACGTTGAGCAGCGCTCCCGGCACCGTCGCAGCCGGGAAGGTCTCGCTCGTCTTCGGCTTCCAATGGATCTTCGCCATCCTGGCGCCGTCGGGGAACGGCTTGCCGTTGCCTGGAATGCCGGCGCGGTAGGCCTCGATCATCGCCGGATTCGCGACGATCAGCGCGATCGCGCCGCCGTCCTGACTGATCGAGACGGCTTGCCAGCTTTCATATCCCTTGAAGTCAGAGAACGCGAGCCCGCCCGGCACTTTGAGCGCGTATTTGTCCTGGGCGGAAATCGCAGCTCCGGTCGCCAAGACGGCGAGCGATACCGTAATGCTCACACTGATCAGCATATTCTTGCTCTTCATGGCCGCAGCTCCTCATTGGATTGATGAACATACAGGCAGCGCATGACGCGCATGTTGACCGTCATCCGCCTCGCGATTCCCGACGTACCGCAACGACTCGAACTCCGCGTGCAGACTTGATGTTCAGCGCCGCATGTTCCCATGTCGCGAAGCGGCCGACATCCAGTGAATGCCGCCTCTGAACGTTGCGAAAACTTTGGATACCGCTGAACGCCTCAAGCATAGCGCTTGCTGCAAGAACGTCTGCGCGATTGGCAATTCTCAATTCGGGCAGCGGTAGGCTTTGCCAGTGACGGTGGTGACGTCGGACGGGCTGGGGTTACCCATCGAAATGGCTGCTGAGATCGCCCGCGATACCGATTTCATGTTGTCGTCCTCCCGGGGTCGCGCGACGAGGCGCCGTCGGAGCGAGCACATCCGAAGAAGTACTGGACGATTGGCCAGAGAACGGAGGCCGCGCCGATGCGCTCGGCGAAATGGGTGACGCGTCCTCGCTCACGAAACGGCTGTGGACGCCTATTTCTACCGAGCTGAGCTGATACGGCTACCGTGGTTTGAAAGTTTCAAGGTCGCGTAAACGATCCGGAATCGCTGGAGGCGCTCGAGTTTCGTCCTTGAGCGTGCGTCGAACCTTCTGCCTCACGCCGCCGCGTCGACGTCCTCGACAGCAGCGGCAGTCACCCCAAGTCGCCGGTGCATCGCAGGACTGGTCGTCGTGTACTGGAGGTGGACCTTTTCGCCCGGATTGAGATATTCCTTGATCGCGAAAGCCGCGAGCGTCGCTTCGTGGAAGCCTGACAGGATGAGCTTGCGTTTGCCGGCATAGGTATTGATGTCGCCCACGGCAAAAAGGCCGGGCACGTTCGACTGGAAGCGCGCGGTATCGACCATGATCTGATTCTTGTCGAGGCCGAGGCCCCATTCTGCGATCGGTCCGAGCGACGGGTGCATGCCCCAGCAGACCAGCAATTGCGAAGCCTCGACGCGGCGCACGAGGCCGCCGCGCGCTTGCACGCGCACGGCTTTCAGCGCATCGCCGTCGACGTCGAGGCCGGCCACGTCGCCCTCGAGAAACTGCATGCGCAGCTCATCGCACAACGTGCGCATCTTGGCGACGCTGGCAGGCGACGCGCGGAACTTCGATGAGCGGTGCACCAGCACGACGTGCGCGCGCGCTGAAAACTCGATCGCCCAGTCGAGTGCCGAGTCGCCACCGCCGGCGATCACCAATTCGGTGCCGTCGAACAGCGAGGAGTCGGCGACTTTGTAGTGCACCGCCTTGCCTTCGAGGCTGATCGCTTCCGGCATTACGAGCTTGCGCGGCAAAAACGCGCCAAGCCCTGCGGCGATCACCACGGCGCCCGCCTCGAAAGAGAGCCCGCTGCTGGTTTCCACCCGGAAACGCCCGTCCTGGCGCTTTTCGACACGCGTGACGACTTCGCCGAAATGAAATACCGGCGCGAACGGCCGTACCTGTTCGAGCAGCCGGGCGACCAGCTCGCGCGCGCCGCACACCGGAATCGCCGGAATGTCGTAGATGGGCTTGTCCGGATAGAGCTCGACGCACTGACCGCCCGCCTCCGACATGGCATCGACGACATGAGCCTTGAGCCCGAGCAGGCCGAGTTCGAAGATTTGGAAGAGACCCACCGGTCCGGCGCCGATGACGAGAACATCCGTTGCGATCATGAGCCTGGGATTTTGGCAACAAAGCGCAACCCTAGCGCGGCCCCAACGCACGAGACTTGATCTTGATCAATATCGCTTCGGCACCGCGACTCGACGCGCTGACACCCTGCGCCTGCGCGGATTCCGTTCCGTCAGCGATCCGATGCCTGCGCGTCTGGATGAATTGCATTTTCACGCTGGACGTGCGGCCTGCTTGCAAATGCATCGAACGTCCGTGACGCGGCATCGGCAAGACGCGATGCCTTGAGTAGCCTGTGCGTGGGTCTTCACTGATCCGCGACGACAACTTGTGCATCCAGTGTGCGAGAGCCACGGAGCGAGTTGGCGATCAGGCAACCATGCTCGGCGCGTTCGAGCAACTCGCGCGCCTTGTCGATATCCGCACCTCTGGGAACGATGAGCTTGGCCAGCGTGACGAAACTCGTGAATTGCGCAACGCGCTCGACGCGCTCAAGCACGCCCTCGACGCGACACTCCAGGTGGACCCACTCGAGGCGCGACGCGCGGCTTACGGCCCGGAACGTGAGAATGAAGCAGTCGGCAAGCGAGGCACATAGAAGAGTCTCCGGCGACCACACGCCGCCCGGCCCATCGAATTGCGGCGGCGAAGCGCTTTCGAAACCTGGAATCTCCGGTGACCTGACGAGAACCAGCCCTGCATTCTCGGCGACCGCCGAAGCGACATACGTATGTGGATAGGGATGCATAGCCGATGACCAACCGAAGTTTGAGACTGCATTCGCAAGGAGGCGTCCGCGTGTCCGACTGCAACCTATTCGAATCCGTTCCGGAAAATGAAATCCGAAGTTGGAGTCACCGTCATGTTGTCTGCCATAAAGACCGGACCCCAATCTCCTCCGGTTGGAGGCGGCGAATCGTAGTGAACGACAACATTGTCGAAACCCTGCGGCGCGGAAATGGAGAGGACGCCGGTTGGCCACGTTCCGGGGATCGGCGCGGTCGCCGTAGCGGTGGCGATGAAAGTCGTTCCCATGTAGGCGCTGACTCGCATCGTCGCCGAGGAATCGCACGCATATTCCTCGGGGGCGAACATGATCGAGAAATCGGTCAAAACCACTGAAAAACTGACGAGAAGATCCGCCGGAAAAACACTGCTGGGATAAATGGAATTGCCGGCAAAGCCGGCGGGCGTGAAGCCCAGCGTGTCGGCGCGCTGGATCGAATAACCGTCGCCGGTCGCGGCAAGATGTGCCGTGAGCGACCCAACGGTCACGTCCAGCGGGAATGGCGTAAACAACGGGGCGGAGTCGAAATCGAACAACACGTCTTGCGCTTCCGCCGGTGGTATTGCTACGCACATCAATACGCATATCAGGCGAATATTCATCCGGCATGTCCCGACAGCCACGTACGTGCGTATCGTCGGACTTTATGCGTCGGGTGACTTGATCTCGATCAAGGATGTGTGTCGGGGCCGACAACCATGGATCCGACGTGGCGAAGACGACGAACGCACGTCCCGAGTCAACCTGCCGATCGGGCGTGGCGTTCACCCGTTGCGGGTCAACGTTGCTGTTCTCACACGCGTCAGGTCAGCACGCAGATCTTCAACGTACCCGTCGACACGTCGCCGATCGGATGCTGAGTCTGCAGACTGACGACGGATTTGAGCGCGGTGTGGAATGTCGCCCAGCCGGCCTGGTTGAGCAGGATCGTTCCGCGATCGCTGACAGCGACGAAGACGCCGGTCGGAATAGCAGGAAGTGCCTGCAGGGCCTGCGCGATCGCCGCGCCAGCCGTTTCTATCGGCGAGAGGATTTCGATCCACAGGTGTTCGGCCCCGTGATCGAGCGGTGTCGCCCGGGTCACTCGCTCTCTTTCGCTGTCCATCTCGGCGCGTTCGTCCTGCAAGCAATGAAGCGCGAAACTCATGATGCTGCGGGGCACCTGAACGAAAACCGCCGTGCTTCTTCGAAGCCGTTGTCGAGCCCGCTGTTGGGATCGCTCGGAAGTCGGCGTCGAAGGATCTTTATGTCGAGCGCTCGATGGCACCGATGATGCCTTGCAACTCGCGTGTCGGACGGACGATTGAGAGCAGCATGGACGCCGGCACCGGCTTGGCCAGGAACTCATGGAATCCGGCATCCCACGCGCGCGCGCTGGAACGTTCGTCCGAAAGCGCGGTGATCGCGACGATGCGCATATCGACGAGGCCGGCATCGGCGCGCAGCACTCTTGCAGTTTCGAATCCGTCCATCACCGGCATATCGAGATCGATCAGTGCCACAGCCGGTCGAAACTCGCGACACAGCGCGACGGCCCGCTCGCCGTCGCCGCATGTGTGGACGACATAGCCCTTCGCAGTCAATAGCTCGAGGTAGGTGGCACAGATCGCTGGATCGTCGTCGGCGATGACCACGACGTAGTCGTTCAGATTCATTCCGGCGATCGCGGTCACAAAGCACTCCTAAACTATGGCTGACCATGCGCACCCGTTGCGCTTGCTTCGGTTCAGGGTCACACGGCGAGAGTTCGGCCATGTTTGCACCGCGTGAATTCAAACTCGTCTGGGCCGACGACGACGACCTTTTTCGAACCGCTGTCCATGCGCTGCTGCGGCACGCCGGGGTGGAAGTGTATCCCTGCGCGAACGGCTTGGAGGCCGTGAAGCTCTGCGAGACGCTCAAACCCGATGCCGCCCTGTTCGATCTCGACATGCCGTATCTGGATGGCTTCGAGGCGGCGCGGCGCCTGCGCTCGAATCCTGCCCTGCTCGGCATGCGCCTGGTCGCGATCACCGGCCGCGCCAGCTTGGACTTTCGCATACGCGCGGTGGATTCCTGCTTCGATCAGTTCCTGTGCAAACCGGTCGCCCTCAAGCCCCTGCTGCGCGCGCTGCACATGACCGGTCCGACCACATCTCCACAACACGTCGTCGGTCACCATCGCGCGCGATAGGCCAATCTATCGCCCGAAAGATACATATAGGAAATCTCGTACAGCGAGTTCCGAACGCGCCGATATGCGGCGCCGTGCATTGAGAGCAGTTTACCGGTACATCGGGTACTTGCCAGCTGCGGTGCAAGCAAAGCTTGCGCGGTATCGGTAAGCATCCTCGACTTGTCAGCGTGCTTGGGGGTGCGCGATGAGTACGGCGAATGCGCTACGAACGGATCGTGCCCGCGACGAGGCGGGCTCGCAGGCGCGTGCGATGTCCACAGGTCGTAGCGCGCGGCCATCGCGAATCGCCATCGGTCTCCTCCTGGCGCTGGGCGTGGTTCTGTGCCCCACCCGTGCGTTCGCATGGGGCGACGAGGGCCACGAAATCATCGGCCTCGTGGCCGACCACGATCTCGACCCCGCCGTGCGCGCACAAGTCATCGCCATGCTTGCGACCGATCCGCTCTCGATCACGACCGGAAAGGACATCGCAAGCCAGGCGACGTGGGCCGACAAATACCGCGACTCCGATCGCCCGAACGGTCCGCGCTATCGAACAACCCACAACTGGCACTTCGTCGATATAGAAATCGACGGTCCGGATCTTGACGCCGCCTGCTTCTCGCATCCCACATTGCCCGCGGGCACGCCCGCCAGCGCAGGTCCGGAAAACGATTGCGTCGTCGACAAGATCAACGAGTTCCTGGCCGAGCTCAGGGCGCCCGATACCGGCACCGATGAGCGCCGGATGGCTTTGGAGTTCCTGCTGCATTTCGTCGGCGACATCCATCAGCCGCTGCACGCCAGCGATAATCACGACAAAGGCGGCAACGACGAAGTGATCGCCACGCATCCTCTGCCGGGCGGCAATCTGCACCACTACTGGGACACCGAATTCGTCGAACAGCTGGGAACCGATCCGAACACCGTCGCGGACGCGCTGCTCGCGCAAATCACCGATGCGGAGCGACTCGCATGGACGCAAGGTACGATCGAGGACTGGGCGCAGGAATCGTTCGCAGTCGCGCGCGATCACGTTTTCGCCACCTTGCCCGCGCCGACTTCGGCGCATCACTACAAGCTGACGCAGCCGTACATTGACGACGCGACCGCAGTCGTCGGCGTGCAACTCCAGCGAGCAGGCGTTCGGCTCGCGTGGCTGCTGAATAACGCGCTGGGCGCGGCGCCGGCGCCGCAATGCACGGCGGCGATACGCGCTGGCGCAATTCCGGATCTGAGCAGCATTTCGAACGCGACGTTGTCCGCCGTCGTCGATGCCAGCGACGACGCGACGACGAATCGCGCGTTCTTCCTGACCTCCTCGCTGCCGTTCGACGGCAACGATCCGAATGGCTTGCCGGCTGCGTTCGAAACGCGCCTGACAGAGGGTGGCTGGACGAAGACCGAAGCGGAAACCGGCGCGCAGCTGTATGCGAGCCGATGGATCGTTCGCGTCGCAGGCTGTGGCCAGCTCGTCGGAACGGTTGTGATCGGTGCATCGGACACAGCGAACTCGTACCGCGGCCGAATCGAACTCATCGCATTTCCATGACGCCGCGCCGGCACAAGACGAGATAACGGCGCGGAGGCAAAGCAGCCAGGGCGCGGGCGGACCATGAATTCCCGTGACGACGTCCGCGCCCTGGATCATCGCGCCACTCCGGACGAGGTCCGCGCATGAACGAGCGTTCGACGACATCGGACTCCATCCGCGAGGCCGAGCTCGATTTCATCCTTCATCGCGCGCAGGAATCGCGCGAGAATCCCGACGTGTGGGGACTCGCCCTTTCCGGCGGCGGTATTCGCAGCGCCACCTTCGCGCTCGGCGTTCTTCAGGTGCTCGCGCGCAACAATCTTCTCGGCGCGTTCCACTATCTGTCGACGATTTCCGGCGGCGGCTACATCGGTTCGTTCGTGCAGGGATTGATTCGCCGGCGCGGATTCGCAGCCACGTACGATGTCCTGCGATCGAGCGTTCGCGACACCGCCAACGCTCCGCAGGCAACGGCGCCGATCGTCGACGCCCAGCGGCCGATTCTTCATCTGCGCGAATACGGCAATTATCTGAGTCCGCGGAAATCGCCTGTTTCCGGCGACACGTTGAGCATGCTCGGCACTTATGTGCGCAATGTTGTGCTCGTCCAGACTCAGTTGCTGGCACTGATGCTTGCGCTGAGCCTGATCCCCCTCTTTCTGTATCCTCGGATGATGCGGGCGGCCATAGACTGGCCTTTCGGGCTTTTCCTTGCGTCAGGCATCGCCGGTGGCATCGGCGCACTCCTCCTGGGATGGATCCTGATGCAGGCGGAGAGGCGACGCTCGGCTCCGCGAGCCGATACGGCGGCAAACGCAAGTGCGCACGCATCTTCATCCGAGAGTCCGGCCTGCGACGAGCCGACAGCTTCTGGCGCCGTGGATAGCCGCGATCTGCCGCCACGCAGAGTCGCCGGCGTTGCGTTGGCAGCCATCGGCCTCCTCTTCGTAGCTGCGCTGTGCGGTGCCACATCTCTTTGGGGATTCAATACCCGACTCTATGGATGCATAGCGCAGCAAGGGTCCGATGTCGTGGAACTCTGCCGGAGATCCCTGGACCTAAGCGTCTTCACCACGATCGCAGTCATCTATTTCGTGTGCTGGATCATCTGGCTTGCCGTTTCGCTCGTCATCGCCCGACGCAAGCCGAGCCCGGGCGTCGATGAATCGCCATCGCCTCTGATGCAGCACGGACTTCGTTTCGCGCTCGCCACGCTCGGCGCATCACTGTTCGCTGGCATCGCCCTGGTCGGCACACGACACATTTTCTATTACTGGATTGGTGCGTTCGGACTCTGGCACGCCCTCATTCTCGGTCCGACGTGCGTCCTGGTCGCGATTACGCTGACGGGCATCTTCCACATCGGCCTCGCGGGGCCGTCGCTCAGCGATCTGCAGCGCGAGATATGGGCGCGGATCGGTGGCAGAGCCGCTGCATTCGTCACGCTCTTCATTGGACTCTGGTGCGGAATAGCGATCTATGGACCGCTGCTGTTGCGATACGGCCTCTGGTACGCGGACACGACATGGATGGCCACCGGCTGGGTCGGCGTCCTCGGCTGGATCGGCACCACCGGAGCCGGCGTGCTCGCCGCATACAGTCAGCGCGTCAGCGGAGACCCGAAAGGCAACTCAAGAACGCTCAGCGTGCTCGCGCTTATTGCACCGTGGGTATTCCTGCTCGGACTCGCGGTTGCGATCAGTTTTGCCGGACAGGAAATCCTTGGCGCGGCCGGCTGGGGCTCGCTGCCGTCGTTGCAAAATTTGCACCCGGACGACCTTGGCTCGTTTTACGTTGCAAATCTTGCGAGAGGAACGCTGGTCCACTACGGAACGCTCGTCGCTGTCTTCGTCGTGACCTGTCTCGTGTGGCTGGTGCTCGGCTACGCGATCGATCTCAACGAATTCAGCATGAACGCGTTCTACCGCAATCGCATCGTGCGGTGCTATCTCGGTGCTAGCAATCCAAAACGCACGCCGGAACCGACGACGAACTTCGATCCGAACGACGATCTCGTGCTCGCCGACGTCGTCGAAGAAACACGCGATGAATCAGGCGCGAGACCACTCTTTCCGCTCATCGGCGCGGCGCTCAACCTGGTCGCCACCAAACAGCTCGATTGGCAGGATCGAAAGGCGGCCTCGTTCTGCTTCACGCCCGGCTATTGCGGATATGTCCCGCCGCCTTCCCACCGCGACGCATGTCCGATCGGCGATGCGACGGCCGCAGTGGCGGCGACAACATCGCGCACGCGCCCGGCCTCGAAAGTCGAAGCAGATCCGATCGCGGCGTCGCTGACGTTGGGCGATGTCGTCGCCATCTCCGGCGCGGCGGTAAGTCCGAACATGGGCTATCACAGCTCGCCCGCCGTGACGCTCTTGCTGACGATGTTCGACGCGCGGCTCGGCTGGTGGCTTCCGAATCCGAACCTCGCCGGTTCCGATGCCGCGGCGGTTCCGCGATTCTCCGGATGGTGGCTGATCGCGGAAATGCTCGGCCTCACCAGGGAAAGGGGACGCCTCATCTACCTTTCCGACGGCGGTCATTTCGAAAATCTCGGCATCTACGAGCTCGTGCGCCGCCGCTGCCGGTTCATTCTGTGTGTCGATTCCAGCGCCGATGCCGAGCGCGATTTCGCCGATCTCGGCGATGCGATCCAGAAATGCCGCGTCGACTTCGGCGTCGATATCGAGATGGATACATCGGACCTGCGCAAAGATGCGGCCGGCGTGTCCAAGCGCTGCTGTGCGGTCGGAACGATCACATATGCCGAAGGCGAAACGGGCGTTCTGCTGTATCTCAAGCCTTCGATCGTCGGCGCGGAGCCCGCGGACGTCGCGCACTACGCACGCGCGCACCCGAGTTTTCCGCACGAGCCGACGTCGGATCAATACTTCGACGAAGCGCAATTCGAAAGCTATCGACGCCTCGGCGAAAGCGTGGCCTCGACGGCGCTCGAATCCGCACTCGAGCGCGCGAAGGCACTTCCGTCGACCGCGCCGCACGGCCAACTCGGCGTCACCGATTCACATCTCAAGGAACGCATTCTCGTCGAGCTGCAGCATCGCTGGGTCGCACCGCTGGCATGCGTACCGGCGCGCTTCTCGCAGCACGCCGATTCGATGTCGCTGCTGTTCGCCAAGCTTCGCGAAACAGCCGACCTCGGTATCCTGGACGCGCAGATCTATCCGCCGTGGACCGATCTCGTGGCCGCCGACAAAGTGTCCGGCAGCGAAGGCGCCACGCCTTATGAGCGAAGGACGCGCCTGCCGCCGCCGGAACATTTCCGCAGTTGTTTTTACTTCTGCCAGGAACTGATCCAGTTGATGGAGTCCGTCTACCACGACATGGATCTGGAACACGCCTGGAAACATCCGGACAACCGCGGCTGGATGAACATCTTCCGGCACTGGACCTGGTCGCCGATCTTCCGCGTCGCCTGGGCCGTAGGATCACCGACGTTCGGGCGATCGTTCCTGACGTTCTGCGAACATCGCCTCGAGTTGCCGCGCATGCACGACATCGTCGTCGTCCGCGAAGAAACGCCGGACGGCGCGGCATGGGTCGACCATTGCACTGCGCTCGCCGCCGACGGCCGCGTCAACGACATCGAGCTTGGCATTCTGAAATCGGATGCGCTGCTCGCCAAGACCGATCCAGCCAACCTGCGACTCGCGTTGCTCCGAATCAAATGGCTGCCGATTCTGAAGCGGACCAGCGGCAACCTGGCCGAAACCACCGTGGGCGTTGCCGTCATCGATGGAACCACCGTACGCGTCCTGCGCGTGCAGGATCATCTGCGCCGGATGGGACTCGGCGCCGAGTTCGTCCGCCGCGTACTGGCGCGATTCGAAGTCCACGATGTCGATATCCGGGCCGGCCACTACGGCATCGCGGGCGTCGTCACCACCCGCGAAGCCCGGCAGTCGCAGCGGGAGATCGACGCTTTGGTGCGTCGCCAGCAGCGCCTTCGCCGCGCGCGATCGTCCGTCTGAGTTCGCCGCTGTCGATCACCGTTGCGCAGGCAGGAAACGACTGCTGCGCAACAGGCCCGCGGAGATCAGCGAGACCAGCAATCCCACCGGAAAGATTTCAATGAACGTCATCGGCAGCCGGTACAGCGGATTGGCATACTGGATCTTGAACTGTTCCATGTCGGCCGTGAGTTTGGCCAACGCTTCGCCGCTGACGCCCTTGGCCTTCTGCTCGTCGATCACGAAATTCGCGTACGAGCCCGCGAAATCCATGTGTGTGACCGCGACCGTAGCCTCCCACGCCGCGACATAAAACACGCTGGCGACGAAGGTGATGCCGATACCGAGCGCAAACGCCGGCCAGAACTTGATGACGCCGCCGAGATCGACGTCTCGATGCCGCTTGATGCCCGCGAACACCGCGCTCAGCGCGATCAACATCACCAAGTACCCGATCACCATGCTGTACGGCGACGGCAGCTGGTGGCTGAGCCCGACCGTCAAACCGGACGACGCGATACCGACAATCAAACCTGCGAGCGTACCGTAGGACAGAATCCTGCCAAACATGACAGCGGCTCCTTTAGCGGTGGGAGGCGCTATTACCTGCGCCAGAGCGAGCCACGGCAATCGTCCAAATGGGTGATTCACGCCGGATAGTACGGAAGGACGCACCGATCAGGGCACGAGCCCGAGTTCACGAGCCTTGTTCATGGCGTCGGTACGGCGTTTCGCCTCGAGTTTTTCGAACAGGCGCGCGACGTGCGTCTTGACCGTATTCGGCGACACATTGAGGTTCCGCGCGATCTCCTTGTTGGAATGGCCCGCCGCGATCTCGCGGAGCACAGCGAGCTCGCGCGCGCTGATGCCGAGCGCGGCCTGAGCCTTCGGGTTGCCGTCGAACGCCGGCGGTTTGCGGCGGCCGATCACGCGCGCGCCGAGGAAGACGCCGAGCACCAGAAAAGCCAGAGAAACCAGGAACGTGTAGATGTCGCCCGAGTGCGCCCGCGCAAGGCGCAGATAGTCGAGCCCTTGCAGAGCGAGCGTTCCGCCTGCGAGGAACACTCCGTAGATCGCCGCCCGCTTCCACATCGATTCGCCCTTCGCGCGAACACGCCCCGTTATCGGCGTAGGTCGCCCAAGCTCCGCACGCGCCAGCGGTACCTCGACGACGCGCAAACTCTGCTCGATCGTTCATTCACGGTCAACTCGGCAACGGCATAGCGGACTTACGCGACGTTTACCGATCACCGCGCCGCCAAGGATGTCAACCGCGTAGCGCGTCTGGCAAGATGGTACCGATGAAAACACTAGCAGGCCGATCGGGACGCTTCGCCGCGAATCGCTGCGCCTTGACGTTCCTCTCATTGATTGGCGCCCACTCGGCACTCGCCGCGGACGTTGCCGCACCAAAACGCTGGAATCTCGGCGGCACCGGCCGTTGGGACGCCCTTACCGTCGACGCACCCGCGCATCGTTTATATGTCACGCGCTCGGATCGCGTGCTGGTCGTCGACACCAGGGACGGCACGCTCGTCGGCACGATTCCCGACACCAACGGCGTGCACGGCGTCGCGATCGATGCCAGATCGGGCAAGGGCTACACCAGCAACGGGCGCGCGGACAGCGTGACCGAGTTCGATCTCAGATCGCTGAAGACCGAGCGCGTCATTCCGGTTTCCGGCCACAATCCCGACGCGATCGTGTTCGACGCATCGACGAAACAGGTCTGGACCTTCAATGGACGCAGTAACGACGCCACGGCGATCGACACCAAGAGCGGCCGCGTCGTTGCAACCGTTCCGCTCGGCGGCAAGCCGGAGTTCGCGGCGGTCGACGGACATGGGCGCATTTTCGTCAATGACGAAGATCACGCGACGGTCATCGCGATCGACGCGAAAGCGCACCGCGTGCTCGCCACCTGGAAGCTCGACGATTGCGAATCGCCGAGCGGGCTCGCTTTCGACGCCGCGCACCATCGACTCTTTTCGGCCTGCTCGAACGAGCACATGGCCGTTACCGATTCGCAATCCGGTCGACACGTCGCGACGGTGCCGATCGGCAAAGGCCCCGATGGCGCAGCCTACGATCCTGCGAAGCAGGTCGTCTACAGCCCGAACGGTCGGGACGGCACGCTCAGCGTGATCCGCCAGGTCGATGCGGATCATTACGAAGTCGCGGCGACGATTCCGACGCAAACCAGCGCGCGCACGATCACGCTGGATACGGTCACGCACGCGCTATATCTCTCCGCGGCGACGCTCGGTCCGCCGCCCGCACCGACCGCGGAACAACCGCATCCGCGTCCTTCGATCGTTCCCGATACTTTCTGCATTCTCGTCGTTTCGCCCGGCGAGATCGCGCAGCACAAATCCTGACGGCACAACCCGGCGCACGGCTGCGCCCCCAGCAAGCCGCGATTCGAAGAATGCGATTTCGCGCGGACGTTCACGCTCGCGCATGCGATCAATCGATCGCCGGCAGCCTGATCTCGGTCACGACGTCCAGCGGCTTGTCGGAAACGCGCCGCGTTTCCGCGCGCGGGTCGGGCAGAACGACCGGATTCTCCGGACTCATCAACGCGTGTTCCAGGAGGTATTTGCGCGTTTGCTCGATCCAGGCCGGCAGCGTTTCGGTGCGCCAGAGTTCCATCGCATCCAGCCATTCGTGGCAGGAGCGCAGGTAAGCCGATGTCGACGACCAGTCGACCTCCGGCAGCGGCGGCGGCGGTATACGCGGCGATGCGGCCATGCGCACACGATACACCCGCGCGGCCCGCTCCAAAAGGCGCCGCTGCGCGTTCCTCGACCGTGCGTCCCGTGGAGCGTGCCGATCATCGGAACGAAGCGTGGCGGATGCGGAGTGCCGTGAAGCTTCGGCGCCGCAACACGGCGTGTCGCGCGTGCGTCGAATTGCGGGGAGCCGTCGATCCGTGCTCTTCGGCGATGATTCAGAAGGTGCTGAGGTGAGCTGCGACCGAGGGCAATCGCAGCCCACCATCAGCGACGCGGAGCCGGGGGAGCTTCCCGCGTCAAGTGGATCCGGATGGGGAAGGACCGGACCCTCTACGTCGCATCGCCGGGATGGATCGCCATCACGGGACGAAATCTTCATCGGTGACACGCACGGCGTCAGCCAGAAAACGACCTTCGGCACTCGGCTTCGGTGGAAGCCGAATTGCCACCGATGGGGCGATGCCATCGTCGCGATCGACGGAGCTGTCGACAATAAGCACTTCCACTCAGCGCGCAGAACCGTCCCTACCCACGGCGTCCCCTCGCGCCGCTCACCGCGCGACTTCTCGCCCTGAAACGAGGTCGCCCAAGAATGTCGAGAGCAAACGGCTGAGTGAATTCACCCAGCGATCGACGGTGGCTCTGCCCAGCGCAGCCTTTGCGGGTGCCACGGCTATCGACTGGGGCAAACGCCTGCATTAGTGTGGTGTTGCGATGGAATGACGAGTCCGGACGGATGTCCGGCATGAGTCCTTGGAGCCCGGCGGCAGCATCAGGGATGCGACGGACGCTGTGGTGCGTCAAAGCGAGGCAGGGTGAACGGTCGTAAACACCGGCGAGCAATTCCGACGTTCGCAGTCGCGGTATTACTGCTGCACGCGGCTGCCGCGTCGGCGGGCAGCGTCGTCGTCACGATCATCGACGGCGACAAGGCGCACGCCGACATCACGTTGCCCAATCCCGGCGGCGGCAACTACACCGCCGAGTTCGAGCTCGAGTTCGAACCGACAAACCTGCAAAACCTGACCGTGCCGTGCATCGGCATCAGCGCGGACGTTCTCGACGCCGGCGAGATCGCCGACATCCAGAGCCGACTGCCGCATCCTGGCCAACAGACCATCGATCCCGCGTTCCCGGTGCGCGTCACCGTGGAGCCGCCGTCCGCGTGCGGGCTCGCGTTCGATAATCAATACGACGTCACGCTCGACACCGCAGATCTCGTCTACGCACCGTTTTCTCCGTACCGACTGGTCAAGGCGCCGATCGGTCAGGCGTTCCACTACGTGACCGGCACCGTCACCGCAGGAAGCGTGCGCGCGCGCGGACGCGCGGGCGGCTTTTCCGAATTCGTCATCATCAAGGACAACTCACCGCAGTACTCGACGGATTGCGAAAACCAGTACAACGATCTCGCGGCACAACTCGCCGCGGCGACGCTGAGCCCGTCGGTTCGGCGAACGCTCGAAGTCGATCTTGCGGTCAGCCGCGCCGCGTACGAAGCCGGCGACTTTAGCCCATGCGATCGAGCTGCTCGCGAATTTCGATGCGCACTGCGCGGAATTCGGCGGCACCTCGCTGCCGAATCGGTGGCGATCGACGCGCGATCTCGACGATGTCGAAGGCGAACTCGTCGGCGGCACCGACTCTCTGCGCTTCATGATGGGCCGTCTCAACGGCTCGCCGTAGAATCTCGTGCCCGCAAAGCTTTCCATCCACGTCCCGACCGAGCCGGTGACGATTCGTGTGCTGCCGGACGGCGCCGACGTGATTCTTGGCCGCGCACCCGAAAACGATTGCGTGCTTGCACACGACTCCGTATCGCGCCGCCACGCGCGCATGAGCCAGATCCCGGATGGCCGCTGGATAATCGAGGATCTCGGCTCGAAAAATGGCGTGCGCGTCGAAGGCAGCCGCATCAAGCGCCACGAGCTGACCGCGAATCAGTGGGTCGCGATTGGCGACGTGTTCTGCGAGTTCGAGCGCGTCGGCGAAGAGGCGGTCGAGCATCTTCGCGCCCGCGCGGAACACCGTCGCCAATCCTCGCAACTCTGGATCGATCGCATCGCGACGACCGACAACGTCGACAAGCTCATGGACACGCTGCTGCGCGGCATCGTCGACATCGCCGAGTGCCGGCGCGGCTTTCTTCTGGCAATGGACGCGGTCGGTCAGCTGCGCGTGCGCGCCTGCCATGCGATGGACGCGGCCGATCTTGACTGCGCCGCGTTTTCCGGCAGCCGCAGCGCGGTCGATCGTTCGATCCGCGAGCGCCGCGCGGTTTACCTGTCCGACCGACGCGATCACGACTGGCTCAACGATCAGGCCAGCGTCGTCGCGCGCGGCATCCGCGCATTGGCAAGCCTGCCGCTGCAGCACGACAGCCGCCTGCTCGGCGTCGCCTATGCCGATACGGACGACGAAGCCAAGATCTTTTCCGAGCTCGACGCCGACCTTCTGGAAGCCTTCGCGCAGCGCGCATCGACCGCGCTCGCCGCGACCGAGATCGACAGCACGCTCTCCCGCATGGAATCGGCTTTCGCAGGCGCCCGCAGCGCCGACGCGCGAAGATTGCACGACGCGCCGGCGTGGCAACGTCCCGCCCGCCGCGGCGCCTCCGGAGGACCGCGCGAATGACCGCCGGACGTACGCTCGCCCCGCCCTACGCCTCCGGCGGCGCGACGGTGACCGGCGTGCTCACAATGGCGGAACTGCGTCCCGGTGACGTCGTCGCCGATCGCTTCCGCATCGTGCGTCTGCTCGGCATGGGCGGCATGGGCGTCGTCTATCACGCGCACGACACCGAGCTCGACGTCGATGTCGCGCTCAAGTTGTTGCGTCCCGAGCTCGCCAGCCGTCCCGACGCATTCGAGCGTTTCCGACAGGAGCTGTTGCTCGCGCGCCAGGTATCGAACCCGCATGTTGTGCGCATCCACGACCTCGTGCGTCACGGCGAAGTCTGGCTCATCAGCATGGATTTCGTGCCGGGCCAATCGCTGGAACGCCTGCTCGATACGAAAGGCAGCCTGCCGCCCGAGGATGCGATCGGCATCGTGCGCCAGCTCGCGCTCGGTCTTGCTGCCGCGCATCAGCGCGGCGTCGTCCATCGCGACCTGAAACCCGCAAACGTCCTGATCAGCGAAGACGGCGAAGCGCGCATCACCGATTTCGGCGTCGCGCGCTCGGCGGGATCGACCGGCATCACCGTCAGCGGCGTGATCATCGGCACGCCGGAATATCTCTCGCCCGAACAGGCTCGCGCGGATCCGGTCGACGGCCGCAGCGATCTCTACGCACTCGGCCTCATCTTCTTCGAGATGTTGACCGGCACCTTGCCGTTTCGCGGCGGCACGCCCGCGGAGATGCTCGCGCAACGCATTGTGCGCGATCCGCCGCTGCCCGATACGCTGAAGCCGGATTTGCCGCGTTTCGCCGTGCGTCTTTGCGCGCGGCTGCTGGAGCTCAAACCGTCGCGACGTTTTCAGAGCGCGGACGAAGTCGTGCGCGCGATAGATCAGCGCCGCGTGCCGCGCGCGAGATTGGCGACGCGCTTGCCGGCGTTCGCCGCCGCTGCCCTGGTCCTGCTTGCGGTCGTGGCCTTCGTTTACTGGCGCCGCGAGCTCGCGCTGGCGCCTCCGGCGGCGACGCAAGCCGTTCCGATCGCGGTCGACATTGCGTCGATGCCGTTCGTCGTGAGCGGTGGCGAGAACGCCGCCGACGGCGATCTCGCCGCGGGCATCCGCGAGATCATCGGCTCGGCATTGATCGGCACGCCTGGCACGAACAGCGAAGACACGCGACGCGTCGACCGCGCACTGAAAGAGCTCGGCTACGACGCCGACGCCGCGCGTCGCCAGCGTGCGCGCGTCGTCGAAACGCTCGGCGCGCGCGAGCTTCTGGAAGGCAACCTCGATCGCGACGCTTCCGGCAACTACGCCGTGCACCTGTCGATCTGGCCGCAAGGCGCGACACAACCGACATGGAGCGCCGCAACGACGCCGGTGACGGCCGAGATGTTGCCGGCACAGTTGCGCGATCTCCAAACGCGTTTGCACACGCAGCTCAAAGTCGCTGCCGCGTCGACCGCGTGGCCGGATACGCCTGCGATCCGGCTCATCGGTCAGCTCCATCTCCAGCGCGGCGCCGACGAGCTCGGCGTCTCCACGTTGGCGCGAACCGCCGAACAAGCCGCGAGTCCGGCGCTCTGGTGGTCGATCGAGGATGCGCTCGACCGCAGCGGACGCGTTGCGGATCTGTCCTCGCTTGCACGACATGCGAAAGATGCGCTCGCGTCGCAGCAGAGTCGCCAGGCAATCCGCGCGCGTGCCTATGCGCTCGTGTTGCTCGGCGAAAACGAAGACGCCGCGAAGGTCCTCGAGAAGCTCGTCGCCGAGACGCCTGACGATCATCCCGCGCGCGTGTTGCTCGCGCGCGCGAAGAGCGAGCTCGGCGATTTCGAAGGCGCCGACAAGATCCTTCAGGCCGTCGTCGCCGACGATCCGCGCAACGAAGACGCGTGGTTCGCACTCGGCAAGTACACGATCATGGCCGGCGATTCCAAGCGCGCCGTCGACGATTATCTTGCGCACGCACAGATCCTCGCCAATCGGCTCGACGATGCGCGCATGAAAGCGAATGTGACGCACGCGCTCGGCATCGGTTATCAGAATCTCGGCCAGCTCGATGTGGCCGCGGAAACGTTCGGCCAGGCGATCCAGGCGCGCAAAGCGGTCGGCGATACGCGCGGTGTTGCCGTCAGTCTGCGCAATCTTTCGACCGTGCGCGCTGTGCAAGGTGATTTCAAGGGCGCGCAGAGCGCACTCGACGAAGCGCGTAAATTGCTGGAACCGCTCGGCGACACCGCGGCGCTCGCCGATCTCGCCAACGACGAAGGTGTCCTGAAGGAAGAGCGCGGCGATTATCGCGGCGCGCTCGATTCGTATCGCAGCGCGTTGTCGACTTATCAGGCGCTCGGCAACGCGCGCCAGATCGGCAGCAGCCTGCTCAATGTCGGCTTCGCCTATTATCAAGTGGGCGAGTTCGACAACGCCGAGGTGTACTGGAACCAGGCGGCATCGACATACGCCAAGGCCAACGATTACGTCGGCATCGTTCGCGCCAAGCAGAGTCTAGGACTCGCGGAAACGGCGCGCGGCAATTTCGCGCTGGCGCGCGAAGCGCTCGAAGAGAGTCTGCATCGCGCCGAAGAATTGCAGATGGCGGAGGAACGCAGCATCAGCCTCGCCAATCTCGCCGATCTGGATCGCACCGAAGGCAAGCTTTCCGACGCGATCGATTACGCCAAGAAGGCGTTCGACGAGTTCAAGCAGCGCGAGGATTCGCGCGGCACCGTCGAAATGCAGCTGCTGCAAAGCGCGGCGTTCCGCGACGTCGGCGATTGGAACGCGGCCAGCGCGGCGATCGCCGATCTCGACGTCGAGAAGGTCGCGAACAGCGAGCAGGCCGCGCTGCTGCTCGGACGGCAAGCCGAGATCGCGCTCGGACGCGGCCGCGCCGACGAGGCGCTGGCGAAGGCGGGCAAGGCGATTGCAACGGCGCAGGATGCACACAGCTATGGAACCGAACTATCGGCGCGCCTGACGCGCGCGCGCGCACTCAACATGCAGAAGAAAACCAAGGAAGCGACGAAAGAACTCGCGGCCACGCGCGCCGATCTCGCCAAATACGCGAGCACGCCGTTGCGACTCGCCCTCGCGGAAACCGCACTCGAAGTCGACGGCGCCGATGCGCTGCCCGACTATCGCGCCGCACGCGCCGAGCTCGCGCGCCTGCCCGCTTACGGGCGCGCGTTCGAGATTCACGCGCTTGCGGCGACCGCGCAACGCAGGCCGGAGGGCAGCGATGCGGAACGCGAAGCCTCACGCGCCGCCGTGGCCGCGCTCGACGATCTCCGGCGCAACACGCCGCAAGCGCAGCGCCCTGCCCTGACGAAATTCGCGGCTTCTTATGGCATTTCGGCGACCGCGCATGAATGAGGCGAAACTCCAGGTGTCGGCGTCGAGCGACGAATCCGTGCGCGATCAGCTCGCGCAACTTCGCGAGCAGCAGGAACGCCTGTTCGTGCAGCTGCACGCCGGCGAGCAGCATTTCAAGCAACTCGCGCGTTCGGTCTGGCGCGTGCAGGAAGACGAGCGTCGCCGTCTCGCGCGCGAGCTGCACGACGGCATCGGCCAGCAGCTGACGGCGTTGCGCCATCGCCTCGATGCGCTCGCGCGTTCGGTCGAGGGTGCCGGCGATGCATCGAATCCGTTGCATCAAGCGCTGGCGATTTGCGATTCGGCGATCCAGGAAACGCGCGCGCTGTCGCGCGTATTGCGCCCGCAAATCCTCGATGATCTCGGTCTCGAGGCCGCGCTCAACTGGCTCGCTCGCCACTCCGCGGAAAGTGGCGGCTACGAAGTCGAAGTCGACGTCGCGCAACTGCCGACGCCGATCGACGGCGATCTTTCCACGCTGATCTTCCGCATCGCGCAGGAAGCATTGACCAACGTGCTCAAGCACGCACAAGCGCGCAATGTCGTGATTCGGCTCGGCCAACGACAGGATCAATGGCTGCAATTCCTCATCGTCGACGATGGCCGCGGCGTCGACGTCGACGCGGCGTTTGCCAAGGCCAGCGGCGGCCACAGCACTGGACTCGCCAGCATGCGCGAGCGCGTGCGGCTTTTCGGCGGCCGCTTCACGGTCGTCTCGCGCCCGGGTGAAGGCATGCAGTTGCGTGTGCTGATCCCGTTGCTCCAGGGAGACAGCATCTCGTGAAACCGATCCGCGTCCTCGTCGCCGACGACCACACCATCGTGCGCGATGGACTCGTCGCGTTGCTCAACGGCAGCGGCGACTGTCAGGTCGTCGCGCAGGCAGCAGACGGCATTTCGACGGTGGAGCTCGCGCTGAAGACGCAGCCGGACGTGGTCGTCGTCGACATTTCGATGCCCAAGCTCAACGGCATCGAGGTCGTGCGGCGGCTGACCAAAGAGCTCGAAAACACTCGCATATTGGTGCTGACCATGCACGCGGAAGAGGAATACGTGATGCATGTCGTGCGCGCGGGCGCGTCGGGTTTTCTGCTCAAGGACAGCGCCAGTGCAGAAATGCTCGCGGCCGTGCGCGCGCTCGCCGGCGGACGCGGATACTTCGGTACGCATGCATCGAAAGTGCTCGCGCAACAGGTGCAGAAGCCGCACGCGCCGCTCGAGGATCCTTATCGCGACCTGACGTCGCGCGAACGCGAGGTGTTTCACCTGATCGTCGAGGGCATGACGACGAAGGAAATCGCGCGCCAGCTCGGCACCAGCACCAAGACCGCCGAGAATCACCGCTTCCGCGTGCTCGACAAGCTCGGCGCGCGCAACACGGCCGAGTTGATCCGCTACGCGGCGCGTCACGGTCTGATGGATTGAGCGTCCGCCGCGATGTGCGGAAACGGATGAACCCCGAAACCTATTGCGCGCCGCAGGCGCCGGGCGCGTCGAAGCCGGCGTGGAAAATGGTGATGAGCGGATCGAACCAGTACGCCGCTCCGGCGTGCTCGTCGGTGCCGATGACGTAGCCGGGCGCGCTGGTGACCCAACGTGCGCCGCTGGTCGCGATCGCCCAGCCGGCCATTTCATCCAGTATGGGCGCCTCGATCGATGCGCCACCGGCTTCGCCGAGCAACGTGCCGTCGAAGAAATAGCTGCCGCCGCACGGCGCACCCGCCAGCTGGCCGACGAACGGCGCGCCGATCAGGATGCCGTTGTCACTCTGCGCGACGGACCAGCCGAATTCATCGCCGACCACGCCGCCGGCCGCCGTGAGCTCGGCCTGTTGCGTCCACGAAGTGCCGCTACGCGCGAATACGTACGCCGCGCCCTGCGACGACGCGGCATACGGGACGCCGATGACGGCACGATCGCCGACGACATCGACGGCCAATCCGAACAGATCACCGTTCGCGCTCGTTGCCGGCAGGAATTTGGCCTGCTGCGACCAGCCGCCCGCATCGCGTGTGAACACATAGGCCGCGCCATTCGCGTAGCTGCCCAATGCGGACGCGCGCTTGAAAGGCGCGCCGGCCAGCAGCGTATCGGCGTCGAGCGAAACGCTGCTGCCGAACGCGTCGCGCGCAGCGGCGTCCGCCGCGGTCAGGCGCGCTTCCTGCGTCCACGTCGTACCGTTGCGGACAAAAATATACACGGCGCCCGCGCCGGCGCCGGCGTGATCGGCGCCGACCGCGAGCCGATCGCCGGACAGCGATGCGGAAAGACCAAAGCGCTCGCCGCTGGTGCCTCCGCTCGGCGTGAGCTTGGCCTGTTGCGACCAGCCGGAACCGTTGCCGACAAACACATATGCCGCACCGGGCTCGGGCCCGGGCGCGGTTGCGACCAGCGTGTTGCCCGACATGCCGACGGAAGAGCCGAACGCGACGCCGGCGACGAGATCCGCCGGCGCGATGCGCAGCGGCGCCGCGCACGGCAGGGTCGAACAATCGACGGTGTACACGGCGCCCGCCATTGCATTTTCGCCCGGTGCGCCGATCGCGAGCTCGGTACCGTCGACACCGACCGCGTACGCCATCTCGGCACCGGCCGCTGGCGTCGGGCTGGTCAGAATCGAGGTTTCGACGGCAGCGGCGGAGGTCGATGCCGCAATCGCTGCGATCGCCGCAACGAGCATGGCCCGTCCGCGCGCGCGCGACGGGACGCGGCAACGATCCGGGCTGGCTTCACGTTCCATACAACGATTAGCGCCGCAACCCGGAACACTGTCAAGGCGACGCTGGGTGATTCGCCTCAGCGCCGTCGGCGCGCGGCGTTCAACCGGTCGCCCGACGACGGTCCGGCGAGCCCGCGGCCAGCGATGGCGCGTTCGCTGAGTCGCCGGTCAAGGCTTCGAGAGTGCCGATCGAATGACCCTGCTCAGCGAGGTATTCGAGCCAGCGATTGAGGAATGAGCTCATGCGCAGACGCTGCTGGAAGATGCTGCGCGCCGGACGCAGCGGCCCGATGGCACGCGCGAGGCGCCGATCGGCGTGGCAATGCATGACTTCGGCCATGTGCGCATCGTGATACATGCGAAGCTGCGCCGACGGCGCGAGCTCGCCGGTTTCCCGATCGACGAAGCAGTAGGTCAAGTGCAGATCCAGCGTGTAGCGATGACGCTCGATCACATCCAGGCGCACGTCCAGACCGTCGTCCAGCGAAGACAGGTAACTGCCGATGGCGAGCCGCTGCGGCGCGAACAGGCGCGCCAGGCGGTGATAGTTCTCCGCATAGAGACCCATCAGCCAGGCGAAGCGCCCAGGCAGAATGGCTTGCGGTTTTTCGAGTACGGCGGACATGGACCGATCATAAGGGCGAGGTTGGCGGAAACCTAGTCTTATGGCGCGCCGCTATCGCGCGTACAATGCGAAACTCACAGCCCTCCCGGCGGCGCTGATTCGACACGTTCGCCGTCCGCTAGAACATGTGCCTTTCGATGCCGAGCTGCGCGAGGATCTTGCTCGCGATCTCCTCGATCGACGTGTGCGTCGTATTCTGAACCGCGATCCCTTCGCGTCGGAACACCTTGTCGGCCTGCTCGAGTTCCCAGCGGCACTGTTCGAGTTTGGCGTAACGGCTGCCGGGACGGCGCGCTTCGCGCACCTGCGCGAGCCGCTGCGCTTCGATGGTGAGGCCATACAGGCGCTGCCGATACGGCACAAGGCGCTTCGGCAGTTCGAGTCTCTCCAGATCTTCTTCGGTGAGCGGATAGTTCGCCGCCTTCACGCCGTAGTGCAGTGCCATGTAGAGACACGTCGGCGTCTTGCCGACGCGCGATACGCCGATCAGGATCAAATCCGAATCGGCGTAATTCACGTCGACGCCGTCGTCGTGCGTCAGCGCGTAGTTGGTGGCGTTGATGCGCGCCTCGTATTCGCCGAAATCCGTGAGGCCGTGCGCCTTGCCGACGCGCGGCGAGCGTTTGGCGTCGAGCTCGATCTCGAGCGGGCCGATGAACGGCGCGAACACGTCGAGCATGAATGCGCCGCTTTCGGCGACGAGATCGGAGAGTTTCTGATCCATGATCGTGTTGACCACGATCGGCCGCACGCCGCTTTGCGCGTAGACGGTCTTGATGCGCAGCGCCGCTGCGCGCGCCTTGCCGTCGTCGTCGACGAATGGAATGCGGAAGGTCTCGAAATGGACGCCGTCGAACTGCGTCAGCACGCTGTGTCCGATCGTTTCGGCAGTGATTCCGGTGCCGTCGGACACATAGAAGATCGTGCGGCGCATGGTGTTCCGTCCGGAGCAAAGGTGGCTTGAGTCTACGGAAATGCGCGCCGCGCGGGCAGCGCCGGGCTTGTGCAAGCTTGTCTACGCCCGCATAAACCCCGAAAATCGCGCATTCTCGCGGGTCCGTCGCCCTGTTCTCGTTCAGCGCGCGGCCACGGCGGCCGCTTCTCGAATCTTGCGATCACGGACGATCGCGAAAACCACGGAGATTTCCTTGAGCGATCTGGTGCTTTGGCTCGACGCGTTGGGCATGTCCGATCTCGGCAAGGTCGGCGGCAAGAACGCTTCGCTCGGCGAAATGATCGGCAATCTCGCCAAGCTCGGCGTGTCCGTGCCCGGCGGTTTCGCCACGACCGCGCAGGCGTTCCAGGACTATATCGAGAAAAGCGGCCTCGCCAAGCGCATCCAGGATCGCCTCGCGACGCTCGATGTCGAAAACGTCGACGCGCTGACCGCCGCCGGCAAGGAAATCCGCGGCTGGATCGTCGACGCCGCACTACCCGCCGACCTCGACAAGGCGATCGGCCAGGCCTACGCGAAACTCTGCCGCGATGCGGGCGCCGACAACATCGCGGTCGCGGTGCGCTCGTCGGCGACGGCGGAGGATCTTCCCGACGCATCGTTTGCGGGACAGCAAGAGACGTTCTTGAACGTCGTCGGTGTCGACGATGTGCTGCTCAAGGTCAAGGAAGTCTTCGCCTCGCTCTACAACGATCGTGCGATCGCCTATCGCGTGCACCACGGTTTCAAGCACGAGGACGTGTTTCTCTCGGCCGGCGTGCAGTTGATGGTGCGCTCGGACATCGGCGCATCCGGCGTCCTGTTCACGCTCGATACCGAATCGGGATTTCGCGATGTCGTGTTTATCACCGGCAGCTACGGCCTCGGCGAAATGGTCGTGCAAGGCGCGGTGAATCCGGACGAGTTCTATGTGTACAAACCGACATTGAAGGCGGGCAAACCCGCGATCCTGCGTCGCCAGCTCGGCTCGAAGCAGCAGCGCATGGTGTACTCGTCCAAACCCGGCGAGCGCGTGCGCATCGAAGATACGCCGGCGGCCGATCGCGCGAAGTTCTGCATCGACGATGCGGATATCCAGGAACTTGCGAAACAGTCGCTCGTCATCGAGCAGCACTACCAGCGCCCGATGGACATCGAATGGGCAAAGGACGGCGCGACCGGCAAGCTCTATATCGTGCAGGCGCGTCCGGAAACCGTGAAATCGCGCGGCCGCGCGACGCAGATCGAGCGTTTCCAGCTCAAGACCGATGCGTCGAAACCGCGCGCCAAAGTGCTCGCCGAAGGCCGTTCGATCGGCCAGAAGATCGGCGCGGGCAGAGCGCGCGTCGTTCGTTCGATCAAGGACATGAACCGCGTCGAGCACGGCGACGTGCTGATCGCCGACATGACCGATCCCGATTGGGAACCGGTGATGAAGCGCGCCGCCGCGATCGTCACCAACCGCGGCGGTCGCACGTGTCACGCCGCAATCATCGCGCGCGAGCTCGGCGTGCCGGCCGTGGTCGGCACCGGCAATGCACTCGATGCGGTGACCGACGGCGCCGAGGTGACTGTTTCCTGCGCCGAGGGCGATACCGGTTTCATCTACGAAGGCAAGCTCGATTTCGAACGCATCACCGCCGATCTCGGCGCGATGCCGCCGGCGCCGCTCAAGATCATGATGAATGTGGCGAATCCCGAGCGCGCATTCGATTTCGCGATGCTGCCGAACGCGGGCGTTGGCCTGGCGCGACTCGAGATGATCATCGCGAGCCACATCGCGGTGCATCCGAAGGCGCTGCTCGAATACGACAAGCAGGATGCGGACATCAAGCGGCAGATCGACGAGCGCATCGCCGGCTACGCAAGCCCGGTCGATTTCTATGTCGATCGGCTCGCCGAAGGCATCGCGACGATCACCGCCGCGTTCGCGCCGAATCCGGTCATCGTGCGCCTGTCCGATTTCAAGTCGAACGAATACGCGAACCTGATCGGCGGTGCGCGCTACGAGCCGCACGAGGAAAATCCGATGATCGGTTTCCGCGGCGCCAGCCGCTACGTCGATCCGTCGTTCGCCGATGCGTTTGCGCTGGAATGCCGCGCGATGAAGAAAGTCCGCAACGAAATGGGTCTCACGAATGCGTGGGTCATGATTCCGTTCGTGCGCACGCTCGGCGAAGGCCGCAAGGTCATCGAAGTCCTGAAGACGAACGGACTGGTGCAGGGCGAGAACGATCTCAAGATCATCATGATGTGCGAAGTGCCGTCGAATGCGCTGATGGCCGATGAGTTCCTGGACATCTTCGACGGCTTCTCGATCGGCTCGAACGATCTCACGCAGTTGACGCTCGGCCTCGACCGCGATTCCGCGATCGTCGCGAGTCTGTTTGACGAACGCGACCCGGCGGTCAAGAAAATGCTGTCGATGGCGATCCAGACCGCGAAGAAGAAAGGCAAGTACATCGGCATCTGCGGCCAGGGGCCGAGCGATCATCCTGATCTGGCCGAATGGCTCATGGACCAGGGCATCGATTCGGTGTCGCTGAATCCTGATACCGTTGTCGATACGTGGCTCAAGCTCGCGAAGAAGAAGGCGGGCTGATTCGCGCGTCAGGGAGATGGACGTGATATTGCAACGCATTGCATGGGCACTCGCATTGGTCTTCGGCGCGATCGACCTTGCGTCGGCGGAGAACGATTCGACGCCGACCGTTCACCTCTCGGTCAAGGGCGATATCCAGATCGGACCCGACGGGCACGTCACCGATTGCTGGCTCAAGACCCAGATGGCACCGACCGTCGCGAAGCTGGTCGAACGCACGGTTCGAAGCTGGCATTTCGAGCCGATCACGGTCGACGGCAGGGCCGTGAATGCGAAAACGACCATGAACATCGATCTGAGCGCGACGCCTGCTCCGAACGATTCATATTCGCTCCGCGTCGAGAACGTGAACTTCGGCGTGCTCACGCACGCGAACCGGAAGCCACCGGAGTATCCGGCCGACGCAGCACGCGCGGGCCTCGGCGCTCGTGTCGTGCTCTATCTCCTGATCGATGAGAACGGAAAGGTTATCGAGGCGTGGCCGGGCCAGACCAGTCTCACCATGCGCGCGAAAGACGAACGCGAAGCGGAGGTATGGCGCAAGCGTTTCGAAAAGGCGAGCCTCGAGGCCGCGAAGTCGTGGCGATACGACCCGAGCGAATTCGTCGATGGCAAGCAGGTGGCGAAACGCTATGCCATCGCGCCCATCGACTTCAATGCCCGTCGTTCGGAGCATGACTGGACGACGTATGTGCCGGGACCTGTCCACGCCGCGCCCTGGGACAAGAAGGTCGAAGACGGAAAAGGTGAAAAGAGCTTCTCGCAACTGTCCAACGGCGAAACCGCCGCGACGAACTCGAATTTCCGCCTCAAGGACGACGTGGTCGGTAAAACTCTTTGAGGACCTGTCCTTTCCGCGGATACCAAGTGCCCGCAGCGTCGTGAGACCCGCCAGCAACGTGACACGCGCATGTTCGGCCGCCTGCAAGGTTCGATAGTCCTGCGGTTCCTTCAAGGCCTGATCGTTCCAGGCGGTCTCGTTCTAGGGGTGCAGGAACAGATGCGAATGCAGATCGATCAATCCCGGCGCCAACGTTGCGCCTGGAAGGTCGATCCGGATCGCAACCGGCGTCGTTTCGAGCGAGGCCAGCGGACCGACGGCCGTGATCGCGCCGTCGTGAACGCGAACAGCCCAGCCCGCTTTCACGGCGTCGCCGTCCGCGGTCCAGACATTCGCCGGCACGATCAGCACGTCGGTTTCCGCCGCGTCGGATGCGCGCGCGAAAAGCGCGGCGCAGAGAATCAGCAGAACCGTCAACGAGACGATGCGCATGTGCCGAATACTAGTCCGACGCACCCTCGGGAGCGAAATGCAAAATGCATTGACGGGCGAAACACGCCCGCGCGACACTGCCGACACCACGATCGAGCAGGACGTCGCCTAGCCCACGCTTCACTTTTCTTTTTCAGTCGCCGTCACGCTTGACACCGCCCAGCCGCTCCAGCGAGGTCTGCACGCATGATCACACTGAGTATCAACGGAGAGTCGAAGGACGTCGACGCGCCGGCCGACATGCCGCTGCTCTGGGTGCTGCGCGATCTGCTCGGCCTCACCGGCAGCAAATTCGGCTGCGGCATAGCGCAGTGCGGCGCATGCACGGTGCACCTCGACGGAGCGCCCGTGCGGTCGTGTCTGCTGCCGGTCGGATCGATCGGACAGCGCGCCATCACCACCATCGAAGCGGTCGGCGCGACGCCGGCGGGCGCCAAAGTGCAGCGCGCGTGGCTCGATCTCGAAGTGATCCAGTGCGGCTACTGCCAGTCCGGCCAGATCATGTCGGCGACCGCGCTGCTGACTTCGAAGCCTTCACCCGACGACGCCGACATCGACGCCGCGATGGCCGGCAACATCTGCCGCTGCGGCACCTATCTGCGCATCCGCGAAGCGATCAAGCAGGCGGCGAAGTCCGCGTAACGCAGCCGGAGCATCGATCATGACCGAACGTTTCATCGAACGCGCTCCGCACAGTGCGTCGCGCCGTGCGTTTCTCAGGACCGGCGCCGCCGTGACGGGTGGTGTACTGCTGTTCGGTTTTCGCATGCCGTTCGCAGGCGCAGCCGCCGAGAAATCCTCCGCCGCCGTTCGCGCCGAATGCATTCATCCGTATCGATCGACAGGGCACGGTGACGCTGATCATGCCGCAGGTCGAAATGGGCCAAGGCGTGTACACGTCGATCGCGATGATCCTCGCCGAGGAGCTCGATGCGAACTGGGCCAAGGTTACGGTCGAGCACGCGCCACCGAACGACAAGCTGTACGGCAATCCGATCTTCGGAATCCAGGTCACCGGCAATTCGAATTCGATCCGCGCGTTCTGGACGCCGTTGCGCAAAGCCGGCGCGAGCGTTCGCGCGATGCTCGTCGAAGCCGCAGCGCGCCGCTGGAAAGTCGAGCCGACGACGTGCCGTGCCGACAACAGCGAAGTCGAGCGACGCCAGCGGCAACCGCAAACTGGCGTACGGCGACCTGATCGACGATGCGAGCCGCATCGAGCCGCCGAAGGATCCGGCGCTGAAGCCTGTCTCCGAATTCAAGCTGATCGGCAAACCGCTGAAGCGGCTCGACACGCCCGACAAGGTCAACGGCAAGGCGATGTACGGCATCGACGTCGATGCCGCCGGGTGTCAAGTTCGCCACGCTGATGGCGTGCCCGGTGTTCGGCGGCAAGGTCGCGCACGTCGACGACAGCGCCGCGAAGGCCGTGCCCGGCGTGCGGCAAGTGGTGGTGCTCGACGATCTCGTCGCGGTCGTCGGCGATCACATGTGGGCCGCCAAGCAAGGCCTTCTGGCGCTCGATGTCACCTGGGACGAAGGCGCCAACGCCGCGATTTCAAGCGAGAACGTCTGGGCGCAGATCCGCGCCGCGAGCGCGAAGCCGGGCATCGTCGCCAAGACCGTCGGCGATGCGGCGCACGCGTTGACGCAAGGCGAGCGGATCGACGCCGCGTACGAAATGCCGTTCCTCGCGCACGCGACGATGGAACCGTTGAACTGCACCGTGCATGTGCGCGCGGATGGGTGCGAGGTCTGGGTCGGATCGCAGGTGATCTCGCGCGTGCAATCGGCGGCTGCGAAATTGACCGGATTCCCGCTCGAGAAAGTCCTCGTGCACAACCACCTCATCGGTGGCGGCTTCGGCCGGCGCCTCGAGGTGGACATGGTCGAGAAGTCCGTGCGCATCGCGCAGAAAGTCGACGCGCCGGTCAAGGTCGTGTGGACGCGCGAAGAGGACATCCGCCACGACGTCTATCGACCGGTCTATCGCGACACGATCTCGGCGAGCATCGCCGATGGCCGCATCGTCGGCTGGTCGTACCGCATCACCGGCTCGTCGATCATTGCGCGCTGGTTGCCGCCGGCGTTCACCAAAGGCATCGACATCGATTCCGTCGACAGCGCCGTCGATATTCCATACGACATTCCAAACATCAACGTCGAATTCCAGCGCGACGAGCCGCCCGCGGTGCCGACCGGTTTCTGGCGCGGCGTCGGCCCGAACAACAACGTGTTCGCGATCGAGAGCTTCATCGACGAATTGGCCAGGAAGATCGACAAGGATCCCGTCGCGTTCCGTCGCGAACTGCTGGCGAAGAATCCGCGACTGCTCGCCGCGGTCAATCTTGCTGCCGAAAAATCCGGCTGGGGAACGCCGTTGCCGGCCCGCGTCGGACGCGGCATCGCAGCGCAAGTCGCATTCGGCAGTTTTATCGCGACGGTCGCCGAAGTCGGCGTCGACGAAGACGGCGAAATCACGCTCCGGCGCATCGTCACCGCAGTCGATACCGGCATCGCGGTAAATCCCGACACGATCGTCGCGCAGCTTCAGGGCGGCCTCATTTTCGGACTCACCGCTGCGCTGTACGGCGAGATCACGATCGACAAAGGCCGCGTGCAGCAGAGCAATTTCAACGACTACCGCATGCTGCGCATCAATCAGGTGCCGCCGATCGAAGTGCACCTCATCGCAAGCGGTGAAGCGCCCGGCGGCATCGGCGAGACCGGAACGACCGCCGGTCCGCCCGCACTCGGCAATGCGATCTACGCGGCGACCGGCGTGCGCCTGCGCCGTCTGCCGATCGATCGTGCCGCGCTCGCGACGAGGAAGCCGACATGAAACGAAACCGTCCTTCCCTGTTGAAGCGGCTCGGCACGCTGATCCTCATCGTCGCGGCGATCGGTGTCCTCGTGCTGGCGTGGTACGGCACCCGTCCCGGCCCGTTCGCGTTCGTCGGCGCGAAGACCGTTGCGCTCGATCAATACGACGGTCATCCGACCGGCGTTCCCGCTGATTTCAAGGACACCGATCCGATCGCGCGAGGCCGTTATCTCGCCGAAGCGGCCGACTGCAAGTCGTGTCATACCGCCGACGGCGGCAAGCCCTTCGCCGGAGGGCGCGCGTTGACGACGCCATTCGGCACCTTGTACACGCCGAACATCACAGCGGACAAGAAGACCGCCATCGGCGACTGGAGCGATGCAGATTTCCTCGGAGCGCTGCATGAAGGCATCGACGATGAAGGCGCACATCTTTATCCGGCAATGCCGTACGCGGCCTACGCGTATCTGACCGACGCGGACGTGCTCGCGATCAAGGCGTATCTGTTCACACTGCCGCCGGTCGACAACGTTCCGCCCGAGAACACCCTCGCGTTCCCGTACAACCAACGCTGGCTGATGGGCATCTGGTCTGGCCTGTTCAAGCCGGGCAAGCGTTTCGAACCGGTGGCGGATCGAAGTCCCGAATGGAATCGCGGCGCTTATCTCTCCGAAGCGCTCGCGCATTGCGGCGATTGCCACACGCCGCGCAATCTCCTGCAGGCGCTCGACAACAAGCGCAAGTTCGCCGGCGGCGACGCGGAAGGCTGGCGCGCGTACAACATCACCGCCGATGCAAACGCCGGCGTCGGCACCTGGAGCGACGAGGATCTCGCGAACTATTTGTCGAAAGGCCATGCGAAAGGACGCGGCACGGCATCGGGTCCGATGGCTGAAGCCGTGAACCTGAGCTTCGCGCACCTCACGCCAAGCGACATCCGCGCGATGGTCGCGTACCTGCGCACGGTGCCCGCGATCGAAAGTTCCGGTCTGCCTTCGCCGAAGAACGTGGCCGCTTCGAACGATCCCAAACAAGGCGTCGCGGCCGAATTCGAGCACGGCAAGCTGATCTTCGCCGGCGCGTGCGCGAGCTGTCACGACTGGAGCGGCGTCAGTCCGCTGTCGACGGAAGCGACGTTGACCGGCACGCGCGCGGTTAATGATCCGACCGCGACCAACGTCGCGCAGGTCATCCTGCACGGAACGGAATGGAAGGTCGGCAGCGATGCGATCTCGATGCCTGCGTTCGGTGCCGCGTACGACGATCGCGAGATCGCGGCGGTCGCCAACTACGTGACTGCGCGTTTTGGTGCGAAGGCATCGTCGATTTCCGCGGGCGAGGTGCGTAAGTTGCGCGAGATGCAATAAAGAAGCGGCGAACCTTGCTTGCCCTCACCCTGCCCTCTCCCGCGAGCGGGAGAGGGGATGACCTGTTTTCAGCTCGAGTTTTTTGCTTTGTTCGGACTTCCAGCTCGAAGTTTTCTGCGCTACTCGAACGTGTTGCTCAAAGTTTCTGCTGAAAAGCGACGCGCGATCTGCCTCTTGCGCTGCCCGTCCGGTATACGTACATTAGTACGTATGGAGCCCTTCCGCCTCACCGCCAATCAACAGCGTGTCCTGGACTGGATCCGGCGCTATCTCGATCGTCATGACCGCTCGCCGACGCTGCGCGAAATCTCGGAAAATCTTGGGCTTAGCAGCCATAGCTCAGCCCAGGATTATGTCGAGGCGCTGGTCCGCAAAGGTGCGCTGGAACGTTTGCCCTACCATCGGGGCCTGCGTCTGCCCCACCGCTCACGGGCGCCGGCGTCGACCCAGCTTCCCCTCGTCGGCCGGGTCGCCGCCGGCAGCCCGATTCTCGCCGCGGAAAACATCGAAGCCCAGCACGACGTCGATCCCAGCCTGTTCCGTCCGCGCGCCGATTATCTTTTGCGCATCGTCGGACTCAGCATGCGCGACGCCGGCATCCTCGACGGCGACCTGATCGCCGTACATCGCAGCGACACGGCCGATCATGGCCGCATCGTCGTCGCGCGCCTGGACGACGAAGTCACCGTCAAGCAGCTCGAACGCCGCAACGGACGCGTGCGCCTGTTGCCGGCCAATCCGGATTTCGCGCCGATCGACGTCGATCCGCGCCGGCACGCATTCGCCATCGAAGGCCTGTACGTAGGACTGATCCGCACCGCTCCAGACACCCGCTCGATTCGACAAGGATAAGTCGCCATGTTCACGAGTTCCTCAGAAGCTGTCGCTTCCGTCGCCGAGTCGGCGGATTTCGCGCGTACTCCGGTCATTCCCGCTGCCGCGAGTCGCACATTACCCGTACTCCCTGCCCGACCGCCGCGCGATGACAACGCGCTGGCCGAAGTGCTGCGCCATCCGGGCGTCTGGCGACGCGGCAACGCCGCGCGGATCGCCGCCCATGTCCAGCCGACCGGCAATGCCGAACTCGATGCGCGGCTGCCCGGCGGCGGCTGGCCGCAAGGCGCGCTCAGCGAAATCCTGATCGAGCACGACGGCATCGGCGAATGCAGCCTGGTGCTGCCCGCGCTCGTCGCGCTCACGCAAGCGCGCAAGCGCGTGGTCTTCGTCGCACCGCCGTATATTCCCTATGCACCGGCACTGGCTGCGGCCGGCGTCGATCTCGCCCAGATCGTGCATATCGACGCCGGCGCCGCCGACACGCACTGGACCGCCGAGCAATGCCTGCGCGCCGGCTGTTGCGGTGCAGTCCTGAACTGGCTGCCGGATGCGGACTATCGCCAGTTGCGCCGCCTGCAGCTCGCAGCCGAAACCGGCGCGTCGCTTGCGTTCGTGTTTCGTCCTTTGCGAGCCGCGCAACAGACGAGTCCAGCGGCGTTGCGGTTGCAGGTCACCGCATCGGAAAGCCGATCCCGCATCGATATCATCAAATGCCGCGGTCGCACCGACGATGCCCGGCAAACGATATCCGTCCGTGCATGAGGCCGGAGGCCATTCATGCTCTGGGCCTGTCTCCGCTTTCCGCAGCTGGCGCTGGATGTCGTCCGTGATGATTTCGATGCGCGATCGGAGCAAATGCCTTTCGCGGTCATCGACGGACCCTGGCAGCGCCGGCATATCGTCCGCGTCAATGCGAGTGCGCAGAAATCAGGGGTGCGTTGCGGCCATCCACTGACCGCGGCGCGCGCGCTGTGCCCTCGCCTTGCGGTGGCGCCGCGCGATCCGGCCGCCGAACGTCGGGCGCTCGAAGCGATCGCTAGCTTCGCTTACCGCTTCAGCGCCGAGGTCAGCATCGACGAGCCCGATGCGGTGCTTCTCGAAATCGGCGCCAGCCTCAACCTCTTCGGCGGCATCGCCGCACTGCAACGCCGCCTGTGCAGCGAAATCGCCGCCTTCGGATTTGTTTCGACGCTCGCGATCGCGCCGACCGCTGCCGGCGCTCGCGTGCTGGCCGCGCATACCGATGGCGTGGTGATTGCCGCACCGCTGCCCTTCGAGCGCGCGCTCGGGCTCGTGCCGATTGCCTGTTGCGATCTCGACGAAAAAATCACCGCGGCGCTGCACGGCATGGGTTTTCGCCTGCTGCGCGATCTGTTCCGGCTGCCGCGCGCGGAGCTCGCGCGGCGCGTCGGCCCAGCACACGATCGGCTGGCTCGACCGCGCCCGTGGCATCGCGGCGGAGTCTTTGCTCCGCTATCGGCCACCGGACCATTTCGAGCGTCGCCTGGAATTTCCGTTCGGCATCGAATCGCACGTCGCGCTCGCATTTCCGTTGCAGCGATTGATCCGTGAGCCTCGCGACATTTCTCGTGGCGCGCGACGGCGGCGTGCAACGTTTTGCGTTGATCCTGGGCCACGAGCGAGGCGCATCGACGCGGATCAACATCGGCCTGCTCGCGCCACGATGCGACGCCGCTTCTTTGTTCGAGTTGGCACGCGCGCGCCTCGAACGCATCGCGTTGCCTGCGGCCGTGCATGCGCTCGCGCTACGAGCCGACGATTTGCCGCCACTCTGTCCGTTGCATCGCGATCTTTTCGATACGTCGCGGGCCGAAAAACTCGACTGGCCGATGCTCGCGGAACGCTTGCGCGCGCGCTTGGGCGATGCCTCTCTGCATGGTCTTCGCTGCGTGGCCGATCATCGGCCCGGACAGGCATGGCAGTTCGGTCCGGTCATCAGCGAGATTTCGAAAAAAGATCACGCCTATTCCACAGTCAGCGCAAGATCGTCCCGCCGTGTCGCTTCCGGCGATGGCGGGTGTGATCTTTCGATGCAATCGGAAATTCACGCATCGACGCGGCCTTTCTGGTTACTCAGGCGGCTGATTCCGCTGCACGCCGGTCCGGCCCGCGTTCTCGCTGGCCCGGAGCGCATCGAAAGCGGTTGGTGGGACGACCGCGATCAACGCCGCGACTATTACGTTGTGGAAACGCGCCTCGGTCAACGTGGATGGGCCTTCGTGCCGGCCGGTTCGACAACCGACTGGATGCTGCACGGCTGGTTCGCATGAAACCGCCGAAGCCAAAGAAGCCGCGCAAATTGCGCGCGCCACTCGAACCGGGTCTCGCCAACGAAAGTGACGATCCGCGCAGCGCACTGGAACGCGAGCGTCGTCGGCATCTCGTAGGACTCGGTGAACCGCCGCGCGTTGATCTATCTCATGCCGCAAACCGCGCGCAGGATGCTATCGTCGCGACTTCTCCGCGTGACATTTTATTTGCTGCACCGGACCCCGATCCGATGTATGCCGAGCTGCACTGCCTTTCCAATTTCTCGTTCCAGCGCGGCGCATCGCATGCAGCGGAACTGTTCGAGCACGCGAAAACGCTCGGCTATGCCGCGCTCGCGATCACCGACGAGTGCTCGCTGGCCGGCATCGTGCGTGCACTCGAAGCATCGAGAGAAACCGGTCTGAAGCTCATCGTCGGCACTGAAGTACGGCTGGCGGACGGTCCGAAACTCATTCTGCTGGCGATGAACCAGCCGGGTTATTCCGATATCTGCCGGCTCATCACGAGCGGGCGACGCCGGAGTGCGAAAGGCGAATATCGCCTCGATCGCGCGGATGCGGAAAAGCTCGGTTGCGGCGTGGCTGTCTTATGGGTGCCGGAAGACATTTCTGGATGCGAAACACCCACGCACCTTCGAGCGGATCGTGGAGGCGAAACCACCGGATGCGGGAAGACGCCTTCCGCGGACGAACACGGCTCGTGGATTTCACGCCATTTCGAAGGTCGCGCATGGATTGCCGTCGAGCTGCACCGAGGCCCGGACGATGCGGCACGGCTCGCGACGCTGCGCAAGCTGGGTAAACAGCACGCGCTACCTCTTGTCGCCGCGGGCGACGTACACATGCACCGCCGGGAAAGGCGCGCGCTGCAGGACGTGGTGACCGCAATAGCTCTCGGCACGACGGTCGCCGAAGCCGGACATGCCCTGTTTCCGAACGGCGAAAGACATCTGCGCAGCGTGGACGATCTTCAGCAGCTTTATCCAGCGGCATTTCTGGCCGAAACCCTGCGTGTGGCCGCGCTTTGCACATTCGACATGGATGTATTGCGTTACGAATATCCGCACGAACTGGTACCGGCAGGCAGAAATGCGACCGACCATCTCAGGCAGTTGACGTTCGATGGCGCCGCGGAACGTTTCCCCCACGGAATTTCAGAAAAACTGCACCAGACACTCGAGAAGGAACTCGCGCTGATCAAAAGGAAGGAATACGAAGCATTTTTTCTGACCGTCCATGACATCGTCCGCTGGGCCAGGAGACGGAAAATCCTTTGCCAGGGCCGCGGCTCGTCCGCGAATTCGGCGGTCTGCTTCTGCCTCGGCATCACCGCCGTGAATCCCGAGGAAGGCCATCTCTTATTCGAGCGATTCCTCTCGGACGAACGCGACGAGCCTCCCGATATCGACGTCGATTTCGAGCACGAGCGTCGCGAGGAGGTCATCCAGTACGTGTTCGGCAAATACGGTCGCGAACGTACGGCGATCGCGGCGACCGTGATCAGCTACCGCAGCAAGAGCGCTGTGCGCGATGTCGGCAAGGCGCTGGGATTGCCGCTGGATCAACTCGACGGCCTCGCCGCGATGTTTTCCCGAATCCGCAGCGGTAGTTCGCGCGAGACGTGCCTGCGCGAACGCGGTTTCGATCCGGACAATCCCACGCTGCTCAAACTCTTCACGCTAGCCGGACAGCTGGTCGGATTCCCGCGGCATCTTTCGCAACACGTCGGCGGCTTCGTGATCTCCGAGCATCCGCTGCACACGCTGGTGCCGATCGAAAACGCCGCAATGCCGGATCGCACGATCATCCAGTGGGACAAGGATGATCTGGAGACGATGAAACTCCTCAAGGTCGATTGCCTCGCGCTCGGCATGCTGACTTGCCTGCGCAAATGCTTCGAGCTCTTGCAAGCCCACGGAAGAACATCCCGCTCGATCTCGCCGCCATTCCGCAAAACGACGAGCCCACGTACAAAATGATCCGCGAGGCCGACACGATCGGTGTTTTCCAGATCGAATCGCGCGCGCAGATGTCGATGCTGCCGCGCCTCAAGCCGGCGAAATTCTACGATCTCGTCATCGAGGTTGCGATCGTTCGTCCGGGCCCGATCCAGGGCGGCATGGTTCATCCTTATCTCAAGAACAGGAAGGACCCCGGCCGTGTTACCTACGAATCCGAGGGCATCGAAGAAGTGCTGGGCCGCACCCTCGGCGTGCCGATCTTCCAGGAACAGGTCATGGAGCTCCTGCGCGTCGCCGCGGATTTCACGCCCGGCGAAGCAGACAGTCTGCGACGCTCGATGGCTGCCTGGAGGCGGCGCGGAGGACTCGAGCATTTCGAGCAGCGCATCTTCGAAGGCATGAAGAAAAATCATTATTCCGATGAATTCGCGCAGCGCATCTTCCGAGCAGATACAAGGCTTCGGAGAATACGGATTCCCGGAATCGCACTCGTACAGTTTCGCGCTGCTCGCTTATGTCTCGTCCTGGCTCAAACGACATCATCCGGAGGCATTCACCTGCTCGCTCCTGAATGCGCAGCCGATGGGTTTCTATCAACCTTCACAGCTGATACAGGACGCGCAGCGGCACGGCGTGCGCGTTTTGCCCGCGGACGTCGTATCCAGCTTTTGGGATTGCACGCTCGAATACATGTACGACACCGAGAAGCTCGCGCTCCGTCTGGGCCTTCGGCAAATCCGCGGCGTATCGGAAGATCTGGCGATACGCCTCGCCGCGGCACGCACCGAAGCGCCCTTCGAAGATGTCGCCGACCTGACACGCCGCGCGCGCGTCAGTGCTGCCGAGCGCGCGCGCCTTGCCGATGCGGGCGCCTTGCAGAGCCTAAGCGGCCATCGTTATCGGGCGCGTTGGGACAGCGCCGGCGCGGAATTGCCGACGCCGGTGCTCGCTCATGCGCCGATCCGCGAGCGGCGTGTCGGATTGCGGCGGCCTTCATTGCGCGAAGACGTGATGACCGATTATGCGACGCTCGGTCTTTCGCTCACTCACCATCCGCTGTCGCTGATCCGCGCGGAGCTCGAACGACGCCGCGCATCGCCAGCCAGCATCACGATGGATGCGGCGAATCGCGGACGACGATTGCGCTGCGCAGGCCTCGTCACCGTGCGCCAGCATCCCGGCACGGCGAAAGGCGTCACCTTCGTCACGCTCGAAGATGAAACCGGCCACGTCAACGTCGTAGTCTGGCGCGCGCTCGCGGAAAAGCAGCATCGCGTGCTGCTCGAATCGACCGTGATGGCCGTCGACGGCGTGCTCGAGGCCAGCGACGGCGTGCATCATCTGATCGCGGATCGTTTGCACGACTACAGTTCGCTGCTTCCGGAGCTTTCGTTCGCTTCGAGAAACTTCCATTGAGCGACCTGTTGCACGCCTGCTCATCGAACCGTGATCGAATGATGCGCGGCGATCTTCCGAAAACGTCGTCGGCTCGGTCTACGGCTCGCCGAAAACGCCTCGCGCGACCAGCTCGCAGATCTTCGCGGTATCGGCATCCATCGCCCGATCGCGCGCCATGAACCCGATGTGTTCGCGGATCTTCGCGTGCGCCTTGCGCACCGAAACGCCGGCGTGGAAATCACGCGTTTCCGCGAGCGCCTTGGCGAGCGCCTGGACTTCGCTCTCGAATTGCGCGCGCGAAGGATGGCTCGGATCGGGCGCATTCGCGATCTTGCCGGCCAGCGCACGCCAATCTCCACGCGCGGCGACCCGGCGCGCCACGTTGAGCATGTCCTGCCGATAGTCGAGCGCCTGCGCCGCCGTGTACAACTCGAGCGCGAGCACATGACCGAGATCCTCGGTCATTTCGAGCACGTGCCGCGCCTCGTTCGCGCCCATCGACACGTGATCCTCCGCGTTCGCGCTCGTCGGAATCGAATACACCGACGCGGGATGCGCGCGCGTCGCGAGATCGTTCACCAGCGCCGCCGCGGTGTATTGCACGATCATGAAGCCGGAGTCCGTCGCATCCTCGTTGCCGATCAGAAATGCCGGCAGACCGTCGCTCGTCGCGGGATCGACGAGCTTGTTGAGACGCCGCTCTGAAATCGACGCGAGCACCGGAATCGCCGCCTTCACGTAGCTCATCGCCAGCGCAAGCGGCATGCCGTGAAAATGGCCGGCCGAAACGACCTGGTCTTCGATGACGCGCGCATCCTCCGCATCGGGAAAGATCAGCGGATTGTCGGTGACTGCATTGAGCTCGATATCGATCACGCGGCATGCCTGCGCGACCGCGTCGCGCACCGCGCCGTGCACCTGCGGAATGCAACGCAGGCAATACGCATCCTGCGGCTGGTGCTTCTTGCCGCCCTTGAACGGCAGAAAACGCTGATAAAACACTTCGCGGCCGTGCCGCTGCGTCGGCGGCACGTAATCCCACGCGATGTCGAAATGCTGGCTCTGATCCTCGGGATCGCTCCACGAATCGGCGAGCCACGTCTTGAAGCGCGGCACCAGGTGATACGGGATATCGAGCAGCGTCGAGCCTTCGAGAAGCTCACGCAGATGCTGAGCCGTCTCGACCTGGCCGGGATGCGGACGCAACGCGTGCACGTCCTTGCGAAACGCGCTGCCGCGTCCGGCGAACGCATCGAGCGTCATCGCCGCGGCGAGATCGGCGGTTTCCAGCAGCGATTCGAGACGATCGAGCGCGAGCACGGCGCAGGCCAGCATCTGCGTCGTGCCGTTGTTCAACGCCAGCCCTTCCTTGAACGACAAGCGCAGCGGCGCAAGACCCGCACGCCGCAGCGCTTCGGCGCCGGACATGCGTTCACCACGATGAAACGCTTCGCCGCCGCCCAGCAACACGATCGCGAGATGCGACAGCGGTGCGAGATCGCCGCTTGCGCCGACAGACCCTTTTTCAGGAATCACCGGGACGATATCCCGATTGAGCAATTCGACCAGTGCATGCAGCGTCCCGACGCGCACGCCCGAATGACCACGCATCAGCGTGTTGACGCGTATCGCCAGCATCGCGCGCACGACATCTGCCGCGAATGGTTTACCGACGCAGACCGCATGCGTGATGAGAAGGTTGCGCTGAAGTTCCTCGAGCAGCGTTCCCTCGGGTTTTTCCGGATTGCCGCCAGGCAATTCATCGCGCGCGCGATGCGCGCCGAGGAGCTTGTCCGCGTTGCTGCCGAAACCGGTCGTCACGCCGTAGATCGGCTCACCGCATTTGACCTTGTCGGCGAGGAAATCCGCGCTGCGCTGCACGCGCACCAGCTGCGCCCTGTCGAGTGCAACGGCCGCGCCGCGGCGCGCGACCTCAATCACGTGATCGCGGGTCAGGCTGTTGCCGTCCAGTAGTATCGTCGTCACGAATTCACTCGCAGACCAGCGTCGCAGCGAGTGCCTTCATGGGGCACTCGCCGAACGGACTTCCATACCACCCGCGCCGCACGACCTGCGGTTCGCCCAGAATGGGCTTTCCGGAGCGACACACCGCACTTGCTTCGCGCGTCAAGCGGGCCATCAGCTCCGTCCTTTCTTTCTCGTTGTCGAACGCGCTCATGCATGCCGACAATTCCACGGCGTATGTACCGTCGGCGTTTCGCGTCGCGCTGAAGCCCCCTGGCTGGCAGCCGCACAACGCCAACGCCATAAGCACAAGAATCACGCGCATCTTCATGACGGAGCAAGCGTCCCTGCGATGGCTTGACGTAGCGTCTCGGGCAGCGATGCGCGCGCAACGACCCGCTGTTCCTCTGTGTGCAAATCCTTCACGGCGACCGTTTCAGCGGCAATTTCATCCGGCCCGAGCACGAGCACGAAGCGGATGCCGGCGCGATCTGCGTATTTGAACTGCCGAGCGAGCTTGCCCGGTTCGACAACCACCTCGGTGTTGATGCCGGCATCGCGAAGCGCGGTCGCCAGCGCGAGATATCGTGGCAGCTCGGCTTCGTCCATCTGCGCGACGAGCGCCTGCACAGTGCTGCGCCCGCCGGCGATGAGACCCGCTTCGCGCAATTGCCAGAAGAGTCGCGTTACGCCGATCGAAATGCCGACACCGGGCAGTTTCGATTTCGTGTAGTGGCTCGCAAGATTCTCGTAGCGTCCGCCGGAGCAGATCGAGCCGATCTCGGGATGATCGTTCAATGTCGTCTCGTAGACCGTACCGGTGTAGTAGTCCAGACCGCGCGCGATCGAAAGATTCAGCGCGAAGTGCGTTTCCGGAATGCCGAATGCCTTGGCCAGCGCGAGCACTTCCTTGAGCTCCGCCCTGCCCTGCTCGAATGCCTCGTTGCCGGCATCGAGCGCGTCGATTTTTGCAATTGCATCCGCGAGCGACGTCGAACGCGTCTGCACGAATGCGAGCAGTTTGTCTGCGACGGATCCCGACATCGCGAACGACTCGCCGGTCAGCGTGCCGCGCACGGCGTCCACTCCGCGCTTGTCGAGCTTGTCGACCTCGCGAAGCACGAGCGCCTGTTGCCCGGCGACGGCGATGCCGAGCGTTTCGAGGAACCCGCGCATCAGTTTGCGATTGTTGATCTGGATCGTGAACGGGCCGATGCCGAGATCGCGGAATACGGAATAGATGACCGCGGGCAGCTCGGCGTCGTAGCGGACCGACAGGTGATCCTTGCCGACCACGTCGATATCGCACTGGTAGAACTCGCGAAAACGGCCGCGTTGAGCGCGCTCGCCGCGATAGACGCGCTGGATCTGATAACGTCGAAACGGAAACGTCAGATCGTGCTCGTGCTCGGCGACATAGCGCGCCAGCGGCACGGTCAGATCAAAACGCAACGCCAGCTCGGGCTTTTCGCCCTGCTCCATCGCGCCGGTCGATTGCACGAAGTACACCTGGCGCTCGGTCTCGCCGCCCTCCTTGGTCAGGAGGATGTTGGCGAACTCCATGACCGGCGTTTCGATCGGCAGGAAGCCAAAGCGCTCGAAATTGCGCCGGATCGCATCGAGCATGCCCTGGAACGCGACCTGATCGAGCGGCAGCAGCTCGAGCACGCCGGGCATGGTGCGGGCTTGCGTCACGGACATCGGAACCCTCGGGAACGCTCGAACATGGACGACGCGGCGGGCGGCCGCGGCGACAAAACTCAAGCCGCGTAGCCTATCAGAAGCCTCCGCGCGACCCGCCGGCGGCCAGGCAATTGTTGCGCTGCGATGCCCACGCCGTTACTATTCGCGGCCGTTCGGGCGGACCGGCTGCGTAGATGCGCGGAATCCGGATTCCCAGCCCGACCAAGGTTTTTTTCGGGGTGTAGCTCAGCCTGGTAGAGCGCTACTTTCGGGAGGTAGAAGTCGGAGGTTCGAATCCTCTCACCCCGACCATCCCAATCAATGGCTTACGCGAAGCCGGCCAAGCGCCGGCTTTTTTGCGTCCGTGTACGACGTCGCTAAGCCTCGTGCAGTGCCTTGGTCGGATCGAGCCCGGCCGCGCGGCGTGACGGAATCCAGCTCGCCGCAACGGCGACGAACGTGAGCAACGCCGCGATGCCGACATAGATCGTCGGATCGGTTGCGCGCACTTCGAACAACAGCGCGGTCATGAGCCGGGTCAATGCGAGCGCAGCCGCCAGGCCGATGATGAGCCCGACGGCGGCGAGCTTCAAACCATGACGGATCACCATTTTCTGCACGTCGGCCGCGCGCGCGCCGAGCGCCATGCGGATGCCGATCTCCGCGGAGCGTTGCGCCACCGAATATGCCATGACGCTGTAAACGCCCAGACTTGCGAGCACGAGTGCGAGACCGGCAAACAGGACCAGCAACGTCATCGTGAGATCCCGATCGGCCATCGATTGCTGGACGAACTGGTGCATCGAGCCAGGGCCGATCAACGGAATTCCAGGATCCACATCGTGCAATGCGGCGCGGACGCTCGCGGTCAGCGCGGATGGATCGCCGTCGGTCCGGATCACGATGCCGGTGAAGTTCTCGGGCCGCTGCAACACCGGATAGAACATTTCGGGCGCGGGCGGCGTGGTGAGATTGACCGTGTGCGCATCCGCGACGACGCCGACGATTTCGCCGGTCAGCGACAGCATTCCGGTGACGAGTTTCTGGCCCAGCGGGTTTTCGTTCGGGAACAGCTGTTTGGCCATCGACTCGTTGATGATGATGACCTGCGGGCTGTCGGGCGTATCGCGTTCATCGAAATCCCGGCCGGCCTTGATCGGGATGCCGAGCACGTTGAAACGGTTAGGGCTGATCAAATGGCGGATCGCCAGCGGTCGCTCGGCAGGAGGCGGCAGCGGCCGGCCGACGACGGCGTACGGAGCCTGGCCTCCGTTGCCGCTGAGCGGCGGGTTGTCGCTCAGCGCAACCGATTTCGCGCCAGGAATCTGTTGCAGCCGGTGATACAACCGTGAATAGAAATTCGCCGTGGCTTGCGTGCGCGGCGGATATTGCGCCGGCGGTACGACCGCGAATGCAGTGAAGATTCCGTCGGTGCGGAAGCCGGGCGAAACATTCTGGATGCGCACGACCGTCGAGATCATGAGCCCGGTCGCGACCAGCAGTACGAACGCGACGGCGATCTCGGCGATCAGAAGCCCGCTGCGAAACCGGTTGTGCTTCGGACCGCTGGTCGAATCGCGGCTCGAATCCTTGAGCGCATCGTTGGCGGCGTTCATCGACGCATGCATCGCCGGAACCAGACCCATCGCGATGCCGGCCAGAATCGATACGCCGAGCGTAAATACCACGATCATCGGATCGAGCGAGATCTCGTCAGCGCGCGGAATGAAATTCGTGCCGACGTGCGTGAGCAGCGGCAGGCAGAACGCGGCGATCGCGAGTCCTAGAATGCCGCCGATCAGCGCCAGCAGCAGACTTTCCGCGAGAAACTGCGCGATGATGCGACTGCGCTTTGCACCGAGCGCGAAGCGGATTCCGACTTCCTTGCGTCGACGTGAAAACCGTGCGAGCAGAAGATTGGCGACGTTGGCGCACGCGATCAACAGCACCGAAGCGACCGCGACGAACAGCATGCCGTAGGTCTCGCGCTGGTTGCCGACCAGATCGTCCTGCAGGAATCCAACCGTGATCTTCGATGTCGAATCGGCGTTGGTCGGATGCGACGAAGCATAACCGGCTGCAATGACATCCATCGCAGCGCGCACCTGAACCATGGCGACCCCGGGTTTCAAACGCGCCAGCACGGTGTAGAAAATTCCGCCGTCGTCGATTTGCTGCGGCGTGAGGAACGGCGCCTCGTACGGCCGCGTCGTGAACAACGCCATCTGATTGAGCGGGAATGTCGTGGCGTCTTTCGGCAAAACACCGATGACGGTATGCGGCCTGCCGTCGAGCGTCAGCGACTGGCCGACGGCGTCGGCCTTTCCGGCGAAATGTTTTTGCCAGTAGCCGTACGTCAGCAGGACGACCGGCGCGCCACCGGCGCGATCTTCGTCGGGAAGAAAACCGCGCCCGAGAATCGGCTGCACGCCGAGCATCGGGAAGTAATTCTGCGAGACGATCATGCCGATCAGCTGTTCGGGATCGCCGCTGCCGGTCACGATGAACGCGTTCGGCGTCGACACCGAGAGCTCGCTGAACACCTGCTGGCGGTCGCGCACCGCGAGCATGCGCGGCCACGAGAACGGTCCCTGATTGATGCCCCGCTCGGGCATCGACGAGGTAAGCTGCACGATCTGTTCGGCATGCGCATAGGGCAGCGGCCGCAGGAAGATCGTTTCGATCATGCTGAAAATCGCGCTGTTGGCGCCGATGCCTAGCGCCAGCGCGAGAATCGCCACCAGACTGAATACCGGCGATTTGACCAGAGAGCGGAAAGCGAACGCGATAGTGTCCATCATCGGACAGTCTCCCCTCTGGAAGCCTCCACGCGCACGACGCCGGTCGATGCTGGGATGCTTCGAAGCGATCAAAGGTTGCATCGACGACACAGCGACCACGCACGCCGCGACCTCGATACGGGATTCTCTGCCTCAGGCGATGCGCCGGCAAGCTGCCCGCTGCGCCGGCTCGCGGCGTGTCATCAGGCCGCGTCGGCGGTTAGAACAAGAACATGCCGACGCTGGCACCGAACATGATCACCGTGGTCGCAGCGACCACGACTCGTGTGATCGGCGAGCTCGGTTGTCCGAGCATGATTCGGCTGTCGCTGGCGATGAAGTAGACACAGACCAGCAGAAACGGAGCCAGCACGCCGTTCACGACTGCGGACCAGAACAGCGCCTTGATCGGATCGACGCCAATGAAGTCGATGACGATGGCGATGACGGTCGAAACGATGAACACGGCGTAGAACGAAACGGCCTGCCGAAATCTGTTGTCGAGACCGTACGCCCAGCCAAACGTTTCGGCGAAAGCGTACGCGGCGGAACCGGCCAGCGTCGGAATCGCGAGCAATCCCGTGCCGATGATGCCGACCGTGTAAAGCAGATATGCAAGATCGCCGGCCAGAGGACGCAACGCTTCGGCGGCTTGCCTGGTCGTCTCGATATCGGTCTGACCCGCGCGATGCAGCGTCGCCGCGGTCGTCAGAATGATGAAAAACATGACGACGTTCGAGAAGAACGTGCCGATGCCGATGTCGATGCGGCGGCCGACGATTTCCGACATCGTCGCGCCCTGGCGCGCGGCGAGCAGACGACGGCCCATCGCCTTTTCCTCTTCGACCTCCTGACCGGCCTGCCAGAAGAAGAGGTACGGACTGATCGTCGTGCCGAGGATCGCGACCAGTGTCGCCCAGGCAGCGTGACCGTTCGGCCACGACGGGGCGAAGGTCGCGCGCAACACTTCCGACCAATCGGGTTTGACGACGAAAGCGGTGATCACGTATGCGAACAGCGCCAGCGCAAGCCACTTGAGAACGTCCGCGATCTGGTGATAACGCAACCGCACCGTCGCGAAGCAAATGCCGAGCCCGAACAGCGCTTCGTAGTACTGCGATGGTCCCGCACCGAGCATTTCCGCCGCATCGCCCATGCCGGCGAGATCCGCCGCGATGTTGACGGTGTTCGCGATCAGCAGCGCCACTGCAAAGACTCCAACCAGCCAGCGCGGAAATTTCTCGCGCAAGGCGCCTGCGAGCCCCATGCCGGTGACCATGCCGATGCGCGCGCACATCATCTGCACGGCGCCCATCAGCGGCCAGGTGAGCCACGCGGTCCACAACATGCTCGTGCCGAGTTGCGCGCCGGCGACCGAATAGGTTGCGATGCCGGACGGATCGTCGTCCGCCGCGCCCGCCGTGACCCCCGGGCCGAGAGCGCGCAGGATTCGAACGTTCGCAAAGATGTCGCGCGGCTTCTTCATCGGCGTCTCGCTAGCGAATCAACGCAGCGACTGACGCGATCATTGACACGCACGACGGACAAGCGAGTGTGCAAGCGCCGATGCGTCAGGCGCTCGTTCCCATCACGGGGCTTCGACGATGCTCGTTCCGCCGCGCAGAATGTCGACGCATAGAGCGCATGGCCGTTCAGGCAACGGCACGACACGAATCGAAAGAAGGAGACGGAATCCGCGACGCCATGCCCAGGGAGGAGCCGCTGCGCAGGCAGGGAGGCAATGACGTCGCGGAAGTTCACACTAATGCAGCCGCTGTTGATCGAATGTCGCCAAAGGGTAAGGACTTGCAAAGGTGCGCACGCCGACGCGTGGACATCCGTTCGACGCAACCCAAGAATCTCAGAACGATGCGCGCTGCGCGACCGCTACCGGCTCGACGTGCCGCGCAGCAGACTCATGCGTCGCGGTCAAATCTTCCACGCGATGCCACGTTTCGCGGTCGAAGATCAGCACGCGCGGTGGCGTACGCTCGAGCTTGATGTATCCGCTTACGCCATTCTGCGAGTGTGCGTCGAACGTGACGCGCAGCGTTCCGTCGATGAGTTCGATCGTCGCGCGGCCCGAGCAAAGCCCGTTGCCCAGCATCACTCGCGTATCGCGTCTCACCCAGCGCGGCAAGCGCACGCTGGCGCGTTCGATGTTGCGGCCATCGGCCAGCACCAGCAGAACATCGTGGCGCCGCAAAAAGCGATACAGCGGCGTCAACGCGATCGACAGCGCACCGGACGTCGTCGACGAAACCGCGCTCGAACCTCTCGTTTCGGATTGCTCGAAGGATTCACTCTGGCTTGCCCAACGCAGCAAGCGCCGTTTGCTGAGAGCGATCTGACTGGCATGCTCGGCCAACGCTTCGCGTTTGCGCGAGTGCCGCTCGGCGTCGCGGGTCAACTCCCACTCGCCCGACTCGGTCGAGCGTCCATGCACGACGTATCCGAAGCACAGGCATTGCGTTCGCGCTTTGCGCAATGCCAATTCGAGCATGACGCGCAACGCCCCGTGGTCGGGATGCCGATCACGCAGCGAAGGCATCGCGACATGCGTTGGCGCGTAAGCATCGATCTCTGCGGCGAGTACATCGATCGCGGCGTCATCGCGCATCAACATATCGGTCAGGCCAAGATCGGACCAGCCGAGAAACCGCGAGAATTCCGCCGCGACGCCGAGCCGACCAAGCGCCGCGACCGCTTCTGCGCGACGCCGTTTGCCCCAGCGCGCGCGTTCCGCGGCGCCGATGCGCCAGCGGCGCTCGCACCACCGCTGCGGCCACGGATTGTTGTCACCGTCGGTCGCGAAGACGACCCGGGCTTTCGCGCCGGCAGCCATCGCGAACTGGATCATCTCGCCCGTCGCAAGCGTTTCGTCGTCCGGATGCGGCGCGAATACCAGCAAACGGTCGGTGGCCTGGAATCTCAACGGTCTCGTCATCGATCGATCGCCGTAAACAATTCGCTGCTTTGCAGGCCAAGCTGCAGTGCGGGCGCCCAGACTACCGCAAGTCTGCTGTCGGCGGACGGGATGAATACGTGCCGCCCGCGAGCCGGGCGACGCGGACCCGTCAATACCTCGCCATCGAGAAGACCGTCGGCACTTCCGCTCGGAGTCACGATCGCGTAGTCGCTCGGCACGTTGACTTCGAAAGCCACTTCGGCGCCGGAGTGGGCGGAGCCCAACAGCTGACCCGCAACGCAGATCGGCCCGCTCGCCGGCGGGACAGCAATATAGTTCGCCCTCATGAACGCCCTTTCGCCAGGCTTACGAATGTTAACGAATCGCTTTTTTGTTCATGCAACGTTGTTGCGCACGCCGCGAACATTCGTGCCCCGACGAGTCCCACGATGATGACGACCGAGATCACGGCCGCCGAGTCCCCGATTCGGTTTCACGACTACCGCGATCTGCCGGGCGATCATTTCTATCGCGCCTTGATCCTTTTCGGCTTCGCCGTCGTACTTTTTCTGAGCTGGCAGTTCGACATTTTCCATGGCGTCGTCAGCGCCGCCCGCCATCATCAGTGGGGCCGCTTTCTCGTCAGCCCGGCGATCCTTTGGGCCGGCATGGGCATGCTCATGCTGCTGCTGCGCACGCTCCTCTGGTTCCGCTACCGCACGCCGCCGCTCGCGACGATGGAGGACGCGCCCAGCCTCACCGTAATCATTCCGGCCTACAACGAGGGCGAAATGGTTGCGCGCTCGATCGAGTCCGTCGTGCACGCGCGCTACCCGCGCGATCGCCTCGAAGTCTTCGTCATCGATGACGGCAGCGTCGACGACACCTGGCAACACATCGAGCGCGTTGCCGGTCGATATCCGGACGTCGTGACACCGCTCCGCTTCGAACGCAATCGCGGCAAGCGGGCGGCACTCGAGGCCGGCTTCCGGCGCGGCCGCGGTGAAGTGATGGTGACCATCGATTCGGACAGCGTCATCGATGCGGGCACGCTGCTCGCGATGGCCGGGCCATTCAAGAATCCGGGCGTCGGCGCGGTCGCCGGCAAGGTCAGCGTGTTCAATCGCGGCGAAGGGATGATCCCGCGCATGCTGAAAGTACGCTTCGCGCTATCGTTCGATTTCCTGCGCGCGGTGCAAAGCACCTATGGCACGGTGTACTGCTGTCCGGGCGCCCTGGCAGCGTACCGCGCAGAGGTCGTGCGCAAGGTGCTCGACGGCTGGGTCGGGCAGCGCTTCCTCGGTCGGCCGTGCACGTTCGGCGAAGACCGCGCGATGACCAACGACATCCTCGGCCAAGGCTACGACTGCGTCTATCAGCGCGCCGGCGTCGTGCATACGCTGGTGCCGACAACGTATCGCCGACTGTGCAAGATGTTTCTGCGCTGGGATCGCAGCTATGTGCGCGAGGAGCTGCGCTTCATCGGCACGATCGTCTGGCGCCGACCGCCGAAGGCACGCGCCATCGCCTTGCTCGAAGCGGCCATCACCAACTCGCGGTACCCGGTCGCGTGGGCGACGCTCGTTCTGCTATCGACGCTCGTCGCGAGCAACCCCGAAATATTGCTGCGTTTCTGCTGCGCCCTGTTGCTGGTGTCGTCGTTCAACATGCTCTACTACCTGCGCGGCGAGCGCCACTGGGACTTCGTGTACGGAATCGGCTACTCGTTCTTCTCGGCGTTCGCGCTGTTCTGGATCTTTCCGTACGCGCTGTGCACGGCACGTGCTCAGGGCTGGCTCACGCGCTGAACGAACCGGACATGGCTCGGTCACGCCTGCAGTCGAGCCAGACGTTCGCGCAGCACATCCAGACGAAGATCCGCGGCAGCACCCGGCGATACGCGCGCTGCGAGGCTCGCTTCCGGCGTCCGCTGCTCGCCGACGTTCGGCGCGTCCGCAGCGGCGCGGCGATACGCTTCGCGGAACGGCACGCCGCTCAACGCCTGTTCGATCGCCGCATCGGTCGCGTACATCGAAGGCTCGATCGCCGCGCGCATCCGCGCCGGATCCCATTCGATCCGCGCCAGCAGGTCCGATAGCAATTCGAGCGCCGCGAGCCCGCGCGCGAAGCCGCGCACGATCGCGCCTTTGCTGAATTGCAGATCGCGCTGGTATCCCGATGGCAGGGATAGCAGCTGCTCGACTTCCGCGCGCGCCGCGGAGACAGTCGCGTACGTCGCGCGCATGAGCTCGACGACATCGGGATTGCGCTTGTTCGGCATGATCGAACTGCCGGTCGTGTACTCGGACGGCAGTCGCGCGAATCCGAATTCCGCCGTGGTGAACAGCGAGAGATCCCAGGCGAGACGACGCATATCCAGCCCAGCGGAGCACAGCGCATCGAGCGCAGCGATCTCGAACTTCCCGCGCGAAAGCTGCGCATAGACCGGATTGATCTGCATGCGCGCGAACGCGAGCGCTGCGGTCGCATGCTCGCGATCGAGCGCGATATTGACGCCATAGCCGGCCGCGGTACCGAGTGGATTGGCGTCGATCCAGGCGAGGGTGTCGCGCGCGCGCGCCGCGTTGTCGATGAATGCCTCGGCAAATCCAGCGAACCAGAGTGCGGTCGACGAAACCACCGCACGTTGCAGGTGCGTGTAGCCCGGCATCGGCCATGCTTCGCGGCCGGCGCGGTCGAGACATGTTTCGGCAATCGCGCGACACAATGCCGACAGCATGCCGAGCCGGGACTTCAGCCAGAGCCGCGTCGCCACCAGAATCTGATCGTTGCGGCTGCGCCCGGTATGCACCTTGCGGCCGGTATCACCGAGACGCTCGATGAGACGCGCTTCGATCGCCGAATGACCATCCTCGTAGCGTTCGTCGAGCGTGAAGCGGCCTTTCGCAAAATCGTCCTTCAGCGCGTCGAGCTCACGGATCAGCGCCGATGCTTCGCTGGTCTCGATCACGCCGATCCGAGCCAGGCCTTCAACGTGAACCTTGCTCGCATCGATATCGTGCGCAAAGAACTCGCGATCGAGGACGACATCGTCCGCGGCGAGAAAACGCATGATGCGCGCGTCGACCGCGATGCCTTCCTTCTGCCAGAGGAGATCGCTCATCGCCGTTCGTCTCCGAGTTTTGCCAGCACCGCGCCGGGTGCAAGCTCGAAGCGCTCGCCGGTCGCGCGGCGCTTGAGCTCAACGGTTCCGCTGGCGAGACCGCGAGGCCCCACGACCAGTTGCCACGGCAAGCCGACCAGGTCCATCGTCGAGAACTTGACGCCGGCGCGTTCGGCCGTATCGTCGTACAGCACTTCGACACCGCCCGCTCGCAGATCGGCGTAAAGCTTCTCGCACGCGGAATCCGTCGGCGCATCGCCCGGTTTCAGATTCACGAGGCCGACCTTGAACGGCGCAACCGCGTCAGGCCAGATGATGCCCGATTCATCGTGGCTCGCTTCGATGATCGCGCCGACCAGACGCGAAACGCCGATGCCGTATGAGCCGCCGTGGATCGGTCGCTCGACGCCGTCGGGTCCGGTCACCAGTGCTTTCATCGGCAGCGAATACTTGGTGCCGAAATAGAACACCTGACCGACTTCGATGCCGCGCGTGTGAACGCGATCGCCGACGGCCACTTCGCGCTCAAAACGCGCAACGTCATGCACGTCCTCGGTGGCGGCGTAACCGCTCGTCCATTCCGCGATCAGCGGCGCGAGATCGCTTTCGTAGTCGACGTCATCGCCGGGCGCAGCCAGATCGAGCATGCGTCGATCGCAGAACACCGCCGACTCGCCGGTCTCGGCGAGCACGATGAACTCGTGCGACAGATCGCCGCCGATCGGTCCGGTTTCCGCGCGCATCGGAATAGCCTTGAGCCCCATGCGCGCGAACGTGCGCAGATACGCAACGAACATGCGGTTGTACGCGCGTCGTGCGCCGGCCTCGTCGAGGTCAAACGAATACGCGTCTTTCATCAGGAACTCGCGCCCGCGCATCACGCCGAAACGCGGACGCTGCTCGTCGCGAAATTTCCATTGCAGGTGATAGAGATTGATCGGCAGGCTGCGATACGAGCGCACGCTGGCGCGAAAAATCTCCGTGATCATGTCTTCGTTGGTGGGTCCGTACAGCAGCTCTCGATCATGCCGATCGCGGATGCGCAGCATCTCAGGTCCATAGGCATCGTAGCGGCCGCTTTCGCGCCAGAGGTCCGCGAGCTGCAGCGTCGGCATCAGCAGCTCGATCGCGCCGGCACGATCCATTTCCTCGCGAACGATGCGTTCGATGTTCCTGAGCACGCGCAAACCGAGCGGCAGCCACGCGTAGATGCCCGCCGCTTCCTGGCGAATCATTCCCGCGCGCAGCATCAGCCGATGCGAGACGACCTGCGCCTCGGCGGGCGTTTCTTTCAGAACCGGCAGGAAATAGCGGGAAAGGCGCATGGATGTCGCTCGTCTCTCAGCTCGTGGATTCAAACCGCGGCGCAAACGGTATCGACGTCAACTCGTCGAAACCGAGCGCGAGATTGAGATTCTGCATCGCCTGCGTCGCGGCGCCCTTGAGCAGATTGTCGAGCGTTGCCACGACGACTACGCGCTTGCCGCCGGGAGCCACCGAAAACCCCCCGATCTCGACATCATGCCTGCCCGCGATCCGGCTGACCCAGGGCGCGTCATCGACGACACGCACCAGCGGCTCTTCCGCGTAAAAATCCCGATAGCGCCTTTCGATGTCCCGTCGCGACATCGCCTGCTGCAACCAGATATTCACCGTCATCGTGATGCCGCGGAAATGCGGCGCGACGTGCGGCATGAATTCGACCGGCACGCCGAGATGACGCGCGACTTCGCGCTCGTGCACATGATCGGTCAGCGCATACGGCATCAGATTGTCGCGAAGTTTTTCCGGATCGTTGCGATCCGACGGCGTCGTGCCCGCTCCGGAATAGCCGGACACGCCGAAGCACGACGGCGGCGCAGCAAGCTTATCCTTGAGCGGAGCGATCGCGAGCTGCATCGCGGTCGCATAACAGCCCGGATTGCTGATCCTCGGATTGCCGTCGTACGTGCTACGAGTGAGCTCCGGCAGTCCGTAATACCACGCCCGATCGAAACGATGGTCGGCCGACAAGTCAACGAGCACCGTTCGAGGATGTTTTTCTTCGACAGCTCGCAGGTATTCCACCGCTTTGCCGTTCGGCAACGCAAGAACGATCGCGTCGACGTTCTTCTTCCCCGCCGCAACGGAATCCAGATTGTCGTAGCAGAGATCACCGGAAAATTCGATGACGTGATCGCAAACGCGCTCGCCCGCGAGCTCGCGCGACGACACGAACGCAAGGTCGAGCGACGGATGCCGCGCAACGAGCCGGATCAGTTCCGCCCCGGTGTGGCCGCGTGCGCCGACGATGCCGAGCGTCTTGCGCATCAGAATGGCCCACCCGTTGTTTCGGATTCGCCAATCGAATCTTCCAGCGTCGGCGGTCGATTGCGGCAATGCACGACGCAACGCTCGATATCGGCGAACTCATGGATGCCGTACCAGTACACTTTCCACGTCGGCTGTTTGTAGCAGCCGTCGGATTCGGCGTTGTAGAACGGGTTGATCAGATTGTCATGGCGCGAACGCCAGAACAGTTTCGAATTTTCGCCGCGCATGACCTGCCATGCGGCGCGGCCGAGACCCTCGCCTTGCGCATCGTCCGCGACCGCGAACTTGTCGAGATACGGAAATCCTTCCTCGTGCGTCAGAATCAGCGCGGCGCGATAGTTCTCGCTGACATACGCACGATAAATGCGCGTGCGCTCGAAATAATCCGCCGCGAGCCGCCGCCCAAAACTCGCCTCGATCAGCTCGCGCATGCGCGAAAGATCGAGACGGCTCCAGTCCGTATGCACGTCGACGCGTTCGCCGCGGCGGATCAGAGTTCCGGAGCCCTTGTGCGTGAAGAGCTCTTTCGCGAGCTCCGCCGGCCGCGTGATGGACACCGACGAAGCCAACGGCAACTTGTCCAACAGATCCTTGATCTGCGCGATCTTGAGCCGCATGCCGGAGTGCAGCCAAGGCTGCGCCATCAGCGCGTCGTACTCGGTCGAAAGATTGATCGAATCGATGATGCCGCCGTTGCCGTCCAGGAGTCCGCCCGTGCCGGTCAGGAAAATAATCTTGTACGGTTTCAACACACGCACGAGCTCGTTCGCGGCGAAGTCTGCATTGATGTTCACGATCTGGCCGGACGTCGTCTCGCCGAGCGATGCGATCACCGGGATCGAGCCGGCGCGAAGACTTGCTTCGATCGGAGCGAGATTGACACTCGCGACGCGGCCGACCAGGCCGAGCGCATCGCGATCGATGAATTCCGCTTCGAACACACCCGAAACCACCGAGGTCGCGCGCGCGTCGACTTCCTGCAGCGCCTCGACAAGGCTCAGGTTCTGCGCCTGGAATACGCGACGCACGATCGCGAGCGTTTCCGGAGAAGTCACTCGCAGGCCATCGACCGTTCTCTTTTCGATGCCGGCGGCGGCGAGATCTTCATCGAGCTGCGGTCCGGCGCCGTGCACGACGATCGGCGTCAAGCCAACCTGCTGCAGAAACGCAAGCGACGAGGTGAGCGCTTCGAGATCGTCGCGCAACACCGCGCCACCCACCTTCACGACGGCGAAACGCTTCGCATCGAGCTGCGCGAAGCGCTTCAGGTACTGATCGATTTCGCGCGAGCTCGCCATGCTCGACAACAGGCGCACGATGGTCTGGCGAACCTGGATGTGGGCGTCGGCGTTCATGCGTGTCCGTCCGCGATCAATCGGGTGATCGTTTCTGCGTATTTTTGAAGCTGGGCGAGCGCAACCCATTCGTCGGCCGTGTGCGCCTGGGCGATATCGCCCGGGCCGAATACAAACGTGGTATTGCCGGCCCGCGAAAACAGCGAAGCTTCGGTCCAGAAATCGACCGCGTTGCCGATCGGAATGCCGAGCGCATCGGCAAGATCGCGCGCGGAGAGACGGCGCGATTCGGCTTCGGCAACCTCGCCCGCCGGCAGCGACGGCCCGCGGAACGTCTCGACAAACTCTGCGGCCGGCGGTTCGGCGAATCCACGAAATCGATCGAGCAGCACGTCGCTATCCATCGAAGGCAATGGTCGGAAACCGAAGCGCAGCTCCGCCGCCGGAGCGATCACATTGGCCTTGATGCCGCCCTCGATGCGACCGATGTTGAATCGGAGCCCGGTCAGACCGCCAAACCGTGCGTGCGACTGGCCTTCGACGAACGTCATCGCGCGCTCACTCCAGCGAATCGCCTGATGCAGCGCGCTGTCCGTCGATGCGTCGCTGCTCGACGCGTGGCCGGCGCGTCCACTGAATCGCATCAACACCGAGCTGATGCCGCGGTGTGCCAGCACCGCTTCGCACTGTGTCGGTTCGGCGACGATGACCACAGAGTCTTCTGCGATCGCGCGCGGTGACTTGCGCAAGAAGGTCGCGATGCAGCGAGCATCGTTCGCTTCTTCGTCCGACGAAAATAGGAAAGCCGCATCGCCGTCGCTCGCAGCGGCCGCGGTCAACAATGCGGCCGCGGCACCTTTGATATCGCATGCGCCGAGCCCGACGGCTCGTTTGCCATCGATGCGCAATTCGAACGGACTGGCGCTCCAGTGCGGTGAACCGGGGACGGTATCGACATGGACGTTGAACAAGATTCTCGGGTTTCCGCGCACAGCGTGAAGGCTCACCGCGCCGGCGCCGTGGTCGACCGTCTCGCATTCGAACCCGCCAAGGTTCGCCCGCAGGTACTCGAAAATACCCTCCGTGTCGATCGCGCGCGGCGGATTGCGCGTGTCGAATGCGACGAGCGCGCGCAGGTGGCGGAGCGTTTGATCGAGGAGGTTCATGGGTTTGTTCGCGTGTCGTCCGCTTTCTGTGTCAGTTAATACGGCTTTTGCTCGCAAAAGCGTACGGAATTCCGCTCGCGCGTGATCGATTCGTCGCCGCGACGCGCGCGAAGAACGGTCACGTCATTTCGGTTCACCGCGCGCTGTTCCCCGATTCACCTCAGCCCACAGTGTCGAGCTCATTCCATACAGACGGATGAATCCTTCGGCCTCGGCGACGCCCCAGTCCGCGGCCTGCGCATAAGTCGCCTTCGCCGTTTGCAGGATGTGCGGCGATTTCACCGAGATCGGATAAACACTCCCGCCGCACGTTTCGACGACAACGGTTCCATTCACCTTGCTTTGCGTCGAGGCGAGGAATGCTTGGAGGTCGTATTTCAGCGGGTCGTGATAGAAACCCTCGTAGACGAGCTCCGTCCACTTGCGCCCGACTTCCGGCTTGAATCGATTCTGCTGCTTGGTAAGCACGGCTTCCTCGAGCGCGCGATGCGCGACGAAAAGCGCCGCGAGGCCCGGCGCTTCGAACACGATGCGACCCTTGAGCCCGATCGTCGTGTCACCGGTGTAGAGATTGCGCCCGACGCCATACCGGGCGAACGCCGGATTGAGAACTTTGAGAATGTCGCCGCCCGCCGTGCGCCGATCGTCGATCGCGATCGCTTCGCCATCGACGAATTCGATGGCGACGCGCAGCGGTGCCTGGGGCCACTCAGCACGCGGAGCGCACCAGCCGATCGCGCCCTCGCCAGGTTCCTGCCAGCGATCGATCTCGCCGCCCGAGATCGTCACGCCGAGCACGTTTTCGTTGATCGTGTAGTGCTTCGTTTTTCCGCGCACGCCGAATCCGCGCGCTTCGAGATAGCTCTGCTCGTAGGCGCGCACTTCGGTGTGCTCTTTCTGGATCTCGCGGATCGGCGCGATGATCTCGTAATCGCCGAGCGCTTTCACGGCGAGATCGAAGCGCACCTGATCGTTACCCATGCCGGTGCAGCCATGCGCGAAAAAGCGCGTGCCGAGCTCGTCGCAGCGTTCGAGCGAGGCTTCGACGATCACGTAACGATCGGAGACCAGCAGCGGATATTGGCCTTGATAGAACTCACCGGCCTGGATCAGCGGCTTGACGAAGCCGTCCCAGATAGCCTGCGCCGCGTCTACCGTGCGATGCGAGGCGACCCCGAGCTCGTGCGCGCGCTGCTCAATGTAGGCGCGTTCTTCGTCGGATACGCCGCCGGTGTCGGCGAACACCGTGTGCACGCGATAGCCGCGTTCCTGCAGATAAGGCACGCAGAAACTCGTGTCGAGACCGCCGGAGAAGGCCAGCACGATATCGCTGGCGCCGGGATTCGGCACTCGAGATTCGGGATTGGAAGCGGCAGCGTGCGATGACATTGCGGTTGAGGCTCCATGAATGAGTTGAGACATGCCCGATCGCGACCCTTACGAATCCCGAATCTCGATGGCCGAATCCCGGCTGTTTCCCACCAGCGCCGCCATCACCGCCTTCTGCACATGCAAGCGGTTCTCGGCTTCGTCGATGGCGATGCACGCGGGCGAGTCCATCACCGCATCGGTCGCCTTGACGTTGCGCCGCAACGGCAGGCAATGGCTGAACAACGCGTGGTCAGTCAGCGCCATCTTGGTCTCGTCGACGATGAAGTGCCGGTGCGCATCGCGGATCGGCTTTTCATCGGCCCAACGGCCGAAATACGGAATCGCGCCCCAGCTCTTTGCATAGATGACCTGCGCGCCACGATAGGCATCCACGGGATCGTGGCTGATCGCCAGCGAGCCGCCGTTTTCCGCGACGTTGCGCCGCGCGAAATCCATGTAGCGCTGATCGAGCACATATTCCGCTGTCGGACAGAGCAATGTCACATCCATTCCATAACGCGTCGCGATCATCAGCGCCGAGTTGGCGACGGCCGTGTTCAGCGGGCGCGGATGGTATGTCCACGTCAACACGTACTTGCGCTTCCTGAGATCGCCGAGGTGTTCCTTCAGCGCAAGGATATGCGCGAGCTCCTGGCACGGATGCGTGATTGTTTCCATGTTGATGACCGGTACCGTCGCGTATTTCGCGAACGCATTCAGCACGCGGTCCTGGCGATCGATCGACCAGTCCTGGAATTTCGGAAACGCGCGCACGCCGATCAGGTCGACGTAACGCGACAGCACGCGCGCGACTTCGGCGACATGTTCCTCTTCGTCGCCGTCCATCACCGTTCCGCCGCCGAATTCGATCGGCCAGGCGTCCTTGCCGGGCGCGAGCACGATCGCGTGACCGCCGAGCTCGAACGCGCCGAGCTCGAAACTCGTTCGCGTCCGCATCGACGCATTGAAGAACAGCAACGCAATCGACTTGCCTGCGAGATCGCGGCCGATGCGCTTGCGCTTGAACGCGGCGGCGTGTTCGAGCAGCGCGTCGAGATCGGCGCGACTCCAGTCCTGCGTATTGAGAAAATGCCTTGCGGACATCCGGACTTCCTTATTCTTTCCAGCGACACCACCGGAGATCGCGATTGTTTCGGCGTCGCGATCCAAATAAAAAACCCGGCGCGTGGGCCGGGTTTTCGTCGAAACACATGAAACGAGTGCGACAGCCTACCCGGCGCGGAAACAGGGCTCCGGTCGGCGCGCGCGCGAGGTCATGCCGGCGGCCATGCGGGCGCTGGAGAGGTTCGCGGGCGAGAGGCTGCAGCTTTTCATTGAGCCGAAAGGTAGCCGGAAACTCGATGCAGTGCAACAACGCGTCGCGGAATTGTGCCGTGACATCGACTCGAGGAGGACCCGCGACGGGCCAGCGCCTGCGGTACGAGGGACTTATTGATCCGCCGGCGCAATGCTTACGCGCACGCGCATGCGTTCGCCCGGATCGTAGTCCAGACGCGACATGTATACATCGCCGCGATAGCGATATTGCACGTCGTAGCCGATGATCCGACGCTCTTCGGCCGCGTCCTGCACCATGCGGCAGTGACGCTCCGGACCGGCGTAGTAGCTATCGTCCTGGCTGGCGACGTTGTGACCCACCGCGCCGCCGACGACCGCACCGGCGACCGTTGCGGCCTTGCGCCCGTCGCCTTTTCCGACGGTACTGCCGAGCACACCGCCGACAATCGCGCCGATCACCGTGCCGGCGGCATTGTTGTTGCCGCCGTCGACATGGCGCTCCACCGGCACGTCCTGGCATTCCTCGCGCGGCGCGCTGGCCTGGACTCGATCATAGACCGGGTCGACACGCAGGACGTCCGCCCACGCGTATTTGGTGTTTTCGGTCGCGGTATTGCCGGCAGGCGGGGCGTCGTAACGACGGTCCTGCGCTGACGCACTCGCCGCGGTCAGGACAGCCGCAAAGACGAGTGCCAATTTCAACTTCATGCTGTTCTCCACGTCGGGGCGACGCGCTTCTGGTGCTGTGTGTCTTCGAGTGCCGTGCCGGTGTTTCCCGGCTGGTGTTCTGATTGGACTTCTTGTGTGTTAGGAATTAAAACATCGAATCGCTGAACCTTGGCTAAGGCCTTCCATTCATTGAAGAAAACCCACCGTGAAAGAGCGGCGCCGCGGGCCCGCCTGCTATGCTGTTGCAGAGCACCACGGCCGAACTGATGACTCTTCGCCTGCACAACAGCCTGACCCGCCGCATCGAGGATTTCGTACCCCAGGATCCTCGCCGGGTGACGCTGTATGTGTGCGGACCGACCGTTTACAACTACGTCCATATCGGCAACGCCCGGCCCTACGTCGTCTTCGGACTGCTGGCCAGCCTGTTGCGCCGCCTCTACCCTGGCGTCGTCTACGCTCGCAACATCACCGATGTCGACGACAAGATCAACGCCGCCGCCCAGGTCGCCGGCGTTCCGATCGAGAACATCACCGCGGGTTTCACCGCCGCGTTCATCGAGGACATGTCCCGCCTCGGCGTCGATCCGCCGGACGTCAGCCCGCACGCCACGGCGCACATTCCGCAGATCATTGCGATGTGCCAGCGCCTGATCGCTGGCGGGCATGCCTATGCAGCCGCCGGACACGTGCTGTTCGACGTGCCGAGCTACCCGGATTACGGAAAGTTGTCGGGCCGTTCCACCGACGAGATGATCGATGGCGCGCGCATCGAAGTCGCGCCATACAAGAAGGATCCGTCCGACTTCGTCCTGTGGAAACCGTCGACGCCGGAGCTTCCCGGCTGGGACAGCCCGTGGGGCCGCGGTAGACCCGGCTGGCACATCGAGTGCTCGGCGATGGCCGAAGCGCACCTCGGCGAAACCCTCGACATCCACGCCGGCGGCAACGATCTGATGTTTCCGCATCACGAGAACGAGATTGCACAGAGCACGTGCGCGCACGGCGGGCGCCTGTTCGCGCGCTATTGGCTGCACAACGGGATGCTCACGTTCAATGGGCGCAAGATGTCGAAGTCGCTCGGCAACGTGATGCTGCTGCACGAACTCCTGCAAAAGCACCCGCCCGAAGTGCTGCGCTATCTGCTGCTGAAGGCGCATTACCGCCAGCCGCTCGACTGGTCGGATGCGGCCCTCGCGCAGGCACGCGCGACGCTCGACGGCTGGTACGGTGCGCTGCGCGACCTCGATGATGTCGATGTCGACATCGCAAGCGTGCGTGCGCCGGCCGAAGTCGAAGCGGCGCTGCTCAACGATCTCAATACGCCCGAGGCGTTCGCGCTCATCGCCGGGCTCGCGACCGCATCGCGACGCGACGCGAATACCGAACAACGAACGGCGGCCAAAGCATCGCTGCTCGGTGCCGGTGCGCTTCTGGGTTTGCTGCAACAGGATCCTGAATCGTGGTTCAAGCAAGGACTCGCGAGCGCGGAAAGCCCGTCGCGAGACGCCGGCGCGCCGGCGCTCGATGCGCACGAAATCGACGATCTCGTTGCCCAGCGCGATGCCGCACGCAAGGCGCGCAATTTCGCCGAAGCCGATCGGATCCGCGACGCGCTCGCGGCCAAAGGCATTGCGATCGAGGACGGCGCGCAAGGCACTCGCTGGAAAGTCGTGAACCCCAATGAATGCACGACTTGAAACCGCACCGACCGCCGACGCGGCACAAGCCGCCATCGCGGACGAATTCGCGTTCTTCGGCGACTGGACCGAGCGTTATCAATACCTGATCGATCTCGGCCGCAAACTGCCGCCGTTTCCGGACGCGCTGAAAACCGAGGCGAACAAAGTCACCGGCTGTCAGTCGCTGGTCTGGCTGGTGCCGTCGGGCGACGCGAAGCGCCTCGAATTCGAAGCGATCAGCGATTCGGCGATCGTTTCCGGTCTGATAGCGCTGCTGCTGCGCGTGTATTCCGCGCGGTCGGCCGAGGAAATCCTGGCGACCGAGCCGCGCTTCATCGACGCGATCGGTCTCGCGAAGCATCTTTCGCCGACGCGCTCGAACGGTCTTGCGGCGATGCTGGCGACGATCAAGGAGCATGCGCGTGCGGCGTTGGGGCGCAGCGGCTGAAGGGGTTTCCCTCATCCCCTTGCCGGCACGTGCACTCGGTATGTCCCGGCACCTCGCTTCCGGCGGCTCCGCCGTGCAAATCAGCTTTCCTGCCGGTTTGTCTCCCGCTCGCGGGAGAAAGAACATCTGAATGCCTACATCGTGTGCGTCGGCCGTTCCTGCGTAAGAATGCCGGCGAGGATCGATTCGATCTTCGTGCGCGCCGCTTCGCCGTCGGCCGAATCGTTGAACTGCACGCCGATGCCCGCGGTACGATTGCCTTGCGCGCCGGCGGGCGTGATCCAGACGACCTTGCCGGCGACCGGCAGGCGATCCTTCTCTTCCATCAGCGAAAGCAGGATGAAGACCTCGTCGCCCAGGCTGTAGCGCTTGGCGGTGGGCACGAACAAGCCGCCGCCTTTGACGAACGGCATGTACGCATTGAACAGCGCGCCCTTGTCCTTGATCGCCAGCGACAGGATGCCCTGCCGAGGTGCGCTGCCCGAAGCTGGAGTCGCCATAGTCACGCCCTTCCCGTCGATCGCGCCGGCCAGCCGCGCAGAAGATCGAGCAAGACCAGCTCCGCACGCAACGGCGTCGACAGCAGGCCACGTGCGCGGTTCGCGCGACCGAACCACGCGGCTAGCTTCGGGATTTCGGTGCGCGCGGTCAAGCCAAGCGCTCCGCGCCGGCCGCCGGCGATCAAGCGCGCCTCTTCGCGCGCCAGCACGGCGGCCAGCCACAGCCTCACTTCAGGCCGATCGGCGGCCCAGCGTTCGGCTACGGCGGACGGCGGCGTCTTCGAGGCGGAAAGCGCGCTGAGATCGGCAAGGCATTCGGCCCGGACAGCCAGTGTGCCGTCGGCGATCCAGTCCGCGGCGAGGCCGGGATTGCCGAGACTCGCTTCCAGCGTGCGCTCGGCGGTCTCTGCGTCGACCGATTTCCCGCGCAGCCAGGCCAGCGCCTGCGCGTGCGAGGGCAGCGGAATATCGATGCGCTGACAGCGGCTGCGGATCGTCGGCGGCAAGCGCGACGGATCGTCGGCAATCAGCATGATCACGGTCGCGGTCGCGGGTTCTTCGAGCGTCTTCAAAAGTGCGTTCGCGGCGCTCGCATTCATCGCGTCCGCGGGATCGATGAGCGCGATCTGCCATCCGCCGAACTGACTCGCCAGCGCGAGGCGATGACCGAGCGCCCGCAGCTGATCGACCGTCAACTCGCTGCGCGTCTTGCCGTCGTCGCGCACTTCCAACGAAACGCGCACGAGATCCGGATGACTGCCCGCGGCCACCAAGAGACAACTTCGACACGTGCCGCACGCGTGTCCGCCAGCGCTGCGTTGCGTGCAAAGCGCCGCTGCCGCGAACGCATCCGCCAAGGCCCGCTTGCCGTATCCGCGCGGACTTGCGAACAGCATCGCGTGATGCACGCGTCCGCTGCTCAACGCGTCGGCGAGCGTGTGCCACACGGGCGCAAGCCACGGTTGCAGCGTCACGACGACGTCCTGCGCGAATTGACAAACGCATCGATCGCAGCGGCGGTCGCGGCGCGCACCTCGGCGATCGGCCGGCTGGCATCGATGATGCGAAAACGCGCCGGTTCCGCGGCCGCTCGCGCACGATAGGCGGCACGCACGCGCTCGAAAAAGTCGGAGCTTTCGAGCTCGATGCGATCGGCCTGGCCGCGCCCACCGATGCGCGCGAGACCTTCGGCGCTCGGCAGATCGAGCAACAAGGTCAGATCGGGTTTCAGCGTCGCCGCCCAGCATTCGAGCTCGGCGATGCGCTGCTCGGGCTGGCCGCGGCCGGCGCCCTGATAGGCATAGCTCGCATCGGTGAAACGATCCGACACGACCCAGCGGCCCGCCGCGAGAGCGGGCCGGATCAACTCGCGCACGAGTTGCGCGCGCGCGGCGAACATCAGAAGCAACTCGCTCTCGGCACAGAGATCGCGTCGCGCCGGATCGAGCACGATCGCGCGCACGGCTTCGCCGAGCACCGTGCCGCCGGGTTCGCGCGTGACGACGACATCGATGCCGCGTTTTTCCAGATGTTCGCGCACGACATCCAGCGCCGTGCTCTTGCCGGCGCCCTCGCCGCCTTCCAATGTGATCAGGCTTCCGCTCATGGCTTCCGATGCAGCTGAAACTTCTGGACCGCGCGATTATGTTCCTCCAGCGTCGCCGAGAACTCATGGCTGCCGTCGCCGCGCGCGACGAAATACAGCGCGTCGCCCGGCGCGGGATGCAGCGTCGCCTCGAGCGCGGGCATGCCGGGCAACGCTATCGGCGTCGGCGGCAGGCCGTCGCGCGTGTACGTGTTGTACGGCGTATCCCTCTCCAGGTCCTCGCGGCGGATATTGCCGCGGTAATTCTCGCCCATGCCGTAAATCACCGTCGGATCGGTCTGCAGACGCATGCCGGACTTGAGCCGGCGCATGAAAACGCCCGCGATCAACGGACGCTCTTCCGGGCGTCCGGTCTCTTTCTCGACGATCGAAGCGAGAATCAGCGCCTGGTACGGCGCATCGAGCGCCACATCTGCCGCCCGCGCCTCCCAAAGACGTTCGATCGCCTTCTGCATCGCCGCGTGCGCGCGGCTCAGCACGTCGAAATCGGATTCGCCCTTGATCCACGCGTACGTCTCCGGCAGAAACCAGCCTTCCGGATTGGCCTGTGCGATTTCGAGCCGATGCGCGATGTCTTCGTCCGCGATGCCGGGCAACGTCTGCGCAAGACCGGCGTCCGCAGCGAGCGCAACGCGCAGCTGTCGAAATGTCCAGCCGTCGACAATCGTGAAATGGTGCTTGAGCACCGCGCCAGCGACCATCTTGCCCAGCAGCTCGCGCGGCGTGAGGCCGGGCGTCAGCGCATATTCGCCGGCGTGGATGCGGCCTTCCAGAGCGAGCTCGCGTCCGAGCGCGCGCCAGTACCACGGCGAAGCGCGCGTCACGCCGGCGCCGCGCAGCTGATCGACGATGTTGCGATAGTTCGAGCCGCGCGCGACATCGATCGTCCTGTTCGCGCCTCCGATCGTGAGCGGCGCATCGGTGAAGCGTCGATAGTCGAACCAGACGTATGCGGACGCACCGAGCAGCGCGAGCAAGATCAGTGCAATGAGGAAACGCAGCATCGCGCCGCCGCCCTGGGTGCGCACGCAGGAGACTCGATTCGGCAATGGAACTGTCGCCGTCGTCCAGGTGAAAGCGCGAACCCAGAGACCCTTACGGCAAGGCGCTGGGTCCCCGCTTTCGCGGGGACGACGAGCTGGTTGCATGAACGTATCGCTTTGGTGCGGCCGATGAGCCCGAACTCGCAGGGTAACCCGACTTCACGTCGCAACCAAACGACGACGTGCGCATTAGCTCTCGATTCCAAGCGCGCGCAGCAAACCCCGCGCCTTGGCGCGCGTCTCGTCGAGCTCGCGTTCGGCCACCGAATCCGCGACGATGCCCGCGCCCGCGCGGAAACGGATCGACGCGCCTTCAATCGTCAGCGTGCGGATCAGAATGTTGAGATCGAGATCGCCGTCGCGATTGAGGTAGCCGAGCGAACCGGTGTACGCGCCGCGCGTAACGCCTTCGAGCTGCGCGATGATCTCCATGCACCGCACTTTCGGGCAGCCCGTTATCGTTCCGCCGGGAAATACGGCGCGTACGACCTGTCCGGGCGTCGCATCGGCGCGCAATCGACCGCGCACGTTCGAAACGATGTGGTGCACGTGTGCGTACGATTCGACGCTCATCAGCTCGTCGACCTCCACGGAGCCCGGCCGGCAGACGCGACCGAGATCGTTGCGCTCGAGATCGATCAGCATCACGTGCTCGGCGCGTTCCTTGGGATGTCCGATCAGCTCGCGCACGCGCGCGGCTTCGTCGTCGTCCGACCTGCGCGGAAGCGTGCCCGCGATCGGTCGCGTCTGTATGAGGTCGCCGCGCACTTCGACCAGCCGCTCCGGGGAGGAGCTTGCGATGGCCCATCCGCGGTGTTGCATCAGTCCCGCGAACGGCGCGGGATTGGCGGCACGCAGCGCAGCGTGGACGGCGGAGGGGCTCGGCTCCTCATCGCACTGGACGCGCCACTCACGCGAAAGATTGACCTGAAACACGTCGCCCGCGCGAAGATATTCGTGCACCCGGGCGATGTTTTCGATGAAATTCCGAGGTGCGTCCTCGTCCACGCGAGTCGCGATCCGCGACGTACGCACCGGCGCGGACGCGCTCGCGGCATCGACCGCCATCGTATCGAGCCGATGCTCGTGACCTTCCTCGGCAACGAGCCAAGTCGATCCGCGCACGTGATCGACGATGATCGCCGCGGGACAGCGCAACGCGAGCGCAATCGGCATGGCGGTTGGCGCGGATTGGGGTAGTCGCAGTTTCGGTTCGATCTCCGCGGCGAGCTCGTAACCGAGATAGATCAGCCAGCCGCCGCGAAACGGCAGCGGATGCTCGGACCGATCCATACGCTCCGCACGCCACGCGGCATCGAGCGCGTCGAGAAACGATATCCCGAGCACTCTGCCGCTGGCGCCGCGCACGCAGCCATCGCGATCCAGACGCAGCTCGCGGCCGGAAAACGCGAACAGGATGTCGTAACGCGCTCGTGACGAGCCTTGCACGGCGCTTTCGAGCAACGCCGGATAACGATGCGGTTGCGCCGCCGCGATCGCCAGCAGATCGCGCCGGCCCGGTAACTCGCGCACGCGTACGTTCATGCGCGAGCGGTCGAGATCGAATCCATAATCACATCCGCGCCGACCACATCCGCGCCGACCACATCCGCGCCGATCGGAGCCGTGCTGATCGGAGCCGTGCTGATCAGAGCTGTGCTGATCAGAGCTGCCGGAATACCAGCGTGCCGTTGGTGCCGCCGAAGCCGAACGAATTGGACAGCGCCACGTCGAGCTTGGCCTCGCGCGCGACGTGCGGCACGAAATCCAGATCGCACCCTTCGCCTGGATTGTCGAGATTGATCGTCGGCGGAATCACGCCGTCGCGCATCGCGAGAATCGAGAAGATCGCCTCGACGCCGCCGGCCGCGCCGAGCAGATGCCCGGTCATCGACTTGGTCGAGCTCACCGGCAGCTTCTTCGCGCAGTCGCCGAAGCAGCTCTTGATCGCGTTGACTTCGGCGATGTCGCCGACGCCGGTCGATGTCGCATGCGCATTCACGTAGCCGACTTCGTCGCCGTTGATCTTCGCATCGGCCAGCGCCGCGGCCATCGAGCGGCGGGCGCCGTCGCCATCTTCGGGCGGCGAGGTCATGTGGAAAGCATCGCCGCTCATGCCGAAGCCGACGAGCTCGCAATAGATGCGTGCGCCGCGCGCTTTCGCATGCTCGTAGTCTTCGATGACAAGCACGCCGGCGCCTTCGGAGAGCACGAAGCCGTCGCGGTCGCGGTCCCAGGGGCGGCTCGCTTTGGTCGGCTCGTCGTTGCGCGTGGACATCGCGCGCGCGGAGCAGAAGCCGCCGACCGCGGTGCCGACGGTCGAGTATTCGGCGCCGCCGGCGATCATGACGTCGGCATCACCGTACTGGATCATGCGCATGGCGAGGCCGATGTTGTGCGTCGCCGTCGTGCACGCGGTTACGCAGGCGATGTTCGGGCCCTTGAGGCCGAGCATGATCGAGAGATTGCCCGACGCCATGTTCACGATCGAGCTCGGCACGAAAAACGGCGAGATCTTGCGCTGGCCGCTCTCGTGATACGTGATCGCGGTCTTTTCGATCGTGCCGATGCCGCCGATGCCGGCGCCGACCGCGACACCGATGCGTTCTTCGTCGTGCTCGTGCGGCTTCAGGCCCGCATCGGCGAGCGCCTCGATCGAGGCGGCGATGCCGTAATGGATGAACGGGTCCATCTTCTTGACGTCTTTCGCCGCGACATATTGCGTCGGATCGAAATCACGCACTTCGCCGGCGATGCGCGTCGGAAACGTGCTGGCGTCGAAATGCGTGATCGGACCAATGCCGCTCTTGCCCGCGATGACGTTCGCCCATGCAGTGGCCACGTCGTTGCCGACGGGACTGATGATGCCAAGACCGGTGACGACGACGCGTCGCTTGCTCATGTGCTCACTTCTTGAATTGGAGCGATCGTAGGATCGTAGTGCTCTTGTCGGGGAGTGCGGCTATGGATGGCCGCTTCTGAACTCCGGGGCAGATGCCTTACCCGCCGGGGCACCCCGCGTCGTCTTGGCGATCATGGATGATCGCAAAAACACACCATCGCAAAAACAAACTGCGCCCCGAAGGCGCAGCTCGTGTACTGCCGTCGATCGGGAGAAACTCAAGCCTTGACGTGGGCCTTGATGTAGTCGATCGCCTGCTGCACGGTGGTGATCTTCTCGGCTTCCTCGTCGGGAATCTCGCACTCGAATTCTTCTTCGAGCGCCATGACCAGCTCGACGGTGTCCAGCGAGTCCGCGCCCAGGTCATCCACGAACGACGCGTTCGGCGTGACCTCGTCTTCCTTCACTCCAAGCTGCTCGACGACGATCTTCTTGACGCGTTCTTCGATAGTGCTCATTTGCCTTGTTACCTCCCGAAGGGAATACGAACGGCTGGCGGCGCACGGGAACGGGCGCCGGGCCCCAAAAAGAGGCGGCATTGTAGAGGAACGGCCAACGCCTCGCCATAAGCGACCGTTCTGGGCGAATTTGCACTGTATTGCGCGGCTCGGATGCGCGAATTTCGGGCCTGCCGGCGACTAGGGCATGTACATGCCGCCGTTGACGTGCAGCGTTTCGCCGGTGATGTAGGCCGCGGCAGGCGATGCCAGGAACGCGACCGCCTTGGCGATATCGGCGGGTGCGCCGAGCCGACCGAGCGCAATCTGCGTCAGCAGCGCGTCGCGCTGCGCCTCCGGCAACGCACGCGTCATGTCGGTGTCGATGAAGCCCGGCGCGACGACATTGACGGTGATGCCGCGCGAGCCGATTTCGCGCGCCAGCGACTTGGAGAACGCGATGATGCCGGCCTTCGCCGCGGCATAGTTCGATTGTCCTGCGTTGCCGGTCACGCCGATCACCGAGGCGATATTGATGATGCGGCCCTTGCGCGCCTTCATCATGCCGCGCATGACCGCTTTCGAGGTGCGATACACCGAGCTCAGATTGGTGTCGAGGATCGCTTGCCAGTCTTCATCTTTCATGCGCATCAGCAATTGATCGCGCGTGATGCCGGCGTTGTTGACCAGGATCGTGACCGCGCCGAATTCCTTGGCGACGCCGTCGATGAGCGCTTCGACCGCCGCGCCGTCGGTGACGTTGAGCGTGCGGCCCACGCCACCTTGCGCGGAGAGCCGTTGCGCCGATGGCCTGTGCACCGGCATCGGTCGTCGCCGTGCCGACAACTTTTGCGCCGAGCGCGGTCAGCTCATCGGCAATGGCCGCACCGATACCGCGACTCGCCCCGGTAACCAGGGCGATTTCTCCCGCCAGCAACGTATCCATCGATGTCGCCTTCGCATGAGCCCGAGGGCGCGCACGTTACACACGGAAAGCGCCCTCGTCCACGGAGGTGCGCCTCGCGGCACGCAATGGATCATGCGGCGGAAATCTCCTTTTGAACGAACCGCGCGCCGGATGCACGAGATGACGTATGCGCGCCTCGAGCTTCCCTCACCCGCGCCTGCGGCGCGACCTCTCCCGCAAGCGGGAGAGGCGACTTGATGCGACTACGCGCGCCACGCTTCGAGCGCGTCATTGAATTCGGGCGGCGTGCCGAGCGCGCGGCCATCGATCGCCTTATCGATGCGCTTGACGAGACCGCTCAACACTTTGCCGGGACCGCACTCGGCGATGCGCGTCGTGCCGGCGGACGCCAGCGCGGCGACGCAGCCGGTCCAGCGCACCGGCAGGTAGAGTTGTCTTGCGAGCGCATCCTTGATCGCGGCGACGCCGCGATGCACGGCGGCATCGACGTTCTGTACGACCGGAATCGTCGGCTCGCGCCAGTGGTAGGCGGTCATCGCCTCGACCAGACGGTTGGCCGCCTCGCGCATCAGCGGCGTGTGCGAGGGCACGCTGACCGCGAGCTTGACTGCTTTGCGCGCGCCGCGCGCGAGCAATAGCGCGATCGCCTTGTCGATCGCGTCGGCATGGCCGCCGATCACGATCTGGCCGGGCGAGTTGTAGTTCGCCGGAACGACGACATGCTCGCTCGACGCCTCGCGGCAGACCTCTTCGACCAGCGCATCTTCGGCGCCGAGCACGGCCGCCATCGCGCCTTCGCCTTCGGGCGCGGCTTCCTGCATCGCCTGGCCGCGGATGCGCACGAGATGCGCCGCATCGCGCAACGACAACGTGCCGGCCGCGACCAGCGCGGAATATTCGCCAAGGCTGTGACCCGCCAGGTGCGCCGGCCGTGGACCACCCGCCGCGACCCACGCGCGCCATACCGCGACGCCCGCAGCGAGCAGCACGGGCTGCGTGTATTCGGTGCGATTGAGCATCGTCTCCGGCCCGCCCTGCGAAAGCGCCCAGAGATCGACGCTGGCGCCATCGGACGCTTCGGCGAACGTCTGCTGGATGACGGCATGGAACTCGGACAACTCGGCGAGCATGCCGATCGATTGCGAGCCCTGGCCGGGGAAGACGAAAGCGAGATGCCGGGATTCGGGGTTCGGGATTCGGGATTCGGACATCACGCGATCGAGCTCCGGAGGACGCGGAACGCCGAAACCTCCTGTTCGATATCAGGACACGCCCGATTCTCGAATCCCGAGTCCCGGCTTTTCAATACTTCAACAACGCCGACGCCCACGTGAAGCCGCCGCCGAACGCTTCGAGCAATACCGTCTGCCCGCGCTGGATCCTGCCCGAGCGCACCGCTTCGTCGAGCGCGAGCGGCACCGATCCCGACGACGTATTGCCGTGGCGGTCGACGGTGACGACGACGCGATCCATCGACAGTTTGAGGCGCCGCGCGGTCGCTTCGATGATGCGCAGGTTGGCTTGATGCGGAATCAGCCAGTCGACGTCCGATTCGTGCATCCCCGCCGCTTCGAGCGTTTCGCCGACGATGCGATCGAGCGTCTTGACCGCTACCTTGAACACTTCGTTGCCGGTCATCATGACGCGGATGCCGTGGTTCGGTTCGTTATCGAGAAAACCCGCCGAGACGCCGACCGGGTTGTACAGCAGATGCTTGTAGCCGCCGTCGGCGTGCAGTTTGGTCGTGATGATGCCGGGCTCGCTCGAAGCTTCCAGCACGACCGCGCCGGCGCCATCACCGAACAGCACGCACGTCGAGCGGTCGGTCCAGTCGATCATGCGCGACAGCGTCTCGGAGCCGACGACGAGCGCCTTCTTCGATTGCCCGCCGCGCACGAACTGATCGGCTACGCCGAGCGCGTAGAGGAAACCCGAACACGCGGCGTTGACGTCGAACGCTGCGCAGCCGTTCGCGCCGAGGCGATGCTGCAGCAGGCAGGCGGTCGACGGGAAAATGAGATCTGGCGTGGTCGTGCCGAGCACGATCAAATCGATCTCGCTGGCCTTGATGCCGGCCGCTTCGAGCGCGTGCGTCGCCGCGTAGAACGCGAGGTCACCGGTCGTTTCGCCATCGGCCGCGCGCCGACGCTCGCGGATGCCCGTGCGCGAGGCGATCCACTCGTCGGTGGTTTCGACGATCTTTTCCAGATCGGCGTTGGTGACGACCTTCTCCGGCAGATAGCTGCCGGTGCCGGCGATGCGTGAGTAGATCAGGGTATGCACTCCCCGCCCGCGGCCGACCCGTGATCAGCAGGCCGACGTTGCGCGCCGAAGACGCCGAAGATATCGATCGAAAGCTTTCGAAACCGGACGGATCGGATCATCCGGCCGCAGCACCCGGACGCTCAGTCTTCGTCCTGCACCGGCGACTTCGTGTCGATCACTTTCTTGCCGCGATAGTAGCCGTCCTTGGTGACGTGATGGCGCAGATGCACCTCGCCGGACGTCGGATCGGTGGCGAGCTGCTTGGCCGACAGCGCGTCGTGAGCGCGGCGCATGCCGCGGCGTGAGGGGGATTTGCGACTCTTGGCGACTGCCATGATGGACTCCAATAAAACCGGATTTCATAAAACCTGATTTCAGATCTTCTTAAGCCTGGCCAGCGCCGCGAACGGGCTGGCCGGTTCCTCGTCGGCTTCGCCAGCCGGCGCATCGTGCCATTCCAGCGGCTCGCCCGGCTTGAGCGGCACCACCGGCAGGGCGAGTATCAATTCGTCCTCGATCACGTCGGCGAGGTTCAACTGTGCCGTCGGCGATCAATAAAGGTTCGTACCCCGCCGGCAGCGCCGCTTCCTCGCTCTCATCCTCGATGAGACCCAGCCGCTGATCCACATGCACCGGCTCTGCATACACCTCGAGCGTGCGCTGGCAGGTCAACGGCAATGCCGCCTCGACGCGCACGGCGAGATAGGCGATGCCGAGCTCGTCGCGACCGAATTCGAGATCATAGTGCGCCACGCCGTCGACCGTCGCCAGGCTTTCGCCCAAGCGGCGGAGCGAGGCGAGCGGCAACTCACCTTGGAAGGAGCGTCGCGCTTGCACCATGCGCGACGCTTCCACGCGTTCGGGCAGGGCGACTGACATGGGCGCGCGATGGTAGGTTTTGACCCCTTCCCTGTCAACCGCGTTCCACGCGAGCGGGCCACGCGAACGGCTCGGTTTGCTGCGCAGGGCCACGGCGCGGCAGACTAGCCGCCTGGAGGTCAAGACCTTGATCTATCTGATCGCAATCGCAGCCGTCGCGACGCTGCTCGTCGGCGTCCTTTGGCTGCGCGAACGCCGATTGCGGCGCCGGCCGCGGCTTCTCGTCGAGGTCATGGACGAGGCCGACGCGCTGGAGCGTGAGCTGTACGAATGCCGCACGCGCCTGCGCGAGATTCCGGCCCTGGTGGCGACGCTGCCGCCTTCCGCGCAATTGTCCGCCCGCGCCACGCTGGTGGCCGAGCCGCAGGTGCAGGCCGCCTTGCGCGATCTCTTGTCGCATCGGCTCTGGCTCAAGGAGCACGCGGAGACGGCGACGACCGCCGAGCTCCAATCGGCCCACAAGGCGCTCGCTGGGGCGAAGGCGGCGCTCGTAACCCAACTCGAACGCCTCGCCGAAGTCCGCGCCGAGCTCGAGGCGGCGCGCGCAACGCAGGCCGTGCGGTCCGCCGACGCGCACTCATGACGACGGCGGGCAGCGCCGATATCGTCCTCGCATCGACCTCGCGCTACCGGCGCGAACTGCTGGCGCGCCTGGTGCCCGATTTCCGCGTGGTCGCTCCCCACGTCGACGAAATGCCGCTTGCCGGCGAGAATCCGGGCGAACTCGCGGCACGGCTCGCGAAGGCCAAGGCGCTCGCGGTTGCAGCGGACTGCCCGCGTTCGCTGGTGATCGGCAGCGATCAGGTCGCGGAGCTCGACGGCCGTGCGATCGGCAAGCCCGGCAGCGCTGAAGCGGCGCGCACGCAACTCGCGGCGAGCTCGGGACGAACGGTCGTGTTCCATACCGCGATCTGTGTCGCCGACGTGCGGTCGACTCCGCCGGTCACCCATTCCGCGATCGACCACACGCGCGCCGTGTTCCGTGTCCTGACCGACGACGAAATCGCCCGCTACGTCGATCGCGACCATCCGCTGGATTGCGCCGGCGGCTTCAAGGCCGAGAGACTCGGCATCGCGTTGTTCGAACGCATCGAAACGACTGATCCGACCGCGCTGATCGGGCTGCCCCTGATCGCACTCGCTCGACTCCTCAGAGCCGCCGGATTCACGCTGCCTTAGCAGCCCGTCGCCGGAAAATGCCCGTTCACGGACGTCGCGGGCACAAACGCGGCAACGTCGCGGTCGGCCGTCGAGCATGAGGCATACACTTCCGCGACGTGCGCAATGGAACCAGCGCCACCGTCATCGTGTCGGGAGTGTCCATGATCGAAGCGTCTTCCTCCACCCTGCCGACCGAGTTGCGCGATTCGCTCGCGCGCGCGATCGCGCAGGTCAATACCGTCGTGCTCGGCAAGCGGCGCGAAGTCCGTCTCGCGTTCGTCTGCCTGCTCGCCGGCGGCCACCTGTTGATCGAGGACTTGCCCGGCGTCGGCAAGACGACGCTCGCGCACGCGCTCGCGGCGACGCTCGGACTCAATTTCCAACGCGTGCAATTCACCTCGGATCTGCTGCCGTCGGACATCATCGGCGTCGGCATCTACGAACGCGAGGCGGCGCGTTTCAAGTTCCATCCGGGTCCGCTGTTCACGCAGTTGCTGCTCGCCGACGAGATCAATCGCGCGATGCCGAAGACGCAAAGCGCACTGCTCGAAGCGATGGCCGAAGAACAGGTCACGGTCGACGGCATCACGCATCGGCTCGCGCCGCCGTTCTTCGTCGTTGCGACGCAGAACCCGATGGATTTCGCCGGCACCTATCCGCTGCCCGATTCGCAGCTCGACCGTTTCATGCTGCGCATGAGCATGGGCTATCCGGATCGCGACGCCGAACGCGCGATGCTCGGCTCGGTCGATCGCAAGAGCCTGCTCGGCACTCTGACGCCGTGCCTCGTTCCCGAACAGATCATGGAGCTGCGACACGCGTGCGCCGCGGTGCTGGCGAGTCCGGCGCTGGTCGAATATGTGCAAGCGTTGCTCGCCGCGAGCCGCCAGCATGCGGAAATCCGCATCGGACTCTCGCCGCGCGCGGGCCTCGCGCTGCTCGCGGCGGCGCGCGCGCATGCGTTGCTCGCGGGCCGTCCGCACTGCGTGCCCGAAGACGTGCAGGCGGTATTCCCGTTCGTCACCGGCCATCGCCTGACGCCGGGTGTCAGTGCGCAGCGCGATCGCGACAAGCTGGCGTTGCAACTCATCGAGACGACGCCGGTACGCTGAAGCAATGGCCGCGACGATCGCCGATCTGCGCATCCGCGCGTTGGCCTACGCGGAAAAACGGCTGCCTGCGCTGACGCGACTGCGCCGGCCCGAGCCACTGCCGATCCGTCTCGATCGCCGCCGCATTTATGTACTGCCGACCGGCTTCGGCATGGCGTTCGGTCTGCTGCTGTTCGTCATGCTGATCGGTTCGCTCAATTACGCGAACAATCCTGCGTTGCTTCTGACCTGTCTTTTCGGTGCCGCCGGTGGTGCGAGCCTCTTTGTCGGTTTTCGCGTTATGAACGGCCTCGCGTTGATCCGGACGAGCGCCGATGAGTGTCACGCGGGTGCACCGTTAGCGCTGCGTCTTCGTCTTGCGCCCGCGGCGCGCACGCGACCGAGTCTGCGTTTGCGCTGCGCTGATGTCGAAAGGAACGATGTCGAAACCGCGTTTGCGCTGCACGCCGGCGTTGAAAGCGATGTCGCCGTGACTGTCGCGACTATGCAGCGAGGATGGCTGCGCGTCGGACGGATCCGGGTCTCGACCGACTATCCGCTCGGCCTTTTCCATATCTGGAGCTGGCTCAATCCCGACAGCGAATTCCTGGTCTATCCCGCGATCGAGACACCGCCGCCGCCGCTGCCCGCCGGCGATGGACGCGAGGACGTGCTGGCGCGCGCGGGCGCGGGCGAAGATCACGCGGGACTGCGCGACTACCGCGTCACCGATCCGCCGCGCCTGATCGCGTGGAAGGCATCCGCGCGGCACGACACATTATTGGTGCGCGATGCGGAATATCGCAGCAGCGATGCGCTCGTCTTCGATTACGCGCGGATTTCCGGTCTCGATCACGAAGCGCGCATCCGGCGTCTCACCGCGTGGGTGCTGATCGCCGAGTCGGCGCAGCGCGATTATGTGTTGCGCCTGCCGGACGGCACGTTGGGCCCCGGCGTTGGCGCATCGCAACGGCAGGTCTGTCTGCGCGCTCTCGCGCTGCTCGAGCCGGCGCATGCGTGAGAAGATCGGCCAGCATTCGTTCGAGCTCGTCGCGATCGCGATCACCGCGGCCATCGCCGCGCACGCGCCGCATCTGCCGATCTGGCTTTGCATCGCATCGCCCGCGATTCTCGTCTGGCGCCTCGCGACGCGTCGGCAGGGTGCGGCGAAAGTGCCGGTCTGGATCCGCATCCCCGCTGCGGGATTGCTTCTGGTTGCCGTCGTGACGCAATACGGAACGCTGTTCGGCCGCGAGCCCGGCAGCGTGCTCGCGTGCGGCCTGCTCACCTTGAAGCTGCTCGAAACCGAACGCGCACGCGACGCACGTGTCGCCCTGGGCTTCGCCGCCTTCGTGCTGATGAGCGCGTTGCTGTTCGTGCAGACGCTGTGGTTCACGGTCGCGGTTTCGCTCGCCCTGGTCGTCCTGCTCGCCGCGCTGGTTTCGCTGCAGCCTGCCCCTGCGGATAAGGAACATCCTTTACGCGCGGAGCTCACGCTCGGTGCGCTTCTGCTCGCCTGCGGTTTGCCGCTCGCCGCGGCAGGTTTCACGTTGATTCCGCGTCTCGCCACGCCGCTTTGGGGCGCGCAAGACCGCAGCAGCGAAGGGCACACCGGCCTCGATGACCACATGGAGCCGGGCGCGTTGACCGATCTCCTGATCGACGATTCGCCGGCATTCCGCGTGCACTTCGACAACCCGCCGCCAGTGCCGCAGCAGCGTTATTTCCGCTCGATCGTACTGTGGAATTTCGATGGTTCGACGTGGAGCCGCAGTCACCGCAGCGATTTCTTGCGTCCCGAAGACGCGCAGCGCGACGGCGCGCCGATCGATTACACGATCGCGTTGGAGCCGACCGATCGGCGCTGGCTGCCCGCATTGGATCTGCCGATGGTGCCGCCACAGGGCGCGCGGTTCAGCGCGGATCGCGAACTGATCGCGGACGAACCGGTCGCCGAGCCGCGCGAATATCGCGTGCGCTCCAGTTCGCACTACACACTGGCGGTGAACCTCAGCGCGCGCGAACGCGCGCGCGCGTTGGCGCTGCCGGACGGTTTCGATCCACGCACGCACGCGCTGGTCGAAAGCTGGCGCGCCGAAGGACTCGACGACGATGCGATCGTGCGCGCGGCGCTCGATCTCTTTCATCGCAGTTTTACCTACACGCTGAGTCCGCCGCTGCTGGGCCGCGATTCGATCGACGATTTCCTGTTCGAGACACACAAGGGATTCTGCGAGCATTACGCCTCGGCATTCGTCGTGCTCATGCGCGCGGCCGGCATTCCCGCTCGCGTGGTGATCGGCTATCAGGGCGGCTGGTGGAACGCGGCGAGCAACTATCTGCTGGTGCGCAATTCCGACGCGCACGCCTGGGCGGAAGCCTGGATGTCGGGTCGCGGCTGGATCCGCGTCGATCCGACCGCCGCGGTGAGTCCCGCGCGCATCGAGCTCGGCGCGGCGGCGGCGAACGACAGCACCGCTTGGAGCCAGGCCGCCTGGCTGCACTCGCTACGCAATCGCTTCGACGTCATCAACGGACTCTGGACGCAGGCGATCATCCATTTCGACGCGCTGCGCCAGAAGGGACTCCTGACCTCGTTCGGTGTCGCCGAGGCGAACCAGGGCGATCTCTTGCTCGCGTTGTCGGTGGTGCTCGGTCTGATTCTGCTGGTGGCGACGATCTGGGCGATGCGCGACACGATCTCGCTGCGCTCGGACCCGCTCGATCGGGCATGGACGATGCTCGGTCGCCGGCTCGCCCGCGCCGGCGTCGCGCGTCAGCCCAATGAGGGACCGCTGGACCTTTTGGCCCGCGCACGCGCCGCATTCCCGGCTTCGGCCGCGGCGCTGACCGCTCTCGTGCAAGACTACGTGGCGCTCCGCTACGGGGCGATGGAGCCGTTGCCTGAACAGGTACGCGTCTTTACACGGACGGTCAGGAATTTTCGCGTTCCCGGTCGACTCGGATTGTCATCGGTGGCCGGCGTGCAACGTTGACATCGTGTCGAACGTCTTACACTGGGGACACATCTGATCATGCAGGATCTTCCGATGTCTGCACGTATTCGTAACTTCGGTCCCGACAAACGGCCGGCGAAGTTCGCCGTCCTGGTCATTTTCACTGCGGCGATCGGCGCATGCGCCACCGTGCCGGCGCCGCTGCAAGGGCAGTTTGCGCCGGTGACGCCGCACGATGCGGCCGCGAGCGGCAACCCGAGCGGCGCTGTGCGGTGGGGCGGCGAAATCATCAACGTCGATCCCCGCGCGGACCGGACCTGTTTCGAGATTCTCGCGCGCGAGCTCGATGCGACGGCGCGTCCGCTTTCGAGTGACCCGAGCCTGGGACGCTTCCTCGCCTGCCGTGCCGGCTTCTACGATCCGGAGGAATTCAAGCAGGGCCGCGACATCACCATCGTCGGCCAACTGAACGGCAGCGAACGTGCGAAGGTCGGCGACTTCGATTACACCTATCCACGCGTCGCCGCCGACGCGATCTATCTGTGGCCGAAGCGGTCGCTCTACTTGCGGTCGCCCTATTACGATCCTTGGGGCGGACCGTGGTGGGGCTATGGTCCGTATTGGGGCGGGTTCTGGGCACCGACGTTCATAGTGGACCACCCGCACCACCCGCCCCCGCCACCGCCGCCGAAGTCTGGTTGAGGCCCACGACTTCGGGAGCCCGCATTGCTCTGATGGACGGCTAGCCGTGGCGCTTCACGTCATCCAGGCGGCCAGTGCATCTGCCGACCGGCAAGAAGGTGCAGATGCAGATGGAACACCGTCTGCCCGCCTTCGCTGTTGCAGTTGATCACGCAGCGATAGCCCTTCGCGGCAAAACCTTGCGCCTTTGCGTAGCGGCTTGCCGCGAGCACGAGCTTGCCGACCGCCAGCGCATCGCCGTCGGTCAGATCGTCGAGCGTCGCGATCGGCGTCTTCGGAATGAAAAGCACGTGCACCGGCGCCTGCGGATTGACGTCGCGGAACGCGAGGATGTCATCGTCTTCGTAGACGATGTCGGCCGGAATTTCTCGGCGCACGATCTTTGCGAACAGAGTGTCGGCCATCGGGTATCGGGTATCGGGTATCGGGTATCGGGTATCGGGTATCGGGAATCGGGAATCGGGAATCGGGAATCGGGAATCGGGAATCGGGAAGGCTACAACATGTTGGTTGCCGCACAAACTCTTCGATGGCTACGGAGCATCTCTCGATTCCGCATTCCCCATTCCGCTACAGCGGCTGCCTGCCGCCGAACGCATGCGCGAGCGTACCGCGATCGATGTATTCGAGCTCGCCGCCGATCGGCACGCCGTGCGCAAGCCGGCTCGCGCGCACACCGGCGGCGCGCGCGATCTGCGCGAGCATGTGCGCGGTCGCCTCGCCTTCGACGGTGGGATTGGTTGCGATGATGAGCTCCTGCACTTCGCCTTCGGCGAGTCGTTGCGCGAGCGCATCGAGGCCGAGTTCCTTCGGACCGAGGCCATCGAGCGGCGAAAGACGTCCGAGCAGCACGAAATAGCGGCCGCGGTAGCCGGTCGCCTGCTCGATGGCGAGCTGATCGACCGGCGTCTCGACGATGCACAAGAGACTCTGGTCGCGCGCGCCGCTGGCGCACAGCGCACAGATCGCTTCCTCGCTGAATGTCCTGCAGCGTGCGCAGTTGCCGATGCGCACGACGGCCGCGGCGAGTTTTTCGGCGAGCCGCTGCGCACCGGCGCGATCGCGCTCGAGCACATGGAACGCCATGCGCTGCGCGCTTTTCGCGCCCACGCCGGGAAGGCAGCGCAATGCGTCGATGAGGTCGGCGAGAAGTGGGGAGCCGGTGGACATGAGTTAGAGCCAGTATTCTGGATTCGGAATTGGGAATTGGGAATTTGGATATGTCGGCGCTATTTTTCCAATCCCGAATTTCGGATGCCGAATCCCGGCTTCATCAAAACGGCAACTTGAATCCGGGCGGCAGGTTCATGCCGGATGCAAGACCGCCGAGTTTTTCCTGCGTCAAGGCGGCAACTTTGTTGACTGCGTCATTGAACGCCGCCGCGATGAGATCCTCGGCCATTTCCGGATCCTCGGCGAGCACCTTGCGGTCGATGGTCACGCGGCGCACTTCGTGGCGTCCGCTCATGACGACGCTGACCATGCCGCCGCCCGCCTGACCGGTGACTTCGGTGCCTGCGATGTCGTCCTGCGCGCGCTTCATCTCATCCTGCATACGCTGCGCCTGCTGCATCAATCCGGCGAGTGGACCTTTCATCGTGTTGTTCCCATGGTTTTTCGAGCATTCAATTGCGATGGATCGGATCTTCTTGACGGAAGCCGGCGCGCGGATGTCGCACTTCGTTCCTGAGCAACCTTCGTTTCTCAGATCGAGTCAATGTGGATCGGCATCCGCCGGCCGCACGCTTCCGGCGACGACGCGCGCGTCGAACGTCTCGATCAGCGATTGCACGACCGGATCGCCGCGCAATGCGTCCTCCGCCGCTTGCCGGCGCGCGGTTTCGTTGCGCGCGTGTTGATCGGCGGGACTTTCCGCGTTGCCATTGTCGCGTTCGAACTTGACCTTCACCTTGCCGCCGAGCACGGCGCCGAGCTTCTGTTCGAGCTGCATGACGACCGGCGGCGCCGCGAGATGTTCGTGCGCGGGCTTGATCGCGAGCCGCACAAGCGTTCCGTCGATCGCGACCAACGTCGTCTGACGCGCAAACTGCCCAAGCGGACCGCCGAGCTCCGCGCGACGGATCAATGCATCCCACTCGTTCGTGCTCGGCGCAACGCCGTTACTCGACGCCGCGGCCGGCGTGCTCGTTGCAACGCCGCTGCGCGAGGTGCCGGCCGGCGGGCTGGCACGCGTTACCGTTTCAGTCGCCGCGTGCGGTGTCTTCGCGACGGCGGGCGCCGAAGCGACACGCGCCCGCGTTGGTTCGACGGGTGTGGTCGGCGATCTTGTCGACGCAGAAGGCCCTGTCGAGCGAACCGCGACCGCTTCCGCTCCCGCGGGCACGAATGCGAGCATGCGCAACAGCGTCATCTCGAAGCCGACACGCGGCGTCGGCGCCAGCGCGAGATCGCGTCGGCCGATGAGCGCCATCTGATACCAGAGCTGCACATCCTCGGCCTTCAACCGGCCCGCGAGTCCGAGCAACGCGGCATCGTCCTCGCCGATCGCGCCGGGAATGAGCTGCAACAGCTGGATTCGGTGCAGTAGGCTGCCGAGCTCGTCGAGCACCTGTGCGAAATCAGGGGCGAAACTGGCGATGCGTTCGATCTCGGCGAGCAACGCGGCCGCATCGCCCACGGCGAGGATGTCCAGCAACGCGCGCACCTTGGCGCGTTCGACGGTGCCGAGCATCGCGTGTACGTCGGTCGCCGAAATCTTGCCGCCACCGTGCGCGATCGCCTGATCCAGCAGCGAGAGCCCATCGCGCAGCGAGCCATCTGCGGCGCGCGCGAGCACTTCGACGCTTTCGTCATCGAATGCGATGCCTTCCGCACGCAGTATCTGCTGCAGCTGGCCGCCGATCTGCTCGGGCGTGAGCCGCTTCAAATTGAACTTGATGCAACGCGAGAGCACGGTGACCGGCAATTTCTGCGGGTCGGTGGTGGCGAGCAGGAACTTGACGTGCGGCGGCGGTTCCTCGAGCGTCTTCAAAAGCGCGTTGAACGCGCTCTTCGACAGCATGTGCACTTCGTCGATCAGATAGACCTTGTAGCGGCCGCGCGTCGGCGCGTATTGCGCGTTGTCGATCAGCTCGCGAACGTTGTCGATGCCGGTATTGCTCGCCGCGTCGATCTCGAGCAGATCGATGAAGCGACCGGCGTCGATCTCGCGGCACGGGCCGCACTCGCCGCACGGGTTCGAGGTCGGGCCTTTCTCGCAGTTCAGCGACTTGGCGAAGATCCGCGCGATGGTCGTCTTGCCGACGCCGCGCGTGCCGGTGAAGAGGAACGCGTGATGGAGCCGGCCCGAATCGAGCGCATGCGCCAGCGCGCGCACGACGTGCTCCTGTCCGACCAGTTCGGAAAAGCGGCGCGGACGCCATTTACGCGCGAGAGCTTGATACGACATGAGCGATTCGCAGAGGAGAGTTCGATTGTAGCAAGCATGGCAAGACCCGGCTCGCGATCCTCAATAGCCCGCGGGCACGTAGCCGAAACGCGCCATCTGCTCGCGATGCGTGTCCACGACGCGCATCGCCTGCGCACGATCCAGCACCTCGCGCCACTGATTCATCCTGCCTTGACGGAAGAATCGCATGGTCTTGTCCGAAGCCTCGACGAAGCCGTGCTTCTTCTCCATCGAAGAGAGGCTCTGGAATGCCGAATGCTTTACCGCCCGATCGATGCGCGCGCGATCCTGACCGATGCCGACCATGCGCGCGACCTTGGCAAAGTGCTTGCCCGGTTTTTCCATCAAGTCCTCGTAGCGCAGCACCAGAACGCGCTCGCTGGCGAGATCCGCCCAGCTCTTGACGTGCACCGACCAGGAGCTGACGACCTGCGTCACGAACAATTCATCGTTTGCCGTCGCCACCTGCTCGTTGCCGAGCCGCTCGATCGCCTCGTCGAGCGAAAGGCCGAAGTGGTGCGTCATGCTGACTACGACGTCGAGCGGATTGCGCACGACATAGATTGCGCCGGCCGCGACGTCAGGATTGTGCAGCGGATGCCCGCGCAGCGTGCCCGCATAGTTGTGCGTTTTCACGAAACGCGTGCCGCGCGAGTTGGCCGCGATCAGCGCGTGGACCCGAGGCCGCAGCGCGATGATCTCGTCGATGTCGAGCTTGGTGCTCGGTCGGCCAGCGACGGTAGTGAAGAGTTCCGGCCGCGCTTCGTCCTCGCAATAGTGCGGCAGATCGTTGAGCGGTACCGGGTCGCTGCGGTTCGCGATCAGATTGGCGAGAAATGCGCGTATCCAGGTGTTGCCCGACTTCGGATACGACGCCAGCCAGACGATGTTTCCCATGGTCGGAGATAAAAAGAGGATAGAAAAGAAAATTTGAAGAGTGTGGCCAAGCTCGGCCGCTTTTGATTTTCGCGATCATGAACCCGTGCGGCAAACATCGATGCTAGCAGGCCGAGCTTGATTTCCCGCCCCCCTGCCGCCACCATGAACCTGTCCCCGGGGGCGATCGGTTTCGACGGGGGCCGTGAAATCGCCTGGAGCATGCCGAGGGCGTCATCTTCCTCGTTAATCCGGTGGCAAAAAACTCAGACGCCAACAACGACGTCTACGCTCTAGCCGCTTAAGGCTTAAGCCCCGAACCCACTTGTGCCTGTGCTCGTGGATGTAGGGTCACTATCACGGGATCGCTGTCGGTTGCCGTCTGTCGGCCGGTGGTTAACACAAAACAGACTGGTCCTTCGGTGCGCTTCGCACACCGTGTTGCCGCGGGACGAGACTAAAACGGTGCGCTAAGCATGTAGCGCCGGGGACGTAACGCCTTCGGACGCGGGTTCAATTCCCGCCGCCTCCACCATTAACCTGCTGAAAGCGCTTGAAAAACAGGGGTTAAGTAGCTAAAAGCTACGCCCGTAGCAGACATCCTCCTGCTACGGGAACCCCTTGTGAGCCAGCAGACGAACATCCGCCGCCGACCCGGCAGTCCCATCTACTACGCCCGTGTCACCGTGCCCGTCTTCGAGCTGACCATCCGAAGCGAATGATGGATTGGCGCGGGTAGTGGGCGCGCGGAGACGGTTTCATGGCTCCGCGCGCGACGAGATCCATCGCCGCGCGCGGATTCCTGCATCGTTCGCGAGTACGGACGAAAGCGCTCTACTTGTTGACGATGTTGTCGTTCGATGCCGAACGTCCGCTCATCTGCGCCGGTTGCGACGGCTCACTGCTCTCTTCCGGCTGATCGGTCGCGCCGGAATCCTGGCCGTCATCAATGTTTTCGTCGTCGTCTGGCCCTGACATGTTCATTGCACACCCCCGAGATCGCGACTGGGAACCCATGCCGACGGAACGCCGCGAGCCCGTCAGGGTGCCTAGCCTACGCCTGCTGGACGCCGAAGTGGGGTTTAACGCGCCGCAGGTTGGGCGCCGGCCGCTCTCACGACGAGTCCGTGTGAACCTGCGCGCGCAATGAACAGTGGTTCGCGAAAACCGCTCGCCCAAACCGCGGGCAGCATCGCCTTGGCGTCACCGACTCGGCCGAGGGCCAACAAGGCATCAATCTGCAACGCCATCAGACGTGGATCGCCGCGGCCCGACGTCTGCGCGTCGGCTGTCTGAAGGATCTGACCGAGCAGACCCGACGCATTATTGGGATCGTCTGTCACGGATGCGAGCAGCGCGCGTGCGCCGAGCGTCGCCAGCACGGTGTCGCGATCGCCGGATCGCTTCGCGAGTTGCGGCTCGAGTATTGCGAGCGCACGCGTCGCGTGTTCGCGCGCCAGATCGTTTTTCCCGCCAGCACGCGCAAGTTCCCCCTGTTCGAGGTAGGCACTCGCCAAGGCGCGCTGCCAACCGGCATTGGCTGGATCCTTTCGAGTCAAGCGCGAGAAAATATCGAGCCCTCGCGCTGCGGCCTTGGCGGCGCCGGCGATGTCTCCGCTCGCGCGCAGCGCGCGCGAAAGCTGCACCGAATAAAGTCCATCGTCTTCGACGAACGACGCGTTGGCCGCGTCGACCGTGAGAAGACGCGCGACTTCGTCGAGCGCTTTGCGAAGCTCCACGACTCCCTCGTCGACCTCGCCGGTCAGTACGAGCGTGCGAGCGAGCGCGGCGCGCGACAGCACGACCTTCTCTGCCTGATCGTTGTCCTGTGGGTCGCCGCGCGAGAGAGCACTCTCGATCTCGACATCAGCGCGATATTCGTCGAGCGTCGTCGCGAGATCTCCGCGCACGAGACTCATCTTGGCGAGATTGTTATGTCCGAGACCGGCTTGTGAACCCCATCTGCGATTGCCGGGTTCGATCTGCACGAGCCGCTGCGCCAGCGAGAGCATGTTCCGGTAATTGGCCAGCGCTTCGTCGTAACGGCCGCGTCCTTCCAGCACGTGGCCCATGTTGTTGTCGATCGTGGACAACTGATAGAGCAGCTCGGAATTCTCCGGTGCGAGCGGCCTCGCCCGCGCCAATATCGCCTGCGCCGCGCCGAAATGCTCCTCGGCTCGATCGAGATCGCCGAGATGCCAATACGTCGTGCCGATGTACGTTTGTGTGTGCGCATACGTCGATTGGCGAGCGATGTCGGCCGGCGCTGCCTGCGCGAGCTTTGCAGACAACGCGGCGGCAGACTCATAAGACTTCAGTGCTTCCTGAAGATGCCCCTGGTCCTGGCGGACGTTGCCAATCTTGGCCATCAGAGTGGCGCGTTGCTCGAGCGACTGCTCCGTAACGTCTTCGGTCGGCAGCGACTGGAGATACTCCATCACCTGATCGTTCACCGACTCCATGATGTCCAGGCGCGATACCTGCGAGAGTTTGTCGGTGAGGTTTCCGAGCATGAATGCGATCAGCGCCTCTCCCTGCTTCTGACGCCGCTCAGCGGCATGGCGTGCAACGACGGCCTGAACGGCGAGCGCCGTGGTTACGATCATCACGAAGACGGACACCGAGGTGATCGCCAGCAGCCGTCGCTGGCGTCGAGCGGATTCGCGTCGACGCAAGGTGTCGAGATCGACGCCGAGCAATCCGGAAATCAGCTTCAGGCATGCCAGATATTTTCGGTCGCCGCCCGGCCGGACATCGGCAGCGATCGGCTCCGCCGGTTGCGTGCTCAACTGGCCGTCGGCATCCAGTTCGAAACGCAGCGCCGGTGCGAAGCACTCGCGCGCGGCGCCGGCGTTCGGCTCGCCCGCGACGATCAGGCAATACACGCGGTTCGCTCTGCCCGTTCGCTTGAACGTCCGCACTTCTTCGTTGACCCACGGCGAGCGCGCGGCGTCCGGCGAGCAGATCACGATGAGCGCTTCCGAATCGGCCAATGCGGCTTCGATCTTCGGACTCAGACTGCCGGAGCTCGCCAGATCGTCGCGGTCTCGAAAGATCGGCAGCAGGCGATCGGGCAGCGGGCCAAACTCGCCGATGGTCCCGCGCAAGCGCGCCGGGGTTCTATAGCCTTCAAGTTTCCGATGCAGCCAGCGTGCCCAGCGCGCGTCCTTGTGGCTGTAGCTGATGAAGGCGCGATAGCGCATCTCGCCCTCTCCTCCTCAATGCGCCGCAGCGTTGACGAGCTTAATGAGGGAGCGCCTGGATAGATAGGCGGCGCTTCGTGGTGCCGGCACTTGAAGACGGTCGCGGTGGAACGGAGCCACCACCCGCGGACGACGTGGCCTGGCCCACATGCCCTTGCAAACCCCTTCACGGCCGCCGGCGCACTGACGGCACTCCAGATGCGTCACTTGCCCGAGGAAGTGCGGACGCGCGTCAACCATGCCATCCGCAACGGCACCGCCCACATCGAGCTGCGCACGCGCCTGGACACGTCGCAGACGGAGTTGGTCCTTGTGCCCACCGATGGGACTAAGCGTGCCGGAAGTCCGCGACTACTGCATTCCCCCAGACGGGCATCCCCAATCACTAGTATCTTCGCGGCAGGAAATCTGCCAGAAAAATGCAAGAGCTACGCCTAAGACGAATCTGCGTCGGAGGGCCATCGTTGCGGGAACTGGCTGGCTGACCTTCCTCTCCAGCCGCTGCCCAGGAGACAACGGACATGACTGTCCCCGCACGATTGATCGCCCCCGTTGTTGCTATCGCTGCCGTTTGCGCCGGAGCCGCGACGCCACCTCAGGCCACGGTGCGTCCGGTGATCGACGACTACTTCGGCACGAAAGTCGTCGACAACTACCGATGGATGGAGAACCTGCAAGACCCCGAAATGCAGCAGTGGATGAGGGCGCAAGCCGATTACACGCGAAAGACACTCGACGCGCTGCCGGGCTACACGGCGCTGCTCAAGCGTACCGCCGAACTTGACGCCTCGGAGCCCGCGCAAGTCACCAATGTGCAGATCGTCGCTGGACGTTACTACTCGCTGCGCACGCCAACGGGTTCGCAGTCGCCCAAGCTCTACATGCGGGACGGGCTTCAGGGCCAGGATCGCTTGGTATTCGATCCCGAAAAACTGTCGCGCGATACGCCCACGCACTACAGCATCCATGCCTTCAGGCCTTCGCCGGACGGCCGCTACGTCGCCTACCAGCTTGCCGCCGGCGGTTCCGAAGAAAGCGTGCTGCATGTTCTTGACGCGCGGACCGGCAAAGACTTGCCCGAGACCGCCGATCGCATCGATGGGGACATTCCCGCGCCGTTCTGGCGCGCCGATAGCCGCTCGTTCTTCTATTCGCGCGAGCAGAAATACAAACCCGAGGCATCAGCTGCTGCAAGAAGGGAGAACAAGCGCGTCTACGTGCACGCGCTCGGGCGCTCGTTTGACGACGATCCACCGGTCTTTGGCATCGGCGTGAGCGACGCAGCGATTGCGATGACGCCCACGGAGTTCGCCGAAATCCTCACGGCGCCCGATTCGCGATACGCAGTTGCTTTGATCTCCCGCGGCAGCGACGAACGTCTGCGCGTCTATGCAGCGCCGGTTGAGGCGATCAAAGGCTCAAAGACCCCATGGCGCGCGATTGCGGCAAGCTATGACGATCAGTACATCGGCGGCGACGATTCGGACAATCCGGTCATCGCGTTGACAGGTGAAACCCTCTACTGGTTATCGCGCAAGAACGCACCACGTGGCGAGATTCTCAAGCTCGATCTATCGCGCGAAGACTCGAAAGCGGAGGTCGTCATTGCGCAAGGCGATTTGCCGATTTCAGCGGTCTATGCGGGACGCGATGCGATCTACTGGCGCGTGAACGATGCGGGTGTCAACAGCACATACCGGCTCAGACTTGCGGCCGGCGCGAAAGCGGAACTGCTGCGATTGCCCTATGCGGGCAACATCGATCTCGTGACGACCGACAGTGCGAGCGGTGCTGCAGTGTTGAGTGCGACGAGTTGGTTGCGCTCGCCGGACTATCTAAGCGTAGATCCGAAGACCGGCGTGGTCGCCGAAAACGGTTTGCAGCCCGCCGGTCTATTCGATCATCCAGATGATCTCCTCGCCGAGGAAGTGAGGGTCGCGAGTTGGGACGGCACGCTGGTGCCGTTGTCGATCGTGCACAAGAAAGGTATGCCGCTTGACGGCAACAACCTCACGGTCCTCACAGGTTACGGCGCCTACGGTATCAACACGGAGCCGTTCTACGTCCCTGCCATGCGTGTCATCTACGACCACGGCGGCGAAATTGCGTTCGCCCATGTGCGCGGCGGCGGCGAGTTGGGCGAGGCGTGGCATCAAGCGGGCATGCAGGCGACCAAACCGAATACCTGGAAGGATTTCATCGCCTGCGCGCAATACCTGGTTGACCGCAAATACACCAACCCGCACAAACTTGTGGGTTTCGGACAAAGCGCGGGCGGCATCCTGATCGGCCGCGCGATCGAGGAACGGCCCGATCTGTTCGCTGCGAGCTGGATCCGCGTGCCAGCCGCCGATATGTTGCGCTTCGAAACCACGGCCAACGGACCCGACAACGTTCCGGAGTTCGGCGAAGTAAAGACTGAGGCCGGATTCAAGTCACTGTACGCGATGAGTCCGTATGCGCACGTCGCAGACGGAGTGAAGTATCCCGCAGCGATTGTGTACGCGGGAGCCAACGATCAACGCGTCCCGGCGTGGATACCGGCCAAGTTCGCAGCGCGTCTGCAGGCCGCAACCACAAGTGGCAAACCAGTATTGCTGCGGGTCGACTACGACGCCGGACATACCGGCTTCGACGCGACCAAACATCAGACCGATCTGAACTACACAGATCAAATGGCATTCGCCCTCTGGCAGACGGGCGATCCGGATTTCCAGGCCAAATAGTCAGCGGCCTGAGAATTCGGCAGTCGACTGTTTGCGCTTGGCGCGCACACGCGGGCCAGTGCCTTTGCACGATTGCCACAGCGAGCTACGCACGCGCCTGGACACGTAGCAGACGGAGCTGGTGCTCGTGCCGATCGATGGGACGGAGCCGTTGTGGCTCACACGCACGGGCCGGACATAGCTCGACCAAACACTCGGGCCTCGGGTTGACGCCTAAGGCGGTAAGACCGTGCGAACACGAGCCGCCGCCGATCATCTGGAGCCAAGGAGGAGCCGTCGGGCTGTCGCGCCCAGATTTCTGCCATGAAACTGCCAGCAAAACGGGAACGACGCGTTGCCGCGCCGTGCTCAGGATGTCGTCCGAAGCGAGCGTTCCGCTCCGCAGAAGGAAACCGACGCCATGAAGCTCTCGCTCGTGCCGAACCTTCCGACGCTCGCGCTCAGCCCGCCCGGTGACCGGATTCGCCGAAGGCTACCGAGGCGCAGTGCGCTGACTGTTTGCCTCGCCGCGGGACTCGCGGTCGGGGCGCACGCGCAGGCAAGAAATTTCTGGGATGTCAGCGACTGCAGCGATGACGGCGGAACCTTCACATTGCGCTTCGCAATGAACTATGCCCTTGACGGCGACGAAGTCTTCATCGATGGCAAATGCAGTGTGATCACGCTGACCAACGGCGAGATCGTCACGCACGCGAACAATCTCTTGATCGATTCGTTCGGCGACCCGACTCCGACCATCGATGCCGGCTACGCGAGCCGCGCGATTCGCCATACCGGCACGGGCACGATCGAGCTCAAGGAAATCAATATCGAGCACGGGAAGTACCTCGCACCGGACAGCCTCAATCCCGGTGGCGGCTGCATCTATTCATCGGGAACCGTTTACCTCCACTTCTCGACGCTGCAACTTTGTGCCGTCACCGCGACCGAAGGACCTGCTATCGGCGGCGCGGTTTCGGCAAGCTCGGTGATCGTACGGGGTAGCGCCGTGGTCAACAGCTCGGCCTCCAGTGCAAACTCGTTCGCGCTCGGCGGCGGCGTGAACGGGGTAAACGTCGTGCTGCAGAACGCCTATCTCGCAGGAAACTCCACCCGCGGCTATGACGTCGCGCGCGGCGGCGCCGTTTCGGCCAACGGCTCGACGTACGATCTGGCCGTCTATTCCAGCGTGATTTCTGGCAACAGTGCGGTCGTGACCTCGAGCAACGCGGGCTCCTACGCCACCGGCGGTGCCGTTTCATCGGCAACGCCCATCGTCCTGCTCGACAGTCGCATCACCGGCAACAGCGTGTCAGCCGCAGCCGGCACGGCGATCGGCGGCGGCGCGTTCGGCCACGGTCTCACGATGGCTCGAAGCACGATCAGCGGTAACCACATCGAAGCGGCCGGAAGCAGCGGCGGCGGTGCATTCATCAACGGCGACACGTTCATCACCTACTCGACGATCGATCATAACCACTCGTTCAACAACGGCGGTCTGGTTCTCAGCGGCAACGCGGCAAGCGCGGTGATCTGGAATACCACGATCTCATCGAACGTCGCCGACGCTTCATCGGCCATGTTCGTCTCGATCCCGCTCATCCTGTCCAACAGCACCATCGCATTCAATACGGCCTCAGGCACGAGCGCCGGTCTCTATCTCTATCCGGGCGGCACGACCAACCTGCATAGCGTGCTGATCGCCAACAACGCCTCGACGAGCGGCGGCGGTTTCGACCTCGTCGCACGTGCCGGCATTCAGGGCGACCACAATCTGATCCGCAATCCGGCTTCCGGCGTGCCGCCGGATACGATCGTGGGCACGAATCCCGAGCTCGGTCCGCTCGCGGACAACGGCGGCCCGACGCGGACTCACGCGCTCCTGCACACGAGCGTTGCGATCGATGCCGGCAGCAACGACACGCCGGGCCTCGACAACGATCAGCGCGGCGACGGTTTTCCACGAGTGTTCGGCAACGCTGCGGACATCGGCGCGTGGGAATGGCAAGGCGGACCCGACGATCCGGTCTTCGCCGGCAATTTCGATCCCGGCGATGGCTAACGAAACTCACTGGGCGACTCGCGCGAATCGCATCTGCGGCGCGTGAATCACACCACGCGGTCCCAACGCTTCCGTGCCAACGTCGGTTATACGGTGGAGATCGACCAGGAGGACATTTATGAGATGCAGTCGCAACGCAGGCGCCGCGCTGCTAGTGGCGACGCCCGCAACAAGGCCCGCATCGCTTCCTGCGCACTCCGCAAGCAGCCGCGTGCCCTTCGGCCCCGGAGTAACCGACGTGCTTCTTTTCAACGCGAATCGGCAGCTTCGGCGCCATGCACGCGCTGTCGCGATCATTGCCGCGCTCGCAGCTGTGGCATGGGAGCCGGCGAACGCGAAGGGCGCCGGGGCGCATACGTTGGCATCGATCGCGGTGACCAACTGCGATGACAGCGGGCCCGGCAGCCTGCGCGATGCGGTCGCCGGCGCCGCGAGCGGCGACACGGTCGATCTCGGCGGCCTCACCTGCAGCGCGATCACGCTGAGCAGCGGCGCGATCGAGATTCCGCAGGACGATCTCTACATCAAGTACTCGCCGCACGACGGTCCGCGCCCGACGATCGGCGCGAACCTGCAGAGCCGGATCTTCCACCATACCGGCCATGGCACGCTGAAGATCGAAGGCGTTGCGCTCGAGAACGGCAAGTACGACAACAGCGACATCTTCCAGCTTGTCGACGCCGACGGCGGCTGCATCTATTCGGCGGGCAATGTTCACCTCGTCGCCAGCACCGTCGGCAACTGCATCGCGACCGCGACGCGCGGCGCGCATGCGGCCGGCGGCGCGATCTACGCGGTCGGCTCCGTGACGATGGTCGAGAGCATCGTCACCAGCAGCACCGCGACCGCAACGGCAGAGTTCAATACCGGCGGCGGCGTGTTCGCGCACGGCGCCGCCTACGTCTACTACAGCACGATCAGCGACAACATGGTCTATGGTCCGGCCGAATCGAGTCTCGGCGGCGGGCTCGCGATCGTCAACGCCGGCGGCGCGCCATCGACGATCAGCCATTCGACGATCGCCGGCAATATCGCGGACGTCGGCGGCGGCCTCGTGATGAGCGGCATCGCCAATTACGGCACGTCGACGACGATCACGAACAGCACGATCACCGGCAATACGGCGAACATTTACGCAGCAGCAGCCTACCTGCGCGGTCCAGTGACGCTGCTGTCGAGCACGATCGCGCTCAACACCTCGAGCGAAGGCCCATCCGTCGAGCTCGGCTCGTCTAACGATCCGGTCCGCATCGAGAGCTCTATCGTCGCCGACAACGGCAATGGCGCGTCAGACTATGACATCGGCTCAGCAGGCTACGCGATCACGGTTGCGGGCTCGAACGATCTCGTGATCGCGGTCGCGCCGTCGATCACGCTGCCGACCGACACGATTTCGGCCGAGCCGATGCTGCTCGCGCTCGCCGACAACGGCGGTCCGACGCCGACGCTCGCGCTTGCCGCCGGCAGCGTGGCGATCGACCGTGGCGACAATGCGGCGGCCTCGTCGTTCGATCAACGCGGCAGTGGTTACCCGCGCATTGCCGGTGCGGCAGCGGACATCGGCGCCTTCGAGCGCCCCACCGACGACACGATATTCGCCGACGGCTTCGACTAGAAGTCAACGCGGTGACTCCCCACAGATCACGCGAATTCCGCAAAGAGGACATCGTCATGAAAGCCTTAGCGCCCTCACGGATCGAGAGTAAACGAGAACCCCACTGGAAACGCTGCATTTGTTTGCTCGCATGTATTCGCAAACGCTCGACCCATACTCTTGGTATTGCGCACGGATGGTGATTGGCAGCTAGTTTGTGGCCGCGAGCACCCTGTTGGCGAAATTCCGGAAGTTGTCGGACTGAATCATGTGCTTGAGCGCGATCCAACGCTTCTCGAACTTCAAGACTTGCAGACTGGATGGGAAGCGGAAGGAGAGCGTTTGGGCGCGCCTTGGCTCCGGATGAAGACACCTTCAGGCTGTGTCTGACGCGAGGATCGTCAGCGGCGTCTCATGGGCTAAGATGTCTAGCAATCCGCTAGAAGCTGAGGGGGCTCTATGCGGTCTTTCCTTGGCGAACTCCGCCGCCGCAATGTCCTTCGTGCCGCCGCGCTCTATGCCGCGGGCGTGTGGGCTCTGGCGCAGGGCATTGCGCAGCTCGGCCCCGCATTCGGGTTGCCGGATTGGGGCACACGCTGGTTCGTGATCGCCGCCATCATCGGCTTTCCGTTCTGGGTCGCGTTCGCCTGGTTCTACGAGTTCACGCCCGAAGGGTTGAAGCGCGAGAGCGAGATCGATCCATCCGATTCGATCACCCACCACACCAGCAAGAAACTCGACTTTGCGATCATCGGCGTGCTCGCACTCGTGGTGGTGCTGCTGCTGACCGACCGCTTCGTGCTGCGCCATGGCGTCAACGAGGCCGTTCCCGCGACCGCTGCGGCCACAATCCCCGACATCGAGAAGGACCCGTCAATAGCCGTTCTCCCGCTCGTCGACATGAGCCAGAGCAAGGATCAGGAGTATTTCTCCGACGGCATCTCCGAAGAGTTGCTCAACGTGTTGGCGAAGGTCCCCAAACTACGCGTGATTGCGCGCACGTCGAGTTTTTCGTTCAAGGGCAAGGACGTCGACATCGCCGACATCGCGCGCAAGCTCAATGTCGCCGCGCTGCTGGAAGGCAGCGTGCGCAAGTCCGGCAATACCGTGCGCATCACCGTGCAATTGATCCGCGCCAGCGACAGCTCGCACCTCTGGTCGGAGACGTACGACCGCACGCTCGATGACATCTTCAAGGTGCAGGATGAGATCGCCGCCACGGTGGTCGAGAAACTCAAGATCACGCTGCTGGGCGCCGTGCCCACAGTCAGGCCCGTCGATGCCAAGGCCTATCCCTTGATCCTGCAAGCCAAGGCACTGGCCGACCAAGGCTCGGCCAAGGGTTTCGAGCAGGCGATCACGCTGTACCAACAGGCGCTGGCGATAGCCCCGGAGGAACCGCGCGCTTGGAGCGGGCTCGGACGCGTGTATTTGACCCAAATCGGCTACGCCATGCGCCCGTTAGATGAAGGCGCGCGTCTGGCCGAAGAGGCGCTGAAGAAGGCCGTGACGTTGGACCCCAACGATGCCCTGACCTATGGCCTTCTCGGCTTTCTCTATTCGCAGTTGGAGAACGACCGGGCTGGGGCTGCGCCGTTCTACGAGAAGGCGCTGGCGTTGGATCCGCGCGATGCCCATGTCATCGGTGGCGCGGGCGGCTTCCTTGAGAACCTCGGCCGCTTGGACGAAGCATCCGCACTGCTTAAGTACCAGGTCACCCACGACCCGGCGAACCCAAACGCCTACAACAATCTGGGCAGTGTCTACTACTTCGCCGGTCGCTGGGATCAGGCCATCGCGGCCGGTCGCACCGTCCTCGCCCTCAGCCCGGGATTCGCGCAAGAGCGCAGCAGCATTGGCACGGTAATGCTGCTGGCTAAGGGCGATCCAGCCGATGCCTTGAAGGAGATGCAGGCGGAGTCCGATGACATCGGAAAGACGAGCGGCATGGCGATGGCGCTGCATACACTGGGCCGGAAGGCCGAGTCCGACGCCGCGATGGCCGCGTTGATCGCGCAGCACGCGAGCGATGGCGCATTCTTCATTGCCACCGCATTCGCCTGGCGCGGCGAAGTTGACCGCGCCTTTGAATGGCTGGACAAGGCCATCGACGCGCAAGACTCGAACCTGGCCACCATCCACCTGGAACCGCTGTTCGCCAATCTGCGCAAAGACCCGCGCTGGTTGCCGCTGCTGCACAAGCTCGGGCAGGCACCTGAGCAATTGGCGAAGATCGAGTTCAAGGTGACGCTGCCGAGTACCGACGCGACGCCGTAGATGGACGAACGCGAGCTAGCCGAGAAGCTCCTTCGCGATCACTTCACCGCGACCGCGGCGCGAGTCATGGAAGGGAAAGCGTGAGGCTGCTGCATACTATCGCCTTGTCCGTACTCCCCCTCGTGCTATGCGAGGAGACTGCGGCTGCGCAAGACGCGTCGAATACGCAGCTCGGGACGTGCACCCTGCTGAGCTGCGGCCCGGATAGCTTTGCGATATTTGTTCGCGTTGCCGATGGAAACGCGCCGACGACTTTGCCTGACGTGTCTGTTGAGATGGACGGACAGGTAGTGCGATGCGTGGGCCTGTTTCCCGATCCGAAGGAGCCTTATGGGACACGATGCGGCGAGCATAGTAACGTCCGCATGTCCATACAGCCCGCCTTCGATTGCGAACCAGGTGGCAAGTGCGTGCCCGCAGGCAAGGATAATGTTCGCATCCTCGTAATGGGGACACCCAAGAAGGTTCGCGTGACGATGCTTGGTGACTCTTCCGACCACGCGACGTTTGAGCCAAAGTACGAAGATCACTTTCCCAACGGGCCCAACTGTCCGCCTCCGTGTCGCCTGGCACGAGCGGTTTGGATCGTCAGCAAGGTCTGGAATCGTCCCGCCGGACGTTCTTACTCTCACGATCAGAAAGGAGCAATCCCATGAACCAGTTGATCAGCATCGCGTCGCGCCTGCTGATGGCGCTGATCTTCATTGTCTCGGGCTGGGAGAAGTTGACTTCTTTCAGCGGCAGCGAGGGTTATATCTCATCGCTGGGAATACCGTTCCCCGGTCTCGTCACCCCTCTCGTAATTCTGATCGAACTGGGAGGAGGACTCGCCCTACTCGCTGGATTTAAGACGCGGTGGGTAGCTGGCGTGCTGGCAGCGTTTGCTGTTGGCACGGCGCTGATCGCCCACAACAATCTCGCGGACCAGGGGCAGTTCGTCCATTTCATGAAGAATCTCGCAATCGCCGGCGGCCTCCTGCTCTTCGTGAAATACGGCGCCGGTGAGGCCAGCATCGACGAGCGAATGACGAAGTAGAACGAAAAAACCCACGGCGAGTGCAATGATGATGAAGCGCACGGCCTGTTGGGGCCAGACGAAGCGCGACGATGTAAAGAACGTTGATCGGCACGAACGCCGCTGCGACGTAAGCCCGTGCCCACTACACCAATTTGCGTTCGCGCAAGCCTTGCAGGAAATCTCTCATGGCCCGGCCTTCACTGATTGATCATCCTGCAACAGCTTCTGAAACTCCGGATCGCCGCGCAAATTGTCGAAGTCCGGATCGAGCCGGAGAGTCGCGGGCGTGATCGGATTGAACGGCGCGGCGTACGGCACACCGAGCAGATAGCGCAATTCGGCGATCGCCTCGTCCTTGTGGCCAACGCGCGCGAACAGGCGTGCGCGCTGCTGGAGGATGGCGCGATCAACCAGCACATCCTTGCGTTCGGCGGTTTTCCTCTGCAACGCATCGAGCGCGGCGAAGGTCGCCTTTTCGTTGCCCAAGCCCGCTTCCGCTTCCGCTATTCCCGAAAGCAGGATCGGATTGTCCGGTTGCTGCAGCAGCAACTCCTGCAGCGCATCGCGGACCTTGATGTAATTGCCCTCCGCGGCGCGATCGCCGGCGAGCCGTTGCATGTCGGCGAGTTCCGCGCGCACACCGAGCGCGTCGAGCGGTCCCAGCAAAACCCAAGCCCCATGGAAACATGGGGTTTTTTTGTTGCCTGAGGTTTTGGGGCCCGCCGCTCAATGGATTGGAAGACACCCAAGATGAGGTACAGGTTGGGGGCATGCAGCAACACGTGGGGGTACTGCCCCGCCGGGATGCGGGTACGCGGACTCAAGCATGCTCGCCGAAACTCAGATCAAAGCCCTCAAGGCAATCGAGCGCGCAAATCAACACCCTGAGAATTCAGACTCTCGTGCGTCTTACCGATCTAGGTCGCCAACGAATTGCTGACCGCTCTTGAGCCAGCCGGTTAGTCGCAATACCCCCGAACGCGCAGGTATGTTTGCTTCGGAGCGGCGAAACGACAACGTAAGATCTAGGAATCCGTCGGCATTTGCATCTTCGATCCGCGAACGCATAGGTTTTGCACTGAATAAGGAAATACTCGACAGCTCGACGTCGGAAACATCGAAGTTCGACGCGCCCAGAAGCGTCACCGTCAAGCGCTCGGAAGACTGCGACCATGATGCCGCAGCGTTGCGCAGTTGCACGGATCGGATCGGAAACAGCGCATGGGCGCGTACAAATGTCTCAATGCCCTCCTCCCTAGCCACGACCGGCGCCAAGGTGCGATCGTTGTCGCCGCCCTTGGGATGTTGATAACACTGAAAGCCGTAATCGAATGCCCCCCCACATCCGCCCAATCGGCATGTCCGTATAGTTGGAGGTATTGGGTGCCGCAGGTGTGATCGACACCTGACGCGGCATTTTATCGCGGCGGCGCTTCGAAGGCACCGCGAGCGCGACGTACCAGAGTCGAGACGGGTTTCTGAATATCCGCGCATCGCGATCTCATAGCACTTTCCCAGCGAACGAAAAGTGCTGTCCCCAATCGACTAAAACCAATCGAAGTCTCCGACGTGGTGGCGCGGGCAATGCCGCCGGCCGGCACCTTCTCAGGGATCGAAGCCGTTCGCGAATATCACATCTACGGGCTGCCGCTCGTACGCGCCGATGTCGGGCCCCGCACCGAAGACTCGCGCGTAACCCGGACCGCGCTGATCGTTGGCGAGATTGCCGGGATTGGCGCCCATGTCGACGGCGGGGCTGCTCGCAGGGAGCGCAAGCGTCGCCGTCGGGCCGCCGTTGTTGGCGAGCGCCTGTAGCTGCGGATCGGCGCTGATGGTGTCTGGCGGCAGGGCGAGATTCGATGCCATGACCAAGTCGTTCGCACTCTCGGACTGGACCGAGACGCCGAATCCGACGATATCGGCGCTGTCCGGGCCTGAAGGCGCGGTGTTGGAGGCAACGATCGTGCTGATGAGCTCGAGCTCGTTCGACCCGGCCGACATGCAGAGCCCGCCGCCGCCATAGACGCCTCCGGCGCTGTTGAACGCGATCGTGCTGTTGGAGATCTCGAGTGGCACGCGCGTAGTGACCCCGCCGCCGCAGTAATCGGCTCCATTGTTCGCGATCGTGCTGTTCTCGACGATGACACCGGCGTACGGCGTACCGGTCTCGATGTCCATCGCTCCACCGTAGCTGGACTGGTTGCCCGAGAACGTGCTGCCGGTAATCGTCGACAACGTCGCTGGGGTTCGGATGAAGAGCCCGCCGCCGCGCTCGTCGACTCCCTGACCGGCCATGCGGCTGGTGGCGTTGTTCGAGATCGTGCTGTCGATGATCAAGGCCGGCCCGCTCTCGAGCAGGATGCCACCGCCGAACGCGTTCGAGCCCGTCACGACGCCGCAGCCGTCGACCTTCGAATCGCCGAGGTAGAGCGAGCCTGACGCAGCGATGCCGCCGCCGTAAGCGGGGTTGGTGGCCTGCGCGCTGCAGTTCGTCACGGCGACTCGATTGAGACTCACGCTGCCCTCGCTTTCGAGGCAGCCACCGCGCGCGACGCCGCCGCCGGAGGTCGTGTCGTATTTGCCGTCCGTGATGTCGACGCCGTCGATCGTCAGCGTGCCGTGACCGGTATGGTGCAGCACCCGGCTCGCGAGGTTCGCACCGATCGCGACGTGCTGGCCGCCGGCTTGCGAGTACTTGATCGTCAGATCGTCCTGGGTGACCAGAATCTCTCCACTGCTCAACGTGATCGTGGCGCAGGTCAGCCCATCGAGATCGATCGTGTCACCGCTCGCCGCGCTCGCGACGGCATCGCGCAGGCTACCGGCCCCGGAATCGTTGCAGTTGGTTACCGATAGCAGCGCGCGAGGTTGCGGCGCCATCGTGGCGCGCGCCGCCGCCTGGTTTGGGACGATCGGCACGAGCAGCGCGGCGAGCGCGACAGCCAGGCGTGATGCGCGTGGCAGGGTCGGCAAAAAGCTCATAGGTATTGTCATGGCCATCTCCCTTCCGAAGTCTGCGGAGCCGCTGCGATGGCTTTCTCATCGCGGGCAGCAGAATGGCCTCGCGCTCCGCGTTCGTCGCTGCCGTGCGGATGGAACATTTCTGGCAGATTTGTCGCAGCGGCTCGAAATCACAGCTTCCGCTGTGTCTGCGCTTAGAGCAGCGCACACGCGGCCGCGATCCTGACAAGGGACCTGCTCATGTTTCGCCACCTTTGGCTTGCGGCCAACGATGCCGAGCCGGTCTACACCTTCGCGATCGTCACAGGATGGCCGACGGAGTCCTCTTCCTCCGCGAACGAGAGCGCCGGAACAACTCGCCAAGCGCCTCCTTCAAACTCGGAAGACGGAACTAGGGCGGCGCGAGATCGCCATACCAGTACGACGCGGTGACCCCGCCATCCATAAGAAAGTCGCTGCCTGTGATAAACCCGCCGTCCGGACCCATTCGCAACGCACCGACGTGGCCCACCTCATCGGGTGTGCCGGCGCGGCGTGTCGGAGACAGGTCGATCATTCGTCGATATCCGGGGCCGCGCGGTCCGGACAACTCGTCCTTCGCGAGCGGTGTAATGATGATGCCGGGGCTGATCGTGTTGACGCGCGCGCGGCGCTTGCCCAGGTCGTCTACGCGAGACGCCCGCAATCGAAGTGACCTCGCTCACCAGCTGGGATCGACGATGATCCCGTGTCGCTTGTCCGAAAGTCCGATCTCGATATGAAGGTTCGGGCGCAAGAACGGCAGCGCGCCTTCGATCGCCATGACCATCCGGCCCGGCGCAGACGTGAACTCCAATGCGCGGTATTCGCGCATGTGAACGGCCCTTGCAATGCGGAAATCCGCCGACAGGCGCGTGAAGTAGTCCTTGAGTTCCTTGCGCGAGTACTCCTTCCAGTGGTGCCCCAGCGTCGGCTTGCTGAGCAAAGCCGCAACCGTGAGTCCACCGCCGCTTCCGCTGAGAAAGCGCATGGGCGCCCAAGCCCTGCCTCGCAGTGCGTAGTAATTCGGCGTCGTCACTACGATCGTGCCGCCGGGACGCAGCACACGGTGCACGGCACGCCAGAGCGCGACTGGATTAAACGTGATGTGCTCGATGATCTCGGTGAACAGGACGACATCGATGCTGTCATCCGCGATCGCCCCGCACGCATCCGGTCGTTCGAGCGAGCTGTTGGACAACAGGCGAATCTCATGGCGTTCGGCGAGAGTGCGCACCACGGGCATCTCGAACGTGGTCGGCAAGTCCATGGCAAAAACGCGCCAGCCGTTGAGCCTCCACAACACAGCTTGATGCAGCCAGTGCGCGCCAATGTCGAGCAAGACGCCCGGGCCTTGTTGCCGATCGCGGTCGTATTCGCGCTTGGTCGCTGCGAAGCGAGCGTAGTGAGTGCGAAGATATGGCAAATCGGTGCCACCGGCGCGTGCAAACTCGGCCTCGAGCACGGAAAGCTCAGTGATTCCGGGCGTTGTCGCCATCGGATCGCCATCGCAGCGGGTGAGCTCGGATGGGACAATTTTGGGAGAGCGCCGTCAAGCCAGTTCGACCCGGGTGCCTCTTACGCCATCAGGCGACTCACAGTGTCACGATCAGCAGCTCCCACTCGTTCAAGTGCCGGCCGTTCGGGATTGTGCCACTCGATGGACGTCAGCTGGCAGCATCTCCCGACCGACCATCCGAAGCGGAAAGTGGATTGGCGCAGGTAGTGCGCGCGTCCACCAATGTCACATACGATACGTACGCCGACCTGCAGGAGACCCGCGCGCAATTGGGGTCTTCTGATCAGATGTTCGCCTCTCTCCCAACATGTCGAAGGAGTGTTCGTGCTCCCCTTCGAGTTTCGTATGCTCGGCCTGTCGGTGGTGCTTGGCCTCATTCACGTCATCGCGGCTTCCCACTCCGCGAGTCTGCAGCGCGGCTATCGCTGGACGGCCAGTGCGCGCGACGAGCCGCTTGCCCCTCTTATCGGCGTGGCCGGGCGCCTTGCCCGTGCACTGGACAATTTCTGCGAGACGTTCCCTCTCTTCGCCGCGCTGGCTGTGGCCGTTGTCGTAGCCGGCAAGAGCGGTGCGCTGTCGCAATGGGGCGCGGGTCTCTATTTCGCCGGTCGCGTCGCGTACCTTCCTCTGTATGCGCTGGGTGTGCCGCTCGTCAGGTCGCTGGTCTGGAACGTTGCGGCGCTCGGCATCGGTTTGCTGCTCGTCGCGCTTCTTTGGAGCTGAGTCGAGTGTCGCGTCGCCAAGCGCCTAAACCGCTCACGGACAGCTCGTAAGCGGAGTCCAGCCGGTCGTGTCGAACGTTTGATCGCACCACGAAGTCGAGGTCCGTCACGCCTATGAGCGAACCACCCACCGCGGAGCAAACGGCAACCTGGCAGAGGCGTCTCGCAAGCCAGGCCAACAACCGGGCTTGGACGTTGTCAGAGGCCTTGTCGCGCACGCCTGAAGAAGATGAGGAGATGTTGCAGGCCGCCAACGCAGCGATGTACTTCTGGAAGATGGTTGGCAATGCCAAGAATCATGCGCACGCGGCGCTGCTCTTGGCGCACGCGTATGCGCTGCTCGGACTCGGCGATCCCGCGAAGCACTATTTCGCAAAGGCGGGTCCGGTCTTCTTTGGTGAAGGGGCGGAGCCATGGGAATTGGCGGGCGCGCATGCGGTGGCCGCGAACGTAGCAGCCGCCGCAGGCGATTCAAAGGCTCACAGCACGCACTATGCAGAAGCGGAACGGCTGATTGCGGCTCTACCCGATCCGGAAAACCGAAATATTCTCAGCGCGACCTTGCGCGTGGTCCCCGTTCCGTCTGTGCCAGCGCGGGCGGTCTAGCGCATCGTTGCACCTGTCGTGCTACAGCAGGCTCCGCCCGCTACCGCATTCGGCGAACTCAAATGCTCTGCGTGTCCGTGACCGGCCGCCACACGCAATGCGACCACAACCGGGATCCGCGCGACGCGCTTCTTCCTCTCAAACAATCTGGCGAACGTCATCCGGAGTTGTAAAGCGACTCCGAGCGATTCGTCGCCGATCCGATAACAACCTTCCCGCCGTATTGACTCGAGTGAGCGCATTTTTTTGCAGCCGAATCCGCTTGGCGCACGCATACCCCTAGGGGTAACCTACATCTTAGTGCTGACGACCGTTTCAGTGCTCGTTTGCGCCCTTCGGCCACCTTCCACCATGCACTATTCCTACCGCCTTTTCATCGTGATCGTCTATGCACTTGCACTTGGTTGCGCACGGTCTGCGCCGCAATGGCAGCTCGAAAACGTCGAAGGACATCTGCCTGACCTCGCGTTCAAGCTGACCTCGGATGCCGGCAACACGGTTACCGAAAAAGACTTTGCGGGCAAGGTTGTCCTCCTGTACTTCGGCTACACGCACTGCCCGGATGTCTGTCCGCTGACCCTGGCGCGCTTGCATTCTGCACTCGAACATCTCGGCACGGCGGCAGACCGCGTGCACATACTATTTGTCAGTGTCGATCCCGCGCGGGACATGCCGCAGACGTTGCACGCTTACGTGAGCGCATTCGACTCGCACATCACCGGACTCACGGGCTCCGCTGCCTCGATCGAGTCGCTCGCCAAGCGCTACAGAGCGGCCTTCAACCGCGAAGCCGCGAAGAGCGATGGCGGCTATGACGTGAGTCACAGCTCCGGTGTCTATATTTTCGACAAGAGCGCCAAGGCCCGCCTGTTGGCAGCGCCGACGGCGCCGGTCGATGCCATCGCGCATGATCTCGAGATACTTGTCGCGGAAGGATCATGATGTTTCACACGAGACCCGCGCTTGCGGTCGCTTTGCTGGCTGCCGCCGTGATCGCGGGCACGGCGCTGCCTGCCGACAACGCACGAATATCAGCGACGGGAGCGTGGCTGCGCTGGTTGCCGAATGGCCTTCCGGCGGCGGCCTATGTCGTGCTCAAGAATGAGGGAAGGAATCCGCAGCGCCTCACGGGCGCTACGAGTGCGGATTATTCGAGCGTGATGCTGCACAAATCGATCAGCGAGAACGGCGTCGACCGCATGGTCATGACCAGCGGCATCGACATCGCGCCGGGCGAATCCGTTGCGCTCGCGCCTGGCGGCTATCACCTGATGTTGATGAAGCCGACACATCCGATCGAGCCCGGCGACACGGCCAAGTTGCATTTCATTTTCGCGGACGGGGCGAGCGTCGACGTCATCGCGAATGTGAGGCCGGCGGCCGCGACAGGTCCCGGATGAATCTCACCGACGTGTGTCCGGCGCCGGAGCCGCCCGGATCGCCTTCGGATGCCGTCGCACGTCGACCGAAAGCCAGTTGCGCATTGCTATGAGCGCCGCGACGACGCTCATCATCGAGCTCGGAATCCAGATGATCAGGCCACCGAGGTACTGATCGGTCGCTGGCGAGATACCGCCAAACGCGCGGCCGCAAACGGAATAGATCGGATAAAGATCGCGGCGCGTGAACGTCACATACGCGCCAAGCAGTATCTGGGGCAGCATCACAAGGAGTGCAAGGATGATGCGCAGGCCGGGCGCCAGCCGGGCCGGTGGACGCGGCCTCGGATCCAGAATCAGCCACCAGAAGAGCAAACCGTCGATGGCCATGCTCCAGTTCATCGCCCGATAAAGTCTCACATCCAGCATGGCGTCGAAATGTATCGGCGGCCAAAGCCAGAAGAAGATCAGACCGACGAACACGAATGCCGCGATGACAGGATTCAGCAGGAACGCGAGCAGCCACCGCATCACCCAGCTGCGCTCGATCGGGCGCAACAACCGGATGCGCCAGCCGAGCGAAAGGCCGGTGCGGAGCGCGGTGCCCGGGTGGCTCAGTGCAATGAAGAACGGCCCCAGGTGATGCAGCACCAGATGCTGCAGGCGGTGCACGAAGAACTCGTGCTCGGAGTAGTAGTCCAACCGCGTGTGCAGAGCCGCGTAGAGGAGACCGAAGCCAGCCCAGAATGCGAGTTGACGTGCCGTTGAAGTAGATCGTGTCAGTGAGCCTCGTAGGTAAAGCACGCCGAATACAGCGAATGCGACCAGCACGGTCGGCGAGCTTTCCCAGGGTTTGAGCCATTCCATAGAATTGATCGCGGACTATCGGACCAGGAGTCCATTTATCCAGTACTGCATGAGTACACTCGCGATGTATCCGAACGCAATGACGGGCATCCAACGCAAATGACTCGTGAAGGTGTAGAGACCGCGTGAAGCGCCCATGAGCGCGACGCCAGCTGCCGATCCGATCGAGAGAAGACTGCCGCCGACCCCGGCCGTCAACGTGATCAGCAGCCATTGCCCGTGGGCCATCGGCGGATCCATCTTCAGAACTGCGAACATGATCGGGATGTTGTCGACGACGGCGGACAGCAGGCCCATGCCCACGTTGGCCATCGTGTATCCGAGGCCGCCGTACATCCATAGCGACGCGAGTTCGAGGAAGCCGATTGCGGCGAGTCCGCCGACGCAGGCGAACACGCCATAGAAGAAAAGCAGCGTGTCCCACTCGGCGTTCGCGATGATCTTGAAAATCGAATAGCCGTGATCGCCGGCGATGCCTTGCGCGAGTGCGTACTGGCGCTGGCGGCGATCGATGCGCGTGGCGAGAATGTTGAGGAGCGCCAGGCCCGTCAGCATGCCGTACGCGGCCGGCATCTGAAGCCATTGCCGGCCTGCAACCGTGATCAGGATCGTCAGCGCGAACGTCACGCAGATGCCGATGCCGCCCTCCTTGATCTTCACCGCATCGTCCGCCGGATGCGGGCGCCCTACCGGCACGCTCCAGGACATCGCGATCGCGGGCACGAGCCAGTTGATCAGCGACGACGGCAGGATCGCGAAGAAACTCGCGAACTCGAGCTTGCGCGCCTGCCAGACCATGAGCGTCGTGATGTCACCGAACGCGCTCCACGCCCCACCCGCGTTTGCGGCGACGACCAGATTGATGAACGCGAGCCTGATGAAACGCGCGTTGCCTTTGCAGACCGCGAGGATCACCGCGGACATCACCAGCACCGTCGTCAGGTTGTCGAGCACGGGAGAAATCAGGAACGCGAGCGCACCTGTGACCCAGAACAGCTGCCGATAACTCAGGTGACGCTGCGTCAACCGCGAACGCAGCGCCTCGAACACGCCGCGCTCGCCCATCGCGGTCACGTAGGTCATCGCGACAACGAGGAAAAAGAACACTTCGGAGTATTCGAGGAACATCGATTCGAACGCGGTGCGCACCGCCGACGAGTCCTCGCCGGGCGTACGCGGTCCACCACGCGAGCAGACCCCAGATCAGTGCGGCCGCGAGCATCACCGGCTTCGATTTGGCGACGTGAAGACGCTCTTCGAAGATCACCGCCGCATAGGCGAGGACGAATAGCCCGAGCGCGATCCAGCCGATCGGATGGTTCGTCAGATGGAAGTTCGACATGCTGCGACTCCGAGGCGAAGGCCGCCGGTGCGAACATCGCCAGGAGAGCAGCCATGACGTAGCGCACGTCCGCGGCATCCGACGGAAGCACGCGACGGCGATTCATCGCGATGCTGGTCCGAGGGTGCGCGTTCGAACTCCTCGACAAGGCGATTTGCAAGCACCTTGTAGACGGGCGTTCGCACAATTAGCGACGAAGCCGCACGCGCGAGAAGGCAAACAGCGAGGATCGGAATGACCATGTCGCGGTTGTCAGTAAGCTCCATCGAGATGACCGCCGAGGTCAGCGGCGCCTGCGTCACGCCCGCGAGATAGCCGGCCATGCCGAGCAGCACGACGGCCGACGGCTGCGCACCCGGGACGAGAGGCGCGAGGTTGTGGCCGATGCCCGCGCCGACCGCCAGCGCGGGCGAAAAGATGCCACCGGGAATGCCGGCCCAGTAGGACACGATGTTCGCGCAGAACTTGAGGGCGCCGAACGCGTCGAGCGGGATCACAGGCGCATTCTCGAGGATCGCTCGCGCCTGATCGTAGCCCGTGCCGTACACGTTGCCTGCACTCGCCAGCCCGAGCAATGCGAGCGTCAGGCCGCACGCGCCTGCGAACAGCACGGGCCAGCGCGTGCGCAGCGCCGAAATCCGAACCAGCGGGCGCCAACCTTCGAGGATGATCAGGCGCGCGAAGAATCCACCGGCGAGGCCGCAAACGATTCCGCAGAGAAGGATCGCGAGCCAGCTCCGGCTGAGCGGCAACGCGGAATCGATCTTGCCGAAATAGGAGTATTCACCGAGGAGTCCGAGCGAGACGACACCGGAGATGATCACCGCCGTCAGCACGACGCCGCTCATGCGACTCTCGAACGCACCGGCCATCTCCTCGATCGCGAATACGACGCCCGCGAGCGGCGTGTTGAAAGCGGCCGCGATGCCCGCCGCGCCGCCGGCGAGGATGAAGCGCGCTGCTGCCTGCGGGTCGGCGAACCCGAAGCGCCGCCCGAGCGAATAAAGGAGTCCCGCCGCGACATGCACCGTCGGCCCCTCACGACCCACCGATGCGCCCGCCGCGAGCGCCGTGAGGGTAAGGAGCATCTTTCCGGCGGCGACCCGAAGCGAGAGCAAGCGTCCTCGAAAGTCCGGATTTTCGACTTTGAGCGCGGCGATCACCTGGGGGATGCCGGAGCCGCGCGTGGGAGCGAGGATGCCACGCGTCGCCCAGGCCAGCAGCGCGAACACGAGTGGAGTGACAAGCAGCGGCCAGTACCGGCTCACCGCGAGCATCTGAACGAAGCGTGCGTAGACCCAAGCGCTTGCCTCGGCGAATACGATCGCAGAAAGTCCAACCAGCACCGCGCCGCTCCAGAGCAGTATCCTGCGTCGCCACTGACGCGCTGACAGCAGGTCGTGCTCCTTGAGCCGGTGCATGCGTGACGGTCGATCGTGCTTCATAGGCGACTCGCCTGCCGCATCGCATCGGACGCGGCAAGCAGACCGAGCGTCGCGACATTCTGTCGCGAAGGCACGCAGCGGAGCGCGCAACAGACGAATGCGGGCCCGGTGCCGGAGCAGCAGACCAGGCATCGGCGGCCGTAAAGGTCGCGCGCTGCAAACTCACTTCGGACACGAGATCGAAAATGCCCCGTAGCCCCGCCAATCGTCATAAAACGGTGCCGCCGCAAGCCTCAGCTCCTTCGCCATCCGTGCTCGCCATCTTGGCGAGGTTTCGCGTCATTCTGCAATCGACTCGTCAGCACTACCAGAATGTCCAGGAGGCCATTGGGATCAGCGGCTCGCAACTGCAGGCCCTCGCGATCATTGCCACGCAACCCAATGTCGGCGTGTCGGCGCTCGCCCATGCGATGCTCGTGCGACAGCCCACCGCAAGCAATCTCGTCGAACAGCTTGTGAGGCTCGGTCTCGTGCGGCGGAAAAAAAGCGGCACGGACCTGCGCGCGATCGAGCTCACGATAACACCGAAAGGGCGCAACATACTCGCGAGGGCGCCTGGTCCCGTCGTCGGCATACTCGCTGACGCCATCGCGTCGTTGGACCCGAATGCGATCACCGACCTGCGCTCCTCACTGGACGCACTGCTGCGCGCGATGCAGTCACGAGATGAGACCGCGCGCTTCCGTCCGCTCGCCGACATGTAGGATGGCGGCTGTCGTTTCAGAACAACATTTGTTGCTATATAGATCCAGCAGTTGTATAATCGCGCCGACATACAGGGCCCGGCCGGGGGTGGCCGCGGCGGGTGAGGGGCGCCGCTCGCCGCGGCCTTTTCAAGACGGTTTCCGCTAGCCCATCGATGCACCACGTGCGTCGCCCGCGCGCGCCAGGATCGCGTGTAGTTCCCGCCCTGGATGCGCCTCTCCTTAGCCGCCAAGGAGGAATCCGATGGTCACGACATCGACCACGACTTCGTTTTCTCTGCCTTTGGGACCAGACTCGAGGTGGGCTCTTTTCATCGACCTCGATGGGACGTTGCTCGACGTCTGCGCGAAGCCGGAGCGTGTCGTCGCGACCTACGACGTCATCACGTTGCTGCCCGCATTGCAGCGGACCTTCAATGGCGCTGTCGCGTTATTGAGTGGCCGACCGATCCGGGATGTGGATCGCATCCTGTATCCGCTCCAGCTGCCATGTGCCGGATTGCACGGCGCAGAACGCCGTTCGAGCGACGGCAAGACGACACGCCTCACCATCGACAGCACGGTGCTCTGCGATGCCCGAGCGGCGGTCGCTTGCGTTGGAGGACGCCGAGGCGTCGAGCTGGAGGACAAGCGCTTGGGCTTTGCCGTGCACACGCGCTCGGCCCCCGCAGCATACGAGGAAGCTGAAGAATCGATCGCTGCAATTGCCGCCAGAAGTCACGGCTTCTTTCGTCCGCTGCGCGGCCACAACGTCATCGAGCTCGTTCCGAAGTCAGCGAGCATGGGACAGGCGCTGCTGGCTTTTCTCGATGAGCCTGCTTTCGCGGATCGCAGGCCGCTTGTTTTCGCGGACGACGTGACCGATGCTGACGCGTTCCGCGCCGCGGTCGAGTGCAACGGCGTGTCCATCGCCGTCGGGGACCACGCGCCGCCGTCGTCGCAGTGGGTCGCCTCGCCACGCGAATGCAGGCGCCTCCTCTCAGAACTCGTCAACCTCGGCGAGCTCGGACTGGTTGGCTAATGCACGGACGGGAAAAGGCCGCTCCGGCGGACCGCGCTCGCTCCTCGCGGTCCGGACGATGGACCCGACGATGAGCCGGCTCGTGGTCGTGAGCAACCGCGTTGCGATACCGAGCGAGCACAGCGCCGGAGGGCTCGCCTCCGGGATGCTATCGGCGCTGCGCGACTGCGGTGGGATCTGGTTCGGTTGGAACGGTCGCGTGCTCGCTGAGCCCGCTGCCGACGTGGACATCCAGACCGACGACAACGTGAGCTACGCGACCCTGGGGCTGTGCCGGCGCGATGTCGCCGAATACTATTCAGGCTTCGCCAATCGCACGCTGTGGCCGCTGTTCCATTTTCGCCCGAGCCTGGTCGACTTCTCGCGCTCAACCTACGATGCGTACGTGCGCGTGAATCTACACTTTGCCCAGAGACTGGCTCCTCTGCTGCGTGCGGATGATCTCGTCTGGATCAACGACTACCACCTCATCCCGCTCGGCGCCGAACTTCGCCGGTTGGGGGTCCGCGCACGAATGGGCTTCTTTCTGCACACGCCGTTTCCGCCGAGCGATCTATTGGTCGCCCTGCCCGTGCATCGCGAACTATTCGAAGCCCTCTTGGCCTACGATCTCGTCGGGTTTCAGACGGAGCGCTACTTGCGCGCCTTTCGCGACTACATCGTGAGCGAGGCGAATGGCGAGATCAACGATCGCGGCATCATCAGCATCCGGGGCGGTCGCCACAGCGTCCGCGCAGGCGTCTTCCCGATCGGCATCGACGTCGAGCGGACCGCGGAGCAGGCGCTTGAGGCGCATTCGCTCGATCCGGTTCGCGCGCTGAGGGACAGCGTCGGGTCGCGCAACCTGATCATCGGCGTCGATCGCCTCGACTACAGCAAGGGACTGCCGGAGCGGTTCAAGGCGTACGCAGAGCTGTTGCATCAAGAGCCTTCGCTGCGAGGCTCGGTCGTACTCCTGCAGATTGCGCCTTTGTCACGCAGCGGCGTGCCCGAGTATCGCCGGCTGCGTCGACAGCTTGAGCGGCTCGCGGGTTCGATCAATGGCAAGCTCGCCGACGCCTCGTGGTCTCCGATCCGCTATGTCAACAAGACATTCCGGCACGACGTCCTGATGGGCTGCTACCGACACGCGCGCGTGGGCTTCGTGACCCCGTTGCGCGACGGAATGAATCTCGTCGCTAAGGAATACGTTGCGAGCCAAAATCCAGAGGATCCGGGCGTGCTGGTGCTTTCTCGCTTCGCTGGCGCCGCAGCCGAACTCGAGGGCGCGCTGCTCGTCAACCCCAACGACATCGAGGCGACGGCGCGCACCCTCAATGCAGCGCTCGGGATGTCGCTGGGTGACAGGCGCGTTCGCTGGGACGCTTCAATGAAGGCGCTCAGGCACTACGACATCACGCTCTGGCGTCGCGAGTTCATCGCAGCGCTGGACCACAGCACAAAGATTGCCGCGTAGATCGAGGCGACGGCATGAACGGCGATCCGATACCAACCGACGTCCGACGCTTCCTGCAGTCGAACTCACTCTCCGTGCCACATATCGAGATGATCCTCTTGCTTCGTCGGGAGCCGGCCATGGCCTGGGCACACCGCGACATCGGTCGAAGACTGTATGTGACGGATGAGCGCTCCGCTGAGCTTCTGGCGCAACTCGAGACAATGGGCGTCGTCGAGCGCGGCGAAGGTCCGCCCCCTTCGTACTACTATCGGCCGGCGACACCCGAGCTGGCCTTGCTTCTGGACCGCCTCGACCTCGTGTATTCGAAGCATCTCGTAGCGGTCACGAAGCTGGTCCACGCGGCTCGCGACGAAACCGCCGAGCAGTTCGCCAGCGCATTCAAATTCGGAAAGGAAGACTGACATGGCAGGCTTCGTTTACGCGCTGTGCGGGGTCACATCGCTCATGTGCGCGTTCCTGCTCTTGCGGGCCTTCTTGAGGACCCGATCCGGAATCTTATGGTGGAGCGGCCTCTGCTTCTGCGGTTTGTCCGTGAGCAACACCGTTCTCATCCTGGACAAGCTCGTGTACACGGACGTCGATCTTCTGGGGTGGCGTTCATGGACGACTTTGATCTCGTTGTCGCTGCTCGTCTACGGATTGATCAACGCAAAAGACTGAGGACTGCCCGTGGCGAACTTCCTCTATGGTGCGATCTCGATGGCTGCGGCGACCGCCGCGCTGTTCTTCCTGCGTTTCTACCGAAGGACTGGAGATCGCTTCTTTCTGTATTTCTTCGCGTCCTTCGCTTTGGAGAGCACGTCGCGCTTGCTCGCAGTGCTATTGCAGTGGGGCGATCAAAACAGCGACTGGTTCTATGTGTTGCGTGTCATCGCGTTCGGCCTGATTCTCGTGGCGATCGTGGACAAGAATCTTCCACGCGCGCGGTCGAAGTAGTTCGTGTTCGCGCCGGCAAATTCGTTGGGTTGCGGACAGCGCGTCCCCTTCGGTTCAGTGCGGCTGGGCCCGCCCCACGCCACTCGGCTGGTATTCGGGATGAGATAAACCAATGAAGGTCGCGATCAACGGAATCGGTGTGGCGGGTCCTGCGCTTGCTTACTGGCTGAGACGGTGGGGCCACGAGCCCGTGCTTTTCGAGAAGGCGACTGCACTTCGCACGGGTGGCTATCTCATCGATTTCTGGGGACTCGGTTACACCATCGCGGAGCGGATGGGGATCCTCGCGGGCCTGCGCGCCCGAGGTTATGAGATGCAGCGCATGCGCATGGTCGACCGTCACGGCCGCGAGAAGGTGCAGGTCGATCTGTCACCGATGCGCGACGCACTGCGCGGCCGTTTTGTCAGCCTCGCGCGATCAGACCTAGCCCGCGCCCTGTTCGAAGCTTGCGACGGGATTCCTGCCCGTTTCGGCGTCTCGATCGTCGGCATCGAGGGCAATGACGTCGGCTCCGTCGTGACCCTCTCGGACGGAACTCGCGAGCACTTTGACGTGGTGGTCGGCGCGGACGGATTGCACTCCGCGGTGCGTGCGCTGGCGTTCGGACCGGAATCGCAGTTCGAACGTTTTCTCGGCTGCTATATCGCGGCTTTTCGTATCCGCGGCTACCCGCATCGAGACGAGTTGACCCATGTTTCGCGCACGGTGCGAGGTCGACAGGTCGGGCGCGTGTCGTTGCGCGACGATGAGACGCTGGTCCTGCTCGTCTGGCGTCCCGAGCCCACCGCCTCCGGTGTTCCCAGCGGTCGCGAGGAACAGCAACTGGCTATCCGGGATGCTTTCCGCGACACGGGCTGGGAGACGCGCGAATTGCTCGCTGCGATGGACGAAGCGATCGACTTCTATTTTGATCGCGTCAGCCAGATCCAGGTCCCCAGGTGGAGCGCCGGATCGGTGGTCCTGCTGGGCGATGCGGCGGCTTGCCCGTCACTGCTTGCCGGCGAGGGCTCGGGACTCGCGATGGTTGAGGCGTACATCCTGGCCGGGGAGCTTCATCGCGCCAACGGGGCTGCCTCTTCCGCCTTCGCCGCATACGAACAGCGATTGCGAGGGTTCATAGCGGCCAAACAAGGTTCCGCGGTCTGGCTCCGCGGCTTCTTCGCGCCGAAGACTGCGCTGGGTCTCGCGGTGCGCGACCTCGCCGTGCACGCACTGGCTCTTCCGTTCGTCGGAAAGCGACTTCTGGTCGGCACCTTGCGAGATGACTTCGAACTGCCGGAATACCTATGAGTCCTCATGAATCCACGCACGCGGACTCGCGCTCGTGCCGACCGATGGAACGAAGCCGCTCTGGCTGACGCGGGCGCCAGCACGGGAATAAGCGCTGGAAAGAAGTCATGCAACGTCGTTGCAGAGTAAGTCAAACCGCTCCAGCTTCCCTCGACGAGCGGGCAAATGAAACATCCAATCCGCGCGATGCCGCGGTCGATCCGGTTCTTCTGCCGCGACATCGATCGGAGGACTGCAGCACTTCAAAGAGCGATTGACGGCAAACTACCGCCAAGGCCCCTGAAGACGCCGACCAACCCGCAAAGGCGTGGCCGCTGCCTCGCGATCGTTCACTCGGGGTCGTCGGATCGGGAGCGCATCCGCCAATTGGGCCGCAATACCGTTTCCGTTCTCATCATGCCACGCGCGCACCGGACCGAAACCGACAAACTACCTAGGTAGGGCCGATAAAACGACGCGAACGAGTGCCGGCGCTGTGCCGGAGGCGCAAGCGAGCGCCGTCGCGGCCGATCGCGGAGTTCTTCGATCTGGATTTCCTACCATTTCCCGGCGATCCATCGCCCGATTCGCCATCCGCGGCTCCGCCGTGCGCTATCGATCGTCGAGCCCCCAGCGCGCGAGCGAACGCGGAAGTTCGCCCATGTCGCAATCACATGGATGAACCGCTCGTCGAGGCTCTGCCTTCTTGTTTGAGAACCCGTTCCTTAAATCGGCGCGAGCAGCCCGCCAGTGGGTTTGTCATCGCGACGAGTTACTTCATACTGTGGGAGGCCGGCTCCTCGCGCGCAATCGGGATCGGGCCGACGCAGTCCTTCCGTGGGTCAGTTTTTCGTGCCGCTGGCGCAGGGGTCGCCTGCGCGCGTCGTCAACGCCACCAAGAACAGGCGCATGAAGATCGAAGCAACGGAAATCGAGGAGCGCCGCATCGTGGTCGGGGAGCTGACCACGGGCATGTATGTCTGTCGCCTCGACCGGCCGTGGAACGAAACGACATTTCCTCTACAAGGTTTTCTGATCGAATCCGGCGAGCAGCTTGCCGAGCTGATTCGACTCTGCAAGCACGTCTTCATCGATCTCGAGCGCAGCATCGCACCGGATGCGAAGAAAAAACTGTTGCGCGCGACGACGCACTCGGAAACCGGGCGCGGCGCAGTCACGTACAGCGACAGCAACACCGTCGAGGAAGAGTTGCCGCTGGCACGCAGCGCGCACGAAAACGCCGCCGGCCTGGTATCAAAGTTGTTCGACGCCATCCGTGCCGGCCACACGCCGTCCGCGGCAGCGATCCACGAGGCCGTTTCGCCGATCGTCAAGAGCGTCCTGCGCAGTCGCGACGCGTTTTTCTGGCTCGAATCGTTACGCAAGCGCGATTCGTATTCCTACGGTCACGCGATCACCTGTTGCGCACTGAGCGCCGCGTTCGGGCGCCATCTCGGTTTTCCGCCGGAGGTGCTCACCGAGCTTTCCACCGGCACATTGCTGATGGACATCGGTAAAGCGGAGCTGCCCGAACAAATCCTGACGCGCGCCGGGCCTCTTTCGCCGGACGATTGGGAGACGATTCATCGACACGTCGAGTACAGCCTGGCGATCGTCGACAAATCACAGATCGACAGCGACGTCGTGCGCGACATCGTCCGCACGCATCATGAACGGGATGACGGCTCGGGCTATCCGAGCCATCTCGCCGGCGCCCAGATTCCGTTGTTCGGCCGCATGGCCGGCATCATCGACAGCTTCGATGCGATGACCAACGACCGGCCCTATCGCAAGGCGGTCGCCCAGCACGTCGCCCTACAGCAGCTCTATGCGAGCCGGAATACGCTGTTCCAAGCCGATTTGGTCGAGCAGTTCATGACCTGCCTCGGCGTGTATCCGACCGGCTCGCTGGTCGAGCTCAACACCGGTGAGGTCGCCGTCGTCATGGCGCAGAATCAGGTGCGGCGGCTGCGGCCACGTATCATGGTGCTGACCACGCCGGACAAGGAGTTCGATCAACGCATGCCGACGTTCGATCTGATGATGCAGTCGTCGATTTCCGAAAGCGGCGAGCCGAGCTTCATCGTGCGTGCGCTCGATCGCGGCGCGTACGGCCTGGATCTGACCGCGCTCTATTTATGAGTCGGTCGGCCCGCGCGAAGCCGCCGTCATGCTGAACCGACGCGCGCTTTACGAGGATATCGAGCGAGCCGTTCGCGGCGAGCACATCTCGGCGCTTCTCATCGTGCGTGTCATCCGCTATCGCGAACTCGCCTCGATTTTCGGCTACGCCATTGTCGAGCGAGTCGACGAAGTGCTTCACCAAGTGATCCGCCCCTTGCTGCGCCCGGTGGATCGCGTCTACCCGATCGGCGATGGCGCGATGGCGGTGCTGTTGCCCGATTTGCACGCGCCGAATCACGCCTCGCTGGCGGCAATGCGATTCGCGCGCGCGTTCGACGATCCCGTCGAGGTGTCCGGCAGGAAAATTCTGGTAGCGCTGGCGACCGGCATCGCGCTTGCGCCAGAACACGGAGTGTCCGCCGACGATCTCTGCCGCCACGCAGAAGCCGCCTGCCTGCAGGCAACGCGCCGCTTCGAGCGATTCTGCGTCTATACGCCCGACGCAGACGCGCAGTCGTTTTCGGAGAGCGAGCTGCGCAGCGCGATCGCAGATAACAAGCTGACGCTCGCGCTGCAGGCGATACGTGATCTTCGCTCGGACGCCCTCGTCGGCGCCGAGGCGTTGGCGCGTTGGCACGCGCCGGATCGCAACATTCCGCCGACGCGCTTCGTCGCGCTCGCCGAAGAAACCGGCATGATCGGCGCGCTGACGCAATGGAGCCTCAACACGGCGCTGCGCTACGCCTCGAAGATTCGCAAGTCACACAGCGATCTCTTCGTCGCGATCAACCTCTCCGCGCACGTTCTGCGTCAATCCGATCTCGTCGAGCAAGTGCTCGGCGCGCTCAGGATTTGGGATGTCGCCGCCGAGCGCATCGTGCTGGAGCTCACCGAGACCGCGCTGATGGAGAATCCGGCGCACAGCTCGCGCGTGCTGTCGCGATTGCGCGATCATGGCGTTCACGTCGCGATCGACGACTTCGGCACTGGATATTCGTCGTTCTCTTATTTGCGACAGCTCCCGGCCAGCGAGTTGAAGATCGATCAGACGTTCGTCTCCGCCGTGCGCGACGACGCGCGCGTGGCACAGGTCGTGCGATCGATGATCGGTCTCGCGCATCATCTGGATATGGTCGTCATCGCCGAGGGCGTCGAGGACGAAGCGACCCTGGAACTTCTGCGCGAGATGGGATGCGACATGGCGCAGGGCTTCCACATCGGCGTGCCCACCGCGGCCGAAGAATTTCTCGAAAGCATCGCCGCCAGCGCCGTTCCGCCGGCCTAGGTCAGGCGTTCCGGGCATCCCGCATCGCTTTGCGACCTCGGCCATCAAGGACATTGGTGCCGAGGGAGCCTTTCTAGAAGCGATGCACGAACCCGACTTCGAATCCGCCGGGCAGCCAGCTGAGGATCAATGGCGAATCCCTGCGCGCGGCCCAGATGCCGGCCGCCGTTCCGATTCCCCACCCGACCAGCACATCGCTTTGCCAGTGCCCATGCACCTTGACGCGCGCCACCGCCTGGTACGCCGGCAGCAATTCCAGCGCGTACACCTCGGGATGGTCGCGGCCGTATGCCGCAACGAACGGCGTGATTGCGCCGGCGATCGCCGACACCTCGCCGCTCGGAAAACTCTGATATTGCGTGCCCTTGAAGAATTGATTCGGATTGTCGGTCTGCGACGGTCGCTTGCGCTGGAACACCCACTTGCCGCCTTGCGCCACGGCTGCCGACAGCGCCATCGAATCCAGCGAGCGCCAGAACGTGTCGCCCAACTTGTCCTGATCGCCGAGCGCAAGCGCGCCGCCGATCACGCCCACGATTGTTGCGTTCATCAGGAACTGCTGGTTGCTGCGCGCCCAGATGCCGCTGTTGTCGTAAGGGACGACGTGATCGATGCCGAATGGACCGCCGCCGGCTTGCGCCGCCATCGGCAGAGACGCGCAACATGCGACGATGAATGAACGAAGCAGGTCGCGCACGGCGCTGCTCCCTGGGTTCAGGATTTAGACCGTCCAGACTAGACCGCGATGCTTAAGTCAGTCTTAAGAATCCGGCTGTTCGGAGCGGCAAACTCGATTCACATTCGGGCAAGACGACTTGCCAGACATGCATCGACGAGCCGGGATGCTCGAACACGAAATATCGCACTTACGGAATTCACTACATTGCGCGCGGAGCGAGCATCGCCCAGGCAGCCAGCACTTCGTTCACGCTGAGCGCATCGATGCGGCCGCCTCGCATCGGACCTCCGATCGCGATGACTTCGCTGCCGCGGTCGCCGCGCGGCAGCCACTGTGCGGGCGAGACTTTCCCGAACATGACGACGAGCGGGCAACCCAGCGCCGCCGCCATGTGAGCCGGCCCGGTGTCGACGGAGATCATGCTGTGCGCGATTTCCTGTAGCGCCATCAATCGGCGCAACGGCAACGCATCCGCGATCACGTGCACGCGGCGATCTGCCGTAGCGTCGCCAATCAGGCGCAGCAACGACGCTTCGTGCGGCGCGCCGCACAAGAGTATGCGCGAATCCGAAATCACCTCGCGGATGGAGCGCGCGAGCGATACCCAGCGTTCGACGGGCCACCATTTGTCGTCGCCGACACCGCGCAGGCCGTTCCAGCGCATGGTCCTTTTGTTCGCTGGCTGCAGGAGTACCAGCGGCGCGGAGCCCCATCCGTTGCCGCGCAGCCACGCGACGCAATCCGCGCGATCGGCGTCCGAGACATGCATTGCCGGTGCGACCCGCTTCCCGACGTTCGTAGCGTCCACCGCATCGCGCCATGCTTCGGGTGCGCGATCACCGAAGCGCAGCAATCGCTCGACCCAATGCTCGTCGGCCGATGCCGGCATATCGCAAAGATACGTGCAGTCTTCGCGGCCGATGCCGGCAAAGTTCAACAGGCGACGTGCCTTCGCCAGCGCTCGCGGTTCCGGTTCGCAGATATACACCGGCGCGTGGCGCATGCGACGCAGCGCGCTGATAACCCGCCACTGTCGCGGGCTGAGCACGAAAGGCCGGTGCGAATCGTGCACATTGAGCACGCCGGCGACATCCGCGTGATCTGCGTACAACGACGTCGACCACGGGCCTCGCGCCAGCAACGTGCACGGTCGGCCAAAGCGGCGATGAAGATGCCGTAACAGCGGCTGCAAGAGCACCATGTCGCCGAGGCGTCCAAAACGGACGACAACCGGACTTACTCCTCGCGTCATCGAGACGGTATCCAAGCAAACCGATTCTTGGTCGCGCTGGGATTTCGAGCCGTAGATGCAGGCGAAATCGCCCATCCTGGCCACGATCTCGAACTGATCGACGGATCAAACACTCGACGGCAGCGGTACCGCATCCGCGATCTGCGCCGCTGTTCGATCGCCTATTTCGATTACCGCGTCGCGACTGCCGTAAGGCCCCCACATGCTCGCGTCGGTCACCGCGAAGAGACCGACCGTCGGCGTTCCGCAGGCGCACGCCAGATGCATGACGCCGCAATCAGCGCTGACGAACAGCGACAACCCCGACAGTACGCAAGCGAGTCGCCGCAGGTCGCTCGAATAGAACGTCGGAAAGTCTTCACCGAGCAGCGATCCGCCGGAGACGGGTACGATTTCCACGATCCGTGCTTCGGGAGCACGTTCCGCGAGATGCCTGGCGAACGATCGCCACCACGCCGCGCCGAGGCGCTTCGTTCCGGTCGCGCCGGTGAAGAGTCCAATGACATTCGGCTGCGGTTTGGTGTGCGCGGAAACGAGTCCGGCGACCAGTTCGGCACCGAGTGCGCGCTCGGCCGCGGTCAGGCACACATCGAGCGGCGGATACGGCGCCGGTGCAGTACGACCGGTCGCCGTGCGAAGCAGATTGACCGGCAGCTGCCCCACGTGCCGCAACGTCGTCGGCGCCGCCACGCCATGGTTCAGGATACCGTTCTTGCCGGCAGCGACGTAGCCGAGCTTTCTGGTCGATCTGGCGACGAGCACGCCGATGCGATCGGACTGCGAGGAGATGCACGGGTCGATCGCCAGATCGTATGTCTGGGATCGCAAGGCTCGCACGACGCGCCAGAGCTTCCACGGCGTTGCCAGGCCGTGGCGAGGCAGCACATAGACGCGGCGCACGCATCTGAAATTTCCAAAGATCTTGTCGGCGACAGGCGAGCGTGTCACCACGTCCACCTCGGCGCCGGGATAAATATTTTCCAGTTCGCGCAGCAGCGGCGTCAGCAAGAGCGTGTTGCCAAGCGTGTGGCTGACGCGGCAAACCAGGATGCGGTGGATTCCGACCAGCGGCAGTTGTGCGCTGCTCGGTGCGCTCCTGCCTTTGCCAAAGGCGAAGCGCACGAGCCGACGCGCAATGCGACGCCGGAACGTTTGCAGTGTTTCGCCATTGGAAAACGGAAGCGAGCTGCTCATCGTGCCCGTAGTGACATTTCTTGAGAATCCGCCGCCGCCGGGTGATCCTGCGCCGACGCGAACGGGCGCGACTATGCGCGGGCTTGCTTTCGTTTGAGTTTCGCGACACCGGCGTATGATGCCGCTTCAACGAGTGTTCGCCGGCGGCTCCTCGAATGAACATTACGAAACTTGAACATCCAAGCGCGTTCGTTCCGATCGTCATGTCGCTGAGTGCACTGACCATCGTGCTTTGGCATGTCGCCGTTTCGGGTGCCGCGCGCGAGGCGGATGAAGGAACCGCGGCTCATCTCTTCCAGCTGCTGATGGCCGGACAGCTACCGATCGTCGTGTTCTTCGCGCTGAAGTGGTTGCCGCGCGCTCCGCGCCAGGCTGCGCTAATACTCGCGTTACAGGTCAGCGCGGCGCTATTGGCGCTGGCGCCGGTTTTCTTGCTTGGTTTGTAGTGAGCCGAACCGCGAATTTTTCGCGCTGAGCCCCACAGCAAGCCTTCGATCGGAAGCAGCCGCGTCATGCCGGCCTTCGACCTGCATCCGCATGCGTGGGAATCGTCGCGCTCTGCTCGCGAACGTAATCGGGACGCAGGTCCGAATGCGCGCACGCGCCGAGCGAAGCAACGCGGGCAGCACGCGAGGTCCGAACCATCGGCTGTTCACGGGCATCGTGCGACCCTGCCTTGTGTGCTCGAGCGCAGCGGCACCGTTTTCTCGAATCGCCCTTGCGCGATCTGCTTGCGGTCCGCTACCAGCGTACCGTGCCGCCCTTGCCCATTCCGCCGCCATCGGAGTTGAAATCGAACACGAGCGTATGTTCGCCCGCAGCCGGTGCGCCTGTGGCCGCGATGTTGTAGTGGAACACCGGCTTTGAAACTGGAAGAAGCCAGCGTTTTTCAACTCGAGAGCGCGTCGATCAGCAACGAGCCGCTACGAGCGCTGCAGAAAACGTGGCGCGAACGCTATGGCGGTTGATCTGTCTCCGGCACGCGACCGGGAAAATCCGCTGGTGCAAACGCTAGCGCGCTTCGAGACCGGCACGGCGACGCCGCAACGCATCGCGCTGCACCAGCAGTTTTTTGAGCTCGTGCGCAAAATCCGGCGAGCCGCTGGGTTTGGATATTAGATCGATCAACGCGGTGAGAAGTTCTTCCTGAGTCTGCACTTCATTGCGCAGCGCGCGGATGTCCAGCTCGTGGACGGCAACTCTCTGTTCGAAGGTGAGGCTCTCGAAATCCATGCCCGCAGTGTTGCGGGGTCGGCGTCGACGTATCGTCAAGCGCGCCGGTTAAAATGCGGGGAAAATCCCTCAAAGACCTCTGGCAGTCCCGAACGAGCGACCGCGAAGCGGTCAGGACGGCCGACTGCCCTGCCGGTGGTCGACCAGTGCCAGCGCGACTGCGACGACGAGAAGCGCGACGCCCAGCGGCGGAATCAGCATCAGGAAAGGAATCGCGAACACCACCGCCGCGATCGCCCAGCTGAGCGGGCCGTGTTTCGGTTCGGGCATCGCCATGCCGATGCGCGTGGCGAGCAGATGATCGAGGCTGAACCGTCCGCCACCGCCGAAAATGAGCGGCAGCAGCATTACCGCGAACAGCAGCGGCAATTTGAAATTGCCGTGGCCCATGTCGGTGATCGCATAGCCCTTGGCGAGATCGCTCCACATCGTCAGCATGCTCGGCCAGTGCACCGCCGCGGTCGCGACGAAAGTGAGAAAAAGCAATACGAAAGCGAAAAACCGCGTGCCGAGGCCGATCCAGATCATCACTGCGCCGATCAGCTCGAACCAGGTCGAAATCTGCCAGCTGAAGCCGGCAGGAATCACATCGAACGGAAACGGAAACCGCGACTGGATATCGGCGAACCAGTTTTCGCCGTGCAGCTTTTCGAGGCCCGACTCCCAGAATTCCCAACCCATGATCAGGCGCAAAACGAGCGGCGGAATCGTTTGCGCGACGGCTTCCAGACGTGCCGTCAACGCAGTCCACAGGCCGAACAAGGGGTGGGCGGTCGGGCTCATCGGTTTCTCCACTGCGTGGCGCCGGTCATTGATCGGGCGCAAAGGACCGGCAAAGGCACTGGCGGCTTGCACGCGCCGCCGATGAATTTCTCGAGAGCGCTATCGCATTCGCGCTTGCCTCACTTTACCGCGTCGCACGGGAAGGCCGGCTGCAGTGCCTGCACGATCAGCGTGGTCGCGCCGTTGTGCAGTTCTTCGGGATGCGCCTTCACGTATTTCGTGATCAACGCGACCTGCTGCGCGGACGATACCTTCCCGGTGATGCAGAAGCGCACGCCGTTCATTGAATCCTCGACGCCGCGCACGTAGCCGGTGAACGCGCTCGCGCTGAGCTCGTCCTCGCGAGTGGCGGTCTTGCCGGCATTCGCGCGGTTCCACGCTTCCAGCAGTTGGGCGAACTCATCGCCTCTCATCGCCTGAGCCGCCGTCGCAACGAGCAGGCCGATCATGAGTGTGAAGACCCGGATCATCATCAGTCTCTTCCTGTGGATTGCGCCGCGATGCGCACGTTGAACGCGAGCGCGGCGATCCTATCACCGTCGCGTCACGAGATTAAACGCAGCGGCTTGGCGGCGATGTGGCGGCTTTCTGCGCAGGGTCATGCGGATGGCCTGCGACCGAGGATCGTCGCGTCGATCCATGCCGTGACGACATCCGCGATCTGCGCAAGCACGATCGCATCGGTGCGCCCGCTCCGAACCGGGACGTGGAACGAATGATCGGCGTCCGCGAACAGGTGGAGCATAGCATTCGCACCGAGCCGTTCAGTCAGCGCCTGCATGAGCGCGAGGTCGGCGAGGTCGTCGCGCGTGCCCTGCACGAACAGCATCGGTATGCGCACGTCGACGAGATGCGCGGCGCGATCGGCCGACGGTTTTCCTGGGGGATGCAGCGGGAATCCGAGGAACACGAGTCCTTGCACGTTCGAAAGGGGCTCCGCCGCCTGCGCCTGCGATGTCATGCGGCCGCCGAATGATTTGCCGCCGGCGACGAGCGGACATGTCGGCAATCGTCGCCTGGCTTCCGCGACTGCGGCACGCACGGTCGCATGCGCGAGTGCGGGAGCGTCCGGGCGTCGCGATCCCTGTTCCATATATGGAAACTGATAGCGCAACGTCGCGATGCCGCGCGACGCGAGTTCGTGCGCGATATTCGCCATGAACGGATGTCGCATGCCCGCGCCCGCGCCGTGCGCAAGGACGTAACACGCGCGCGCTCCTTCCGGCGCGAGCAGAATCCCGGAAACCTGCCGGGCGGCATCGACTGCGATCGTGACGTCGCGCGGATCGGCAGCCATAGTCACGGATTCGCCCATTTCAGCAGCGTTTGCGCATACGACGGCGCGGTCGGCTCGTGCATGAAGTAGACGAAGATCTCGGCCCATGCGGTCGCCGCGAGCCGCTCTGCCCAGCGTTTCAGGTCATCATCCGAATACTCCTCGAGTCGCAGCCGGATGTAACCGAACGGTGCGGTTTCGACCAGCGGCGGCGGTGCGTTGTCTTCGCGTTCGGAGAAACAGAGCGAAGCGCCGGCACGCTTCAGCGCGTCGTAAACATCGTCGGCGAACCAGCTCTCGTTGCGAAACTCGAACGCCGCGCGATGACCTTCCGGCAGCAGCGCGAGAAAGGCGGTCAAGCGCGGCAGATCCTTTTTCAGAAACGGCGGCAACTGGAACAAGACCGGCCCGCGCTTGGCGCCGAGCGTTGCGAGATTGCGATACAGGAACGCGACCGAATCGGCCGCATCCTCGGCTTTCAGACGCGCTTCGTGCGTAATGCGCCGCGAAGCCTTGATGGCAAAACGAAACGCATCCGGCGTCGCGTTCGCCCAGGCTTCCAGCACCGCCGTCTTGGGCATTCGGTAGAACGTATTGTTGATTTCGACCGTCGGCAGACGCTCTGAGTACCAGGCGAGCATCGCGTCGGGCTTGATCTTTTCGGGATAAAAGCTGCCCTGCCACTCCTTGTAGGCGTAGCCGCTGGCCCCGGCGATGATTCGTGCGGGAGTCACTTTCCGATGCGTCCGAACTCTTAGAATCCAGCGATGGCCAAGGCTTCGAAAGGCAAGCTCAGTGAATATTCGGCGAAGCGGGCCTTCGATGTCACGCCCGAGCCCGGTCCGGAGGTCGCCGATTCAGGCAGCGGCCCGCTCTTGTTCGTCGTGCAGCAACACTCTGCGCGAAGGCTGCATTACGACTTCCGGCTCGAATGCGATGGCGTTCTCAAGTCCTGGGCGGTCCCCAAAGGACCGTCGCTGGATCGCAACGAGAAGCGCCTGGCGGTGATGACCGAGGATCACCCGTACGATTACGGCTCGTTCGAGGGCGTGATCCCGAAAGGACAATACGGCGCCGGCGAAGTCATCGTCTGGGACTGCGGCGTCTACAGTCCCGACGAGGACGGAACCTGGTTCCACGATCGCGCCGAAGCCGAGCGCCGCATCCGCGAGGGTCTGGCCAATGGCAAGCTCAGCTTTCTGTTGCGCGGCGAGAAGCTCAAGGGTTCGTTCGCGCTGGTGCGCACCAAGGACGCGAAGACCTGGCTTCTGATCAAGCATCGCGACCGCTTCGTCAGCGATGTGGATATCACCGAGCGAGAATCGCTCGGTCCTTTCCGGCGCGACGGTCGCCGATCTCAAGATCGTTCCGGCGCATCAGATTCCCGCCGCACAGCTGGTGCCGTCCGGTGACATCGTGCCGATGCCGAAAACGCTCGATCCGATGCTCGCCGAAATCGGCGACGCGCCATTCAACGACGCCGCATGGATGTGGGAACCGAAACTCGATGGCTATCGCGTGCTCGCGTTCGTCGAGGATGGCCGCGCTCGGTTGAGTTCGCGGCGCGGCGTCGAGCTCGCCGCTACGTTTCCGCAGCTCGTCGCCGAGCTCGTCAAGCAGGACGCGAACGGCATGATCCTCGACGGCGAGCTGGTTGCGTTCGATGCCAACGGCAAGCCTTCGTTCAATGCAATGCAGAATCGCGTGCAGCTCAAGTCCGAGCGTGAGATCGCCGCGGCGGATCGTAAGTCGCCCGTGGTCTTCTATTGTTTCGACCTTCTGTACTTCGCTGGCATCGACCTGCGGCGCGCGATGTATCGCGATCGGCGTCGTTACCTCTCGCAGTGCCTGCTGCCCTCGCCGCTCGTGCAGCTCGTGCACGCGCAGGGCGATGGCATCGCGCTGCATGCCGCGGCGCTCGCCAGCGGACTCGAAGGCGTGATCGGCAAGCGCAAAGACAGCCGCTATGAAGCCGGGCGGCGCTCCGCCTCGTGGCTCAAGATCAAACCGACGCACAGCGCGGATTTCGTCATCGGCGGCTACACGCGCGGCAAGGGTTCGCGCGCCGCGCTTGGCTCGCTACTCGTGGGCTACTGGGATCGCGGCAAGCTGCACTACGCATCGCACGTCGGTTCGGGCTTCAACGATCGCTCGCTGAAAGAGGTCAAGTCGCGACTCGATCCGCTGCGCATCGACCAATGCCCTTTCGCGGAAAAACCCGAAGTGAACGCGCCGGTGACCTGGGTAGAACCCAAACTGGTCGCCGAGATCGAGTTTCATCAATGGACCGAAGACGGCTCGCTGCGCGCGCCGGTTTTCCTGCGCTTGCGCGACGACATCGACCCGAAGCGCGTACGGCGCGTCGAGGCGACCGCGCCGCGTCCGCTCGACTCGCCTGTTTCTGATGATGATCCGATCGACGCGATCGTCGAGCAGCTCGAAAGCAAGAAATCTGCGTTCACGTTGACGGTCGGCAAGCACACGATTCGGCTGACGCATCTCGATCGCGTGTACTGGCCGGCCGATCCGTCGCTGCAGCAGCCGGCGCTGACCAAGCGCGACCTTCTGCGTTATCTCGCGCAGGTTTCGCCGTACATGCTGCCGCACCTCGCCGATCGTCCGCTGACGATGATCCGCATGCCGGACGGCATCGACAAGCAGCGCTTTTTCCAGAAGCATTGGGACCAGAAGAAACCCGACTTCGTCGATACGATCACCGTGTTTTCCGAACATCGCGACGAAAGCCACGACTACCTCGTGTGCAGCAACCTGCCGACCCTGCTCTGGCTCGCGCAGTCGGGCACGCTCGAATTCCATGTCTGGCATTCGCGCGCCCACGTCGGGCCGGATGCGATGTCGAAGAGCACCGACTACGCGACATCGGCCGAGTCGCTCGAAGAGTCGGTGCTGAACTATCCCGACTACGTCGTCTTCGACATCGATCCGTACATCTATTCGGGCAAGGAAAAGGCCGGCGACGAGCCCGAGCTCAACAATGTGGCGTTCGAGAAGGGCAAGGAAGTCGCGTTCTGGCTGCGCGAGCTCCTGAAGACCATGTCGCTCGAAGCGATCGTGAAGACCTCGGGCAAGACCGGCCTCCACGTTTTCGTGCCGATCAAGCGCACGATCGACTTCGACGCAGCGCGGCACGTTTCAGAACTGGTCGGCCGGCACCTGATGCGTCTGCACCCGAAAGACATCACGATGGAATGGAGCGTGCCCAAGCGAACCGGCAAGATCTTCATGGATTACAATATGAACGTGCGGGGAAAAACCTTGAACGTCGCTTATTCTCCGCGTGGAGCGGCCGGCGGTCCGGTCTCCATGCCGCTGACCTGGGAAGAGCTCGCCAAGGCCCATCCGCTCGATTTCCGGCTCACCAATGCGATCCAGCGGCTGTCCAGGACCGGCGATCGCTGGAAAGACGCTCTTACGCGCAAACAGGACCTCGAGAGCGCGCTCGAAGGGACTCGGTAATGGGCCATTTGGTGACGGGCTATTGAGAAAGATCAAGCATTTGCGTCATGATCTTCAAGCGGTGCCTCCATGGACCGCTTCCGCAAGATGTGTCACGTTGCCGACTGACCGCGCTGGAGGCAGGCCATGGCTGCACGCTCTATCGGGAGTTTGACGATTTCGTTTGGACTGGTGGCTATACCGGTGAAGCTCTACTCGGCTACCGAAGCCAGTCGCGGAATCTCGTTCAACCTGCTGCACAAGACGTGCGGCTCGCGCCTGCGCCAGCAGTATTTCTGCATCAAGGAAGACGTGCCGGTATCGCGCGACGAAATGGTCAAGGGCTACGAGTTCGCCAAGGACCAGTACGTGATGTTCACGCCGGACGAGCTGAAGGCGATGGAAGAAGCCGGCACGCAGACCGCGGACATCACCGAGTTCGTGCCGATCCAGTCGGTCGACCCGGTTTACTTCGACAAGGCCTATTACATCGCGCCCGACAAGGGCGGCGCCAAGCCGTACGCACTGTTCACCAAAGCGCTGCGCGAATCCAAGCGCTGCGCACTCGGGCGCTGGGCCGCGCGCGGCAAGCAGTACATCGTGATGATCCGCCCGGTCGACGATGGCCTCGTCATGCAGCAGCTGATGTACGCTGGCGAAGTGCGGCCGATCAGCGAAATCGACATCCCGAAGATGGACGTGCGCGAAGCGGAGCTGAAACTCGCCAAGCAGCTCATCGATCAGCAGACCAGCGCGAAATTCGATCCGAGCCAATACACCGATGACGTCACCGCGCGCATCGAAGCGGCCGTGCAACAGAAAGTCGAAGGTCACGAGATCACGATGGCCGAACAACCCGAAACCGGTGGCGCGCAGGTCATCGACCTCATGGAAGCGCTTCGCGCGAGTCTCGAGCGCAAGGGCGTGAAACCTGCCGCGAAGTCCGCCGAACCCGAAAAAGGCCGCAAGCCGCCCAAGCGCGCGCAACAGACCGAGTCTCAACCGGCGCCGCGCCGGAGCGCGAAGAAATAGCGCGGAGTCATGCAGCAGTACGGCGCGCGCGAAGTCGAAAAGCTGCTGGGCCTGCCGCGCAGCACGATAAGGTCACTGATCGCCGCGGGTTTCGTCACGCCCGCGCGAGGTCCGCGCAATGCCTGGCTGTTCTCGTTCCGAGATCTTATCGTGCTGCGCACGGCGCAGGCGCTCGCGGCCGCGAACGTGCCGCATCGTCGCATCACCAAATCGCTGAAGGAACTGCGCCGGCATCTGCCCGAGGAAATGCCGCTGTCGGGCCTGCGTGTCTCCGCGGTGGCCGATCACGTCGTGGTCAAGGAAGGCGCGCATCAATGGCAGGCCGAATCAGGGCAATATCTCCTGGCGTTCGAGGGTGATCCCGCCGAAGGATCGTTGAGCATCATCGAACCCGCTCGCTCGCGAAAACCCGCCGTGCCGAGCGAGGATGCGCTCGTCGAAACCGCCGACGCACTCGAACAGCGCGATACCGACGCGGCCATTGTGGCGTATCGAAGCGCGATCGCCGCCGAACCCAAGCGACTCGACGCGCGCATCAATCTCGGCCGCCTGCTGCATGAGGCCGGTCGCGCGGCCGAAGCCGAGCGCGTCTACCGCGAAGCGATCAAGGCCTGCGGCAACGATGCACTGCTGCTCTACAACTTCGGCGTGCTGCTCGACGACATGCAACGCAAGACCGAGGCGATGGTGGTGTACGAGCTCGCGCTGCGCGACGATCCGCAAATGGCCGACTGTCACTACAATCTGGCGCTGCTGTACGAGGAACTGAAGAAACCCAAGGACGCGATACGCCACATGTCACAGTACCGCCGCCTGACGGGCACGAAACCGGAATAATCCGCGGGTCGACCTGCACATCGCAGCGTTCGTGGTCTACGATCCGGCATTGCACCACGGCGTCGAAGTGAACGCAGAATCTCCGTTCGCGATCCGGCCGCCTTCCATCGATCGAATATTCCGAACCGGAGACCGCATGCCACGCGAGGCAGACTCAACCTCGAAGTCCATCCATACGTCCGCGCCGGTCATTTCCGTGCGCGGACTCGGCAAAACGTACGCCAGCGGATTCCGCGCGCTGAAGCACATCGATCTCGACATCCGCCGCGGCGAGATCTTCGCCCTGCTCGGACCGAACGGCGCCGGCAAGACCACGCTGATCAGCATCATCTGCGGCATCGTGACGCCGAGCGAAGGCTCTGTCACCGCCGATGGTCACGACATCATTCGCGACTATCGCCAGGCACGCTCGAAGATCGGCCTCGTTCCGCAGGAGTTGTCCACCGATGCGTTCGAATCGGTGTGGGCGACGATGAAATTCAGTCGCGGGCTGTTTGGCAAGCCGCCCAATCCCGCGCATCTGGAGAAAGTCCTGCGCGCGCTGTCGCTGTGGGACAAGAAGGACTCGAAGATCATGGCGCTCTCCGGCGGCATGAAGCGGCGCGTGCTGATCGCCAAGGCGCTCGCGCACGAGCCGGATATCCTGTTCCTCGACGAGCCGACCGCCGGCGTCGATGTCGAGCTCCGCCATGACATGTGGCAGATGGTGCGCGATCTTCGCGACAACGGCGTCACCATCATTTTGACCACGCACTACATCGAGGAAGCCGAAGAAATGGCGGACCGCATCGGCGTGATCAGCAAAGGTGAGCTGATCGTCGTCGAAGACAAGGCCGTGCTGATGCGCAAGCTCGGCAAGAAGCAGCTGTCGTTGCAGTTGCAACGACCGTTGCAAACGATGCCGGATGCGCTCGCCGATCTGCCGCTCGAGCTGTCGGCGGATGGCACGACGCTCGTCTACACCTTCGACACGCAGACGCGCGAGACCGGAATCGCCGGGCTGCTGCGACGGCTCGCTGAGCACGGCATCGACTTCAAGGATCTTCATTCCAGCGAAAGCTCGCTGGAGGATATCTTCGTTAGCCTGGTCCGATCGAATGCGAGGACGGCAGCATGAGCGCCATGACGATCAACATCCATGCGATCCGCGCGATCTACCGCTTCGAAATGGCACGAACGTTCCGTACGATTACACAAAGCATCGCCTCGCCGGTGCTATCGACCTCGCTGTACTTCGTCGTGTTCGGCGCGGCGATCGGCTCGCGCATGGGTGAGATCGGCGGCGTCAGCTACGGCGCCTTCATCATTCCGGGCCTGATCATGCTCTCGCTCCTGAACGAGAGCGTCTCGAACGCGTCGTTCGGCATCTACATGCCGAAATGGGCCGGCACGATCTTCGAGCTGCTGTCCGCGCCGGTTTCGTATGTCGAAGCCGTGATTGGCTATGTCGGTGCCGCGGCGACCAAATCGGTGATGCTCGGGATCCTGATCCTGGTCACGGCGCGCGTGTTCGTGCCTTACCACATCGAGCATCCGTTCTGGATGGCGGGCTTTCTCGTGCTCACCTCGATCACATTCAGCATGTTCGGTTTCATCATTGGACTCTGGGCCGACGATTTCCAGAAGCTGCAGGTGATCCCGCTGATGGTGATGACGCCGCTGACGTTTCTCGGCGGCGCGTTCTATTCGATCAACATGCTGCCGCCAGCGTGGCAGACCATCACGCTGTTCAATCCGGTCCTGTATCTGATCAGCGGGTTCCGCTGGAGTTTTTACGGCGCCGCCGATGTCGATGTCAGGGTTAGCCTCGCCATGACGCTGGTCTTCCTCGCGCTTTGTCTCGCCGCGATCTGGTGGATCTTCCGGACCGGCTACAAGCTCAAGACCTGAAGTCTCCCGTCCGTCGCCCGCTCTCGTCGACAACACAGGGTGGGCTTCGGCCCACCGTCCCTCTCGGCACGAAGACCTGGCGGTGGGCTTAAGCCCATCCTCTGACCGTGCGATCCGAAGCCCCGTCGTTCCCCATCGCATTCGCTCGAAAATTTTTAGCCGAACCTGTCGACTTCGCGCTTTCTGCTTCGACATATCGATAAGAGCAGGCCAACCCGGACGCGAAAGCCCCCGAACCGGCCTCGAACGCGCACGAAGGAGAACGACATGCGGTCCCTGGTCCTGTTCAAGCCCGGCACGGATTCGGAGTGCGGCGCGACGTCGAGTGTGGAGTCGCCAACGCCGATCTGGCGAAAAATCGCGGCCTTCAATCCGATCGTCACGCTGATCGGCGGATTCAAGAGCCTGTTCGGCGTCGACGCCAACGTCACGCTCGGCCTGACGCTGATCCTCGCGATCCTGGTCCTCGGCCTGGCGGCCGCGTGCCTGACCTTCCGAGCCGGCTATCGGCTGAAGGGCTGACCAGGCCCCCGTCCTCCGTGTTCAGAAAAGATTAATCGGACTCTGTCGATTTCGCTGCATCTCGTTCGACGCACTAGTAAGAGCCAAGGTCAAACCCGAAACAAAACTGCCGCGCAAAGGCTCCGAACTCAAACCCGATGGAGAACGACATGCGATTCATGGTGATGGTCAAAGCAACGAAGGAATCCGAAGCCGGCGTGATGCCCAGCGAGAAGCTGCTGACCGAAATGGGCAAGTTCAACGAGGAGCTGGTCAAGGCCGGCGCGATGCTCGCGGGCGAAGGGCTGCACCCGAGCTCGAAGGGCGCCCGTGTTCGCTTTTCCGGCAACAAGCGCACCGTCATCGACGGTCCTTTCACCGAAACCAAAGAGCTGGTCGCCGGTTTCTGGCTGCTGCAACTGAAGTCGAAGCAGGAAGCGATCGAATGGATGAAACGCTGCCCGAACCCATTCGAGACCGGCGAATCCGAAATCGAAATCCGCCAGGTGTTCGAGGCCGAGGATTTCGGCGCCGAGTTCACACCGGAACTGCGCGCACAGGAAGACCGCCTGCGCGCAGAAGTCGAAGCCAAGAAGAAGTAATCGGCTTCCGCATCGACGGAATTCATGCCGTAACTGGAGGCGCGCGCCCCGGATGGGCCATCGCGTCCCGCGATTTCGACATCTTCCATCTCATTTGATCGAGGAAACTCATGAAAATCGAACCGTATCTGTTTTTCGATGGCCGCTGCGAAGAAGCAATCGAGTTCTACCGCAAGACGGTCGGCGCCGAAGTGATCATGCTCATGCGCTACAAGGACACGCCGGAAGCGGGCGGCAGAGCCAACGTGCCCGTGGCAACCGAAGACAAGATCATGCACGCAACCTTGCGCATCGGCGATTCGCAAGTGATGGCCTCCGACGGAAATTGCCTTGGCAAGCCGAATTTCCAGGGTTTCTCGCTGTCGTTGACGGCTGCAGACGATGCCGAGGCTGATCGCTTGTTCGCTGCGCTCGCCGACGGCGGCACGGTGCATCAGCCGCTCATCAAGACGTTCTTCGCCTCGCGCTTCGGCATGGTCGCCGACCGTTTCGGCGTGCAATGGATGGTTCTTACGAGCCAATAGCTCGCACGATCAGAGACATCATTCGAATTTTCACATCTGCGAGAGGACACGACATGCGATTCATGATGCTGATCAAGGCCAACAAGGACTTCGAAGCCGGCATTCCGCCGAGCAGGATACTCGTCGATGCCATGGGACGGCTGGCCGAAGAACTCGGCAAAACCGGCGTGCTGCTCAGCTCGGAAGGAATGAAACCGAGCTCGGCCGGCACGCGAATCCGCTATTCGGGCGGACGGCGCAACCTGATCGACGGCCCATTCACCGAAACCAAGGAACTGATCGGCGGCTTCGCGATCGTACAAGTCGCCTCCAAGCAGGAAGCGATCGCGCTCGCCGAGCGCGTCGCCACGATCCATGCCGAATGCGGCGTATCCGAATTCGAAATGGAGGTCCGGCCGTTGTTCGATCCCGGCGAATGCGCCGAACGAGCGGCGTGACCGCCCGCAAACCAAGGAAAACGTCCATGCGTTTCATGATGCTGATGATTCCGAAAGGTTACGAAAGTGCCGCTCCCGGCACGATGCCCGATGCGGCCGCCGTCGCCGCGATGATGGCGTACAACGAGGAACTGCAAAACGCCGGAGTACTGGTCACGCTCGACGGTTTGCATCCACCGTCGATCGGCGCGCGCGTTTCGTTCTCGAACGGCAAGCCGAGCGTCATCGACGGTCCGTTCGCCGAAGCGAAGGAAGTGCTCGGCGGCTACTGGATGATCGACGTGAAATCCAAGCAGGAAGCCATCGATTGGGCGACGCGCTGCCCCGCATCGAACAACGAAGTCATCGAGATTCGCCAGGTCCAGGAATTCCTCGACTTTCCGTCCGACGTGCGCGAAGCGGCGGCGAAATATCCGGAAATCAAGGCGGCGACCCGGCGCCGCGAGCGGCACATGCGCGTCGTGCGATAAGCGCGAGATCGAAGCGGCGCACCGACAAGCGCCGCCTCGATCGTTGCCTGCGACGAGCTGCCTTGCGCGAACGGCAGCGAGATGGTCTGATCGGAAGCCGTGACGGCAGCCGACATTCATCGCGAAATCGACGCGGTCTGGCGGATCGAGTCGGCCAGGCTCATCGGCGGACTCGCGCGCATCGTGCGCGATGTCGGCGTCGCCGAAGAGCTCGCACAGGATGCGCTCGTCGCCGCGCTCGAGCAGTGGCCCACATCGGGCATTCCCGACAATCCTGCCGCGTGGCTCATGACCGCCGCGAAACGCCGCGGCATCGACCGTCTTCGGCACGGCAAACTCGTCGATCTCAAGCACGAGGAGATCGGCCGCGAGATCGAATCCATCCACGATGACGCCGCCGCGGCGTTCGAAGCGGACATCGACGATGACATCGGCGACGATCTGCTGCGTCTCGTTTTCACGGCGTGCCATCCGATCCTGTCGACCGAGGCGCGCACCGCGCTGACCTTGCGCCTGCTCGGCGGATTGACCACCGACGAAATCGCGCGCGCGTTCCTGGTCGCCGAGCCGACGATCGCGCAACGCATCGTTCGCGCCAAACGTACGCTCGCCGAAGCCCACGTGCCGTTCGAAGTTCCGCGCGGCGAAGACCGCGCTGCACGCCTCGCATCGGTGCTCGAAGTCATCTATCTGATTTTCAATGAAGGGTATTCGGCGACCGCCGGCGACGACTGGATGCGCCCGCAGCTGTGCGAGGACGCGCTGCGCCTCGGACGCATCCTGGCCGAGCTCGCGCCTGCGGAACCCGAAGTGCATGGGCTCGTCGCGCTGATGGAAATTCAAGCCTCGCGCACGCGTGCGCGATCGGATGCTTCGGGCAAGCCCATTCTGTTGCCCGATCAGGACCGCTCGCGTTGGGATCGGCTGCTGATTCGTCGCGGGCTCGCCGCGCTCGATCGCGCGCAGCGGCTCGCCGGAACGCACGGCCCATATGCGCTGCAGGCGGCGATCGCCGCCTGTCACGCACGCGCAGCCAGCGCGGACGATACGGACTGGCCGCGCATTGCGGCGCTCTATTTCGCACTTGCCCAGTTGACACCCTCGCCTATCGTCGAGCTCAACCGCGCGGTCGCGATCGCGATGGCATCGGGGCCCGCCGCGGCACTTGAGCTCGTCGACGCGCTGGTGTCGTCGCGCTCGCTCGAAAACTATCACCTTCTGCCCAGCGTGCGCGGGGATTTGTTGACCAAGCTTGGCCGCTTCGACGAGGCACGCGAAGAATTCGAGCGTGCCGCGTCGCTGACACGCAATGCGCGCGAGCGCGGGCTGCTGCTCGAGCGCGCCGCATCATGCGCGCAGCGCGCAGACGCCTGAATCGGAACACGCTGACGCCACCGTCGACGGCGACGCCGACGCCGCGGTCGACGACCACACTGTGCTTTCCTTCGTAGATTCGCCGGCTGCGGCCTCCGGCCAACTTCGGCGCTCAGTCCGCAGGCCGAACGCGCAATGCGACACTGATGCGAGGCCCGACCGGCACGCGCGTCTTCGCCACGCCGTGGGTGTAATGCCGCTGGCTGACGTAGTTCATGACCAGCAAGCTGCCGGCCGCAAGATCGATCGGGACCGCCGCCTCGCCCGAACGTTTCGACCGAATCAGCATGCGCCGCGTCGCGCCGAGTGACACCAGCGCGATCGGCTCGCCGGCGAGGAGCTCCTGCAGACGATCGTTGTGCGGCGCGACGCTGTCGTTGCCGTCGCGATAGAAATTGAGGCCCACGCTGTTGAATGGCGCAGCGACCGCATCCGTGACCCGCGCGGCGATATCGCGGAGGATTTCGAACGCGTCGTCCGTGATGCCTTCCGCCTGCGAGGCCGGGCGATCGAGCCGGAAATGCGCCGTCAATCGCGGCACGTCGACTTCGCGCTCGTACATGACCCGCCGCTGAGCGTGCCAGTCGACGCCATCGCGCAGCGACGAAAAATACGCGTCGGCTTGCACGGCCGCAACGATGCCGGCTCGATACGTGACGCGGCCGCGCTCGTTATCGATCAGCGAAAGCGGCGCTTCGAACAGACCCAGCTGCGTCATCGACGCGAGATCCTATTCGCCGGCCTCGGCCGACGCGGCGGTCAGCTCCGCGTCGCGCTCCGGACCACGCATGAGTTTGCTGCGCGCCATGCTTTCGGTTTTCGCGTCCATCGCTTCGAGCAACGTGATCTCACCGGCCACGAGCTTTGCCGCCGGCACGCCGTCGCGATACAGCACGCGCGAGCCGGTCACGGCGGGTACCGTAGTCCCAGCCAGCACGCCGCCGACGAGATTCAGCGGATCGGCGCCGCACACCGCGATCCATTGCTCGTCCGGCTTCTTCTGCCGCATCGCGCGCAACGATGCGACCGCATCGGGCAACGCGAACTGTTCGCCGGAAAGTCCCGCGATGAAACGTCCGCCGCGAATCTCGCCGCGCGCTTCGAGCCGGTGAAAGACGCGCAGCAATTCGCGCCACGGCGGCAGCCACGCGGCTTCGTTTGCGAGCAGACGCCAGCACACGACGCCGTAGCGCTTGAGCAACGTGCGCGCGACCAGCTCGACGACGTCGCCGTTTTCGCTGCGGGCCTTCGCTGCCGTCGCCATAGGCGCGGTCCGCCGCACGATCGCCCAGCGTCCCGCGTCCGCGATACCGAACATCGACGCGCGACGCGCGCGGCGGCGATGCGGCGGCGGACGTTTGCTCGATGGCACCAGCAACGCGCGCAAACCCGAAAAACTGTCCGACGTGACCAGGCCGCCGGCAACGAGCTCGCCGAGTGCGTCTTCGAGCTCGGTGTGCAGCAAACGCGTGCCGCCGAGCATTTCATCGAAGAACGAAGCGCCATGATCGGCGAGATAGTCGGCGACCGCTTTCGCTCGCGACGACAACGCAGGCTCGGCGCCGGGCGCGAGTCCACCGAGCGTGCTCCAGTCGGCGAGATGACGACGCTGCAACAGCACGATCGGTGTCGCTCGCACGGGACCCGCTACCGCCTGCGCGACTTCGCCGTTTTGCGCGGCCTTGCCGCCGCGCAAGCGCGCCCACAATATGCGTCCGCTGAGACAGAGATCGTCGACCCACGAAATTTCGTAGCCGGCGACGCGCGCCGGAAGCAGTTCACTTTCCCACGCCGCCGCCGGTGCTTCGAAACCTTCAAGCTGCGCGATCACGTTGGCCAGCGCATCCGGACCGCTCACTCGCGCATCGGGCGCGACGTGCTGCCACGCGATCAGGAATCGCATGAAATCGCGCGGTTCGACCGGCTCGATCTCGCGGCGCAGGCGACGCACCGTGTAGCGATGAATCCGCGCGAGCAGGCGGCGTTCGCACCATTCGGTTTCGGTTGCGCCCGGCGCGAACCGGCCGCGCATGACGTAGCCTTCGCCTTCGAGTGCGGCGAGTGCGATGTCGATGTCGGACGGCGGCAAGGCCAGTGAATCGGCGAGCTCGACGACACGCACCGGGCCGAGACCGGACAGGCGCGAACGCAGGATTTCGACGAGCGCCTCTTCCGGCGTCCATTGTGTCGAAGCGAATTCAGCGGGCGCTTCGATCGGCGGGATGCGTTCGGCGTTTGGACGGATCGCATCGAATTGCGGCAAACGCTCCGCAGCGACCCACAACGCGCGTTCGTCATCGACTTGAGTTCCGCCGACATCAGCGTCATCCCGGCGAACGCCGGCATCCAAGTCGCTTTCGCCCGAAACCGACAATGGGTCCCGGCCTTCGCCGGGACGACAATCGGGATGGGTTGTCGCGATCCGGTCGCGCAACGACGTCGCGCGACGCGACGCCGCCAGCGCATCGAGCAATCCGGCCCACCCTGGGTTTCGCGCAACATCGCCTGCCGTCACGAATCCGAGCGTCATCAACGCATCGTGCATTTCGTCCGGCGAGCGCGCTTCGGGCCACGCCTCTTCGCGCACGCCTTCGATCGCTTCGATGTCGAGCTGGCCGAAATCCGCCGCGGTCGCGGGATCGACCCAGCGACGACTCGAAACCGCCTGCGTGCGGCGTTCCTCGAGCGGCGCGTCGTCGAGATACGCATAAGGCCGCGCGCTGAGCACTTCGGCGGCCAGCGGCGAAGGTTCGGTCAGATCGCGCGCGACGATGCGCGCTTCGCCGGATTCGAGCGTGTGCAACAGGCGCTCGAGTCCTTCGATGTCCATCGCGCCGTGCAGACAGTCGTAAAGTGTCTGCGCGACCAGCGGATGATCGGGAATCTGGCGCTCGCCGACGAGATTCTCGGCGCAGGCGACCTGATCCGGAAACACCGTAGCGAGCAGATCTTCGCCTTTCATGCGCTGCAACTGCGGCGGCACCTTGCTGCCGCCGACAAAGCGCGGCAGCGCGAGCGACGCCGTCGCGTTCCAGCGCCAGCGCACGCCGAACATCGGCGCATCGAGCAGCGCCTGGATCAGCACGTCGCGCGCGGTATTCGAATGCAGGTAACGGCCGACGTCGTCGAGCGGAAAACTGTGGCTCGTCGACAGCGACAAAATGATGGCATCTTCGGTCGCCGCGGCTTGCAGCTCGAAATTGAAGGTGCGGCAGAAACGCTTGCGCAGCGCGAGCCCCCATGCCCGATTGATGCGACTGCCGAGCGGCGAATGGATGATGAGCTGCATGCCGCCGGATTCGTCGAAAAAACGTTCCATCGCGAGCTCGTGCTGCGTCGGCAGCACGCCGAGCGCGGCCTTCGCACCGGCGAGGTAATCGGCGATCTGCCGCGCTGCGGGTTCGCCGAGGCCGAGATCGCGCATCAGCCAGCGCGGTCGTTTCGCCGAGTCCGTCGTCGAGATGCACCGACGCTTCCTCGCGCAATCGCGAGACCGCGAAAGAAAGCTCGTTGCTGCGGCCCGGCGCCTCGCCGAGCCAGAACGGAATCGTCGGCGGCGCGCCTTGCGCATCCTCGACGCGCACGCGTCCGCGCTCGACGCGCAAGATGCGATACGACATGTTGCCGAGCTGGAAAATATCACCGGCGATGCTTTCGACCGCGAAGTCCTCGTTGACCGTGCCGACCATCGTCGCCTGCGGCTCGAGCACGACATCGTAGTCGGCCGTATCCGGAATCGCGCCGCCGGACGTGATCGCGGTCAGCCGCGCGCCACGCCGCGCGCGCAGGATGCCGTTCACCGCGTCGCGATGCAGGTACGCGGAACGCTGGCCGACGCGCGTCGAGTACCCTTCCGCGAGCATGCGCACGACTGCGTTGAAATCTTCGCGCTTCAAACTCGCGTACGCGTACGCGCCGCGCACGAGATCGAACAGCGCGTCCTCGCTCCAATCCTGGCAGGCGACTTCGGCGACGATCTGCTGCGCGAGCACGTCGAGCGCATTCGGAATCACGCCGAGCGCATCGAGCTCGCCTCGGTGCACGGCGTCGAGCAGCGCGGCCGATTCGACCAATTCGTCGCGCGAGAGCGGAAAAAGGCGGCCTTTCGGCAATCCGCCGACCGCATGGCCGGATCGGCCGACGCGCTGCAGGAACGCGGCGATCGAGCGCGGCGATCCGATCTGGCAGACCAGATCGACATCGCCGATGTCGATGCCGAGCTCGAGCGATGCGGTCGCGACCAGCGCGCGCAGCTCGCCGCGTTTCAGGCGCTGCTCGGCCTCGAAGCGCAGTTCCTTGGCGAGGCTGCCGTGATGCGCGGCGACCGCTTCCTTGCCGAGGCGTTCGCTCAAATGTTTCGACGCGCGCTCGACCATGCGTCGCGTGTTGACGAAAATCAGCGTCGTGTGATGCTGACGGATCAGCGCTTCGAGCTTCGTGTAGACCTGCTCCCACACATCGCCGGACATCACGGCTTCGAGCGGTGCGTCCGGAAGCTCGATCGCAAGATCGCGATCGCGGACGTGGCCGGTGTCGACGATCTTGCATTCGGCGCGATTGCCGCCGTTTGTTGTCTCGTCATTCCGGCGCAGGCCCGAATCCAGCGTTTTGTCGAGAAGGCCAGGAACTGGATCCCGGCTCTCGCCGGGATGACGAGCGGTGTCGTCGCCGCTAGGGCGAGCGGTGTCATCGCCGGAATGACGGACCGGGCTCGGCAACTCTGATTGAGAACCCGTCAAGAACTTCGCCACCTCTTCGATCGGCTTCTGCGTCGCAGAAAGACCAATGCGCGTGAGACGATGTCCGCACAGCGCATCCAGCCGCTCGAGCGAAAGCGCAAGATGACTGCCGCGCTTGTTCGGCGCGAGCGCGTGCGCTTCGTCGACGATCACCGTGCGCGTCGTCGACAGCATGCGCCGGCCGGATTCCGAACCCAGCAGGATGTACAGCGATTCCGGCGTCGTGACCACGATATGCGGCGGCCGCTTGCGCATCTTGTCGCGGTCGGCCTGCGGCGTGTCGCCGGTGCGCACCATCGTGCGGATTTCGACGTCGGGCAGCCAGAGTTGCAGGAGCTCGTCGCGGATACCGGCGATCGGCACTTCGAGATTGATGCGCACGTCGTTCGACAGCGCCTTCAGCGGCGAGACGTAGACGACGGCGGTCTCGTCCGGCAGCGCCTGCTCGACGCCGCGGCGGACCAGATCGTCGATCGCAGCCAGGAATGCGGCCAGCGTCTTGCCTGAACCCGTCGGCGCGGCGATCAGCGTGTTGCGGCCGGAGCGGATCGCCGGCCAGGCCTCGACCTGCGCGGGCGTCGGCGCCGCGAACGTGCGCCGAAACCAGGCGGCGACGGCGGGATGGAAGGCTTCGAGCGGCATGGTCGTATTTTGCGCGCAGGCGTCTCAAATCCTGAAACGGCGCCGGCGAAATCGTGCTGGGTTTCAGATATGTGATCGCAAGGCGGTTTCGCAAGCATTTTTCCTCTCCCAACGGGAGAAGGATGCCCGAAGGGCCGGATGAGGACCGGGCGGAACGCGATGCGGCAACTAGACGCCACCCTTTGTGCTCGCGCTCCGGCCGGCCCTCACCCCAGGCCTCTCCCCAAGGGGAGAGGGGTCGCGCCGACGCTCCATCGAAACTCAGGCTTGCGCTTCGGCCGCCCTCGCCTGCGTTCCTAAAAAGAGGGAGAAAAGCGCTTCGCCAACGAGCGAGTTGCCTACGCCTCGATCAAGCCGTTGCGAACGGCGATCAGCGTCAGTTCCGCCTGATTCGCGGCGCCGAGCTTCTGCTTGATGTTGTAGAGGTGCGTTCCGACCGTGTTCGGCGACAGCGACAGCGTCTCTGCGATGCGGTTGACCGACTCGCCGCGCGCGAGCTGAATGAACACGGCGAACTCGCGTTCGGACAACGCCTCGACCTGCCCGGCCGGGCCGCCGAGGTCCTGCAGCGCGAGTTTGCGTGCGGTGTCGGCGTCGAGATAGATGCGTCCAGCCGCGACCGCGCCGACCGCATCGATCAATTCCTCCGGCGCGCTGCGTTTGGAAAGATAGCCGAGCGCGCCGGCCTTGAGGACGCGCTTCGGATGCGCGGTATCTTCGTGCGCGGAGAGCACCAGCACGCGCGCACTCTTGTCGCGCGCGAGCAGGCGGCGCACGGTCTCGATGCCGCCCATGCCCGGCATCGAGAGATCCATGATCACGACATCCGGGCGCAACTCGGGATACTGCTGATACGCGGCCTCGCCGCTGTCCGCTTCGCCGACGACTTCGATCTGCGGACTCACCGACAGCAGCATGCGGAAACCGACGCGCACGACGGCGTGATCGTCGACCAGCATCACGCGGGTTTTCGCTTTCGTCATCATCACTCCCTCACCCACCACTCGCGCCGCGAGCGGCTCCCCTCTCCCGCTGCGCGGGTGAGGGAATATCGCCGGCGGCCTTCGGCCGCCGGTCATTCCAAAGGCAACCGGGCGTGCACTCGCGTGCCGCCTTCGCGACGGTTTTCGATCTCGATCTCGCCGCCAAGCGCGCGCGCGCGCTCGCGCATGCCGCGCACGCCGAAGTGACCGGGACGCTGCCAGTCATGCGGCAGTCCGCGGCCATCGTCGACGACGTCGAGCAGGAGCGCATGCGCATCGCTGCCGATACGGATCGCGATGGTCCTGGCGTCGGCGTGTCGCAGCGCGTTGGTCACGGCTTCCTGAAGGATGCGATAGGTGGCCAGCGTGTAACTTTCGCCAAGATCACTCGGTAGTGGTCCGAATTCGAGCGAAAACGCGACGTCCGGATGCAATCGCCGCCACTCGGCGACGCGTTCGGTCGCAGCGTCGGCGAGTTCCAGATTGTCCAGCGTGAGCGGACGAAGACGCGGAATCAGATCGTGCATCGCCGCGTAAAGTTTCGCGGCCGTATCGGCGATGAGCTGCACGGTCTGCTGTGCGGTCGCGTCGGCATCCGGTGCGCGGCGTGCGAGCGACAGCGCGAGACTGCGGATCGCGGTCAGGCTTTGTCCCATTTCGTCGTGCAACTCGCGCGCGATATGCGCGCGCTCGTCTTCGATGCGCGCCTGCACCACATCGGCGAGCTCGCGGCTTTGCTCCAGACGCAGGCGCGCATCGGCCGCTTCGGCACGCGCGTTGAGGTTGTCCTCGACTGCAGCCGCCATGCGGTTGAATGCGAGCGCCATCTTGCCGGCCTCGGCGCCGGCGAGCGCCGGCAGTCGCGTGTGGAACGCGCCGCGCTCCACGTCTTCCAGACCGCGCTCGATCGCGCGGAACGGCTGCGTCGCGCGACGCACCAGCCAGAACACCAGAAGGTTGCCGACCACGAGCACGCACGCGCCGACCTCCAGCAGCATCACGGTGTCGTCCCAGCCGTCGAGCACGGCGCGCGACGCGTTCGCTTCGATCGTGAGCGTGCTGTCGTAGAAGCGCAATTCGCTGCGCATCGGTTCGGGCGAGACCAGCGCCGAGTACCAGGCCGGCGCGTCGCGCCCGGCTTTGTACGGTGACGGCGGCGAGTGATAGACCTCGTTGCCCGCATCGTCGCGCAGCGTGATTTCGGTCGAGCGCACACGGCCGAGGCGTTCGAGCGATTCGAGCACGATCGGCGTGCTGGTCTGCGCGTAGGTGTTGACGAAATAACCGAGGAGCTGCGTCGCCACGCGATTGGCGGCTTCGGTCTCCTCGCGCACGCTGCGGCGCGTGTCGATCAATTCGAACGCAAGCACGACGACCGTGAAGAGGACGATCACGCCGGCGAGCAGCAGATTGATCTGCAAGCGCAGGCTCATGCGCTCGTTCCCGGCGCTGGCGGCCAACGCGAGAAGTCGCCGTGCGCGGCGAACCCATCCGCTGCGCTTCGCGACAGCGCGAACGTCGCCGGATGCCACGGACTGTGGCCGGCCTGCGCGGCCCACGCGAGCCTGCTGCCCGCGCATGCACGATGCACGCGCCACGCATTGATCGGCCGGCAGATGCGATCGAGCTCGCCATGAATGATTGCGACCGGAATATCGCGCAACGTGCTCGCCGCGCGCAGGACGGCGCGGTCGCCGAGAAAGCAGCGTCGCTGCAGGTAATGCGCCTGCACACGATACTTCGCGATCAGACGCGTTGAGGCTTCGTCTGCGCGCGCGACGGGTGCTGCCGGCGGCCCGCGCGGCACGGACACCATGCTCGTCAACCGATCTTCGTAGGCCTGCCAGGCGGTGGCGATCTCGGCGCAACGTTCATCGCCGCGTGCGAAGCAGCGATCGAGCCAGGCGACGACATTGCGACGCCAGCGCCGCGGGATGACGCGCATGAACTCGTCGTGGACGTCCGGCGCGAGCGCAGCAACGCCATGAAAGAACCAATCGAGATCTTCGCGGCCGGTGAGGAACGTGCCGCGCAACAAGAGGCCCGAGACGCGGTCCGGATGCCGGCCCGCGTACCCGATCGCGAGCGCCGCGCCCCACGATCCGCCACAGACCAGCCAGCGTTCGATGCGGAGGTGTATGCGCAGTGCTTCGATATCCTCGATCAGCGCATCGGTGTGGTTATGCTTCGTCTCGCCGAGCGGCGTGCTGCGTCCACAGCCGCGCTGGTCGAACTGCACGATGCGATAGCGCCCGGGGTCGACGATCTCGCGCTGCCGCGCGCTGCTGCCGGAGCCCGGGCCGCCGTGCAGGAGCACCGTCGGAATACCGTCCGATGCTCCGGCCTGCTCGTAGTAGACGCGATGCCCATGCCCAGCCTCGAGCCAACCGGCGGCGGGCGCTGCGGAGGCGGACGGCACATTCTGCAAGGGTGCGGACGACATCGAATCGATGCTACCGCATCCACGATCCGGGATCGCCCGCAGGCTCGGCCGCGATGTCCAGCTAAAGAAAATCGTGAGGCGCGAATCAGGACTACGGCGATGCGCCGGCACCCCGGACCGGATCACACTCGACCCCGCATGGAAGCCGGCGCTACCGCTCCGGCACGTTGTCCAGACCCACCGGCGTTCCATGGCCGGCGGTTTCTCCGAACGAGAGGTCGCGTCATGAAGTGGGAAACACCGCAAGCAAGCGATCAACGCTTCGGCTTCGAAATCACGATGTACATCTCCACCCGCTAAGGCGGACCGCCGCGACATGCCGCCGGAATGGCCTTTCCGGCGGCGTGCTCGCGGCACTTGCGCCATCGGCTACCGGAGAATCCGCCGCGCATGCGCGTTCTCGTACTCGGCTCGGCGGCCGGCGGCGGATTTCCGCAGTGGAACTGCAACTGCCGCAACTGCGACGGTGTGCGCCGCGGCACGCTGAACGCGCGCGCGCGCACGCAGTCTTCGATCGCCCTGACCGGCGATGGCGTAAGCTGGCTGCTGTGCAACGCCTCGCCCGATATTCTGACGCAACTTCGCAACGCGCCGGCGCTGCAACCGGCGCGCGCGCTGCGCGACACGGCGATCGGCGCCGTGCTGCTGATCGACGCGCAAGTCGATCATGCAACCGGCCTTCTGATGCTGCGCGAGCATCGGCAACCGCTCGACATCTGGTGTACCGATCCGGTACGCGAAGATCTCACCAGCGGCAATCCGCTATTCCGGATACTCGGGCACTACTGCGGCGTCAACGAGCATCGCATTCCGCTCGGCGGCGAGACGTTCCCGATTCCGTCGGTGCCCGGTCTCACGTTCGCGGCGTTCGCGCTGAAAAGCAATGCGCCGCCATACTCGCCGCGTCGCGACCGGCCGGCGCCTGGCGACAACATCGGGATCGAAATCACGGATGTCGCGAGTGGCCGGCGGCTTTTCTACGCGCCCGGCCTTTGCGAAATCGGAACCGACGTGGCTGACGCCCTCGCCCGCGCCGATTGCGTGCTCGTCGACGGCACGTGCTGGAACGACGATGAGCTCGTCGCGCTCGGCATCTCGAAGAAACGCGCCCGCGATATGGGGCATCGACCGCTCGACGGCGAGCAAGGCATGCTCGAACTCCTCGCGCGTTTGCCCGCGTCGACGCGCAAGATACTCATCCACATCAACAACACCAATCCGATTCTCGACGAAGACAGCGCGCGAGCACGCACACGTGCGCGCTGCCGGCATCGAGATCGCGCACGACGGCATGGAGATCGCGCTGTAATGGACGCACCGGCGAGGAAAGCGGCGTGGAATCACGCAAGAGTTCGAGGCCAAGCTTCGCGAGAGCGGCGCGGCTTATCACATCCACCATCCATTCAATCGTCATGCTCAACGAGGGCAAGGCGACGCGCGAGCAGATCCGCGGATGGGTCGCGAACCGTTACTACTACCAGATATCGATTCCGGTAAAGGACGCTGCGATCTTGTCGAATTGCCCTTCGCGCGCGATGCGGCGCGAATGGGTCCAGCGCATCCTCGATCACGACGGCTACGGCGATGATGCGGGCGGCATCGAAGCGTGGACGCAGCTCGCTGTCGCGGTCGGTCTTTCGCGTGAAGAACTCGAGGATCTGCGTCACGTGCTACCCGGAGTGCGTTTCGCGGTCGACGCGTACGTGAATTTCGCGCGCCGCGCGCCGTGGCAGGAAGCGGTGTGCTCGTCGCTGACCGAGCTTTTCGCGCCGAAGATCCACAAGGAACGCCTCGCCAACTGGCCCGAGCACTATCCGTGGATCGAAACGACCGGCCTTCAGTACTTCCGCAACCGGCTCACGCAGGCGCGTCGCGACGTCGAGCAGGCGCTGTCGGTCACGCTCGACTATTTCAGGACGCGCGCGGAACAGGAGCGCGCGCTCGGTATCCTCAAGTTCAAGCTCGACGTGCTGTGGGCGATGAACGATGCGATGGCCCTCGGCTATGCAAGCAAGAGCTGACGGTCCTTCCACGAAGAATGGCATCCCGCGCATCGGACGCGGTTTTCGCCTGCAATGGGAGCCGGTGCAGTCGGCGCACGTGCTGCTGTACCCGGAAGGCATGGTGAAGCTCAATGCGAGCGCGGGCGAAATCCTGCTGCGCTGCGACGGCGCAACGCCCGTCGAAGCGATCGTCGCCGACCTCGAGAAGCGTTTCGCGACCAGCGGTCTCGAACGCGACGTGCGCGCGTTTCTCGACCTCGCCGCGGAACAGCGCTGGGTGGAATGGATATGAGCGATTCGGTCAAACCCGCGGACGGAAGCACGACCGGCATTGGTCCGCCGCATTGGCTGCTCGCCGAGCTCACCTATCGCTGCCCGTTGCACTGCGTGTTCTGCTACAACCCGGTCGACTTCGCCAAACACGAAGACGAGCTTTCCACCGCCGACTGGATCCGCGTGCTGCGCGAAGCGCGCGCGATCGGCGCGGTGCAGTGCGGTTTCTCGGGCGGCGAGCCGCTGCAGCGCAACGATCTCGAGATTCTCGTCGCCGAGGCGCACAAGCTCGGCTACTACACCAACCTGATCACTTCTGGTATCGGTCTCAACGAGCAGCGCATCGAGTGGCTCAAGGAAGCCGGACTCGATCACATCCAGCTTTCGTTCCAGGATTCGACGCGCGAGGTCAACGATTTCCTGTCTTCGACGCGCACGTTCGATCTGAAGCGCAAAGCCGCCGCGCTGATCAAACAGCACGGTTACGCGATGGTCATGAATTGCGTGATCCATCGGCTCAACATCGATCACATCGACACCATCATCGCGCTCGCCGTCGAACTCGAAGCCGATTACCTCGAACTTGCCAACACGCAGTTCTATTCGTGGGCACGCATCAACATCGATCAACTGCTGCCGACGCGCGAGCAGCTGATCCACGCCGAAGAAGTGACGAACCACTGGCGCGAAAAGCTCGGCTCGAAGATGAAACTCTTCTTCGTCGTGCCGGACTATTACGAATCACGACCGAAGAAATGCATGAACGGCTGGGGCAACGTGTTCATGACGATCGCGCCCGACGGCGTCGCCCTGCCCTGCCACACGGCGCGCATGCTGCCCGGCCTCGCATTCCCGAATGTCCGCGAGCACAGCATCGGTGAGATCTGGTATCAGTCCGAAGGCTTCAACCGCTATCGCGGCACGGGCTGGATGAAGGAACCTTGCGTGAGCTGTCCCGAGCGCGAGAAGGATCTCGGCGGCTGCCGCTGCCAGGCGTACATGCTGGCGCAGGATCCTGCGGCAGCCGATCCCGTGTGCGACAAGTCGCCGCGTCACGAGGAGCTGGTCGCGACCGTCGATCGTTTGCAGACGCGCCGCGACGAGCCGACCGCCATGCCGCTGGTATTCCGTGGTCGCAAGGAATCTCTCGCGGCGAAACGGTCATTCTGAAAGTGGGCGGCACGCCGACCGTGGGCCGTGCACACGCATCGCCGATCGTCGAATCGGACCAGCCGCTCGGCGACGCGCCCGAGCCGATCCGCTTCGACGTGCGCGATCTCGATCCGGCCGCCGATCCGCGCAACGATCTCGACGCATTCGTCAACGCGCGCTGGCGCGCCGCGCATCCCGTGCCTGCCGATCGTTCGTGTTGGGACGGTTTTGCGATCCTCACCGAACGCGCATTGCGTGCGCAGGCGGCGATTGCCGCCGAAGCGGCGCAGGCCGATGCGCCGCTCGGCACTCCCGAGCGCATTGTCGGTGACTTCTGGCTGAGCGGCCTGCGCGTGTCGACCGACGCTGGCCTCGATCTGCTCCGCGACGAGCTGGCACGCGTCGACCGCCTCGACACGCCCGAGGCGATCGCCGCGTACGTGCGCGACCGCCACGCACGCGGCATCGGTGTCCTGTTCCACTTCGATGCCGAGCCCGACTTCGCCGCTCCGGATCGCACGATCGCGTGCATCACGCAAGGCGGGCTCGGTCTTCCCGATCGCGACGACTATTTCGATACATCGCCACGCGGCATGGCGCGCCGTCGCGCCTATCTCGCCCATATCGAAGCGATGCTCGAGCTCTGTGAAACACCCCGCGCATCGACGCTGGCCGACGACGTGCTGGCGTTCGAGACCGAGCTCGCCGCCGCGTCGATTTCGCGCAGAACGCTTGCACGCGATATCGGCGCGCGGTTTCGCGCGGTTTCCATCGACACCGCCGATCGCGCCGATCCGTGCTTTTCGTGGCGTCGCTTCTTCCAAACGTTGGACATCCGCCCGCCGCGTCGTTTCTCGCTGGCGATGCCCGCGTTTCATGCCGCGGTCGAGGACGCACTGCACAAAACCTCCGCGCCGGTCTGGCGCGCGTACTTGCGTTTTCACACGACCAACGACGCCGCGCCTTTCCTTGGCGACGCATTCGCGGCGGCGTACCACCGTTTCCATGGCGAAACCTTGCGCGGCCAGCAGACGCTCGCGGCACGCTGGAAACGCACGCTCGACGCGATCAACGCGAACGTCGGCGAGGTCATGGGACGGCTCTTCGTCGCCCGATGTTTCGACTCAGCGTCGAAACGGCACGTCGAGCGCATCGCCGAAAGTTTGCGCGCTGCGTTGCGGACGAGACTCGAGAACAACCCATGGATGGGCGAGCAGACCCGGCGTGCCGGGCTCGCGAAACTATCCGCGCTGACGTTCAAGATCGGCTATCCGGAGCGCTGGCGCGACACGTCCGCACTGGTTACCGACCGCAGCTCGCTCTATGCGAACGTGCTCGCCGCACGTCGTTTCGATCTGCAACAACGCATTGCGCGTATCGACCGGCAAACCGATCGCAGTCTCTGGCCGATGCCGCCGCAATGCGTCAACGCGGGCTACGACCCGCAACGCAACGAGATTATTTTTCCGGCGGCGATCCTCGCGCCGCCATTCTTCGATCCGGATGCGGACGCGCCGCTCAACTACGGCGGAATCGGCGCCGTCATCGCGCACGAGATGATTCATGGCTACGACGACCAGGGCAGCCGCTTCGGCGCCGAAGGGCGGTTTGAAGATTGGTGGGCGCCCGAAGATCGCGCGCGTTTCGACACATTGACCGCGCGCATGATCGCGCGATTCGAGCACCTGCTGGATGATGGCGATCCGATCGACGGACGCCTGACGCTCGGCGAGAACGTCGCTGATTTCGGCGGCCTCGCCGTCGCCTGCGACGCATTGCGAGAAGCATGTCGATATGCCGGCGCGGATCCGATGATCGACGGTTACTCGCGCGCGCAGCGATTCTATTTCGCGTGGGCGATGCTGTGGCGGCAGAACCTGACGCTTGGCGAAGCGCGCTTTCGCCTGCAGCATGATCCGCATGCTCCGGCGAGCGCACGCGCCAACGCGGCCCCCGCGAATCTGGCGGAGTATGCCCAGGCGTTCCGTTGCAAGCCGGGTGATCAAATGTGCGTGGAAGCGGCCGATCGAATCGATATCTGGTAAGGGCCACGATCGCGAAACGCCGTGCGTCGGCGAATCGCCAACCGTTTGCATGCGTAGATTGGGAATGACCTCGATCCACAATCTCGCGAGCGCTGGCGATTCCTCGGTACACCCGAGAATGCGGATACGCGTGGCAACGAAAACGGATCCGGCGAATGCGCGGACCCTAGCGCGAACGCAAGCGCGCGACGATCGCGTCGATGAATGTCGACGGCAGCTCGGCGCTCACCGGCACGCACCAGACATCCGGCGAGGCGAAACTCACGCACTTGATCGCGTCCTTTTCGGTCATCAGCACCGGCAAGCGATCGCCGAATTCGAGATCGGCCGGAACGAACGCGTGATGATCCGCGAACGCATGCGGAACGACATCGATGCCACGCGCCTGCAGGCCCGTGAAGAAACGCGCCGGATTGCCGATTCCCGCAACCGCGTGCACGCGCTTGCGCACGAATGACGATAGCGGACGCGTGCGCGAGGCGCCGGCAACCGCGACGGCCATGTCGCCCATGAGCCGCATCGCGATTTCGCCCGGCTCCGCGCCGGCGCCGTTGCAGACGCGGAAATCGACCCGCGACAGGCGATCGAGCGGTTCGCGCAGCGGCCCTGCGGGCAGCAGGCGTTCGTTGCCGAAACGGCGTTGGCCGTCGATGACGCAGATCTCGATGTCACGCGCGAGCGACGGATTCTGCAAGCCGTCGTCGGCGATCACGACATTGGCGCCCTGCTTCACCAGCAGCGCCGCGGCCTGCGCGCGATCGCGACCGATCGCTACTTGCGCTCCAGTGCGGCGTCGTATCAGGCAGGGTTCGTCGCCATAGCGGCGCGGATCGGGCGCTTCATCGAGCACCGCGGCCGCGTGCTGTGATCCACCGTAACCTCGGCTGACGATCGCCGGACGCATGCCGCGCGCGCGCAGCGCTTCCACGAGTGCGATCACGAGCGGCGTCTTGCCGCTGCCGCCCGCGGTGATATTGCCGACCACGACGACCGGCACGTCGATGCGCGTGATGCGGCGCAAACCAAGCCGGTACATCGCCAGATGCAGCGCGCGCAAAGCACGATAGACCGGCACCAGCGCCGACAGCCAGAACGGAACCTGCTCGCCGTCATACCAGACGCGCAGCAGGCGGACCGCGATGCCGCTCACGGCGCGCGCCCGTTCAAACCGCTGCGGGTATTACGGGAGCAATCGCGTCCTCGCGAAACTGCGTGCGATGCAGCGTGGCGTACCTGCCGTTGCGCGCGAGCAGCGTGGCGTGCGTGCCGCGCTCGACGACGCGCCCGTCTTCCAGCACGACGATCTGATCGGCGTGCTCGACTGTCGACAGCCGGTGCGCGATCACGAGCACGGTGCGATCGCGCATGAGTCGTGCGAGCGCATTCTGGATCAGGCGCTCCGATTCGCTGTCGAGCGCGCTCGTCGCTTCGTCGAGGATCAGGATCGGCGCATTCTTGAGCAAGGCGCGCGCAATCGCGATGCGCTGCCGCTGGCCACCGGACAGGAGCGCACCGCCTTCGCCGATGCTGCTGTCGAGCCCTTGCGGAAGACGCGTGATGAATTCCATCGCATTCGCGGCGCGCGCGGCGTCCTCGATCGCGGCCCGCGACGCAGCGGACAAAGAACCATAGGCAATGTTGCGCGCGACGGTGTCGTTGAACAGAACGACTTTCTGCCCGACCCAGGCGATCTGCTCGCGCAGACTTTCGATGGTGTAATCGGCGAGTACGCGGCCGTCGAGCAGGATTTCGCCGGCGCTCGGTTCGTAGAAACGCGGGAGCAGGCTGACCAGGCTCGTCTTGCCGGCGCCCGACGGACCAACCAGCGCCGTCACGGTGCCGCCGGCGCACTTGAGATCCACTCCGTTCAGCGCACCACGAATCTGTCCGGCGTAATGCAGCTCCACGCCGCGCAATTCGATCTGGCCGCGGCAACGCTCGACGCGCGTATGGCCTTCGTCGCGTTCGCCGGGGGTATCGATCACACTGAAGAGATCCTGCGCCGCGGCGATGCCGCGCTGCATGCCGGCCTGCACGGTAGTGAGCTGTTTCAGCGACGTCAGCATGACCATCATCGACGTGATCACCGACATGAACGAGCCCGGATCCATGTGCCGGATGATGCCCGGTCGCGTGGCGACGAAGATCACCGCGGCCAGCGAACATGCGGCGACCAGTTGCACCAGCGAGGTGGACAGCGCGTTGGTCGAAGCGATCTTGAGGTTCAGTCTTCGATTTTCATCGGCGACCGCATCGAAGCGCGTGCTCTCGTATTCACGGCCGCCGTAGATCTTGACCTCGCGATGTCCTGAGACGACTTCCTCGACGATGCCGGCGACCGAGCCCATCGAGCGCTGGATGCGATGGCTGATGCGTCGATACCGACGGCCGACGAAGTAGACGATTCCCGCGATCAGCGGAGCGAGCACGAACAAGGCGAGCGTCAAGCGCACGCTGGTGTAGAGCATACCCGCGGTGAGGCCGATGATCGTCAGCGAATGCAGGATCAGCGTCTTCAGCGCATCCGTGCTCGCGGTGGCCACTTGCTCGACCGTGTAGACGAGCCGCGAAATCTGCTCACCGGACGGCTCGCGATCGAAATACGCCGCCGGCAAGCGCAGATAGCGCGCGAACACTTCACTGCGCAACGCCTGCACGACGCCGCGGCCGACGCGCGCCATGCCGAAATCCGTCGCGTACGTCGCCGAGCCGCGCACGATGAACAGCACGACAATCGCGACCGGCAGCCAGAAGATCGTGCGCTGGTCGCGGCCGATGAAGAGATCGTTCAACATCGGCCGGATCAGCTGCATGAAAACGGTGCTGCACGCCGCGTCGAAAACCATGCCGAGAACGGCCACTGCGGCAACGGTCCGATGCGGGCGAAGGTAGCCCAGCAACCGCTTGTAGGTTACGAAGAACGACGGTTTGACGGCGCCGGCGCTGCTCACGGATGCGCGGTCGCCTGGGCCGGCGTCGTGGCGATCGAGAGGCGCGTGAACCCGAGCCGGCCGAGCGCATCCATCGCCGTGACCACGGACTGATGCGGCGTCATCGCATCAGCGCGCAGCGTCACCGGCCGATCGCGATCGTCGCCGGCCACGCGTTCGATCGCCTCGCTCAACGAATCGAGGCTCGGATTCAGGACCTCGTTGTTGTCGATGTAATAGTGGCCTTCGCGATCGATCATGATGGTCAGCGCTTCGCGCTGCTCGGTGGAGTCGGCGGACGCCGCCTGCGGCAACGTCACTTTCATGCGCGTGTGCTGCACGAAGGTCGTGGTCAGCACGAAGAACATCAATAGCGTCAGCATCACGTCGATCAACGAGATGACGTTGATCTCGAAATCGTCTTCGCGGCGGCCCGAAGTGATGCGCATGATGCGTCAGCTCGCCGCGCGCGCCACGCGCACGACCGTCGTCGCCGCCGCCTTCGCCGATTGTGGTCAGCTCATCGGTGAGCAGGAACACCTGGCGTTCCATTTCGACGACGAGCTCGACCACGCGACCGCGGAAGTAACGATGGAATACGTACGCGGGAATCGCGACGCACAGACCCGCCGCCGTGCATACCAGCGCTTCGCCGATGCCGCCGGCCATCTTCATCGGATCGCCGACGCCGCTGATCATCACCGCGAAGAACATCTTGATCAGGCCGAACACCGTGCCGAGCAGACCGAGCAGCGGACCGATCAGCGCGATCGTGCCGAGCGTGTTGAGGAACCGCTCCAGTCGATACACGACGTGCCGGCCGGTATCCTCGACGCGTTCCTTGATGATCTCGCGCGGCCGATTGCGCACGGACAGCGCCGCCGCGAGCAGCTCGCCGAGCGGCGAGTTCGCACTCAATACGCCAAGATGCTCCGGATCGATCTTGCGCGTGCGCGCCCATTCGCGCACCTCGTCGCCGAGGCCCGGCGGAATCACGGCCGAGCGCCGCAGCGACCAGAACCTTTCCAGAATGATCGCCAGCGCAACCGCCGAGCAGATCAGGATGGGCACCATCGCCCAGCCGCCCGCCATCAGGATTTCGAGCACGGTTCTACCTTCCGTTCGTTCAAGGCCGCGAGTCGCCCGCCGGCCCGAATCATAGCAGCGTGGCGAGCCGGCACTCTGCGACGCGCTGCGCATCGATCAATTTTGAGCGCGGAACTGGCACCTGCCGCGGCGATGCTCGTGCCGACGCGACGGCACAGGCCCTATGCCGGAAGCGTTTCTCGAACCGCTCTGGAGATCACGGCGGCTCGCTGCGTTCGCGCCAATAGCGGCGGCGCTCGCGCTCGCCTCGTGCGAACGGCGCGCCCGACGCAGGAAATTCGACGGTAAGCGCTCCCTGCCCGGCCGTGTTGAGCAACGGGACCTCTGCGTCCCGGAATCGCGCAACGGTCTCCGCGTGCGGATGACCGTAGCGGCTATGCCAGCCCGCCGAGACGATCGCGAGCGCGGGTTGCGTCGCAGCAATGAAATCGGCACTCGATGACGTGCGGCTGCCATGATGCGCAACGGCGAGCACGAGCGGCGTCCCGGCGCCGACCGCGTTCGCGACTTGCGACTCCACGCGACTCGTGATGTCACCGGTCAACAGGAGGCGGCCGCCGACGCCTTCGATCAGCAAGACGCACGAGCGATCGTTGTTGCCGCGCGGTTCGGGCGGCCCGAGCATCTCCGCTGCGGGCGAGACGAGGCGGAAATGTGCGCCGTCCCAATCCCACGATTCACCCGCGACACACTGACGCAATGTCAGATCGCCGCGATACGGCTCGCCGCCTTCGAGGTCCGCCGATGGAAATTCGCGAGCGACGGCCGGCGCGCCGCCGGCGTGGTCGTTGTCGCCGTGACTGATCACGATGCGGTCGAGATCTGAAACGCCGAGCGCATGCAGCGTCGGCAGCACGGCGGCCTTGCCGAGATCGAACTCCGATGGATAGCGCGCGCCGGCGTCATACAGCAACGCGTGAGTCTGTGTACGCACGAGCACCGAGAGTCCCTGGCCGACGTCGATGAACACGGCCTCGAATGCGCCCGCTTCGATGTCCTTGCGTGCCGGCGCGAGCAACGGCAGGAACAGAAGCAGTCCAGCACTCCGCGCCGGAACGCCGCGTGGCATCAGCATCCAGAACGCGCCGATCATCGCGAGGACCAGCGCGCCAAGACTGGCCTCCGGCAGATACTCGTGTGCGCCGGGCAACCCTGCCATGAATTCGAGAAACATCCACTGCACCCGCGCGCAAGCACCTGCGGCGAGCAGCGGAAGCGTTGCCAGCGCGGGTACCGTCAACAGCGCGAGCACGCCGACGAGGCACAGCGGCACGATGACGAAACTCACGAACGGCACCGCGACAAGATTCGAGAGCGCGCCGATCAGCGAGGCTTCGCCGAAGAACCCGATCGTCAACGGCAGCAGCGAGAGCGACATCACGAGCTGTCCGATCGTGAGCTCGCGCGCGAAACCGAGAAGCCCGCGCTGGCGGACCAGGCACAGAATCAGGAACGCCACGCCGCCGAACGAAAGCCAGAACCCGGCCGACAACACCGCGAGCGGATCGACGATGAGAATCGCGACCAGCGCCAGCGACAACGTTTGCGCGCCGCCGCTCGATCGACGACTGAGCCGCGCGAGTGCGACGACGGCGATCATCGACAACGTGCGCACCGTCGGCAGGCTGCCGCCGGCGAGAACGCCATAGAAAATACCCGTGACGAGCGCGGCCGGCACGGCGGCGATCGCCAGCGGAATGCGCAGCGCTAGCCGCGGGAAGAACCAGCCCAGCAACCGCACGAGCAGCGCGCCGAGGCCCGCCGCGACACCGACATGGAATCCCGAAATCGCGATCAGGTGCGGAATGCCGTTCGCGCGCGCGACTTCCCAGTCGTCTTCGTCGAGACCGCGCGTATCGCCCACCGCAAATGCGCGCACCAGCGCAGCGTCGTGCGGCGCGGGGATGCGTTGCACGATCTCGCGAGAAATCCGGTCGCGGAGCCCGTCGACACAGAGCGCGCGCGTTCCGACGCGTCGATTTGTGCCGTTGTCGCGTACGTAGCCCGTCGCGACCACGCCGCGCTCGAGCGCGGAGCGCTCACTGTCGAAACCGCCCGGATTGACCAGTCCTCGCGGCCGCTTCAATCGGACGCGCAGTTGCCAGCGGCTGCACGGCTCAAACGTGTCCGCGCCCGCGTCGTACCAGGCGACGCGGATGTCTCCGTGCAAGCCGATGCTCGCGCCGTCGAGCGACGCGCTTTCGAGCCGAAGCGTCGCACGCACGCCGTCGGGACGTGTCAAAGGCAGGTCGGACACGACGGCGGTCACATCGAGATCGTGGCCTTCGAGCGGCTCCGGCAGACGTGCATCGAGCGCGACGAGTGCGCGCCACGCGCACCACGCGAAACCGAGTGCCGCGACTGCGACGAGACGACACCTCGGGAATCGCCACGCGACGGTGCCCGCGATGGCGATCAGCGCGTCGATCGCCAGTGGCGGCAACGACGGACAGGCCTGTACCGCGGCCACGCCAGCAAGCAGTGCCGCAGCGCGGCGCGGCGTTATCGCGAACCGATCGCCGCGGGATGACTTCTGATCGATGATCGGCAAATCCTTTGCCTTGTCTTGGCGCGTTTCATGCGCCGTCCATTCGGTTCGCAGCGCGCGCGGTCGATTTCAGGCGTTCCCTGCGTGCAAGGTTCCACCGGAGAGTTCCAGCGTGCGCTGGGCACGTGCGGCAAGCCGCGGGTCGTGCGTAACCAGCACCAGCGCCGTGCCGATTTCGCGATTCAATTCGAGCATGAGCGCATAAACCTGCGCGGCGTTTTTCTCGTCGAGATTGCCGGTCGGCTCGTCGCCAAGCACGCATGCCGGCCGCGTGACCAGAGCGCGCGCGACGGCACAGCGTTGCCTCTCGCCGCCGGATAGCTCGCCCGGCTTGTGCTCGAGGCGCGCGCCGAGACCGACGCGCTCGAGCAGCGTGCGCGCCTGATCGCGCGCGGCGCTGATCGCCGTTCCGCGAATCAGAGCGGCATGCACACGTTTTCGAGCGCGGTGAACTCGGGCAAAAGATGATGAAACTGGTACACGAAACCGAGCGACCGGTTACGCAGCTCGCCGCGCGCGCGATCGGAAAGACGCGACATCGTCTTGCCTTCGACCCGCACTTCGCCGGCGCTCGGCTCATCGAGTCCGCCGAGGATGTGCAGCAGCGTCGACTTGCCGGTTCCGGATGCACCGACGATCGCGACCGTCTCGCCGCGACGAACGGCGAGGCTGACGTCGCTCAGCACATCCGTGCGGAGCTTGCCTTCCTGATAGGTCTTGGCGACCTTGTCCGCCCGCAGGACGATGTCGTCGGTCACCTCGTTCGCCCGCGCTGGCACGTTATTCATAGCGAAGCGCCGCCGCGGGTTCGGTGCGCGCCGCGCGCCACGCCGGATACAAGCGTCGCGAACACGCAGAATACGAACGCCGTCACCGTGATCCAGCCGACATCGATCCAGTGCAGGTCGCTCGGCAGCTCGCTGATGTAGTAGACATCCGGCGAAAGGAACGTGACATGGAACGTGTGCTCGATCCATTTCACGATCGCCTCGACGTTGAGCGCCAGCAGCACGCCGAACAGAACGCCCATCGCGATGCCGAGCGTGCCGACCAGCACGCCTTGCACCATGAACGTGCCCATGACGCTTCGCGGCGTCTGGCCGAGCGTGCGCAGAATCGCGATGTCGGATTGCTTGTCGGTGACGAGCATGACCAGCGTGGAAACGAGATTGAACGCCGCCACCGCGACGATCAGCGAGAGAATCAGGAACATCACCTTCTTCTCCATCGCGATTGCCTTGAAGAAGTTGTTGTGCCCTTGCATCCAGTCGGTGATGCGATACATCTGCCCGAGCTCGTCGGCGAGCGAACGTCCGACCGCAAATGCCTGGAACATGTCGTCGAGGCGCAGGCGAATGCCGGTCGGACCATCGAGGCGATACAGCGTTTCGGCGTCCTGTATGTTCACGACCGCGAGGCCCGAGTCGTACTCCTGCATGCCGGCTTCGAAAATGCCGACAACGGTGAAACGCTTCAGTCGCGGCAGCGCGCCGATCGGTGTCACGCTGATTTCCGGCGCGAACACGGTGACGTGATCGCCGACATCCAGCCGCCGAGCATCTGCGCAAGCTCCTTGCCGAGCACGATGCCGAAGCTGCCGGGCGTGAGATCCGACAATTTGCCGCGCACCATGCGCTGGTCGATCTCGGAAACATGCGGTTCGAGATCCGGCATGACGCCGCGAATCAGCGCGCCCGCGTTGCGCGAACCTTGCAGCATCGCTTCGCGCTCGACGTATGGCGCTGCACCGAGCACGTGCGGATTTGCCTTCGCGCGTATCGAGCGCGACCGGCCAGTCGCGTACGGTTTCGTCGACGCCCGAAATCGTCGCGTGCGAAACCATGCCGAGAATGCGGTCTTTCAATTCCTTGTCGAAGCCGTTCATCACCGAGATCACCGTGATCAACGCGGTCACGCCGACCGCGATGCCGAGGATCGACACCAGCGAAATGAACGAGATGAAATGGTTGCGGCGCTTTGCCCGCGTATAGCGCAAGCCGATGAAGACTTCCAAAGGTCGGAACATGCGGGCCTTGAATTCCTTGCGGACAATTCCGTCGCGAACAATCGCCGTCGCTGCCTCGGACCGCGAGCGACGGCGAGAGTGCCGCAATCGCTGGCGACCGGCAAGCGATCGCGGCTAGCCGGTTTGTGCGACTTCGGCGCGTGCGAGCAGCAGGATCAGGCGACGACGCGTTTCGGCGTCGACGTTGTCCGGACCCAATACGGCGCGAAAACGGCAGGCGGCGCGCGCGCCGGAAGTCGAGCACGAACCAGCTGCCCAACCGGGTATGTGCCTTGAGATCGACGGCATGCTCGGCCTCATCGACGTCGACGAGTTTCCAGCCCGAAGCCTGATAAGCGATGCGCCGAAACGGCGCGTATATGAAACGCTTCAAGGCCGCCATACCTGAAACGAGCGCGGCGAGCGAGAGCGCGATTCCAGCACTCCACGGCAAAGCGCTGAACCACGGCGCCGCCATGGCCGCGATGACGACGACCGACGCAGCGACGGCGATCCAGCGCGACGGGCGATAGTCAAACGCGATGGTGAGCGCGGATTTCATCGACGATGGCGGCGAAGCGATGTTCGGTCGGCTCGCTTTGACCCGTCATCCAGCCCCAGAGTTCGGGATCGGGCGTGTCGAGCAGCGCGTCGAATGCCGCACGCGCGGCGACGTCCGCATTCGGGAAGCGTTCGCGTAACCACCAGTCGAGCAGTCGATCGAGCTCGCGCGTGCCGCGTCGGCAACGCCAGCGCAACCTGCCGATCTCGGATGCTTCGGATGGCACGCCGGCGAGCACGCGGCGTTCTCAGGACTGCCGCTCGACGATCAGCTTTTTCACTTCGGCGATGGCCTTCGCCGGGATTCAAGCCCTTCGGGCAGGTGCGCGTGCAATTCATGATCGTGTGGCAGCGATACAGCTTGAACGGATCTTCGAGCTCATCGAGGCGGGCGCCGGTGTCTTCGTCGCGCGAATCGACGATCCAGCGATACGCCTGCAGCAGCACGGCCGGGCCGAGATAGCGATCGGCGTTCCACCAGTAGCTCGGACAGGACGTCGTGCAGCACGCGCAAAGAATGCACTCGTACAACCCATCGAGCTTGGCGCGATCTTCCTTCGATTGCAGCCGCTCCCGATCCGGCGGCGGCGGCGTTTCGGTGCGGATCCACGGCTTGATCGATGCGTATTGCGCGTAGAAATGCGTGAGATCGGGCACCAGATCCTTGACCACCGGCATGTGCGGCAACGGATAGATCTTCACGTCGCCACTCGCGCAATCCTCGATCGCCTTGGTGCATGCGAGCGTGTTGGTGCCGTCGATGTTCATCGCGCACGAACCGCAGATGCCTTCGCGGCACGAACGCCGGAACGTCAGCGTCGAATCGATCTCGTTCTTGATCTTGATCAGCGCGTCGAGAACCATCGGACCGCACGTCGCGAGATCGACATCGTAGGTGTCGATGTGCGGATTCTCGCCATCGTCCGGACTCCAGCGATAGATGCGGAACGTGCGCACGTTCTTGGCATCGGAGTTGGCCACGTGGTGCGTGCCCGGCTTGATCTTCGAGTTTTTCGGTAGCGTGAATTCAGCCATGGGGATTCCCGGGATTCGGCGTTCGGGATTCGGGACGAACGAGATGCGACCGCCTATGCCATCCCGAATGCCGATTGCCGAATCCCGTTTTCATCAATACACCCGCTTCTTCGGCGGCACGGCCTGAACATCGCTCGTCATCGGCTGCATGTGCACCGGCCGGAAGTCGAACGCGCATTTGCCGCTCGCATCGACGTTGACCAATGTGTGCTTCATCCAGTTCTGATCGTCGCGCTCAGGGAAATCCTCGCGCGCGTGCGCGCCGCGGCTTTCGTGACGCTGTTCGGCGGAATTGATCGTCGCGACCGCGTTGTAGAGCAGGTTCTGCAGCTCGAGCGTTTCGATCAGGTCGGAGTTCCAGATCAGCGAGCGGTCGGATACGCGCACGTCGCCGAACGATGCGAATACCTTGCCCATCTTCGCGCAGCCTTCCTGCAGCGTCCTGGCGGTGCGGAACACGGCCGCGTCGGATTGCATGGTCCGCTGCATCGTGAGCCGGATCTCGGCCGTGGGCGTCGAACCGTCGGCATGACGCAATCGATCGAAGTTGCCGAGCGCCGCGTCGCAGATCGAAGCGGGCAGGTCCTTGTGCGTCTGTCCTGTCTTGATCGTCGCCGCACAGCGTTGCGCGACCGCGCGACCGAACACGACGATATCGAGCAGCGAGTTCGATCCGAGACGATTCGCGCCGTGCACCGAGACGCAGGCCGATTCGCCGATCGCATAGAGTCCCGGTACGACGACATCCGGATCGCCGCCGATGCGGCGCACGACTTCGCCGTGATAGTTGGTCGGAATGCCGCCCATGTTGTAGTGCACGGTCGGCGCGACCGGGATCGGTTCTTTCGTCACGTCGACGCCGGCAAAGATGCGCGCACTTTCGGAGATGCCCGGCAGCTTCTCGTGCAGCACGTCGGCGCCAAGATGCTGCAGGTTGAGATTGATGTAGTCCTTGTGTTCGCCGACGCCGCGGCCTTCGCGGATCTCGATCGTCATCGCGCGCGAGACGACGTCGCGTGACGCCAGGTCCTTCGCGTTCGGCGCGTAGCGCTCCATGAAACGCTCGCCTTTCGAGTTGGTGAGGTAACCGCCCTCGCCGCGCGCGCCTTCGGTGATGAGGCAACCCGCGCCGTAAATGCCGGTCGGGTGGAATTGCACGAACTCCATGTCCTGCAGCGGCAAACCGGCGCGCAGCGTCAAGCCGCCGCCGTCGCCGGTGCACGTGTGCGCGGAGGTCGCGGTGAAGTACGCCTTGCCGTAGCCGCCGGTCGCAATCACGACGCCGTGCGCGCGGAACAGATGCAGCGTGCCTTCGGACATGTCGAGCGCGAGCACGCCGCGGCAGACTCCTTCGCTGTCGAAGATCAGATCGAGCGCGAAATACTCGATGAAGAAACGTGCGTCGTGCTTGAGCGACTGCTGGTAGAGCGTGTGCAGGATTGCATGGCCGGTGCGATCCGCGGCAGCGCAGGTGCGCTGCGCGATGCCTTTGCCGAAATGCGTCGTCATGCCGCCGAACGGGCGCTGGTAAATCTTGCCTTCCTCGGTGCGCGAGAACGGCACGCCGTAATGTTCGAGCTCGATGACCGCGGGAATCGCTTCGCGACACATGTATTCGATCGCGTCCTGATCGCCGAGCCAGTCCGAACCCTTGATCGTGTCGTAAAAGTGGAAACGCCAGTCGTCCTCGCCCATGTTGCCGAGCGCGGCCGAAATGCCGCCTTGCGCGGCGACCGTGTGCGAGCGCGTCGGAAACACTTTCGTGAGGCACGCCGTCTGCAAACCCGTCGCGGCGAGACCGAAGGTCGCGCGCAGACCCGCGCCGCCGGCACCGATCACGACGATGTCGACCTTGTGTTCCTGGATCTTGTAGCTCTCCATCGATTCAGCTTCCGAGCGCGATGCGGATGGCGGCGAGCGCGCTCGCGGCGGCGCCGAGGAAACACAGGAACTTGACCGTGATCTGCAATGCCAACCCGAGCCCCTGTGTGTGCACGTAGTCCTCGATGACGACCTGCAGTCCGAGCTGTGCGTGCCAGAACAGCGCAACGATGAACGCGAACATCAGCACCGCGTTGAAGGGTTGCGCGACAAGTGCGCGTGCCGCGGCGTAGTCCATGTGCAGCATCGACAAAACCAGCCACACGAACCAGATGCCGAGCCCGAGCAGCGCGACGGCGGTGATGCGCTGGACCATGAAATGGTGTACGCCTGTTTTTGCGGAACCGAGCCCGCTCGCGATCTTGGTCGGCGTGCGCAATTGAGCGTTCATGCGCCGCCCCCCTGCGCGAGTGCGGCGGCCCACACCAATGCAGTCAGCACGAAGCTGCCGATCGTCGCCAGCCAGCCGTTGAGCACGAATTGCCGCGGCTCCAAGCCGAGCCCGATGTCCTGCAACAGATGCCGCACGCCGTTGAGAAGATGAAACGCGAGCGACCAGGTCCAGCCGAGCAACAGAACGAGGCCGAGCCAGGACGCGCAGAACGCGCGCACGTTCGCGAAGGCATCTGGTGAGCTCGCAAGCGCGAGCAATCCCCAGACAATCATGATCGAGCCTATGGCAAGAAAAATGCCCGTGGCACGATGCACGACCGACGTCACCATCTGGATCTGCCAACGATAGACGGTCAGATGCGGGGACAGCGGGCGCGCGGTGTCGGACATGTCGGAATTCCTGCTCGCTCTATCCATGATGGCGCGCGGCACGCGGCGCGTCAGAAGTCGATGCACCGGCCATTCTTTTCCCAATCGCCGTAGCGCGTCGGATCGAGGCCCGACGCGCGCCCGCCGATCTCGCGAGGCACCATCTCGCGCGGAACGACGCGCGGCGCAGGCGCCGGCTCGTCGCGCGGCGCCGCAGGCTGATCGGACTCGGGAGATTGGGGTTCGGGCATGGCACCTTTGCGGCGCGCAAGGTTAAACCCACGCGCGTCTCCAGACAACCGAACCGGTGCGGCGAGCGCGGATGCTAGAGTGGCGCGCATGTCCATCGCGAGGGATCCGAACGTCGTTCCGCTGGATCGCGCCGGGCTGATCGACCTGTCCGGCGCCGACGCGCTCGCTTTCGCGCACGCGCAGTTCGCCAGCGACGTCGCCGGCCTTGGAGTCGGAAACTGGCAGTGGAGCGCGTGGCTCAACGCGCAGGGCCGCACCCGATCGGTGTTCGCGCTGCTACGCATCGCGGCCGATGATCTCCTGATCTGGTCACCGCTGGGTGGCGCCGCGTCGATGCGCGATGCGCTCGCGCGCTTCGTGTTGCGGGCCAAGGTGCGGATTGGGCTTCGGGAAGGCTGGTCGCTTTGTCGCCTCGCCGAGTCCGGCCTCGATCACGGATCGCGTCGAATCGTCGATCGCGACGGCGGCTACGCGTTTGTCCAGCCCGGGCTGCAAGAACGCACCGCGTGGCTTGGTCCTGCCCCGCCTGGCGACGGTGATCCGAACGCGCTCGCCGCATGGCGGCTCGCCGATATCGCCGCAGGCCTGCCATGGCTCGACGTGGCGACGCGCGACGAATTCGTTCCGCAGGCGCTCGGCCTGGAGCGCATCGAAGCGGTCCGTTTCGACAAGGGTTGCTATCCGGGCCAGGAAATCGCCGCGCGATTGCACTTTCGCGGCGGCGCGAAACAGCGCCTTTTTCGCCTGACACTCCCCGGCGATCGACCCGAATCGGCAGGCACCGCGATCACTGCGCGCGGGGCTCGTGTCGGCACCGTGCTGTACGGTGCGCGTTCGACTGAAACGACGCATCAAGCACTGGCCGTTCTCGTCGAGAGTGCGCGCGATGCGCCGCTCGAGTCGGCGGATGGGCACATCGTGGAGCGCATCGAATCGCTATCTTGACTTTTGTATACGTATATCTTTCGTCCCATACGCAAGATATTTTCACGGCCATCTGCAAAAATCACAAAGCTGAACATTCATTGAATGTTCACTTTCAAGTGATGACAGCGCATACGCAATGACGTAGGCTTCGCCCGCCTCGCATTTTCGCGGGATCAGAGCCAACAGATTTCTAACGGTCGCACATGCGCAAGCTTGCGACCCGCGTCGAACGACGCACCCGCCGGAATGACTGCCGCGAATGGCAGACGAAAACCGGCAAACGCTGACAGCGCGATAAACGCCGCGCACGCGTTCACATGACAATCCGGCACTACTTGCGACGCGCACTGCGCGCCCGCGCGTTCGTGCCGCTTCGTGCGCTTCAGTCGCGATTCGGATTGCACTCGTATCGTTCGCGAGCGTTGCGCAGGGTTTGTTGGGTTGCAGAGGTAGACACAGATGAAACTTGCGTTTCTGCTATGGATGGCATCGATCCTGCCGCAACCGGCATCGGATCAGATTTGTCTTGCATCGACGATATATCTCGAAGCGCGCAGCGAAACGCCGCGCGGACAGATGGCTGTCGCCGAAGTCGCGCTGCGTCGCCGCGAAAGCGGGCGCTGGGGCGACGACGTATGCGCGGTCGTCAATGCGCCCGGCCAGTTCGCGCTGTCTCGAACGAGCAGGAACTTCGTGTTCGATACGCCGGAGGCGTGGCAGGAAGCATGGGCCATTGCGGGACGCGCGATCGATATGTGGTCGCTACCGCGCAATCAGCGCAAGTTCGTCGTGCCGAACGCCGATCACTTCGTCGCCGCCGATTCCGTATCGCCGGCGTGGATCAAGGGACCGCCGCTGGCGACGATCGGCGCACACAGCTTCTATCGCATCAATTGACGCAGATGCCTTAGCGAAGGCGGGTTCCAGCGACTTTGCGATTAGCGCGCAATGGGGCAAGACACTAGTTCCCCATTCGCGTGAAAGTCATAAAAAAAAGCCGGCTCACCGCCGGCTTTTTTCTTTCAGCAAACAAACCTCAACGCAGCATCACAAGATGACTGTCGCGGATCATCACGCGATCGCCCGGGCGGAAGCCCGGATTGTCGTACTGCGTGACCACCGCGCTGCGGCCGTCGTCCAGCGCGACGTAGAAACGGAACGCGTTGTAGGTGCGCCCATTGCTGTTCGATTCGACCGCGTTGCCGGCGAATCCGCCGGCCACGGCACCGGCGACCGTTGCCGCCGTGCGCCCATCGCCCTTGCCGACCGTGCTGCCGAGCAGCCCGCCGACGATCGCGCCGATCACGGCGCCGCCGCCGCTGGTGCTGCGGTCATGCGCATAAACGCGCTCGACATCCGTCACGCGACCGCACTGACGACAGTCGCGATCGCGGTCGTAGTTGCCACCGCGATCACGATCGTAGTAGCCGCCACGGTCGTCGTAATACGCCGTCGACGGCCGCGGCGGCGGCGCCACGCAACCGGCCATCACGGTGGTCAGCGCGATACCGATCGCGAGTTGGGAAACTTTCGTACGCATGACACCCTCCATCGATGCAAGAAGTCCAGATTCAGGCGCCGAGCTTGAGACACGCGCAATGAACGGGGATGTAACTGCGAAGCCGCGCCTCGGCACGCGTGCGGCTTCGACCGGCGCGGCGCATGGGTTAGCATCCGACGCACTTGGGGAGACATCGTCATGCAGCTATTTCCGCCGTCCGCCGACGACCTGCGCGAACTCGACGCCGACAGTGCCGTACAGCAACTGACGCCGCTGACGGACCAAGCGATCGCCGAACTGCTGCACGAGCTCGGACCCGGCCGCGCGGTTGCGATTCTCGATCGCTTCGGTCCCGATCGCCGCCGGCAGATCGCGCTCGTCGCGGGACACGGCGAAGGCGATCAGTGGCTCGCCGGCCACAACTGGCGCCAAGGCACGGTCGGCCGGCTCATGGAACCGCCGTCCGCGGAATTCGGCGAACACACGACGGTCGCCGAGGTCATCGAAACCCTGCGCCCGATGGTTTCGCACACGCTGGTGACGTATGTGTTCGTCACCGACGCCGAGCGACGCCTGACCGGCATCGTTGCGTTTCGCGAGCTCGCGTTTGCGAAACCCGAGCAGCGCCTGTCGGAAATCATGGTCGCGCATCCGTTTTCGCTGCGGCCGGAAGCCGACGTGATCGATGCGATGCGCGAGGTCGTGCGCCGGCACTATCCGGTCTATCCGGTGTGCGACAAGGACGGCCGACTCGTCGGCATCGTCCGCGGCGCCGTGCTGTTCGAAGAGCAAGCATTCGAGATCAGCGCGCAGGCCGGATCGATGGTCGGTGTCGAAAAAGAAGAACGGCTGACGACGCCGTGGCAGCGCGCGCTCAAGTTCCGCCATCCGTGGCTGCAACTCAATCTGGTGACGGCGTTCATTGCCGCGTCCGTGGTCGGATTGTTTCAGGACACCGTCAACCGCATCGTCATCCTCGCCGTATTCATTCCGGTATTGTCGGGCCAATGCAGCAACACGGGTTGTCAGGCGCTCGCGGTGACATTGCGCGGCATGACGCTCGGCGAGCTCAAGCCAGGGCGCGCGCGCGCATTGCTGATCAAAGAAGCCTGGCTCGGTTTCCTCAACGGCGCGCTGACCGGCGTGGTCGCCGCGATCGGCATGTTCGTACTGGCCACCCACCAGAATCATCCGCAGGCATGGCTGCTTGCGGCGATCACGTTCGTCGCGATGGCCGCCAGCTGTGCGACGTCCGGCATTGCCGGCGCCGCGGTGCCACTCGGCTTGAAGCGACTCGGCGCCGATCCCGCGACCGCATCGAGCATCTTCCTGACCACCGCGACGGACGTGGTCAGCATGGGACTTTTTCTCGGCCTCGCAGCGTGGCTGGTCAGCGCGGTGTGAGCGTCTTTACATCTTGACGTCCGTCGGTGCGTCGCGGCGGTCGTATTTACGCGACGAACTCTCGCCGCGCGCGACGCCGCGGAGTATCGTGCCCGCATCCGCTTTCGACGCGCAATCGTCTCGCCTACGCATTGGAACCCCGATCATGAGTCCATCCGCGTTTCGCACCGCCCTTGTCGCGATCGCCATCGCCGCGCTGCCTGTCGTCGCGACAGCGCAATGGTCGAGCGACCCCGCCAACAATCTCGTCCTTGCCGATCGCAGCAACGAGCAGGTGCAACCCAAGCTCGCAGCGACGGCAGACGGCGGTTTCTACGTCAGCTGGTTCGACGACAGCGCCGGCGGATACGACGTCTATCTGCAACGGCTCGACGTCGGCGGCAACGAGCAATGGGTGCACAACGGCATCCTGGTTGCCCATCGCGATTTGAGCTCGACGCAGGATTACGGCCTGGACATCGACGCCGACGGCAATGCGTTGCTGGCGTTCGGCTACAACGACGTCATGGGCACCCTGCAAGTCCTCGCGCAGAAGGTCTCGCCGGACGGAACGCTGCTGTGGGGCGATCCGGGCATCTTCGTTTCGAACGATACGGGCGATACTGCCGTCCCGAAGATCACTGCGACTGGAGACGGCAATGTCGCGATCGCGTGGTCGGCAAGTGACGGATCGATCGTCGTGCAGAAGTTCGATCCCGATGGAAATCCCCTGTGGGCAGGGAGTGGCATATCCCTTGTTCCGTCATCAGGCTTCTTCTTTCTGGCGGACCTCCACGGCGACAGCGACGGCAATGCGATCGTGTCGTGGGTTCCGAACATTGGCTCCGCCCACGAATTGTGGGCGCAAAAACTCGCAGCGGTTGACGGCTCGAATCTCTGGGGCGCAAGTCCTGTCCAGATATTCGACGGCACCGGTGGAGCGCTCCAATTCGGCAACTTCCCGCCGTTCATCGCGGACGGCGCGGGCGGCGCCGTCTTCGTCTGGTACACCGTGGCGAGCTCCGGCAGCGTGCACGTCCAGCACATCGACGCGACCGGAACGCCATTGTTCGCGCAGAACGGCGTGCTCGCCTCGACGAACACCATGCGTTCGCACTTCGAGCCGTCGGGCGCCTATGATCCGGCGACCGGCGACATCTACGCGCTCTGGCGCGAGACCAACGCCACGCAATCCCTGATCGGCACCTACGCGCAACGCATCGACAACGCGGGTGCGTTGCAGTGGGGCAACGCCGGCAAGGTGCTCGCCGCCCTTTCGCCGACGGACCAGACGCAGATGACCGCGCTGCCCGTCGCCGGCGGCGGCATGCTCGCCGCATGGGCCAGCGACGACGCGCCCAATCCGATGCCGATCCATGTCGCGCGACTCGATACCGCCGGCAATTATGTCTGGTCGGCGCAAGTCGTCGACATCACAAGCGAACCGAATGACGTCAGCCGACTCACCGGCGCGTTGAGCGGCGCGGGCTACGCCGCGTATGCGTGGACGGCCAACGCGGCGAGCTTCAGCGGCGATATCCACGCACAGAACATCAATCCGGACGGAACGCTCGGCGTCGAAATCCTCGACCGCATCTTCAGCGACGGCTTCGACCCGCAATGAGCGTGGCTTGCGCCGCGCTGGCCTAGCCCGCTGCGGCGACTGGCGCACAACCGCGCGCGCGCCGTCGGCGACGCGCTACGCTTGCCGCCTTTCCGCACTCTGCTCAATGAAATGCCGCGACCGGTCTATCGTTTCGGCGACTGCACCATCGATCCGTCCGCGCGCGAGCTGCGCAATGCGGGCGTGCTCGCGACGCTGTCGCCGAAAGTCTTCGACTGCCTGACCTATCTCATCGAGCATCGCGAACGCGCGGTCGGGCGCGACGAATTGATCGCGGCGGTCTGGGGCAAGGTCGACGTCACCGACACGCTGCTCGGCCAGACCGTTCTCAAGGCCCGCCGCGCGGTCGGCGATTCCGGCAACGGACAGAACGTGATCCGCACGGTTCCGCGCTTCGGCTATCGGTGGGTCGCGGAAATCGCTGTCGATGACATCGATGCCAAGTCCGCGGCGGCCGTGAGTATCGAAAGAACACTCGCGGCAGGCGCGAAGTCACCGCCGCAGCCGAGGTCCGGCGAAGCCGCCGACGAGCGATTCGCCGATACGCCACAAGAACGCGGGCGCTTTGGCGGTCAACGGATCGCCACGCTATTTGCGATCATCGCGGTGCTGCTTTGCATCGGCGCGCTGGTCTGGTTCGACCACGCGCGTCGAAACGCGACGCCCGATGCGGAACCTGCGGCGTCCGCGCAGACGAGCACCACCGCGGCCGTGCTTCCGGTGGCGGTCGACGCCAGCGACGAATGGGCGTGGCTCCGGCTTGGATTGATGGACCTGATCGCAACGCGCTTGCGCAGCGGCGGACAGCCGGTCGTTCCGAGCGACAACGTGGTCGCGTTGATGCGCGCCGGCGTGCAAGGCGAAGGCGACGCAACACAAATCGTGAGCGGTGCGACCGGCGCGCGCTATGTCATCGCGCCGCAGATTCATCGCAATGCGAATGGCTGGACCGTCGATGTCGAGCTGCGCGCTGCCGATGGGTCGCGGCGCGACGTCCACGCGCAAGGTGCCGATCCGATCGACAGCGCGCGAATTGCGGCCGATCGCCTGCTCGCATTGCTCGGCAAGAATGCGCCGGCGCAGAGCGGCGGTGAGCTCTCGCTGGACGAGCTCGAGCAACGCACCGAAGCGGCGCTGCTGAGCGACGATTTCGTCACCGCGCGCCGTCTGGTCGAATCGGCGCCGCAGAAACGGCGTGACGCGCCGGTCATGCGGCTGCGCCTGGGCCAGATCGATTTCCGCTCGGGCCAGCTGGCGTCCGCGCGCACGGATCTCGAAGCGCTGCTCGCCGATACATCCGCAGAAAGCGATCCCGTGTTGCGCGCGCGGGCGCTGTATGCGCTCGGCGGCGTGTCGCTGCGCCAGGATCGCAACGACGATGCGGTGCGTGCGTTCGGCGAAGCGATTACGTTGACCGCGACGCGCAACGAGCCCGCGGTGCTCGGTCAGGCTTACACCGGACTTGCGGCGGCGATGGTGAATCTCGGACGCTTCGACGAGGCCGCCGACAACCTCGGCCGCGCACGCGTCGCGGTCGCGCTCGCCGGCGACACGCTCGCGCTCGCGCGCGTGGATGCAAACGAAGGCGTGCTCGACAACGCACGCGGACGTCCCTCCGAAGCGTTGCCGATCCTGGAACGCGCCGCCGCGCGCTTCCGTCAATTCGGCGCGTTGAACGAATTGTTTCTGACGGTGGCTGCGGAGATGAAGGCGCATCTTGCGCTACTTGATCCGGCCGCGGCGCTTGCGGTCAGCGATCCCGTTTGGGCCGTGCGCGCCAAACTCGACAATCCCGGCAGCCGCACGGCGTTCGAGCTGCAGCGCGCCCGCGCTCTCGCGGAGGCGGGGCATCTCGCCGACGCGCGCGCATTGATCGACGAGCTCGATCGCGCGTCATCGCCGCAGCAGACCGGTCTTCCGGGCGATGTCGCTTCGGAAAGTGCGCGCGTCTATCTCGCCGTCGGCAACGCACAAGGCGCGATCGATGCGGCGCGGCTCGCGGTCGAACGTTTGCCGACCGTGGACGAGGCGCACGAACGGGCACGTGCCTGGCTGACCTGGAGTCGCGCGCTGCACGCCGCGGATCGCGATTCCGAAGCACGGGATCAGGTCAACGCATTCTCGCAGTGGGCTGCGACGCACCATGAAATGCCATCGGTGACGTTCCTCGCCGCGCTCGCCGCCGCCGAGCAGGCGCAGTCCGAGCACCGCCGCGAAGACGCTTACAAAAACTACAACACCGCGCTGAGCGATGCGGAACGATGGGCGGTTCCGGCCGATCTCGCGGCCGTCGCCGTATCGTATGGAAGCAGCCTGATCGCCGATGCCGATTTCGAACGCGCGAGTGCGGTGATCGGCCGCGTCGCACGCTGGGCCGATCGCGATTTCGACTGCGCTTTGTTGCAGGCACGGCTCTATCACGCTCTCGGCCAGCGCTCGACCTGGCAGACGGCGCTCGAGCGTGCGCGATCGCTTGCCGGCGAGCGGACCATTCCGCAGGCGCTGCTCGCTCCGCCGGAGCCGCCACGCATCGGCGCCTCGTAGCCGACGCAGGTCGCCTGCGGCATCGGGGCCGGCCGAAGCGCCCTCGCCACCGAATCCGCGACCCTTTAAAAATCAGTCGGTTGCGTGGCATTCACGCCGCGCGAGCGCGCCGCGAATGAAGCGCGAGCGCGAAATCGGCAAAAGCCCATCAGAGTGCGCCCCCTGCCGGCGCCGGCGATAGCGCGGGCCATACGGCGTTCCGTCGTCAACACCAACCCGACCAGGTGCCCATGCGCGTTCTTGCTGTTTCTTCCGTCCTTTCCGTTGCGGTTTGCTCCTACGCGAACGCGTCGGGCACGTTCATCGCACTCGATACGCCGAACGTCCAGATCACCAAGCTTTCATCGGACGGCACGTACGCCGTCGGCACGACGTTCTCGCTCAATGGCTTCCGCTGGACGGCGAGCACCGGTGCCGAAGAGCTGTTGCCCGAGCTCGACGTCGCGCTTGGAATCAACAATTCCGGCACCGTCGCCGGCGCGATTCCGGAAAACGGCGGCTCGGCGAACGGCGGCCGCGATCTCGGCGCCTACCTCGCCGTCGGAGACGCGCCGACCGAGCTTACGAATCCGCTGCAGACGAATTCGAACGGTTACGACATCTCCGATGACGGTACCGTGGTCGGGCTTTCCTTCAACGACAGCTTCGTAGGTGCCGCGGTGGCATTCGTCTGGACCGCAGCCGAGGGCATGACCGCGCTGCCGGTGAATCGCCCCGACAACTATTCGCGCGCGAACGTGATCAGTGCGGACGGCCACGTGATCGCCGGCTGGAACGATCAGGACGACGGGTATCGCACCGCCGTGGTCTGGCAGGATCGCGTTCCGCTCGACATCGCCGACGCGGACGGCCTCGCAGTCGGCGAAGCCGATGGCACCAACGCCGACGGCAGCTTCGTCGTCGGCTCGAACTACACCGACATCAACGGCATCAGCGGCTCGTGGCGCTGGAGCGCGGCGAGCGGTGAAGTCATGATGATTCCCGACATGACGTTCGCGTTCGGCGTCAGCGCCGACGGCAACACGGTCGTCGGCAACACCGGCTTCTTCGACAACCCGCCGCGCGCCGCGATGATCTGGCGCCAAGGCATCGGCACGATGCTGCTCGCGGACTACCTCGCCGAACAAGGCATCGAAGTTCCGGACGGCTGGGACCTGAGCGGCGGACTCGGCGGCATTTCCGGCGACGCGACCGTGCTCGGCGGCTGGGGCTCCGGCCCGACCGCGACCCAGTCCTACATCATCCGCATCGACGGCAACGACGCGATCTTCGCGGATGGATTCGACAGCTAAACACTCATCGAAAAACACCGGGCGTTGTCGACCGCAATAGCGATTCGTCGTTCGCGCGCCCTTCGCTCCTCCACCCACCACTTCCGAGAAAAACGCATGCGCACTTCGACCTGCGCGGGTCTTGTCCTCGCGCTTCTTGCCGGCCACGCAACGGCCGGAACGTTCCACACCGTTGGCCTCCCCAACGACCAGCTCACCAGCCTTTCCCACAATGGCCGCATCGCCGGCGGCATCAATGGCGGCGGGACCGCGTGGCGCTGGAACAAGGATAGCGGCCGGGTCCTGATGACCGGCTTCCTCTCCACCAACGGCATGGACTCATGGGCCCAGCCGGTCGCTGGCGCCTATTCGCCCGACAACAACGTCGCCGACGCGGTTGCCGCGCTCTACTACTCGAACAGCGATCTGGTCGGCGGACCGGTCGTCATCGGTGGCTATCCCGGCACCGGCGGCGGCTACGGCCAGGGCATCAGCGAAGCGTATGGCGTGTCCGATGACGCCGTCGCGGTCGGCCTTGCCTACGACGAGACCAATAATCCCATCGCGTTCCGCTGGACGGCCGATGAGGGCATGACGCGCCTTCCGGTCAATCGTCCGGACACGTTCTCGCGCGCCAATGGCATCAGCCGTGACGGCAGCACGATCTTCGGATGGAACGATCAGGAAGACGGCTACCGCTCGGGCGTGATCTGGCGGAACGGCCAGGTCATCGACCTGACCGACAACCTCGGCAATCCGATCGGCGAAGCCCTGGCCGCATCCGGCGACGGCAGCGTCGTGGTCGGCACCGGCTACAACACCGCCAACGGCAACGAGGCCTGGCGCTGGACCGCGGCGGCCGGCGTGCAGCCGATCGGCGTCATAACGGGCGCACCCGCTTCGGTTCGGCAGATCAATGCCAACCGTCAGAACAGCCGGTCGCAGATCGGCGTGCGCAGCGAGCGCGTTGACGTCCGCCGCGGCACCAGCCCCGACGGCTTCTTCTTCCCGCAGGCCTATGCGTTCGCGGTGAGCGACGACGGCAAGGTCGTTCTCGGCGCCAGCGGCGCGGGGTTTGCCCGCGAGGCAACCATCTGGACGCCGAGCGGCGGCATGCAGTTTCTGTCGAGCTACGCGCCGGCGCACGGCGTGACGATTCCTCAGGGATGGGACATGAACAGCGCCCTGGCGGTTTCCGCCGATGGCCTGACCGTTGCCGGCTGGGGCTTCACCCCGAGCGCCGTCGGCTCGTTCATCGTCGATCTGCGTGCGGACCGCACCTACGACGGCCGCCTCGTGGCGCACGGCACCGTCGACGGCAACAACCTGCAGAGCGGCCCGTTCGCGGGCGTCCCGGCCGGCACGCCGGTCACGATGGTGTTCCGCCTGTCGCAGGACGGCACCGAGCTTCAACCGGGCGAGGACACTGCCTATCCGATGATCGTCCCGAGCTTCAAGATCACGGCCGGCAGCGCCACCGACACGCTCATGGCGGACCCGAATGCGGTCGTTGACATCACCAACGATTTCCCGCTGTCGGACGGCATCCACTTGTTCGGCACGCCGCTGACGGGCGGCAACACGCTCGCGTTCGAGGTGTTCAATCCGGGCGGCGACATGTTCGATTCGGACGATCTCAACCGCATCAACCGCACGTTCGGACCGGAGTTCTTCGAGAAGGTCGCGTGGTCGGTATCCCAGGGGTTCCGCAGCATGGACATCGTGCTCGACTCCGTGACCATCAGCGATTTCAAGCCGACCGTCAGCTCGCACTGAAATCAGTCACCCCATTTTTCGCATCGAGGCTCCCTCCTCACAATGCGAAATCCGCGGGCCGGTGCTTGTTGCCGGCCCGCATTCGTTTCTGCGCTGCGTGTTTGCGACAATCGCGCGGTGATTGCGCTGATCGACAGCCACAGCCACATCGACACCGCCGGGTTCGACGTCGATCGGGATGATGTCCTCCGTCGCGCCCGTGCTAGCGGCGTGACGCGGCAGATCGTGCCGGCGATTGCGCTACCTGGTTTTTCCAAACTGCGTGACCTGTGCAACGCCGAACGCGGTCTGCATCCGGCGTACGGTCTGCATCCGATGTATCTCGACGCGCACGAGCCGGAACATCTCGCCGAGCTTGCCGACTGGATCGCGCACGAGCGGCCCGTCGCGGTCGGCGAATGCGGCCTCGATTTCTACATCGAGGATCTCGACCGGGATACGCAATATGCGTATCTCGATCGTCAGCTCGAGCTCGCGCGCGAATTCGATCTGCCGCTGATCCTGCACGCGCGGCGCGCGTTCGACGAAATCGCGGCGGCGCTCCGTCGCGTCGGCGGCCTGCGCGGCGTCGTGCACAGCTTCTCGGGCAGCGAGGAGCAGGCGCGGCAGCTCTGGAAGCTCGGATTCCACATCGGCATCGGCGGTCCCATTACGTACGAACGCGCGCAGCGGCTGCGCGCGCTGGTCGCGTCGATGCCGATCGAATGGTTATTGCTCGAAACTGATTCGCCGGATCAGCCGCTGTCAGGCCATCGCGGTCAGCGCAACGAACCGGCGCATCTCGGCGAGGTGCTGAATGTTGTTGCTGAATTGCGCGGCGAATCGCGCGAAGGTGTCGCGGCGGCGACGACGGCGAATGCTGAGCGATTGTTTGGGCTTGCGAATCGCTGAAGGTGAACCCTTCTCCCGCGAGCGGGAGAAGGTCCCGGCAGGCGGATGAGGAAGCTCGAGCCCGGCCTGCGCACCGACGCGATCAAACATCCTCACGCAACAACCGCTTGATCGCGCGCGAGACCGCGGCGAACGCAAACGCCGCGGTGACGTGCGTCGCAGCGCCCAGGCCACCGCCGCAATCGAGCTTGAAACCGCCATCGCTGCTTTCGGGTCGCGTCCCGCACACGCTGCCGTCCGCTTGGGGATAACGAACATTCTCGAGCGAATAGACCGCCTGCACGCCGAAATAGCGCTTCGGGCCGCGCGGGAAACGAAAATCCTCGCGCAGCTTCTTGCGGATCAGCGCGAGCATCGCGTCGTGCTCGGTCTTGGATAAATCGCGCACCGTGACCAGCGTCGGATCCGTGCGTCCGCCCGCGGAGCCCGAGACGATCAACGGAATTTTGCGCCGGCGGCACCACGCGATCATCTCGACCTTGACGCGAAACGCATCGCAGCAGTCGAGCACGATGTCGTAGCCTCGCCCAAGCAGGTCATCGAGATTGGCCGAGGTCAGAAATTGCGCGATCGGATCGACCTGAATCGCGGGATTGATCGCGCGGGCGCGCGCGGCCATGACGTCGACCTTTGGCCGACCGTACTCGCCTTCGAGCGCGTGCAGCTGGCGATTGGTGTTGCCGAGACAGACGTCATCCCCGTCGATCAGCGTGAGGTGCCCGACGCCGCTGCGCGCCAGTGCTTCGACCGCCCACGAACCGACACCGCCGATGCCGACGATGCACACATGCGCCGTCGACAGGCGCGCCGCGCTGCCGACGCCATACAGGCGATCGATGCCGCGAAAACGTTCGTCGATGGTCGGCTGGTCCATGCGGGCGCGGAGGTTAGCACCGAGCGGCGCGGGTGAGTATTTACCCCGCTTCGGCATTTCGACGCCCAAAATGGCGCCGGGGTCTTGAGATGCGAGCGGCGGATCAGCATCGTAGCGTCCGGCGACCATTCGGGACGATCGGAACATGCGCTATCTCGTCTGCCTCATCGGCGGCGCGCTGCTCGGCGCGCTACTCGCGTTGACCATTTCGAGCATCCTGCGCGAACGCGATGCGTGGCCACGCGCGGTGATGACGGTCATGCAGCACGAGGTCGGCCGTGCGCGCGATCTGGTTCACGCCGGTCAATGCACGACGCCGACGGCGGCGGCGGCGGTGCACCTCGATCTCATGTCGAAGGACATCGAGCCGGCGCTTCTGGCGCCGGGCGCCCATGATCGGGTGTTCTCGCGGTATGCCGCGGATCTGCAAAAGGCGATCGCGGCATTCGTTGTGGCCGGCGACTGCCCCTCCCGCGGTGCGGCGCTGACGCAGATTTCGAATGCCTGCGACGCCTGCCATCGCGATTACAAATAGGCGGTATCGGACGATTGGCGCGAATGGCTCAGGCCGCACGCCGGCGTTGTCTTGCTTTCAATTTCAGTACTGCGTAGTATTGAAATAGATCGCTTCAGGCGCGGTGTCGCATCATGGAAACCGCGTGCGACGTGTCCACATGTTTTCGCAAGCCCTGTTTTCGCAAGAAATAACAGTCGTTTGGAGCTCAAACCTCGCGTTCTTGCGCAACTCAACGCTTCCCTGAAAACGCCCCAAATGTCGCTCTCCAAGATCGCGCGATGGATCGTGCCGCTGGCTGCCTTGCTGGCGGCCTGCTCTATTCCGCCCAAACCGGATACGCCGCCGCTTCGCGATGCCGCGCCGCTCGACGGCGTACCGACGCGGGCCGGCGACGCGTGGCCTGCCGCCGATTGGTGGAAGCGCTACGGCGACGAACAACTCGACGCGCTCGAAGGCAAGGCGTTGCAGGGAGCGCCTTCGCTCGACGAGGCGAGCGCACGCTTCGGCACGGCCGAAAAAGCCATCGACATTGCGCGCGCCGAAGCCGGCATCAGCCTCGACGGGAATGTGCAATATCAGCGTCAAAAGCTCAGCGAGCACGGGCTGATCCCGCCGTCGTTCCTCGGCTTCACCTGGTACAGCCAGGCCGACCTCGGCGTGCAGTTCAAGTACGACTTCGATTTCTGGGGCAAACAGCGCGCAGCGATCGAAGCGGCCGTCGACGAAGCGCGTGCATCCGAGGCCGAGCGCGCCGCGGCCGTGCTGATGCTCACCAGCGCTGTCGCCGACACCTATTTCAGCTGGCAGGCCGATCAGGCGCGTCTCGCGCTGATGGAACAACTCGTCACAACACTCGAGCGCAATCTCAAGATCGCCGATCTTCGCGTCGCGCACGAGATCGATGCGCCGGACGCGCTGTACGAAGCGCGCACGCGGCTCGCCGGTGCGCGCGAGCAACGAGAAGTGTTCGCGGGATCGGCCAAGATCCGACTCGCCGCACTCGCCGCCTTGCTCGGCGTCGCGCCGTCGGATGTGCCGGCGCTCGCGCCCAAGCCGCTGCCGACGATCGAAGTCGTTCTGCCCGAAAATGCCAGCGTCGACCTCCTCGCGCGCCGGCCCGATATCGCCGCAAGCCGCTGGCGGGTCGAAGCCGCGCTGCGTCATGTCGATCAGGCGCGCGCCGAGTTCTATCCGGATGTCAGCATCAGCGCGCTGGTCGGCTTGTCGTCGATCGACATGGACAAGATATTCACCGGCGGCAGCCGCGTATTCAATGTCGGCCCGGCGATTCACCTGCCGATCTTCGAAGGCGGACGCATCAAGGCACGTTTCGGCGCATCGCAGGCGCAGCTCGATGCAGCGGCGGCGCAGTACGACAGCGTTGTCGTCGCTGCCGCGCAAGATGCCGCTACGCAGGCATTGACCGCGCAGCAGATCCAAGCGCGGCGCCGCGAACGCGCGACCCAAGTCGCGGCCAGCGAAGCATTGCAGCAGACGGCGAGCGCGCGATCCAGGCGCGGCATCGGCGACGATCGCAGCGTGCTCGCCGCGCAAGCCGAAGTGCTGCAGCAGCGCGATGCGGCAACTGCGCTGCACGCGCAGGCGATCTCGTCCGACATCGCGCTGACCAAGGCGCTCGGCGGCGGATATCGGTTTGCCGGCACGAAGGCGTCTCCAGACTCAGGGCCGTCCGTCTCACAAGCTCGTTCCCAATAAGCGAATTCCAATGAGCGATCAGGACAATAAATCCAGCGCGAGCGGCAATCCCGACGCCGCCGAAAACGCCCGCAGCGGCCATGCGAACGGCAACGGAAATGGCAACGGCAAGCGGCGCACGATCCTGATCGTGATCGCGCTGGTGTTCGTGCTCGCCGGTCTCGGCTGGTGGCTGCTGTACGTGTTGGTGTTTTCGCTGCGCGAAACGACCGACGATGCGTATGTCAGCGGCAACCAGGTCAGCGTTTCCTCGCAGATCGCCGGCACCGTCATCGCCGTGCTCGCCGACGACACGCAGCTCGTGCAATCGGGTCAGGTACTGGTCAAGCTCGATCCGACCGACAGCGAAGTCGCGCTCGCGAAAGCAAAAAGCGCGCTCGCCAACGCGGTGCGGCAGGTGCGGCAACAGACGGAACTGGCGTCGCAATACGACGCGGCCATCGCCAGCCGCAAGCTCGAGCTTGCGCGCGCCGAAGCCGATCTGACACGCCGCCAGCCGCTGCTCGCCGACAAGGCGATCGCGCCGGAAGAAGTTTCGCATGCGCGCGAAGCCGTCGAGAACGCGCGCGCGGCACTCGATCTCGCTGAGCGTCAGAGCGCGGCGGCGCACGCGCTGGTCGACGGTACGTCTATTTCGGAAAATGCATCCGTGATGCAGGCGAAAGCCGCCTTCCGCGAAGCGTGGATCAATGCCGAGCGCAACGGCATCGTCGCGCCGCTCGGCGGCTATGTCGCGCAGCGCGCCGTGCAGGTCGGAAGCCGCGTGCAGCCGGGCCAGGCCCTGCTGACGATCATTCCGCTGCACGATCTCTGGATCGACGCGAACTTCAAGGAAAGCCAGCTGCGGAACATCCGCATCGGCCAGCCGGTCGCGATCGAGAGCGATCTCTACGGCGGATCCGCGGACTTTCACGGCAAAGTGGTCGGCCTCGCGCCGGGTACCGGCGCGGCGTTCGCGCTGTTGCCGCCGCAGAACGCGTCGGGCAACTGGATCAAGGTCGTGCAGCGCGTGCCGGTGCGCATCTCGCTCGATACGAAGGAGCTCGATCAGCATCCGTTGCGCGTCGGCCTTTCGACCGCGGTGAAAGTCGACACGCATGATCGCAGCGGACCGGTGCTCGCCACGGCGCCTTCGTCCAAGCCCGTCGCGGAAACCGATGTGTACGGCAGCGACTTCGCCAAGGCCGAAGCGGAAGCAAACACCATCGTGCGCGCGAATCTCGTCCAGAAACGTTGAAGCCGACGTGGCCGAAGCGAAGAAACCGCTGCCGCCGCTGCACGGAACGCCACTCGCGCTGCTGACGGTCGCGGTCGCGTTCGCGACGTTCATGGAAGTGCTCGACATCACGATCGTCAACGTGTCGGTGCCGCATATCGCCGGCAGCCTCGCAGTGAGTCCGCAGGAGGGCACCTGGGCGATCAGCTCGTATTCGCTGGCGAGCGCGATCATGCAGCCGCTGTCCGGCTGGATCGGACGCCGCTTCGGCGAAGTCCGGAGCTTTTGCGTTTCGGCGATTCTGTTCGTCGCGATGTCGACGTTCTGCGGACTCGCCACCAGCATGCCGATGCTGGTCGTCGGCCGCCTGCTGCAAGGCGCGGGATCGGGGCCGATGGTTGCGCTGTCGCTCAGCCTTCTGCTCAACAACTATCCGAACGAGAAGAAAGGCCTCGCGCTCGCGCTGTGGGCGATGACGGTGGTCGTCGCGCCGATCTTCGGGCCGATTCTCGGCGGCTATATCACCGACAACTATTCGTGGCCGTGGATTTTCTACATCAACGTGCCGGTCGGGATGCTCGCAGTGCTGATCACCTGGACGCTGCTTGCGCAACCGCGAATCGGTAACGGTCAAGGCGCCGATCGACATGGTCGGCCTCGTGCTGCTCATCGTCGGCGTCGGTTGTCTGCAGTTCATGCTCGACAACGGCAACGACAAGGACTGGTTCTCCTCGCCGATGATCACCGCGCTCGGCGTCATCGCCGTCGTGTGTCTCACCTTCTTCGTCGCCTGGGAACTGACCGATCGCCATCCGGTCGTCGATCTCAGTCTGTTCCGCTCGCGCAATTTCACCATCGGCGTGATCTCGATGGCGCTCGGCATGACCGCGTTCTTCGGCATCAACGTCGTCTACCCGCTGTGGCTGCAAACGGTCGTCGGCTACACCGCATCGTGGGCCGGCTATGCGACGGCGCCGGTCGGCATCCTCGCCTTTCTGATGGCGCCGATCATCGGTCGCAACATCCAGCGCTTGGAATTGCGCTGGGTCGTGACGTTTTCGTTCAGCGTGTTCGCCGCGACGTCGTACTGGTTCTCGACGTTTCCGGCCGACACATCGTTCTGGCAGTTCGTGCTGCCGCGCTTCCTGATGGGCCTGGCGATTCCGTGCTTCTTCATTCCGCTGAATCAGATCATTCTGTCGGGCCTGAAGCCGCACGAAATCGCCTCGGCGTCGGGTCTTTCGAATTTCTTCCGCACGATCGCCGCGAGCATCTCGACCGCGGTGACCGTGACGATGTGGCAACATCGCGGCGATTTTCATCACGCGACGCTGGCCGAGCACGTCACCGCGGCGAATCCGGCGACGCAACAATTCATCGGCGGTCTCACGGCGATCGGCGCGCCGGGCAACGGGCCGTGGCAGATCGTCGATAACATCGTCAATCGCGAAGCGCTGACGCTCGCCGTCAACGACGTGTTCCTGCTTTACGCGGCCTTGTTCGTGGTCATGATTCCGATCGTCTGGCTCGCGCGACCGCCGTTCGGCAACGTCGCTGCCACGGCGTCGCATTGATCAGCCGGGCGCGGTCCCGGCGGCGATGTCCGCGGCGGATTGACGCGCGGTATTCACCGGCGCACGCGATGGCCGATCCTCGTAACGCGAAGCCAGCCGATGTCCCAGGCGGATCGCGGGACGCTCGACGAAACGGAATATGAGCGTGGCGACCGCGAGCGTCAGCAACAGATTCACCACGAGATAGACCGCGAGGTGCTGCGTGCGCCAGATCGAGCTGACCGATTGTTGCATCAGCCACAAGTAGATCGGCTGGAGGATGACCGCATGAAACAAGTAAATCGAATAACTGATGCGACCTAGCCAATCGGTCAGGTGCGTCTCGATGCGGAGAAAACGCGTGCCTGCGATGAAGACGATGAAGCCGAGCGCATACGACACCGTGTAGTTCGGCAATGAACGGATCGCCAGCGTCGCGCCGATCGGCAGCACGAACGCATAGAAAATCCCAAGCCCGCGCAACACGAGCGATGCGAAGCGATCACGCGTGGCGCCGGCGTGTTCGAACCGGTACAGCGTTCCCCACAGCATCACCGAGAGATTCAGCAGCCAGAACGACGTGCCCACGCCGAGGACTGGCGGTCCAAGCCAGAGCATGAACATGCCGAAAAAGTGCACCAGCGCCAGCGCCGCCGACAGGATCGCGATGCGGCGCGCGGAAAAGAGGCTGCGTGTCAGCAACAAGACGATGCACAACGCGTAGAAGCCGAACTCGACCAGAAGAGTCCAGTACACGCCCTCGGCTGGCTGCACGCCGAAGATGTCCTGCAGCAACGTCATGTTGACCGCAAAGTCGCCGGCGCCGAACGGCTGTCCGACCGACCAGAAAAATACGTATGCCGCGAGCGGTACCGACAGCCAGTACGCCGGGTAGATACGGAACAGGCGGCGGATGACGAAGCCCGCGACCGGCGCGCCGCTTGCGGGCTTGATGCTGAACGGAATAACGAATCCGCTGATCAGGAAAAACACGACGACGCCGACGCGACCGATGTCGATCTCTGAAATGACATCGTTGAGCCAGCGCCCCTGCGCGGCCGTTTCCGGACTCAGCGCGTGATAGCTGTTGGCGACGTGCAGACACAAGACGAGCAGCGCAGCGATTCCGCGCAATGCATCGATGTAGCGCAAGCGGCCGCCTTCCTGCGGACGACATAGCGCGGCGTTTGCGGCGGAATCGGTCATGCCCGGGCGGCGATGAAACAAGGGCGCACATACTCGCGGATGCGCGCGCGCCTGTGCAAGCGTCGCGGCCGCCGGACGAGCGCGCTCACGAATTCTCGCGTGCCGGCATCACACGCGCGCCTCGATCGCCTGCAAGCGGCGCGGTGCACTGACGCGAGCGGCCAGTCGATGACCGAGCCGGATACCCGGCCTTTCGACTGCAAAGTAGACCAGGCTGGCGACCGCGAGCACGACAAGAACGCCGGTTCCGGCGTAGACGCCGAATGGACGCGCGCGCCACCACGAGCCTTCGGGCTGGTGCAACAGCCACCATTCGATCGCCAGAAAAACAATCACGTGAAATAGATAGATCGAGTAGCTGATCCGGCCGAGCCAGTCGGTCAGCCGCGTCTCGATGCGCACGCGCGTGCCGAACAGAAAGATCGCAAAGCCGATCACGTAGGTCGCCAGCGTGTTGCGCATGTATCCCGTGGATGCCAGCGAAATCAACGGCAGGATCACCACGTAAAAAAAGAGAAGGCCCCACAGCACGACAGCGCCGAACCTGTCGCGGTCGATCGGCGCCGCGTCGCATCGACTTCGATACAACATGCCCCAGAACATCACCGAAAGATTGAGAGACCAGAACAGCGCGTTTTCGCCGATCAGCGCGCGGCCGTGACCATAGGTCGGCAGAATGACCGCAAAAATAGCAGCGAGAAATGCCGCGAGCATGCCGATCCGGCGTGTCGCGAACAGGCTTCGAGACCACAACAGCCCGACGCAGAGAAGATAGAAGACGAGCTCGACCGGCAGCGTCCAGTACACGCCTTCGGCGGCGCGCACGCCGAGCGCGTATTGCAGCAACGTGAGATTGACCAGCAGTTCGTGCGTATCGAAACGCGTGCCCCAGATCCAGAAACCGGTGGCCGCCGCGAGCGGCACCGAAAGCCAGTACGCGGGAAATATGCGGAAGAAACGCTTGATCAGGAACGAAAGTGCCGGCGCGGGACGATCCGGACGAATGCTGAACGGAATCACGAAACCGCTGATCAGAAAAAAGACGACGACGCCGATGTGACCCACATCGATACGCCCCGGCCAGGCCGTGAACCAGCGGTGATCCTGCGCCGTCTCGGGGCCGATCCGATTGAACATTCCCGCGGCGTGCAGCCAGACGACCAGCAGCGCGGCGACGGCGCGCAACGTGTCGATGTAACGCATCCGCTCGGCATTGCGGATGGATGCTACCGGCGATGTTTCGGACGGCTCCGGCATGGCTCGCGCGTGCAACAGGTGCCGGGCATCGTCGCCGCTCGCCACGCGGATCGCAAGGCCGAGCGCGCGGCCGGGTGAGCGCTATCGAAGATCGGAATCGGTGGACTTCGCCGCTGCCGCGCGGCAACGCCGCGCGGCATGCCGGCGGTCAGTCGCGATCCCAAGGCGCGTGCGCCTCGTTCCTCTCGTTGTCCGAGTGCGAAGCCGAGCCGCCCGGGCTGGCGGCGTTGCCGTCCGGCACCGCGATCTCCGGAAGATTCTTCGCGCGCAGACTCGCGTTCGTCTTGGCCAGATCGCCTTCGCGCAACTTGGCGAACTGCTGCTTGACGTCGCCCAGCTCGCGATTCAACGCGTCGATGCGCGCGAGCTGATAGTCGGACGGCTTGCCGTCGTAGGACATGATCGCGCCATACAACGTATCGGCGTGCTCGCGCAGGCGCTCTTCGCCGGTGATGGCGCCGCCTTCCTTGGTCGCGACGATCTTCTTGCGCAGCTCGTCGGCCTTCGCGGAAAGCTGGGTGAGCTGCTTGCGCAGCGCATCGCCCTCCCCGAGTTTGGATGCCTTGGCATCGGCTTGCGTGCGCACGGCGTTGATCTGGTCGACCAGACCGCTCATGTCGCCGAACAAGCTGCGCACGCGCATCGCGGCGTCGTATTGCGCGCGACGATCGGCGGCCGAGAACGTGACACGACGATCGAGTCCGACGTCCATCTTGGTCTCGTAGACGTCCTTGCCCTTGGTCATGCGCACGGTGTATGTGCCGGGCGGAACGCGCGGGCCCTGCGTCGAATTGAACGCGATCTGCGCGGCCGGCGGCACGCGCGGCGGCTTGACGCGCATCTGCCACGTCACGCGGTTGATGCCGCGGCGCACGCTCGCGGGAACCGTATCGATGACCGTTCCCTTATCGTCGAGGATGTCGATCTTGAGCTTGCCGAAAAGATGACGGCTCTTCTGGTAGTACGTGATCTCGGCCCCGTTCGGCGGATTGGGACCGGTGAAGCTCGCATCGCCTTCCGACCATCCGCCGAATGCGGTGATGCGCTGCTGCACCGGACGGGTGGCGAGAAACGCGGCTTCGCTGTCGAGCGTCTTGGCATCGAGCGCTCGCAGCGGCGTCAAGTCGTCGATGACCCAGATGCCGCGTCCGTGCGTTGCCAGCGCCAGCGAAGAATCGCGATCCTGGAACGCCAGGTCGCGCACCGCGACGGCCGGAAAATCGCCGCCCTTGAATTGTGCCCACTGCCCGCCGCCGTCGATCGAGATCCACAAACCGAATTCGGTGCCGGCAAAGAGTATTTCGGGCTTCATCGTGTCCTGCTTCACGACGTGCGCGTAACCGCGCAATCCCTTGCTGTCCTTCGGCGAGACGAGCGCGGTCCAGGTTTTGCCGAAATCGGTCGTCTCGAAAATGTACGGCGCCATGTCGCCGAACGTGTGGCGGTCGAACGCGACGAACGCGGTGCCGGGGTCGAAGGTTCCGGCCTGCACCCACGAAACCCACGAATGCTCGGGCACGCCCTTGATGTTGCGCACGACGTTGTTCCAGCTCTTGCCGCCGTCGCGCGTGAGCTGCACGTTGCCGTCGTCGGTACCGACCCAGATGACGCCGGCCTGTTTCGGCGATTCGCTGATCGAATAGATCGTCGTGTACGTCTCCGCTGCCGAGTTGTCGACGGTCACGCCGCCCGACTCTTCCTGCTTCTGCTTCTGCGGATCGTTGGTCGTCAGATCCGGCGAAATGCGATCCCAGCTCTGGCCATGATCGCGCGAGCGGAACAGGAACTGCGCGCCGATGTAGATCGTGCCCTTCTCGTTCGGCGAGAGCGCGATCGGCGTGTTCCAGTTCCAGCGCAACTTCTCGTTGTAGTTCGCCTCCGGTTGGATGCTGCGCAGCTCGTGCGTCAGGCGATTGACACGTCCGATGGTGCCGCCCTGCGCTTCGGCGTAGATGTAGTTCGGATCGGCCGGATCTTCGAACGACCAGAAACCATCACCGCCGTACATGTTTTCCCAGCGCGAATTGGTGATGCCGCCGGGATACGCGCTGTCGCCGACCCACGAGCTGTTGTCCTGCAGGCCGCCGTAGACGCGGAACGGATCGGCCTGATCGACGCTCACGTGGTAGAACTGCGACACCGGCAGATTGTTCTGCTTCCACCACTTGTTGCCGCCGTCGTAAGACTGCCAGAGACCGCCGTCGTCGCCCGTGATCACGTGCTGCGTGTCGGTCGGATCGATCCACACATCGTGATGATCGCCGTGGCTGCCGCCGCCGACGTTGGCGAAGCTCTTGCCGCCATCGAGACTCTGGATCAGGTTGAGATCAGGCTTGAAGAGTCGATCAGGATTTTTCGGATCGATGATCAGGTTCGCGAAATAGAACGGCCGCCAGACCATCAGCTGGCTCTTGTCGCGCTTGTCCCAGGTCTTGCCGCCGTCGTCCGAGCGGAACAGCGCCGAATCGGTGGATTCGACGAACGCGTAGACGATGTTCGAAGCCGACGGCGCGACCGCGACCGCGATGCGGCCGAAGGGTTTCTTCGGGAAACCCTTGTTGGCGGTCTCGGTGACTTCGGTCCACGAGCGGCCACCGTCGCTCGAACGGAACAAGCCGCTGCCGGATGGCACATTGGCCGATTCGCCGCCGGAGCGGAACGTCCAGCCCTTGCGGCGGAAATCCCAGAGCGCGGCGAAGACGACATTCGGATCGTTGGGATCGAGACTGATCGACGAGCAGCCGGTCGAGAGGTTCTTGCCTTTCAGCACCAGCGTCCAGTTCTTGCCGCCGTCGCTCGTCTTGTAGAGACCGCGATCCGCCGAATCGCTCCACAGTTTGCCCGGCACGCAGGCGTACACCGTGTTGCCGTCTTTCGGATCGACTTTGATCTTCGCGATGCGCTCGGAGTCCTTGAGACCCATGTTGGTCCATGTCTCGCCGCCGTCCACGGACTTGTAGATGCCGTCGCCGACCGACACGGTATTGCGCGTCCACGATTCGCCGGTGCCGACCCAGATCGTGTCGTGATTGGAAGGATCGATCGCGATCGAACCAATCGACTGCACCGGCTGCTTGTCGAACACCGACTTGAACGTCGTGCCGCCGTCGGTCGATTTCCAGACACCTCCGGACGCCGCGCCGATCATCAGCGTGGTCTTGCCGTCCTTGCCCGGAACCGCAGCGACCGCGGCGATGCGGCCGCTCATCGTCGCGGATCCGATGTTGCGAGCGCCGAGGCCCGATACGACGCCGGCATCAAAACGCGGCGCGGTCTTTTCGGCCGCGTTCGCATACACGCCGAGCGAAACCACGATGAGCGACGACAAAGTCGCCGCGCGAATGACTGAGGTCATGACTTCGATCTTCCTGTTCACTTGGCACCTCCGGCCTTCGGTGCCGGAAACGCGAACAGACTGTCGTCCATCGCGACGTTGGCTTCGGCGTGCTCGATCGTGGTCTGCGAGCGATTGCCGTCGGCCTTGCTTTCGGTTGACGACGAGAACGGGAAGAACACGCCGGCGACTTCTTCGTAGTCGCCGTAGTCAGTGACGCTTTCGACCTGCGTGCCGCGCACGTTGCGCTGCGTGACCGTGCGGATCTCGAGGAAGTGATCCGGATCGAGATAGACGTATTCGACGTCACCGTTTTTCAAGGTGACCTTGAGCTTGTGCGCATCGGTGCCGTCGACGTCTTCGGTGCCGAGATATTCGACCTTGGCGCCGCGTTCGCGCGCACCGACCAGTGCGCCGCTGATCGGCGCATCGTCGGAGAGCGCCTTGGCATCGTCAGCCGACATCTTTTCCGGATCCTTGCGGCCTTGGAACGGCGAGATCTGCCACGCTTCCTTGCCGTCCCAGGCTTGCACCGCGGTCAGGCCCTGGATGCTGGCCTCGTTGCGGACCGAGTCCGGCGCCTTCTGGTAGACCTCCAACCCGAGCTCGAACTGACCGCCGAACAGGAGCTTGCCTTCGGATTTGAGTGTCTTGATGGCCGCGACCTTGTCGGCGCCACCACGGGCCGCGAGATTCTTTGCCAGAAGATCGTCAACGGTCAGCGCGTGCGCCGATGTCGCGACCACGGAGGAAACGAGGAAAAAACCGATCCAGCGGATGCGCATTGAGTGCCCCCAAGGCAAGATGGCACGGAATGACGGCAAGCTCTGCCAGCTCGCCGGGCCGCGCACACGTGACCCGGAGATTAGCGGCCCCGGCTCATGCTGGCGATCGGTCGAAAGTCATGCCGCAGGCGGATGCGTATCATTCCGACAGCGGATGTTGCGTGCTCAGAGGCTCACTCGCCGATTGAGAATGTCCCAGAACATCACCCAATCGCCGGCGAAGCTGTAGAGCGGATGGGTAAACGTCGCGGGCCGGTTCTTCTCGAAGAAGAAATGGCCGACCCATGCAAAGCCGTAGCCCGCGATCGGCGCCAGCAGAAGCCATCGCGCGTCGGCCTTCACGATCGCCACGAGCATGATGACGATCACCAGCGACGTGCCGACGAAATGCAGGCGCCGGCACGTGCGATTGACATGCTCGGAAAGATAGAACGGATAGAACTCGCGAAAACTCGGGTAGTGCGTCATCGGTTTCTCCGAGATCGTCGGCGAATCGTTATTCGTGCGACGTCCGAAGCGCCGCCTGCCGCGCGAATGATCGGGCGCGACCTCACCTGTCCGGCAGCGGAATGAACTCGGTTTCTCCCGGAACGTGGCCGAAGCGCTGCGCCACCCAGTCGGCTTTCGCGCGCTCGATGCGCGCGTGCGTAGAGGCGACGAAATTCCACCACAGAAGCCGCTCGCCATCGAGCGATGCGCCGCCGCAGATCAGGAGTCGTCCGCCGCTCGCGGAGCAAAGCGTCGACGTCGCCTCCGCTTGCGAAGACCTGCATCGTTGCCGGCCGAACGGCTTCGCCTTCGACCGAGAAATCGCCTTCGATCGGATAGATGGCACGTTCGGCGTGCTCGTCGGACAACACAACGCGACCACCGGCCGCGAAACTGTGCGTCGACGTACAACGTCGGCGAATAGACGCGTACCGGCGATGCCATGCCGAACGCGGTTCCCGCGATCACGCGCAATCGCACGCCCTCGCTTTCCGTCTCGGGCAACGTGGCGCCATCGTAATGCAGGAATTCGGGCTCGGCGTCTTCGCTCGGGAGCGGCAACGCGAGCCACGTCTGCAAGCCATGCAGGCGATGGCCCGCCGCGCGTTCTTGCGCCGGCGTGCGCTCGGAATGGACGATGCCGCGTCCGGCGGTCATCCAGTTGACGTCGCCGGGACGGATCACCTGATCGGAGCCGAGGCTGTCGCGATGACGGATCGCGCCGTCGTAGAGATAGGTCAGTGTGGCGAGGCCAATGTGCGGATGCGGGCGCACATCCATGCCGCGGCCGGCCGCGAGATCGACCGGGCCGAAATGATCGAAGAACACAAACGGACCGACCTGCCTTCGCAGGCGGAACGGCAGCAGACGCCGAACGACGAAACCATCGCCGAGATCGTGCAGGCGGGGCTCGATGACAAGGTCCGATGCGCGAGTCATGGCAACGTTCCCGGGGAAGAATGGCCATGATGCCATCGCCGGGCATCGCCGCGACGACGCGAAATCGCGATCGCAAGAAACAAAAGGGCCGCGGTGCGAGCACCGCGGCCCAGTTCAGAACTCGGAGGCTTGGTTCAGGCCGCCGTCACGTCCTCGGCCTGCAGGCCTTTCTGGCCCTGCACGACACGGAAACTGACCTTCTGCCCTTCCTGCAGCGTACGGAAACCGGTGCCGCTGATCGCACGAAAATGCACGAACACATCCGGTCCGTTCTCACGGCTGATGAAGCCGAAGCCCTTGCTTTCGTTGAACCACTTAACGGTACCGATCTGACGATCCGACATGGAACTCTCCACAAAATTTGAACTGGATTGATACCTCACGCCGGTCAGGGCGTGTCGACCACTGGTTGCAGGTGTACGTGAAGCGACGTAGCGGATCGGCGATCGGCGCTGCATCGGGTCACTAGCGCGGGTGACCGTGCAAACACAGCGGCGGCAGTTTACCTGAACGTTTGGCAACAGGCGACAGCCCGGCGACGCACTGTCAAGTGCCCTTCGGGGCCCCGTTTTCGGCCTCAGTAGGCACGTACCGAAAGGGGCGGATCACGCAAAAATGATGCCCACTCGGCGGCCAGCGCACGCAGGCCGCCGGGGTAGCTTTGCTCCAGAATCCCTTCTGCGCGGATCGGTACACAGGGCTCGGCCTGCTGGCGGGCGAGCAGCCCGTGCAGGGCGGCCGTTCCGGCGTTATCCCGCATCAGCAAGGCGATCAGCGCGTAGGCTCGCAGGTAGCGCCGGTCGCGGTCGGCCGTATAGAAATCGCGTGCCGGCCAGCGCCATCAGCTCGACCAGCGCCTCGCTGCCGTCGCCGGACGGCGCGGCGCCGACGAGGCCGTCGTGATCGGCCGCCACATCGATCTGCCCGCCCATTCCGGCCGGCCGATAGCGGCGAAAGTATTCGGCCAGACCTTCGTTCAACGGCACCGGCAGATCGCCGACACGCTCGTAGATCAGCGCATGCGTGATCTCGTGGCGCAGGATCGAGAACGCGACTTCCTCGTCGGCCTGCATGCGCACATAGATCGTGTGCTGCGCCGGCACGAACGCACCCGACGACGCAGCCAGCACGCCGCCGCCGACCAGATTGGCGTACGCGCTGGCGTCGCCGACGAACACGATCTTCAGCGTCGCGTGCGACGGGCCGTCGATGCCGAGCGTGTCGTGGAACACGCGTTGCACCGCGACCGCGTCGACGATCGCGCGGCGTTGCAGATCGGACGGCAGATTCACGTCGTAACCGGAGGCTTCGACTTTGATGTCCGGCAGGCCGCGCACTTCGAGCACGCGATGGCCGCTGACCGGTGTTACCGGCGCCTGATCCGAATAGTGGGTCACGCCGGCCGCGTCGACCCAGCGGTGGATCGAAGCGACGGGCGACGCTCCGTCCGAAGTCTTGGCCAGGCACGCCGCGGACGGCTCGGGATCGCGCCGCTCGCTCAGCGGCAGTGCCGGCGCGATCGGCGCCGGCGAAGCAACTGCCTGGGACGTCGCGACCGCTTCCACGGGCGCTTCGGTAGGCAGCGGCAGCGCCGCAGGTTCAGGGCGCGGCCTGGCCTCGGCGCTCGGCTTGGCCTCTGCGGGCGCCGGCGCGCTCGTTTCGCCACAGCCAGTACCCGCTATTGCGATGATGATTCCAACACCGAGCAGCGCAGGCCGACATTGCGGTGCGAGGCTCATCATTGCGCCGACGCCGAACTTCGCTCGCCCTGATCTCGAGAGCCCGATCCGGTGCGCAACAGCCAGACGAGATAAAGGACGATCGCGACATTGATCGCCAGCCCGAGTAATTTCAGTCGGTGTGAAGTGCGTTCCGATTTGCCAGAGTTCGAGCGGAATGAAAAGAGTCGTCGACATCACCGTCAGGTACTCGGCCCAACGCGCGTTGATCCAGAGTCCGAACCCTTCTACGGCATAAAGCACCGCGTAACCCAGCGCGATCATCGCAAACAGCCCCAGGGTGTGCTCGCTCATGCCGAGCAATGCCGCGGATCGCGCGATCGACGAGTTCGTGGCCGGTCGCGAGCGGAAAGGTGCCCAGCCACTCGCGAAAATGCGCGACGGCGTCGGGATGGCGAAGACGCAGCAGAGCGATCGCAAGCACGACCAGCGATATCGACTTGACGAACTTGAACGCCGCGATCAGCGCCAGCGCGCGCGGGCCGTGCAGGTGCGGGCGATGCATGCGCCGACGATACCCCAAACGCGGCGTTTGGACCCGGAAGCATGGGCGTCGATGCGCCGCGGCGGGGATTTGGTTTCGGTTAATCGGCACCGGTTAGCTTATCTGCCGAAGGGTCGCAACGACCCGTGCCGACGAGGATATTGCCATGTCTATCCGTTTTCTGACCGGCGTCGCCGCCGCCGTGCTGTGCTCGTTCGCCGCGCAGGCGCAGCAGATTGCCAACGAAACCAGCGCGACGTACGCGACACCCGACGGTCCATTGACCGTGCATTCGGGACAACCCGGTCCGCGCCAGTACGCGCCGCCGCCGCCGTTTACCCAGCTCGCCCGCGGCAAGAGCTACATCACGAGCGCCGACGCCGATGGCTACGACCTTCTCGCCAACGATTTCATCCATGCGGATGCGAATCGCGATGGGCGCGTGTCGCAGGCGGAATACGAAAGCTGGGTGCGGTCGCGTTGAATCACGTTCCGCGCGCGTTCGCAGCGCGCGGGCAGCGTCCTCGCAGGGCGCGATCACCGGGCCCAATAGCCGGCGTGGAAGCGCCACGCCGGACCGGTCCTGACCCAGCGCGCGGACATGTAGCGATAACCCGGCCGCGCGTATGTCCAATGACCGCCCACCCATACATGGCTCGCGCCGTTCCAGCGCCAATAGCCGGGTATCCAGACATGTCCGGGACGCGCAACCACGATCGTCTCGACGCGGGCCGGCGGCGGCGGAAAGCCGACGGATACTCCAATGAACGTATGTGCCGACACCGGCGGCGCGATAACGGCAACGCAACCGATGGCGACGACCATCGCGAACGACAGGACCAATTTCATGGACGGCTCCTCCGACCAACGATCGCCTGCGGGCAATCGACGATCCCGAGAAACGCGCTATCGCCGCGCGCGTTGACACGCGCAACGCGCTCGTTCGCGTCGTCGCCATTTACGAAGCGAGATTTACCAAAGCCGAATCGCCAAGCGACCATTTACAAACGGACAACTGGCGCGCAGCACGCAATCCGCTATGCTTCGGCGCCCCTACCCTGGAGGAATAACAAGATGTTTCGAAGCCGAGTCTTGCTCGTCGCCCTGTCGGTCGTGGCGGCGACAGCCGTAGATGCTCAAGTCCAACCGAATCCGACACCCGTGCTGAAGCCGCCCGGCGCGACGCCGCCTCCTGCGAGACCGTCGGCGTTCGACGAGATCGACACCAATCACGACGGCTTCATTTCACGCGACGAGTTTCTGGCCGCGCAGAAGAAACGGTTCGACGAATTCGACACCAATCACGACGGCAAGATCGACGCGAAAGAAATCGCCAGCTCGCCGCCGTTGATGGAGCGGAACACGCAGATGGCCGAGCGCATGATCAAGCAATGGGATTCCAATGCCGACGGCATCGTGACCGCCGAGGAATTCAAGAAGTTTTCCGAAGATCGCTTCGCCAAGCTGGACAAGGAAGGCACGGGCAAGATCGCGCGTCCTACGCCGCCGACAGCGATGCGCACGCCGCAAGGTCCGCAGCAGAAGACCGAGCTTAAAGTATTGCCGGCGCCGAAACCGCAGCCGAAACCGCAGACCCCGCCGCAGCACTGATCAGACTGCCGGTAAACCAAGTCCGCAATAACAGCGCCCCCGGATAGCATCGGGGGCGTCACTTCATCAGCGATGCGGCGCGCGACCGCCGTAGCTGCCGCCGCTATGGCCCGAGTTGCCGCTGTGGCCCGAGTTGCCGCTATGGCCCGAGTTGCCGCCGTGACCCCAGTTGCCGCCGTGACCCCAGTTGCCGCCGTGACCCCAGTTGCCGCCGTGACCCCAATTTCCATGGTCGTGGTGGTGATGGTCACCGTAGTAGAGGCCTAAACCAAACGACGGGCCCCCGTAGTACGGCGCGTATCCATAGCCGTATCCATATCCGTAATAGCCGGGCGCGTAGTAGCCGCTGTCGTAGTAGTCGTCGTAACCGTAGCCGCCACCCGTTCCGTAGTACGCGTCGCCGTAATAGCCGTCGGAGCGCACGTACCCATATGGGTCATAGACGCAGCCGGCGAGCATGAACAGCGCTGCCACCAGACTTGTTTTGATCAGAGTTTTCATAACCCCACCTTTGGGCGGACCTGCCTGCTTATCAAGATACGCCAAGCCGGTGAATACGCGCTGAGGCCGCTTCGCGTGATCACTGTATTTCCCGTTTACTTCCCATTCGGCGATGCGGCGCCGAGCAACGCGTCCAGACGCTGCTGCCGCTGGCCTTTTTTGAGGTTCGCGACGTCGCGCGCGATCGCATGGAAATCCTTCCACTCCCCGCCCGCCTGTGCAAACAGGCGCGCAAACGCCGGCACCCAGCGATCATACAACCCGAACGGCAGCAGGCGCGCGTTGTTGATCGGCGCGTCGACCCAAGCGTCGTAGCGCGTGTCGCCGCTCCATTCGCCGTCGCGGAGTCGGCGGTAGCGCTCGCGGAATGCCTCGATCTCGCGCGCCTTGGCTTCGCGTTTCTGCGCCGGCGCCGAATGGCTCGCGTAAAGGGCACTGAGCCTTGCGCGAAGGTCGAGGATCAGCGCGGTGAATGCGTCGTCGTGCGCGCTTGCGCCCGCGTCGGCGGGCGGCAGACTTCGAAAAGCACGCCATTCGCGCAGGCCTTCCTGCTGCACGAACGTCGCGAACGATTCGTTGAACGCGGTATCGTCCTCGACGTAGATCAGCTGGTGCGCCAGCTCATGAAAAATCACTCCGTCGAGCTCGTCGTCGCTCCAGCGCATCATGCTGCTCAGAATCGGATCGGAAAACCAGCCGAGCGTCGAATACGCAACGGCACCTTCAATCGCGGTGTCATCGCCCTGCGCGGCACGACGCTTCGCTTCGCGCTCAGCGCGCGCGCGATCGAAAAAACCGAGGTAGGCGACGCAGCCTGCGAATGGATAGCAATGCGTGACCGGATCCACCGAGAACTCCGGCGTCGCGAACACGTTCCAGGTCACATACGGTCGACCGAGATCGACGTACGTCGTGTAGCTCCGGTTGCGCGGAAGCAGCAGATGATCCGAGGCGAACTCACGTGCTTCCTGCGTCTCGGCGAGTCGCGCACGGAGCTTTGTATCGACCTGCGGGTCGTCGACAATTCTTGCGATCGAGGTTCGATGCGCCAGCAATGACGCCTCGCCGTGCGCGACGTGCGCGTAATAACCCAACGTGCTGCAGGCGCTCGACGACAGAACGAGCGCTATGATTATCGGCCAGCGCCACAGCGAGCGAAACGCGCTCCGTGCGCGCCTCAGAGACGGCGGCCGTCGTACGGAACAATCTTTAGAGAGGTCGGATCGACGCCCTGGAAACAGCGCACGTTCATCGCCGCCATCTCGTTGCCTTTGCCATCCGAACCCATCCCGAACGGCGCCACGCCGCACGTCGGACAGAAATAGTGCTTGATGTGGTGCTTGTTGAATGTGTACGTCGACAGCTCCGAAATCGGCGTGTGCAAGTGCAGGTTCGCGCGCGGCACGAACCAGAGCAGATAGCCTCGCTTGCTGCAGATCGAGCAATTGCATTCGATCACCTGCTCGATGTCGCCGTCGACGTCGAATGCGATCTTTCCACAATGACAGCCGCCCTTGTAGGCCATGTGTCGCTCCTTGATGCCGGGGTGTCCCGCTCGCCTGCGCGCAACGTCACTTGTTGTCGATGCGGGTCGCCTGGCTTGCGGCGATCTTCCAGCCGGCGGCGCGCCGCACGTACGTATCGGTGAAGCGCACGTCGAGCGCGAACGGCTTGCCTGCGGACGTGCCCTTCAGCGACGTGATGCCGAGCACGATCGCAGCGTCGCCGTAAAGACGAACCGTCGTGTCGTGATTGCGGAATTCCGTGTAACGGATCTCGCCTTTCTTCGCGTCGGCGATGTCATCGGCCCGCGTACTGACTTGGGCGTGCGTGTTGGTAAGCGTGTAGGTCTCGTCTTCGAGACGCGCGATCGCGTCGGCATCGCCGGCTCGGATCGCTTCGCACAGTGCGCGCTCGACGTTCCGGATCGCGGTCTCGTCTTCGGCGATCGCGGCAGGGGCTGCAATGGTCGGACTTGCGACAAGAGCGGCTACGAAAATACAGCATGCGAATCTCATGGAATCTCCGTTTCAAAGGCAACGCCAACTCGTCCACGAATCATAGTCCGATCCCCGAATGCGGGTGCGTCAGCTGCTCAAGGAACCGGCTGACCACGGCAGGATCGAGCGCAATCGTAAACAACACACCGTAGATCGCGCCCCAAAGATGCGCGCTGTGATTGATGCGATCGGTTTGCCGACGGTCCATGTAAATCGTATAGCCGAGATAGACGAGCGCGAACACGATCGCCGGCACCGGAAACGCGAAGATCAGAATCGTCGCCCACGGCTTGACCAGAATGAACGCGAACAACACCGCCGAAACTGCGCCCGAGGCGCCGAGGCTGCGGTAATTGCTGTCGTCGCGATGGCGCAAATAGCTCGGCAAGGCCGAGACGACGATGCCCGCCGCGTAGAACAGTGCGTAACCGATGGCGCCGATGCGCGGCGTGAACAGGCGTTCCATGTACGCGCCGAACGAAAGGAACGTGAACATGTTGAACAGGAGATGCGCGAAATCCGCGTGCACGAACCCGCAGGTCAGCAGGCGGTCGTACTGATGCTGGCCGCTGATCGCCGGCGGCCACAGCACCAGACGCTCGAGCAGCCTCGGATTCGAGAACGCGGCGAACGAAATCGCGCACGTAATGACCAGAATCACCAACGTGACGGGCGTGATGAGCATCGCGGCTACTCGTTCGGCGAATCGGCCGCGTCACGATACGTTGGTGCGCGCATCGATCACAAGCGCCGGTCGTGACGGCTGCCGATTCGGCGATGTCAGTGCGGCGCGACGAGCCCGGCCCATTCCGGATTTTCCTTGAGAAAATACGCGGCGTACGGGCACTCTCGGCACGACCTGCCAGCCGCGTCTTCGCGCGGACGCCAACGCGGCCCGCATCAGCGTCGCCGCGATGCCGCGCCGACTCACCGGATCCGGCACCGAAACATGCGTGATCGTCATCGTGCGATCGGTCGAACTCATACTCGAGCACGCAATGCTCTCCTTCGACGGTCGTTTCGAATCGATGCCCGGCGATATCGTGCGCGATGGCCGGCGTCATGGGCGGCTCGCGCGAGCTTCTCCACCCAGGCCGCGTAGGCCTTCAGGAACTTGTCGAGGAATTCGCGCGTGGATTCGTTGATCAGCTTGCCGCTCTCGTCGAACAACTTGCCGGCGCCGCCGATATAGGCTTCCGGCTGCTGCAGCGCAGGTACATTGAGAAAAACCAGCGACTGGCGCAGATGATGGTTCGCGCCGAAGCCGCCGATCGCACCGGGCGAGACGCTGACAACGCCGCCCGGCTTGCCGTCCCACATATTCTTGCCGTGCGGGCGCGAGGCCACGTCGATCGCGTTCTTGAGCAGGCCTGGCACCGAGCGGTTGTATTCCGGCGTAACGAACAGCACGCCGTCCGCGCGCTGCACGCGTTCGCGGAACGTGGTCCACTCGCGCGGCGGATCGTGCTCCAGATCGTCGTTGTACAAAGGCAGCGCGCCGATCTCGACGATGTCGAGCTTGAGCTCCGCCGGCGCGATCTCGATCAGCACCTTGGCGGTCTTCCGGTTCAATGATGCCTTGCGCAGGCTGCCGACAATGACGACGATGTCGCGGGGCGTGCTCATGCTTGAAGCTCCTCGGCGCGTTCGGCAAGCATACCGCGGCGGCGAATGAACGGATCTGAATCGCGTTAAGCGCGCGTTTGCGCTTTCGCGCACTTGAGGCGCGACGCACAGCGGGCGTGTAAGGTCACTCCTCCGAGCGATTCGCGACCATGCAGGATTTCCGATATCTACAACTCGACGTGTTCTCCGCGCGCACCGGCGGCGGCAATCCGCTCGGCGTCATCATCGACGCGGCGTCGTGGCCTGAAGAACGCATGCAGGCATTCGCGACATGGACCGGCCTTGTCGAAACGACGTTCGTGCTGCCGCCATCGACTGCGGATGCGAGCTACCGCCTGCGCATCTTCACGCCAAGCCACGAGATTCCGTTCGCGGGACATCCGACGATCGGCAGCGCGCATGCCGTGCTCGAGACCGGTGTCGCAAAAGCGCGCAACGGCCGCCTGATCCAGGAATGCGGCGCCGGCCTGTTGGCGATCCGCGTCGAGGGCAAAGGCCGATCGCGGCATCTGTTTCTTCAAGCACCGGCCGCGCACGTGCTGCTCGAAGATCCTACCGCCCAGCCGAAGCTCAGATCAGCGCTCGGCAGCGCAGCACTCGGGTCACTGCCGCCGGTCTTCGTCGAAGGCGGCCGTCGCTGGTGGATCGCGGAATTCGCCGATGAAGCCGGCCTTCGCGGCTGGCATCCGGATCACGCCGCAATCGGCGCGCTGGCCAAGGCGACCGACAGCCTCGGCCTCTGCGTTTTCGCGCGCAGCCGCGCGACCGATTACGATCTCGTGGTGCGCGCATTTCCCGCCGGCGTCGGCATCGTCGAGGATCCGGCATCGGGTGCAGCGAACGGACTTATCGCCGCATGGATTGCCAAAGCCGAGCCGCACGGCGCGCTGGCACGCGGTTATCGCGTGAGCCAGGGTCGCGAGATCGGCCACGACGCCTCGATCCTGATTCGCATCGAAGACGCACAAGTCTGGGTCGGCGGCACGACGCGCACGATCGTGCGCGGACGCACACGCTGGCCCGAGTGAACGACTCGGCGCGCGACGGTCAAACCTTGCCGGCGACGGCATTCACGCTGAGCGCAAGAATGAAAACATCGAAGAAGAAGGCGATGATGCCGTGCACGAGCGCGACGCGGCGCACGCCGCGGCGCGCGATGGCGACGTCGGAAACCTGGAACGTCATGCCGAGCACGAACGCGAAATACATGAAGTCCCAATAATCGGGCTCGTCCGTGCCGGGAAATTCGAGCGCCTTGTCCTGACGCGCGCCAATGTAGTACTCATGCGCGTAGTGCAGTGCAAACATCGTGTTGAGGACGCACCACGACAGCACCAGACTCGCCGCACCGATCGCGACTTGGGTCACTCCGCCTGTTTCCGACGCGTGCAGCTCCGCGCCGAGCGCGACGATGGCAACCGACGATACCGCCACGCCACTCCACAATACGCCCCAGCGGCCGGCATCCTGCTTGGCCACGCGCGCACGGATCGTCGCCACCGGCGAGTGCGCGAACATCCAGAAGAGTCCCGCCAAAAAGATCAGCGCTGACGCGTCGAACGAAAGCAGCATGCCGCGCGCGAGGCCGGCTCCGGCGCCGATCAGTGTCGCCAGCAACACCAGGAACAACGCGGCCGCAGTGCTGAAGTGCGGCCGATGTCTGGCAGCGCGCGTCTGGCGATGCAGCCAGCTGTCGCCTTCTTGCGGTACCGCCGTGTTTGGCATGCCGAGAGCTCCGCGAGCCGACGGCGGATTCTGCACGAGCCGAGCCGCAAGAGCGAACGCGTGCTGAAACGGCGTCGCCGGAAGGTTCAGCTCCGCGTCGCCAGATTCGTGCCGTCAGGTCGGCGCGATCAAATCCGCGCCGTCTGATTGCGTCCCATCGTCTTGGCTTGATAGAGCGCCGCATCGGCCTGCGAGATCCACGCATGCACGTCTTCCATGCCGCGCGACGCCGCCGCGATGCCGATGCTCAACGTGCAGCGCACGCCGGGCGCGCGCTCGAATTCGGTCTCGGCGACGCGCTGCCGAATGCGCTCGGCCGCGACCATGGCCGCATGCGTGCCCGTGTGCGCGAGCATCACGCCGAATTCGTCGCCGCCGTAACGCCCGGGCACGTCGATCTCGCGGATGCAGCTCTGGATGACCGCGGCCGTGGTGCGGATCACTTCGTCGCCGGCAAGATGACCGTACTGATCGTTGACCTCCTTGAAGCGATCGATATCGACCATCAGCAGCGCCGCTGCCATCTCGCCGCGCTTGAAGCGCCTGAGCTCGGCGTCGACCGCGGCTTCCCAGCTCGGCCGGTTCAAGAGCCCGGTCGACGGGTCGACGCGCGTTTGCCGCGCGAGCATGCGGTTGTGCCGGCTCGACTTGCGCGCCAGCGCGAACGTCGCGGTGCTGACCGCGAGCGGATAGCCGATCATGAACGGCAACGAAAAGAAGATCGCGCGCATCGAGCTTTCGGGCGAGAACGCAAAACCCGTTGCCGCCCACGTCACCACGCACGCCGCCACTTGCAGCGCGAACGCACGGCCGAGCAGCCGCCAGCCGCCGACGCTGATCTTGTCGGCGGCGAGCATCGTCAGCAACAGCACGCTCGGAACGACGTTGAACTTCATCAACGCAATCCACACGCCGCCCATTGCGGAGTCCAGCAAGAGGTTGTTGACCTCGGCGCGATCGGGATCGGCGCTTTCGTGCGCGAGCCGGCGCGCCAGATGCGGCCACAGGAACGCGTCGATGACGAGCAGCGCCCACATCCACGGTTGAGCGCCGATTTCGGAGAATACGCCGGCGACGAGCAGGAATCCCAGGCCGAGGCCGAGTGCGCGCAGCCGGAAAATGCGTTCGACGAAGCGTGTTTGCGTAGTGGCGGGTTCCATTACCAACAGGGCGTGCGAAACGAGCATGACGGTCATTCACTTGCACGAGCGTGCGGAATAATCCGCAGTTTCAGTGCGTGCAGGGAAGGTTTAGCAAGCGCCGTGCCAGATGTTCCGCGAGAAGCGCCCGCATGGGATTGCGCGTCCAGCGGGAGGTGCTGTCGCGGGGCCTGAGAGCCGCCACGGGTCGGCTCCGCGGCCATTTCGAGGCGTTTAACATGCCGCAAGGTATGGTTTCGCTTGAGCCACAAAGCGAATTTTGTTGCATTCACCAAAGGAGATTCCAATGATGAAGGCCGGTTCCGCGGAATGGAAAGGTGGCATCAAAGACGGCGGCGGCACGATATCGACAGAAACCGGCGTCCTGAAAAACGCTCCTTACGGATTCAAGTCGCGCTTCGAGGACGGTCCCGGCACCAACCCGGAGGAGCTGATCGGCGCTGCGCACGCTGCCTGCTTTTCGATGGCGCTCTCGCTGATGCTCGGCGACAACAACCTCAGGCCCGACTACATCCGGACCCGGGCGGAAATCACGCTCGAGAAGGTCGGCGAGGGTTTCGCGATCACCTCGTCCCATCTCACCGTCAACGCGAAAATCCCCGGCACGGATGCGGCGACGTTCGATCGCATCGCCAATGAAGCCAAAGCCGGTTGCCCGGTTTCCAAGGTGCTCAACGCGAAGATCAGCATGCAGGCGACGCTCGACGCCTGATCGATCGAAGTTGCGCCAGCGAACCTTACGAGACGATGCGGCCGCGTGGCGCGGGGCCATCGCTACAATGCCGCCATGCTGATCCGCGGAAGCTGCCACTGCGGCAATATCTCGTTCGAGCTCGACTGGAAACCCGAGCCCGTCGAGATTCCTGCGCGCGCGTGCACGTGCTCATTCTGCAGGCGCCATGGCGGCGTTTGGACGTCGTGTCCAACCGGATCGTTGACGATTCGCATCGCCGAGCCTTCGTTGGCGTCGGCTTACGCCTTCGAAACAAGAACTGCAGAGTTTCATGTCTGTTCGCGCTGCGGTGTCGTCCCGCTCTCGACCAGCCGCATCGGCGACGGGCTGTTTGCGGTCGTCAACGTCAATACGTTCGATGACGTTGCGCCTTCGCTGCTGCGAAGAACATCGGCCTCGCTCGAAGGAGAAAGCGAAAACGAGCGCCTCGCGCGACGCGCGCGCAACTGGATTGGGGATGTCGTTTTCGTCGGCGGGCGTTCGTAGCGGAAGCTCACGGAGTTCGCGGCATCCCGCTTGCGAAAGCCTCCGCGAGACGCGCGCCGAACACCTGGCGCTGGTGATCGTCGAGCGTCGTGACAAGGTCGGCGACTCGATCGCTGACCTTTTGCAACGCATCCGCGCGTGCTCGCGTATCGTCAGCGAGATTACGGAGCCGCAGCACAGGGGCGATTGCGGAATTGCGAAGCTGCTGCCCGGCGTCGCGCTGCTGATCGTACGCACGTAACGCATCCTGCATCGATGTCCAGCGCTCGACCTGATCGTCGCGCACGAGGATTTCCATGCGCAGCGCGTGCAGCGTTCCGAGGAACGTCTCGAGCGGATCCGCCGGCGACGGCATCGCAGCGGGGTTCGAGCGATCGGTCCGACCTTGCGGAGGTCGCATCCCGCCTCGCCCGCCACCGCGGCCACCCGGATAGCCCTGAGCCGATAATTCGGGAGCCATGCTCGAAAATGCGACCAGAACGGTCAAGACGCTGATCAGGACAGCCCCGGAAACGGATACGCGACCCATGACAAATGCCGGCGTGTGGGAACAACTCTGACGGTATCAAAGCATGGCCACACGGGACGTAAGCAGACCGCAGCGGGATGTAAATCCTTTGCGGAAAATGAGAGGAGGCAGAGCGCCGCTTGCTTCCTGCGGCGTTCGCCGCGATTGTAAAGACCGAACGTGTCGCGAACGCGCGCGTGGAATCGATCCTTGACAGGCCAGCCGATGTCACGTGCCATCACAGCCGACCTTCAGCATCGCGACGCCATCCTGCGTGCCGGGTTCATGCGCCAGCGGAAGCCGCAGATGTCATGATTCGAAGGATCTCCGCGCAAAATCCCATCGTTCTCACGATCGCGCTGCTCGCATTGCCGTTTCAGATCAACACGGCAGAAGCGCGCACCGTGTGGCGCTGTCTGCGCGACGGCACGGTCAGTCTCGCGACTGCGCCGGAACCGGGTTCGAAATGCACCGCGAATACGCTCGACGACAACGCGGCTGCGCTGCCGAATTTGTGGGGCGCGATGGGCGTGTTCCGCGGCACGCTGTACAAGCGCGAACAGGACGGACAAATCATCTACGGCACGCGCAACCTGCCCGGATCGACCAAAGTCCTTCAGTTCACGGTCGCAACGCCGCCCGCTTCGCCCGCGCACGCCGGACTCGGACACATCGGCCAGCCGGAGCTCGGCGCATATCGGCGTGAATTCCGCAACGCCGCACGGGTGACCGGAATCGACGAGGCGTGGTTGCGTGCGATCGCGCACGCGGAAAGCGACTACACAGCCGATGCGGTGTCCTCGAAAGGCGCCAAGGGCGTGATGCAGCTGATGCCGGACGTGATCGGCGATTACGGCGTCAAGGATCCGTTCTCGGCCAGGCAATCGATCCTGGCCGGCGCGCGACATCTGGCTGCGCTCGAGGCGCAATACGGCGGCGATCGAGTGCTGGTCGCGGCTGCGTACAACGCGGGCATCGGCGCCGTCACCCAATATGGCGGCGTGCCGCCGTATGTCGAGACGCAGGAATACGTTGCGAAGGTCGGCGCGTTGTATACGCGTTATCGCAAGGCGATGGGACTCGCGCCGCGCCCGCTCGAGCTCCAGCCCGCGCAATAGGCGCCGCAATTGCATGGACGCATGGCGACGCTTGTTGCGGCGAATCCGGCAGAGCAAACGGAAACGCGTTCCTTTAGCCGTGGTCACGCCGGCCAGGCGTTTCCCGTCAGCTTGCCCATCGTTTCGAGCACGCCGCGATCGAGACCACGCAGGACGAGGCGTATCAATTCGAGCGTTCCCGCCGTCTCGAAGTACGCGCCGTGGATATCGCCGCCGCTGACGCTCGGCGGGAAGAAACTGGAGCAATCGGTGTCCCAGACGTTGTCGGTCGCAGGCGGGCCGTCGACGAGCGGGGGTGCATGCGCGAGGCCGCTGCGTCCGAGTCGACGCGTACCGAAATGTTTGAGGCCCGCAGATGCACCGAGCACCGCGTCGCGACCGCTGAAGAGCGACGTGACGCGATATGTGAGGTTCGCCATCGCTTCGCCATCGTCGTTGTCCGGCGCGCCGGCGTCGAAAAGATCGTTGTCGACATCGGCCGCCACCATCACCAGCTGATTGATCAGGCTCGCACGGAGCGGCTGGTTCTTGCGCGTCCAGGCCGCGGCCATCGCTTTCTGCAGGACGTAATTGCCCATGCTGTGCGCGATTACCGATACTTTCGCCTTGCAGGCCTTCGAGGCATCGGCTTCGGTGGCTTCCTGCTTCTTTACTAACCAGTCATACAGCTCGGCCAGGACGTCGGTGAGATCTTCCGCGCATTTGCGCGCGGTCGCGCGATCGGGCTCGTAACCGAGCACGCTGCCGAGCGACGGCCAGTCGTAGAGCACGCACAGGCCGAGGCTCTCGGGTCCGTCGAAGAGCTTGCCGCACAGCGATTGGTAGAACGTCGCGGAGTTCTCGAAACTTTCGTTGAAGCCGTGAATCAGCAACGCGACGTGACTTTGATTCTCGTTGTCGGCGGGATCAAGGTCCGGAAAGGCATCCGCCGCCGCAGCCAGCAGCTTCTGAAACGAAGCGGACGAGACCTTCGTCCAGCTGGTGATCTTGTCGAGCGCGCCGCCGTCGCTGACGAAAAAAGTGAGCCCTTTCGCATTCAACGCGGTGCCGGTGCCGTTGTTGCTGCGATCGCTGATGAGCCAGAACCTGGGCATTTCGATGGCCTCCAAGAACGCCGCGACGGCCGGCTGCGAATCCGCTCGGCGTGTACGCGAGTGGTGGACGCTCATATACCGCGCGAGTCGCGTCTAACCTATTCTTCCTGGCCGCCGCGGTCTACCGACGCCGAGCGTGGCGACGTGTCTGAAATTTCCTACGTCGAGAACGGAAATTCCAGTACCGGCGGCACGCTTCAATGATTGCGTGCGTCGGCGATCGACTTCGCCGCGTCGGCGAGCAGCGCGTCGAGCGCCGGACGCGTCAGCCAGCGGCCGTCGAGCATGACCGCCCGGATGCGCTGCGTGTTGCGAATGTCGATCAACGGATTCGCATCGAGCAACACGAGATCCGCACGCTTGCCGACGGAAACGGATCCGAGCCGGTCGGCGATACCGAGAAACGATGCAGGAGCGAGCGTCGCCGAGCGCAACGCCTCCACCGGCGACAAGCCCGATTCGACCAGCAACGCGAGCTCTTCGTGCAGCGAGAACCCGGGATAGACCGCCGGCATCGGCGTGTCGGTGCCGGCCAGCAGCAGCGCTCCGGCATGGTGCAGCGTGGTGACGATCTTTCGCGCGACCGGCCAACGACGAGCAGCGACGGCGCGTTGCTCCGCCGTGAGACTTTCCTGGACGCGCAACCAGCGCGTGCGTTCGTCCGCCCGGAGATATTGCCAGCGCGCGTCACTCGCCGGCGCGCGATCGGGCGGCTTGGATTCGACATATGGAAGAATCAGCGTCGGAACCTGCGCTTGTCCGGACCTCGCGAGCGCGGCGGCGATGTGCTCGCACGTGCGCTGGTCGTACGCCTCGAGCACGCGCGACTCCTGCGCGTCGCTGCGCGCGACAAGTGCTTCGCCCTCGAGGCCGTGGCGCTCATCGGAGACGGCGCGCTCGATCGTCGAACAGGCCTCGAAAATCTGCGTCAGATGCTCGTCGGTACGCTGCCCGGCCTGCGCGGCCGCCAGCACCGAAACGCCGGCCGGAATGTGTCCCATGACCGGCAATGAACGCCGATGCGAGGCGTCGATGACTGCACGCCAGCTCGCCGCGGAAATATCCGAGAACACCTTGATGAAATCGGCGCCCGCATCGGCGGCCGCATCGACCTGGCGCGCGGCTTCCTCCGGCGAAGGACCATACGCAACGACACCGGCCGCGAGAATGCGCGGCGCGACCAGCGTTCCATCTTCGGCTGCTTTCCGCCACGCGTGCACGATCGGCATCGACGCGGGTATCGCCGCCATTTCGCGCACGGCGGTCACGCCGTTGGCGACGAACAGCGGAAATGTCCATGTATTCGGCGGGCGATGCGTGGCGTTGTTGAAGAGATGGACGTGCATGTCGACCAGGCCCGGAATCAGGAATCGACCGTGCCCGCCCACGCGCTGTGCGCCATCGGGAATATGGCTTTCGGTCGGCGCATCGATCGCCACTACGCGACCGTCCTGAATCAACACCGTGCGCGGGCCGATTGTGCGGCCTTGTTCGACGTCGACGACGGTGACATCGGTGATCGCGACCGTTGGTCGCGCTGCTTCGACCGCTGCATCAGCCGCGACCGGCCATGACCACCACGCGGCCGCAACGATGCACGAGCCGACAGCGCGTCGAAAAAGCAGAGAACGAAGCAAGTTGTCGACCCGATGCTTCATGGTGTTTCCCTCTAAGTCCTCAACCCTTCAGTTCCCGCAGATTTCGCGTGCCGTCGCCTGGGCGATGCGGAACAACGTCTGGCCGAGCTGCGCCTCGTCGCGTGCGATCCCGTCTCCAAGCCACGACACGATCGCCGCGAGCTGCCCGTCCGCGATCGCGACGGCCGCGATCCTGATCGAAGCCGTCGTCGCGATGCCGTTCTTTTTCGCGCGTGATTGCAAGCGCTCCTCGATCATCGACGCCAGAACCCGGCTCACCTGCCGGCGCGCGGCACCGCCGAACACGGCGCGAACCTGCACGCGGTTCTCGACGAAGTGCACGAGCACACTGCGAAGGCGCGTCGGATCAGCGCCGCACTCGACGGCGTCGGCCAGCATGGCAAAGGGATGCCGGATGCTTTCGGCGAGCACCTCGTCCTTGTTCCGGTAGTGCTCGTAGAACGTGGAGCGGCCGACGCCGGCGCGTTCGATCAGGTCCGAGACTTTGATGCGATCGTAGCGGCGTCCCTCCAGCATGAGCTGCACGAACGCGCCCAGCACCGCCTGGCGCGTGCGCTCGATCCGCCGGTCTTTCGCAGCTGTGGGCATGCTGGAGCTCCGATCATTGCGCCGAATGAAAGCGGACAAGCGATGCTTCGTGTCCGCCAACGCACCGCGCGCCATTGCTAGGCTCGCCGTAAGTCTAAGGGAGCCCGATCCACAATGACGCCATCCAACGAACGCCCGATTGCCGGCAGCGCCGATTCCGCTGCGCGAGCAGCAGGAATCATTCTGGTCGCGAGCTCCGTGCTGGCGGTCCTTTTCATGGCGCACCATCCGACCGCGGAAACGCACGATGCAGCTGCGCTCGCCGCCGACATCGGCGGCAAAGCGACGCTCTCGCGATTCGTGCACGGAGGGCTCATCGCCTTGCTCGCCGCGCAGCTCTTCGCGTTCACGGTGTTCAGCCGATGGGTCGGCACTGAACGCAGCGCCGTCGGCGCGGGCCTGGTTGCGTACGCGATCGGAACCGGCGCGATGATCGGCGCGGCGTTGATCAGCGGATTCATCGTTTCCGATCTCGCGACGCACTACGCGCACGAAGCCGCTAGCGATTCCCAGGCGTTCATGGACCTGCTGCGCATTTCGATGACCGGCAACCAGGCGCTCGCCAAGCTCGGCGTGATCGCGATGTCGACGGCGATCGTGTTGTGGGCCTTCGCGCTGTTTCGGACGCGCCGTCCTCTGTGGGTTGCCATCGTTGGTCTGCTCGCGGGTCTCGGCCCGGCGCTTGCACTCGCGACAGGCCTGATTCACCTCGACGTTGTCGGCATGCTGCTCGTCGTGATCGCTCAGACTATTTGGAATCTGAGCGTCGGAGTCTTGCTTGTTCGCGCCACGCGCTGAAGGATCTTCAGGAGAGAAGCGCTCAGTTCGATGAAGTCTGCTCGAGCTTGGCAAATTCGCGCTCGACGATCGGCACCAGCGCCGCCGTGAAGCGTTCGGCTTCGAACGGCGCCAGATGCGACCACTCTGGTAACTCGTAGCCTTGCAGCTCCGGGTAGTCTTCGAAATGAATGCCCGGCGAGTGCGTGCGTTCGAGCAACGGATCCCATGTCTGCGCGCGAGGAAATTCGCGCAGCTCGTACGCATAGTATTCGCCGGAACTCGGCGCACGCAGGAACAGGACGCGCACGCCGCGCGCACGCAACGTCGCGATCGCGGTGGCCGCCCTGCCGATCGCATCGTCGATGGCCTTGTGCGTCTTCCCCGCATCGTCCGGCGGATTGTTGAAATCCTGCGCCCAGATGCGGCGCGCGAGCGCGCGATACTCGGGATCCGTCACGACCTTGTCCCACAGCTGCGTGTTGCGGTCCTCGTCGTGAACGGCGAGCCTGCGCACGTTCATGCGTGAGTGCATTCCCGGACGTTCCGGCCACGGCTGGCGCCGCACCACCGTGGACAGCGCATAGTCCGGATCGTAGAACGCGAACACTGGCTCGAGAAAACGCATCGACAACCAGTCGCCGATGCGCTGGGACGGCGTCTGATCGCGCAGATACGGCAATACCGAAGCGCGATAGGCGAAGCCCGTGAAGATGATGTCCGGCGAGACGTCGACAAGCAGACGTCCGGTGAAATTCGGATCCGCCGCCAGATTTTCCATGATCGGCACCGGCGAGGTGCCTTCTAGCGCGAGCTGGATCGGGCGCTTGCCCGTGATCTTTTCCCACACCGGCAGCTGCGTGTCGAACAGGATGCGCGAGGCGCCGATCAACACGGTCGCGCCGCCTTCACCTGCGTCGAGCCGACGCCGTTGCATAAGCCATTCGCCATCGGTATTGCGATACGTCGGCGCAACACCGAAGGCGCGCCAATACATTTCCCAACCCACCACCATGAACGCGCACAACACGAATGCGCCGACGAAGATCCTGCTCCATGGCTGCGCGGGAATGTCGCGCACCGGCACCGGTTGCGCAACGCCGGGCCGATCCGACGCGGTCAGGCGCACGGGTACGAATGCCCGATCCAATGCGGCTTCCGCACCGGACATATCAGAACTGGAAGTAGATGAAGGCATTTCCGGTTCCTTGCGCGATGATGATCGCGAACGCCATCAACGCCCATACCGCCGAAACCATCGGTGCCGGCGTGCGTGCGATCGCGGTTTCGAGCGTGCGTCCGCGCATCATCCAGTGCGCGAGCACGATGCCGGCGACGATCGCGGCGACGCACACCAGATGCACGACCGGCAGGATCGGCGTCGCTTCTTCGTTGAAGCCGAACATGCCATTCAGCACCAGCCAGGCTTTGCCGAAACTCTTGGCCCGGAAGAAAACCCAGGTCACGTTGATCAGTGTGTAGGTGATAAGGCCGAACGCGATCAGCGCGATCGGGCCTGGACGATATCCGACGAACCGTCTCCGCAACACGCGCTCGGCCGAAAGATAAATGCCGTGCAGGCCGCCCCAGACGACGAACGCCCAGCTCGCGCCGTGCCACAAACCGCCGAGCAGCATCGTCGTCATCAATGCGAGATACGTGCGCGCCTCGCCGTGGCGATTGCCACCGAGCGGGATGTACAGGTAGTCGCGCAGCCAGGACGACAGCGTGATGTGCCAGCGGCGCCAGAAATCCGAGAAACCGATCGCCGCGTACGGAAAACGGAAATTGTCCGGCATCGCGAAGCCAAGGCACATCGCGGCACCGATCGCGGTGGTCGAATAGCCGGCGAAATCGCAGAAGATCTGTCCGCTGAACGCGAGCGTGGCGATCCACGAATCGAGTGCGCCCGGAATCTTGCTGCCGTCGTAGACCATCTCCGCGGGCTTGGCGAGAAAGCTGTCGGCCAGCACGATCTTCTGGAACAGGCCGAGCGTCATCAGCGCGAGGCCGAAACGCAATTGATCCGGCGTCGCGCGCCGCGGCTCGGCGAACTGCGGCACGAGCTCGGTCGGCCGCATGATCGGACCCGCGACGAGATGCGGGAAGAACGTCACGAACAATGCGTAGTCGAGGAAATTACGCGCCGGCGCCGCGCGACGCAGGTACACGTCCAGCGTGTACGACAACGTCGCGAACGTGTAGAACGAAATGCCGACCGGCAGCACGATGCTGAACGACGGCGGCTGATAGTCGACGCCGAACGCAGCCATCAGCGCGCGGAAATTCTCGAGCATGAATGTGCCGTACTTGAAATACGCGAGCATGCCGAGATTGGCGACCACCGACAGCAGCATCCAGGCGCGCCTCGCGTTCTGGCGTTCGGACTTGACCAGACCCTGTGCGGCGTACCAGTCGACGACCGTCGAGATCCACAAGCAGGATCACGAACGGCGGATTCCACGCCGCATAGAAGAGATAACTCGCGATCAGCAGATTGATCTTGCGTGTCTTCCAGGCGAGCGGCATCGAGTGCAACGCCAGCACGATCGCGAAGAACACGACGAATGTGAGCGAGTTGAAGACCATCCGCGCCCTCCCCGGCACGAAACGTCGGAGACCGCGGCGGCGGCGCCGTCACGGCTTGACTCTTCAACAACGCGGAAAGGCGCAACCCCCAGCACGAAACCGCCCGATCCCCCGCGGTGGCATTCTGGCACGTGCCGTTCGAGCACGCGAGGTACTTCGAAGCCCGCGCCACGACATCGCGGCGGTGTTTGACGAATCGGCGAAAGTGATTAGGATTTGCTCGTGCCGTCCGGCCGGTCGTGTTCATAAGCGTCCGGCCGATGTGCCGGAAGTCCAAACCGCGAGGAGATTCCCATGAAAGGCCTGAACCAGAAAAAGAGCGACAAGAAGAAACCGGCGAAGACGATGAAGGAAAAACGGGCGGAAAAGCAGGCGAAGAAAGCCGCCAAGGGGCACTGATGCAGTGCTAGCGTGACGCCGGCTTGCTTGCGAACACGGCGAACATGCCGGCGTACGGTTTCACCATGACGTCGGGAGCGCCGGCGTAGCCGTCGGCAGCGGTGTAGATCTGCGAGAGCGTGCCGTCGAGATAGAGCGCATCGCGGCAGCCGAGTTTGTCGCGAAACACGGCAGCGAACGCGTAGAACGTCACCGGCGTCTCGCTGACGGCGAATACGACGCGGCTCGGTGTCTGTGCACAGACGCCGCTGCGCCATTTACGGCTGTCGGAGTTCTCGAGAAAACCGGGATTCAGCTCGCCGTCTATGACCAGCATCGGCCCGGACTGCGTCGCGATGCGCGCATCGATCGGCTGCGTCGTCCAGGCCGAGGTCGCGATCACGCCCGCCTGACCCTGGCGGTCGACATAGAAAATGCCGTTCGGCTGCAGACCGAAATTGCCAGCGCCACCGCCGCGCGCGGGATTCAACGGCCGCAGCACTTTGCCGTCGGCGACGGTCAATCCGAGCGGCCGATATTCGCGGTCGTACATGCCCGCATTGGTCGCGAACAACACTTCGCGCTGATCCGTTTCGGCTTTGCGCCGTAGCGCGTTGATGTTGCGATAGGCATCGCCGCTCGCGTCGCGCCAATAGAGATCCAGCGAATCCTCTGCGAGATCGACGATGACGACGCGGTAGTCGTCCTGGTCCGCGTGCAGCGTGCGGCTCTCCAGCGCCGCGGCACCGCGCGACGCAACGAACAGCAGCGCGGTGGCCGCCGCGAGTTTGCGAATGGCATTCACGTGTCGCACCCGGCAATTGTCGCCTGCGCGCGTGATCTCGTCGATGGCAGTTGCCGCTACAATGGTCCCATCACCGGATCCGGGACCGCCATGCCATCGTTCGACGTCATTTCCGAAGTCGACAAGCACGAGTTGACCAACGCGGTCGACCAGGCCACGCGCGAGTTGACCAATCGCTTCGACTTCAAAGGCATCGATGCGGGGTTCGAGCTCGATGGCTTCGTCATCACGCTATCGGCGCCGAGCGATTTTCAGCTGAAGCAGATGCTCGAGATCCTGCGAGCGCGACTGACCGCGCGACGCATCGACGTGCGTGCGCTGGACGTCGCCGAGGCGGAGATCAACCTTGCGAGCGCCAAACAGAAAGTGACCGTCAAGCAAGGCATCGAGCAGCCGATCGCGAAGAAGATCATTGCCGAGATCAAGGCTGCCAAGCTCAAGGTCGAAACTCAGATCAACGGCGACAAACTGCGCATCAGCGGCAAAAAGAAAGACGATCTGCAACTCGCGATGGCACTGCTGCGTAAGAGCGCGATCGAACAACCGCTGCAGTTCGACAATTTCCGCGATTGAGTTTTTGCAATCGGCGTCGAAAATGCGCCGCGTCAAGTCTTCGGCGGCGGATCCGAATCAAAACCTGCAACGAACCACCGGTTGTTTCCGGCAAGATGTGTTCTTCGGTCGTCAACAGCACGACGCCGGGCTTCGACGGCGGCATCCCGTTCGCGGTGAGATCGCGTGGGAGGTCTACGCGGTTCACCGACTCGACGCCGTTTCTGTAGACGACGATGCGCGCGTCGGCGCTGCCCGGCATCATCGAAATCGGCCCTTCGGGCGCGCCTCGGGAGCCCAGCGGGGCGCCTCGTGGTCTTCGTCAGTCTCCAGGACGAGGTGCGATTTTGCGCCGCACGTTACTCAAAATTGGCAAATGGACTCCCGCCGTGCACGCCCACCAGGCGCGCACTCAGAACAAATGCGCGAACAGGTAGATCAGGATCAAGAGGCCCGCCGGCACGCCGAGAAGCCATGCGATGAAGTACTTGCCCATGCCACCCTCCTCGTTCAGAAAGCGAGGGCAGCGTGATGCTGCCCTCGAACGCGATTAAAGCGAGCGGTCGAATTCCTTGACCTGCTTTGCCGCCTCGTCCCTGGCGATCCCGTAACGCTCCTGGATTTTTCCGGCCAGGTATTCGCTGTTGCCTTCGGCAACGCGGATGTCGTCGTCGGTCAACTTGCCCCATTTCGCTTTGAGGCGGCCGGCCAGCTGTTTCCACTGTCCCTTGATCTTGTCTTCGTTCATCAGTCTTGCTCCTCAGATGTGAAAGATGCTGTTCGTTATCGACGCCGTTCGTGAAACGCGATGCGACCGCGATGGACGATCAACGCGACTTGAGAGCGTCGTGGTCGACCTTCTTGACGCCCTTGATGCTCTCGGCAGCGGCCACGGCCTTCTTGACCGCGAGCGGCGTGCCGAGCACGCCGGTCAGCGTGACGACGCCGTCGACCGTCTTGACGCTGATGTCGGTACTCTTCACGCCATCGGTCGTCGCGAGCTCGGCCTTGACCTTCGTCGTGATCCAGCTGTCCGTGACCGGGTTGATCCGAATGCGTTGTCGTTCGCATACGCCGTGCCGACGCCGAGCGGTGCAATGCCGGCGACCGTCAATGCAAGTGCAGCGGCCGTCGCGCAACTCAAGATGGAATGTTTCATCTGCCTGGCTCCTTCGTGTTGTGGTTGCAGCACGCTAAGCAGCGCGGCATGGCTCACTGCTGAACACGCTCGGACTTCCAGTCAGCGCACGTATAGAAACGCGCCATGCGGATCCGCGCGAAAACGCGTTCATGCGCGATAAACACGGCGCTGTCGATGCTGCGCCGCGTGCCGCATCGCGCGGCCTTGGGAGAGCCCTATGAAAATCGGTCAGGCATTTGTTGCGAGCGGAATCCTCGCCCTGTCGCTCGCCGCGTGCGATCGGCAGGAGTCCACGGCGGAGTCCGATCGCGATGTTTCCAAGGCGCAGCAGGACGCAGCGAAAGACGTCGCCGAGGCGAGCAAGAAGGCATCCGCGGAGGTCGCCGCCGCGCAGCAGAAACTCGACGCCGCGCGCGCCGAGGCATCCGCCGACGTCGCCAAGGCGAACGCCGACGCCAGCAGCAAGATCAACGACGCGACGACCGACGGCGAACAATGCCGAACGCGATGCGGACAAGGATCTGGCCGACGTGCAATCCACGTCATTCTCGAAGGAAGCCAATGCGCGTTACGACGTCGCGATCGCCAAGGCCGACGCCGAGCACAAGGTCGCAACGGAGAAATGTGATTCGCTGCCGTCGGCCGCGCAAGGCGATTGCAAGGACACGGCCGACGCCAATCTCAAGACGGCCAAGGCGCGCGCTGCCCAAGGATCGCGACGATGCGAAGGCTTCGGCGGAAAACATGAAGCATTGATGATCGCGAAGTACTCGCGCGAATCGCCGCGCGAGTCATCGCATCGGGCCGCACGGTCGCTGTGAAGATCAGTGCGTGCGAGGCGTGACCGGCAAGCGCTCGGGGCGACCCAGATAATAGCCTTGGCCGTACGGCACGCCGAGCGCCTTCAGTGTCGCCAGCTCGGACTCGGTCTCGATGCCTTCGGCGACGATCGACGCCGAAGTGCCGCTCGCGAAAGTGAGCAATGCGGCCGCGAGGCTCTGATGCCGCACGCGCGTGTCGATGTCGTGCGTGATCGATCTTATCGAGCTTGATCAGATCGGGCTCGAGACGGAGCACGTGACGCAGGCTCGCGAATCCGGCGCCGGCATCGTCGATCGCGAGTCGCACGCCCATGCGGCGCAACACGCGCGCGCGCTCGGCGAGCACGACGTAATCGTCCACGCTCGAATGCTCGGTGATCTCCAGCACGATGCGGTCGCCGGAATGACACGTGCACAGGCGCGCGATTTCGTCGGACGCCGCGGTCTCGGGCGAAACATTCACCGCGAGATAAGCATGACGCGGCAGAATCGCCAACGATTGCAGTGCCTTGCGCACGACGGCGATCTCGAGCTCGAAACTCAAATCGGCCTGCAACGCCTCGTCGAACCAGCGATCCGGCGATCGTGCGCGCCCATCGGTGAAACGAGCCAGCGCTTCGAATCCGACCACGCTGCCTTGCTTGAGCGCGAATACCGGTTGGAACGCGATGTCGAATGCTTCGCGATCGATGACGCCACGAATGCGCGCGCGCAGCGCTTCGCGCTCGTCCGCGATCAGGCGATCGGCTTCGAGCTTGCTGTTGAACGCCGCTTCGACCGAGGCATGATGCGCCGCATGACTGATCGTCGCGCCGATCAGCGTATTCAGGAGCTCGAGCGTGCGCACGTCTTCCGCCTGATAGGCATTGACCCACGGCGCCACGACCTTCAAGACGCCGATGATCATGCCGCTGATACGGCAGCGGAGCGACCAGCATCGAGCGCAGTCCGATGCGGCGGCAAGCGGCGAGATCGACGCGTGGATCGGATTCGCTGTCGTCGCACTGCAGGACGCGGCCGGTCTTGACGCACAGGCCCGACAGACTGCCGTCTAGCTTCACGTGCATGCCGAGCTGCGAGGTGACGTTGCCGGCTCGCGGACCAGTAGACGAGCTCGTCGCCATCGACCAGCTCGACCACCGCGCCGGTCGAATGCGTCAGTTCCTGCGCGCGCCGCGTGACGACATCGACGACTTTGTGCGGATCGAGTCCCGCTTCGACGATCTCGCCCTGCACCGACACGATGCGCGAGAGCAGCGCCGCCTCATCGAGCGGCAGGCGTGCACGGCGCGCGGTCTGCAAGCTCACGACGCGTGACGATTTTGGAGACGACTTCATCGCAAGGCACTCCGTCGGTGACGTGCATGCGTTACGGCGGCGATCCCCTGAAAGAGTCCGAACGGACACGGGCTCCCGAGTTTTCGCATCGTTGTCGTCGCGACCTGAAGAAAATGTGAAGTCGGCGCGAAGGGCTGCGCAGCGTTAATGTACTTTTTCAGATTTCTTCCTCGCTGGTCCGGGGATCAACCGTCGGCGGCGCCGAATCGGCTCGCCCGCGTCTCCGGAATCATTTGAGCCGGCAGTGTGGGATCGACGGAGTTTGGAGCCGGTTAGCCTTTCGTTACGGGCTCCTTTCCGAACGCAGGCTTGCACTCCGGAGGCGATGCATCCGTTTTCCACTACCCCTGACAGGTATTTCTACCCAGCTTGCGGCTTCGTCGTCCCGCAAAGGCGCAAAATGGTCCGCGACGAAGACCCGCCAAACGGTCAGCTGCGAGCGACGCGACGCGTTCCGGCGTACCGATTCCGCATGGGGAGATCAGTCATGCGCTTGTGGTGCTGTTGCGCACTTGCTTGCGTTCTGGTCGCAGGCTCACCCGCGCTGCGCGCCGACCCGCGCCCCGCACCTGCCAATTCACGGGTGCCCGCAACACGCTCTGTTTCCGGCTCGAGTCAACCGAGCCCGCTGCCGCGCTTCCGGCCGCACATCGTGCACAGTCAACTCGGCGGACAGATTTTCGGCTTCGACATCGACCAGCAAGGCATCGAAGGCGTGCTCAGCGAAGCGCAGACGCTCAATGACGGCTCCGTGCTGGCGGCGGTCGAGACATTCAATCAACTCACCGGCGAGATCATCCGTGTCGTCCAGCAGACGACGAGCGACGCCGACGACTATGTGACGCTCGGCGTCGTCGGCCAGCACGTTGGGCTGGTCGAGTTCGAGCACGAGGTCAGCTTCCTGCATGTCGTGCGGACGTTCACGTTCCTCGATCCGTTGTCGCTCAATCGTTTCAACGGCCGCTGGGATCCGCCGATCGATCAGCATCACATCATCGAATCGGTGAGCCGCAACCAGGGCCCGTCGCTGGCCGCGGTGTACGCATACGACAACAGCGAGAATTTCCGCCCGCAAGTGTTCGAGACGGACGTCGCGACGAACACGTTCGGACCTCTCATCACGATGACCGACGGGAGTTTCCAGACGGGTCTCGTGCCCAAGGTCGCCTACAACCCGGCGACGAACGAAGGCGCTGCTCGGCATTCAGACGCTCGGCAATCCGTTCGTCGGACCGACGTTCGCGCTGGTCGATCTTCAAGGCGGACAAACCACGATCTTCAGTGGCGTCGGGCTCGGCGACGTCAATGGACTTGCCATCGATCCCGTCACGAACATCGCCTGCTCGACGACCGAAATCGATTTCGGCGTGCAGTTCTACGACCTCGCCACGCTGACGGGTTTCAGCGAACCGTTGCCGGGAGCGAACAGCCAGTTCAACAGCGGCGCCGATGTCGCCATCGACTCGCTGCACGGGCTGTTCCTGGTCGCGCAGCCGAACTCGAGCACGGAGCCGGGAACGAGCAGCATATACGTCTACGACCAGCAAGGAACCCTCATCGAGTCGCTCAACGGGTTCCACTTCTCGAACACGTTCAACGTGATCCCGATGCACATCGCGCTGCATCCGGCTATGCGCTTCGGCTACGTCGACGGTCCCGATGACGGCGTGCGTGACATTCAGTCGTTCGCGTATTGAGCGCGTGCTTTCGTGCGCGTGTGTGCGGCGTGCGCGCACGCGGGAGATTTTTCGAAACGTCGGATGATCCCGCGACTTCGGAGGATGCCGTCACTCGGTCGGGATGTCGGCGCGCTCGGTCGCCGTCTTCTCGATGCGCTCGCGCAGCCGCTGGCTGCCTTCATCGGCGAGCATGCGCAATACGCGTCGATCGAGCTCGGAGAAGATCGATCGTCGGCCACAGTGATCGCGCAACAGTGCGTAGTCCTGCGCCTCGCCGAGATGGATCGCCAGTGATTTGATGCGCTTCTTCGCCATGCCGAGGTCCATGACGTCGCCCAGCGCACGGTGCTGCTGCGACAAACGGCGCACGCGGCGACGCCAGCGATGCCAATCCGTATCGCGCCCGGTGGCGCGCGCTTGCGCATCCGCGGCGTCGACCCGTGCGAGACCGTAGTCCAGCGCATCGCGCACGCGCGTTTCGGTCAGCGTGTCCCAGGGCAACGCCGGCAGCGCCGCGCGCAGCGTGCGCAGCAGCATACGCTTGCGGGCAAGACCAGGATCGTTGGCGAGCTCGCGGCGAACATTCTCGGCGCGCGCCTGCGCCGCTGTTCGGCGCGCGCGACGCAACACCGGCATCGCTTCCGCAAGCTTGCACTTCGCGATCAGCCGATCGAGTGTCTCGACCAGCGCCTGCGCGTCGCGCATCGCGGACATCCGCCGATTCACGCGGCGCACTTCGCGATTGATGAGGTTGGCTCCAGGTCCCAGCACGGGCTCACCGAGCGCCAATACCGCGCGCGTGCGGCGCAGCGATTTGCGCGCCTGGTGCACCCCTTCGTGGACGCGGCCGCCACGCCAGCCGAGATGCTCGATCGCACGATCGAGCTCGCCGGCCGCGTATGTCTGCAGCACTTCGGCGTCGAAAATTCGAGGCGGAAAGGCCTCGCCGTCCCTGAACTGCGTCGGAGCGTCGGTCACGATCGTCATGGACGCGGAGCATACCGCGCCCGCACGCCGAACGCCGGGCAACGCCGTGTTTTCGGACCGGCGCTAGCGTTTCGTCGCGGCGAATTCCTCGGCCGCGCGCCGCAGCGCCCCGATGGCGGCCGCGTCGCGAACGTCGGAGGGCACCGCCGCGGCCTTGCTTCCATTGCCGGTCGAGCCGATGACGACCCCGCCGGTAACTTCGCTCTTGTAGAGCAGGCGTGCTCCCGTCGCGGGGAAAGGTCCGGTCGTCGTGCTGCCTGCGGTGATGGTCACCTGGCCGATGGCGCGCCGATCGTCGAACACGCCGAATTCATAGACGCGCTGCGTCGTGCCTTGCGTGACTGCTATCTGCGCTTCGGGAACGCTCGTGTTGAATAGGCCGAGCGCCGTCGTCGTCGTGTTGCTTGCTTCGTGCCCCGAGACGTAGACGAGGCCGTTTGAATCGGTGAATGGCGTGTCGAACACGATCCAGTCGCCGCCAACGACGCCGCCCGTTTCATAGCTCAACGCCCACTCGCCATAGAGAACGTCGGTGCGTGTCGGAAAGCCGTACATGTACTTGACGATTTCGGTCGAACCGCCGGGATACGTCAACGTCGCGGTCTGATTCGTATGAAACGTGATCGTGATCGGACCGCCGGCGCCGCTCTGCACGTCGGGCGCCTGATAAGGGCAGCCGAAACACTGGCCGTTCGAATAGCTGTCATAAGTGCTCTGGAACACGCCGGTCGCGTGATCGTACGTGCCGGACGATAGATACCAGATCGGATCGCCGGACGTTTCGTAAACGTACGTGGTCACGATCATCGTGTCGCCTTGCACGTCGATGTCGTAGCCGCGGCCCGATTCCTGCGCGTTGTACCAGAGCCCCGTGGTCGGACCACCGACCGTTCCGGCGAATGCCGTCGAGCACAGCGCCACGAACGACGCCAGCACAGCGAATACGCGAATCACGTACGTCATATACGTTCCTCTTCCGGTTGAAAAGCGATGCGCTCGAGTCGGACGAGAGCAACGCGAGAAATCGTCGGGCCCGCGCGTGCCTGCAGGCACAGGAATGTTACTTCAATCAAGCCGCGATCGCCGATCCTTCGTTCGCGCGCGCAGGTGCACTCGAGAAATCGGACGTCGACGATGGCTTGAGAAGACGAGGTTCGGTGGCGATTCGTCGCAGATGATCTCGACCTTGAAACTCATTCGCTGATCGAGCGTCGGCGACATCCACGCCGACGACGCGTCGATCGTGCGAGATCAAACCAAGCGATCAAAACGCCGGTCGAAATCGCACGGCCAAGAATTCCAGAACGGGACTACGTGTTCGCCGCCGACGCAGGGCCGACTTCAGCGTCGGCAACACATCGAAATCCAATATGCGTCGTCGACGTGTCGACCGCGTGCGGATAGCGCGCGGCGGGCCGATAGCGCAGACAGTATTTCGGCGCGCACAAATGCGATCCGCCCTTTGGGGCCTTGCGCGAAATGCGGATCGTCGCGTAGATAGTGCGCTTTCGCTCATTCGCGACACGGATGCTAGCAAGAATCAATTGCCCCCCCCCCCCGGGAGCCCGAACAAAGATCGCGAGCGGACCAGCAGGGTTTCTCCACAAACACTTGACGAAAACCGCTTTCACGCAGCTACTTGTTTCCACTCAGGCCCGATCGGGGCTTCCCGGCGGCCCGATCTCGCGAACGGCTGCAGAAGCCGGGGCAGGGGCAGCAAGGTCGCTCCGCCTGGAGGGCAAGCGGAGCCGATCGCGACTCCGCGCGAAGGGGTCCGCCTGACACTCGGCTCCAGGTGCCGCCAGAGCTTTGAGGCCAGCCGGAGTGGATGTCTACGGCGCTGATGTCGGCGGTTGCAAATTCGATCGGTTCGCCGTATTGCTCTTCGAGTCGCCGCCTGAATCGACTCATAACAGTCCGGTAACGTCGGAAAGCGCATAGTGGAGGCACGTTCCTCTGCCCCGGTCGTACCGAGCAACCTCTCGATCATGAGATTGCCCGTCACTGAGCTTTCGCAGTCAGCTCGTTCCCGGTAGATCTCCAACCTCCTGGCCCGGCATCGATCAGCCGTGCCGATCGACGGGTGACACGCTGTGAAAACGTGTGGCTATATTGCGCGGCGGCCGATGGCGATGGCCACGATCGGCGGGCTTGTGCCCGGCTTCGATTTTCGACAGGCGTGCGCAGAAGGCGCTCGGCCATGAACGATCGGGGAATCGTCCGTGTGTTCCAGGGTCATAAGGCGCCGCACCAGATACCGCTGTTTCAGTTCCGCCTGCGCAATGGCATGTCGATCGGGCCCAACGCGCTGAAGAACATCTGGTCGACCGCGAGCGGTTCGGGCGACGTCACGGTGTCGCGCGAACTGCGCCGCATGGGCAACCTGCGGTCCGACCATGTTTATTCGCTGAGCGGCCCGGCCAATCTGCTGGACTTGCCCCAGATCGAAATGAAATTGCGCAGTCTGCTGCAGAACGCCATGGCCAACGCGCACATCGAACTGACGCGCCTCTTATGAGCGAAGCCGCGCGATTGACGCGCATGCTCAGCGAATACCGCACGCCGAGTCGTTGGCGCAGCGCCTTCGAACTCGCGGCAACGGTAATTCCGTTCGTTGTCGCCTGGTTGACGATGTATTGGGCGGTATTGCACGGCTGGCTCTGGCTTTACGCGCTGATGGTGTTGCCCGCGGCCGGACTATTGATGCGCATGTTTCTGATCCAGCACGACTGCGGGCATCGCGCATTTTTTGCCGTGAAACGCTGGAACGATTGGCTGGGTCGTTTCCTCAGCGTGTTCACCCTCACACCGTACGATCATTGGCGGCGCTGCCACGCGATTCATCACGCGACGCACGGCAATCTCGATCGGCGTGGCGTCGGCGATGTGGATACGCTGACCGTCGCCGAGTACACGGCCCGCACGCGCTGGCGGCGCTTGCGCTATCGCGCGTATCGGCACCCGCTGGTGATGTTCGGCATCGGTCCGGTATTCGTATTTCTGCTCACGAACCGCTTTCCCGGCGGATTCGTCCGCGCCGGATGGCGGCCGTGGGCGAGTACAATGGCGACCAACCTCGCCATCGGGGCGGCCTATGCCCTGGTGATATGGGCCGTTGGGATCAAGGCATTTCTGCTCGTTCAAGCGCCGGTTCTGTTCCTCGCTGCCGCTGCAGGCGTCTGGCTTTTCTACGTCCAGCATCAGTTCGAACAGACGTATTGGGAGCTGCACGGCGCATGGAATATGCGCGAGGGCGCGCTTCACGGCAGCTCGCACTACGACCTGCCGGCGGTGCTCAAGTGGTTTACCGCGAACATCGGCGTTCACCACGTGCATCACCTGGCGAGTCAGATTCCTTATTACCGGTTGCCGACGGTGCTGCGCGAACATCCAGAATTGAACGACGTGAATCGCCTGACCTTGTTCGAGAGCCTGAAATGCGTGCGCCTGGTGCTGTGGGATGAAGAAACTCGGCGACTGATTGCTTTCAAGGATCTGCGGCACGCCTGACACGTTCTCCGATAGCCGAGAACGGAAAGAGTTTTAAAGATCGATAACGCGATGCTGCGTCTGTCACATTTTACTTTTGGAGAGAAACGATGCTGATGCTCAATGTGCGTGGTCTGCCACGCTCGATGACCGAAACCACCCTGCAGGAATTGTTCGCGACGCACGGCCGCGTTTTCGAGTTGCGCATGGCGCGCGACCTTTTCAGCGGCGAATGCAAGGGCTTCGCCGAACTCAAGATGGAAGGCCACGAAGCGCGTACGGCGATTGCGGCGCTCGATGGATCCACGCAAGGCGGCGCCATGATCCGCGTGTCGCTGCACGACGAGCGCAAGCAGAAACGCCGCCATCGCTGAAGCGAAATCCGGCCTAGTTATCAAATTAAGAAAGATACGCAAGCGGCTGATTTAACGTCATATTCCAGAATTGTTAACGCAAAATTGCCGCATTAATCGGCGCGGCAACGTACAATGCAAGGTTTTGGCATATAGCGGAAATGTTTATGGCATATGACATCGGCATGGGATTCTGCGCCGGCATCGACGGCGGATCCGTACTCGTCAAGCTCGACAGCGTGATGGTCAAGAAGCTGTCGCCCGGCCAGCCGTGGCGCAAATCGGGAACGAGCCTGCTGCGCCTGGATCGCAAGCTGTGCAGCACCACGCGGCCGCCTCAGGTCGATCAGGAAGTGTACGTCGACAGCGCCGCGCTGGCGCACAAGAGTGTCGCGTCGCTCGACCTCGAAGGAAACGGGATCAACATGAAGGTCGATCTCCGGGTCATTCTCGACGGGATGAATCCGCTGCCCGCACCCGCGCCGTACAAGAAAGGCACGTCCACGGGCACGCGTCCGCGCAAGCGTTGACGCGGCTTTATGTGGCTGGTGCATTTGCACTCGGCGATTCAACGGCAACCAGCGGCATCCGCGGCTTGCCTTCGAACATGCCACGCGACAAGTCTCGACGCCGAACGGGTTCTCCCATCCATCCTGCGCGCAGCGCTTCGAATCGGACGAAACACGGCATAACGCTCTCGACCAGTGCCGGTCTAATCCAAAGCGACTTCAGCTTGCAATGGCTGCGTCAGCCGGAAGACGCCGCCGCGGCGGCGTCGTGATCGAGCCGCGCGAGCAACGCATCGAAGCGCGGATTCGTGTGCAGCGCGGCGAGATCGCTGTCGCGTTCGATCCATTCGCGGTTGCCGCCGCCGAATTGACACGCGCGTTCGAGCAATTCGAGTGCGCGATCGACATCGCCCGCAAGGCTGTAGTAACACGCCGCGTTGTAAAGCGTCGCGTAGTCGTCCGGACGCAGGCGCAGTGCGCGTTCCAGATACGGAATTCCGTCAGCGCGACGGCCGATGCGCGCGAGCGTCGAGGCCAGCAGGTACAACGCGCGCACATTGTCCGGATCGAGCTCGACCTGATGCTGCAGGCCTTCGGCCGCTTCGCGCGCGATCGCTTCGGCACGCGCGTGCTCGCCGATGGAGTCGAGCGCCGCCGGGATCAGTCCCAGCACGGAGAAATCGTCGGGTCTGAGATCGAATGCGGCGAGAAAAAGCTCCGCAGCACGCGCGAATTCTCCACGCGCGAAACAATGGCGCGCGAGATAGTAGTACGCTTCGAACAATTCCGGATTGAGTTCGAGTGCACGTTCGAACGAGCGCGTCGCACCGTCGCTGTCGCCGGTGAGCGAGCGCATGTGTCCGAGCGCGACGTGCGCTTCGGCGAGATCCGGCGCAAGTTCGAGCGCACGATGCGCGGCGTGCGTCGCTTCGGGCAGCACGTCATCGGCGGGCACCAGCCGCCATAAGAGATTCTGCGCGAGCACGTCCGCGAGCCCGGCGAATGCCTGCGCGTACTGCGGATCGAGCTCGATCGCGCGCCGGTACATGGCCGCCGCCTGCTGCGAAGCGACGTCGCTGATGCGCCCGGCGAGCTGGCGTCCACGAAGATAGAATTCGTGTGCGTGCACGTTGTGCGTCGAATAACGTTCGCGACGCTCGGCCTCGTCGCCGGTCAGTGAAACCCGCAATGCGGCCGACACCTTGCGTGCGATCTCGATCTGGATCGCGAAGACATCCTCGATGCGGCGATCGTACGACTCCGACCAAAGATGGTATCCGCTGGCGGCATCGATCAGCTGCGCGCTGATGCGCACACGTTCGCCCGCCCGGCGCACGCTGCCTTCGAGGATCGCGCCGACGCGAAGTTGCCGGCCGATTTCGCGCGGGTCGACGCTGCCGTCGCGAAAACGAAACGACGCCGTGCGCGAGGCGACACGCAGATGTCGCACGCAGGTCAGCGCATCGATGATCTCTTCGGCGAGCCCGTCGCAAAACCAGTCCTGATCCTTTGTGGCGCTGAGATCGGTGAACGGCAGAATCGCGACCGATGCGCCCGCGCCGACGACCGCCTCGCCGCCCGGCGATGCGCGCGTGCCGACAAGTCCCGCGACGATTTCGGCGCCAGTCATCGGCTGCGCGCTGGCCGATTGCGCCGAGGCCGCTGTCGAATTGGCAGGCGCCGTCGGAGTGCGCACGATGCCGTGCGATGTCACATCGTAAATCCAGGCCAGCACGAACGCCGGCACCGCGCCGACGATGAGCGTGATGATCAGCGCGCGCTGCCACCAGTCCGGAAGTCCAAGCGGCGGGAACGTGACATTGGCGATCTGCAGCAGCAGCCACGCGCCGACGAAATACGCGGCCATCGCGCGGAACAGGCGGCGACGCCGGATCTCGGCGAGCCAATCCGTTTTCGCGCGATGCTGCCCGCTCATGGATGTCGTTTCACCAGCGCCGGATCGAGCTTCATCTTCGCGGCCAGCGCGACGAAACGCGGATCATCGCGGTAATCGAGCAGGAACGGCATGACCAGGAGCTGGGTCAATCCAGAATCCCGCACTTTCCAGCTCTGATCGAGCCACTCGAAAACGCGCTCGGGGTCCTTTCGCAGCGCGTACACCATCGCAACCTGGAACGGCCCGCCGTACTGGTTCGCGTCGGCCAGCGTCTTCAGCGCCGCGTCGGCCGCGGCACGATCGCCCTGCCGCTGCAGCGCGAGCGTCGTCGCAAAGTCGTGCCAGAACCCTGCGGGTTCGAGCGCCGCGTCGCGCATCGCGGCCGCGTTGTCGTTGCGCTTCAGATCGATGATCGTCAGATAGGCATACGCGTGCGAAACATCGTGCTGCAATTCGATCGCCTTGCGCACGTTGACTTCGGCTTCGTCGAAACGATCCGAGCCCATCTGGATCCGCGCGAGGTTGAGGTACGGCGAAACCCACAGCGGATCGAGCACGATGGCTTGCCGCGACATCGCTTCGGCTTCGGCGAGACGTCCCTGCACCGCCAGGAGGTACGCAAGTCCATCTATCGCGCGCGCGCTGCCGGGCGCGAGCTCGACGGCCCGTCGGAATTCCGCTTCGGCGTCGGCAAGGTCAATGTCCGGTGTCAGCAGCACATAACCATAGGCGCTGTGCGCTTCACTGAGATCGGGCGCGAGCTTCAGCGCCATCTGTGCGGCATCACGCGCGCGTTTGTAGGCATCGTCAATCTCGCCTTGTTCGCCAAAGAACGACGCACCGAGCTGGCGCCACGCGCGCGAGAGCTGCGCATACGCGAGCGCATATCCGGGATCGAGCTTTGTCGCCTGCTCGAAGAAGGCCGCTGCCTTCCGCTGATCGCCTTCGTTGAACTTCGGCAGCAAGTGCTGGCCTTCCAACAACGCGTTGTACGCCGGAATATTCGGATTCGGCGCAGCGCGGCTTTGTCCGCCGAGCAGCTTGATTTTGAGCTGCGCGACGACCGCTGCCGCGATCTCGCTCTGTACGGCGAAAATGTCTTTCAGCTCACGATCGTACGTCTCAGCCCAAAGCTGGCGGCCATCCGCCGCCGTAATCAGATCGACCGCGATGCGCACGCGTTCGCCCTGTTTGCGCACGCTGCCTTCGAGCAGATTCGCAACGCCCAGACGCTCGCCGATCGTGCGGCTGTCGTCGCCGGTGTTCTTGAAATGGAACGAAGAATTGCGGCCGATGATCTTGAGATCCGGAATGCGCGCGAGCACGGAGATCAATTCTTCGGAAAGGCCGTCGGAAAAATACTCGTTGGCCGGATCGCCGCTGGTGTTGGCGAGCGGAAGCACTGCGATGGATTTTCCGTCGGGCGGCGTCGACGGTTTTTGTGCATCGGCCGCCGGCGCAGTTGCCGCTGTGGTGGTCTTTGCGCCGTCGTCCGGAACGCTCGACAGGCGCCACAACAGACCTCCGCCGATCAGGAGCAGCAGCGCCAGAATCAGAAGCTCGCCGCCGCTCACGCGTTGCGCGCCGCGCTCACCGTGATACCAGGCAAGAACCAGCGTCACGAGGAAGCCGACGGCCGCCGCGATGATCAGCGCGCGCTCGACGCCGCCGGGCCAGCCGAAGCGCTGCCCGACCAGGTCGAGTACCTGGATCAGCGCGAACGCGGCGGCGGCATAGGCGAGCGCCCACTGCACGATCTTGCGCTGTCTGAGTCGCTCGAGGACCTGATCCACGCAAGGACTCCCAGCCGGTCGTCGCGCGAGTGTATCCCAGCTTTCGCGGCCGGAGCCGGCCAGACCGCGGTCCGCGCAGGATCGTCAGTATTCGAACAGCGACGGACACATTCGGAAGACCTCGCGGCACGCGTTGGGTTCAGCGCGCGGCTTGCACTATCTTCTCGGCACTCGATGGTTGGACGCGGCATGGATCAGGTCGAACGACGCTTCGCACCGTTTCGCCGAATGCCGCGCCATCGCACGGCTGTGGAACGCGCGCAATGACGCTGCTGGCGGATCTCGTGCAAACCTCGAAGGATGTCGGCGCAACCTCGTCGCGCCTCGGCAAGGTGCGCGCGCTCGCGATGCGACTGCGCGCGCTCGATCCGGATGAAATCGCGATCGGCGCGCACTATCTGTCGGGTTCCGCGCCGCAAGGTCGATTCGGCGTCGGCTATTCCCTATTGCGCGCCACAGGCGCCGGTGAAGCGCCACGCGAACCGGCACTGACGCTCGCGGACGTCGATCGGCGACTCGCCGAAATCGCCGTCATGCGCCGCGCCGGCGCCGCCGCGCTCCGATCCGAGGCGCTGCGCTCGTTGTTCGCGCTTGCCACCGACGCCGAACGCGAATTCCTGATTCGTCTCCTGATCGGCGAGCTGCGTCAGGGCGCGCTGGCCGGCGCGATGGTCGATGCGATGGCCGCGGCGGCGGAGTTGCCGGTCGTGGCGGTGCGCCGCGCGATGATGTACGCGAAGAACGTCGGCGCGGTTGCGCGCGCCGCGCTGATCGAAGGCGAACGCGGACTCGCGGCGTTTCAGCTTCAGGTGCTGTCTGCGATCGCTCCGATGCTTGCGCAAAGCGCGGCCGATCCCGCGGACGCACTGCGTCAGCTCGGCGGCGAAGCGGCGTTCGAGTGGAAAATGGACGGTGCGCGCATCCAGGTGCACAAGTCCGGCGACACGGTGCGGGTCTTCACGCGCAATCTCAACGACGTCACCGCGGCCGTTCCGGAAATCGCCGAGATGGTGCGGACGTTGCCGACGCGTGACGTGATTCTCGATGGCGAGGCGATCGCATTCGACGCAGCCGGCCGCCCCTGCCCGTTCCAGATCACGATGCGTCGGTTCGGCCGCAAGCTCGACGTCGAACGTATGCGCACCGCATTGCCGATGCGCGCGTTTTTCTTCGACTGCCTGCATCTCGACGGCCGCGCACTGACCGACGCACCGATGCGCGAGCGCTACGACGCGCTTGCGACCGCGATTCCCGAATCGTTGCGGATTGCGCGCATCGTCACGACATCGGCCGACGAAGCGCAGGCGTTTTACGCGGCGTCGCTCGCGGCAGGACACGAAGGCGTGATGGCGAAATCGCTCGACGCGCCGTACGAGGCCGGCAACCGCGGTGCCGGCTGGCTCAAGATCAAGCGCGCGCATACGCTCGATCTCGTCGTGATCGCGGCGGAATGGGGTCATGGCCGGCGCGCCGGCAAACTTTCGAATCTGCATCTCGGCGCGCTGGATCCCGCGACCGGCGAGTACGTGATGCTCGGCAAGACCTTCAAGGGGCTGACGGATGCGATGCTCGAATGGCAGACGAAAGCGTTTCTCGAACGCGAGATCCGCAGCGACGGATACACGGTCCACGTGCGGCCCGAGCTCGTCGTCGAGATCGCCTTCAGCGATCTGCAGGCGAGCCCGCGCTATCCGGGTGGCCTCGCGTTGCGTCTTGCGCGCGTGAAGCGCTATCGCGACGACAAGCGCGCCGGCGAAGCCGATACGATGGATGCCGTGCGGCGCATCTATGCCGCTCAGGTTTAGCGGCGAGGAAGCGGCCGGCCAGACGGCTGGTAGAGGTCGCGCCGACCCGTTACTCTTTCTGCATCCGGCCAGGGGATCCTCATGGACTCGCAAGCGTTCACGCTTTTTCATGTCGCAATCAGCCTGATTGCGATCGTGGCGGGATTAATCGTTTTGTATGGCCTTTTGACCGCGAATCGCATGGCTGGAATGACACTCGTGTTCCTGGTGACGACGATCGCCACGAGCGCCACCGGATTCTTTTTTCATCGCGACCACCTGCTGCCGTCGCATATCGTCGGCATTATTTCGCTCGTCGTGCTCGCGTTGACGACGTTCGCGCTTTACGGCGCCCGCCTGCGCGGATTCTGGCGGCCCATTTATGGGATCGGCGCGGTCGTTTCTCTATATCTCAACGTGTTCGTGCTGGTCGTGCAGTCGTTCCTCAAGCTGCCCGCGCTGCACGAGCTGGCGCCGAACGGGTCGGAACCGCCGTTCGCCGTCGCGCAAGGCATCCTGTTGATCGCCTTCATCGTGTTGGGCGTGCTCGCGGTGAAGCGCTTTCATCCGGCGATGACCGCCGGCAATCGCTAGTACGCGATCCGCCTCGCGCGCACGGCTACTTCGAGCGGCGCGCTCGCGTCCGAGCGGCCTTGCGCGCAGCCGCCGAGCGACTCGAGGCGCTGCGTTTGCGCGCGGCCGAGCGCGCCTGTTTGGAAAGCGCCTTGTGCGATGCCGCCGAGTGTCCCTCGCGCCGTAGCGCATTTTTTGTAGCGCGCGAGCGCTTCACGGATGGCGATTTCTTCATGGCGCGCTTGCCGGCTGCGCGGGCACGCCGCGCGCCATCGCGCGTTTTCTTCGTGCCCTTCTTCGGCGGCGGCAAGTCGACGCCGGCACGACGCGCCTTCGAAAGCCCGATCGCGATCGCTTGTTTCGCCGATCGCGCACCGTGCTTGCCTTCTCGCACGTGTTCGATTTCTTCGCGTACAAATTCGCCCGCCTGCGTGCTCGGCGACTTGCCTTCGCGTTTGTCGCGCTCTGCGCGCCGGATGGTCTCTTCGTCGGGCATGTCGTTCTCCGTCGGTGGCGTGTTCAATGGTCCTGCGCAATCAGTGCGCTGACGAACCGGCACATGCGCAATCAAATGTGCAATCGATATACCAATCGTCCGCGCCGGCGGGACGTCGCGTGCGCGATATCGGAGCAAACGCCGGATCCTTGCGGCGCAACGACTGACCACGGCGATGGAAACAGTTTCCCGTCGCCGCACAAGAGCCTGGCGCGATGAAGGACGCCGGTCACGCGAGCGCTAGTCCAAACGCCAGGCACGCACGCGCTCGGTGCGCTCCGCATCGAGGTCGGCCGCGATGTCGCCGATCGGCGCGCCGCAGGCATACGTGCCGATGATCCAGTGGACCGGTATGTGCGGCAGCGCTTCGGGCCGCGCGCCGTAGATGCGGCATTCGTCGTCGGCCCATACAGTAAGAACGGAAGCCTGTGCCGCGCTGATGATGCGAGCGGCGAGCGAGTTGAAATCTTCGCGCAGCGAGCCGATCAATTCGCGCCGGCCATGGCCGTGTCGCGTTGCGCCGCGCGCGGCAGCGTCAGGGATTTGCGGATCTTGCATTTTGGTCTCCAATGGCCTGGGCTTGGCCCGGGACGGTCGTTCGGCGCCGTCCGATCCTACGCATCAACCGTGCCAGTGCGCCGATGCGCCCGAGCCGCAATCGGAACGTCACGCGGGCGCGATGTTACTGAACGATTTACCGACAAGCGCGCAAGGCTTACGCGCGTCGAGCGCCCTCGACGAGTTCCATGATCTACGCAAGGGCGCCCGACCGTCGTCCGTGCGAGGCGCAACGGACGGAACAACGCTATGGGATGCACACCGGTCGACGCGCCGCGCGTTCTCACACGCCGCGTTCTGGTCGACCGACCTCAGCACGTGTGCGTCGCTCCGTGCCATCGAAATATCCGACGATCGCAGCGCGATTCGTCAGTGCGCGCGCTTCTGACACGCGGTGTACTCGGCCTCGGTGACTTTGCCGTCCGAATTCTTGTCGCACGGCCTGAAATTCGCCGCGAGCCGGCTGTTCGGCGCCGTCTCGTCCATCGTCAGGAAGCCATTTTCGTGTCCCCTGATCATCGTCCAGTCGGCAGGAGCGGACTCCTGCATCATCAGCGGGCCCTCTTTTGCGCATTCATATCCTTTTGGCGTCTTGCGTCGTCGGCGGCGTTTGAGCAAAAGCCGGTGCAGCAAGTACGACGAGCCCCAGCGCAATGGTGAGCGTCTGAATCTTCATGGCGGTTCCTCTTCTTGCGAACACAGCGCGTGTTCAACGAGCAGCATGACAACGGCGCGATGACCCGCCGGAGAAAGCGTGCCGCTCCAGACAGTCGCAATTCATGAATGGCCCGCAGCCCGCGCCGCGCCGGAAAAGCCGTCACCCGACTGCAGCGATTCAGGCCTGCGGTCGCACACTCGATTCCGACCACTCACAAGGAGGACGCACCATGGTGCCAGCAGACGACATCAAGCGCTGTGCCCACGCGGGATGCACTTGCCACGTTCAGGGCGAAGGGAAGTATTGCAGCGAAAGTTGTGCGGCGAATGGCAGCAGCAGCGCGCGGCCGAAGAAGGAAGCCTGCGACTGCGGGCACGCCGCGTGCGTCGCGTCCGAATATGCGTTCGCAACGTCGCCCGCGATGGCGAGCAATTCATGAGTCGCGCTCGAGATGGTCCGCTATCGCTGGATCGCCATCGCTAGCCGATCACGCATCGGCGAGCGCTTGCTCGATCCGGGCAGCAAGCGCTCGGTCTCCTCGACGATCAGGCTGTAGCACTCGCAGACGCGCTGCTCGATGCGCTCGCGGTCGAGCACGTCGATGACACCGCGTGAATAGTCGACGATGCCATCCAGCTTCAGCGAGTTTGCGACGGCGCTGACCCCTTCGCGGCGCACGCCCAGCATATCTGCGATGAGCTGCTGCGTCATCTTGACCCGACCCGACGTGCGATCGAGCGTGAGGAGTATCCATCGGCACCATTGTTGTTCCACCGAGTGGTGTCGATTGCAGATCGCCGTCTGCGCGAACTGCGTGAGCAGACTCTGTGTGTAGCGCAGCATCAGGCGGCGGAATATCGGATCGCCGTCCATGATCTTCTCGAGGGCGCGGCGCTTCACGCGAAAGCCTTGTCCGGCAACCTGCACGAGCGCACGTGTCGTGGTACTGACACCGCCGAGCAACGCGGCGAAACCAACCAGACCTTCGCTGCCGACGATGGCCATCTCGGCACTGTTGCCGTTGCGCATCGTGTAGAGCAGCGAAATGATCCCCGACGAAGGAAAGTAGACGAATTCCTGTTCTTCGTGCTCCTCGTACAGTGTCATCCCGAGTGGTGCTTCCATCCACTCGAGTTGAGCAAACAACGCGGCTCTTGTCGCCGGCCGCGTGAGACCGAGGAGCAGGTTCGACGTAGGCGCGTGCGCAGGTGAGCGAAATGCATTCGCCATTGCCGGCTCCGGAGTGATCCGCTAACTCCGACGGAGCTGGCGCTTCGCTGCAGCATGCGCGCTTTTTCATGCGTGCGTCTGCGTCTTTTCACTCTCGCGCGTTTCGCGAGCGCATATGTTAGGTGCCGCCTAGACAAAGCCGAAACAATCGCGAGTGCCACCGCCACCTTCGAAAAGCGAAATGCATGTGCAGGCCGCCTATATTCGCCAACGAAAACCGTGGCATGGCGGATCCATGGATCGCGACTTCCACCTTTCAGGCTGCGCGGCCGTGAAACGCGATCGAGTGTGCGGGCGCACTCGCATCGGCATTGCCTGACGCGAGCATGTCCATTGCCGCGAGTGCATCTGCAGAGTTCCCAGGCGATCGGCAAGGTTTCAGGTGCACGTCCGCAGATGCCAATGCGCGCGCCTTCGGGCGATGCCGGCCGGCCATCCTGGCTCAAGCTCGAGCCCTGTGCGGCGGCGCCGGCCTGGAGCTGCCGATCGATGCGTTCGTTGCGGATCTCGCCGCGACGTGCAACGACGTGACGAGCCTGGCGCCCAGCCACGAGACGCCGCATCGAGAGCGACTCGCGGCGCGAGTCACTCAATGCGCGCGCTGCGCTGCCCGCTGCGGAAAAAGAACGAGGCAAAACACGATCAACCCGAGCAGCACGGCCGACGCCGCAAAGCGGCTCAGTGCGAGGCCACCCTCGCCCGTCGGTTTATCGAGAAAATCACCGAGGACGGCTCCGAGCGGTCGGGTCAAGACGAAAGCCGACCAGAACAGAACGGTGTGCGAGACTCTCGACCAGAAGTAGAGTCCTGCGATGACGGCCAGCAGCGAACCGAAGATGAGCATCGCGCCGGTGTAGCCAAGTCCCTCGATGCTCGCCGTCCAGTCGCCGAGCGCCGTGCCGAGCGTCTGCGAAAACATGATCGTTACCCAATAGAACGCTTCCGCGCGCGGCGATCGAATGGTTTCGACCGCCACCGTTCCGAGCGTGCGGTACCAGAGCAGGAATGATCCGAGCAGCAGAACGAGCAGCAGCACGCTGCCTCCTGCGTAGCCGATGCCCAACGAACGGTCCGCAAAATCGGCGAGCGTGGTGCCGACGGTCGTGGTCGCAACGATCGTGAGCCAATACAGCGCCGGATGAAATCGCGCCGCCCTGATCTGAGCGGCGACCGTGGCCGCGAATACGACCGCGAAGATCGCCGTGCCGACCAGATAGCCGAGATCGAGGGACATCGAAACCGCATCGCCGCCCGTTTCGCCCAGCGTCGTGGCGAAGATCTTCATGATCCAGAAAGCGAGCGTGACGGCGGCGACTTTGCTCGGAGCACTATCGTTCATTGTTCAAAGGCGTATCGGTGGAATTTGCCGGGAGATGAATCAGAAGCGGACATCGTCGATCGAGTGCCGCCGAACAGTGAAATTACCGAATCAACCTTAGGAGAATCTTAAGCCGAGCCCCTGACAACGGATCAGCCGATGCGGCGAGGACACGCAAGAAAAAATGACAAGGAATGCGCCCGCCTCGTCAATCTTCTTGGCTCGGCTGAAGCTCGTGGAAGCGATCCATGTGGATATAGAGATGATCCGGGTTATCGCCTTCGGTGAAAATATCGACGAATCGCCGCTCGAATACGATGTCCCGGTACGCATAGTTGTGCCGCGCGGTAATGCCCGCCGCGAATGTTTCGTCGACGCCGGAAATCGTGACGCCCAGGCGCATGTCCCCTTCCCTGATCGCGTCTGCCGTCACCTCGAACAGCGGACTCGCCTCGTCGATGCGATGCATGATCTGCCAGCTCAATGCGAATACCGGCGAGCGCGAACGTTCCAGCCTTAGATCGTAAAAGCGTCGCAGGCTGTGTCCTTCGGCCGTCTCTTCGTCGCGGATCAATACCAAGGACGCCGTGGCTTCGAGTATGTAGCTGCGGCGCTGATTGGCGACGCGGAAGATCAGCGTCCGCACGCCGTCGTAAGGCGTAATGACCGCGACGCGGCTGAACAGGATGCGCGCGGTCGGCTTGGAAAAACGCGCGAAGACGAGACTCGTGATGACCGCCATGCTCAGCATGCCGGTGACGATTTCGGCCGTCGCGACGCAATGGCCGTAGAACGTCGCCGGGCTCATCGCGCCGTAGCCGACCGTGGCCAACGTCTCGACGCTGAAAAAGAAGTAGTCGGTGAACGATGACGCGTTGCTGACCGCGTGACTCCCGACGAAGTAGATGCCCGCGAAGACGAGGTTGACGAACAGATACACCGTCACCGCGCCGGCGAAGAACTGCGGCCAGCTCAGCGACATGATGATGTGGTAGACGTCGTGCCAGTCGAAGCGGGAGACGCCGAGCTGGGTGACCTCTGTGTCGCCCAGATGAACCGTGACACCTCTGCGGCGGCGGGGCGGGGTTGCGCGCGTCATTTCGGAAGATTGATCCGTTGCAAACGTTTCCGTGCTTCGTTCGAAGTCCGCATGGAGCCCAACGCGGCGGCGACGAACAGCCAGTGTACTTCATGGGTCCAGATTCGGCGTCGCACGCGGTCTCGCGCTGCTTCTTCCCGCCCGAGTGATGTCGTTGCTCAATAATCATGCGGGTCATGCAGACGAGCACACATCGTCGCGGCGCGGCGCAGGGCGGCATCAATTCCTGAGAACCGGAAGATCAGCTGCAACGCGATGCGCGATCAATAGCCGGGATAGCGCGAGACATAATCTCGCGGCAAAGGCCCGGGCAATCCCGTGCTGTGCAGGACATCGATATGCAGGTTGAGCGACTTGCCGTTGTCGTACGCTTTGTTCACGTCGAGCTCGGCGGCGGTCACCGTGCTGTTGCCGTACGCCTTGGAATAGCCCACGCCGGTGCTGAAGCTGCCGTGTATCGAGGTCGCCGTGTCGGCCGCATGTTCATCGGGTGTCGTGCCGACGTTGGCGCCTGCGTCCGGCGGCTGGGGCAGGCGCAGATCCAATGACGACGGTTGCGACTGCGCCAAGGCCGAGCCGGCGACGAACATCAACAAGGCGGCTGCATGGCGGATAGCCGCACGCCGAGTGGTCGGGCTTGCTTGCATGGTGCTGGTGCGTTGGGTTCCAATCGAGCACTGAGCATACGCCTCGTCGTTGGCGGCTCGCGTAAAGAGTTCGAAAATAAACCGCTCGGTACGGCGTTACGCCTGGATCCAGGCGCGCCTCCCGATCTCGAATCGGCCTGCGTCGTCCCGATAACGCAGAGAACGTCGATGCCCGGCGCGATCCGAAGGCGATTTAGCGGCTCTTATCACATCCTCGGCGGACGCCGGGGGCCATACTGCCGGCGCCGTTGGCGTAGTGAAGCCGGATGCCGTATGAGCGAAGTTTGGTATCGCCTCGTACAACAGACCGAGGACGCGGATGCCGCCACGTTGTGGATGGTGGCGCGCGACGACTCGGGCTACATGTGCCGGGCGTGGCAGTTGTCGCCGTTTGATCGACGCAAGGTCGAGGCGTGGCTGCGCATGGTCGAACTTCGCAGGTCCAAAGGACTCTCCCTGCCGCCGCCGCCCGATATCAGCGACATGTCGCCGCTCGAGGCGCACTTCGAGAAGATCCACGAAGCTCGCGCGTACCTCGGAACGACTTGGGACCCGGCGCTCAAGTGGCACGCCGCGGAATTCTTTCGTCAGATCGACCCCGTTCGATATCCGAGCGCGCGAATCGAAGAAAAGTGACGGCACCGGCGCACGCGGGCGATCGCTTGCTGATCTTTGCCGACAAACGGCAGCGAGCGCGGACTTCGCTGCGCGCGAGCAACGCGAGATCAGGCGTCGGCGTTGCCGGGATCGATCGTTCAATCGACTCGTTCCACTGGCGCCGTCGACGCGCGACACTTGCGCCGAGCTAGTCGGCTCGATCTTGAAATGCAGCTCTGATACCGGACCAATTCTTCGAGATTTCGACGCCGCGCGCGATGAACTGCGGCAATTGCGAATTCTCGGGGCATCTTCGCTTCGCGTGCGCGACCAGTCCGTCGATAACGAACATCCAGTGCGTATCCGTCATCCCCCGATTTGCGGCGCACTCTGCCAGGCCCAAAAGGGCCTTCTCGACTTCGGCGGCGGTCGGTTCGCATTCGGCCGCTCCGTTGAGCCACTGAACGAATGCGTCGTGCGCGTCCAGGTATTCCTTCATTCCTCCCCCCTGCCACGCGCGACGGTCGCGCTTGGGCGACGCCGCGAATCGGCGTCGGAACTCATCATATCGACGCCGGGCTCAGTCCGGTCGCGATCAGCCCGAATCGAGCAGGCCCGTTTGACCTTACGCTAGTGCGGGCATCTTTCCGAATGCTTCCGTCGGCGGCCGACCTGGCTCGGCGAGCAGCGCATTGGGTCTTGTTGTCCGCGCTGCGCACTTTTGCGGTGCCCGCGGGGCCCATGACATCGGTGGCGACACCAGAGGCATGACCAAAGAGCCCGAAGTCAGTCGTCGATCGGACGACAAAGACCCGCATTTCTGCGGGCTTCGTGGACGACTTGGATTCTTGCTGAAAACATCTGGAGGCCAGGGTCGGAATCGAACCGGCGTACACGGCTTTGCAGGCCGCTGCATGACCACTCTGCCACCTGGCCGGGTGGACTTGACACTCGCGGACGCGGCGAGCGCGGACGGAGCTTAGCCGCGCCTTCGTGGAAAAACAAAAACCTCGGGCGGCGCCGAGGTTTTGTCGTGGCTTGGGCCTGTTGCGGAAACTTGTGCAACCGTCTTCGACGAGGTTGCGCAGCCCCGGTCGTACATCGCTCTTCGAAGAAAACCTGAAACTTTCGAGGAGGTTGCCCCCAGCCGGACGCCGGGTCAACACGATCGTCGCGGCGTTGAACCAAACGTGGAGCGGGAAACGAGACTCGAACTCGCGACCCCGACCTTGGCAAGGTCGTGCTCTACCAACTGAGCTATTCCCGCTTGGGATCGCGCATATTACGGACTGCCCGACGGGTGTCAACCCTCGAAACCGCCGCCGCCAGCCCTAGCGCTGCTCGCGCAGGATCGGCCAGGCCGCGCGCACATAGGCGATCGCCGACCAGATCGTCAGTACTGCCGCCGCCATCAGCAACGTTTCACCGACATGAAACAGGCGCAGGCCTTCCAGATCGTGCTGATAGAGCAGCACCACGATCGCAATGATCTGCAGCACGGTCTTGATCTTGCCGAGGCCCGCCACACGCACGTGCGCGCGCTGTCCGATCTCGGCCATCCACTCGCGCAGCGCCGAAATGCTGATCTCACGGCCGACGATGATCGCGCTGGTGACCGCCATCAGCGGCGTCGGGTTTTCCTGCACCAGAAGGAACAGCGTGACCCCTACCATGAGCTTGTCGGCGACCGGATCCAGAAACTCGCCGAACGCCGAACCCATGTTCCAGCGCCGCGCGACCCAGCCGTCAAGCCAGTCGGTGATCGCGGCGGCGACGAAGATCGCCGCGGCCGCGACGTTCGCGCCGGGAAATGGCGCGTAAAACACGATCACCATGACCGGCAGCAGCAAAATCCGGAACAGGGTCAACGCGGTCGGAATCGTTATGCGCATCGGAATCTCATCCGTGAAACGCCGCGTAAATGCGCTCGGCGAGATCCCTACTGATTCCACGCACGCGCATGAGTTCCTCGATTCCAGCCTTTTGCAATCCACCCAGGCCACCGAAGTGCTTGAGCAACGCCGAACGCCGGTGCGCTCCGACGCCCGGGATCTCCTCGAGACTCGACGCCTCGCGCGCACGCTCGCGACGGCCCCTATGGCCGGTGATCGCGAAACGGTGCGCCTCGTCGCGCACCGCCTGGATCAGGTGCGAGGCCGGCGATTCGGGTCCCGGCCATAGCGTGCGGCCCGACGCGCCCAGGATCAAGGTTTCATCGCCCGCGCGGCGCGCCTCGCCCTTGGCGACACCGACCACCGGAACGCCAGTGATGCCAAGCTCCACCAGCACGTCCAGCGCCTGCTGCACCTGGCCTTTGCCGCCGTCGATCAGCAGGATATCCGGCAAGCTTGCCCTCGCCCGCCTGGATGCGCCGATAGCGCCGTTCCAGCGCCTGGCGCATCGCCGCGTAGTCGTCGCCCGGCGTGATGCCGCCGATGTTGAAGCGGCGATACTGCGATTTCTCCGGACCTTCCGGACCGAACACGACGCACGAAGCGACCGTCGCCTCGCCCATCGTATGGCTGATGTCGAAGCATTCGATGCGCTGCGGCGTGTCGTCGAGCTCGAGCAGATCGCGCAACGCTTCGAAACGCGCGAGCAACGTCTGTCGACTGGCCAGACGCGAAGCGAGCGATGCTTGCGCATTGCGCCGCGCGAGGTCGAGAAACCGTGCGCGATCGCTGCGCACATTCGCCTTGATCTCGATCGCCTGTCCGCTGCGCTCGCTCAGCGCTTCGGCCAGCGGCTCGCAATCCTCCGGCGCATGGCTCACGATCAACTCCGCCGGCACCGGCCGCTCCAGATAATACTGGGCGATGAACGAGCCGAGGATCGTCGCCTCGCTCGCATCGATCGGCAAACGCGGAAAGAAATCGCGCGAACCGAGGCTGATGCCGTTGCGGAAAAACAGCACGGTGACGCACGCGATGCCGTTGCCGATCGCGCAGGCAATCACATCCATGTCGGCGTTCGCGCCCTGCACGTAGTGATGTGCCTGCACGCGCTTCACCGCCGCGATCTGATCGCGGATCTGCGCCGCACGCTCGAACGCGAGCTCCGTGCTGGCGCGCTCCATCGTCGCGACGAGCTCTTCCATCACCGCGTCGGCACGGCCGTCGAGAAACATCGCCGCGTGACGCACGTTCTCGCCATACGCATCCGGCTCGATCAGCCCGACGCACGGCGCCGTGCAGCGGCCGATCTGATGCTGCAGACATGGCCGCGAGCGATTCTTGAAATAGCTGTCCTCGCAGTTACGAATCTTGAATAGCTTCTGGATCAGGTTGAGGCTTTCGCGCACCGCGCCGGCGCTCGGGAACGGGCCGAAATAGCGCCCTCCTCCGCCGCGCGCGCCGCGATGGAATGCGAGCCGCGGATATTCGCCGGGCGTGAGATGAATGTACGGATAGCTCTTGTCGTCGCGCAGCACGATGTTGTAGCGCGGCTTCAAGGACTTGATCAGCTGCGCTTCGAGCAGCAGCGCCTCGGCTTCCGTGCGCGTCACCGTCGTCTCGATGCGCGCGATCTGCGCGATCATCGCGGCGACGCGCGGATCCATGTGCAGCTTGAGGAAATAGCTGCCGACACGTTTCTTGAGATTGCCGGCCTTGCCGACGTACAGCAGCTCGTCGTTCGCGCCGAACATTCGATAGACGCCGGGCGAACCGCTCAGCGTGCTGACGAACGCTTTGCCGTTGAAGCTGGCCGATGTCGATTGGGATTGCGGCATGCGTGAATTATGGGAGGTCGCGTCTTCGTCGTCCCGGCGCAAGCCCGGACCCATTTTGATCTGACGCAGCAACCGGATGGGCTTCGCCGCGCCGACGCAATTCTCTACCGATCTTGAAGCCTTAGGCGCGGTCGAGCGGCCGACGTACGGCGCATCGGAGGCATCAACTCTCGCCAATCCCTACATGCTTCGCCGCACCGCTGTTGAGATCGATGCGCATGACCTCATGCAGGTTCGTATTCGCGACCCACAGCACACCCGCCGCGAGCGCGAGCCCGCCCGGTTCGTGGAAACGATAATCGATGCGCAGCGCGCGCAGTTCACCGCTCTTCCGGTTCAGCACCTTGATACCGTTGTTGTAGCTGTCGGCGATGAAAACAATGCCGCGCGGATCGGTGGCGATGCCGAGCGGATTCTGCAGGCGCGCGTCGGGCCGCGTGCCGACGCTGTCGCCGAATTCATAGAGACCGCTGCCGATCGCGGTTTCGACGCGCGCTTCGTCGATGTGCAACCAGCGTATCGCGGACGCCGCCGAGTCGGCGACGACGAGCTGCCGTCCGAGCACGCCGAGCGCGCTCGGCTGCGCAAAACTCGCGCCGCCCGCCACGCCATCGGCGAGCCCGAGCTGGCCGCTGCCGGCCAGCACCGAAACCTGCTCGGCGACGAGGTTGATGCGCCAAATCTGATGCAGGCCCGACACGGCGACATAGAGATCGTCGCCGAGCAATGCAAGATCGCTCGGCGAATGCAGGATGGCCTCGTGCACCGAAATCTCACGCGGGCGCATGCGCCCGGGCCGTCCGCGCCCGATCAGTGTTTCGACGCTGCCGTTGCTGAGCGCGATCGTGCGCACCGCATGATTGCCGCGATCGGCGACGAGCAGGTTGTCGCGCCAGCGCGCCAGCCCTTGCGGATCATCGAAACACGCCTCGCCCTGAAGCCCATCCGAAAAACCCGGATTGCCCGAGCCGAACTGACGCAGCACGCGGCCCTCGTGCGTGCATTCGATGACGCGATGGTGCCCGCTGTCCGCGACATAGATGTGTTTCGCATCCGCGAGCAACTTGCCGGGAAACGCCAGCGGAAGCCGCGGTTCGGGCCGCAGCGCCGGCGGCGCCGGCTCGTAGACGCGAAGATCGCGGATCGCCGCTTCCTCGAGCAGCCGCGCGATCATCGCGTCGATCTCGGCGCGCCGGCCCTCGCCGGCGAATAGCGCCGCAAATCGACCCTCGGCGTCGATCAGCGCGACGCTCGGCCACGCCTCCACGCCGTATTCCTGCCAAAGGCGAAAACCCGGATCGTTGGCGACCGCGTGTCGCAAGCGATGCCGATTCACCGCGCGCAGGACGCCCTCGCCCGGCACCTGCTGCGGATATTTCGGGCAATGCACGCCGACCACAGTCAGGCCATCGTGGTATTTGTCTTCGAGAAAACGCAGATCCGGAAGCACGCTCCAGCAATTGACGCAGTCGTAAGTCCAGAACCAGATCAGGATCACGCGTCCACGCAACTCCGCGAGCTGCGGCGCGCGCGTCGCGTTGACCCACTCGAGATCGACCGGAAATTCCTTCGCGGGCGCGCGCGAAGTCACGCCCGCGCAGCCTCGCGCGAAGCGACGATGCGTTCGATCAGCAGCGCCGCGCCGCGACGCGCCAGCTCGAGCACGCGCTCGAAATCGCGGCGCGAGCCGTAGTAAGGATCGGGGACTTCGTCGATTCCATGGAACCCGGCGTGCGCCAGGAACAACGCCGGATCAAGCGCCGCGTCGCGCGGCCGATGCCGGCGCAGCGCGCCAAGATTGACCCGATCCATCGCGAGGATCATGTCGAAGCTTGCGAAATCCGCAGCGGCGACTTGCCGAGCGCGATGCTGCGCGAGCGGATAACCGCTGGCCTCGGCGATATCGATCGCACGCGGATCGGCCGCCTCGCCGATGTGATAGCTCTCGGTTCCTGCCGAGGCGAGTTCGCCCGGAATCCCCGCGCGCGCGAACTCGACGCGCGCGACGGTCTCGACCATCGGTGATCGGCAGATGTTGCCCATGCAGACGAAGAGGATACGCGTCATTGGCCGATTCCGGCGAGAATTCGTTCTACGCGGGCCAGATCCTCGGGCGTATCCACGCCCGGTGGAAACGGCTCCGGCGCTTCGCGCACGGCGATCGCGAATCCGCGTTCGAGCGCGCGCAATTGTTCCAGCGATTCGATGCGCTCGAGCGGCGTGCGCGAAAGCGCCGCAAGACGGCGCAGAAAACCCGCGCGATATGCATAGATGCCGATGTGCCGCAAGAATGGCATATCGGCCGGCAGCGTCGTGCGCCCGAGCGCGAATGCGTCGCGCGGCCACGGCACCGGCGCGCGGCTGAAATAAAGCGCATTGCCCGCGGCGTCCCGCACGACTTTCACGCAGTTCGGATCGAACAATTCGTCGACCGAGCGGATCGGCATCGCGAGCGTCGCCATCGGCGCGCCGCTTTCGTCGAGCGTCGCAGCGACTGCGCGGATCCCGCTTGCCGGCGCCAGCGGTTCGTCGCCCTGCAGATTGACCACGATCGTATCGTCCGGCCATGCCCGCATTTCTGCGCACTCGGCCAATCGATCGCTGCCGGACGCATGATCGGCGCGCGTCATCGCAACGCTGACACCGCTCTCGCGGAGCACATCGGCGATGCGCGCATCGTCGGTGGCGACGACGACATCCGCCGCGCCCGATGCGAGCGCGCGCCGCGCCACGTGCACGATCATCGGCAGGCCGCCGATCGATGCCAGCGGCTTGCCGGGCAGACGCGTCGAGGCCATGCGGGCGGGAATCGCGACGATGAATGGAGCAGCGGCCATCGAAACCGGGGCGGACGGGATTCCAGCCAGCGTACCGGACGGCGCGCCGTTGCCACAACACGGCGAGCAAGGAACCTCGGCCGCCGGTACGGCGATGCTAAAATCCGGCCGCCGCGGCCCGCGATCCGAATCGCCACCTCTTGAGCCTTTCCGTTCCTATCAGCGCGACCGAAAGCGGCCCGCTTCCGCTGCGCGCAGCGTTGATGATGGTCGCCAGCGCGTGCCTGTTCGGCTTCATGGCGATCGCGATCCGCTACGCGTCGCGCCAGCAGCATCCGTTCGAGATCGCGTTCTTCCGCAGTCTCTTCGGTGCCATGTTCGCGCTGCCGCTGATCTACGTGCGCGGCACCGATGTGCTGGTCACGGGCAAGCTCGGTTTCTACGTCGCGCGCTGCGTGATCGGCATGCTCGGCATGATGGCCGGATTCTGGGCGATCGTGCATCTGCCGCTCGCGCAGGCGATTGCGCTGTCGTATTCCTCGCCGCTGTTCGTGACGATCGGCGCCGTGCTGTTTCTCGGTGAAATCGTGCGCATGCGGCGCTGGTCCGCGGTCGCGGCCGGATTTCTCGGCGTCATCGTGATCGTCAGGCCCGGCGCCGACAGCATGGCTGCAGGCGCATGGGTCGCCGTGATGGCCGCGGCGCTGAGCGGCATGACCACGGTCAGCATCAAATTCCTGTCGCGCTCCGAACCGCCCGATCGCATCGTGCTGCTGACGACGTTGCTCTGGGTTCCGCTGTCGCTACCCGGCGCGCTCACCGTCTGGAAATGGCCGGATGCAGCGACCTGGCCGTGGCTCGTGCTTTCCGGTCTGCTCGGCACGGGCGGCCACTTTTTCTGGACGCGCGCGCTGCGGCTTGCCGATGCGTCGCTGCTGGCGCCTTTCAGCTACATGCAGCTGCTCGTGGTCACGGTGATCGCATGGTTTCTGTTCGGCGAAACGGTCGATGCGTACACCGCGACCGGCGCCGCGATCATCATCGGCGCCACGCTCTACATCGCACGTCGCGAAGCAAAGCTCTCACGACGGCATGCCGTCGAAGCCGAAGCTGCCGCAGCAGAACCACAGGTCTGAGCCCATCGATGAACGATCCGCATCCTACCGAGGCGGCACGCAGCCGCCGCCAGCAACTGTCGAACCTCACCAGCGGGCTCGCGCTCGCCGTCAGCGTCTTCGCGCTCGCCATCGGCACGTGGCAGACGCGACTGATGCAAGGCCAGGCTCGGGCCAGCGTGTGGCCGTATCTTTCCATCGGCTACACCTACAGCAGCGACACCGACGAAAACGCCTTCATTTGGCGCGTCGACAACAACGGCGTCGGGCCCGCGCGCGTGCAGCGCGTTTCGTTGACGCTCGACGGTCATCCGATGAAGCACTGGACCGACGTGCTGATCGCACTCGGATTCAAGGGCAAACTGCACCTTTCGACATCGAGCATCTCGGGCGAGGTGATCCCGCCTTCCCTCAACCGTGAAACCGCGATCGAAGCGATCCACATCAACGACCGCGACGTCGGCGCCGCGTTCAAGAACGCGGTCGAACGGTTCAAGATGGATATCTGCTACTGCTCGGTCTACGACGACTGCTGGATTGCGCACTGGCAGCGCAATCGCGCCGACGCAGTCCCTCGCTGCGATGGCACCGGGCTCATGCAATTCGAGGATTGACCACGGACCTTCCTTCCCTACGCGTTCGCCGCCCGCGGCCGCAGGCCGCGGAACACCAGCGTGTAGACGCCATAGCTCCATGCAATTGCAGCGGTCCAGCCGGCGAGAATGTCCGACGGATAGTGCACGCCAAGATAGACGCGCGAAAGACCGACCAGCACGACGAACGCACTCATCGCGACGACCACCAGCCAGCGCCCGCGCGTGCTCCAACACAACAGCACGAGCACGCAGGCGAGCGTCATCGAACCCATCGCGTGGCCGCTCGGGAAACTGTAGCTGCCTTCGGGCGTGATCGATTCCCAAAGTCTCGGACGGCCGCGCGCGAACAGCGGCTTGGCGGCGAGATTGAGCAATGCCGAGCCACCGATCGCGAGGGTGGCGAACACGCCCCCGCGGACGTGACGCTTGTAGACCAGCGTCGCGATCAAACCAATGTCGAACGGCACCACGCCCCAAAGATAACCCAGCGCGCCAACGATGACGAAGAATCGGTCGAAGCCCGAGCCGGCCATTCCGTGTGCAAGTTCGAGCAGCGGCACGTCGAAAAAGAAGCCTTCGCCCTCGCGCAATTCGTGCGCGAACGCGCCGAATCCCGCCAGCGGCGCGAGGACGCCGAGAAACACCAGCAACAGCAGCAGTCCATATCGCCGCAGGAACGCCGCACCGAACCGCGCCTCCGCGCGGACCGCTGCGCCCGCTTCAGTCAGCATGCGCCCTCGGCTGATAGCGCCTCGCGACATAATCTTCGACAATGCCCACGAACTCCTTCGCAATGTTCTCGCCACGCAGCGTCATCGCTTTCTCGCCGTCGATGAATACCGGCGCCGCCGGCGCTTCGCCGGTGCCCGGCAGCGATATGCCGATGTTCGCGTGCCGCGATTCGCCGGGACCATTGACGACGCAGCCCATCACCGCGAGCGTCAGATTCTCGACGCCGTCGAACTTCATGCGCCATTCCGGCATCTTCGCGCGCACATGATCCTGCACGCTCTTGGCCAGTTCCTGGAACAGCGTGCTCGTCGTGCGCCCGCAGCCGGGACATGCGGTGACCAGCGGCGTGAACGCGCGCAGGCCCATGGTCTGCAGGAGTTCCTGGGCGACGATCACCTCGCGCGTGCGCGATTCGCCGGGCTCGGGCGTGAGCGAAATGCGGATCGTGTCGCCGATACCCTCCTGCAGCAGCACGCCGAGCGCCGCGGTCGATGCGACGATCCCTTTCGAGCCCATGCCGGCTTCGGTGAGCCCGAGATGCAATGCGTAATCGCACCGCGCCGCGATGTCGCGATAAACCGCAATCAGCTCCTGCACGCCGGATACCTTGCACGAAAGAATGATGCGATCGCGGCCCAAGCCGAGCTCTTCGGCACGCGCGGCAGAATCGAGTGCCGAACGAATCAGCGCTTCGCGCGCGACGCGCGAGGCATCCCACGGCTCGCTGCGCGCGTGGTTCTCGTCCATCAGCGCCGCGACCATCGCCTGGTCGAGCGAACCCCAGTTCGCGCCGATGCGCACCGGTTTTTCATATTTCAGCGCGAATTCGATGATCGTCGCGAACTGCACGTCGCGCTTTCGGCCGAAGCCGACGTTACCCGGATTGATGCGGTATTTCGCCAGCGCTTGCGCGCATGCGGGCTCGCGCTCGAGCAACTGATGGCCGTTGTAGTGAAAGTCGCCGATGAGCGGAACACCGACGCCACGCATGTCGAGACGCTCGCGGATATGAGGCACGGCGGCCGCCGCATCGGGTGTGTTGACGGTGATGCGCACCAGCTCCGAGCCTGCTCGCGCGAGCTCGGCGACTTGTTTCGCAGTCGATTCGATGTCGGCTGTGTCGGTGTTCGTCATCGACTGCACGACCACGGGCGCGACATTGGGCGCAGAGCCGCCGACTGTGACCGCGCCGACACGCACGGCCACGCTGTGCCGTCGCGCGTGAGCAGTGGGCAGCGTCGTGTCCGTTGGCCTATTCCAATTCACGCAGTTTCCGATTCATGCGGCCATCAACCTCCGGCCGCGGCGCGCTGCACGGTGGCGTCGTTCGCGGGTTCCGCATCCGGCGCCGGCAGCGGCGGCAGCGCGAACTGGAGATAGATGCCGGTCGACTCGATGAGGCCCATGCCGCGCACCCGCTCGGTGCGCGCGGGTGCAGGACGACCCTGCAGATCCGCCGGCGCGCTGATTTCGACCGCCGACGACGCGCGCTCGAACAGGCCCGGCGTAATCAGCGACGTCGGACCTGCTTCATCCGGCCGCAGCGACGTCAGCAGCAATCCACGCACGGCCGATTGCATGCCGCTCTCTTCGATGTGCCGCACGCTGGCGGGCAACGCGCGCCGGCTGAGCAGCTCGACACCGGCGTCGACGCGACCTTGCTCGTCGATGCGAATCCAGCGGATGGCGCCGATCATCCAGTCGGGTGTGCCTTCGCCCGTTTCGGGCAGCGCGAATCCGACCAGCTCGCCAATGCGCGCGCGCACCGCTTCGCCGCTCGGGCCACGCTCCCACACCAGCCGGTAACCGCCGAGACTTTGATCGAGCACCCGCGCCTTGAGCCGCGTCGCGCGTGCGGGTTCGCTGGCGCTGATCGCCCACGACGCGATGCGGTCGCTTTCGCTGAGACTGATCGCCTGACCACGTACGCGACGCAGGAAACTTTCGAAATCCTCGTTGCCGGCGAGCACGTAATGCAGGTCGTGCAGCCCGAGCACGGTATCGAGCTGATATCCGCCGCCGAGCCGCGTGTGCGTGCGCTCGCCGGTTGCGGTCCAGCCGTCGACGAGCCGATGCGCGAGATCGATATCGACCTGCACCGGCGCGCCGCCGCGCAAACGAAACGTCGCGACGCGCGCGCCGGGCGGCAGCATGTCAATCTGGCTTTCGATGAACGACAGCAACGGTTTCATGCCGATCGAAAGGACTTCGAGATCGCCATGACCGCGTTCTTCGGGCAAGTAACCGGGGCCGCGATCACCGTCGGTGTTCATCGCGAGATCGCCTTCGTTCGCACCTGCGCGCAATTCGCAATACGGCGCGACCGTGCGCGTGAACGCGATCACCTCGAGCAGCTCGCGCTGCGTGTAGCGATACGGATTGGCCAGCGCGAGCAGCAACGCGTGTGCGTAGGCGAGCCGCGCGCTGATTGCGCTGCCGAGCAGCGGATCGTCGACCGCGCGATCGTCGAAACGCACCATCGTCATGAAACGATAAACATCGTGCAGCGATTGCCACACGCCGGCCGGCGGCGTGCGATAAAGAAGATACGCTTTCGCGAGGTGCTCGCCGCCGTGCTGCAACGCGCGCACGCCCGCCAGCGCGACCTGCTTGGCGCGCATGAACGGCACGCTGCCGGCCGGCGCGCAAAATTCGGCGAGCGCGATGCGGTAGCCGAGCGCAAGCTCGCTCTGGAATTCGAGCGCGATCGCGCCGAGCTCGACCTTCTGCGGCGGCAACGGGAAACTCGCGCCGACGATCTGCTTGTCGGTCAAGCCGGCGAGCTGGGCGACCGGATGCCGCAGTATTTCCAAAGCATCTAGACGCTGCGACGCGTCGACGCGCATGCGATTGATCTGACGCAATCCGTCCAGCAGCAGTTTCGCGGTCGCGCTGAAATTCGCCAGCGGCAACGCCGCGACCCACGAACGCAGCGCGCGCGCTTCCGCCGCGAACGCGCCGGCGGTCGGCGCGTGGCGCTCGGGAGTCGCGCGAAGCAGGCGGCGGTAGCGTTCGTTCATGCGTTCGGATCGCTGGGGATTGGGCCGCGAATGGCTCCATCGAGGCGCGGCGGCCGATGAATTATACGGCGTCGTACAAGGCTGAACGACGCGCCGCTCCTAAGATCCGCCTTGGGCCCTCGCCAGTGCGCCGCGCACCAGCCGCGCGAGGAGTCGCTCACCCAACGTCGGCGCGGAATTCCTGAGCGCCAATCGATCCAGGCAAGCCTCGGCGTCCGGCGATGTTCCCGGTGCCAGCACCGCCGCGGCGAGGCCCGGCCAACGCCGCCAGTCGCCGGTCGCCTTCTTGAGCCACAACAGCGCCGGCAGCAGCCGGCGCTCGACGCCGTTGAAATCGCTGCCGAACGGAAACAGCGGAAAAAGTCCGCGCGCGTCGAAAGGACGCAGCCGTTCGACGAGATCGGCCGGCGTATTGCGGCGCCACGCATCCGGCACGCGAAAATCGCGCGCCAGTTTTCCAGCGTGCATCGCATCGGCTGCGAGCCGGTCCTGAAACCGCGCGTCGCTGATCGCGAGCATCGCGCGAATGCACGCCTCGTCGCTTTTACCGCGCAGATCCGCGATGCCGTATTCGGTGATGTAGATATCGCGCAGGTGGCGCGGAATCGTCGTGTGGCCGTAATTCCAGCGGATGTTCGATTCGACTTTGCGGCCATGACTGCGCGTCGCGCGCAGCAACAGCACCGAACGTCCGCCGGTCAGCGCGTGCGCCATCGCGACGAAGTTGTACTGGCCGCCGACGCCGCTGACGACGCGGCCATCCTCGAGCGCATCCGACACTGCGGCGCCGAGCACCGTCGCCATCATGCAGGTGTTGAAGAAGCGCGAGTCGCGCCGCTGCGTCGCGTCGAGCTGTTCGCGTCCGCCGTAAAGTTGGTTCACGTCGGACACGCGGCTCATGGACAAGGCCCGCATAGTCCTCGCCATCGAGCTCGCGCAGCCACGCGTACAGCTCTTTGGAACCCAGAAAAAACGCGCCTTTGAGATAGTGCCCGCCACGCAGCGATCCGTCATCCGTTCGCGTGCCCGCGTCAAGCGCGCGCTGCAGATCGATATCGTCGTAGACATTGCGTTTCAGCACACCGCCACGGCGCAGGTGCATGAAGCCGTCCATGACCATTTCGCTCGCGCCGTAGAGTCCGCGCGCGAACGGAGCGAGTCCGCCGTAACGCGCGATCAATCGTGTCGCTCGCCGGATCATCGCCGCGCAACGCGCGCAGCGCGGCGAGGTAGTCGCCGTTGCGTTGATGCCGAACCAGCAGCGCAGCGACGATCGCATCGGACAGTGCGCCGATTCCGATCTGCAGTGTGCCGCCGTCGCGCACCAGTGCACTGGCGTGCATGACCGATCGCGTGTTCGACGAGATCGACCGCATCGCGCGGAATCGCGAACAGCGGCTGCGCGGGCAGATCGCCGTCGACGATCTCGTCGAACAATCGCGCGTCGACGTCCGCGGCGCCGCCGAGAAAAGGCAGATCCGGATGCACGACGCCGATCAGCAATGGCCGGCGTCCGCCCGCCGCTGCGATCGCATCGAGCACGTCGAGCGTCACGTCGGGATTGCACGACAGGCTGTAGCGCGCCGCACTGCCGTTGCCACGCCGCGCGACGAGCTGCACGATCGCATGCAGGTCTGCCGTTTCGGCGATATCTCGCGCGACTTGCGTGTAGTTGATGCTCGCGTAGTCGCGCTGCGCACGTTCCGAGTGCAGCATCGCGCCGGACTGGAAATAGAATTCCTGGATGCGGATATTTTCCGGCAGTCGGTTCGCTTTCAGATCGACGACATAGTCGAGCCGCGGATAATCCGCGCCGAACTGCCGCGCCAGGAATGGTTGCAGAAAACGGCGCTCCAGATCATTGCCCGGCACCGGCGGATCGAGCGAGAGGGCGGTGTACAGCGTCAAGCGCCGCGATGGATCGGCCTTGAAACGCCGGTAAATCGCGTTGAGCAGATGGTTCGGCTTGCCGAGCCCGAGCGGCGCGGCAATGGCCACATGATCCGCGGCCTCTGCAAGGATGCGGTCGACGACGGCCTCGAGTGCGTCGTTTCGGTTCGCAGCGGTCATTGGCTCCTCCGTCGGCCGCCATCATCGCAGATCGCGCGCACGCGGCGCGCGTTCTCGTTGCTCCGTTTCGCGCGGATCCCGGTGCTCGCGTTGATCCCGTAGACTCTGCGCATGGCCGCCGTCGCGTCTCGCCGCATCGTTCCCGACGCCCTGCCCGTGCGCGTGCTCGCCGAGCAGGCCTTCAGCCGCGCCGCGGGTGCGCCGTTGCTCGCCGGGAATGCCGTCGACCTTCTGATCGATGCGCGCGCGAACTTCGATGCCTGGCTCGCTGCGATCCGCGCCGCACGATCGCTGGTGCTGCTCGAGAACTACATCTTTCGCGACGACGCGACCGGACGCGAGTTCCGCGACGCGCTCATCGAGCGCGCCGGCGCCGGTGTCAAAGTGTGCGTGATCCGCGACTGGATGGGCTGCATCGGCCAATCGAGCGTCGCCTTCTGGCAGCCGCTCGTCGCCGCCGGCGGCGAAGTGCGCACATACAATCCGCTGCATTTCACCAGTCCGTTCGGCTGGCTTTCGCGCGACCATCGCAAGCTGCTCGTGGTCGACAACACGGTCGCGTTCGTCGGCGGCATTTGCGTCAGCGGCACCTGGCTCGGCGATCCCGGCCGCGGCATCGATCCGTGGCGCGATACTGCGGTCGGCGTGCGCGGGCCCGCGTTGCGCGATCTCGCCAATGCGTTCGCGGATACCTGGTCGACGCTCGGCGAAAACCTGCCGGACGAAGTTCTGGAAATGACCGATCGTTGCCTGCCGGCGGGTCAGGTCGACCTGCGCGTCGTGGCGACCGTGCCGAACATCGCGGGCTTGTATCGGCTCGATCAACTCATCGCGGCGATGGCGAGGCGCACGTTGTGGATTACCGACGCGTATTTCGTCGGCATCGCACCGTATGTTCAAGCGGTCTCGGCGGCCGCGCGCGACGGCGTCGACGTGCGTTTGCTCGTGCCCGGGACCAGCGACATTCCCGTGGTGGCGAGCGTTTCGCGTGCGGGCTATCGGCCTCTGCTCGAAGCCGGCGTGCGCGTGTTCGAATGGAACGGCTCGATGCTGCACGCGAAGACCGCGGTCGCCGATTGCCGCTGGGCGCGCGTCGGATCGAGCAATCTGAACCTTGCGAGCTGGATCGGCAATTGCGAGCTCGACATCGCGGTCGAGGACGAAGCGTTCGCGCAGTGCATGGAAGCGCAATACGAAACCGACCTCGGCAATGCGACCGAAATCGTGCTCAAAGTGCGCAAGCGCTGGCGCAAAAGCGGTCTCGGCGCGCCGCCGCCCCGGACCGACGCGCCGCTCGAAACGACGGACACATCCGCACCGGCGGCGGCGAGATTGCCACGCGAAACGACGGACACATCCGCACCGGCGGCGGCGAGATTGCCACACGAAACGGCGGATGCGTCCGCGCCCGCGGCGGCGAGGTCGCCGCCTCGCGCCAGTGCTCGTGTCGGCCCGCCCTACCCGCGTGCGCGCGGCGGCAGTTCCGGTCGTGCGGCCGCCGGTGCGCTGCGGCTGGCGAATTCGGTCGGCGCCGCGATTGCGAATCGACGCGTGCTCGGGCGCACGGAATCGGGGCCGCTGCTGGTTTCGGGTCTGGTTCTCGTCCTCGGCGCAATCGCCGGCATGGTGTGGCCGCGCCTGATCGCATGGCCACTCGGCGCGCTGGCGCTCTGGATCGGCGCGAGCCTCGTCGTGCGCTACGTCAACTCGTTCAAGCGCGAGGAATGATTCGGCGTTTCGCCCGCGCCGCTTGCCGCGTCGGCGGCGATGTCGCAGACTCGGCTGCCGCCGCACGCATCGGCGACATCTGAAGCCGGCTCGCCCGCGCGATCGTCCTCGCCCGCGCAACGATTCCATGTCCGAACACGCAAACCCTGCGATCGCCGAGCGCGAGGTCCTGACGCCGTCCGCACTGAACCGGCTGGTGCGCGATCTGGTTGAAAACGCGCTGCCGCTGATCTGGATCGAGGGCGAGATATCCAACCTTTCGCGCGCCGGATCGGGCCATCTCTATTTCACGCTGAAAGACAGCGCCGCGCAGGTGCGTTGCGCGATGTTCAAGCCGCGCAGCACGTGGCTTCGTTTCAAACCGATCGACGGCATGCACGTGCTCGCCCGCGGACGCGTGAGCCTCTACGAAGCGCGCGGCGAATTTCAGTTGCTTGTCGAGCATCTGGAAGAAGCCGGCGAAGGCGCGCTGCGGCGCGAATTCGAACGGCTCAAGGAGCGTCTCGCCGCGGAAGGCCTTTTCGCGCCCGAGCGCAAACGCGCGCTGCCGCGTTTCGCACGCCGCATCGGCGTGATCACCTCGCCCGGCGGCGCGGCGATTCGCGATGTGCTCAGCGTCATCGCGCGGCGATTCCCGCTCGCCGAAGTCGAGATCATTCCGGTTCCGGTGCAAGGTCGCGAAGCGCCGCCGACCATCGTCGCCGCGATCAATACGGCATCGCGCGCGCTGCGCCACGACGTGCTGTTGCTGACGCGCGGCGGCGGATCGCTCGATGATCTGTGGGCATTCAATGACGAAGACGTCGCGCGCGCGATCCATGCGAGCGCGATTCCAGTGGTCTCGGCGATCGGTCACGAGATCGATTTCACTATCGCCGACTTCGTCGCCGACCTTCGTGCACCAACACCGTCGGCAGCGGCCGAGCTCCTGGTTCCGGATATCGCCGATCTTGAACGCGTCCTGCAACGCCAGCGCGGGCGTCTCGAGCAGTGCGTGTCGCGCAAACTCGAAACCCTTTCTCAACGCCTCGATCACGTCGTCGCGCGCTTGCAGACGCAGCGTCCGCAAACGCGATTGACGCACGCGCGCGATCGCGCGCGCATGCTCGAGCAGCAACTGCGCGCGATCGTGCGTAATCGCATCGAGATGCGTCGCCTGAATGCCGCGCGCTCGCGCGCACGGCTCGCCGCACAGGATCCGCTGCTGTTGCTCGCGCGCCGGCGCGAGCGTGCGAACTCGCTCGGCGATCGTTTGCGCGCCGCGGTATCGCGCGCCGCCGAAAGAAAAGCGCTTCGTCTCGGCGAGCTTGCGCGCACGTTGAATGCCATCAGCCCGCTCGCAACGCTCGATCGCGGCTATGCGATTCTGTTCGATCGTGTTTCAGGACGTGTCGTGCGTTCGGTCGAACAGGTCGGCGACGATTCCGCACTACGCGCGCGCGTGTCGGACGGCGATATCGATCTGCGAGTCGAAGGCACGCCTGACGTTAGGAACTTACCGCGCTAGTATTGTTGCGTGATACTAGGCTTCGCCAGCAAGGATGCCGAGACCCTGTTCATCGACGGCCGGCGCATCGAACGCTGGCAGAGGATCGAGCGGCGGCCATGCGCAAGCTTTGCGATGCTCCACCGCGCGGCTCGCCTCGATGATCTGCGCGTTCCGCCAGCGAATCGGCTGGAAGCACTCAAAGACGATCGCGCCGGCCAATACAGCATCCGCGTTGACGATCAGTTCCGCATCTGCTTCAGATGGAAGAACGGTGATGCATACGACGTGGAAATCGTCGACTACCATTGAGCGAACCATGCCCAGAACAGTTTCCTACCCGACCCCCGGCGAAATCCTGCTCGAAGAATTCCTGAAGCCGATGGGCACCACGCAATACGACGACTGGAGCGAGGACAAGCTTCGCGCCTGCTTCGATCTCTTTGAGCACGTCGATTCCATTTTAGCCACGGCGGGAACAACGTCCTCGTTGGACGGCATGACGATTCTCTCCGCCGACGCCCGGTCGGGGCACGGACGCATCACCACCATCACGTATTCGCCCCACGCAAGAGATCCTGATGCGAGATTTGTCGTAGGTCGGCTCGATGCGGGTTCTCAGACCGCGTGGGTCGTCGGGGAGACCCATTCTCACCGGGGTCTGCCGTGGGAGCCCGGCATCAATCTCGTCATCCACGGCCCAACCGTCGAACTCGACACCATTTACAAGAACCTGAAAGGCAATCCGCCCGCGAGCTGCGAGCTCATAGGCGAAGTTCGCAAAGGCAGCGACTACGAGATTCCGACGCGCCTCTTCTTCGACAACGCAGACGGGGGTCTCCCGCAAATCGTAATACACCTATCCCGCGCGACCGATGCGAGTGACAAGCAAAGCGCGCATGCCTCGCTTGCGCCCGCGTACCCTTACTACCTCGCGAACACCGCCGTACATGCGAACGAAGCGCTGGAAGTCCTCGACAAGTACTCCGGCGAAGTCGCCACCCGCGTCGCGCTCGCTGATGCCGCAGCGATCGAGGCTGCGATCGCTGCGGCTGTCAGCGCCGAAGCGCCGATGCGCGCAATGCCGCCATACGCGCGCCAGGTCGTGCTCGAGCATTGCGTTGCGCGCTTCAAGGAACGCCATGACGAGCTCGCACGGGCGCTGTGCATCGAAGCCGGCAAGCCGATCAAGGACTCCGAAGGCGAAGTCACGCGCCTGATCGACACGTTCAAGGTCGCCGCCGAGGAAGCCGTGCGGATCGACGGCGAGATCATCAATCTCGAGATTTCCGAACGTGCCCGCGGATACCGCGGATTCGTCCAGCGCGTGCCGATCGGCGCATGCTCGTTCATCACGCCGTTCAATTTTCCGCTGAACCTCGTCGCGCACAAGGTCGCGTCGGCAATTGCTGCGGGTTGTCCGTTCGTTCTGAAGCCGTCAGAGAAAACACCCGTCGGCGCGCTGATCATCGGCGAGATTCTCGCCGAGACGGATCTGCCGAAAGGCGCGTTTTCGGTGTTGCCGTGCCTCGTCGATGACGCCGATCCTTTCGTCAGTGACGAGCGTCTCAAGCTGCTCTCGTTCACCGGCGGCCAGATCGGCTGGAAACTGAAGGCGAAAGCGGGCCGCAAGAAAGTCGTGCTCGAGCTCGGCGGTAACGCGGCGGCGATCGTCGATGGGGATCAGGTCGAAAAACTCGACCACGTCATCGAACGCCTGATATTCGGCAGCTACTACCAGTCCGGACAGAGCTGCATCAAGGTACAGCGTATCTTCATCCACGATTCGATTTACGCCGCCGTGCGCAAGCGCTTCGTCGCCGAGACGAAGAAACTCAAGGCCGGCGACCCCAAGAAACGCGATGTATTTCTGGGCCCGCTGATCGATGAAGACGCGGCGAAGCGTCTCGAAAGCTGGATCAACGAAGCGCGCAAGGCCGGCGCAAACGTACTATGCGGCGGTGGGCGCAACGGCAACATGCTGGAGGCAACCGTGCTCGAAGACGTTCCGCACGATGCGAAGATCAACGCGCTCGAAGCGTTCGGTCCTGTGACGCTGCTCGTGCGATTCGAGTCGTTCGATGACGCGATCGATGCGGTCAACGATTCCGACTACGGCTTGCAGGCAGGCGTATTTACCGACGATCTCACGCACGCGATGCGCGCGTGGGATCGGCTGCACGTCGGCGGCGTCATCGTCAACGATGTGCCTAGTTTTCGCGTCGACAACATGCCTTATGGCGGCGTGAAGCTTTCTGGACTCGGACGCGAAGGGATCCGCTATGCCGTCGAGGACATGACGGAACGGCGTTTGTTGGTCTTGAAGGAGACTTGAGCCTCGATGGCGGCGCGCAAACTGGAACCGCGATCAGTCGAGCCGCAGCGGTAATCGATCTTCAGCGATCACGCACGTCCGCTCAGCGATTCTTTCCGGCCTTGCGACGCTTTTCTTCGGTTTTCGTCGGTTTGACCGCGGGCGCGGGTTTCGACTTGCCCTGCTCCACCGCGCCCGAATTCGATCCTCGCGCGCGCAGCCACGCCGCGTAATCGTCGAGATCGCCGTCGAACAACTCGACGCGACCGTCGGCAACGCGCCAGAACGTGTCGCACACGAGTCCGGTCAGATGGCGATCGTGCGACACGAGCACGATCGCACCGGCGAAATCGCTCAGCGCTTCGGCGAGCGCCTCGCGCATGTCGAGATCGAGATGGTTGGTCGGCTCGTCAAGCAGCAGCACGTTCGGCTTGCGCCAGGCGATCAGCGCGAGCGCGAGACGCGCGCGCTCTCCGCCGGAGAATCCATCGACGACTTCGAACGCGCGATCGCCGGGAAAATTCCAGCGCCCGAGAAAATCACGGAAATCCTGCGTCGAAACAGTCGGCGCGATGTCACGCAGATGATCGATCGGCGTCTGGCCTTCGTGCAGAGATTCGACCGTGTGCTGCGCGAAGTAGCCGAGTACCAGATCCGGATGCGCCGTGCGCTCGCCCGACAGCATCGGAATCTCGCCGACCAGCGTTTTCACCAGCGTCGACTTGCCCGCGCCGTTCGGCCCGAGCAAGCCGATGCGGTCGCCGGCTTCGAGGCCGAACTTCACCTTGTGCAGAACGACGATGTGGTTGCCTTCTTCGACATCGAGCGTGTGATCGGATGGACCAAGCGGCGATCCATGCATGTCGATGTCGTGCAACGCCGAGGCCTCGACCTTGGTGGCACCCTGCGGCAAGGCGTCGACCACATAACCGGCTTCGACATGGTTCAGCCGCAGCAGCGAATGCGGCAGCTTGACCGGATCGGCGAAGTTGATATGGATCTGCCGCTCCGCGCGCACCGCTTCGGTGCCGGGCAGTTTGGCCAGGCGCTTCATGCGCGATTGCGCCTGCTTGGCCTTGCTCGCTTTCGCCTTGAAGCGATCGATGAACGCCTGCAGGTGCGCGCGCTCGACCTGCTCCTTCTCGAACGCGATCTGCTGCTGGTGCAGCTGCTCGGAGCGCTGATGCTCGAAACTGGTGTAGTCGCCGGTGTAGAGCTTCGCGCGACCGTCATGCAGATGCAGGATGTGCGTCGCCACGCCGTCGAGGAATTCGCGATCGTGCGAAATCAGCAACAGCATGCCGGGGTATTTCAGCAGCCATTGCTCGAGCCAGAGCACCGCATCGAGATCGAGGTGATTGGTCGGCTCGTCGAGCAGCAGCAGATCCGACGGCATCATCAGCGCACGCGCGAGATTGAGACGGACGCGCCAGCCGCCGGAAAAGTCCGAGACCGGCATGCGATGCGTTTCCGAACGAAAGCCGAGTCCGTGCAGCAACTTCCCCGCGCGCGCTTCCGCATCGTAGCCGTTGATGTCGGCCATCTTCTGATGCGCCGCGGCGACGGCGTCCCAATCCTCGGCGGCGGTCGCGGCGGCTTCGGCCTGGAGAATCGCGTGCACTTCGGTATCGCCCGAAACGACGAAGTCGATCGCGGCATCCGGCAGCGACGGCGTTTCCTGCGCGACGCTCGCGATGCGCACGCGTGAAGGCAGATCGAGATCGCCGTGATCCGGCTCGATCTCGCCCTGAATCGCCGCGAACAGGCTCGACTTGCCGCAGCCATTGCGGCCGACCACGCCAACCCGCGCGCCGGCGTGCAGCGCGAGATCGACGTTGGACAGCAGCAGGCGTTCGCCGCGCCGCAGGGCGAAATTCCTGAACGCAATCATGGGAGTACCGAAACGAGCGGAATCCAATTGTAGCCGATCGGCGGCGCGGACCGCGCGTGCCGGAATCGCTCAGTCGCTGCAGCATGATCCGCAATCGGCGGGAAAACGGCGATCGCGGACGTACAAGCGAGATCTTCCGGGCGCGTACCATTATCGCGCATATCGGCCTGCGAAAAAATCCAAGACGAAACGCCGCGATCGGGGCAGAATCCGCATCCGACTTCGCGCGCTCCGAGGCATTCGCCCATGCAGGATATGACTCAAGGACCCATCGCCGGCCATCTGGTGCGGATGTCCGCGCCGATCGCGATCGGCATGTTGTTTCAGACGCTGTACGTGCTGGTCGATCTTTACTTCGTCGCGCAACTCGGCGACGCCGCGATCGCCGGCGTCAGCACGGCGGGCAACCTGCAGTTCATCGTGATGGCCGCGACGCAGGTGCTCGCCGTCGGCACGATGGCGCTCATCGCGCAGGCGAGCGGGCGCAAGGATCAGGCCGATGCGAACCTCGTGTTCAATCAGAGTTTGATGCTCGCGCTGATCGCCGGCATCGTCACCCTGATTGGTGGCTACGCGCTGATCGGGCCGTACATGCGCAGCGTCGGCGCCGATGCGAACACCGCTGCCGCGGGCGCAGAATATCTGCGCTGGTTCTTCCCGGGCCTCGCGTTGCAGTTCGCGCTCGTCGCGATGGGCGCCGCGCTGCGCGGCACGGGCATCAACAAGCCCGCCTTGCTGGTGCAGATGGTGACGGTTTTGTTGAACGCGGCGCTCGCACCGGTCTTGATCGCAGGCTGGGGAACGCACCATCCGCTCGGCATCGCCGGCGCCGGTCTTGCGACATCGATCTCGATCGCGTTCGGCGTGATCCTGATGGGAATCTACTTCCACAAGCTCGAGAAATACGTCGGCTTCGACGTACGCCTGTTCGGCGCGCGTCCGGCCGTATGGAAACGCATCCTGCGCATCGGCCTTCCACCGGGCGGCGAGTTCGCGCTGATGTTCTGCTATCTCGCGGTGATCTATTGGGTGATCCGCCATTTCGGCGCGGCGGCGCAGGCCGGTTTCGGCGTCGGCTCGCGCGTCATGCAGGCGATTTTCCTGCCGGCGATGGCGGTCGCGTTCGCGACGGCGCCGATCGCCGGACAGAACGTGGGCGGCGGACATCACGATCGCGTGCGCGAGACGTTTCGCTCGGCCGTGCTCCTTGGCAGCGCGATCATGTTGATGATGACGCTGATCTGCCAGATCAAACCCGAGTGGTTCGTGCACTTCTTCACGCAGGATCCGGCCGTGCTGATCGTCGCCGCGACGTTCCTCCACATCATTTCGTGGAATTTCGTCGCGCAGGGCATCATCTTCACCTGCTCCGGCATGTTCCAGGCGCTCGGCAACACGTTGCCGGCGCTGTTCAGCAGTGCGACGCGTCTTCTCACGTTCGCGATTCCGGCAATCTGGCTTTCGACGCGGACCGGCTTCGAGCTCAAGCAGTTGTGGTTCCTCTCGGTCGCAACGGTCACGTTGCAGGCGCTCACGAGTCTCTGGCTGTTGCGTGGCCAGTTCCGGCGCCGGCTGGCAGCGAGAACCGCGACTGCGGCCGCCTAGCTGCCGAGTTCGTTTCGAGCGCACGCGCGATGCGCGCGCGCCACGCACCACGGGCGATTCGATGACCGCATTCACCGCCGTGCTTCTCTACGCAGCGTGGACACTGCTGCTTCCCACGATCTATGCGGGCATCCGCGTGCCGCTGATCGCCAGCGGAAAGAAACGCGCCGATGCGTGGGAGCGCGGCAAGCCGGTCGACGATCCGCCGCTGCTGCTGCGCATGAAGCATGCGCACCTCAACTGCACCGAGAATTTCGCGGTGTTCGCAGCCGTCGTCTGTGTAGCAGCGTTGATCGGCAAGATCGCCATCGTCGATTCGCTCGCCGCGTATGTGCTTTATGCGCGGCTAGCGCAAAGTCTCGTCCATATCAGCGGAACTTCCCTTGCGCAGATCGCTCTGCGCGGCTTGTTCTACGCGATCCAGGTGGCGCTGATCGCGTACATGATTTTTGCGCTGCTGATGCGCTGAGCCGCGCGCGGTCAGCCGTCGAATCCGTCGGCGAAGATCGCATCGCCCTGCCATTCGAACGCGCCGACGTCGACAGCGCCGACACGCGCGTACCCGCGCTGATCCGTCGCGGGCGCGCCGGTCGCGGTACCGGCATCGAGCGCCGGACTGCCCGGCGCGATCGCCATCGTTTCAGTCGGGCCGCCGTTGTCGGCGGGATCGGCGAGGCCGGCGCTTGCGAACGTCGTTCCGGGCGAAACGGCGGCTTCGTTCTGACCGTCGGCGCGCGACGCGGGCCATTCGAGATTCGCCGCGCCGGCCGCCGCGGGATGCAGGATCGCCCACGGGTTGTAGACATTGCCGCCGATGTTGTTCTCGAAGATCACGTTGTTGAGCGTGAGCGCAGCGCCGGTATCGTTGGCGATGCCGGCCGCGAAACAGCCACCGCACTCGGCGAGGTTGTTCGCGATCGTCACGTTCTGCAGCGTGAGCGCCGTCGCTGCCTGGATCGATATGGCGCCGCCAAGTCCGGTGCGCGCGATGTTGCCGACGAACGTCGAGTTGACGATGGTTCCTTCGAGGACGCCGCCGTACCCGAACAGCGCGAGACCCGAGTACCCGTTCGCGGCGTTGTCGCGGAACGTGCTGCCGGAGATTTCAATCGGGCTGCCCTGGATGTACGCGCCGCCGGCGAGCTTGTCGCTTGCGAGGCTCGCGTTTGCCTGAAGCGTCGAATCCTGAATGCGCGTAAACGACGCCGCACTGTAGGTTACGGTGAAAAGTCCGCCGCCGAACGCATTCGCCTGATTTTCGATGAGCCGCACGCGACACAGGTTCACGTTTCGTGCATCGCCGTCGACGCCGATGGCGCCGCCGTTTCCGCCGTTGCCGGGATTGCCGCCGGAGCCGCTCGCGCTGTTGGCCGTGAACACGCTGTCGTAGACATTCACCCGCTGGGAGCCGAGCGAATACAGCGCGCCGCCGTTCGCGCCCGAGTTGTTCGTGAACGTGGAACCGACGACCGCGAGCTCCGCCGCGCCGACGACATAAATCGCGCCGCCACCGTCGTCTTGTGCGACGGCGATCGCGTGGTTGTCGCTGAAGTCGACGCCGAAGATTTGAAGCGTGACGACCTGCCACGGACCGCCGGTCGCTTTGTAGATCGCAGCCCCGCTTCCCGATGGCGTGCTACCGGCGATGATCGATCCGTGCTGCAGCACGAACGTGTACGTGAGGTTGGCAGGATTGCTGACTTCGATCACGCGGCGAGCGCCGCCGCCCGACAATGTCGCGCCGCCGAGATCGAGAATCGCATCGCGCGTGACCGCGAGCGTCGTATCGACGGCGATCGTGCCGTGGCCGACATCGATACGGATGGGCCCGCCGGCATCGAGCGCCTGCTGGATCATCGTCGTGCTCACGCTGCCCGGCGCGCCGTTGCCGAGCACCACGGCGCCGCTGACATCGGGTGCGGATGGTGCGGTACAGTCGAATGTCGCCTGCGCACGGCCATTGCCGGCGGCGGCCAACACAAGGAACGCTAGGAAACATTCTGGCAATGCGCGGCGCGGCATGCCGGAAGAGTCGCGCCGCAGCACGTGCGTTGCAAGGCGATTGCGCGCCGGATGCGACCAGCGTCGCAAAGTTGACGCGCGGCGCCGAGCCGAAATCAGCAGAAGGAACAACGAACGATGAGCAGAGAATTGAAAGATCGCGTCGCACTCGTCACCGGCGCTTCGTCGGGCATCGGCGAAGCCACGGCGTTCCGGCTCGCCGAAGCCGGCGCCCGCGTGGCTGTTGCCGCGCGACGTCGCGACCGGCTCGAGAGCGTCGCGCAACGGATACGCGAGCACGGCGGCGAGGCGCTGGTGGTCGAAGCGGATTTCGGCGTCGAAGCCCAAGCGCAGCGTGCCGTGCGCGAAACCGAAAAGGCGTTCGGCCGTCTGGACATCCTCGTCAACAACGCGGGCGTCATGTATCTCGAACCGGTGATCGAGGCCGATCTCGCACGCTGGCGGCACATGTTCGAGATCAACGTGCTCGGCCTCATCGCGGCGACGCAGGCGGCGCTGCCCGGCATGCGCGATCGTCGCGACGGGCATATCGTGAACATTGCATCGACGGCCGGGCGTATCGCGACGCCGATGGGAGCGGCCTATTGCGCCACGAAGTTCGGCGTCGTCGCGTTCTCCGAATCGCTGCGCAAGGAAATCTATCGCGACCGCATTCGCATCAGTGTCGTCGAGCCGGGCGTGGTCGAAACCGAACTGCGCGAACATATCGGTCATGAGGCGACGCAGAAGGCGATCAACGACTGGGCCAATTCGTTGCGTCAGCTCCAATCGGACGACGTCGCGCGCGCGATCCTGTTCTGCGTGACGCAGCCGCCGCACGTATGCATCAATGAGATCCTGATGCGGCCGACCGATCAGGAACGCTGACGCGCGATAGCAGCGAGGCGTGTTCGGATTCGGCGGAGACGATTCGGCGTAGAATCGGCCGAAATCGTGTGTGGAGATGCGCCATGCCGTGTGACGCCGGGATGCTCGCCGAGGTCGAGCTCTTCGAGCACCTGAACGACGACGATCGCATCCGTCTCGCTGGTTTGATCGATGAATTGAGCCTCCTGGCCGGCGAGACGCTGTTCAACGCCGGCGAGCCCGGCGAATCGTTGTACGTCGTGCGCTCCGGCGAGGTCGAACTTTTCATCAAGGACACGGCCGGCCAGCGGATTCCACTCGCGATGGTCGGTGCCGGCGAGGTCTTCGGCGAGCTCGCCCTGCTCGATCGCAGTCCGCGCACGGCGACCGCGATCGCGATGGCCGACACCGCATTGCTCGAACTCGATCGCGACGACCTATTGCTGCTGTTCGAGAGCAGTCCGAAGGTGGCGTTGCGTCTGCTTGCGGCGCTCGGTCGCATGACGCGCAAGGCGGATGAGCTTCTGCGCACGCGCGTATCGCGCAACGCGAATGAGGAAGCCGAAGAAAATCTCAGCGTCCTTCAGCGCACGGTCGACTGGATTTCGTGGTTCAGCGGCAGCATGTGGTTTCTCGCGATCACGACGATCTGGTTCGGCGGCTGGATCGCGGTCAACACGCTGCCGCTCGGCGTGCCGGTGTTCGATCCGTATCCGTTCGGCCTGTTGACGATGATCGTTTCGCTCGAAGCGATCTTCCTGTCGTGCTTCGTGCTGATCAGCCAGAACCGCCAAGCCGAGAAGGACCGCGTGCGTTCGAACATCGAATACGAGGTCAACATCAAGGCCGAGCTCGAAGTGGCCCATCTGCACGAGAAAACCGATCGCATCTATACGGAGATGCTCGAGCGCTTCATCCGCCTGGAGAAAATGCTCGCGCGGCGCGACTCGGCGGCGGCATAGACCGCGAGGCCGGTTCGCGGCGGGCCGCCAGGCGATTCGTCAGACCGCCGCCCGCCTCACAGCGCAACGCGGATGCGTTTCGCGTTCGAAGCCAGCCGCTCTGATGCGCTCGACGCGCCGCCGAAGTATCCTTCGCACCCTCGCGTGCCGGCCGGAACGCGCGATTCATTGAAAATCCAGGGATTTCAACATGGGCAGAGGCCCGAGCATCGAAAATCGAAAGAACGCCGAAGACGCCCGCCGCGGCAAGGTGTTCACCAAACTGATCCGCGAAATCACCATCGCGGCGCGCAACGGAGGCGATCCCGCGACGAACGCGCGCCTGCGCATGGGCATCGACAAGGCATTGTCGGCGAACATGTCCAAGGACACGATCGAGCGCGCGGTCCGGCGCGGATCGGGCGCCGAGGGCGCCGACAACATGCAGGAGCTGCGCTACGAAGGCTACGGCCCGGGCGGCGTCGCGCTGATCATCGACGCGATGACCGACAACGCGCAACGCACTGTCGCCGACGTGCGCCACGCGCTGACCAAGCACGGCGGCAATCTCGGCACCAGCGGATCGGTCGCGTTCCAGTTCAAGAAGATCGGCGAAATCGTCGTCGACACGTCCGTTTCGGGAAGCGAAGACAAAGTGCTGGAAATCGCGCTCGACGCCGGCGCCGACGATGTGCAGAGCGACGGCGGCGAGACGCTCGTGCTGTCGACGCCGGAAACGTTCGAGGCGGTCAAGAAAGCGCTCGTCGGCGCGGGATTCGAAGCGATACGCGCCGATGTCGTGATGCGTCCGGAGAATCGCGTCGCCGTCGCCGGTGAAACCGGCGAAACCCTGCGCGACCTGATCGCGTGGCTCGAAGAGCTCGACGACATCCAGGATGTCTATCACAACGCCGCGATCACGGACTGATTTTCGGCGGCTCGACTCTGAGCGAAAGCGCGCTTCCGAAGCCGCGCTTCACATCAAACGCGCAGCGAGCCACGTGCGGGCGTCGTGCCAGTCGCGTTGTACCGTGCGCAGGGAAAGATCCAGCGTTTCGGCGGCTTCCTCGTCGCTGAGTCCGGCGAAGTAACGGCATTCGAACACGCGCGCCAGCCGCTCGTTCTCCTGCTCGAGTGCGCGCAAAGCGTCATCCAGCATGACCAGCTGCTCGGTCTCGGCCCATTCCTCCGCATCGACCGCGGCGAGATCTTCGCGCCGCTGCGATCCGCCGCGTTTTTCGGAAAGACGCTCGCGCGCGTAATCGCACAGCACCTGACGCATCACGCGGCTGGCTAGATTGAGGAAATGCCGCCGGTTCTCGACACTGGCGCGCGCCGGTCCGACCAGGCGCAGGTAACATTCGTTGACCAGTCCCGTCGTCCCGAGCGTGTTCGCATCGGCAATCGACGTCACGTGACGGCGCGCGAGCCGGCGCAAATCGCCGTAAACCAGGCGCATCAGACTGCTCCACGACGCGTTGTCTCCAGCGCGCGTCGCCAGCAGAAGCTGCGTGAACTCGCCGGGATTGATGGGCTCGGTTTTCACTGCTCCCCTTGACCGGCGGTCGGATCGGTCCGCGCGGCGGCTGCCGGCATTCGGCGCCGTCTGCCGATTCGAACTCTGGCGCCGTATCGCCTTGATTACGCGGATGAGCGGCAAACCCGGACATGTGCTGCGATGGCAGCGGGCAAAGCGCGGCAAGACACGGTCAGTTCTCGCGCCAGTTGCCCGGGAGCAGGCTCCGATAGCGGCGGCTGAGCATCAACTCGCTGCCGTCCTTGAGCCGGAGCTTCAGATCGCCGTGCGCCCACGGCGCCACCTCGGCGATCGCGTCGGCGCGTACCAGATGCGAGCGATGCACGCGCAGGAATTCCGCCGGATCGAGGCGTTGTGCGAGTCTCGAAAGCGTCGCGCGCACAAGGTGGCGGCGCGCGCTCGTGTGCACTTCGACGTAGTTGCCGAACGCGCTCAGGCGCGAAACCTCGGCGATCGGCACGATCAGCGAGCGCCCGCGTTCGTGAACGACGATTCGGCTCAGCCGCGGCGTGTGTCCGAGTTCGGCGGAAAGACGGCGCAGGCGTTCCTCGCCGGCATCGGCGTCGTGTTCGGTCAGGCGTTCTTCGACGCGTCGCAGCGTGCGCGCGAATCGCTCGCGATCGAACGGTTTCAAAAGATAATCCAGCGCGGCGAACTCGAACGCACGCAGCGCGTGTTGGTGGAACGCGGTCGTGAACACGATCAGCGGATACGGCGGCGCCGACCGCGCCAGCACATCGAATCCGCTCTCGGCGCCGAGTTTGATGTCGAGAAACAGCAGATCGGGTCTGTGAGCGCGCAACGCTGCGAGTGCATCCGATACGTTGTCCGTCTCCGCGACAACGCGGTAAGCCGCGTGTTCCGACAACAAGCGCCGCAACTTCGCGCGCGCGGGGGGCTCATCCTCGACGATGACGGCGCGAATCTCAGGCATGGCGCGCCAGCGGCAGCTCGATCTCGACGCGAGTGCCGCCGCCCGGACACGGCGAGATATCGAAACGATGGCGATCGGCGTAAAGCAGATCGAGCCGATGGCGCACGTTCGCCAAGCCGATGCCGGGCTTGAAATCGCGTTTCAGGCCGACGCCGTCGTCGTCGACCGTGCAGACAAGCGAATCGCCCTCCGCACGGATGCGCACGTTGACGCGCCCGCGTCCTGACGTGAGTCCGTGCGCAAACGCGTTCTCGACCAGCGGCTGCAGCATCAGCCGCGGAATGCGCGCGTCGCGCGCGGCCGGATCGAGCGTGATGCTCGTCTCCACCTGGCCGCGGAAACGCTCACGCATCAATTCGAAGTAGCGCTCGAGCCAGAGCACGTCGTCGCCGACGCGTATGTGCGCGCTGCCCGATTCGGCCAACGCGGCGCGCAGCAGCTCGGCAAACGCGGAAATCATCCGGTCCGCGGCGTCGACGTCCTCGTGCATCCGATTGGAGATTGCGTTGAGCGTATTGAAGACGAAATGCGGCTCGATCTGCGCGGTCAATTGGGCGAGGCGCGCCTCGCTGAGATCGCGTTCCAGTTGGATCACCGCAAGTTCGCGCTCGCGACGCGCGCGCACGGCACGAATCGCAACGCAGACGGTGACGATCACCGCGTAGGTGATCAGATCCTTTTGCAGCTCGTAGGCGAAACCGAGCCATGGATCGCCGAAATCGTAATGGCTTCCGGCTGCGGAGTAGACGATGTGTCGGATGCTGACCATGCCGAGCGTATGCACCAGCGAAAAAACGATCGCGGCCGGCACGTGAATCGGCAGCCGACGCAACCAGTGCGGACCCGACAACGGCCAGCGCCGCTCGAAGTAATACACGGCGACGGCAAGCACGCCCATGACGACCGAACTGCTCAGCTCCCAGGTCAACGGTTCCCACGCGGCGATCGGCATGCCGCCGTTGCGACGGCCGATGACGACGTTAAGGCCGAGCCATGCGCCGATCGCGATCCACGCCGCTGCGTAGGCGAACCAGAACAGTGCGCGGCGTCGATGGGATGTGGTCGATGGGATGGACATGTGGCGCGGCTCAGTCCGCGATGTCGTGCTCGAAGAAAGACCAGCGGATTTCAGGAAAGCGCGCCTTGAGATCGCGCTCGATCGCGTTGGTCGCATCGATCGCATCGGATACCGACGCGTCACCCCGCATTTCCGCCTTCACCGACACCATCACGTCGGGACCGAGCTGCAGCGTGACCAAGTTGAACACGCGGACGACTTCCGGGCGTTGCTCGATAAACGCGTGGATCTCCTGCCGGAGCTCGGGATCCGCGCTTTGGCCGATCAGCAGTCCCTTGACTTCGACGCCGATGAACACCGCGACGACGATGAGCAGCACACCGATGGCGATCGTGCCGATCGCGTCGAACATCGGTTCGCCGGTCACCATCGTCAACAGCACGGCGCCGAGCGCAAAAACGAGTCCGAGGAGCGCGGCGAAATCTTCGCCGAAGACCACGATCAGCTCGCTCTGTCGGCTTTCGCGGAACCAGCGCCAGAGTCCGCGCCGGCCGCGCGCCTTGTTCACCTCTCGCAGGCAACCCCACATCGAGAAACTTTCGGCGACCATGCCGAATGCGAGCACGCCGATCGCGATCCATGGCCGGCGCAGTGGCTCGGGATGCCCGAGCTTGTGCACGCCTTCGTAGACCGAGAACGCACCGCCGACGCTGAACAGCATCAGCGCGACGAGGAACGACCAGAAATACACCGCCTTGCCCTGCCCCAGCGGATGGTCCGGCGACGGCGGCGCCTTCGCGCTTCTTATGCCGATCAGAAGCAGCCCCTGATTGCCGCAATCGGCCAGCGAGTGCACGGCTTCGGCAGCCATCGCACCCGAACCCGTCACGATCGCCGCGCCGAGCTTGGCAACGAAGATCGCGAAATTGGCGCCGAGTGCGTAGAAGATCGTTTTCAGCGAGTCCGCCTTGCCGGCCATGTCGTGCACGTTCTCCGCTTGCGTCGTCGATACGATTTTCGTGCTCAGTCGAGCATGGCCGCGAGCCGCTTCGGTGCGACGTTGCGCCACGCGGCAGCGAGCGCGTCGCGCAATGTCGCGGCCGATGCGCGTGCAAGGCGCACGGTCGTGCTGCCGCGCGTTCCCCACGCCCCCTTCGCCGGTGCGAAAACTTCCGGCGCGACGCGCACGAAGAGCTGCTGCTGCAGGCTCGTCAATTTGACCATGCCGAAGCCCGCATCCGGATAGCCGAGTGTGGCGAAGATGCGCCCATTGACGCGGAAATCCGGATGGCCCATGTGCGCGCTTTCGAGCGCTTCCGGAAGTGCCAGCGCCAGACGTCGGAATCCTTCCGTTGTCACGCCTGTGTCCTCGATGTGGGCGCGGAATTCTAGCAGCCGGCGTGACCGTGGCTGTATTTCGCTGTCAGCTCGCCGAACAGCCGCTCCGCCGATCGTCGCGGAACTATTGCAACGCGATGTCAGTCGAGCTTTCCGGATTTCGGACGACGCCCTGCGTGAACCCAGTCGAGCAGCTCGCCGAACGCGCGATCGATTTCGTCCGGCGTGAAGACGCAATGGCCCTGCCTGTTGACGAACTGCTGCACGAAATTCTCGCCGTGTCCGGCCCGCTGTGCCAGCAGCGCGTACTCGTACGCCGTCGAAGCCGGTACCAGCGGATCGCCGGTGTCGTGCAGCGCGAGCATCGGTCGCGTGAGCTTGCCGGTCGGCGTGTAGAAGCGCGCCATGCGCCGCACGGCATCCGTTTCCGCCCGATAGCGGTGAACGCCCGCGTTGAGCGCGAAATCGTCGCCGGAGCCTGTGTAGATGAGATCGGCGTTACCGAACGGATTGCCACGTGCGCGCTGCTGCATTTCCTTGATTTCGAACGTGTTGAACACCATCACGTCCGCCAATGTCGCGGCGTCGCCGACGCCGTAGTACGACAGCAGCGCGCGCGTTCCGGCAGGATTCGACTTCATCGCCGCTGCAACCTTCGTGATCAAGGCATCGGTCGGCATGAAATCCGCAGCCACCGGCACGAGTGGACCCAGGATGTCTGGAAAATAATGGTCGAACGCAGCGCGCAAAGCGAAATCGCGTTGCATCAAGCGATCGCTCGGCTCGATCGCGCCGCACAGCGATAACGCGCCCGAATAGACATCGGGTTGGCTTTCGATGGCCATCACGGTCAGCGTGCCGCCCATCGACATGCCGCTGACGAAGGTTTCCTTCGGTTGTCCGTGTTTCGCGATGAACGCCTTGCGCAAACGATCGGTATCCGCGGCGCCTTCTTCGACCGCCCATCCGGTGGCCGAATATGCGGACTGGATCACCGCGAAGCCGCGCGCGAGCATGCCGTCGAACATCGGTGAGATGCGCTCGCCTTTTTCGAACGTGACGGGCGTGACCGAATAACCATGGAAGAACACGACGAGCCCGCGATTCCAGCGCGCCGGAACGTCGATGCGATACGCGGCGCCGTCGAGCGTGCCGATTTCGGTCGCCGATTCCACGGGCGTCGCGGCGGCGGCGACCGCGGACGTCAGCGATATCGACGCGAGCAAAGCGAACGCGGCGAGCACGCGCACGGGCGGCTCTAACTCGAGCTGCCGCTTTCGACGCGCGCGCGCAGCGCTTCGAGCGCGTGTTTCAGCGAGGCGACTTCGTTTTCGAGTTGTTCGAGCCTCTCTTCGACCAGGTTCGCGCGTGGCGGGGGGACGCGCTGACCCGACGCGAGCGCGGTCGACGCGATATCGATCGGTCCGGACAGCAGATGCATATAACGATCTTCGCGCTGGCCAGGGCCGCGCGGTATACGCACGATCAGCGTCGGCTCGCGTTGCATCAGGCGGTCGAGCGAGTCGCGCACGTCGTCGATGGCCGGAAAATCGGCGATCCGTTCCGTGCGCGTGTGCAGTTCCACCAGCGTCTGCGGACCGCGCAGCAACAGCGCGCAAAGCAGTGCGCGCTGTCGCGCAGTGACGCCGTAGATCGCGTCGAAACGGTGTTCGTAGCGAATCGCACGCTGCGATGCGGGCGCCACCTTGACCAGCCCGCTGTCTTCCATCCGGCGCAACGTATGGGCGACCGCGCCGGTCTCGAGATGCATGACCGGCTCGCGGCTGGTCTTCTGGTTGCACGCGGCGACGATCGCGTTGACGGTCAGCGGATAGACCTCGGGCGTAATCGCGGCCTTTTCGATCAGGCAGCCGAGAATGCGTGCCTCGGTCGCGTCGAGCAGGACGATTTCGGCGGGTGATGCGGGCGTATCGGCGGCGGGATCCACGGTCGGCGTCGTCGGTTGGCGTACGCCGAGTGTAACGCGGGCCGGTTGTCTCGCGGAAAAAGCGGACGACCGGAACGTGCCGGCCGTCCGCTAACCGCCTTCAGAACTCGTACGCCGCGCCGACGTAGAACGTGCGGCCCAGCGCGGGATCGATGCCGCTCGAAAACACGCGGTTGTAGTACTTGCGATCGAACATGTTCGAAACGCCGCCGAGCAGGCGCACCTCTGGCAGCACCCACCAGTCGGCCGAGAAATCCGCGACGGTGTAGGACGGCACCTTCGCCGGGATGTAGTTCGGCGCATCCGGCGTCGCGATCGGCAGGTTCGAATCCTGGAAGTACTGGCTCGCGACCGTGACCACCGAGAGCGCGAGCTTGAGCTTCTTGTCTTCGCGATACGCGACGCCGATGCGCGCGAGGTAATCCGGCGCGCGACTGCGGAATTCGACGATGAGGTCGCGCGACACTTCGGTGCCTCCGAACGCGATCGAGTTGACCAGCGCATCCATGCGGACGGTGCTGGCGAGCGGCGCAAGTCTCGTGCCCCCTGCGCCGCGGCGAAACTAAGGATGCTCCGCTTCAACATGCACGCGCTCGCCGCGCAACAGATAGAGGCCGCACAGCACGATCACGCCCGCGCCGGCGAGCATCCAGGCATCGGGCAGCGTGCCCCACAGGAACCAGTCGAGTGCGAGTCCCCAGACGAGCGCCGTATACTCGAGCGGAGCGACAACGGACGCCGGCGCGCGGCGAAACGCTTCGGTGATGCCCCACTGGCCGATCGCGCCAGTCAGCGCGAGCACCGCGAGCGGTTTCCAGTGCGCAGGATCGATCGCCACCCAATCGGGCCATGCCAGCGCGAGCGAAAACACGCTCAGCATCGCCAGCATCCAGACCACCATGCTCTGCGTCGAATCGGTGCGCCCCAACACGCGCACGGTGATCGCGGACAGCGCATAACCCGCCGCCGACACGAGCACCGCGAGGCCGCCGAGCGAGAACATCCCGCTGCCGGTTGGGCGCAGCACGATCACCGTTCCGCAGAGTCCGACGATGATCGCGGCCCAACGCTTCCAGCTCACGCGCTCGCCAAGGATCGGCACCGCGAGCGCGGTGATCATCAGCGGCGCGACGAAGAACAACGAATACGTTTCGGCCAGCGGCAGATGTCTCAGCCCGTACACGAATGCGACCAGCATCACGACCGACAGCACACCGCGCAGCAGATGCAATGGCCAGCGAATGCGAAAGAGTTGCCCAGGTCCGCCATCGACCAGTGCCCATGCGACGACGAGCGGGAGCGATGCGACGCCGCGCATCGCAGCGACCTGCATCGACGGATAGTGCGGCGCCAGGATCTTCATGCTGGCATCCATCAGACTGAACGCGGCGACCGCCAGCACCATGCTCAGCACGCCACGCAGGTGACCGCCGGCGATGTCACGCATCATTCGAACCCCAGAAGGCCCGATATGGAGCGTAACCCAACGTGGCGCATTGCGGTCCGTTCTGCGGTTACCATGTCGATGGCACGTCTTCGTCGAGTCCGTCATGAGCTGCGCGCATACGGCATTTCTGTTTGATCTCGATGGGACGCTGGTCGACAGCGTCTACCAGCACGTGCTCGCCTGGCAGGAAGCCCTCGAGAGCGAACACATCCCGCTCTCGGTGTGGCGCATCCATCGCAAGATCGGCATGAGCGGCGGCCTGATGGCGAACATTCTGCTGCGCGAGAGCGGCTTCGACATCGATGCCGCGCGCGCGGAACGGCTGCGGCGCGCACACGCGGAGGCGTATAACCGTCGATCACGCTCGATTCGCCCGCTGCCTGGCGCGCGTGAGCTCATCGCGTATCTCACGGATGCGCGCATTCCCTGGGCGATTGCGACCAGCGGCCGCATGGAAACGGCGCGGCCCGTGCTGGAAACCTTGGGCGTCGATTTCGAACGCGTGCCGATCGTGACGCGCGACCAGGTGCGTTACGCGAAACCCGATCCGGATCTTTTCATCGCCGCCGCGCGCAAGCTCGATGTCGCGATCGAAACCTCGACCGTCGTCGGCGACAGCGTCTGGGACATGCTCGCGGCACGACGCGCGCGCGCTCTCGGCATCGGCTTGCTTTCGGGCGGCTACGCGACCGAAGAGCTCGAGCGCGCGGGCTCCTACCGCGTCTTCGAGGATCCAGCGGACATGCTGCGCCACATCGACGAAGTCGGCGGACGGCGTTAGCGTCGCAACGGGGTTGCCGCTGATTGTCGCCTCGCGGGCTTGGTCATGCGGCGTTTTCCGCGCGTATGCTGACATGATGGCGCTCGCCTGCGGAGCAGAATCCGACTGATCTTGCGCCGGCGGAATATGGAACATGCCCGAGCTTCCGGATATCGAGGTCTATCTCAAGAGCCTGCGCGCACGCATCGAGGGGCATGCGCTCGCGCGCGTGCGCCTGAAAAGCCCGTTCCTGCTGCGCACCGCGGTGCCGCCGATCGGCAGCGTCGCCGGCCACCGCGTCGTCGATCTGCGTCGCCTCGGCAAACGCATCGCAATTGGTCTTGAAGACGGCCTGTTTCTGGTCGTGCATCTGATGATCGCCGGCCGGCTGCACTGGCGCGACGCCAACGCCGCGCGCGAGCCGCGCAATACGCTGGCCGTGTTCGAATTCGACAACGGCCATCTGTATCTCACCGAAGCGGGCAGCAAGCGGCGCGCTTCGCTGCACTTGATCGAAGGCGAATCCGCTCTGCGTGCGCTCGATCCCGGCGGTCTCGACGCGATGTCGATGGACGCCGCAACGTTCGCGCGCACGCTGCGCGCGAGCAATCACACGCTCAAACGCGCGCTGACCGATCCGCACATCTTCAGCGGCATCGGCAACGCGTATTCCGATGAGATCCTGCATGCGGCGAAGCTGTCGCCGCTCGCGCTGACCTCGAAGCTTTCCGACGCGGATGCTGCTGCCCTTCTCGCCGCGACTCGCACGACGCTCGCCGCGTGGATTGCGCGGCTCGAAGAGCAGACTCAAGGAAAGTTTCCGGAGAAAGTCACGGCGTTTCACGACGCAATGGCCGTGCACGGTCGTTACGGCAAGCCATGTCCCGTGTGCCGCGCGCCGGTACAGCGCATCGTCTACGCGGACAATGAAACCAATTATTGCGCGCGTTGCCAGACCGGCGGGCGAATCCTTGCCGACCGCGCGTTGTCGCGGCTGCTGCATGACGATTGGCCGCGCAACATCGACGAGCTGGGTTGAATCGCAAGTTTCCTCGCGGATTCAGACCTGGAGCGGCCCGCGCGGAAACGCGACTTCGACGACCAGCCCACCGCGCGCCGAATTCTCGAGCACGATCTTGGCGCCGTGCACTTCCGCAATGCGCGCGACGATCGCGAGTCCGAGTCCGCTGCCTTCGTTGCTGTCTGCGCCGCGCCGAAAACGCGCCAGCATCGCATCGCGCTGATCGGGCGCGATGCCTTCGCCCTCGTCACCGACCGCGAGCACCGTGCCGCCGTCGCGCGTCAGAATGCCGATATCGATGCGGCCGCCGTGCGGACTGTGATGGATCGCGTTCTCGACGAGATTCTTGATCAGCACGTGCAATCCCGGCCGCCAGCCCTGAAGGCGCGGCGCTGCCGGATCGGCATTCACGACGATCTCGAGGTCCTTGTCGGCCGCGGCTGCGCCGATCTCCTGCAATTCCGCGTACACGCATTCCGTAAGATCGACCATCTGCACGGCCGGCTGCGTTGGACCTGCGTCCCAACGCGCGAGTTCGAGCATCTGGTTCACGGTGCGGCTGAGACCGGCAATGCTGTCGCGCGCTTCGGCGAGCGCACGCCGCGCAATCGCAGGATCACGCTCGGCCATCGCGTTTTCGATATGCACGACCGCACCCGCGAGCGGCGTGCGCAACTCGTGCGCCGCGTCCGCAGTGAACTGGCGCTCGTGTTCGAGCAGCGTGCGCAGCCGCCTCAACAGCACATTGAGCGAAGCGACCACCGGTTCCATCTCGCGCGGAATATCGGCAAATCCGACCGGGCCTGCTTCATCCGGACGCCGCGCGGTGAGCCGTTCGGCAAGCTCGCGCAGAGGCCGCAGGCCACGCCGCACCGCGGCGCCGGCCAGAATCGCGAGCAGCGGCACGCCGATCACGAACGGCGCCGCATTCTCCAGCGCGAGCGCGCGACCGATCTCGCGGCGGCTGTCGTAACGCTCGGCGACACGTACCCAGCCTCGATCAGAACCGAGCAGCGTGAACACGCGCCAGCGACGTCCGCCGACCTCGATATCGGCGAATCCCGCGGGCGCAGCGTCGAGTGGAACCTCGCGCAGATTGTGCGAGGTCAGGCGCAGCTGATTGCCGGAAGTCCAATACTGAAAACCGATCTGCGTTTCGTATTTGTGTCCGTGCACGGTCGACACCGGGCCGCCGCGCGGGCCCTGCCAGTTCTCCACGTCGATCGGCGAATGGCCGGCCGTCGCGTCCCGGCTCGTATCGAGCGCGAGCAGATCGATCGTGCGCGCGTTCTCTGCCAGGCGCGCGTCGCTCAGTTCGTCGACCTCCTCCATGATCTTGGCGTAGCTCAAAAAGCCGAACGGAAGCAGCACCAGCGCGATCGACGCCAGCACGAGCGTGCAGATGCGCGCGTTAAGCGACCGCATCATTGCCTCCGTCGCGCACGAGCAGATAGCCGAGACCTCGCACCGTGCGTATCGCCGTCGGTGAGAGTTTGCGGCGCAGCGCATGAATATGCACTTCGAGCGCGTTGCTCTCGACGACGTCGGAGCCGTACATCGCGCGCTCCAGCGTCGCCCTTGCCACTACGCGGCCCGCGCGTTCGGCGAGCGCGCGCAGGACCGCGAATTCTCGTCGCGAAAGTTCAAGCGGCTTGCCGCACCAGTTCGCCTCCATGGCGACGGTATCGAGCGTCAACGAGCCGGCTTCGACGAGTCGGTGCGCGAGGCCTTGCGCGCGCCGCTGCAATGCGCGCACGCGCGCTGCCAACTCATCGAGGTGAAACGGTTTCACGAGATAGTCGTCGGCGCCCTCATCGAGGCCGCCGATGCGGTCGGCGACGGCGTCGCGCGCCGTGGTCACCAGAACCGGCACGCGCAATCCGCGCCGCCGCAGCGTGCGCAGCACGGACAGGCCATCAACGCCGGGCAACGCCAGATCGAGCAGGATCAGATCGAAATCGCCGCACTCGGCGAGCGAGAGCGCTGCATTCCCGTCGCGCGCCCATTCGGTGCTGTGTCCCCAACGGCGCAGTGCCGTCTCGACACCGCGGCCGAGCAACGGATCGTCTTCGACGAGCAGAACATGCATGGATATCCGATGTCCAGGTGACGTGCGCGACGGGTCGTTTTGCAACCTGGCGCAAGCCTAGCCGCGCAACCTTACGCGAACCTTAAAGCCGCCGAAAGACGTCTAAAAGGCGGCGCGTCCCATGCATCCTAGTCTCCTTCGACGTCGCCCGTCGCTTGCGGAATGCGGCCGGGAATCGCGGCATCCGCACCTAATACCCCACCATTCGCGGCGGTTCGCGCGGCCGACGTCGATGGCGCGCGATTTGTCCTCGCAGCCGTCCGTCGCGTTTTCGAGGATGAAGATCGTGCGCCGCTCCGGCGCTTCGTCCTGCCAGCTTCGGGCGGCCGCGAATTGCGCCTGCCACGGCTTGCTGAAACCAAAATCGCGCGCCGGGCGATCTGCATCAGGAGACTCTGGTCCTTCCATGCGAGCAGTCCGAACCGCGTGAAGCGCGGCTCGTGCGAAGGCGACAGGTCGCGCTCGCCGATGCCGGCGCCGAGCACGATCAACGCAACCCGCATCAGCCAGGCGAAAGCGCGACGCCCGCGATCGATATCGGTGGGCAGGACATGCGTCGTCATCGGCCGGCGAAGGTGTTCGTTCCGACAGCCATGCTAGCAACGGGCGCCCGTTTCGGGGATGACGCGTTAGGATGGCCGCCGGTCACGAATCCGTCACAAGCGAATGTCGCCCGATCCTCCCGCATCGACAGCACCGTTAGCGCTCGCGAGCGCGACGCCGCTCGCCGTCGGGCATTTGCGTTATGTGTTCCAGCATCCCGGGCGCGACGACGTGCTGATCAAGATCATGCGCGCGGACGCGGGCGCTGCGCGCTGGAACGCGCCGAGACGTTGGCTCAAGCGGGTGCTGCGCGCGCGGCATTACGTCGGTTATTTGCGCGAACTGAAGGAATACATCGCTGCAGGCGCGCGCGCTCCGCATGTCGACGCGCCGATCGCGCGAATGATCGGCGTGATCGAAACCGACCTCGGTCTCGGTCTCGTTTCAGAAAAAGTGGTCGGCGCCGAAGGCGCGCTCGCTCCGACACTGGCGGCGATCTACGAGCAGAGCGGATTCACACCCGATCTCAACGCAGCGCTCGACGTGTTTCTCGAAGGTCTGCTCGACGCCAACGTGATCGTCCGCGACATGCACGCATGGAACATCGTCTGCGGCAGCGATTCGCGCGGCGGCCCACGCCTCGTCCTGATCGACGGCTTCGGCGAAAGGCACGCGATCCCGCTGTCGTCGATGAGCCGCACGATCAACCGCTATCGCACGCGACGGCTGTATCGACGCATGCTCGCGCAGCTCGAACGGCTGGTGCCGATTCAGGATCGGGATTGACGCGAAGCGGCCGAGCTCACGGATCCGGCGTATCCTGCTTTTGCTGCTCCTTGTCGACACTTGCGTCCGGCACGCAGCCGGGAACGATCGCCTCAGCACGAACCAGCCACCATTCGCGACGGTTGGCGTGTCCGACCAGCGTCGCCTTGCGGCGATCGATGCAGCGTCCCATCGCGTCATCGAGGATGAAGATCGTACGCTGCGCCGGATTTTCGGCCTGCCACTGCATCGCTTCCAGCAGCTGCTCGTCCCACGGATTGACGAAGCCGAAATCACGCACGGGCCCATCGGCCATCAGCAGGTTCTGTTCTTTCCACGCGACCAGGCCGATTTCGACGCCGGGACCGGCAAGCTCGCGCGCGTGTCGCATCACGCCCTTCGCGGAGCTCGAATCGTTGAGCAGCGGATACGACCAGAAGCTCCAGATCAGCCACAGCGCGCCAATGCCTGCCAGCAAAGCGTGCACGCCGCGCCGCGGGCGAAACCACGCCGCAGCAAGCACGAACGCGGCGCCGATCGCGATGACCATGCCCCACACCATGGGTCCGAGATCTTCGAGCTCGCGCTGTTCGATGAACCGCTCGGCTGTGGGCGAGTGACCGAGCGAAGCCCACAAGCCCGCAACGATGATCGCGACACCGCCGATCGCTGCAATCGCAAACGCCGTGTTGCGTAGCCAACGGGTCGCAGACATCTCTTCGAGATATGGCGCCATCGCGAGCGCGACCATCGGAATCGCAGGCATCAAGTACACATCGCGCTTGCCGACTGGAATGCTGAAGAAGACAAGAATCAGCAAAGTCCAGCCGAGCGGCAGCAGGATGCGCGATTCTCCCGCTTTGAGATCGCGCCACCAGCGCGGCACCGCCGCGATGTACGCGAGCGACATCGGGAACCAGTTGAACAATACGATCGGAACGTAATAGTAGAAAGGCTGCGGATGCGACCACGACCCCGCGTAGCGGCCCGCGGTCTGACGGAAGAAAAGATCGTGCACGTACGCCGCGTATTCCGGCGTTCCGCGCGAACGTGCGACGGCCAACACGCTAAGTCCCCAGGCGAGGATCGGCGCGAGGAACGCGAGCAGTCCACCGAGCCAGCGCAATCCCGATCCCGCGGTGCGCGTCACGCCATCCCAATTTCGCCATCGCGCGACGAGATACGGCACGAACATCAACAGCGCGAGAATGCCGACGCCTTTGGTGATTACGCCAAGGCCCGCGGCGAAGCATCCGAGCCAATACGCGCGCCAGTTCGGTCCGCGCAGGAAATGCAGCAGCAATCCCCAGTTCGCCAGCGTGATCCAGCCCATGATCAAGGGATCGATCTGCGCGCGCTTGACCTGGTACATGAACTGAAACACGAACAGCACGGCGATGGCCGCGCAGAGGCCGGCTTTGGGACTCCAAAGACGACGACCGAGATCGTAGGTGAGACCGAGCGTCAGCAATCCCGCCAGCAGCGAGGGCAGCAGGAAGGCGACGCGCCAGCTGCGCGTGACTTCGTATGCTGCGGCCTCCGTCCACATCTGCAGCGGCGGCTTGTCGGAATAAAGTTCGCGGCCGCGCCGCGGAAACAGCCAGTCGCCCGACTCGACCATCTGCTTCGCCGACAGAGTGAAACGCGGCTCATCCGACGGCCACGGATCGCGCAATCCGATGCCCGCGCCGAGCAGGACGAACGCGAGCAGCATGAACAGCCGGAACGCGCGACGATCGCGCGCGCTTGCAATCGGCGATGGGTGAATCATGGGCGCCCAGGACGGAAATCAACGCCTATCCTAACAGGGCGATCGGCGCAGCCGCGGCGCGTCAGTGCACGCCGTCGGCCTTCATGGCGCGCGCATCCAGCCGCTCGACGGTCTGGATCGGACAGCGTTCGGCACCGACCATCACGGCTGCGCCGCCGGCGCGCACGGTGCCGCCGTCGCCCGAAAGCAGAATCGTCTGCACCGAGTCGAGACCGAAGCACGCGCCGAACAGCGTCAAGAGGTACGCCTCCGCAGGGGACGTCCAAACGACGACGTGGTTTGGATCGGGCGCTTGCCAGTCGTACACGCTCGCGGAACTGAAGACACCGGCGTTGCCCCTGATGTAGCGGCGATAGTCGGCGGTCGTCGACTGCGGTTTGACGGACGCCGTGGCGCCTTTCGCATTCTCGCGCGTCGGCGTTTGCGTGCAGGCAGCCAGCGAAAGCATCAGCGCTGAAACGACCATCAGATTTGCAAACCGCATATCGACGCTCCCATGCGGCAGACGCAAGCGCGCACCGATGCAGACGATACTGCGACGATCCGAGCAATGACAAGCAAAGAAAAAGAAAGTTTCGCCGTCGCGACTTAAAGAAGATTCATGTCCCGGCCGCGCGCACAAACGGAACCAACTCCGCGCAGCATCGCTCCAATCCCGCCGGCGCGATGCGTTCGCGATGACACACGTTAACCAGCCTGCAACAACAGGTTAACCGCGCCAACACCGTCGATGCGTAAGCTCTTCTCGCCGTCAGTCCGCCAACGGAGAAGTACGATGAACACGTCGCGCCACACCGAAGTCAACGTGTTGGGATACCGGATCGATCACGTCCGCGCACAACCCATCGTCGAAATCGGCGGGACCGCGCATGCCGGCGGTCTCGACAGTTGGCGCGAAGTGCTGTGCCCGGACAGCGACCTCGTGCTGGCGCGATTCGCCTCGCGCGCCGAGGCCGAGCGCTACATCATCGATCGCGAACTCGCCAACGCGCGCCGCGCGGTACATCGGTACGCTGCATAAACCCTGGGTGTTGTTCCGGCGCACTTCTGGGTGCGGTGCGCACACGCATTGATTGAGCGGCGCGAAAGCGTCAAAGTCTGTCGAGCAAATCAGGCTCGACGGCATGCGGCAACCGACGATCTACCACAACCCGCGCTGCTCGAAATCGCGCGCGACGCTTGCGTTGCTGACGTCGCGCGGATTCACTCCGCGCGTCATCGACTACATCCAGACGCCACCTTCACCGGCGGAGGTGGAGCGCTTGCTGGCGCTGCTCGAACTCGAGCCGCGCGAGGTGATACGCAAGGAAGAGGAAGAATATTCGGCGCTCGCGCTCGGCGATGCGCGCCTCACCTCGCGCCAGCTCGTCGCGGCGATTTCGGCGCATCCGCGTCTGTTGCAGCGACCGATCGTCGTCTTTGGCGGCAAGGCCGCGATCGGGCGCCCGCCCGAAGCGGTGCTCGCGATTCTTCCGGACTGACGCGATGGACAAGCTGCAAGCCATGCAGTTGTTCACGCGTGTCGTCGACACCGGAAGTTTCACCGCGGCGGCCGAGCAGCTCGGCATCTCGCGCGCGCTTGCGAGCAAGCTGATCCAGAATCTCGAAGACACGCTCGGCGTGCGGCTCATGAATCGCACGACGCGTCGTCTCAGCCTGACCGAATCCGGGCAGAACTATTATCAACGCGTCACGGACGTGTTGACGCGACTCGGCGAAGCGGAAGCCGAGGCGACCGAGCTGCAGATCGATCCGCGCGGCCGATTGCGCATCAGCGCGCCGATTCCGTTTTCGACCGCACATCTCGCGCCTGCGCTCGCCGAGTTCCAGCACCTGCATCCGCGCGTCGAGCTCGATCTCAATCTAAACGATCGTCGCGTCGATCTGGTCGAGGAAGGGTTCGACGTCGCGATCCGCATATCGCAGCTCGCCGATTCTTCGCTGATGGCGCGCAAGATCGCGCCGTGTCGCATGGTGGCGGTCGCATCCCCGGCCCATCTCGCCGTGCGTGGCGAACCGCAAGTGCCGGCGGACCTCGCGCAGCACGAATGTCTGCGCTACACGCTGACGCCGAACAGCGAAGCCTGGGAATTCGAACGCGATGGCACCATCACCTCGGTACCCGCGCACTCGCGCCTCGCGGTCAACAACGGCGACTTCATCGCAGCCGCTGCGGCCGCGGGCATGGGCATTGCGCGACTGCCGACGTTCATCGTCGCCGACTATCTACGCAGCGGACGGTTGCGGCGCATCCTTCCCGAGTGGACGCTGCCGCCGATTGCCGTGTACGCGGTATATCCGCACACGCGCACGCTGCCGGCGAAGACGCGGCGGCTGATCGATTTTCTGGTCGAGCGTTTCGGACCCGAGCCGTATTGGGATCGCGACTTGCCGTAGCGCCAACCATCCTGCTGGCGATCTCTACCCCCTCTCCCGCAAGCGCGAGAGGGAACGATGTACGTCTAGATACGGATCTCGAAATCATCCGCATCCATCCACGCAGGAAACCGCTCGCGATGCGCAGCGAGCGCGCCCGGATCCAGCGTGACAGTGACGACCTGCTCCTGTGCCCCGAGCTCGACCAGCGGCTGACCGAGGAAATCAAACGCGCCGCTGTCGCCGGCGTAATGAAGTTCGTTGCCGTCGACGCCGACCCGGTTGACGCCGATGCAATACGCGAGATTCTCGATCGCGCGTGCGCGCAGCAGCGTGCGCCAGGCGTGACGCCGCGCGCTCGGCCAGTTGGCGACGAACAGGACCAAATCGTAGTCGAAACGGCTCGTCGCGCGATCGTAGCGATTGCGCAGCCACACCGGAAAACGCAGGTCGTAGCAAACCTCCGGACAGATTCGCCAGCCGTTGAGCTCGACGATAAGGCGCGCGTCGCCGCCGCCGTAGCGTTCGTGCTCCTTGGCCATGCGGAAGAGATGACGTTTGTCGTAAGTCGCGAGCGTGCCGTCCGGCCGCATCCACATCAGCCGGTTGACGCAGCGCTCGCCGTCGCGCACGACGACACTGCCGGTGATGGTCGTGCCGATCTCCGCCGCAAGATCGCGCAGCCATTGGAGCCCGGCGCCGTCCATCGTCTCGGCGTTGCCGAGCGTTTCGTTGGTGAAGCCGCTGAGAAACGTCTCGGGCAGCACGATGAGGTCGCTCTGCCCTTTGAGCGCGCGTGCGAACGCGCCGTAATACGCGCGATTCGCAGCCGCGTCGTGCCAGCGTGTTGCGCCTTGAACCAATGAAACGCGCAGAGGAGTCATGGTCATTTCGGATCCCGCCTCACAATGCATGCAGGCGTTCGGCCGCCTGTTCCAGCGTCGCGTCGCTCTTGGCGAAGCAGAAACGGATCAGGCGCTGATCCGCCGGTGGCGATTCGTAGAACGCGGAAATCGGAATCGCAGCGACGCCGCCTTCCTTGACCAGCCATTCGCAGAACGCGAGATCGTCGCGATCGTCGAGCGCCGAATAATCGACGACCTGGAAATACGCGCCGCCGACCGGCAATGCCTTGAACCGCGACCCGGCGAGAAGTTTCCGGAAACGATCGCGCTTCGCCTGATAAAACGCGGGCAGATCGAGGTAATGCTGCGGATCTTTTTCGAGGATGTCGGCAAACGCCCATTGCGCCGGCGTGAACGTGCAGAACGTGAGGTATTGATGCACCTTGCGAAATTCCGCCGAGAGCGCGCGCGGTGCGATGCAATAGCCGACCTTCCAGCCCGTGCAATGGAATGTCTTGCCGAACGAGCTGACGACGAAGCTGCGCTCGGCGAGCTCGGCGTGACGCAACACGCTCTGATGCGGCAGGCCATCGAACACGATGTGCTCGTAGACTTCATCCGACAAGACCAGAATGCCGCGCTCGCGCGTGACTTCCGCCAGCGTGTCGAGATCGCCCGGCGTGAACACCGCGCCGCACGGATTGTGCGGCGAGTTCACCAGGATCATGCGCGTGTTCGCCGTCACCGCTTCGCGCACGCGCTGCCAGTCCGGCGAGAAATCGCGTGGATCGAGCGGCACGTGCACCGCACGGCCGCCGTTGAGCTCGATCGCCGGCTCGTAACTGTCGTAGCACGGATCGAGCACGATGACTTCGTCGCCCGGACGCACGACCGCGGCGATTGCCGCGAACAATGCTTCGGTCGCACCCGAAGTCACGGTGATCTCCGTATCGGGATTGACCTTGCGCGCGTACAACGCTTCGGTCTTGCGCGCGATCTGCTCGCGCAGCGCCGGCACACCGGTCATCGGCGCGTATTGATTGCGGCCGGCATTCATCGCGGCGGCCAGCGCGTCGCGCATCGCCTGCGGGCCGTCGAAATCCGGAAAACCCTGACCGAGATTGACGGCCTTGTGCTCGAGCGCGAGCTGGCTCATGACCGTGAAGATGGTCGTGCCGACTTTCGGCAGCTTGGTTTCGATCTGCATGTCAGCCTTTTTGTTTGGACGGCCAAAAGCGGGACGACGATCGATGGTAGCACGCGGCTTTGCGGAGGATCGTTCTGTGGCGCGGCCCTCATCCGCCTTGGCACGAGAGACGGATGAGGGAAAGCTCGCTCTACCCGGCCCGCTTCTCGTCTATCAGCAGACGATTGACGCGCCCGACAAACGCCGCGGGATCGTCGAGCTGATCGCCGGCGGCGAGGCGCGCTTCGTCGAACAAGAGCAGACCAAGGTCTTCGCTGCGCGACGAGTCGCTCTCGCCTTCGATGCGCTTGACGAGCGGATGCTGCGGATTGATTTCGAGCACCGGCGGCGACGTCGGCACATCGTGGCCCGCATCGCGCAGGAGGCGCTGCATGTGCAGCGCCATGTCATGCTCGCCGAGCACGAGGCACGAAGGCGAATCGGTCAGGCGATGGCTGACGCGCACGTCGCCGACCCGCGAACCGAGCAGTTCCTTCAACTTGCCGATGATGCCGGCGGCGGATTTTTCCGCTTGCTCGCGTTTCTCGGCCTCGGCGGCGTCGGGCTTGTCGACGTCGAGATCGCCTTTGGCAGCGTTGCGGAGCTTTTTCCCGGCATATTCGACGAGATAGCCGATCATCCATTCGTCGATGCGGTCGCTGAGCAGCAGCACTTCGATGCCGCGCGCTTTGAGCGCCTCGATCTGCGGACTATTGCGCGCGGCCGCGTGCGAGTCCGCGGTGACGTACCAGATCACCTCTTGTCCGGCCGCCATGCGCGAAACATAGTCGTCCAGTGAGACCGTTTTCTCCCCGCCCTCCGATTTCGTCGATGCGAAGCGCAGCAATTTGGCAATGCGTTCGCGATTGGCGTTGTCGTCGGCAATGCCTTCCTTCAATACGTTGCCGAACGCATCGGTGAACTTGCGAAACTTTTCTGGCTCGTCTTTCGACAGCTTTTCGAGCAGGTCGAGCACGCGCTTGACACAGGCGCTCCGGATCTGCGCGAGCAGCCGGTTCTCCTGCAGGATTTCGCGGCTGACGTTGAGCGGCAGGTCATCCGAGTCGACGACGCCGCGCACGAAGCGCAAGTACGCCGGCAACAATTGCTCGCTCGCATCCATGACGAAGACGCGGCGGATATAGAGCTTCAAGCCCTTGCGCTCGTCGCGGCCACTGAACAGCGCATCGAACGGCGGTTTTTCCGGCACGTACAGCAGCAGCGTATAGGTCTGCGCGCCTTCGACGCGATTGTGCGTCCACGCCAGCGCATCGTTGAAATCGTGCGAGATCGATTTGTAGAACGACTGGTAGTCCTCGTCCTTGAGCTCGGATTTCGGACGCGTCCATAGCGCGGATGCGTGGTTGACGGTCTCGAACTCGTCGGTAGGTTTCCCGTCTTTCTGCTTGGGCAAGCGGATCGGAAACGCGACATGGTCCGAATAACGCGCGATGAGATCGCGCAGCTTCCAGGTGTCGAGAAATTCGTTCTCGTCGTCCTTGAGATGCAACGTCACCGAAGTCCCGCGCAGCGGAGCCTCGATGGTTTCGAGCGTGTATTCGCCGGTGCCGGCCGATTCCCAACGCACGCCTTCGCCGGCGGGCGCGCCGGCTTTCCGCGTCACCAGCGTGACACGATCGGCGACGATGAACGCTGAATAGAAACCGACACCGAACTGGCCGATCAGCTGCGTGTCCTTGCGCGCGTCGCCCGAAAGCGATTCGAGAAACTTGCGCGTGCCCGAGCGCGCGATCGTACCGATGTTCTCGACGACTTCGTCGCGGCTCATGCCGATGCCGTTGTCGCGCACGGTCAGCGTGCGCGCGTCCTTGTCAAGGGTGATCTCGATGCGCAGGTCGGCGTCGTCCGCGGTCAAGGCCGGGTCGGACAGCGCAGCGAAACGCAGCTTGTCGCAGGCGTCGGACGCGTTCGAGATCAGCTCGCGCAGGAAAATCTCCTTGTGCGAGTACAGCGAATGGGTGACCAGGTGCAGGACCTGAGCGACCTCGGCCTGGAAGGCCCGGGTTTCGGCGGCGGACGTCATGGGAGCCTCGGAAAATGCTTTAGATTTGGCAAGATATCGGGGCCGCGGATCAGAAATCCAATCGCAGCCCGCCGCGGCACGATGGGTTATCGTAGCGCCCGAGTCGAGCCGGTGGTTCCGGAACCAGGGGATCCTGAATGCGGTACGGTCTGTTGCGTCATCTCTGCGGTATTGCGCTGTTCGCTTCGATGGCCCTGCCGCTGCATGCGGCGGATGGGCCGTTTGTCCTCGCCGCCGGCGACAAGTCGGGCGAAGAAAACGCGATCTTGCGCCGCATCCAATGGTTTGAGCAGGTGCGCGGCCTGGATGCGCATCCCGAGGCACGCGTCCAGCGCGCGGCCGCAGTGGCCGAACTCAAGCGGCAAGTCGAGGCCGGCGTGCCCGCGTTCCTTGCCGACGAGAGCTGGCAAGCGCTCGGTCCGGACGGCATGACGATGCTCAACTGGGATATGGGCCACGTGATCGGCCGGATCACGGCGCTCGCGGTCGACCCGGCCGACGAATCACACCTGCTTCTGGGCGCTGCAGCCGGCGGTTTGTGGAAGTCGGTCGACGGCGGCCAGAGCTGGGTGCAGCTGTTCGATCAGATCGGCACCGAAAGCATCGGTTCGATCCTGCTCGAGAACGGCCAGCCGGATCATGTCTGGGTCGGCACGGGCGAAGCGAACGCCGGATGCATCGATTATTTCGGTCTTGGCCTCTTCTATTCGGCCGATGGCGGCCAAACCTTCGAAGCGCGCAACGGCAACGGCGATACGGCGATGCCGCTCTCGTTCGTTACGGTGATCGCACAATCGCCGGCCGACAGCAACATCCTGATCGTCGGCGGACAGGGCCATTGCAACGCGAACGGATCATCGAGCGGCGGCGGACTCTATCGCACCACGGATGGCGGCCAGACCTGGACCCAGGTGCTGGCCGCGAGCGGCTCGCGCGATGTGATCTTCGATCCGAACGATCCGAACACCGTCTATGCGCAAGCGCGCGCGAAAGGCATCTATCAGTCGACCGACGCGGGAGCCACCTGGACACGCTTCGAAACGAACATCCCGATCAACGGAGCGGCAACTTATGGGCGTCTCGCCATGGCGCCGAGTGACTCCAACGTCCTTTACGCGCTGCTCGGTCCGTCGAGCGGCGCATCGCTCAGCCTCTATCGCACGGACGACGCCGGCGCCAACTGGAATCTGATCAACAGCAACGCCTGCGAGGGCCAGTGCTGGTACAACCTGACGCTCGATGTGCATCCGACCGATCCGGATCGTCTGCTCGTCGGCACGATCCGGCCGGCCATGTCGATCGACGGCGGCACCACGCTGACGATCCTGACCAGCGGCTGGGGACCTGGGCAGGCCGTGCATCAGGACACGCATATCGTGCGCTATTCGCGCAACGACGGCACGCGTTTCTGGGTCGGCAGCGACGGCGGACTGTGGCGCACCGACGATGCAGGCGGAACGTTCAACAATCTCAACGCGAATCTCGAAATCACGCAGTTCTACGACGTTGCGATCGATCCGGACAATCCGGATCGCGTTTACGGCGGCGCGCAGGACAATTCGTCCTCGCTGCGCGACGGAGACGATCTCTGGAACGTGACCGAAGTCACCGGCGACGGTTTCATGAACGCCGTCGACGCGCACGACACCCAACGCGTGTTTCAGACGAGCTATCCGAACGGCGGCGCGATGATCATTCTGTCGACTTCGCAAGGCGCGCCGAATACGTTTCACTGGGTCAATCAATCCGGACAGGACGCGAGCGATCCGTTTCCGTGGGTGACGCCGCTAGTCACCGGCGGTGGTTCGATTTTCATCGGATCCGATCGCGTCTATCGCGCGACGATCGTCGACAACGCGAACGCGTACCAATGGAGCGCGATCTCGGACAACCTGACCGGCGGCAGCAACCCTACGATCAGCGTGCTGACGCCGGCCGAAGACACGGCCAACTCCGCGGTGCGCCTCTACGCCGGCACGTCGAACGGCAAGATCGCGACGACGGCGGACGCGCTCGCGACTACGCCCGTGTGGACCGACATTACCGGCTCGTTCCCGACGGCGAACGTGTCCGACATCGCGATCGATCCGAACGATCTCACGCGCGTGTTGGCGACGCGCAGCGTGTTTCCCGATCCGCATCTGCTGCGCTCGGTCGACGGCGCCGATTGGGTCGCTGTCGGCGCGGGCCTGCCGTCGCTGCCCGCGAACAGCGTCGCGATCGATCCGCTCGACAGCAACCGGATCTTCGTCGGCACCGATATCGGCGTTTATCAGAGCACCGACGGCGGCGACACGTTCACGCCGTTCATGACCGGCCTTCCGCTGGGCATGGTCGTGACCGACCTCGAAGTCGCCGCGGTGCCGCACACGCTGGTTGCAGCGACGTATGGTCGCGGCGCCTGGAAGATCGCCCTGCAAACGCCGATCGACGATCGCATTTTTGCGGATGGATTCGAAACGACGCCGTAGGATCGCGAGCGCGCATATCGATTCGAACGCAAGAAACGCTCACCACCCGTGCCCGCCGCGATCCTATTGTCAGGATCGCTCTATTGGCTGCTCAGCCGATGTGTCTGGGCAGAGCCACCGCCGCTTTCAAACGGCTCGACGCGCGCTGGCCGAAGCCGTGCTGCATTTGAAAATCGCGGCGATGGATGGCCGCTTCTGGACTCGAAGGCCGAAAAGACGCCAAAGACGGCTCAACTCAACTCACAGCGGCGATCTCAACGGATCGCAAAAATGACGAAGCGGCCGTCGTTGCCGACGGCCGCCCCGGACGAGGAGCACAGACGCGACTCGATGCTCCAAGACGAATTTTCGTTTTCCGATCGCGCGTTCGGCTCGATGAATCGAGCGCGAACATCGCGACGTCCGCTCAGCTTTCCGCCGCGTCTTCCGCGCCGGCGCCGAGATCTTCCTTGATGCGTGCCTTCTTGCCTTCGAGGCCACGCAGGTAATAAAGCTTCGCGCCGCGCACCTTGCCGTGGCGCTTGACGACCACCGAGTCGATCGCCGGGCTGTGCGACTGGAACACGCGCTCGACGCCGGTGCCGTGCGAAATCTTGCGCACCGTGAACGCGGAGTTGAGGCCGGCGTTCTTGCGCGCGATGCACACGCCTTCGTACGCCTGCACGCGCTCGCGATTGCCTTCCTTGACCTTGACGTTGACGATCACCGTGTCGCCCGGGCTGAACTCCGGCAGCTTGCGGGTCATCTGCGCGGCTTCGAACTGCTGAATGAGATTGCTCATGACGCTCACCAAATTAATGTCTAGTTCTTCTCTGTCGGATCGCGCGTGCGCTCCGACGCGTTTTGCGTTGCCTGCGAACGCTCGAAGTGTTCGCGGCGAAATTCTTCCAGCAACGTGCGCGCTTCCTTGTCCGCTTCCACGTGCGCCAGCAAATCCGGACGCCGCAACCACGTGCGTCCCAGCGACTGCTTGCGGCGCCAGCGGCGGATCGCCGCGTGATCGCCCGACAGCAGCACCGCCGGCACGTCGCCCCAGGCGTCGCGCTCCGGACGCGTGTAGTGCGGACAATCGAGCAGCCCGTCCGAAAACGAATCCTGCTCGGCCGACTGCGCGTCGTTGAGCGCGCCTTCCTGCAGCCTGCCGACCGCGTCGATCAGGATCGCCGCCGCCAGCTCGCCGCCGGAGATCACGTAGTCGCCGATCGAGATTTCCTCGTCGACCGCGTGCTCCAGAAAACGCTCGTCGATGCCTTCGTACCGGCCGCACAGAAGGAACAACCGATCCCGCCGTGCCAGCTCTTCCACTTTTTGCTGCGTGAGCCGCGCTCCCTGCGGACTCAGGTAAATCGCCTTCTGTGGACCACCCGCCGCGCGCACCGCATCGAGCGCGCGCCGCAGCGGATCGACCATCATCACCATCCCCGGACCGCCGCCGTACGGCCGCTCATCGGCCGACCGGTAGTTGTCCGTGGCGAAATCGCGCGGATTCCAGGTCGCGATCTCGATCAAGCTCCGCGCCTTCGCGCGTCCGACCACGCCGATCTCCGACGCGGTCTTGATGAAATCCGGAAACAGCGTGATGACGTCGATGCGCATCGCACGGTGTCCCCGATGTGCTTTTGCGTTCATCCATTAACGCGAAAATCAAACAGCGGACATCCTTTCCGCACTTTTCAATTCAAAACTCCGGATCCCAATCGACCGTGATGCGACCCGTATCGAAATCCACTTTTTTCACGTAGCCGTCGAGCACGAATGGAATCAGGCGCTCGCGCTTGCCGTCTTTCACCACCAGCACGTCGTTCGCGCCGGTCGCGATCAGGTGCGACACCCGACCGAGCATCGCGCCTTCGACGGTGACGACCTCGAGTCCTTCGAGATCGGCCCAGTAATATTCGCCGCGTTTGGATTTGGGCAGCGCCGAGCGCCGGACCCAGATCTCGCTGCCGATCAGCCGCGCCGCTTGGTCGCGATCGCCGATTTCCGGCAGCGTCGCCACGATGCCCTTGCCCTGGGCACGGCCGCGACAACCGCTGATTTCGCTTTCTCCGGACGCCGATTTCAGCAACCAGGGCTGATAGCTGAAGATCTGCGTTCTCGGTTCGGTGTACGACTCGAGCTTGACCTCGCCGTGCACACCGCACAATCCGACAACCTTGCCCACCAGAACCCACTTCTCGCCGACGGCGCCGGAACGCGGAGGCAGGGCCTCAGCCGATCCGCTCACACCGATCAGGCCGCTTTCTTGGTCGCTTCCTTGTAGAGCGACTTCACTTTCTCGGTCATCTGCGCGCCCTTCTCGACCCAGGCCTTGGCCTTGGCCGTGTCGAACTCCAGACGCACGTCCTTTCCGGCCGCGATCGGGTTGAAATAGCCCAGGCGCTCGATGTTGCGGCCGTCGCGCGCATTGCGCTCGTCGGTCACGATGATGTGGTAGAACGGCCGCTTCTTGGCGCCGCCGCGAGACAGGCGAATCTTGACCATTGTATCTCTCTGAAATTCCTGGAAATTATCGCGGGTCGCGCCGATGCTGCCGGGCGCCGCCGAGGGAGCCGCGCATTGTAGCGGAACGGGTGGAAAAATAAAGGGCTACCGGGACTTAGGTAGTGGGCCACTTTCAAATTCCACAGGCACTGCCGGGGACGTAGGCGCCACGCCAGTTTGAAATCAGGTTAGCTCGGCCCTTTTGCGTACCATGATCACGTCTCGCTGACGATCCTTGCCTAGTACGAATATGTGTTCTCCGACCTCGACGAAGCCCAGCTTCCAGTAGAACGAGACGGCGCGCGGGTTCTTCTCCCAAACACCGAGCCAAAGTACATCCGCATTGCGCTTTGCCGCTTCGTCGAAGCAGGCTTTCATTATTTCATGCGCAATACCCTTGCCGTGCCACGGAGCATCGACGTACAAACGCTGAAGCTCCATCGGATGCTCGCCTTCAACGCACGACGGCGGCGCTCCCGATCGTAGTTGTGCGAACCCTACGAGAACGCCTGCATCCTCGGCAATGAACGTCATCCGCTTTGGATCGGCGATCTCGTTCGTTTGCGCGGCTTCGTTGAAGTTGGTCGCGCAATGCAAGGCGATGTCTTGTGTCGTATTCGCCGCGCCGAATGTTGCTCGAAACGTTCTTTCCGCTAGCGACGCCAAAGCTTTTGCATCGGCGAGAGATGCATTTCGGATAGTCGGCATGAGTTCTCGATGACGTGATCTTGCTTGCCGTTATCTTACGGTCGGCTCGCCATCTAGGTCAGAAGAATACGGGCCAATTCGATCGATGCTCGCAGGGCCAGCGCGGGCCAAGAATTTCAAGTTGAGCGACTACTGGGACTTAGTCGGCATCAAGCTTGCGCGCCATGAAGATTGTTCCGGACGGCGCCGAGTAGTACGGCTTCGTCGGCGCAAAACCGAGCTTCCCATACAGCGCAATCGCATCCTGCATCGTCGGCAGCGTGTCGAGGCGAAGCTCCGAATAGCCGAGCTTCGCGCCTTCCACGACGATCGCCTCGGCGAGCGCTCGGCCGAGTCCGAGGCCGCGCCCTTCCGGCGAAACGAACAGCCGCTTCATCTCGCAGCAACCGGCGTGATCCATCGGCCGCAACGCAACGCATCCAATCGCATTGCCCGAATCGTCGCGCGCAATCAGCAGCGCGCCGCGCGGCGGTGCGTACTTGCCGGGCAGTGTCGCGACTTCGGTCGCGAAATCCTGATAGCCAAGATCGACGCCGATATGCGCTTCGTAGGCCGTGAACAATTGCGCGATCTCGGGAATGTCGCGCGCCTCTGCGGCTGCGATGGTGAATCTCGTGGTCATCGACTTCATCGACGCGTGGGCTCGCGCCGTGCGCTTCAACGCGGCGGCAAACCGCCCCCGCCCATCGTGCGCATCGCGCCCTTCATCTGGCGCATGACGCCCTTCAGGCCGCCGCTGCCGAGCTTCGACATCATTTTTTCGGTCTGTTGATATTGCTTCAGCAGTCGATTCACGTCGGCCGGTTGCGTGCCGGATCCACGCGCGATGCGCGCGCGACGCGAGCCGTTCAACAGATCCGGATGCCGGCGTTCCTTCTTGGTCATCGAGCTGATGATCGCGACCATGCGCTTCACCGCGTTGTCGCCGGCCTGCGACTTCATGTTGTCGGGAATCGCCATGCCGCCGGGCAGCTTTTCCATCAGCGACGCCATGCCGCCCATGTTGATCATCTGTTCGAGCTGATCCTTCATGTCGTTCAAATCGAAGCGCTTGCCCTTGATGACCTTCTCGGCAAGCTTCTTCGCCTTTTCCTGATCGACCTTCTGCTCGACCTGCTCGACCAGCGACAGCACGTCGCCCATGCCGAGGATGCGTTGCGCGATGCGGTCCGGATGGAACGGTTCGAGACCATCGGGTTTTTCGCTGACGCCGATGAACTTGATCGGACGACCGGTGATGTAGCGCACCGAAAGCGCCGCGCCGCCGCGCGCATCGCCGTCGGTCTTGGTCAGGATCACGCCGGTCAGCGGCAGCGCTTCGGCAAATGCTTTCGCCGCGTTGGCGGCATCCTGGCCGGTCATCGAATCGACGACGAACAACGTCTCGACCGGATTCAGCGCCGCGTGCAGCGCCTTGATCTCGGTCATCATCTCGCCATCGATGTGCAATCGGCCGGCGGTGTCGACGATCAGCACATCGGCGAAATTCTTCTTCGCCGCGTCGAGTGCGTCCTTGGCGATCGCGACCGGATTCTGATCGCCGCTCGACGGCTGGAACAGCACATCGACCTGTTCTGCGAGCGTGCGCAATTGCTCGATCGCGGCCGGACGGTACACGTCGGCGCTGACGACCATGACCTTCTTCTTGCGCCGATCCTTGAGGAAGCGCGCGAGTTTGGCGACCGTGGTCGTCTTGCCCGCACCCTGCAGGCCGGCCATGAGCACGACGGCCGGCGGCGCGGCAGCAAGATTGAGATCGGTGTTCGCCGTACCCATCACCGCGGTCAGCTCGTCGCGCACGACTTTGACGAGCGCCTGACCCGGCGTAAGGCTCTTCAGCACGTCCTGGCCGAGCGCCTTGACCTGTACGCGCTGGATCAGGGCCTGCACGACCGGCAACGCGACATCCGCTTCGAGCAGCGCGATGCGCACTTCGCGCAGCGACTCGCGGATATTCGCCTCGGTCAGGCGACCTCGACCGCGCAGACGCTGCACGGTCGACGACAGGCGCTCGCTCAGGGACTCGAACATCGGCAATGGACAGCGCAAAAACGGGTGCGAAGTATATCAGCCGTGCGACCGCGGATCGCGGCGCGGATTCACCCGATGGTTGCGCCATGCGACACTAGCCGCATGCCCGGCTGGTCCATCCTGCTTGCCGTCGTCGCGTACATCGTCGCGGCCGTGTGCCTCGTGCTGCCGCTGATCGATCGGCCGGCGCCGCCGCGTCCGATCGCGCTCGGCATCGCGGCGATCGCGGTCGCGCTGCATTTCATGATCGCGCTCGGCCTGCATCAGGGCGGTATCAACCTGCACTTCTTCCCGGCGCTGTCGCTGGTCGGATTCGTCGTCGCGGCGTTGACGCTCGTCGTGAACGTGTTCCGTCCGGTCGCCGGGCTCGGCGTCGTCGTGTTTCCGCTGTCAGCGCTTCTATTGGCGATCGGCACCTGGTTCGCGCCGCCGACGGCGCCGTTGCCGATCGAATGGCAGATCAAATTGCATGTCGCGTTCGCCCTGCTCGGTTACGGCATTCTCAGCATCGCCGCGCTGCTCGCGATCCTGCTCGCGCTGCAGGAGCGCGCGCTGCGCAACCATCGCCTCGATTCCGGCTTGATCCGCGCGCTGCCGCCGCTGACGCTGACCGAAGCGCTGATGTTTCGGCTGATCGGCGCGGGCTTCGTGCTGCTGACGCTGACGTTGCTCTCGGGCGTGCTGTTCGTCGACAACCTGTTCGCACAGCATCTGGTGCAGAAAACCGTGCTGTCGATTGCGGCGTGGATCGTGTTCGGCATTCTTCTGTTCGGACGCTGGCGCTGGGGCTGGCGCGGACGGCGCGCGGTGCAGCTGACGCTCGCCGGAATGGTGATCCTGCTGCTTGCATTCTTCGGCTCGAAGTTCGTGCTGGAAGTGCTGCTGCACGGATCGGCGTGAGGCGGGCACGTCGTGATCCGACTCAAACGCGTCTATGAAAAAGCCGGTCCGGACGACGGCCTTCGCATTCTCGTCGATCGATTGTGGCCGCGCGGCGTGACGAAGATTGCGGCACGCGTCGATGCCTGGCTCAAGGAGGTTGCGCCGAGCCCTCGCCTGCGCATCTGGTTCGGCCACGATCCGACGCGCTGGACCGAATTCCGTCGCCGATATTTCGCCGAGCTGAAAGAACACCCAGACGCGGTCGCGGAACTTCGCGCATTGATCGACGCGCAAGCGGTCACGTTCGTCTACGCGGCGAAGGATCCCGAGCACACGCACGCGCTCGCGCTCAAGGATTTCTTCGAACGGAAGCGCAAACGCGTGCGCGCAAAGAAGACTACGACGCGACGGCCTGCAGCGCGTCGGCGAGCCGCTCCACGCCGACGATCGTAAGATCGCCGATCTTCGCGCGCTTTGGCGCGTTCGCCTTCGGCACGATCGCACGCAGGAATCCATGCGTCGCGGCTTCGCGAAGGCGTTCTTCTCCGTTCGGCACCGGACGGATCTCACCCGAAAGTCCGACTTCACCGAACGCGACGAGCTTTTCCGGCAACGGTCGATCGCGGAAGCTCGACTGCACCGCGAGCAGCACCGGCAAGTCCGCCGCGGTTTCCTGCACGCGGATGCCGCCGACGACATTCACGAAAACATCCTGGTCGTAGACCGCCGCGCCGCCGTGCCGATGCAAGACCGCGAGCAGCATCGCGAGACGGTTCTGCTCGAGCCCGAGCGCGACGCGGCGAGGATTGCCCAACGACGATTGATCGACCAGCGCCTGCACCTCGACCAGCAGCGGACGCGTGCCTTCGCGCGTGACCATCACCGCACTGCCCGCAGTCGGCTGCGCGTGCGCGGACAGAAAAATCGCCGATGGATTCGGCACTTCTCGGAGGCCCTTGTCGCCCATCGCGAACACGCCGAGCTCGTTGACCGCGCCGAAGCGGTTCTTGAATGCGCGCAGCACGCGGAAACGGCTGCCGGATTCGCCTTCGAAATAGAGCACCGCGTCGACCATGTGCTCGAGCACGCGCGGACCAGCGATGCCGCCTTCCTTGGTCACGTGGCCGACCAGAAACACGCTGGTTCCGGTTTCCTTGGCAAAGCGCACGAGCCGCGCGGCGGATTCGCGCACCTGGCTGACGGATCCGGGTGCGGCCGTCAAGAGTTCGGTCCAGATGGTCTGGATCGAATCGATGATGAGCACATCGGGTTTGCCTTGCGCGGCCTCGGCGAGAATGCGCTCGATCGACGTTTCCGCGAGCGCTTCGAGTCCATCAAGTGCAATGCCGAGGCGCTGCCCTCGCGACGCAACCTGCGCGAGACTTTCCTCGCCGGTCACGTAGAGCCCGCGCACGCGCTGGCCGATCGCGCCGAGCATCTGCAGCAACAGCGTCGATTTGCCGATGCCGGGATCACCGCCGATGAGCACCACCGAACCCGACACGAGTCCGCCGCCGAGCACGCGATCGAGCTCGGCGATGCCGGTCGCCTCGCGTCGTTCGGCTTCGGCCGCGACCGTCGCAAGACGCGTGATCTTCGGCGCTTCGTTCGCGCCCGCATAACTGCCGCGCGGATTCGCCGCGACCGACTTCGCCGGCTGCACGACGAATTCGCTCATCGTGTTCCAGGCGCCGCACTCGGTGCACTGGCCCTGCCACTTGGAATGCTCCGCGCCGCAGTCGGCGCAGACATATGCGGTTTTCGCCTTCGCCATCGCGTGTCAGCTTTCGTCTTCGACAAAACGTACGCGGCGGGTGACTCCGCAAGTCAGCTCGTAGCCGATCGTGTCGGCGTGCATCGCGATTTCCTCGACCGGCAGGCCGCGTCCCCACAGCACGACGGGATCACCGATGCGCGCGCCGGGATGATTGCGCAGGTCGATCGTGATGAGATCCATCGAAACGCGACCGATGAGACTCGCGCGAGCGCCGTTGACCAGCACCGGCGTGCCGCCGTCGGCGTGGCGCGGATAGCCGTCGCCGTAGCCGATCGCCGCGACGCCGACGTTCATGTCTTCGGGACACTCGTACGTCGCCGCGTAGCCGATGCGCTCGCCCTTGCGCACGCGATTGATCGCGATCAGCCGCGTCGACAGCGTCATCGCCGGACGAAAACCGAAATCCGCGCCGATCTTGCCGGCGACGACCGAGATGCCGTACAGCGCGCCACCGGCACGCACCCACTGCGCCTGCGCTTCGGGCCAGCCGAGAATTCCCGCGGAATTCGACAGCGACCGCTCGCCCTCGACGCCGGACAGCGCACGCTCGAAACGTTCGATCTGCAATGTCGTCAGCGTGTCGTCGAAAACGTCGGAATTGGCGAAGTGCGTCAGAAGGCCGATGTCGCGCTCGACGCTCGGCAACTCGCGCAGGCGCGCGTGCAGTTCGCGCGCGCGTTCGGGCGCGAAGCCGAGCCGATGCATGCCGGTATCGATCTTGAGCCAGATGTGCAGCGGACGCGGATCGGCGTCGGCGGCGAGCCATTCGATCTGCGCATCGTGATGGATCACGGATTCGAGCCGGAGCCGGCGCATTTCGGCGAGATCGGCCGCGTCGTCCGCACCCGCCAATACGACGATGCGCTGAGAGATTCCGGCTGCGCGCAAACGCTGTCCATCGGCGATGCCGGCGACGCCGAATGCGTCCGCGCCTTGCAGCGCGCGCGCCACGCGCTCGAGTCCGTGGCCGTAACCGTCGGCCTTGACGACGGCCATGACTTTCGCGCCCGGCGCGAGCTCGCGCACGCGGCGAAGATTTTCGCGGAGCGCGCTGATGTGAATGGTCGCCGTGGTCGCGCGGCTCATTGTTTAAGAGCCGGGATTCGGGATCGGGATGGATCGGAAAGCACTGCCGCCTATCGCACCATGGCGCTCGGAACTGGCGGCGCCGATCGGTGATTCAGTACGCCATCCCGAATCCCGAATCCCGAATCCCGTCTTTTCCGCTCCGCAACTCACTCAAAACTCCCCGCATACCGATCCGACGCGAAATTCGCGAACTTCGTGTATTGACCGAGGAACGTCAGCCGGATCGTGCCGGTCGGGCCGTTACGCTGTTTGCCGATGATGATTTCGGCGGTGCCTTTCTCGTTCGAATCCGGGTTGTAGTACTCGTCGCGGTAAATGAAGATGATCACGTCGGCATCCTGCTCGATGGCGCCCGATTCGCGCAGATCGGCCATGACCGGGCGCTTGTCGGTGCGCTGCTCGAGCGAACGGTTGAGCTGCGACAGCGCGACCACCGGAATGTCGAGCTCCTTCGCCAGCGCCTTCAGGCTGCGCGAGATTTCTGAAATTTCGGTGGCGCGGTTCTCCTTGTTGCCGGGCACCTGCATCAGCTGCAGGTAGTCGATCACGATAAGGCCGAGATCGTGCTCGCGCTTCAGGCGCCGCGCGCGCGCGCGCAATTCGCCCGGCGACAGCGCCGGCGTGTCGTCGATGAAGATCTTCGCTTCGGAAAGGAACGTGATCGCGTTGGTCACGCGCGGCCATTCTTCCTCGGCGAGATCGCCGGTGCGAAGGTGCTGCTGATTGATGCTGCCAAGTGAGGAAATGAGACGGAACGCGAGCTGCGATGCCGACATTTCCATCGAAAATATCGCGACGGCTTTCTTCTTCTGGATCGCCGCGTATTCGGCGATGTTGACCGCGAGCGCGGTCTTGCCCATCGAAGGTCGCGCGGCAATGATGATGAGATCGGAAGGCTGAAATCCCGCGGTCAGTTCATCGAGGTCGGTGAACCCGGTCGCGAGTCCGGTGACAGAGCCCTTGCTCTCGTAGCGCTGATGCAGGATCTGGAACGCATCCTTGACCGCGGCGCGCATCGTCACGAAACCCTTGCGTCCGCGCGCACCGGCCTCGGCGATATGGAAGACCTTCTGCTCAGCCGTCTCGAGCAATTCCTGGCTCGATCGACCTTCGGGCTGGAACGCATCGCCGGTGATTTCGGTGCCGGCGTCGATCAGCTGCCGCAATACGGACTTCTCGCGCACGATGTCCGCATAGGCGGTGATGTTCGCCGCGCTCGGCGTCGAATTCGCAAGCTCGATGACGTAACTCGCGCCGCCGACGAGATCGGCCAGGTTCTGCGCCTGGAACCACTCGCCGAGCGTCACCGCGTCGTACGGCATGCCCTTTTCTGAGAGCTCGCCGATCGCGCGATAGATGATGCGGTGGTCGCGCCGGTAGAAATCGTTTTCGACGAGCTTGTCGGCGATGCGATCCCACGATTCGGGCGCGAGCATCAGACCGCCGAGCACGGCCTGCTCGGCCTCGATCGAATGCGGCGGCACGCGCAGCGCTTCGATGTTGGATGCGGATTTACGCTCGGTGAGGGCCGCCATCGGAGGAGTTCTTGGAGAGGACGGGGCCAGTGATACTAGAGCACGCTCTCAAATCCTGCGATAGGACAGGCGGGCGAATATTCGGTGGATAAGTCGATCGGATCGGGGGATAACCCGCTTTCCTCTGTTGACAAGCCTGTGCACAATTCCGGTGGGCATGTGCAAAACGTCACGCACGCGCTCCGCCGAACCGAGTCGTGCGGACTCGCACCCGGCAGCTTCACCGAGTGCGGTCGCATTTCGATGGATCGCGTTATTCCTCGGGAACGACGACGACCTTGACGGTCGTGTTCACGTCCGCGTGCAGATGGATCTGCACTTCGAATTCGCCGATGTGGCGGATCGGACCTTCGGCCATGACGACTTCGGATTTCTCGATCGTCGTGCCGGCGGTGGTGAACGCTTCGGCGATGTCGCGTGGGCCGACCGAGCCGAACAGCTTGCCTTCCGGACTCGCGTTCGCCTTGATCGTGATCGAGGCGTTCTCGAGCTGCGCCCTGCGACCTTCGGCGCCGGAGAGCTGCTGGTTCGCCTTCGCCTCGTATTCGGCGCGGCGCTTTTCGAACTCGGCGAGATTGGTCTCGGTCGCCGCCGCGGCCTTGCCTTGCGGGACGAGATAGTTGCGGCCGTAGCCCGGCTTGACCCGGACCTTGTCGCCGAGATTGCCGAGGTTTTTCACTTTCTGCAGAAGAATGAGTTCCATGATGTTTCTCCGATTCGTTAGCGCCGGCTCCTGGCCGACGCAGCGGTGGCTGTCCGAATGGACAATCGATTCGTTTTGATGGCGAAGACCTTCTTGCCGTCATTCCGGCAACAGCCGGAATCCATGATGCCCTTGAAGGTTAAAAATGGATCCCGGCTTGCGCCGGGATGACGATTTCGATGTGCGTTCGCCGATGTCTCAGTGGCTATCGCTATACGGCAAGAGCGCAAGAAAACGCGCACGCTGCACGGCCGTCGACAGCTGACGCTGATAGCGCGCCTTCGTGCCCGTGATGCGGCTCGGCACGATCTTGCCGGTCTCGGTGATGTACTGGCGCAGCGTGTTGAGATCCTTGTAATCGATCTCGACCACGCCCTCGGCGGTGAAGCGGCAGAATTTCTTGCGGCGGAAGAACTTGGACATTTCGATATCTCCGGATGACGGGGCGGCCGATTACTCAGCGGCGGGCTCGCTGCTGACAGGAGCCACGGCTTCTTCGCGCGGCGGACGCGCTTCGCGTTCGCGACGCGGACGCGGTGCGTCGTCGTCCTCGCCGAAGCCGAAGCCCTCGTCGTCACGACGGCGGCGGTCGCCCTTGTCGTCCTTGTTCTTCATGATCGCGGACATTTCGGTGTCCGCATTTTCACGCTTCATGATGAGGTGTCGCAGCACCGCATCGTTGAAGCGGAAACCGGATTCGAGCTCGTTCAACACCTCGGCGCCGCACTCGATGTTCATGAGCACGTAGTGGGCCTTGGCGAGGTGCTGGATCGGATATGCGAGCTGGCGGCGGCCCCAGTCTTCGAGGCGATGGATCTTGCCGCTGCCGTTGCCCTCGATCAGCGTCTTGTAACGCTCGATCATCGCGGGCACTTGCTCGCTCTGGTCAGGATGGACCAGAAACACGATCTCGTAGTGACGCATGTTGTCTCCTTGCGGATACCGGAGCGGCGAATTCCGCCTCGGCAGCCTCCCGCGTCGCGGTGAGGCAAGGTCCTGCGCCGGGCTGGCCGGACGAAGGGGCGCGAATACTAAGCGAATCAGGGAATTGGCGCAACCACGACGCCCCCTTCGTCGAGTCGGGCAGCGGCTCGATGCGGGCGATGCCATTGACCGGCAGGACCGCCGCCTGGGCGCCCTCACGGTCATCGACGACGACGTAGCTCCCGATCGCGCCGAGGCAGCTCCAGTTCTTCGAATGGGTCGGCGCGAGGGGCCGGCGGCGCCGTTGACCCATACCCGGACCTAGCCCGCCTCGCGTCGCTTGACCGCTGCGCTGGCCTTGCGATCGGACGGCACGGTCGATTCCGGCGCCTCGTTCACGGCAGGCCGGTGCGATCAGGCGGCCGGCGCGACCGTGAAGCTTTCGCCGCACCCGCATTCGCCGGTCGCATTCGGATTGCGGAACACGAACGTCGCATTCAGGCCCTGCCGCTGGAAATCGACTTCGGTACCGTCGATGAACGGCAGCGCCTTCTTGTCGACCAAAAGACGCACGCCGTCGTGGTCGAAGACGAGATCGGTGTCGGCGACCGCGTCGGCAACATCGACCGTGTAGCCGAAGCCCGAGCAGCCGGTCTTCTTGATACCGAAACGAACGCCGACGGCGCCGGAATCCTTCGCCAGGTATTCCTGCATGCGTTTGCGTGCGGCTTCGGTAAGCTGGATGGACATAGTGGTGCCGACTCGGGTTACGTTCGATTGTAGCGCAGGGCCGCGGCCAGGCGGCTGATTCCGCTATCATTGCGGGTTCTTAGCACGTTCAATGTTGGGTTCGCGGGTGGAGCTTCAAGGCATGGCGGCGAGCAACGACGTAGTCAGCGTAAAGCAGGCGCTTTCGGGCGCGGTGTCTGCCGGAAGCATGGTCACGGTGCGCGGCTGGGTGCGCACGCGTCGCGATTCCAAGGCGGGACTTTCGTTCGTCAACGTCAGCGACGGCTCGTGCTTCGATGCGATCCAGGTCGTCGCGACGGCGGATCTGCCCAATTATTCCGATGAAGTCGCACGTCTCACCGCCGGCTGCTCGGTGATCGCCGAGGGCCAACTGGTTCCTTCGCAGGGAAAAGGCCAGGCGTTCGAGATCCAGGCCAAGCGCATCGAAGTCGTCGGCTGGGTCGACGATCCGGAAACCTATCCGATCCAGCCGAAACAGCATTCGCTCGAATTCCTGCGCGAAGTCGCGCATTTGCGTCCGCGCACGAATCTGTTCGGCGCGGTCGCGCGCGTGCGCCACACGATCGCGAGCGCGATCCACCGCTACTTCGACCAGCACGGATTCTTCTGGGTCAACACGCCGATCATCACGACCTCCGACGCCGAAGGCGCGGGCCAGATGTTCCGCGTGTCGACGCTGGATCTCATGAACCTGCCGCGTACCGACAAGGGCGCGATCGATTTCCACAAGGATTTCTTCGGGCGCGATGCGTTCCTCACCGTATCGGGCCAGCTCAACGTCGAGGGCTATTGCCTCGCGCTCAGCAAGGTGTACACGTTCGGTCCGACGTTTCGCGCGGAAAATTCGAACACGCCGCGCCATCTCGCCGAATTCTGGATGATCGAGCCCGAGATCGCGTTCGCCGACTTGAACGACGACGCGAACCTCGCCGAGGATTTCCTCAAGTTCATTTTCAGGACCGTGCTCGCGGAGCGCGCCGATGACATGGCGTTCTTCGCCGAGCGCGTCGAGAAGACCGCCGTCTCGCGCCTCGAAGCCTTCGTCAGCGCGCCGTTCGAGCGCATCGAGTACACCGATGCGGTCGCGATCCTGAAGAAGTCCGGCAAGAAATTCGAGTATCCGGTCGAATGGGGCGTCGATCTCCAGACCGAGCACGAGCGCTATCTGACCGAGGAATACGTCGGCCGGCCCGTCGTCGTCACCAACTATCCGGAAAAGATCAAGGCGTTCTACATGCGCCTCAACGATGATGGAAGGACCGTCGCCGCGATGGACGTGCTCGCGCCCGGCATCGGCGAAATCATCGGCGGATCGCAGCGTGAAGAACGCCTCGACATGCTCGACAGGCGCATGGCGCAATTCGGCCTCGATCCGAAGCACTACGAGTGGTATCGCGATTTCCGCCGCTACGGCACAGTGCCGCACGCGGGATTCGGGCTCGGCTTCGAGCGGCTCGTTGTGTATGTGTGCGGGCTCGCGAATATCCGCGATGCGCATCCGTATCCGCGTGCGGCGGGTTTGGCTGAGTTCTAATCCGCATGTGCAGCGCGAGTCGAGATCAGCAACTGTTTCTCGTCGTCCTGGCGAAAGCCGGGATCCATTTTGACTTTCAAGATCAACACGGATCCCGGCTTTCGCCGGGATGACGAGAACAAGAGCGGCTCGACCATGCTCGCAATCCGCGAATTCCTGCTGATCATGGGCCTGGGCCTCATCGTTGCCGGCCTCACGGCCTACGTGATCGTCTGGATGCTCGTCGCCGTGCACTTGCGCGAGCATCATCCGGCCATGCGCAAAGCCATCGGCAATGTGCTGATCGCGCCGCGCGCGTTGACGTTCTATCTCGGCGCCGGCTGGCGCGCCGCGCGCGACGCGAGCCTCAATGTGCTCGCGTTCCCGGGCACCGTCGGCGTCTGGGGTATTGTCGGCGGCCTTGTGAGCTGCGCGGTTTCCGAGGTGCTCGCGATCATCGGCGGCACGCGATGAGCGACGGCGCGCAATGGTGGATCGCCGCGATCGGCGACACGCTGATCTGGGCTCGACTCACCATGACCGACGCCGGTATCGCTGAAGTATTCGACAGCGACGGCCGCACGCTGCACTACGACGACGAGTCGCAGGCGCGCATGGCACTGCTCGACGCGGAGTTTCGCGCATTCGACGGGCTCGACGAGGACGACGCCGCGCTGATCGGTTTCGATCTCGAAGAGATCGAGCCGCCGCGTGGCGACAGCGACGAGGAACTGCTGCCGCAGATGATCGTGAAACTGCCGTCGCGCCACTAGCCGCGAAGTGAGGAGGAGCCGCCCATGAATCTCGATCTCAACGGCAAGCACGCTCTGGTCTGCGGCGGATCCGCCGGTATCGGCTACGCGGCGGCGATCGAGCTCGCCAAACTCGGCGCGGACGTGACGTTGCTCGCGCGCTCGCCCGATGCGCTCGGCCGCGCACTCGCGAATTTGCCGCGTGTCCACGCGAAACAGACGCACGCGACGATCGCCGCGGACATGAACGAGCACACGGACCTGCGCGCAAGAGTCGAGGCGATGGCCAGCGCGCGCGCTGTGCACATTCTCGTCAACAACACCGGCGGTCCGCCCGGTGGGCCCGCGCATGCGGCGGCGCTCGACGATTTCCGCATCGCCTTCAATCAGCATCTGATGGCCGCACAGATCGTGCTGCAAGCCGTGTTGCCGGGGATGCGTGCGGCGGGTTACGGCCGTATCGTCAACGTGATCTCGACGTCAGTGAAAGAACCGATCCGCAATCTCGGCGTGTCGAACACGATCCGCGGCGCAATGGCGAGCTGGGCCAAAACCCTTGCGACCGAGCTCGGGCCGTTCGGCATCACGGTCAACAACGTGCTGCCGGGCTACACGAAGACGCAGCGGCTCGATCAGATCCTCGCCGATCGCGCGAAGGCGACCGGCAAGCCGGAATCGGAAGTCGCCAAGACGATGCTGGCGACCGTTCCACTCGGACGTTTCGCCGAACCCGAGGAGATCGCGAATGTGATCGCGTTTCTCGCGACACCGGCGGCCGGTTACATCAACGGCATCAATGTGCCGGTCGATGGCGGACGCATGCAATCGCTATGAATGCGGTGCCGAGGCAAGGGCGCGACGCTTTGTTACTCCGACGGACGCTTCCAGACCGCCGGATTTTTCGTAGTCCCCGGCCCCACCACGCACACATGCTGCACGTTGCACACGGTCTTCGCGTTGAGACACGGATTCACGGCGCACTCGGGGCCGTGCAACATGTCCTTGGTGATCGAAGTTCCCGGTGTGCACGGTCCGCACGCCAAGGCCGGGCAATCCTGGTCCGTCTTGCACGACACCGCGTCGTTCGCGGATTCGGAAACCTTGTCGCCGCGCCCAGCGTCGCGCGGTGGCGATGAGCGAGCGTGCGCGCAAGCCAGCGCCGCAGACGTCGCAAATGCAAAGACTGCAATGTGACGGAGCAACATGGTGTCGCGACTATAACCGCGGTGCCGTTCGCAGGCCATCGTGCGAGCGATCGGCCTGGGGTTTCCAAGCGTCGCAAGGCTGAAGTCGTCCCAAACCGGCTAAGCTTGGCGGCGTGAAGCCGATGCAAACGCTCGCCAATCTGATCGACGGACGCATGACGGAACCGCAGCGCGGCCGCTATCTCGACGTGTTCGAGCCGGCAACTGCATCCGCATTCGCGCGCGTGCCCGATTCCGATGCCGCGGATGTCGACGCCGCAGTCGCTGCAGCGACGCATGCGGCACCCGCCTGGGCCGCGACTCCGGCCGAGGACCGCGCGCGGCTCTTGAACCGTCTCGCCGATCTGGTCGAGCGCGATCTCGATGCGCTCGCGCGCCTCGAATCGCGCAATGCCGGCAAAACCGTCCGGCTTGCGCAGGCACTCGACATCCCGCGTGCGATCGCAAACTTGCGCTTCTTCGCCGCCGCGATCACGCAATGGCCGAGCGAAGCGCATCCGATGGAGGACCGCGCCCTCAACTACACATTGCGCCAGCCGCTCGGTGTGGTCGCGTGCATCTCGCCGTGGAATCTGCCGCTCTATCTTTTTACCTGGAAAATCGCCCCGGCGCTCGCGGCCGGCAACGCCGTCGTCGCCAAACCTTCGGAGATCACGCCGTGCACCGCGGCGCGGCTCGGCGAGCTCTCGATCGAAGCCGGATTTCCGAGCGGCGTGCTCAATATCGTGCACGGCACCGGCCCCGGTGTTGGCCAGCCGCTGGTCGAACATGCCGACGTGAAAGCGGTTTCGTTCACCGGCAGCACGCGCACCGGCGCCACGATCGCCACGGCTGCTGCACCGAGATTCAAGAAGCTGTCGCTCGAACTGGGCGGCAAGAATCCGGCGATTGTGTTCGCCGATTTCGATTTCAGCGATGCCAACCTCGATACGATCGTGCGTTCGGGTTTTGCCAATCAGGGCGAGATCTGTCTGTGCGGCTCGCGACTTCTCGTGCAGCGTTCGATCTACGAACGCTTCAAGGAACGTTATCTCGAGCGCGTGCGCGCATTGCGCGTCGGCGATCCGGAAGACGCGGCGACCGATCTCGGCGCGCTGGTATCGAAGGCGCATTTCGACAAGGTCGTCGGCTGCATCGCCCGCGCGCGCGAAGAAGGCGGTCGTCTCATCGCCGGCGGCGAAACAGTGAATGTCGGCGGACGCTGTGCCAACGGCTGGTTCGTAGCGCCGACCGTGATCGAAGGCCTTTCGCCCGACAGCGCGACCAACCAGGAAGAAATCTTCGGCCCGGTCGTCACGCTGATCCCGTTCGACAACGACGACGATGCGGTGCGCATTGCCAACGGCACCGGTTACGGACTCGCCGCATCGCTGTGGACCACCGATCTCGATCGCGCCCATCGCGTCTCGGGCCGCCTCGAGTTCGGCATCGTCTGGATCAACTGCTGGCTTCTGCGCGACCTGCGCACGCCGTTCGGCGGCGTCAAGAATTCCGGCGTCGGGCGCGAAGGCGGCGTCGATGCGTTACGCTTCTTCACCGAGTCGAAGAACATCTGCATTCAGCTCGGGGGCCAGGCGCGATGAACGCGGGATCGACAACGGAATTCATCGACGGCCTGCGCTTCTACGCCGCGAGGTCCGGCCGCTCGTCATGCCGAATCTGAAAGACCTCCTCGAACGCAACCGCGCATGGTCGACCGCGCTGCGCGAGCGCGATCCTGAATATTTCCGTCGGCTGAGCGACCAGCAGGCGCCGAAATATCTCTGGATCGGCTGTTCGGATTCGCGCGTGCCGGCGAACCAGATCATCGACATGGCGCCGGGCGAAGTGTTCGTGCACCGCAACGTCGCCAATGTCGTCGTGCACACCGATCTCAACTGCATCAGCGCTATTCAGTTCGCTGTCGACGTGCTCAAGGTCGAGCACGTCCTCGTCGTCGGCCATTACGGTTGCGGCGGCGTGCTGGCGGCGCTCGAAGATCGACGGCTCGGGCTCGTCGACAACTGGTTGCGTCACGTCGGCGACGTGATGCTCAAGCGCGCCGAAGCGTTGCAGCGCATCGCCGATCCGACGTTGCGTCATGCGAGACTGTGCGAATTCAACGTGATCGAGCAGGCCGTCAACGTTTGCCAGACGACGATCGTGCAGGATGCGTGGGATCGCGGCCAGCCGCTCAGCGTGCATGGCTGGATCTACGGCCTCGAGGACGGCCTGGTTCGCGATCTCGGCGTCAATATCAATGCGCGCGTACAAACTGCGGCCTCGGCGGCCGCGGCGATCGCGGCGCTCCACGAGCGGACGCGTTGATACCCGGCCGCCGAGGCCACGATAGGAGGAATCGATGCGTTTCGCCGTGCTTCTCGCCGCCGCACTCACGTTCTCCGCCGCATTCGCCGCCGAAGAGCAGCTTTCTCCCTATCAATGGCAGCAGCAACAGAAAGTTGCCTTCGATAAATCGGAAAAGGTATACGCCGAAGCGCTCAAGCGCAACGGCCTGCTCGCCCAGTTCAAGGCGATGCGCGATGCGTATCGCGGCGATCCGAACCACGCGTTCCGCGTCGTGTTCGGGCAATACATGAGCTGGTATCAGAGTTTCGTCGGCGATTATGAAGGCGCGCACGACGCCTACTCGATCCGGCAACTGCCGAGCTCCGACGACGCTCCATCGCCGTTGACGACCGGCTACACGGCCAAACCCGCGCTCGACGAAATCGCCGAACTTGCCAAAGGCCGCAAGGCGATCTTTTTCAACGAGGCGCACAACGTTCCGCTGACTCGCACGCTTACGGTGGAATTGCTGCCGAAGCTGCGTGCGGACGGCTACAACTATTTCGCCGCCGAGACGGTCTACTCCACCGACACCGACCTGCAGAAGCGCGGCTATCCGACGCCGAAAAGCGGCTTCTACACGATGGAGCCGATCAGTGCGGAAATGGTGCGTACCGCGCTCAAGCTCGGTTTCAAGGTCGTCGGCTACGAGTCCGAAAAGGAAGGCAATGGCGACGTGCGCGAGTACGACCAGGCCAAGAACCTCTATGAGCGCGTGTTCAAGAACGATCCCAACGCGCGCGTCGTAGTCAACGCCGGTTATGCGCACATCCAGGAAAACGGCCGATATCTCGGCGGTTTGAGCATGGCACAGCATCTCCGTAAGCTCACGAACATCGATCCGCTGACGATCGAGCAGACGATGCTGATCGAACATCCGCCCGGGACGGAGAATCATCCCTACTATCACGCCGTCATCGATACACTGAAACCGACCGCGCCGATCGTGTTTGTCGACAAGAATGGCAAACCGTGGTCGCTGAAACCGAAGGCCTATGACGTCAGCGTGTTCTTCCCGCCCGACGTGATCCAATCCGACCGCCCGACCTGGCTCGACCTCGGCGGGCTGCGCAAGCCCTACTCGGTCAGCGGCAGCCAGTTCTGCCAGGACCAATATCCGTGCCTGATCGAAGCGCGCTACGCGAACGAGGGCGACGATGCCATTCCAGCCGATCGCCTCGTGCTGAACCCGGTCGAGAAGGCCGAGCGCCTCGAAGATCGGCTCATCATGGGCAGCCACGGCGTGACGCAGGCGAGCCTGTATCTGCGCCCGGGCAGCTATCGCGTCGTCAGCACCAACGAAGCGAACCGCACGCTGTATCGCGTCGACATCACCGTCGAAGGCCCGTCGACGGGCGGCTCGCCCTGAGCCGCTCCGCGCAATGAACGAGCCCGTACGCACGGCCGGCGCGCCCGCACCCGTCGGCGCCTATCCGCATGCGCGACGCGTCGGGCCATTGTTGTTCCTGTCCGGCGTCGGACCGCGCACGCCCGGCTCGAACGAGATCCCGGGCAATGTCTACGACGATCAGCGGCGTCTGATCGCGTACGACATCGAAGCGCAATGCCGGCAAGTCTTCGCCAACGTGCGCGCCGTGCTCGAAGCGAGCGGCGCGCGCTGGGAGGATCTTGCCGACGTGACCGTTTTCCTGACCGACATGGCGCGCGATTTCGCCGCCTACAACCGCGTTTACGCCGAATATTTCCGCGATCCTGCGACGGCACCGTGCCGCACGACCCTCGGCATCACCGCGCTGCCGACGCCGATCGCGATCGAGCTCAAGTGCATCGCGGTTTTGTCTGCATAGACTGGGCGTTGCCGACACCATTCATCAGCGGTTGGCACTTATCGAGTAAACCCTTTACCGCGTTCACCGCATGCGCCACGATGCGCATATGCATTGCTCCGTCATTCGCGCCGGCTTCTTGATGCTTTGCATGACGATCATGGGCTGCAAGGACGACACGAAGCTCGAAGGCACGCCCGTCGAGCTCACCGTCGCAGGTCATCCGGTGATTCTGCGGATGGGAAACTGCCAGATCTACAAGGTCGAACGCAGCCTGCTGCGCGGCGAGCGCAAGACACGTGTGTTGACCACGGATTTTTATCTCGGCTTTACCGTGTGCACGCGCCAATCGCTCAGCAAGGACGGCGACTACGCGATCGCATCGCTATGCCGTCAGGCCATCGGCGCCGGCGGCGGATGTGCAACCGGGGCGACCTACCGAACGCGCGACGGGGACCATTGGGAAAAGGATGTCGGCGACGGAAAGTGGAAACCCGTCGATGAACCCGATGCCGCGCCCGACGCCAAAGCAAAGCCACCGAACACTTAGACACGAGCGAGTACGCGCCGCCGCGGTCCGGACGCGGGGTATCATTGCGGTTTGCTACCGGCAGCCGAGCGGGCGCAACCGTATGAGTCTTGTTCCTCCATTCGACTTGAAGCACTGGATCGATAAGCACCGCCATTTGCTGAAGCCGCCGGTCGGCAACAAGTGCATCGTCGACGGCGATTTCATCGTGATGATCGTCGGCGGTCCGAACGCGCGCACCGACTACCACTGGGATGAAGGTCCCGAATTCTTCTACCAGCTCGAAGGCGAGATGGTGCTGAAGGTGCAGGAAGACGGACGCGCGAGAGACATTCCGATCCGCGCCGGCGAGATCTTCTATCTGCCGCCGCGCACGCCTCATTCGCCGCAGCGAATGCCCCATTCCGTCGGGCTCGTGATCGAGCGCAAGCGTCTGCCGAACGAGAAGGACGGCCTGCTCTGGTTCTGCGAACGCTGCAACCACCCGCTGTACGAGGAATTCTTCACGCTCGGCAACATCGAGACGGATTTCCCGGCCGTGTTCGACCGTTTCTATCGTTCGCTCGAAGCGCGCACGTGCAAAGCTTGCGGGCATGTGAATCCGGCGCCGGAAAAGTACCGAAGCTGAAAGCGAATCCGAAAGGACGCAACCCCGCACCAAATCCCTCCCCTTCGAGGCGAGGGTTGGGTGGGGATGATGTTGCTGCAAGGTTCCCCCGGGGCGAACACCATCCCCACCCCGTCCCTCCTCTTGAAGGCGAGGGAAAAAAGCCCGAATGCTGCGCAACCTGATCCAACTCAAACCCCGCGATGTGCCGCTGCGCGTCGCGTTGCGCAACACGCTCGCGGTCGTCGTGCCGCTCGGCGTCGGCATCGCCACCGATCATGCGGCTATCGGCCTTGGCATCGCAGCCGGTGCGCTGAACACGATGTTTCTCGATCAGCCGGGGCCGTATCGCCTGCGCATGCAGCGCATGTTGCTGACCGCCCTGGCCGCCGGAATTTCGGCGTTCGTCGGTAGCCTCGTGGCGAACAGCGCCGCAGCGCTGACGATTGCGGCGCTGATCTGGGGCGTCGCCGGCGGATTGCTCGTCGCGCTCGGACCGAATGCAGGTCGCGCGGGATTGACCAGCATGATCCTCCTCGTCGTGACCGCCGCGACGCCGCGCCCGCTGGGCGAAGCGCTGGACGCGGCGCTCCTGATCGGCACGGGCGGGGTTCTGCAGATGCTGCTCGCAATCGCCGCGTGGCCACTGCAACGGTATGGGCCGGAACGCCACGCGCTCGCTGCGCTCTGCGCGCAGCTGGCGACCAACGCACGCCAGCCGACCGATCACGCGCAAGCGCCGCCGGTGACGCAGTCGTTGATCGATGTCGAAAGCCTGCTGTACGGCGCGCATCGCGCGCGCGGCGAAGTCATGGAGACGTTCCGCGTGCTCGCCGGCATCGTCGAGCGCATCCGACGCGAATCTGCTCGCCCTCGCCGATCTCGATGCGATGATCGACGACGCGGATGCACGAGCAACCATCGGACGTTTGCGCGAATACGCCGCACGCACGCTGCTCGCGCTCGCCGACGCGCTCGAACACGGCGCGAGTCCGCTGGCCGCTTCGGCGGCGATGGAGGGACTCGATTCCGCGCTCGCGGCGCTCGGGGAAATCGCCGCGAAAAAGATCGATCGGCGCTCGCAGCGCAAGCTCGCCATCGCGCTCGCGCGCGCGAACGGGCTCGCCGGCCAATTGCGCGCGGCGCTGCGCAACGCCGACTTCGCCGGCAGCCGCGGCGATCTTCGCGCGGAAGCCGCCGAGGCGCGCCTACCGCGTGCGTTGCGTCAGCGCAATGCGCTGGCGATCCTGCGCGCGAACCTCACGTTTTCATCGATCGCATTCCGGCATGCGATCCGCTGCGGCGTCTGCCTTGCGATCGCGGTCGCCGGCGAACGCATGAGCGGGTTGCCGCACGGCTACTGGATTCCGATGACCACGGCGATCGTGCTGAAGCCTGATTTCGCCGGCACGTTCAGTTTCGGATTGTTGCGCGTCGCCGGCACCATGCTCGGCCTCGTGCTGACGACCGCGCTGGTGCATTACGCATTCGGCAGCGACTGGGAACGCCTCGCGCTGCTCGCGGTGCTTTGCGTCGGATTCCGCTTGCTGACGACGGTGCATTACGGCATCGGCGTGGCGCTCCTGACCGGCCTCGTCGTGATTCTGCTCTCGTTCGACGGCATCGCACCGGCCGGCACGATGGTCGCGCGCGGCGTCGCCACCGCGCTCGGCAGCGCGCTCGCGCTGACCGGCTATCTCGTCTGGCCGACCTGGGAAAGCCGCCGCGTCCCGGACGCGCTCGCGGCCATGATCGATGCGTATCGCGCGCACTTGAACGCTCTGCTGCGCGGCGATGCGTCTGCTCGCGCGGTGGCGCGGTCGGCGGCTCGCAGCGCGCGCACGAATGCGCAGGCGTCGCTCGATCGACTGCGCGGCGAACCGCGTCACGACCGCCCGTTGCTCGCACTCGGTGAAAGCGTGTTCGCCAATGCGAACCGCTTCATCCGCGCCGACATGGCGCTCGAAGCGATGCTCGACGATGCGCACGCGTTGCCGGCGCGCGAGCAGGTGCTCGCGTTCGCCGCGCGGGTGGATGCGAATCTCACGGCGATCGCCGATGCATTGCGTCGCGGGACCGTACCGAACGTCGAGCGCCTGCGTGGCGCGGAGCGCGCACTGGCCGAACACCTGGACGCGCCGCAGGCCGACGACGCCCGCCGCGACGACGCCAGCGCAGTCGTCGACGCATGCGACCGCATCACCGATAGCGTCGATACGCTGGCCCACTTGCTGCGCCAGCGCAGGCACGCCGCCGCGATCGCTGTCGACTCCGCACAACGGACGAAGGCGAGCGGGTAAACTGCGCCCCGTGCTGAAGATCGACACCCACGCCCACATCCTGCCGCCGGACTGGCCGAACCTCGCCAACAAGTACGGCGACGATCGCTTCCCGGTGATGGTGCGCACCGAGGGCCGGCATCGCATTTACAAGGACGGCAAGTTCTTTCGCGAAGTCTGGGCCAACGCGTTCGATCCCGAGGTGCGCATCGCCGACTACGCGAAATTCGGCGTCGACGTGCAGGTCGTGTCGACCGTGCCCGTGCTTGTTTTCGTACTGGGCGAAGCCGAGCCAGGCGCTCGAGCTGCACCGTCATCTAAACGATCACACCGCCGGCGTCTGCCGGAAATATCCGCGCCAGTACGCGGGCATCGGCACGGTGCCGTTGCAGGCGCCGACCCTGGCGATCCAGGAAATGGAACGCTGCGTCGAGCAGCTCGGCCTTGCCGGCGTGCAGATCGGATCGCACTGCGAAGGCTGGAATCTGGATGCTCCGGAGTTGTTCCCGTTCTTCGAGGCCGCAGCCGATCTCGGCGCCGCAATCCTGGTGCATCCGTGGGACATGATGGGCCGCGAGTCGATGCCGAAATACTGGCTGCCGTGGCTGGTCGGCATGCCGGCCGAGCAATCGCGCGCGGCGTGCTCGCTGATTTTCGGCGGCGTGCTCGAACGGTTGCCGTCGCTCAAGGTCTGCTTTGCGCACGGCGGCGGATCGTTCCCGTACACGATCGGACGCATCGAGCACGGCTTTCGCATGCGTCCCGATCTCGTCGCCACGGACAACGCGCGCAATCCGCGCGAATATTTCGGGCGCATCTATTTCGATTCGTGCGTGCACGACGACGCGGCGCTGCGTTATCTCATCGACGTCGCCGGCATCGACACGATCATGCTGGGCACCGACTACCCTTTCCCGCTCGGCGAGCAGGAACCCGGCAGCGGCATCGCCGCGCTCAAGCTCGCCGCCGCCGACGAGGCGCGCCTTTATCACGGCACCGCGCTCGAATGGCTCGGCATTCCCCGCGACCGCTTCGCACCCACGCTGGACTGAAACCATGAAAGCACTTGCGCTCCCTCTCGCCATCGTCAGCTGCGCGCTGTTCGCGCAGGCCAAGACCGACTACGAGCTCAACGCCGGTCAGGTGCATTTCCACGTGCCGCCCGATTGGACTGCGATCATGGAAAAGTCCGACGGCGACCCGCAGGCCGTGATCTTCCAGGTGCCCGATGCGGCTGCACAAGGCAGCGAAGACACCGCCAGCGTGACGGTGAAAACGCGAAGCCTGAAGGCGAGCGCGGATTTTTCCGGATTCGTGACCGAGGAATTCGAGCGCGCCAAGGGCCAGGCTGGCTATGAAACCGATTCGTCGAACAAGGATTCATCGGTGCACCGCTATTACGTCACGCGCAACAAGACGCGCTATCTCGTGCGCGACACATACCAACTCAACGGCAACGTCGCCGTCGAAGTACGCTGCCAGCGCCCGCTGATCGATGCGACGCCGAAGGACTGGAGCGATCGCTTCGACGCCGCGTGCGTCAGCGTCGTCGCTTCGATGAAGCGCTGAGCCGCGACGGCAAGACGCACAACAATGACGATGACGGACCAGATCGCTGTCGCCGAGGCGCACGCGCTCGCCGCGGATGCCGCCGATCCGCTGGCGTCGTTTCGTGACGAGTTTCTGATCCCGACCCATCTTGACGGCTCCGATCAGGTCTATTTCTGCGGCAACTCGCTCGGTCTGCAGCCGCGCGCGGTGGGCAAGGCGCTCGCCGACGAGCTCGAAGACTGGCGGCGACTCGCCGTCGAGGCGCACTTTCACGGCAAGCACCCGTGGATGCCGTATCACGAGTTCGTGCGCGAGGACCTCGCGGCGGTGGTCGGCGCGCTGCCGAGCGAAGTCGTCGCGATGAACTCGCTGACCGTCAACCTGCACCTGATGATGGTGAGTTTCTATCGACCAACCGCCGAACGGCCGGCGATCCTGATCGAGAAGCACGCGTTTCCTTCCGATCGCTACGCGGTCGAATCACAGATCCGATTCCACGCCTACGATCCTGCGGATGCGCTGATCGAGATCGAGGGCGACGAACCGGACGGCTCGATTTCCGACGCCGCGATCCAGCGCGTGCTCGATGAGCACGGATCCCGCATCGCGCTGGTGCTGCTCGCCGGCGTGCAATACCGCACCGGACAGGCATTCGATTTGCGCGCCGTCACCGAAGCTGCGCATCGCAAGGGTTGCGTCGTCGGTTTCGATCTCGCGCACGCGGCGGGCAATCTCGCGCTGCGCCTGCACGATACGCGCTGCGATTTCGCGGTGTGGTGCAGCTACAAGTATCTCAATGCCGGACCCGGCGCCGTCGCGGGCTGTTTCGTGCACGAACGTCACGCGAAGACCGCGCGTCCGCGTTTCGCCGGCTGGTGGGGCCACGATCAGGATTCGCGTTTCCGCATGGGTCCACATTTCGCGCCGACGCCCGGCGCGGACGGCTGGCAGCTCTCGAATCCGCCGATTCTGGCGCTCGCTCCGCTGCGTGTGTCGCTGTCGATCTTTCGCTGCGCAAGCATGGACGCGCTGCGCAAGAAATCGGTGGCACTCACGGCGTACTTCGAATCCCTGTTGCTTTCGCGCCTCGATCGCGTGCTCGAAATCGCCACGCCGCGCGAGCCCGAACGGCGCGGCTGCCAGCTCTCGCTGCGCGTGCGTGGCGGGCGCGACGACGGACGCGCGCTGTTCGATCATCTGAACGCGATCGGCGTGGTCGTCGACTGGCGCGAACCGGATGTCATCCGCGCCGCGCCGACGCCGCTCTACAACCGGCGCATCGATTGCCTGCGCTTCGTCGTCGCGGTCGAAGAATGGGCGGCGCGTCGTGGTTAGCTCGCAAACGCATCGCGCGACGGATATCTCGCGCTTCGCGTTTTCACGCCGCGTCGTGTTTGGCGCGCGGTGCCGTTGCGGCATCGTCGATTCACGCGAAAGCCGATGAAACAGGACGACATCACGATCGTCGGCGCCGGGCTCGTCGGCACGCTGCTGGCGACTCTGCTCGCGCAACGCGGTTTTTCGGTCAGCGTGTTCGAACGGCGCAGCGACCCGCGCATCGCCGGCTATGTCGGCGGCCGCTCGATCAATCTCGCGCTCGCCGAGCGCGGCCTGCACGGCCTGCGTCGCGCCGGCATGACCGACGCGGTGATGCGTCTCGCCGTGATGATGCGCGGACGCATGGTGCATCACCGCGACGGCCACACAGAACTCTTGCGTTACGGTCGCGACGACAGCGAAGTCATCTGGTCGGTGAGTCGCGGCCGCCTCAACACGGCGCTGGTCGATACGGCCGAACAAGCCGGGGCGAAGTTCCAATTCGACCGCAAACTGACCGGCGCAGACTTCGATGATGGCGCGACACTCCGTTTCCAAAGCGAATCGGGCGACGCGTACGCGCACCGCGTACCGTTCGCGATCGGCGCGGACGGCGCCGGATCGGCCTTGCGCGCAGCGATGAACGAAACGCAGCCGCTCGGCGAGCGCATCGAGCCGCTCGGACACGGCTACAAGGAACTCGAAATTCCCGCGCTGCCCGACTTTCCGGCCGCGACGATCCCAGCGGCCGCAGCGGCCGCACTCGCGCGCGGCGAACGTTTCGCCATCGAACCGAACGCGCTGCACATCTGGCCGCGCGGCGACTACATGTGCATTGCGCTGCCGAATGCCGAAGGCAGTTTCACGGTGACGCTGTTCCTTCCAAATCAGCCCGGATTGAATCCGGAAAATCCGAGTTTCGCGACTGTCGATTCGCCCGCCGCGGCACGCGCGCTGTTCGAGCGCGATTTTGCCGACGCGCTGCCGCTGATTCCGCAGCTCGAAGCAGATTTCGCAGCGAACCCGGTCGGCATCCTGGCCACGTTGTATCTGGACCGATGGCATCTCGATCGCCGTGCGCTGCTGATCGGCGATGCGGCGCACGCGATCGTGCCGTTTCACGGCCAGGGCATGAATTGCGGGTTCGAGGATGCGGTCGAGTTGGCGGACCTTTTCGTCGCGACACCGGACGATAGCGCCGCGGTGTTCGCCGAATTCGAGCGGCGCCGCCGACCGAACGCCGAAGCGATCGCCGCGATGGCGCTGGAAAACTACGTCGAAATGCGCGATTCCGTAGCCGATCCGGCGTTCCTGCTGCGGCGCGAGCTCGCGCGCACGCTCGCCGAACGCAATCCGGACCGTTTCGTGCCGCGCTATTCGATGGTCACCTTCACGCGCATGCCGTACGCGGAAGCATTCGCGCGCGGCGCGGCGCAGGGGCGATTGCTACGCGAGCTCAGCGCGGGCCATGAGCGGATCGCCGACATCGATCTCGCCGACGCCGACGTAAAAGTGCGCGAACGACTGGCGCCGCTCGCATCGTGAGCGCGACCGAGACCACACGCATCCAGGCGCTGCTTACGCTGTACCGCGAGTCGCATTACGACGTCGCGCTCGCGCGCCATCGCGTCGCGACGTTGCGCGTCGGCGAGCGTGCGCCGGCCGCCGTGCTGCGCTGGATGCACGGCGATCGCACCGCGTTTTACATCACCTCATGCAATCCGCATTCGGAATCGCTGCCGCGCGAGGAAAACGAGCGGCGACTCGACGCGCTGCGCACGCAACTGCGCGAGCGCGGTTATCCGTATCTCGACGGTGCCGGCCATATTCCGGGCGAAGCGTGGCGCGAGCAATGCGTGCTCGTGCGCGGTATCGCCGAGCAGGAGATCGCCGAACTCGTGCGCGTTCACGAACAGAACAGCATCGTCGTCGTACGCGCGCAATGGCCGACGATGCTGCGGCTCTACCGGCCGGACTGGCGCGTGGCGATCGGCGAGCATGCGGACATCGAGTGGGCGTAGCGCGCGACGCGGCGCGCTTTTCGTGTCGCCGCGCGCCGCAGCAACCGCGCATCCGGCAATGTTTGCGCGGCCGGCTCGCGAATCGAAGGATCCGGACATCGAGGTGAGACACGTCCGGACGCCGCATCGAAAACCTTGGTAGCCTCTCGGCGCATGCCATCGATCGATCAACACGACCGCCCCGCCCTGCTCGAAGCGCGCCGCCTCTGCTACGCGCGCAACGACGAGCCGATTTTCGGCCCGCTCGATTTCGCCTTGCAGCCCGGCGAGGTCGTGCTCATCGAGGGCGACAACGGCGCCGGCAAGACGACGCTGCTGCGCGTGCTTTCGGGTCTCCTCGAAGCCACGTCCGGCGAGGTGCTGCTGAACGGCGAGCCGTTGACGCTTGCACACCTTTCGCATCAGGTCGCGCTGCTCGGTCATCAGCCGGGGCTGAAGGCCGATCTCACCGCGATCGAGAATCTCCGTTTCGCCGCCGGACTCAGTGGCGTGCGTTCCGGGATCAGTCCGGCCACCGCGCTCGCGGGCGTCGGCCTCGAGGGATTTTCCGACGTGCCGACTCGCCAGCTTTCCGCCGGCCAGAAAAAGCGCGTGGCCCTCGCGCGCGTATTGCTCTCGCCCGTGGGTCTGTGGCTGCTGGACGAGCCGTACGCGAATCTCGATCTCGAAGGCATCAAGCTCGTCAATCGACTGCTCGAGCTGCACGCGCGGCGCGGCGGCGCGGCACTGATCACGTCGCATGGTGCGTATGCGTTCACGAGCGGAACGCCGCGCAAGATTCCGTTGCGAAACGGCGCGCGATCGGATGGGCGTGAATCCGGGGCTACGAATGGCGGAGTCCGTGCTCATGCTCCGTGACGCGAAACGTTGCCCACGGTTGTCGTCCTCGCGCAAGCCCGGATCCAGTGCCTTCGACCTTTCGAGCATAAAAAAGGCGCTGGGTCCGGGCTTGCGCCGGGACGACGATGGTGAAGGTGTTTCGTTGCTCGGGATTCGGCCATGAAGCCCGGCACGTCTTCCGCCGCCTGCGCCGCATTGATCCGGCGCGACCTGACGCTCGTCTGGCGCCGTCGCGGCGATGCGCTGAACCCGATCCTGTTCGCGTTGATCGTCGTCGCGTTGTTTCCTCTCGCGCTCGGTCCCGAACCCGACAACCTGCGGCGGATTGCCGCGGGAACGGTGTTCGTCGCCTTGCTGCTTTCAGGTCTGCTTGCGCTCGATGCGCTGTTCCGCGGCGACTACGAGGACGGCTCGCTGGAGCAGCTGGTGCTGTCGCCGCACCCGCTTGCGCTGCTGCTCGGCTGCAAGATTGCCGTGCACTGGCTGACGACGGCCCTGCCGCTGTTGCTCGTCACGCCGCTTCTGGCGGAAATGCTGAACCTGCCGCACCCGGTTCTGCCGGTGCTGCTGCTCGCGCTCGCGATGGCGACGCCGCTCCTCAGCCTGATCGGCGCCGTGTGCGTCGCGCTGACGGTGGGCATGCGCCGCTCTGGTATGCTGCTGGCGCTGCTGGTGCTGCCGCTGTATGTGCCGGTTCTGATCTTCGGTGCGGGAGCCTGCAACGCGGCCCAGGTCGGTATCGCGTTCACGGCGCCGCTGCTCTGGCTCGGCGCGGGGCTGGTGCTGACGCTGGTACTGGCGCCGCTGGCGTGCGCGGCGGCTCTGAGGATTTCGCTGAGTTGAGGCGTAGCATGTCCGGCGACCCGACTCCGTATCATCCGTTCGCGCCCAGGTCTCCAAGCGCGAACGCCGTCGCGCCGGTGCTGGCACGCATCGGGACGATCGACCGAGCCAAGGTTTCACGCAAGCCCGTATGAATCCGCTCGTACTCTGGTTTCACAAGATCGGCTCGCCGCCGACGTTCTACCGCATCGCCGGCGCGTTCGTCCCGTGGCTGTTCGGCAGCGCGATCGCACTCGGTGCGCTCGCGCTGTATGGGGGTCTGGTGATGGCGCCGCGCGACTATCAACAGGGCGATGCGTATCGGATCATCTTCGTGCACGTTCCGTGCGCATGGATGGGTCTGTTCGCGTACGGATTCATGGCGCTCAACGCGTTCATCGCGCTGGTCTGGCGCATCAAGCTCAGCGAGATCCTCGCGATGGCGAGCGCACCGATCGGCGCCGCGTTCACCTTCATCACGCTCGTCACGGGGTCGCTCTGGGGCAAACCGATGTGGGGCACGTGGTGGACCTGGGATGCGCGGCTGACATCCGAGCTGGTGCTGCTGTTCCTCTATCTCGGCGTCATCGGCCTCTATCATGCGATCGAAGATCGTCGCCAGGCGGCACGCGCCGCGTCGTTCCTTGCGTTGATCGGTATCGTCAACGTGCCGATCGTGCATTTTTCGGTGAACTGGTGGAACACGCTGCATCAGGCGCAGACCGTGCGCTTGCTCGGTCCCTCGAAAATCAGCGGCGACATGCTGTGGCCGCTGCTGACGATGACTTTGGCGACCCACATCTGGTTTTTCGCGAGTCTTCTCTCGCGCGCGCGCGTCGGATTGCTCGAACTCGAAGGCGGCAAGGACTGGGCGCGCGAAGTCGCGCTCGCCGATGCGCGCGCCAACGAAACGGTAAGCTCGCATGGCTGACTTCTTTGCAATGGGCGGTTATGGCGTTTATCTCTGGCCGTCGTATGCAGTGTTCGTCGTCGTATTGGCGATCGATGCGCTGGCCCTCCGCCTCCGCCGCCGGCGCGTGCTGGCCGAATTGCGCGGCAAGTTGAAGCGCCGCGAGGCGCGCGGGACGACACCATGACACCGACGCGAAAACGCCGCCTGATCGTGATCTCGCTCGTCGTTGCGGCCGTCGCAATCGCGACGGGTTTGAGCGTGGTCGCGCTGCAGCAGAGCATGACCTATCTGTATTCGCCGTCCGAAGTGCACGACGGCCGTCCGCCGAAAGAGGCACGCTTCCGCCTCGGTGGCGTCGTCGAGGAACACTCGATTCAACGCGCGGGCGACTCGCTCAAGGTCGATTTCGTCGTGACCGACCGCTTCCAGACCATTCCGGTCGAATACACCGGCATCCTTCCCGACCTCTTCCGCGAAGGACAGAGTGTCGTCGCGACCGGCGCGATGCAGGACGGGCGCTTCGTCGCCACCGAAGTGCTCGCCAAGCACGACGAGACCTACATGCCGCCCGAAGTCGCCGATGCGATCGCGAAGGCGAAAGCGGCCCATGTCGATCATGCGTCCGCGACGTCTGCGCCGCGAGGCACCCCATGATTCCGGAGCTCGGCCAACTCGCATTGATCCTCGCGCTTTTGCTCGCGGCGGCGCAGTGCGTGTTGCCGATCCTCGGCGCGCATGTCGGCAACCGTGCGCTGATCGGCGTTGCCCGCCCGGCGGTCGCGGGACAAGCGGTGTTCGTCGCGCTCGCGTTCGCGATCCTGACGTACGCGTTCGTCACGCAGGATTTTTCCGTCAAGTACGTGGCGCTGAATTCGAACCGGCTGCTGCCGTGGTATTACCGTTTCTCGGCGGTCTGGGGCGCGCACGAAGGCTCGCTGCTGTTGTGGGTGCTGATCCTCAACGTGTGGACCGTCGCGGTCGCCGCATTCAGTCATCGGCTGCCTGATGCGTTCATCGCGCGCGTGCTCGGCGTGCTGGGCTTCATCAGTCTCGGCTTTCTGCTGTTTACCGTGCTCACATCGAACCCATTCGAGCGCGCATTGCCGATGCCGCTCGACGGCAACGATCTGAATCCCGTGTTGCAGGATCCCGGTCTCATCATGCATCCGCCGATGCTCTACACAGGCTACGTCGGTTTCTCGGTCGCGTTTTCGTTTGCGCTCGCCGCTTTGATCGGCGGCGAGCTCGATGTGCGCTGGGTGCGCTGGGCGCGTCCGTGGACCAACGTCGCGTGGGGATTCCTGACGCTCGGCATCGCGCTCGGATCGTGGTGGGCGTACTACACGCTCGGCTGGGGCGGCTGGTGGTTCTGGGATCCGGTCGAGAACGCATCGTTCATGCCATGGCTGGTCGGCACCGCGCTGATCCATTCGCAAGCCGTCACCGAGAAACGTGGATCGCTCCGCGCATGGACGCTGCTGCTCGCGATCTTCGCGTTTTCGCTGTCGCTGCTCGGCACGTTCCTCGTGCGCTCGGGCGTGCTCACCAGCGTGCACGCGTTCGCGAGCGATCCGAAGCGCGGGCTTTTCATTCTTGCCTTTCTCGCGATCGTGATCGGCGGCTCGCTGTTGATCTATGCGCTGCGCGCGCCGAAAGTCGCGGGCGGAGAACCGTTCGCCGCGATCTCGCGCGAAACGGCGCTGCTCGTCAACAACCTGATGTTCGTATGCGCGGCGGCGATGGTGCTGCTCGGCACGTTGTATCCGTTGCTCGGCGAAGCGTTGAACCTCGGTCGCATTTCCGTCGGGCCGCCCTACTTCGGTTTCATGTTCGTGTTGCTGATGCTGCCGGTCGCCGTTCTGGTTCCGTTCGGACCGTTTCTGCGCTGGGCAAACGGCGATTGGCGAGCGGCATTGCGCGCCTTGAAACCGGCGCTCGTCGCCGCGATCGGGCTCGCCGCTCTCGCCGCGATTGCCGCGCGCGTGGTCGCCGACGGATTGCCGTTTCGAGCGATCGCCGGTGCCGCCGCGTCGATCTGGGTCGGGCTCGGCATCGCGTCGTACGCACTCATGCGCTGGCGCACCGCGCCGCGCGGTCGTCGGTATACGCCGGAAATGCTCGGCATGATCCTCGCGCACTTCGGCTTCGCGATCTTCCTTGCCGGGGTGCTGATCGTCGAAGCGACGAACATCGAGAAGGACATCAAGCTCGCACCGAACGAAAGCGTCGAGATCGGCGGCCTCACGTTTCGTTTTGACGGCGTCAACACCGCGACAGGCCCCAATTTCAAGGCCGATCAGGGCACGCTGACTGTTCTCAAGAACGACGCCGTCATCGCGACGCTGAAACCCCAGAAGCGCCAGTATTCGGGCGGCTCACAGGTGCAAACCAAATCGGCGATCGACCCCAGCCTGTTCCGCGATATCTATGTCGCGCTCGGCGAACCGATCGGCACCGACGGCGCGTGGGCTGTGCGCATCTACATCAAGCCGTTCGTGCGCTGGATCTGGCTGGGCGCGTTGTTCATGATGCTCGGCGGATTCGTCGCCGCGGCCGATCGGCGATTCCGCGCGCTGCCGGAACGAATCGGACAGCCCGCGCGGGAGCGGTTTTTCCCCTCGCCCTTCCAGGGGGAGGTCGGAGGGGGGATGGTGTTCGCCGCCGCCTCGCCGCAAACCCCATCCCCACCCAACCCTCCCCTTGAAGGGGAGAGCTAAGAGCGATGTCGTCGCGCCTTCTGCCGTTTTTCGGCTTCGCCCTCGTCGTCGCGCTGCTCGGCTTCGGCATCCGCTGGAGCCAATATCACGATCCGCGCGAAGTGCCCTCGCCGCTGATCGGAAAGCCCGCGCCGCAATTCTCGCTGCCGCTGCTCGACGATCCGTCGAAAAAGATCGGCAGCACCGATCTCGCAGGCCAGCCTTATCTCCTCAACGTATTCGCAAGCTGGTGCTTCGCATGCCGTGACGAACATCCGATCCTGATGAGCGACGGCAAGCGTCTGGGCATCAAGCTCGTCGGTTTCGACTACAAGGATGAACCCGACGACGCGAAGCGCTGGATCGCGCAATTCGGCGATCCATACGACGTGATCGTCGCGGACTTTCCCGGCAATGTCGCGATCGATTTCGGCGTGACCGGCGCGCCGGAAACGTTCCTGGTCGATGCGAGCGGTGTGATCCGCTACAAGTACATCAGTCCGATCACGCCGGAGGTGATCGCGACGGAGCTGTTGCCGCGGATTGCTGAGCTCAAGAAGCAGGCGGCGCGATGATGTTCGGAACGAATATCGGACGCGACGTGACGGCACGCTTTTCGTCATTCCGGCGAAAGCCGGGACCGCTGGGCTTTTGTTCTACGCTTCGAACAAAGAGCAGGGCGCTGGATCCCGGCTTTCGCCGGGATGGCGAAAAGGCATGGATCTTTTTCGTGATCGCATTTTCGCTCGCTTGTGCATTGATTTTTTCGTCCTTCGCATTCGCGATCGATCCGCTGCCCTTCAAGGATCACGCCCAGGAACTGCGTTTCCAGGCGTTGACGAAGCAGTTGCGTTGCCTCGTCTGCCAGAACGAAAGCCTGGCCGATTCCAACGCGCCGCTCGCGGCCGACCTGCGCCGCGACGTGTTCCAGCAGATGCAGGCGGGCAAGAGCGATGTCGAGATCAAGGCGTGGCTTACCGCGCGCTATAGTGATTTCGTCCTGTACGATCCGCCGCTGAGCGCAGGCACCTGGCTGCTGTGGTTTGGTCCGGTGATCGTGTTGCTGGCGGGCGGCGCCGTCATCCTCGCTGTCGTGCGACGTCGCACGCGGATCGCAGCGGATGCTTCGAACCCGATGCGCGCAGCCGACGCCGAGGACGACTGGTGATGACGATGTTCATCGGATTCGCGGCGTTGATGATTGCGATCGCGCTCGCTTTCGTGCTCGTTCCGTTGCTGAGGGACAGGAGCGGCGCGCCGACGGGAGCCGATTCCGCGCGGCGTCTTCGCGTGCTCGACGAAGCGCTCGCGTCCGGTGTTCTCGACGAGAACGAGTACGCGACCAAGCGTGCGCTGATCGAAAAAACCTCCACGCCTCAGCCGCAACCGACGGCCCGGCGCCGTTCGCGCGCGGCGTTCGCGGCGTTGCTCCTCGTCGCGCTCGTGTTGCCGGCGTCGGCACTGCTGCTCTATCGCCTGGTTGGAACGCCGGAGGCACTCGATCCGGCGAACCTCGCGCCGCCGCCGGGCGCCCAGCACACCGCCGCCGAGATGGATCAGGCTATCGCCGGCCTTGCCGCGAAACTCAAGCAGAAGCCCGACGACGCACAAGGTTGGGCGCTGCTCGGCCGCGCCTATCAGGCGACCAAGCGTCCCGAGGAATCGCGCGATGCGTTCAAGCAAGCGCACGAGCACGCGCCGGACGATGCGGATATCGCCGTCGAATACGCGCAGGCGCTCGCCGTCGCCGCGCCGGATCATCGTCTGCAAGGCGAGCCGCGCGCGCTGCTGGAAAGCGTGCTGAAGAAGGACCCGAAGAATCAGCGCGCGCTCTGGCTGCTCGGCATCAGCGACTACCAATCCGCAAATTACGCCAGCGCGATCGCGACGTGGAAAACGCTGCTGCCGATGGTCGCGCCCGATTCGGACGTCGCGCGCAGCGTACGAAACGAGATCGCCGACGCCGAAGCGCGCCGCGACGGCCGCGAGCCGCCGGAACCCGAGGCCGCGCCTGCAGGCGCGGCGGAATCCGCCGATACGGCACCGAGTGCTCAGCAAGGATCCGCGGCGGCGCCGACGCAGGATGCCGATTCTGGCGCCGCCCCGACGTCCGCAGCGCCGCGCCTGACCGTCAACGTGACACTCGATCCGAAACTCAAGGACCAGCTCGATGCGGACGCGACGCTATTCGTGTTCGCACGCGCGGCGAGCGGGCCGCCGATGCCGCTCGCAATACAGCGACTCAAGGCGAATCAGCTGCCCGCCACCGTGACGCTCGACGACAGCATGAGCATCATGCCGGCGATGAAACTTTCGAAATTCGCGGAGATCGTTGTCGGTGCGCGCGTATCGAAATCCGGCAACGCGATGCCGCAGAGCGGCGATCTGCAAACGCTGTCATCGCCGATCGCCTCGAGCCGCAGCGAACCGATTGCGCTCGAGATAAATCAGGTCGTGCCGTAGCGATCGAGGAAACTCGCGAGCGTCACCGTCGTCGCGTTGCGCGTTCCGGCGGTGCTTAGAGCCAATCGCTGTGTTTTTCTTCCGTCGCGAGCGCGCTCATCGCGTCGCGGAAACGCTGCATGTACGCGGCGCGGTCGTCCTCAAAACACAACGGTTCGCCGACGAAGATATCGACAAAGAACGGCACGATGACCCACTCGCCTTTCGGCAACGCCTTGCCGAGGCCATGCGTGAACACCGGAATGACCGGCACGTCGGGACGCCGCTCGGCAATGCGCGCGAGACCGGTCTTGAATTCGGCCATCTGCTCGGGCGCGCCGCGCGAACCTTCCGGAAAGAAGATCAGGATATCGCCGCGCTCGAGTGCCGCGGCGACCGGCGCGAGCAGATCTTCGCGGGGATCGCTGCGCGTGCGATTCAAAGGAACGATGCCGATGACGTCGAGCGCAAACCACGCGAGCAGCTTGTTGCGCAGGAAGTAATCCGCCGCGGCGACCGGACGCACGCGCGGCAGCAGACGCAACGGCAGCAGACTGATCATCGCCATCGCGTCGAGATGGCTGTTGTGATTCGCTGCGATGATCGCCGGGCCTTTCGTCGGCAGGCGTTCGCGATGACGCACGTTGAGACCGAGCAGAAACAGCACGACGGTGCGGACGAGGACGCCGTAGAAAAATAGCCGCAGCAGATAGCTCATGGCCGCAATCGCAATCCTGTCATCGCGGCGACGGCCGGGATGACAGGAGATTGATGGCAAGCGCGCATGTCGCTTTCACGTCAAAAATAGAAAAACGCCATGAAGTGAAAGAACAGCGGACCGGTAAACAGGAGACTGTCGATGCGATCGAGAATTCCGCCGTGACCCGGAATCAGCGATCCTGAATCCTTGACGCCGATGTCGCGCTTGACCGCCGAAATCGTCACGTCGCCGAGGAATCCGCCAAAACCGATCATGAGGCCCGCGGCGATCGAATCAGTCGGCGTCAACGGCGTCAGGTATGGGGCGAGGAAAAAAGCGATCACGGTCGTCGTCAAGGCGCCGCCGACCAGGCCTTCGACGGTTTTCTTGGGACTCACGCTCTCGATCACCTTGCGCCGGCCGAGCGTTCTTCCCCAGATGTATTGCGCGACATCGTTGAGCTCCGTCAGCAGCACGACGAACAGCAGCAACGCAGCGCCGTGCGCAACCACCGGTTTACCTTCGGGCAAAATGAGCAAATACGCGAGATGACTCAGGCCGAACACCATCGTCATCAGGCCCCAATGGATCGTTCCGGCAGCGCGCAGAAAATCCCTGGTGTCGCCGCGCAATACCATCAGCATCGCGATCCACAGGAATGCCCAGACCGGAATGAAAATCAGGAACATGTTGTACCAGTGCATGCCGATCCAGACGTACTGCAGCGGCACGCACAGGTAGACCCAGAACAGCACGCGGCGATCGGCGCGGCGTGTCGGGATCAGCGACAGATATTCCTTGAGCGCGAGGAACGAAAGAACCGCGAAGAAACCGATCGCGACGCTGCGCCGGAAGGAGATCGCGATGGCGAAGACGAACACCAGCGCCCACCACGATCGCACACGCGCCGCGAGTTCGGCGTGACGCTCACGGCTATCGCCGCGGCGCATCAGCGCCACGATCGCCGTTGCGACGACGAGCAGCACGACGATCGCGCAGAGCGTCCAGAGCACCGCCGGCGGAATCCACAGGTGCAGGTTTTCAAGGCTCATCAGGTTCAGCCTTTGCTGCGGTGATTTGTTCTGCTCTGCGTGCGCGCGCGCGCGAACTGCATGACGGCCGAACTGCAATCGGACGCCCTTGCCGGTCGGGATTTCACCCGCATCCGTCCGACGAGAACCGCGACCCGCCGGCCATCGGAAGGCAAAAACGCACTGCAAACAGCGATCGATCCCGACCGATGCGCGAACGACGGTCTCCCGTCACCTACGTTAGCAGACCACGCCGACCCGCGTTCTGACTTGGCGGCATCGACGCGGCCCGCTACATTGCGCGTTCGCTTTGCCGACCGTATCGAAATCCATGTCCGACGCCCGACGCTGGTTTGATCTGCCTTCGCCGTTCGCGATGAAGCGCGGCGGCGCGCTCGTCGGCGCGAAGCTCGCGTACGAAAGCTGGGGCACGCTCGATGCAGAACGCGGCAATGCGATCTTCATCCTGACGGGTTTGTCGCCGAGCGCACACGCGGCATCGAGTGCGGACGACCCTTCGCCGGGCTGGTGGGAGGAGATGATCGGCCCGGGCAAGTTCATTGACACGAACCGCTGGTATGTGATCTGCGCGAACACGCTCGGATCGTGCAAGGGTTCGACCGGTCCTGCGTCGATCAACCCGCAAACCGGCGAGCTCTATCGTCTCGATTTTCCGAAGCTGACGCTCGAAGACGTCGCCAACGCGAGCTACGAGCTCGTGCGCGGACTCGGCATCGACCGGCTCGCCTGCCTGATCGGCAATTCGATGGGCGGCATGAGCGGGCTCGGTTATCTCGTGCAGCATCCCGGCTCGGCGCGCGCACACATCAGCATCTCGACCGCGCCGATGGCGCAGCCGTTCGCGATCGCGATCCGTTCGCTGCAACGCGAAGCGATTCGTCTCGATCCGAACTGGAAACAAGGCCACTACGACGACGAGCACTATCCGGAGGCCGGCATGTCGATCGCGCGCAAACTCGGCGTGATCACTTATCGTTCCGCCATGGAGTGGGTCGGCCGCTTTGCGCGCATTCGCCTGGATTCGGATGAGCGCGCGGAGGACCCTTTTGCGGTCGAGTTCCAGATCGAGTCGTATCTCGCCGGGCATGCGCGGCGTTTCGTGCGCAGCTTCGATCCAAACAGCTACCTTTATCTCTCGCGCGCGAGCGATTGGTTCGACATCGGCGAATACGCTAGCGGCGACGCCGCGGCCGCGCTCGCCCGCATCCGGCTCGAGCGCGCGCTGGTGATCGGCGTCTCGACCGATATCCTGTTCCCGCTGACCCAGCAGCAGCAGATCGCGGACGGCTTCCAGGCCGGCGGCGCGGAGGTCGATTTCGTCGCCCTCGACAGCCCGCAGGGCCACGATTCGTTCCTGGTCGACATCCCGCGCTTCGGCGCGGCCATCGCGCGGCTCCTGGCTAGTCTGTAAAATACAGCGGACGGGCTTCATTCCGGCGACTGCGAGCGCGGCAAGCGAACAGCGAAGCTGGCGCGAGGGGCGAGCGCGCAGCGCGAGTAAAGCCAGGACCGAGCGCCTTGCACTTAAGGCGAAAACAGACCGACTTCCATGCTCACTCTCGATTTCCCCGGCTGCCGCCGTCTCGTCGATGCACTGGACGCCGCGGTCGCACAGCGCGATCAGAACGCGATCACCGAAGCCTTGCGCAAATCGCTGTGCTGCCTCATGCGCGATAGCGGTGTGTGCCTGCCCCACTGCGTGTTCGAGCGCGCGACTGATCACTATGCGCGACGCGAGCTTTATCGCAGCGAGGATCTCGGCTACAGCGTCGTCGCGATGACCTGGGGTCCGGGCCAAGGCACGCCGATTCACGATCACGAAGGCATGTGGTGCGTCGAAGGCGTCTGGGCCGGCACGCTCGAAATCACGCCGTACGAACTCATGGAGCAGCGCGACGGCCGTTATCGTTTCGAGCCGCGCGGCACGATGAATGCCGGGCCGGGTTCCGCGGGAAGTCTGATTCCGCCGCACGAATATCACACGATCCTGAATACGAGCGACGACACCACCGCCGTCTCGCTGCACATCTATCGCGGCGCGATGACGGCGTGCTCGGTGTTCCAGCCGACCAGCGACGGCTGGTATGCACGCGATCGTCGACAGCTTTCGCTCGATCGCACCCACTAGATCTTCTGCTGCCGCGTTCGGCCGCGCGAGTGCGCGGGATCTGCGTGTCTTGCGACGCAGCGGAAGCGCGCGTCAATTGCACCAGGCCGCCTCGCCTGCTCTATACTTTGCGCGCCCGATCGTTCGCCGTTTTTGCTCCGGACGACCGCACGCAAGCCGAAGTGGCGGAATTGGTAGACGCGCTGGACTCAAAATCCAGTGATGGCAACATCGTGAGAGTTCGATTCTCTCCTTCGGCACCACAATCCAAGGTCATCCGCGATCCATGATCCGCGCTGGAACCGGCATTAAGCGCCGCGCTACGTGGCCGCCGTCGTCATCGCGTCTCCGTACGCGCTCGGGCCTGGCGGTGGTGGAACATTCCGGAGTTGCAAGCATCGCGCGACGTGATCGGCAATGCCAAAGCTCAAGATAGCGACCTACAACGTCAACGGCGTCCGTGGCCGGCTATCGCGCCTGCTCGAGTGGCTCGAACGCGAAGCGCCGGACATCGTGTGTCTGCAGGAACTCAAGAGCGCCGATTCCGGTTTCCCGATTCGGGAAATACGCGACGCCGGCTATGGCGCGCTATGGGTCGGTCAGAAGTCCTGGAACGGCGTTGCGATTCTCGCGAAGGGCACTGGTCCGATCGAAGTGCGGCGCCGCCTGCCGGGTGATCCGAAGGACGAACAGGGTCGCTACGTCGAGGCTGCCGTCGATGGCCTTCTCGTCGCCTGTGTCTATCTCCCGAACGGCAACCCGCAGCCCGGTCCGAAGTTCGACTACAAGCTCGCGTGGTTCGAACGCCTGATCCGCCACGCGGAATCACTGTATGCGAGCGGACACCCCGTCGTCCTGGCGGGCGACTTCAACGTCGTGCCGACGGACTTCGATATCTACAATCCGAGATCTTGGCTCAAGGACGCGCTGCTGCAGCCGGAAAGTCGCGAGTGCTATCGACGTCTGCTCGCGCAGGGCTGGACCGACGCAATCCGCTCTCTGCATCCCGACGAACGCATCTACACGTTCTGGGACTATTTCAGACAGCACTGGCAAACCAATTCGGGACTGCGCATCGACCATCTGCTGCTCAACGAGCCGCTGCGCAAGCGATTGGCCAGTGCCGGTGTCGACACCTGGGTGCGCGGCCGGCCGGGCGCAAGCGATCACGCGCCGACCTGGATCGTGCTCGATGCGGAGCGGCCAACCGTGGCTGCCAAGAATCGCGCGTCACCAGGACGCAAAAGCGTTCGCACTCGCGCGAAACGCACATCGGAACGGAAATAGCCCATAAGGTCCAGGGCGCCAATTTTCGATCGAGCCGGAGCGGCGCTTGCATAAGCGCGTATAGTCTGTGCCTCTGACCTGCGCGCGGAGTCGAAATGCGATCGATGATCACCGTCGAGCGGCTGCCCACGTCTCATGGCTCCTATCTGCTCGGGGACGACGTGTCCAAGATCCTTGGCACCGTGGTCGGCATATCCGCGGTCAATATCGAAAATCAATTCATCGACCGCGCCACCGTGAGCTACGACTGGACGGACGCTACCCGTGATTTCGATCGCATCGACTTCCTGCTGAAGTCAAAGGGCATGCGGCGCGTGCGGTGATGACCACGCATGCGCGCGGGATAGCAATCGTCTCACTGCTCGCAACTGCGCCGACACCTCGGCCAGCCTGATCGACTCAGCGCGGTCGGGATCGGCGCAGCGCTGGATTTAGCCGGTCGATGTCGGCTTGGACCTGATCGCGAGATCTTTCATAGACGATTTCGCGGCCCAGAACGCTGCCGGCATAGGCCGATCCGTTGCGCGTCGGAGTCAATTCGCATTTGACGGAGTGCACGCCTTCGCCGAGGACAACCTCGATGCGATTGACCCGCTTGCTGAAGACGACCACTTCCATCGTCTGTCCACTTTGCGTCGCGCGCACCGTGATCTTTTCGATGTTCATGGCGACGAAGGCTCCCTACGGATATTCCGCGCCGTGCATGTTACAGGTCGCCAAGACCGGTGGCGGCCGGTCCGGGCGATAATCCTGCAAAAAAAACGGGCGAAGCGATGTTTCGCTTCGCCCGGATCGGATCTGTGAATTTATTCGAAACAGCGACGTCTAGGTGCTCTTTCCGCGGATCATCCCGACGACGCCGCCGACCAGGCTGTTGCCGAAGCTGCCTGCGGCGAACGCCGTCACGACGAGCCCGGTGAAGCCGGCATCGGCAACCAGATTGGCGACCAGCGGATAGATGACGACCGCGGACAGCGAACCGATGATGCCGCCGCAGACCCAGCAGTTGGGTGGCCATGGATTATCGGGATCCGTACCACCACCGCCGCCGCCCCGAAAATGCCACGGCCAGCCGGTTCCGCACCACCCGACGATTGCGAGAAGTAGCCATTGCATAAAAACACCCTCCCTTGTTGACCGAAGTGACGATCGTCTTCGAAAAAGGAGTTCAAACTGCGGAATAGCCATTGCGAGCATGCGCATCCCAGGCATCGAACACTATGGGAATGCTGCGCGGAATGGCGTGCGAGATGTCTTACGGTTCGCGACGGACGACATCATTGGCGCTGCGTATTCATCCGGTTGCCTCGGATAGAATGTCTCTTGAACGATCAGGCACTCGTCGCGCCTGATCACACCTGCAGCGAGCGAGATCATGGTCGCGAAGGCCGAAAGCATTCTCGAAACGATTGGGCACACGCCGATCGTGCGACTCAAGAAGCTCGCACCGCCGCATGTGCGGCTGTACGTCAAGATCGAAGCGTTCAACCCGATGGGTTCGATCAAGGACCGGCTCGCGCTCGGCGTCATCGAAGACGCCGAAAAATCCGGAAAACTGAAGCCCGGCCAGACCGTCATCGAAGCGACCAGCGGAAACACCGGGATCGGCCTGGCAATGGTGTGCGCGGAAAAGGGCTATCCGCTGGTCGTGACCATGGCGGAAAACTTCAGCGTCGAACGGCGCAAGCTGATGCGGTTTTTCGGCGCAAAGGTGGTGATCACGCCCGCGGCGCTGAAAGGCAGCGGGATGCTCGCCAAGGCCGTCGAGCTCGCCGAAGCGCGCGGCTGGTTTCTGTGTCGTCAGTTCGAGAACGAAGCGAACGCGGACATCCATTCGCGCACGACCGCGCCTGAAATCCTCGAGGCGTTCGCGGGCGAGCGGCTCGACTACTTCGTCACGGGTTTCGGCACCGGCGGAACGCTCAAAGGTGTCGCGCGCGTGCTGCGCGAGCGGAGCCCCGAGACGAAAGTGGTCGTGTGCGAGCCCGACAACTCGCAGACGCTCGGCAGCGGCATTCCGCAACGACGCGCCGCGGACGGATCAGCGGACGGGAGCCATCCGAACTTCCGGCCGCACCTGATGCAAGGCTGGTCGCCGGATTTCATTCCGAAGCTTGCCGAAAGTGCCGTCGCTCTGAAACTGATCGACCGCATCGTCGCCGTCAACGGCGCGGAAGCGTTGCGGTTGTCGCGCGAACTTGCGAGCAAGGAAGGCATTTTCGTCGGCATCTCGGGCGGAGCGACGCTCTCGGGCGCCTTGCAGGTGTGCGCCGATGCGCCGCAGGGTGCGACGCTCTTGTGCATGTTGCCCGACACCGGCGAGCGCTATCTCAGCACGCCGCTGTTCAGCGACATCCCGACCGACATGACCGCCGAGGAAATCGAGATCGCGCAATCGACGCCGAACTATCGCTTCGATGCGGCCGCCGCGCCACTGCCTCCGCAACCGGCCATCGTCGAAAACGCGAGCGTGTCCGCCGATGCCGTCGCATTCGTCGATCGCGTGATCAACGATCGCGACCACCCGGTGGCCTTGTTCGCGCTCGAATGGTGCGAATTCTGCTGGTCGGTGCGCCGCATGTTCGCAAAGCTCGGCATCGCCTATCGTTCCGTCGATATCGATTCGCTCGAGTATCAAGAGAACGATCGCGGCGGAAAGATTCGCGCGGCGCTGACGGCACGCACGTCGGTCGGCACGATTCCACAAGTCTTCGTCGGCGGAGTATTCATCGGTGGTGCTACCGACGTGTTCGATGCGTACAAGGAGGGACGTCTGCAGACGCTCCTCGAGAAGAATCGCGTGGAATACGACCGCAGCCTGAAAGTCGATCCGTACTCGTTCCTGCCGACGTGGCTGCATCCGAAATGAGGGCGTGGCGCGCAAGTCGATGAGCGCTCGTTGCTGATTGATCGGCCGCACATTTTCATTCCTGCAAATCTCGATATCAAAAGCGCGCTCATCGCTGCTCCCGTTTTTCCCGTACAAGCTTCGCTCATGAAACTGAATGCCGTTGCGGCGGCGAGCGCAGCCTTGACGCGATTTCGATGAACGTTGCCTATCGCGCAGCTCGTTATCGATGCAATCCATTCAGCCCGAATGGACGACCCTTGCGCCCGGACACTGCTGGCACGTCATCGGTGACGGCGCGCGGTGTTTTCCGTCAGCAACAAAGGAGCTACCTCATGAACATGCGTCACACCATTTCCACTGCGATATTCATGGCGATCGCTTGTGCGGCGGCCACTCCGGTGCTGGCCCAGCAGACCGAGACGACCGAAACGACGACCACCACGACGGTCACCAAAGGCCACCATCGCTACGTCTATTACGGCGATCACGACATCTATTTCGCGCCGGAAACCAAGACCTACTTCTGGCGCGAAGGCAATGGGTGGCGCTCGGGCGTCGAATTGCCGCCGTCCGATCGTGAATACATCACCACCGGCGGCGTCAACATCGACCTCGACACGGATCGCCCGTACGAGCGCAATGAATGGGTGATCGAGCACTACAAGCACGGTCATCACGATCGGGACGACGACGATCATCATTGATCGTTTCGTTGATCGCTCTTGGAGCGTGGCCGCCGCTTCGGCGGCGGCTGCGCATCATTTCGCGAAAGCCGCGGTGGCTCGCCTGAAGAGATAACAGCCTATTTTGGCTCGTCGGGCGATGTTGCCGTTCGATCCGACGGCGGCGTGATCCGAGTGGATATTTGCGCAGCCGCGCGCTGCTTCGCGCGTGCAAGCTGGCGTTCCGCCCAACGCTTCAGCACTCGAGCCTGCCGCGCGCCGACCTGCGGATCGCGGACCACCTCTTCGACACGCGTGATCAGCGCATCGACGTTCTCGCGCTTCGGAGCGTCGGTATCCCGGCCGCCGGACCACACATCGATCCAGTGATCGCTGTGCTCACCCATCCGAAGCACCGAGCGAAAGAAACGCGGCTCCTGGCTCTTCAAAAGGACCAGATCTCCGAGCGCCGCGGCCCATGCCAGCGG
>CAWICQ010000012.1:0-992476 GCA_963834755.1 uncultured Gammaproteobacteria bacterium
ATTGCCCCTTGCATAAAGGCCGCCGACGTAGGCCGCCTCGTTGCCACTGATCTGACTGTATTTTACAAGAGCGCCCCCGATGGCATCCACGCCGCCGGAAACGGTGCTGGCTGTATTGCCTTCGACGAAGCTATCAAGCAAGACGACGTTGCCCGGAGTGAAGATGGCGCCGCCAGAGCCAACTGTGCTGTTGGTGATTGCAGAGCTGCTGAGAATCGACGAGTAGTAGAGCTCGACACCGGAACTCGCATAGATTGCTCCGCCCACTGCACCATAGGTCGATCCCGAGTTCTGCGCGGTGCAGTACTTCACTTCCGAATGCGACAGCGCAACGAAACCGCCGGAAAAGATGCAGCCGCCGCGCGCGTTGGTGACTTGGCTGTCCGTGAAGTACTTGGCGCCGTCCTCGACCGTCATGTCGTTGATCTGCAGGGTACCGTTTCCGTCGTGGAGCAACGGCGCATACCTGGTTGCTCCACCGCTGCCCGTGAGGATCAGGCCGAAGGAACCGGGACCTTGCAGCGTGATGTTGTTCTGGAAGAACAGGATTGACCCTGTGGTCAGACTGATGATGCTGCAGCTCAGGTTCGTCAAGTCGATCGTGTCGCCGTCGACCGCGACGCTCAGTGCGTCTCGAAGGCTGCCCGGGCCACTGTCGTCGCAATTGGTGACAGGGACCGTGGACGCTGGCAGCGCCGGTATGTCGCGCTGAACAGGATGATGCATCTCCGCCATGGACGGCACCGGCGTGCGCCGCTGCCAGGGCGGGGTACCGGCGGGTATGCGCGATGGCAACGACGCCAGGCTCTGCGCTTGGCGTTGCTCCTGCGAAGACGCTCTAGCATCTGCGGCAACGCCTGCGCCGAGGGCCAATGCGGTTGCCAGGCACGCCGCAAGCGGCTTCAGTCGTGGGGAAAACCTGCGCTTGTGTGTAGCCAGTTCCATGAAAATTCCTCCCGTCTTTTCATCAAACAGGCGATCGTCCGGATGGTCGACCGCTTCTTGCGCACGGGCGAAACCTAACCCATGCGCGGACGGCCTTGCCGCCGTCCTGAACTGATTGTGTTTCTCCTTGATGGCGGAGTTGCCGACATCCTCGCGAGTCGCCTCACGGCGCCTGGTGCCTTTTGGATCGCCTGGCCCGCGTTCCGGTCATCGATGCATGGCCTTGCGTGTGTCGAATGGTTGCCTCGTTGGCATCGAGACTCGTCGCGTCTCTGATCGCAGCGCGCACGGCGCAATCACTTCGCGCTGAGTCTAGGCGCGGAGGTCGGGCACGTCTGTCCATGGACGCCCCGCCCTCTTGTAGGAAATTGCCGTATGGCGAGTTCGCGCCAATGGCCGCTATTCGCGCGCGGATATCGCGCGCCATTCGCACCGACCAGGCCAAACTGAGACTTCATTCCTCCCCCTCGAACCGCCGCCTTCCGCGACGATCCGCTGCGACCGTGCAATCCATTTGTCCGGCACACGTGCCAAATCCGCACCGCCCGCACCGGACAGTACACGCCTAACCGTTTGCAGGGTCAAGCGATTCGTGCAGCATGATCGCGGCGGGGAAAAAGGAATGTGCGTCGCCACGCACGTGGAGTGTGACGCGGTGGACGAACCCGGCCGAAAACCGCTTGTCGTGAAGGCCGGGTGAAGGCAGCAGGGTAAAACGAGCGCGATTTCCCGCCTCGAAATGCGGCGCGAAAGGTCACAATCAACAATGTAAAGCGCGGAATCCTACGCAGGTGCGGCGCCGCGGATTTCCCGGCAGCGATTTCGAAGCGGTTTTTTTTCGGTGCGTGCCGCTAGAACAACAACGACGACATCTTGCGTCGATACGTTCCGACCAGGTCAGCGTCGTCGAGCACGTTGAACGCTGCAACGAGATGCTTGCGCGCAAGGCCGTCGTTCCAGTTGCGATCGGCCTTGAGCAGGTTGAGCAATTCCTCGAGTCCGCCGGCAGGATCGCCGTCGAGCAGACGGCGCAGACCGAGAAGATCGCGCGCTTCATGGTCAGCAGGATTCGCCTTCAGGCGACCTTGCAGGTCTTCGAGCGACGGTGCGTCCTTCAACGCGTGCGCGAGTTCGAGTTGTCCACGCAAGCGCTTCGTGCGATCGTCCGAAGCGAGATTCGCGGGCAACGTATCGAGCTCCGCCTGCGCCGCCGCCGCGTTGCCCGCGCGCATCTGCGCGAGCGCGAGATCGAGCTTGAGCTCCGACTTGTCCGGGTTCGCGGCGATTTCCTGCTGGATACGTGCAATCGCCTGTGCCGGTGCTTCTAGGGGTTTCTCGGGCTCGACCTCGTCGATTTCGACGAACTCTTCGCCGTCGGTTTCGGCGCCGGGCTGGACATGTTTCGCCAGGAATTCGCGCAGCATGTTCTCGGGCAGCGCGCCGGTGAAGCCGTCGGCGAGCTGACCTTCGCGCACCAGCACGACGGTCGGAATGCTGCGCACGCCGAACATCGCGGCGAGCTGCTGTTCCTTGTCGCAATCGACCTTCGCGAGCTTCACCGCGCCGGCGTATTCGCCGACGATTTTTTCGAGCAGCGGGCCGAGCGTTTTGCACGGCCCGCACCAGGTCGCCCAGAAATCGACGAGCACCGGCTGCTCGAACGACGCGCCGATGACCTCGGTCTCGAAGTTGGCCTGAGTGGCATCGAAGATCGGCGAGGGTAGTGTCTGGTCTGGCATAGGCGGACTCCGAATCTCGGACCGAGATTGTGCCAGCAGCGAATGAATCCAAGTCTCGCGGTCGCGGGTGATGGTCCCGCGCCCGCGAAACCTCAATAGCCCAGGAGTTCCTCGCCCTGCGCGACCGGCGCCGGCTCGACGACTTGTGCAACCGGAGTCGCCGGCTTTCCGTCCTCCTTGTAGACGACACCATCCTTCATCACGAAAGCGACTTTCTGCATCACCGTGATGTCCTCGAGCGGATTGCCTTCGACCGCGATCACGTCGGCGAATTTGCCCGGCTCGACCGTGCCGAGATCCTTGGACTTCTTGAGGAGCTCGGCCGCATGCGTCGTCGCCGCCTGCAGAGCGAACGCCGGCGGCATGCCGGCTTCGACCATGTACTGGAATTCCTTCGCGTTCTGTCCATGCGGATAAACCGCGGCGTCCGTACCGAATGCGATCTTGACGCCCGCCTTGTACGCCTTGCCGGCGGTCGCCTGGATGATCGGGCCGACCTGCTTCGCCTTGGCCGCGACCTGTGGCGGGTAATAGCCCGGCACGCTGGCTTTCTCCTCGACGAATTTGCCGGCGATGATCGTCGGCACGTACCACGTGCCGTGCTCCTTCATCAGCTTCATGTCGGCATCGTCCATGAACGTGCCGTGCTCGATCGAATCGACGCCGCCGATGACCGCGCGGCGGATCGCTTCGGCGCCGTGCGCGTGCGCCGCGACCGTGAATCCGTAATCGTGCGCGGCGGCAACAACGGCCTTGATTTCGTCGATCGTCAGCTGCGCGTTGTCGACGCTCGAGCTCTCATCGAGCACGCCGCCGGACGGCATGATCTTGATCAGGTCCACGCCGTCCTTGTAGTGCTGACGGACCGCTTTCCACGCGTCGTCGGCACCATTGATGATGCCGTCCTTCGGCCCGGGATCGCCGGCGAGGTCCTTGCGATAGCCGTCGGTACCGTCCGCGTGTCCGCCGGTCGATCCGATGGGCGCTCCGGCGACGAACATGCGCGGGCCGGGCACAACCCCCGCATTGATCGCGTTGCGCAATGCAACCGATTCGCCGTTGCTGTCACCGACGTTGCGCACGGTGGTGAAGCCCGCCTGCAGCGTGCGCTCCGCATAAACCGTCGAGCGGATCGCGTAGTCGGCGATGTTCCAGCGGAATCGATCCGTATAGCCGGTTGGGCTGGTCTGGCTGGTGAGATGGGTGTGACTGTCGATCAGGCCGGGGAGACACGTTGCGTTGCCGAGCTCGACGGTCTGCGCACCCGAGGCCTGATCGTGTCCCGCCTTGACATCCTTGATGCGCTTGCCTTCCGTGACGATCGTCGTCTCGCCGAGGAGCTTGCCGGTGGTTGCATCGAAGAGATGTCCACAGTGGAGTACGACCGTCGGCGACTGGGTTTCCTCCGCCATCGCGGGCGTCGTCATAAGCAAGGCGAGGACGGCTAGGGGCTTGAGTTGCATGGCGATGTTCCCGGCTGAACGAGCACAGGATCATAACGTGCGCGTCCGTCGTCGCATGGGCCATTCGACCTATGGCGCGCCGACACTGCAGGTCTATTGGACGAGGTCCCGGACGCCGGCGCGCATCGGTCTCGACATCGGAAGCCACGTGCTCCGTTGGACGCGCGGATTGTCGCCGAAGGCGGCGCTGCGCTAGTCTGCAAGGCCCTTCGAGATCGCCGTACCGGCGCGGCATGCAGCGCAAATCCCATGCAGGAAATCTACGATCCCAAATCGGTCGAAGCCGCCGCGCAAAAATTCTGGAACGAATCGCGCGCCTTCTTCGTCGACGAAAAATCGTCGAAGCCGAAGTTTTATTGCCTTTCGATGCTGCCGTACCCGTCGGGTGCGCTGCACATGGGGCACGTGCGCAACTACACGATCGGCGACGTGATCAGCCGTTACCAGCGCATGCAAGGCAAGAACGTGCTGCAGCCGATGGGGTGGGATGCGTTCGGCTTGCCCGCAGAGAACGCGGCGATCAAGAACAACACCGCGCCTGCGAAGTGGACCTACGCGAACATCGAGCACATGCGCGCGCAGCTCGCGACGCTCGGCTATGCGATCGACTGGTCGCGCGAGTTCGCGACGAGCAAACCGGACTATTACGTGCATGAGCAGCGCATGTTCGTGCGTTTGTTCAAGAAGGGCCTCGCGTATCGCAAACAGTCGGTCGTGAATTGGGATCCGGTCGATCAGACTGTGCTCGCGAATGAGCAAGTCATCGATGGTCGCGGCTGGCGCACCGGTGCGCTGGTCGAAAAGCGCGAGATCCCGCAGTGGTTCCTCAAGATCACCGCGTATGCCGATGAGCTTTTGAACAACCTCGATCGCATGCCGGGCTGGCCCGACGCGGTCAAGATCATGCAGCGCAACTGGATCGGGCGGTCGGAAGGGCTTGAGATCCAGTTCTCGGTGAAAGGCGAAACCGAACCGCTGACCATATTCACGACGCGGCCCGATACGCTGATGGGCGCGACCTATCTCGCAATCGCGGCGGAACATCCGCTGGCGATGAAGGCGGCTCGATCCAAACCGCTCGTCGCGGCGTTCATCGACGAATGTCGTCACGGCGGCACCGCCCAAGCCGATATCGAGACGCAGGAGAAGAAAGGCATTGATACCGGCCTCGTCGCGATCCATCCGGTAACCGGCGAAGAACTGCCGATCTGGATCGCGAACTTCGTGCTGATGGGTTACGGCACCGGCGCCGTGATGTCGGTTCCGGCGCACGATCAGCGCGATTGGGAATTCGCGACGAAGTACGACCTGTTGATCAAGATGGTCATCGTCAGCGATGCGGTGCGCGATGCGATCGCCGAGCTCGGTCGCGATGCGGCGAAGAATCCCGATGCGATGAGTGCGGCGCTCGGCGAAAGCCGCGCTATCGATGTCTACGAGCCCGGAGCCGCCGAAAGCATCGTCGCCGAATTCGAGCGCGGCATCATCGAGAACAGTGCGTACACCGACTACGGATGGCTGGTGAACTCGGGCGAGTTCGACGGCCTCGATTACCGCGGTGCGTTCGATGCGCTCGCCGCGCTGTTCGAGAAGGTCGGTACCGGCGCGCGCCGAGTGAACTATCGCCTGCGCGACTGGGGCGTCTCGCGCCAGCGCTATTGGGGTTGTCCGATTCCAATCATCTATTGCGCGAAGTGCGGCGCAGTGCCGGTGCCGGAGGATCAGTTGCCGGTCGTGCTGCCGGAAAACGTCGAATTCACCGGCGTGCGTTCGCCGATCAAGTCCGATCCTGAGTGGCGCAAGACGACGTGTCCGGTTTGTGGCGGCCCCGCCGAGCGCGAGACCGACACGTTCGACACCTTCATGGAATCGAGCTGGTACTACGCGCGCTACACGAGCCCGGGCGCGAGGGATATGGTCGACGCGCGCGCGAACTACTGGTTGCCGGTCGATCAATACATCGGCGGCATCGAGCACGCGATCCTGCATCTTCTGTACTTTCGCTTCTATCACAAGCTGCTACGCGACGAAGGCCTCGTGCATTCGGACGAACCGGCGACGAACCTCCTGTGCCAGGGCATGGTCATCGCCGAAACGTTTTATCGCGAGGAGAAGGACGGCTCGAAGACGTGGATCAATCCCGCGGACGTCGAGATCCGCCGCGACGAGCGCGCGCGCGTCGTCGGCGCCGTGTTGAAGGCCGACGGCGAACCGGTCGAGATCGGCGGCACCGAGAAAATGTCGAAGTCGAAGAACAACGGTGTCGATCCACAGTCGATGGTCGACAAGTATGGCGCCGACACGGTGCGCCTGTTCTCGATGTTCGCCGCGCCGCCGGATCAATCGCTGGAATGGAACGAGGCTGGCGTCGAAGGCATGGCGCGATTCCTGCGCCGTTTCTGGCGCGAAGTCACGACGCACGCGGCGAATCCGGATCACCCAACGGTCGATGCGTCGAAATTGAATGTGGCGCAGAAGACGCTCCGACGCCAGGTGCACGAGACGATCCAGAAAGTCTCCGACGACATCGGCCGCCGCTACGCGTTCAACACCGCGATCGCGGCGCTGATGGAGTTGCTCAATGCGGTCGGGAAATTCGACGATGCGAGCGATCAAGGCCGCGCCGTGCGTCACGAAGCGCTCGAAGCGATGGTGTTGCTGTTGAACCCGGTCACGCCGCACATCAGCCATGCGCTCTGGCAAGTGCTCGGGCATCCGATCGGTCCCGGACCGCTCGACGATCACGCATGGCCGCGCGCTGACGTCGCGGCGCTGGCCAAGGATTCAATCACGCTGGCGGTTCAGGTCAACGGCAAGCTACGCGGCACGATCGACGTGTCGGTCTCGGCGGCCCGTGATGAGATCGAACGGACGGCGTTGGCCGAACCGAAAGTCGCCGAATTCGTCGCCGGACTGACGCCGAAGAAGATCATCGTCGTGCCGGGCAAGATCGTGAATATCGTCGTTTGAGGTGGATGTCGTCGTCCGAATATCCCGCACGTCGTCCCGGCGAAAGCCGGAACCATTTTGACTTCCGCGTTACGATGTTCCGTCAAGGCGCGAAACGGGATCCCGGCTTTCGCCGGGATGACGAATTGCAACCAGGTGGACGAACGTTGGCCGAAATAGGGCCGTCAACAGGCGGCCGAACATAAGCAGCCGAACGGTCGGCGCCTGGCTCGAACGCTGGCAGTCGCCGTATGATCTCCTCGAAGATCGCTTTCCGATCCGTCCCGGAACCCGCACATGACTCTGCGCCGCCTGTCGATCCTTCCGCTCGCCGCTGCCGCCTTGCTGATGGCGGGATGCGGTTTCCATCTGCGCAAGGAAGCCGAACTGCCGGCGAGCATGAAGAAGGTGCATATTCAGATCGCCGATCCGTCGAGTCCGCTGGCCAAGGATCTTGCCAAGGCGCTGCCGCGCTCGGGAACCGAGATCGTCGACAACGTCGAACCCGGCGTCGCCGTAATGAACATCAGCGCGAACGCATTTTCCACCGACGTGCTCACGGTCGGTGGCAACGCGCGCGCCACCGAATATGCGCTGCGCTATCACGTCGAGCTCGAGGTGCAGGATGCCGCAGGCACCGCGCTGCTGCCCAAGCAGACGATCGAGCTGTCGCGCGAGTTCACGTTCGACGCGAGCCAAGCACTCGGCGTCGCGGCGGAGGTTGATCTGTTGACGCAGGAGCTGCAGCGCGACATGACGCAGACGATCCTGCGCCGGCTCGAGGCGCTCGCCAACGCGGGCAACTAGTCGGCCGCGTAGAATGCGCGCATGCCGACCACGCTTCCGGCGTTTCGCAAACATCTTTCGGGTACAGCCTTAAAGCAGGTCTACCTGATCGCGGGCGCCGAGCACTTGCTCGTGCTCGAGGCCGCGGACGTGTTGCGCGAGCGCGCGCGCGAGCTCGGCTACGTCGAGCGCGAAGTGCTCGACGTCGAAAGCGGCTTCGACTGGAACCGTCTTGCCGATGCGAGCCGCGAGCTCTCGCTGTTCGCCACTCGCAAACTCATCGATCTGCGTCTGCCTAGCGGCAAGCCGGGTCGCGAAGGCAGCGCGGCGATGGTCGCGTATTGCGATTCGCCGCCGCCCGACACCGTGCTGCTGATCACCGCGAACGACTGGAGCAAGGCGCACGAAGGCGCCTGGGTCAAGGCGATCGAGCAAATCGGCGTTTTCGTTCCGGTCTGGCCGCTGCGGCGCGAGGAATTGCCGGCCTGGATCGGCGCGCGCATGGCGAGTCGCGGCGTCGCAGCGTCGCCCGACGCGATCGCTTGGCTGGCGGACCGCGTCGAAGGCAACCTGCTCGCGGCGGCGCAGGAGATCGACAAGCTCGCCTTGCTCGACGACAAGCGCCCGCTCGATGTCGCCGCGCTCGAAGCCGGCATCGCCGACGACGCCCGCTACGACGTGTTCCGACTCGCCGATGCGGCGATCGGCGGCGACGCGGGTCGCGCGCTAAAGATCGTCGCCGGACTCCGCGCGGAAGGCGAAGATCTGATTCCGTTGCTCGGCTGGATGCTGAGTCAGCTGCGCACTTTGCAACGGCTCGCGGATGCGGGACCGAATCTCGCGGCCGCGCTGCGCGGCGAGCGCATCTGGCCTGCGCGCGAAAATCTGTACCGGCGCGCTTTGCGGAGTGCCGATGCCGCGCACTGGGAACGCTGCATCGCGCAGGCCGCGCACATCGATTGCGTGGCGAAGGGCCAGTATCTCGATGCCGGCGGCAAATCGTGGGGCGATGGTTGGCGCGAGCTCGAGCGCCTCATCGTCGCGATCGCGAAACCGCGCGCCGCGGCGGAATTGATCGCATGATGGACAGACGCAGGCGTGTCGCGCGGCACGCGCGGGCGCATGACGTCCGGATCGCGCGTCGATGAGCCGGCCGCTCGCCATCCTCGGCGGCACATTCGATCCGGTGCACAACGCGCACCTGCGCGTCGCGTGGGAAGCGGCGGAGCGGCTCGACGCGGAAGTGCGCCTGATGCTGGCTAATGTTCCGCCGCACCGCGATCAACCCGTCGCGAGCGCGCGCGAACGCGCGGCGATTCTACGCGCCGCGTTGCTCGGGCAGGACCGCCTCGTGCTCGACGAGCGCGAGCTCGACCGCGAAGGTCCTTCGTGGACGATCGATACGCTGATCGATCTGCGCAACGAGATCGGCAGCGAGCGTCCACTCATATTGCTGATCGGCGCCGATGCCTTTCTCGGCCTGCCATCGTGGCATCGCTGGGGCGAATTGTTCGACCACGCGCACATCGGCGTGCTGACGCGTCCCGGACACGAGATCGCATCGTTGCCGACCGAGCTGCGCATCAAGGTCGCATCGCGTCGCTGCGCCGACGCGCTCGCGTTGACACAAACGCCTGCCGGCCGCGTTCTGCAGATGCCGGTCACGCCGCTCGAAATTTCCGCGACATACGTGCGCGAGCTGCTCGCGGCGGGTGCAGAGCCTCGTTATCTGATGCCGGATGCGGTGATCGAGAATCCGGCGCTGCTCGCGCCTTACCGCCGCTGACGCGCACCGGCACTCGGGCGACTCAGCGCGGGCGCTTGCCGGGTTTCGGCCGCTTCGGTCGCGCAAAGCCGGCGGGTTTGGCGGATCTCGGAGCGAAGCCCGCGGGTTTGGCGGATCTCGGCGCAAAGCCGGCGGGCTTAGCGGGCTTCGGGGCGAAACCGGCTTTGCCGTGTCTTGGAATGAAATCGCGCGAAGCGCGATCTGGCGCGTGCGTGTCGCGCGCATCGCCGCTGCGCGTGATGCGCAGCTGCTGTCCCGACACCCAGACTTTCTTCAGGAGCTTGAACACGTCCGACGGCATGCCTTCGGGCAGATCGACGAAGCTGTGATCGTCGCGGATGTCGATACGTCCGATGTGCTTGCTGTCGAGGCCCGCTTCGTTGGCGATGGCGCCGACGATGTTCGCGGGTTTCACGCCGTGCGCGTGGCCGACTTCGATGCGGAATGTTTCGAAGCCATGTTCCGGCTCGCGCTTGCGATCGCGGCCCTGTGTCCTTGCGTGCGCTTCGTCGCGCGTGTGCGGCCTTCCGCCCTCGTCATCCTCGCGAAAGCGGGGCCTAGGCGCCTCTTGCGGTGCGTCCACGTCACCGGGCGCACGCTTTCGCGGGGACGACGAAGGTGATGGCGCGTCGCGGTGTTCGGCATCATGGTGAGGTCTTTTGTCGCCGCGGTCGAACGGCCCGCCGCGCTCGAATCGCTCGGCACGCTCGAAGCGTTCGCCGCTTCCGCTCCGCTCGGCGCGATCGCCGCGCGCATTGCGTTGCGGCCGTGCCGCCTCATCGACTCGAGGACGCTCGGGCGTCTTCAGCAACAACGGCGCGTTGCCCTGAACCATGCGCGCCAACGCCGCGGCGATCTCGATCGCCGGCACGTCGTGTTCGCTTTGATACTGCTCGATCAATTGCTGGAACACGGCGAGGTCGCCGGTCGCGAGCGTATCGCCGATGCGCTGCTTGAACTTCGCCATGCGCTTGTCGTTGACGGCTTCGACGCTCGGCAGCTGCATCTCGGCGATCGGCTGGCGCGTCGCGCGCTCGATGGCCTGCAGCAGACGTTTCTCGCGCGGCGTGACGAAGAGAATCGCTTCGCCGCTGCGTCCCGCGCGCCCGGTACGACCGACGCGATGCACGTACGCTTCGGTGTCGTACGGGATGTCGTAGTTGAGCACGTGGCTGATGCGCTCGACATCGAGTCCGCGCGCGGCGACGTCGGTCGCGACCAGAATATCGACCTTGCCGTCCTTCAATTGCTGGATCGTGCGTTCGCGCTGCGCCTGCACGATGTCGCCGTTGATCGCGGCGGCGGAAAACCCGCGCGCCTGCAATTTTTCCGCCAGCTCCTCGGTCGCCTGCTTGGTGCGCGTGAACACCAGCATCGCCTCGAACGTCTCGGCTTCGAGAATGCGCGTCAGCGCATCGAGCTTGTGCAGGCCGCTGACCCACCAGTAGCGCTGGCGGATATTGGTGGCGGTCGTCGTCTTTGACTTGATGCTGATCTCGACCGGTTCGCGCAGGTAAGTCTGCGCGATGCGGCGGATCGGCGCCGGCATCGTCGCCGAGAACAGCGCGATCTGCCGCGTCGGCGGCGTTTTCTTCAGCACCGCCTCGACGTCGTCGATGAAACCCATACGCAGCATCTCGTCGCCTTCGTCGAGTACCAATGTGACGAGCCCGGAAAGATCCAGCGAACCGCGCTCGAGATGATCGATCACGCGGCCCGGCGTACCGACGACGACATGCACACCGCGTTTCAAGCCGCCGAGCTGCGGGCCGTAACTCTGACCGCCGTAGATCGGCAGCACGTGAAAGCCCGGCAGCTTCGCCGCGTAACGCTGAAATGCTTCGGCGACCTGGATTGCGAGCTCGCGCGTCGGTGCCAGCACCAGTGCCTGCGGCTTGGTCTTGGCGAGATCGAGCCGCGCGAGGATCGGCAGCGCGAACGCCGCGGTCTTGCCGGTACCGGTCTGCGCTTGTCCGAGCACATCGCGGCCTTCGAGCAGCGGCGGAATCGTTGCGGCCTGGATCGGCGAAGGCGACTCGTAGCCGACGTCGGCAAGCGTTGCGAGCAACGCGTCACCGAGTCCGAGGTCGGCGAACATCACGGGTTCGGAGGTTTCTTCGCTGGGCGACGCTGACATGCGGGAATTGCGGAAGGCCGCGCGGGCAGGGGCTTTCCAGTCTAGCGCGCGCGGGCGCCCGAGGGCGCGGCACCGACTTCGGGTGCCGATTCGGAGCCGCCGCGTGCAACACCACGGTTACGGAATTGGGCCTATACTGATCTGGCGTCAATCGTGGCGCGTGGCATGCCAGAGGTCGCTTCCACTTGGCTACTTCGGAAAAGCGCGTCCGGCCGCGCAAGGCCGGAACTCCAAAAGTCAGCAAGACGTCCGCTGCCCGCAAGACCTCCGCCAGACCCGGAAAGCCGAAACCGGCGCCGGTCAAGGCGCTGAAAAGCCCCCGAACTCGCAAGAAACCTTCCGCATCGTCGTCATCGGCCGATCCGCTGCGCGCGATCGTGCTGGCCGCGCTCGACGATCTGAAGGCACGCGACGTGCGCGAGATCGATGTGCGCGACAAAAGCTCCGTGACCGATCTTCTGGTCGTCGCGAGCGGCACCTCGTCGCGGCACGTGAAATCGATCGCGGATGAGGTCGTGAAGAAAGCCAAGAGGGCCGGCTTGCCGCCGATCGGCGTCGAAGGGCAGCGCGAGGCCGAATGGGTGCTCGTCGATCTCGGCGACATCATCGTCCACGTCATGCTGCCGCGCACGCGCGAGTTCTACGGCCTCGAACGCTTGTGGACTGTCGGCGATCAGATGCCGACCGCTCTCGCCGGTTGATTCGTTGCCGCGATGCGCGCGCGGCTGATTGCCGTCGGCGAGCGCATGCCCGATTGGGTCGCCGACGGTTTCGATGAATATCGCAAGCGCTTGTCGCGCGAGCTGCCGCTGGAACTCGTCGAGATTCGTCTCGGAGCGCGCGGTAAAGGCCGCGATCCGGCGCGCGCAATCGCCGACGAAGGTGCGGCCGTACGCGCCGCGCTGCCCAAGGACGTGCATGTCGTCGCGCTCGACGGACGCGGTAGCGCGTGGTCGAGCGAACAACTCGCCGCCGAGCTCAAACGCTGGCGCATGGAAGGTCGCGATCTCGCATTCCTGATCGGCGGACCGGACGGACACGCCGCCGATGTGCTTTCGAATGCGCATCAGCGCTGGTCGCTCGGGCCGCTGACGTTGCCGCATATGCTGGTGCGGCTCCTGGTCGCCGAGCAGCTGTATCGCGCGGCGACGATGCTTGCGGGTCATCCCTACCATCGCGCGTGAGGCCGGACGGAAAGTCCGGTGCCTAACGCTCAGGGCGACAAAGGTAATAGGGTGGGCTTCAGCCACCGTCCGCACACGGTGGGCTGAAGCCCACACTATATGAGGCGTGTCGCGTCGTGATTTATCTGGCATCGCAATCGCCGCGTCGACGCGAGCTGCTGCGCCGGCTCGGTGTTGATTTTTCGGTGCTCGACGTCGAGGTGCCCGAGCATCGCGAGCCCGGAGAGCCGCCGGAGGATTACGTCAGCCGCGTGGCGCGCGAAAAAGCCGGCGCCGGTCTGATGCAGGTCGTCGCCGTGCCGGGCGCGGTCGTGATTGGAGCCGATACCGAAGTCGTGCTCGGCGACGACGTGTTCGGCAAACCGGCCGACGCGGGCGATGTCGCACGGATGCTGCGACGGCTATCGGGCCGCACGCATCGCGCGCTATCCGCGGTATGGTGCGTCAGCGCGGGGCGCGAAGAGCATGCGATGAGCGAATCGCTCGTCGAGTTCAGGCCGCTCGACGACGCCGACATCGCGGACTACGTGGCGTCCGGCGAACCGTTCGGCAAGGCCGGCGCGTACGCCATCCAGGGCCGCGCCGCCGCGTTCGTGAAACACCTTGCGGGCAGCCATTCGGGCGTCATGGGCCTGCCTTTGCACGAGACCAAGGAGCTGCTGCGCCGCTTCGGCCTCCGCAGCGGGCCGCCGGCCGCGTGACAGGGCCCCGGCGGTCGGGGAATGGCCGGCTATCCCGGCACACCCAACGCGACGCTCGCCAGTCGACAATCGCGCTGCCCCGCGGCTATAAGTGACTTCAACTCGCCGCGCCAAGTCCTTTCATGTCCGAAGAAATCCTGATCAACGTCACTCCGCGCGAGACCCGCGTCGCGCTGGTCGAGAACGGGATGCTTCAGGAAGTCCACGTCGAGCGCGCGAGCCGGAGCGGGTACGTCGGCAACATCTACAAGGGCAAGGTGAGCCGGGTCATGCCCGGCATGCAGGCGGCATTCGTCGAGATCGGACTCGATCGCGCCGCGTTCCTGCACGCCTCGGACATCATCCGCCTGCATTCGCCGCTGATCGCCGAGAACGGCGATGCGCTGCCGCAGCCGGTGCCTTCGATCGGCGAGCTGGTCCGCGACGGCCAGGAGATCGTGGTCCAGGTGGTCAAGGATCCGATCGGCACCAAAGGTGCGCGGCTGACGACGCACCTTTCGATCCCGTCGCGCTATCTGGTGCTGTTGCCGTACTCGAAGGTGCTCGGCGTGTCGGTGCGAATCGAGGAGGAGACCGAACGCACGCGCTTGAAGGACATGCTCGGCGAGCTCGTCGGCGACACGCGCTTCGGCTACATCGTGCGCACCAATGCCGAAGGCGAATCGCGCGAGGCGATCGCCGAGGACATCGACTATCTCGGCAAGCTCTGGGCGACCGTGCAGGACAACATCGCAGGCGCGCGCGTCGGCGAGCGTGTCTATGAGGACCTCAACCTGCCGCTGCGCGCGCTGCGCGATCTGATGCGGCCGACCATCGAGAAGGTGCGCGTTGATTCGCGCGAAACGCTGGAGCGCGCGCTCGCGTTTGTCGGTCAGTTCATGCCCGAGTTGGCCGAGCGCGTGGAACATTACCCGGGCGAGCGGCCGATCTTCGATCTGTACGGCGTCGAGGACGAGATCCAGAAGGCGCTGCGCAAGGACGTGCCGCTGAAATCCGGCGGTTACCTGATCGTCGACCAGACCGAGGCAATGACCACCATCGACGTCAACACGGGCGGTTTTCTCGGCTCGCGCAATCTCGAGGAGACGGTGTTCCGCACGAACCTCGAAGCGGCGCAGGCGGCCGCGCGCCAGCTGCGCCTGCGCAATCTGGGCGGCATCATCATCATCGACTTCATCGACATGATTGACGAGGAGCACCGGCGCCAGGTATTGCGTCAGCTCGAGAAATCGCTCGCGCGTGATCATGCGAAAGCGACGGTCTACGAAATGTCGCCGCTCGGTCTCGTCGAGATGACCAGAAAGCGCACGACCGAAAGCCTCGAGCGCCAGCTGTGCGAACCGTGTCCCTCGTGCGGCGGCCGCGGCAGCCTGAAGACGGCGGAAACGGTCACTTACGAGATTTTTCGCGAGATCACGCGCGCGGTGCGCCAGTTCGAAGCGCAGAAACTGCTCGTGCTCGCGGCGCCCAAGGTCGTCAATCGCATCCTCGAGGAGGAATCGGCGGCGGTCGCCGAGCTCGAGGAATTCATCGGCAAGACGATCCGCTTCCAGCCCGAGGAGCACTACTCGCAGGAGCAATACGATGTCGTCCTCCTCTGACGTTTCGCGACGTTCGGCGCGGTGACGATCATGCTGCGGCGGACGCTGCGCCGGCTGCGTTTCACGCTGTTCGCGCTGATCACCACGGCCGTGATCGCGCTCGCCGTGCTGATGGGCCTGACCCAGCTCGCGATGCCGTGGCTGGTGCGCAATCCCGAGCGCATCGCCACGTGGTTGTCCGAGCGGCTGCATCAGCCGGTGAGCATCGGTGCGGTGAGCGGCGCGTGGATCGGCGGCGGTCCGGTGCTGACGCTCGATCACGTGCGTATCGGCGCGACTGGCGGCGCGCAACCGCCGCTGGAAATACCGCGCGCCGAGTTGGCGGTCAGTCTTTATGCGCCGTTCGAGCGCAGCCTGGCATGGAGCGAATTCCGAGTGGTCGGGCTCGACGTGCAGCTGGTGCACGACACGAACGCCTGGCATCTGCGCGGATTCGATGTCGGCGGCGTCGGCAAAGGCGGGCCGTCCGGGCCGCGGCGGGATCTCTCGATGGGTGCGCTCGGCGTGCTCGTCCTCAAGGATTTCAAACTTGCGATCGAGGATCCGCAGGACGATCTGCATCTCGCACTCGGCGCATCGGAGCTGCGTGTCGTCAACCTCGGCGCAACGACGCACGTTGCCGGCAAGGTGCGCAATCTCGCCGCCGATTCGCCGCCGATCGATCTCATCGCGGACATCGATGTCGCGCAACGTTCCGGCCTTTTCTACGTCGGCGGGCACGACGTCGATCTCGGCCGCTTTATCGCGCAGCGACCGCTTGACGGCATCACGCTCATCGAGGGAAAAGGCGATGCGCAGATCTGGGTGACCGTCGACGCAGCGCGCGTCGACGACGTACGCATGCGCGTCGATGTGCACGATGCGACGCTGTCGGCCGGGGCGCCGGTCGCGCTGGAAAAAACTCTCGAGGTCGTTCCGCGCACGCATTTCGAGCGCATCGCATTCGTGGCGCGCTGGCTGCGCAAAGACACCGGATGGACCGCGGACATCGCGAATCTCGCGCTGAACCGGCTCGATGAGTCGCAACGTCCCGGGCAGGTCACGATCGAGCGCACCAGCGGCGATGACGCCGAATATCGCGCGGGCGTCACCGACATCGAGCTCGAGCCGCTCGGGAGTCTTGCGATGTTGAGCGCGCGCGCACCGGCGGGGCTGCGCAAGTGGCTCTACCTCGCTCATCCCGAAGGCACGCTGACGCGGGCGAATCTGCGCTGGAAGAACGGCGAAGATTTCGACGCGAGAGCAGTGCTGCACGCGGCAGGCTTTGCCAGCGCCGGTTTCGTTCCGGGCATCGAGCGCTTCGATGCGGAAATGCATGGCGACGGCGAAGCGCTGATGCTGGAATTCACGGAGCAGGCGGTTCGCATCGAATATCCGCGCGTGTTCCGCAAGCCCTTCCTGTTCACTCAGTTCGGCGGCGACGTCGTCGCTTTCCGAACCGACGATGCCTGGCGCCTCGCTACGGATCGCTTCGTGTTCGAAGGCCAGGGTTACGGCGGCGAGCTGCGCGGAGGAGCCGATATCCAGGATGATCACTCGCGCCCGTTGCTCGATCTCTACGCCATCGGTCACCCACGGCGAAGTGACGGCGGCCAAATTGTTCTGGCCGACCAACGTGATGCCGCCCGCGGCGGTCGATTATCTCGATCACGCCTTGCTCGACGGTCGCATCGACGAAGGCCGCGTGCTGGTGCGCGGCGATCTCGACAGCTGGCCGTTCCATGACAACGACGGCCGCTTCGAAGCGCGCGGGCATATCGTCGACACGGTGTTCGAGTACAACCCGGAGTGGCCGCGCGCCGAGCATCTGGAAGCGACGGCGACGTTCATCAACGACGGCATGCAGGCCGAAGCCGAATCGGGCGAGGTCAAGGGCAACCGCGTGACCGGCGCGACGGCGGCGATCGCGACTTTCGGCGAGCCGGTACTGGAGCTTGCGGCCAAGGGCAACGGCAGCGGCGCGAATCTGCTCGATTTCCTGCGCGCGACACCGATCGGAAAACGCTTCGAAGATACGCTGAAGGATGTTTCGATCGGCGGTAAAGGCGACTTGTCCTTCACGTTGAACCTGCCGATGAAGGAACCCGCGAAACTGGCGCTTGACGGAACCGTCGATCTCGCCGATGCGAATCTCGACGATTCCGCGTTCGACCTGCACTTTGTCGATGCCGCCGGAAGCGTGCGCTTCAATCAGGGTGGATTCGCGGCGGGTCCGCTGGACGTAGGCTTCCGCCAGCGTCCGGCGAAACTCGCGATGGCGGTCGGGAGTTATGCCAGCGAACCCGGCCACGCCGTCGAAGCGAACCTCGCCGGCCGCTTTCCGGCGACGACGGTATTCGCCGACGTGCCCGACATGCTGCCCGCGCTGGAACATTTTCCGGGCGAAGCTGCCTGGACCGCGGCGTTGTCCATCGATGCATCGGCTGACGGCCGCGGCCACAAGCGCCTGACGCTGGCGAGCGATCTGCGCGGCATCGCGATCGATCTGCCGGCGCCGCTGACGAAGTCGGCCGATATCGCGCAGCCGTTCGCGCTCGAGCTCGATCTGCCGATCGTCGGCCAGGCGTTTTCGGCGAGTCTGGGCGATCTGGCGACGGCGCGCGGACGGCTTCCGGCGCCCGATAAGCCATTTGCGGCCAGCATTGCATTCGGCGCGCAACCGACGGCGGAGCTGCCGGCGCGTGGCGCGACGATCGGCGGTCACGTATCGACGTTCGATGCCGGCGGCTGGCTCAATCTGATCCAGATGAAGCCCGAAGGTGGCAACAGCGGCGGCAGTCTGATCGCAGGCATCGACATCGGCGCCGACGACTTCACGATCGCTGGCCGGAGTTTCGGCGCGACGCGGCTCGTGGTCAGCGACAAGGTCGATGCGACGGAGCTCAAGCTCGACGGCGCCGCTGTTGCCGGCACGCTGAGCATTCCCGCGCAGGACCTCGCGCATCGCGGCGTCACTGCGCGTTTCGAGCGCTTCCACTGGCCCGATGCGCCGGCCGACGCGCCGGAGAGCAATGCACTGGCCGACGCGACGCCGGGCTCGATTCCACCGCTGCACATCGCGGTCGACGATTTCGAGCTGGGCAAAGCGAGTTTCGGCGCGGCCCAATTCGAGAGCTATCCGATCAAGGACGGCATGCACATCGACAAGCTCGAGTCGCGCTCGCCGAACGTCAACATGACCGCGTCGGGCGACTGGACCGGCACGCAGCAGAACAACGCCTCGCATCTTCAGATCACGCTCACTGCGCAGAGTCTCGGACACATGATGGACGCGCTCGGTTTTCCCGGCCTGATCGACGGCGGCCAGACCAAGGCCGACATCGACGCGATCTGGCCGGGCCCGCCGTCCGCTTTCGCGCTGGCGAAGATGGAAACCGGAGCGATCACGCTGAAAGTCGCCGAGGGACGCATCCTCGACGTCAATCCCGGCGCGGGCCGCATCTTCGGGCTGTTGTCGCTGAGCGAAATTCCGCGTCGACTGAGCCTGGATTTCAGCGATTTCTTCCGCTCGGGCCTGAGCTTCAATTCGATCGAAGGCACGTTCGGCCTCGACGCCGGCAATGCGTATACGTCGAACCTCCTGATCAAGAGTCCGGCCGCCGACATCGCCATCAGCGGCCGCACCGGCCTGCGCGCGAGGGATTACGACCAGCAGATGGTCGTATCGCCGCATACGGGCGCGACGCTGCCGATCGTCGGGGCGATTGCCGCAGGCCCGGTCGGGGCGGCGGCCGGCCTGGTTTTGCAGGGCGTGCTGGGCAAGCCGATGGGCAAGGCGCTGGGCTCGCGCTACCGCGTCTCCGGGAGTTGGGAGAAACCCGAGATCACCTTGATCGCAAAGGAGAAGGGAATCGGGAATCGGGAATCAGGAATCGAAAAGCCCCAGGATGCGGACGGCGCGCAGCGACAATAGAGGATTTTCGCCCTGCGGGCGGCAAACGCTTCGGGTGAAAAAATGACGGTTTGCATCGGGCCGGGTTGTGCACTAGCGTGCGAGCCCCTATTTCCAACCCATTGCCGTCAATCAGCGAGCGGTCGCCGATTCGCGGACCGATTCCCAATTCCCGATTTCCGATTCCATGAGTGAACTGATCACGCAGGCCGAACAACGGCTGCTGCGGCCCGGCGGCCTTTCCGCGAACGATCTCGAGCGCGTTTTCGCGCGCCTGACCGGTCCGTCGATCGACGCCGCCGATCTCTATTTCCAGCATTCGCGCAGCGAGTCGTGGGTGCTCGAGGACGGCATCGTCAAGGACGGCAACCATTCGATCGAGCAGGGCGTCGGCGTGCGCGCATTGTCCGGCGAAAAGACCGGCTTCGCCTATTCGGACGAGATCGTGCTGCCGGCGTTGCTGGACGCAGCCGGCTCCGCGCGCGCGATCGCACAAAGCGGTGCAAACGGCACCGGCAAACCGCTGGCCGTTGCGACAGGACGCGCGCTCTATCCCGCGATCGATCCGATCGAAACACTGTCGAGCGAAGCGAAGATCGCGCTGCTGCGCGAGCTCGATGCGCTGTGCCGCTCGCTCGATCCGCGCGTCAAGCAGGTCATCGTGAGCATCGCCGCAAGTCTCGAAACGATTTTGCTCGCGGGCTCGGACGGCACGCTCGCCGCCGACGTGCGTCCGCTCGTGCGCATCAACGTGCAGATCATCGCCGAGCAGAACGGCCGTCGCGAATCCGGCAGCGCCGGCGGCGGCGGGCGCTACGGATTCAAGGAACTCGTCGAAAACGGCCGCGCGCACGGTTTCGCGCGCGAGGCCGTGCGCACGGCACTCGTCAATCTCGAATCGGTGGACGCGCCCGCCGGCAACATGACGGTCGTGCTCGGGCCCGGCTGGCCTGGCGTGTTGCTGCACGAAGCGATCGGCCATGGTTTCGAAGGTGATTTCAATCGCAAGGGCACATCGGCGTTCGCCGGCATGCTCGGCGAAAAGGTCGCAGCCCCCGGCGTCACCGTCGTCGACGACGGCACGCTCGCGGGTCGACGCGGTTCGCTCTCGATCGACGATGAAGGCACGCCGACGAATTGCACGGTGCTGGTCGAGAACGGCGTCATGAAAGGCTTCATGCAGGACAAGCTCAATGCGCGCTTGATGGGCATGGCGCCGACCGGCAACGGCCGCCGCGAATCGTTCGCGCATCTGCCGATGCCGCGCATGACCAACACCTACATGCTGCCCGGCGAGCGCGATCCTGGCGAGATCATCGCGTCGGTCGAGAAAGGCTTGTACGCCGTCAATTTCGGCGGCGGCCAGGTCGACATCACCAACGGCAAGTTCGTGTTTTCGGCCAGCGAGGCGTATTTGATCGAGAACGGCAAGATCACGCGACCGGTCAAGGGTGCGACGCTGGTCGGCTCGGGTCCGGAAGTGCTGACGCGCGTTTCGATGATCGGCAACGATCTCAAGCTCGACGAAGGCGTCGGCGTGTGCGGCAAGGATGGGCAGAGCGTTCCCGTTGGCGTCGGGCAGCCGACATTGAAGATCGATGCGATGACGGTGGGTGGGACGGCGGCCTAGACGATGCTATTCCCCTCTCCCAACCCTCTCCCCGCCGCTTCGCGATGGGGAGAGGGCTAAAGGAACAACTCGCGCAGTTCGCGAAACAGCTCGCGAAACGCATGCAACGGTTTTTCAGCATCACGCTCGGCCCGCGCGTTGCGCGCAAGCTGGCGCAAACGCGGTCGATCCGCCGATGGATGCAACGCGAGCAGCTCGTCGAGCGCCGCGTCTCCTTCGTCGATCAGGCGGGAACGCCACGCTTCGAGCCGATGCAGCACGACGGCATCGTGATGCGCCTGCGCGCGATCGCGCTCGAGCGCGTTGCGGATCGGTTCGAGTTCGCTCTCGTCGAGCTTGCGCAGCTGTTTGGCGAGAAACTGCGTCTGGCGCTTGCGCGCGATGTGCGACGTGACCGCGCGCGTCCGTGCGACTTCGGCGCGGAGCTCGTCGTCGAGCGGCAGGCGCGAGAGCTCTGCGCCGCTCAACGACGCCAGCGCTTCGGCGAGCTTGAAGATTTCGAGCGCATCGCGCCGCTGCTGGCTCCGGCTCGGGCCGCGCAGCTCGTCGCTGGGATCGCTCGGTAGATCGCGCTGGCGCATCAGGACATCACAACCCGTTACATCAAGACATGAACGACATCATCATCGACAAAGATACCAGTTTGGCCGAGCTCGGCCGTCTCAAGGACATCGCCGAGGACGTGATTCGGCGTTGCCGCGCGAAAGGCGCCAGCGAAGCCGATGTGGCGGCTAGCGTCGACGCAGGCCTCAGCGTCAACGTGCGCCTGGGCGAGGTCGAAACCGTCGAGCGCACGCGCGATCGCGGCGTATCGGTCACGGTGTATTTCGGCCGGCGCAAGGGTTCGGCGAACACGGCCGATCTCGATCCGAAATCGATCGAGCAGACGATCGATCACGCCTGCGCGATCGCGCGTTACACCGAGGAAGATCCCGCGAACGGCTTGGCCGATCCGCGGTTGCTCGCGCGCGAGATTCCCGATCTCGACCTCTGGCATCCGTGGGATATCACGGCCGAGGAAGCGATCCGTCTCGGTGTCGAGATCGAAGATGCGGGCCGCGCGTTCGATCCGCGCATCGATAATTCCGAAGGCGCATCGGTGCAGGTCGGCGCGTCGATGACGGCCTACGCGAATTCGCTCGGTTTCAGCGGCACCGAGCGCGGCACGCGGCATTCGCTGTCATGCGCGCTGATCGCCGAGGACGACGCCGGCATGCAGCGCGACTACTGGTACGACACGGCGCGCGAAGCACGCGATTTCAGACCCGCCGCGGAAATCGGGCGCAAGGCCGCGGAGCGGACCGTCGCGCGGCTCGGCGCGCGAAAACTTTCGACGCGCGAATGTCCTGTCTTGTTCGTGCCGGAGACTGCGCGCGGCGTGATCGGCCATTTCCTTTCGGCGGTGAGCGGCGGCGCGCTGTATCGGCGCGCGAGTTTCCTCGTCGATCACGTCGGCAAGCGCATCTTTCCGCAATGGATGACGATCGTCGAACGGCCGCATATTCCGCGCGGACACGGCTCGACCGCATTCGACGCCGAGGGCGTGGCGACGCGCGATTCGGATCTCATCCGCGACGGCGTGCTCGCGCGCTACATTCTCGGCAGCTATTCCGCACGCAAGCTTGGACTCGAATCCACCGGCAATGCCGGCGGCGTGCACAACGTCATCGTCGAGCCGGGCACGGAAGATTTTCCGGCGTTGCTCAAGCGCATGGGTACCGGACTCGTCGTCACCGAATTGATGGGGCAGGGCGTCTCGTTGATCACCGGCGACTATTCGCGCGGCGCCTCGGGTTTCTGGGTCGAGAACGGCGAGATCGCGTATCCGGTCGAAGAAATCACGATCGCATCGAACCTGCGCGACATGTTCCAGCGCATCGACGCGGTCGGCCGCGATGTCGATCCGCGCTCGCATATCTTGAGCGGATCGATTCTTATCGAACGCATGACGGTCGCTGGCGAGTAGCGCCAACCTCCGTCGTTACGACGGTCGTCCGCTGCTCCGGACATGCGGCTTGGAAGCCAACGCCCGGGCGCGAATGTCGCGTGAAGATCGCATCCACTCACGTCGACCGAGCCGCGTGAAAGCGTCGGGCCTTCGTACACGCGCTCGCGAGGCGTGACTTCCGACTCACGTGACTTCCAGCGATTGAATTCGGCGCATCGATGCGAAATAGTGTTCGCGTCTTCCTTCCGGAGCACCGCGCATGAGCGACACCGACAGCGTGACACCGACCGCAGCAGAGCCGGCTGTGCCGGCGCCTACCGTCAGCGAAGAGCGCACCTGGGCGATGCTCGGACATCTTTCGGCGTTCACCGCGTTCATCACCGGCATCGGTTGCGTACTCGGTCCGTTGATCGTGTGGCTCATCAAGCGCGACACGATGCCGTTCGCCGGAGAGCAGGCGAAGGAAGCGCTGAACTTCAACATCTCGATGATCATCGCGTTCGCCGCGCTCTGGCTGTTCACGATCCTGACGCTCGGCATCGGACTCTTGATCGTCGTTCCGGCGGGCTTGGCGTTGTTCGTCGGCTGGCTCGTGTTGACGATCATCGCCGCGGTCAAGGCGAACGCGGGCGAGCACTATCGCTATCCGTTCACGCTGCGACTGGTGAAGTGACGATCGAGGTCGCGCAGCGCCCGACCAGACTGCGCGCGACCTAACTCGATCGTTCGGCCACAAAGCGCGCGAGATCGCGCAGCGGTTTGGCGCGCGCGCCGAGCGCATCGATCGCGCCGAGGGCGCTCGTCGTCAGCGCGGCAAGCTCCGCACGCGAAGCATCGACGCCGAGAATCGCCGGATACGTCGGTTTCGACGCAGCCGCGTCCTTGCCCGCCGTTTTACCGAGCTGCTCGGTGCCCGCTTCGATATCGAGCAGGTCGTCGCGCACCTGGAAGGCGAGACCTATCGCATGACCGTAGCGTTCGAGCGCGTCGAGTGTCGCCGCATCGCCGACACCGGCGACGAGCGCGCCGAGCCGCACCGACGCGCGGATCAGCGCGCCGGTCTTGTGCACATGCATGCGTTCGAGCTCGTCGGCGCTGAGCTTCTTGCCGACGGCCGCAAGATCGAACGCCTGGCCGCCGGCCATTCCGTGCGAACCGCAGGCCGCGGCGAGCGTCTGCAACATCGCGACGCGCACTTCGGCCGCGACATCGAGCGCGGCATCGTGTGCGAGCAGCTCGAACGCGAGCGCCTGCAGCGCGTCGCCGGCGAGGATCGCCATCGCTTCGCCGAACACGACATGACAGGTCGGGCGCCCGCGCCGCAGGCTGTCGTCGTCCATCGCCGGCAGATCATCGTGCACGAGCGAGTACGCGTGGATGATCTCGACCGCGGCCGCAGCCGCATCGAGTCGTTCAAGCGGCGCGCCGAGTGTTTGCCCCGCCGCGTACACGAGCAGAGGACGCAAACGCTTGCCTCCGCCGAGGACCGCATAGCGCATCGCGCGGTGCAATTCGATCGGCGGCTGGTTTTCCGACGGCAATACGCGCGCGAGCACGACATCGGCGCGTGTGGAAAGGACCAGGAGTTCGGGAGACAGTTCGCTCACAAGATGTTTTTGCACGCGGTACGGTGAGTGATCGGAAGCGTAGAACAGCGTGCGCGGTTGTTGAAGAGTGCGGCCAGGGATGGCCGCGTTGGATTCGCAGATGGCATGCCCATCACGCCGGCGAGTGGCAACTGGAAGTAGCGATCAAGGACGATCGCAAGAGCTACGGCGTATCGAACGGCACCGCGCTTTCGGGTGCCGTCGGATCGAGCAGCTGTTTCACGCGCAGTTCGGCCTGCTCGAGCGCGTTCTGGCAGTTGCGATACAGCGCGATGCCGCGCTCGAACGACTTGAGCGAGTCGTCGAGGCTGAGCTCGCCCTGTTCCATGCGCGACACCAGCTGTTCGAGCTCGTCGAGCGATTTTTCGAAGTCTGCGATCTGGGACGTGTCGGCGGTCGGCGGCATGGCGCGAACGCTAGCTCAGCGCTCAGGCAAGATCAATCGTCGCGGTGGCGCTGGCGGACCAGTCGAGCCGGGCGTCCACGCGCGCGAGGAGTTTGGCGCCTGCGTCGCTGATCCAGAGATCGGCGACGGCGAGCAACGCGCCGTCGGCGTCGAAGATGAGCGGCAGGCGGCTCCGCTGCCAGGGCGGAATGCCCGCTTCCTGCAGAAGATCGCGCAACTCGCGCGTGTGCGCGCCGCCGCTGAGGCGCAGGCTTTCGCCGCCGCGGCGAAAACGCACGCTCGCCGGTTGGTCGAAGCGCGGTGATCCACCCGGGGTAACGGAAAGCAACCGCAGCGTGCCCGTCTCGGCCGGCAGCGCGAGCGCTTCGCCGGTGAACTCGGCGCTCCAGTCGAGCGGAGGAAGCTGCAGCGGCGGCACCGCATAAAGGAGATCGCGATAGCGCCGAACCTCGACGCCCGGCCAGCGCACGCACGGCTGGCGATCTTCGCCGGCCTCGCCGAGCTGGCGAACGAGCTCGGCGACCTGGAATTGCGTCGGTTCGGGTAACGCGATGCTGCGCAGCCAGCGGCGCAGGACCGGATCGCGCAACGCATCCGGGAGCAGCAGCCATTCGCGAAAACGCAACGTCGCCGGATCGAGACCTTGCGCGCGCGCCAGCGCGCGCTCGGCTTCATCGTCGATGAAATCCGCGGCAGCGCGCGCCCACGCCGCGCTTTGCGCGATGCTGGTTTCGGCTTCGGGCCAGCGCCGGATGATGCGCGGCAGGATCTCGATGCGCAGGAAATTGCGATCGAGCGATACATCCGCGTTGCTCGGATCCTCGATCCAGGTCAGGTGATGGCGCTCGGCATAGCCGCGCAACGTCGCGCGCGGAAGCGTGAGAAACGGCCGCCACGCAAGCCCCTGACCGAGCCGGCGCAGAGCGCGCATCGCGCCCAGTCCTTCCGGACCGGCACCGCGCAGCAGCTTCAGCAGCACGGTCTCGGCCTGATCGTCGCGATGATGACCGAGCGCGACGATCTCGCCTTCGGCGAGCATCGCCTCGATCGCTCCGTAGCGTGCACGGCGCGCGGTCGCTTCGAGACCGAGCCCCGGCGCGCGCGCGACTTCGACCGTGCGCACTTCGAGCGGCACGTCGATCGCTTCGGCGAATTCCTTGCAGCGCCGCGACCACATCGCGCTGTCGGCGTGCAGTCGATGGTCGACGTGCACGGCGCGCAGACCGCGTTCGCGCGCGAGGCGCGATTGGGCGAGCGCGTGCAGCAACACGGTCGAATCGAGACCACCGCTGTGCGCCACCAGCAGCGGTCCGCTCGGCACGTCGGCAAGCGTGCTTTCGATCAGGTCGCGGACGCGTCGGTCGGCCATCGTTTTGCGTCAGCTCGATCAGTGACGGGTTGCGCCGAGCGCACGCGTGTAGGCGGCGTCGACCGTAGCGGCGAAGTTTCCGAGCTCCTGGACGATGCCGCCACAGAACCCGACCGGCATCGGCTGGCCGCGCATCAGGAGATCGAGCAGCTTGCCGTGCGCCTCGATGTACATCTTCTGCCGGCCGTACGCTTCGGCGACCACCTGCGCGCGATCGAAATCCATGTGCGCGAATGCTTGCGTGGCGATCGCGGTCTCGTACGCCGCGTCGAGCAGAACCGGAATGCCGGCTCCGTTCCAGCCTTCGTATTCGTTGCACGGTTTGACCGGCGCATCCGCCTGCACTTTCGTCAGCGCGGCCGTCAGGCCTTGCAGGTGTTCGTGTTGCGCGCGCATCGCGGCCCGGTTCGCGGCAAGCTCGGTGTTGACCGCTTTCATCGCGTCGGCGACGTTCTGCGCGGTCTCGCGCGCCTTCTTCCAGTCGTCGATCGCGAGCGCGAGCAGAATGCCGAGCACGACGACAAAAAGCTGCAGCGCGACATCGCCGAGGCTGATCGATTCACGGCGGAACCATGCGCGTCGAATCGCGGCTCGCGCAACTTCGGATTCGCGACGATCCCTTAATTCCACGAACAGACGACCTTCCCGCAATGGCCGGAATCCATCAGGTCGAAGCCCTTCTGGAAGTCGTCGATATAAATCTGATGCGTCAGGACCTTCTGCAGCGGAAAACCGGTGAGCACCATCTGCGTCATCTTGTACCAGGTTTCATACATGCGCCGGCCGTAGATGCCGTGCAGCACGAGGCCCTTGAAGATGACCTTGTCCCAATCGATACCGGCGCCTTTCGGCAGAAGGCCGAGCAGCGCGATCTTGCCGCCGTGGTACATGCAATCGAGCATGTCGTTGAACGCGCGCGGGTTGCCGCTCATTTCGAGGCCGACGTCGAAGCCTTCCATGTGGAGATCTTTGACGACCTCCTTGACGGATTGCTTGGAAACGTTGACGACGCGCGTCGCACCCATGTCCGCGGCGAGCTTCAGGCGATAGTCGTTGACGTCGGTAACAACGACGTTGCGCGCGCCGACGTGCTTGGCGATGCCGGCCGCGATGATGCCGATCGGGCCCGCGCCGGTAATCAGCACGTCTTCGCCGATCAGGTCGAACTCGAGCGCGCAGTGCGCGGCGTTGCCGTACGGATCGAAGAATGCGGCGAGCTCGCTCGGGATCTGGTCCGGAATCGGCCAGAGGTTCGACGCCGGCACGGCGACGTACTCGGCGAACGCGCCGTTGCGCGTGACGCCGATGCCGACCGTGTTCGGGCACAGATGCTGCTTGCCGGCGCGGCAATTGCGGCACACGCCGCAGACGACGTGGCCTTCGGCCGACACCCGCTGGCCGACCGTGTAACCGCGCACGCCGGGTCCGATATCGACGATGCGGCCGACGAATTCGTGTCCGATCACGAGTCCCGGCTTGATCGTGCGCTGCGACCATTCGTCCCATTTGTAGATGTGAAGATCCGTGCCGCAGATTGCGGTCTTCTCGAGCTTGATCAGCACATCATTCGGTCCGATTTCCGGAATCGGAACCTGCTCCATCCAGATGCCCGGCGCGGCGTCGCGCTTGACCAGGGCTTTCATCGTTGCTTGGGACATGGAAAGTGATCCTTGCGGGGTGGCGGATTATAGGGCCGAGAGATGGGGGCGAGCGTGGAAGGCGAAAGACGAAAAGCCAAACGTCGGCGCGCCGCCGAGAGCCGTTCGATCGGTGGCGCTTTCCATCGCCCGACGGCCCTAGAATCGAATCATGCCGTCTTCCGATACGCGACTTTCCGATACGCGACCGTCCGCCATCTTCCTGATGGGCGCGACGGCGACCGGGAAGACCGCGTTGGCGTGTTCGCTCGCCGAGCGTTTTCCGCTTGGAATCGTCAGCGTCGACTCGGCGCTGGTCTATCGCGGACTCGATATCGGCACCGCGAAGCCCGACGCGGCGATGCTGGCGCGCCATCCGCACCGGCTGATCGACATTCGCGATCCGGCCGAGCCGTATTCCGCTGCGGAGTTCCGCACCGATGCGCTCGCTGCGATGGCCGAGATTTCGCGCGCCGGTCGTGTTCCGTTGCTCGTCGGTGGCACGGGTCTCTATTTCCGTGCGCTTGCGACCGGACTTTCCGAACTGCCGGAGGCGTCGCCGGAACTTCGCGCGCGCATCGCCGAGGAGGCATCGCGCGTCGGCTGGCGGGCACTGCACGAGAAGCTGCGATTGCTCGACGCGCCGGCGGCCGAGCGCATTCGCGCGGGCGATACGCAGCGCATCCAGCGCGCGCTGGAAATCATCGAGCTGACCGGAAAATCGTTGTCCGCGCAGACCGGCGGATTGCTTCGTCGACCGCCCTGGCGATTCCTCAAGCTCGCGCTGGTGCCGAACGACCGCACGCAGCTGCACGCGCGGATCGCGCAGCGCTTCGACGCGATGCTCGGCGCCGGTTTGCTCGATGAGGTTCGCGCGCTGCGCGCGCGCGGCGATCTTCACGCCGATCTGCCGGCGTTGCGCGCGGTCGGTTATCGGCAAGCCTGGGAGCACCTTGAGGGCGCGAGCGACGCCCCCACGTTCCGGCAACGCGCGATATTCGCGACGCGCCAGCTGGCCAAGCGCCAGATCACCTGGCTGCGCGGCGAGCTCGACGCGCGCCGGTTCGATCCGGAAGACGACCGCAGCGCGGACGCCGTTGTGGCGGCGGTGCGCGCGTTTATTGGTCCAGCGGTCGTCGGCCGCGCGTTTGTCGGTTCGGAAGTCGCCAATTCGTGAATCCGTGTCACACGGCATTTTATTTGCCGGAACAAATCGTTAAGATGGATTGGTCGGAAACATGAACGCTGGTTGAACCGGGGCGTCCGGACGCAGGTTTGCGCCGCGCATCTTTTTTGTCGGTTCGGGGATTTCGCTGGTGGAGAAAAAGACCATGGCCAAGGGGCAGTCGTTGCAGGATCCGTTTCTGAATGCGTTGCGGCGTGAACGTGTGCCGGTGTCGATCTATCTCGTCAACGGCATCAAGTTGCAGGGCACCGTCGAATCGTTCGACCAGTTCGTCGTGCTGCTGCGCAATACGGTGAGCCAGATGGTCTACAAGCACGCCATCTCGACCGTCGTGCCGACGCGCAATGTCCGCGTCGGTCCCGAGACCGGTCCCGGTTCGACGCCGGCATCGTCCGACATGCCAGAATCCCAAGAGTAATTCCCGCTGTTCGAACGATCCCGAAAAGGCGAACGCGCGCTGCTGCTGCAGCCGCAGGAGCCGGGCCGCAACGACCCGGTCGCTCTGGATGAATTCGGCGAGCTCGCGCGTTCGGCGGGTGCGAGCGTTGTCGGCACGCTGACTGCGCGCGTCGACAGGCCGAATCCGCGCTATTTCGTCGGCACCGGCAAAGCCGAAGAGCTCGCGATGCAACGCAAGGCGCTCGATGCCGATCTGATCCTGGTCAACCGCGCGCTGAGTCCGGTGCAGGAGCGCAATCTCGAAAAACTCACCGAGTGCCGCGTCGTCGATCGCACCGGTCTCATTCTCGATATCTTCGCGCAGCGCGCGCGCTCGCACGAAGGCAAGCTGCAGGTCGAGCTCGCGCAGCTGAAGCACATGTCGACGCGGCTCGTGCGCGGGTGGACGCATCTGGAACGCCAGCGCGGCGGTTCGATCGGCTTGCGCGGCCCGGGCGAGACGCAGCTCGAGCTCGATCGCCGCATCCTCGGCGACCGCGTGAAGCAGTTGCAGAAGCGCCTGGACAAGGTCGAAGTGCAGCGCAATCAGGCGCGCCGCGCGCGTCAGCGCAACGCGGTGCCGGTCGTCGCACTGGTCGGCTACACCAACGCCGGCAAGTCGACGCTGTTCAATGCGCTGACCGGCGCAGACGTGTACGCGGCGGACCAGTTGTTCGCGACGCTCGATCCGACCGTGCGTCGCCTCGAAGGCCTCGATTGCGGACCGGTCGTGCTCGCCGACACGGTCGGTTTCATCCGCGATCTGCCGCACGATCTCGTTGCCGCGTTCCGCTCGACGTTGTCCGAGGCGCGCGACGCGGATCTTCTGCTGCACGTCATCGATGCGTCCGATCCCGAGCGTGACGATCGCATCGCCGATGTCGATCGCGTTCTGCAGGAGATCGGCGCCGGCGATCTGCCGCAGGTGCTGGTCTACAACAAGATCGATCTGGTGTGTGCCAGCGTCCCTGTCGACGAAAATCAAGTAGCGGCCATCCACGGCCGCACTTCTCAAGACAGCAAAGAGCCAGCTGCGCCGATGAGACCGCGGCTCGACTGGATCGGCGCGGGCGAGACACCGCGCGCCTGGGTCTCGGCCATGAATCGCGTCGGGCTCGATGGTCTCAGAACCGCGATCGAACAGAAGCTCGGCGCCGAACGAATCCGCGCCGAGTTGCACGTACCATCGGCCGCCGGACGGTTGCGCGCGCGCCTGCACGCGCAAGGTCTGGTGGCCGAAGAAAACGCCGAGGATTCCGGCTGGCGAATCCGCATCGACGCGCCGCGCGCGCTGGTGGAACCCTTGTTCGGCCTTCCGGACGGCGAAGGCGACTGGCTGCGCCGCTGCTTGCTTGCCGGCCCCGGAGCCCCTACCTACAATTCGACGGCATCACGGGTGCGATCGGCGTAACCTTTGCGATCGTCCCTGATCGCCTCTTCGTGGCCGCACTTCGTTGCAGCGGGTGCGGTCTTCGTCTGGTGGCGCCAGAAGCGGCCATCCCTGGCCGCACTTCTGTCAAGAAGCCAAGCCCGGGCGTCCCCGATGGTTGCCGGAACGAGGTAACAAGTCATGGCATGGAATGAACCCGGCAGCGGCAAGCAGCGCGATCCATGGAAGGATAGCGGCGGCGGATCTTCGCCCGATTTCGATGCATGGCTCAAGCGCATCAGCGCATTCTTCGCGCGCCTGTTCGGCGGCGGCGGCGGCGCCGGTTTCGCGATAGCCGCGGTCGGCATCGTGATCGCGTGGCTGATCTTCGATTCCTGGGTCGCGGTGAAAGCGAGCAATGTCGGCGTCGTGCTCCGTTTCGGCGAGTTCGAACGCATCATGGCGCCCGGTTTCAACCTCAAATGGCCGCGTCCGATCGAGAGGGTCATCGACGTCGACGCCAAGCAGGTGCGCGCGACATCCGATCAGGTGCGCATGCTGACCAAGGACGAGAACATCGTGCTGGTCGATTTCAACGTTCAGTACACGGTCGCTGATCCGAAGCATTTTCTGTTCAGCGTGCGCGAGCCCGACGAGACGATCAAGCAGGCCGCCGAAAGCGCCGTGCGCGAAGTCATCGGCGCGAGCGGACTTTCCTCGATCATGCCGGATCAGCAGCCGCCACAGACCGAAGCCGAAAAAGACGCCGGCACCGCGCAGATCAATCCGAGCGCCGAGCTCGCCGGCCAGGCGAAGAAAGTGCTGCAGCAGACGCTGGACCGCTACGACACGGGTCTCGCGGTGACGCAGCTCAACTTCCAGAACGTGCGTCCGCCGCAGGAAGTCAAGGAAGCGTTCGACGATGCGATCAGTGCGCGCGAGGATCGCCAGCGGCGCAGCAACGAGGCCGATGCGTATGCCAAGCGCGTGATTCCGGAAGCGCGCGGCGAAGTGGCGCGGATTCTCGCCGAGTCGGAAGGTTACAAGGCCGAGCGCATCGCCAAGGCCGAAGGCGACGCGCAGCGCTTCAACCTGATCGCGTCCGAATACAAGGCCGCGCCGGAAGTGACGCGCAAGCGCCTCTACATCGAAACGATGCAGGCAGTGCTCGGCGAGAGCAGCAAGGTCATTGATCTTTCCGGCGGCAAGAACATTTTGTACCTGCCGATTGACGGCAACAAGGCGGCGCCGGCACCGGCCGCGGATGCGACCGCTCCGGTCGTCAGCGCGACGCCGGATAGCGGCAAGGGAGGTCGCTGATGCGTCTCATCACTGCGGCCATCGCGGCGCTGATCGTGCTCTTCGCGAGCAGTTGCGCGTTCGTCGTCAACGAAGGACAGAGCGCGATCCTGATCCAGTTCGGTCGCATCGTCAACGCGGGTTTCAAGCCGGGCCTCCACTTCAAGTTGCCCGCGCCGCTGCAGCAGGTGTTGCGTTTCGATCGCCGCATCCTGACGCTCGATTCGGCGCCGGAACGCTATCTCACATCGGAAAAGAAGGACGTCAGCGTCGACTTCTACGTGAAGTGGCGCGTCGCCGATCCGTCGAACTACTACACCGCCGTCGCCGGCGATGAAACGCGTGCGCAGCAGCGGCTCGGCCCGATCGTGAAGGATGGGCTTCGCACCGCGATCAATTCGCGCACATTGCAGGACGTCGTGTCGAGCGCGCGTTCGGATCTGACCCAGGCGCTGGTGCAGGCGGCGAACCGTGATGCGGAGAGTCTGGGCATCCAGATCGTCGACGTGCGCATCAAGCGCATCGATCTGCCCGAGGAGAGCCAGGTGCTGCGTTCGGTCTACGAGCGCATGCGCTCGGAGCGCAAGCAAGTTGCCGATTCGTTGCGCGCCGAAGGCAACGAAGCGGCGGAACGCATCCGCGCCAACGCCGATCGCGAGGCGCAGGTGCTCAAAGCCGAAGCGAATCGCGATGCAAGCAAGACGCGCGGAGAAGGCGACGCGAAGGCCGCCGAGATCTACGCCGGTGCGTACGGCCGCGATCCCGAGTTCTACGCGTTCTATCGCAGCCTCGAGGCGTATCGCGAGGCGCTGACCACGCCGAACGGCGTGCTCGTGCTCGATCCGAAATCGGAATTCCTGCGCTACATGCAGGACAGCAAGTAGCGCGCGTGGCGAGCTTCGCCGCCGCGCTGTGTCTGGTGCTTGTGATCGAGGGATTGTTTCTGTTTGCCTCGCCCGCGCTCTGGAAACGCATGGCCGAGCAGCTGCGGCAAATCGACGACAGAACGTTGCGTATGATGGGTGCGGGGATGGTCGTGGTCGGGCTGGTGGTGTTGCAGCTGGTGCATTGAGAGCGGGGATTCGGGATTCGTGATTGGGATCGCGGACACGAATTGTGATCCCGAATATCGAATCCCGAATCCCGGCTTCAAGAAAAGAGAAGCATACATGGGCAAGTCCGTAGTCATTCTCGGCGCGCAATGGGGCGACGAGGGTAAAGGCAAGATCGTCGATCTCCTCACCGAGGACATCGGCGCCGTCGTGCGCTTCCAGGGCGGCCACAACGCCGGGCACACGCTCGTGATCGCCGGCAAGAAGACCGTGCTGCACCTGATTCCCTCGGGCATCCTGCGCGACGACGCGCTGTGCCTGATCGGCAACGGCGTCGTGTTGAGTCCGGCCGCGCTGCGCAAGGAGATCGAGGAGCTTGAAGCGAGCGGCGTCGAAGTGCGCTCGCGGCTCAAGATCAGCCCGGCGACGCCGCTGATCATGCCGTACCACATCGCGCTCGATCAGGCGCGCGAAAAAGCCGCCGGCGGCAAGGCGATCGGCACTACCGGCCGCGGCATCGGGCCTGCGTACGAGGACAAGGTCGCGCGGCGCGGCGTGCGCGTCGCCGATCTGCACTATCCGGAACAGCTTGCCGAGAAGCTGCGCGGCACGCTCGACTACCACAACTTCGTGCTGACGAAATATCTCGGCGTCGCCGCGGTCGACTTCCAGCGGACGCTGGACGAGGCGCTCGCATTCGGCGAATACGTCGAACCGATGAAGTCGGATGTCGCCGGCCTTCTGCACGAGCTGCGCAAGCAGGGCAAGAAGATTCTCTACGAAGGCGCGCAGGGTTCCTTGCTCGATATCGATCACGGCACGTATCCGTACGTGACCTCGAGCAACACGACGGTCGGCGGTGCGCTCGCCGGCACCGGCGTCGGCGCCGATGCGATCGACTACGTGCTCGGCATCGCCAAGGCGTACGCGACGCGCGTCGGCGGCGGGCCGTTTCCGACCGAGCTCGACAATGCGATCGGACAGACCCTGCGCGATCGCGGCCAGGAATACGGCGCGACGACCGGACGCCCGCGCCGCTGCGGCTGGATGGATATCGTCGCGCTCAAGCGCGCCGTCGCGATCAACGGCCTCACGGGCTTGTGCATCACCAAGCTCGACGTGCTCGATGGCATGGACAAGCTCAATATCTGCATCGCCTACGAGTACCGCGGCAAGCGTACCGAGTACGCGCCGCTCGACGCGGTCGGCTGGGAAGAATGCACGCCGGTCTATCTCGAGTTTCCGGGCTGGCAGGAGTCGACCCACGGAGTGACCCAGTGGGACGATCTGCCCGCCGCGGCGCGCGCATATCTGCGCGCGCTCGAGGAACTCGCCGGGTGTCCGCTTGCGATCGTATCGACCGGACCCGATCGCGACGCCAATATCGTGTTGCGCGATCCGTTCGCCTGAGTCGAAGTCGCTGCACGGACGCGAACGGATCGACCGACCGCAGCCAGCTGCCGTTCGGTCGAGCGCAGGCAGACTACGCCGCGTTCGTAAATGCGTTACCCACAATGATCAACATCCGTGAGATAGACCACGTCGTGATCCGCGCACGCGATCCGTCGCGCCTCGTGCGGTTCTATTGCGATGTGCTCGGTTGCCGCGTCGAGCGCGATCAGGATGCGATCGGACTCGTGCAACTGCGCGCGGGCCGATCGATGATCGATATCGTCGGCGTCGATGGCGTGCTCGGCCGCAACGGCGGCGCAGCACCGGGACGCGACGGCCACAACATGGATCACGTGTGCGTGCGCGTCGATCCGTTCGACCTTGACGCGATCCGCGCGCATCTTGCCGCAAACGATGTCAGCATCGACGATTCCGGCCGACGCTATGGCGCGGAAGGCGAGGGCATGTCGCTGTACATTCGCGATCCGGAAGGGAACGTCGTCGAGCTCAAAGGTCCGTCGGATCAGCGGAATACGGACGCGCCGACGTGATCGCGTTTTCGCGCTGCGCAATTGGCGCGAAGCTTGAAGTTGGAAGCCGTCTCAGGCGCAACCAACACGCCAGGCGCGAAAAATGCGCTGGGGAAGCACACGTGCGCTGGCGCGCATTGCCGCGTGCGCGAAATAGTCAAATCGCATCGCGGCACTGGCGCTTGATGAACACACCACCAGCCAAGCGGCTGGTGGTGCGCAAAAGATCCTTACAGCGCCGCGTCCTTGAGCTTCTTCAGCGGGCGAATCTTGACTTTCACGCTGGCCGCCTTCGCAGCGAACCAACGCTCTTCCTTGGTGAACGGGTCGATGCCCTTGCGCTTGGGCTTCGCCGCTACGGCGGTCGCCGAGATCTTGAAGAGTCCCGGCATCGTGAACAGACCCGCGCCCTTCTTGCTGATGGCGCCGGAGATGGTCTGTTCAAGTGCTTCGAGAACGGAGCGAACGCTCTTCGTTTCGACGCCTGTGTGCGTCGCGATATGGCTGACGAGCCCCGACTTCGACAACGCCTGTGACACCGGCTTCATTGCGGCGGGTTTCTTGGCGGACTTTGCTGCGGGCTTCTTTTTCATTGCCATGGATCAGATCTCTCCTGCGAGTTTTTTTGATGGGTGGTCACTGCACGGCTGCTTTGAGCAGCGCCGCAGACGAAGCCTATCTGGGTTTTGGCTGAAAAGGCAGCAGGAGACAGCTTTTTTCAAGGGTTTTTTTGCGATTTCCGCGGATTCGGGTGGCTTTGCGGTCGCCGGCGCAGGCCGGCTTCTCGAGGCGAGGTGTTTCCCGGCGCTCGATGCCGGTTGCGATATGGTCAGCGCTTGACCATCGAGTGTGCCGCGTCGCGGTCCGTCTCGCGCTTCAATTCCGCATTGCGGTCGACCTGGCACTGGTCGCGCAGCGCGGATAGTTCGTGATCCTGGGCATCCAGCAAGTCGGTTTTTTTCGCTTCAAGCGCCGTGATCTGTTTCTGCACACCGTGATCTTTTTCGGAGCCGGCGGACCCGGAGACCATCAAGTGCTTGTGCAGTTCGGCGATCGCGGCGTTGGCGTCCGCGAAGCGCGCGCTGTAGCCGTCGAGGATACGATGGGATTGGGCGTCGCAGCGGTTGTCGATCTCGGCCAGCGCGGCCTTGTCGTTCGACGCGTCGACCGCGGGACTGCTGCTGGTTGTTTTCTTCTCGCCGCTCGGACCGACCTGGGCCGCATCGTTGCCGCACGGTACCTGGCTGAAAACGGTGCCGCCGCCGGGACTGGCGCAGCGATAAATGGGCGCAGCCGAGGCAGAGGCGGCCAAGCCGAAAAGCGCGAACAGGAGCACCAGCGATCTGTACATGACGGTTCCGAAGTCTCGTAGTCTGACGCGATGGTCCGGTCGTGGCGCGTCGATAGCTGACAACCTGCGGCAACGTACCGCTGAGGCTGCAATAGCCATTCACGCTCCCCCTGACGCCGGGCGCCCTATCGCGGATTTCCATCTCCGCGCGCCCGTGTCTGCGCAGAATGCTGCAGAAATCATGCCATTACGTGAAAATATTCAGTAACGTGTCGCGTCGATAACGCGCCGACGACGCGTTCATTCGCGAGCAAAGTCGCCGCGGGCATGGTCGATCTCCCGATAACGACGCTTGTGTCGAGGAGGCCACTCCATGAAAACCCAGCTGCTGAAATCGCTGATCTTCGGCCTGTCGCTCGCCGTTACCGCGGCAAACAGTTCGGTCAGAAGAACAAGTGATCGTCGCACTCTCGCGTCATCGCACGGATGGAAACCGTCATTCCCATGACGCGCGAGGTGACGAGGTTCTCAATGGAATGAGGACGACCCACGTGTGCTCGTGAAGTCTGCAAGCGAACGCGTGCAAGCGTCGCCGCTAATGCCGACGTTCGGCGTTGCAGCAGGCTTGTGAGAGCGGGCTGTCGTCATGCGGGCTCGCGGGCACCCCGAGCGCAAAATCGCATCACGCTGTTGCGCGTTGCGGACGGCGACGGTATCGCGGGAAATACGCAGCGTATTCCTCTCGGGCCTGCATTCGCCGTTCCGAATGGCGCTGCTCGGAGATGCGTTCTACCTCGCCGACACCGACGCGTTGCTGCGATTCAAATACGAGCCGGGCGAAACCAGCATTCGCGGATCGGGAACCAATGTGACGGATCTTCTCGGCCGGTCCGATCAATCACCCTGGACCAAGAACGTCATCGCGAGCCCGGACGGCTCGAAGATCTACGTCACGGTCGGCTCGAACAGCGGCGCCTCACGGCGTCATCGGGCGCGGTGTCGCCTCAGTGAGATCCACGCGACGCGCGCCAACATGCCGCGCGCGGATATCGAGCGCGGCACGTTGAGCGTGCGGAGCGAGGATCGCGCGCCGGCAGGCGCGCGAGGAGATCAGTGGGCCGAGGCCTGCAAAGCCGAAGCGATCGCGGCGTCGCCGCTCACAAGGTCTTTCCAGGAGATCGTAACCCCGTTGCGATGGCCCTTCGGGACGAGCTTGAGGCCATCCGGATCGATGGTCAGCGTGTAGGCCTGATCGCCGATGGCGATCTCGCGACGCAGGGGCTTGTCGAGTTTGGTCATTGGGTTGGTCCTTATAGGGGCTGGTGCGGAGCCAGCATGGCGGGGGTCGGGCTTCGAATCAAGGATTGCCGCGGACCGCCCTTTCATGCTGGGAGCGAGGGTCCGCGATGGCGCGTATTGCGGCTCCGGCTGCAGCCGCGCGCGATAATTATCAATTATTTCATATGGTTATCTGAAAGTCCAATGCGCGCTAGGCCGGCGACAGGCCGCCGACTATTCGCGACCCAGCCAAATGCGCTGAATGGACCGGTAAGAGATCGCTCGTTTCGGGCCCTCGGACGCCGTGCGCAGCGGCCGGAAGGTCCGCACCGGCACCGGCCAGATCGCCCCCTCCCCTGTAACTTCTTACAGGCAGCCAGTCGCGGCGATGGGAGCCACCATGAGCGCGGTAGCTATTTCCACTATGCGGCGTCCGCGACACCGGCGACATTTCGCCGTGGCACCCAACTCCTTTTCCCGCAAGGTCTGGGCCACCGATGCGCCCCATTCGAAAGATCGGCGCGCAGCCCGCGGCTCACGCAAGCGGCGAGCCCGCGGCATGACCGACATGGACGCCGATCGCTGGCGGCGCCTGCGGCCGTTGATCGAACGCGCAATCGATCTCGAAGGCGAAGAGCGAAGCGCTTATCTCGGCACGTTGCGCGGCGAAGACGAAGCGCTGCGCGATGTGCTGGCGCGACTTCTCGCCGCACACGAGCGCTTGCAAGGACGGGCTCTGCCGAACGCCTTGAAGCTCGTCACGCGCCTACTCGCAAGCGAGTCCCTCGACGAGGCGGACGGCATCGCAACGAGCGAACCGAGCGACACGATTCCTTGACGGTCATACGACGGCGCAAGGCGCCAGATGCCACGTCATTGGCGCATCCGATCTAAAGATCTCGCACCTCTCGCATGCGCCGGACACCTCGCGCGAACCGCAAAATCGCCTGCAGCGCAAGATCTTCTCGCGTTCGCATGGGTGCGTACTGGCATCCCGGTTTGCGTAGGCTTCAGGGTCGCGGGCGGACTATTTGCAAAAGCCGCGATCCGACGCCACGTAATTCGGATCGTGCCGGACCCATGGGCGGCGGCGGACCTGCCGAACGCGCGCCGCTGCTGTCGAGTCCGCATCAAAACGGCGGGTTTCGCACAAACCCCACAGGAGACGCAGTGGTCATGACGGCCCCTTGCTCGGATGCATTTGTCTTTTTCGGCGCCACCGGCGACCTAGCCTACAAGAAGATCTTCCCGGCCCTGCAGGCGATGATGACGCGAGATCGGATCGATGTGCCGATCATCGGTGTCGCCAGGTCCGGGTGGACGCGTGAGCGATTGATCGAACGTGCACGCGACAGTATTGCGCAAGCGGCCAAGGAAGAAGGCACCAAGGTCGACGAAGCGGCGTTTGCGCAGCTGGCCGGGCGCCTTCAACACATCGACGGCGACTACAACGAAGCAGCGACGTACGCGCGCCTCAAGACATCGCTCGGCGCGGTTGCGCGGCCGCTTTACTATCTCGCCATTCCGCCGGCAGCGTTCGGCAGAGTGGTCGATGGATTGCATGACGCCGGATGCGCCGATGGTGCACGCGTTGTGCTCGAAAAGCCGTTCGGTCGAGACCTTGCGTCAGCGCGCGCGCTCAACCGCACGCTGCATGGCGTGTTCCCCGAGCGTTCCATCTTTCGCATCGATCATTTCCTCGGCAAGGAGGCCGTGCTGAACCTCCTCTATTTCCGCTTCGCGAACGCGTTCCTGGAGCCGATCTGGAATCGCAGCTACATCGACAACGTGCAGATCACCATGGCCGAGGCATTCGACGTCGCGGGTCGCGGCGCGTTCTACGATGAAGTGGGCGCGATTCGCGACGTGCTGCAGAATCATCTGCTGCAAGTCGCCGCGCTGCTCGCGATGGAGGCGCCGACCGGTGGAACGGCTGCCTCGTCGAGCGACGAGAAACTGCGCGCGTTCCGTGCGATGCGTCCGATCGATCCGAAAAATGTGGTTCGCGGTCAGTACCGTGGCTATCGCGACACCAAGGGCGTCGCGCCGGATTCGGATGTGGAAACATTCGTCGCGCTGCGACTGTGCATCGACAATACGCGTTGGAACGGCGTTCCGTTCTATATCCGTGCCGGCAAGCAATTGCCGGTCACGGCGACCGAGGTGCTGGTCAAGCTGAAAGCCCCGCCGCCCGTCTTCGACGACGCCAAGCAACCGCATTCGAACTATTTTCGTTTTCGCCTCGGCCCCGAAGTCGTCATCGCAGAAGGCGCGCGCGTGAAGACACCCGGTGAAACGATGCGCGGCGAACGCGTGGAACTCATCGTTAACCACCGCGCGGCGCGCAGGAAATCACCGTACGAACGCCTGCTGAGCGATGCGATGTGCGGCGACAACACGCTTTTCATCAGCGATGAATGCGTCGAGGCCGCGTGGGCCGTCGTCGATCGTGCCCTGCACCACGAAACACCGGTCATCGGTTACGAACCGGGCAGTTGGGGACCGAAGGAAGCCGCGCGAATCACCGCGGCCGAAGGCGGCTGGCACGATCCGACGCGCGAGGCCACGAACCCATGTTGATGCGGCCGTCATCGCCGACCGCGCGGACGTCATCGAGCCGAATCGAAAGACGGAGTTCATCATGAATGCACCGCAGCAATTACACGCACTCGGCCAGAGTCTCTGGCTGGACAACATCACCCGCACGCTGCTCGACGATGGCACGCTGGCGCGCTACATCGCCGAGTACGCGATCAGCGGGCTCACCTCGAACCCGAGCATCTTTGACGCTGCGATCGGCCAAGGACATGCGTACGACGATGACATACGCAGCAAGACGCAACGCGGATGCAGCGGCGACGTGCTGTTCATGGAGCTGGCGCTCGACGATCTGCGTCGCGCCGCGGATCTGTTTCGCCCGATATTCAACGCAACAGGACATGTCGACGGCTGGGTATCGATGGAAGTCTCGCCGCTGCTCGCGACCGACACGGCCGGCTCCATCGCCGCAGCGGGACGCATCAATCGCGCCGCCGGACCCGACAACCTGTTCGTGAAGATTCCCGGTACGCCGGAAGGAATGCCGGCGATCGAGGAATCGATTTTTTCGGGTGTGCCGATCAACGTGACGCTGCTGTTCTCGTGTGAGCAGTACAGGGCCGCCGCAGAAGCGTATATGCGCGGCATCGAACGCCGCGTCGCGGCCGGACGCTCGCCGGGTGTCGCTTCGGTGGCCTCGCTCTTCGTCAGCCGATGGGACGTCGCGGCAAACAAGGAGCTGCCCTCGGACCTGCGCAATCGGCTCGGCATCGCCGTGGCGCAGCAGACGTACCGCGAATATCGCCGGTTGCTCGTGTCGGAGCGGTGGCAGAAGCTCGCCGCCGCAGGCGCGCGCCCGCAACGCCTACTCTGGGCCAGCACCGGCACCAAGGACCCTTCGGCTTCGGATACCCTGTACGTCACCGCGCTCGCGGCACCCGACACAATCGATACGATGCCCGACAAAACCCTGCAGGCGCTCGCCGATCACGGCCGACTCGACGGCGTGATGCCCGAGGACGGCGGCGATTGCGATGCGATGCTCGCACGTATCGAGCAGGCCGGCGTCGGCATCGGCGCGCTCGCGGCGAAATTGCAGAAGGAGGGCACGGAGGCCTTCGTCAAATCGTGGAACGAGCTGCTCGGTCGAATCGAAGATAAAGCGCGCGGACTCAAGTCGGGCCGCGTCGCATGAGCGGCGGTTCGACTCTCACGACGTCGTCCGAATGGAGCGCGCTGAAGCAGCACGCAACCGTCATGCGCAAGCAGCATTTGCGGGAGCTGTTCGCCGGCGATCCCGAGCGCGGCGAGCGCTTCGCGGTCGACGACGTCGGCATCTATTTCGACTATTCGAAGCAGCGCATCGATGCTCGGACGATGGAGCTTCTGCGCGAGCTGGCCCAGGCTCGCCGCTTGAGCCGACATATCGACGCGATGTTTCGCGGCGAGAAGATCAACACCACCGAGCATCGCGCGGTCCTGCACGTTGCGCTGCGCGCGCCGCGGGACGAGAAGATTATCGTCGCCGGTCACGATGTCGTGCCCGACGTGCACGCGGTGCTCGACCGCATGTTCGCGTTCGCTGACAGACTCCGCAACGGCGAGTGGGTCGGCCATACCGGAAAGCGCATCCGCAATGTCGTCAGCATAGGCATCGGCGGTTCGGACTTGGGTCCGGTGATGGCATACGAAGCGCTGTGCGCGTACAGCCGCCGCGACATGAACTTCCGATTCGTATCGAACGTCGACGGCACCGATTTCGCCGAAGCCACGCACGACATCGATGCGGCGGAGACACTTTTCATCGTTTGTTCCAAGACATTCACGACGCTCGAGACGCTGAGCAACGCACACGCGGCGCGCCGCTGGTGCCTCAGCGCGCTCGGCGACGATAAGGCCGTCGCCAAACACTTCGTCGCGGTTTCGACGAACGCCGATGCGGTGCGCGCATTCGGCATCGACACGATGCACATGTTCGGCTTCTGGGATTGGGTCGGCGGCCGCTATTCGATGGACTCGGCGATCGGCCTCTCGACGCTGATCGCGATCGGACCCGAGCATTTCCGCGCGATGCTCGAAGGTTTCCGCGCGATGGACGTGCACTTCCGTTCGACGCCGTTCGACCGGAACCTGCCTGTGCTGATGGGAATGCTCGCGATCTGGAATGCAAATTTTCTCGACGCGTCCACCATCGCGGTGCTGCCCTACGAGCAATATCTGAAACGCTTTCCGGCCTATCTCCAGCAGCTCACGATGGAGAGCAACGGCAAGCACGTGACATCCGACGGCGCGCGCGTCGACTACGAAACGAGCCCGATTGTTTGGGGCGAGCCCGGTACCAACGGCCAGCATTCGTTCTATCAGCTGCTGCATCAGGGTACGCGGCTCGTGCCGTGCGATTTCATCGGCTTCGGCGAACCGCTGAATCCGATTCCAGTATCGTTTGGCGACGCGCCGGCCGGCAGCGATCAGCACGATCTGCTGATCGCGAATCTGATTGCGCAGGGCGAAGCGCTCGCATTCGGCAAAACCGCTGAGGAAGTGCGCGCCGGAGGCACGGCGGCCGAATTGGTTCCGCATCGCACGTTCGAAGGCAACCGTCCGAGCTCGACGTTGCTGATGTCGAAGCTCACGCCGCGCGCGCTCGGCACGCTCGTCGCGCTGTACGAACACAGCGTATTCGTGCAGGGCGTGATCTGGGACATCGATTCGTTCGATCAGTGGGGCGTCGAGCTCGGCAAGCAGCTGGCGAAGAAAACGGCGCTCGAGGTTGCGGATGAAAACGCGCCGAACCTCGTTCACGACAGCTCGACGAATGCGTTGATACGCCGCTATCGACGCCTGCGCGCGCGAAGCGATGGCGGACCTGCGAGATGAGTCAACGCATCAGTCCGCTGGCAGGCAAGCTGGCGCCAAGATCGATTCTCGTCGACGTGCCGAAACTGCTGGCCGCTTACGCGGAACTGAAGCCCGATCCCGCCGAGCCATCGCAGCGCGTGGCGTTCGGCACGTCCGGCCATCGCGGCAATCCGTTCGAGCGGACCTTCAACGAGTGGCACATCCTGGCGATGAGCCAGGCGATTTGCGATTACCGCAAGAGCCAGAAAATCGATGGTCCGCTGTTCATCGGCATGGATACGCACGCTGTTTCGGCCCCGGCTTTTGAAAGCGCGCTCGGAGTATTCGCTGCGAATGGCATCGACACAATGGTTTCGGCCGGTGGCGAATTCACGCCGACGCCGGCGGTATCGCATGCGATTCTCGTGCACAACCGTGGTCGCAGAAGCGGCCTTGCCGACGGCATCGTGATCACGCCTTCGCACAATCCGCCGGACAACGGCGGCTTCAAATACAACCCGACGAACGGCGGCCCGGCGGACACCGACGTGACCGGCTGGGTGCAGAAGCGCGCCAATGCGTTGCTCGAAGGCAGACTCGATGGCGTGCAGAGAATGCCGTTTTCGCAAGCGCGCCGCGCTGCCACGACGCACGAGCACGATTACCTTGCCCACTACGTCGCCGATCTCGACAACATCGTCGACTTCGCAGCGATCCGCGCCGCGGGCATCCGCATGGCCGTCGATCCGCTCGGCGGCGCAGGCGTGCACTACTGGGCGCCGATCGCCGAGCGTTACAACCTCGATTTGACCGTCGTCAGCGAAGCCGTCGATCCGCAATTTGCGTTCATGACCGTCGATTGGGACGGACGCATCCGCATGGATCCGTCGTCGTCCTTTGCGATGCAGCGGTTGATCGGGCTCAAGGATCGATACGATGTCGCGTTCGGCTGCGACACCGATCACGACCGCCACGGCATCGTCACGCGCAGCGGTGGTTTGATGGAGCCGAATCACTATCTGTCGGTGCTGATCGATTATCTGTTCCGTCATCGACCGCGATGGAATGCGAGCGCCGCCGTCGGCAAGACGCTGGTCAGCACGGCGATGATCGATCGCGTCACGCAGCGGCTGGGCCGTCGACTCTACGAAGTTCCGGTCGGTTTCAAATGGTTCTCGGCGGGACTGTTCGATGGCTCGCTCGGTTTCGGCGGCGAAGAAAGCGCCGGCGCATCGTTGCTGCGGCGCGACGGATCGGTGTGGACGACCGACAAGGACGGCTTGGTTCCCGCGCTCTTGTCCGCCGAGATTACCGCGCGTTGCGGCAAGGATCCCGCGGAAATGTACCGTGGCCTCACCGCAGAGCTCGGCGCACCGGTGTTCGATCGCGTCGAAGCGCCCGCGAACAATGAGCAAAAAGCGAAGCTTGCCAAACTCGCGCCCGATCGCGTGCGCGGCGATCGTCTCGCCGGCGAAGCGATCGAGCAGGTGATCGATCGCGCCCCCGGCAACGATGCACCGATCGGCGGAATAAAAGTGATCGCGAAGAGCGGCTGGTTCGCCGCGCGACCTTCCGGCACCGAAGCGATCTACAAGATCTACGCGGAGAGCTTCAACGGCGATGCGCATCTGCAAGACATACTGAAGGAAGCCCAGATCATCGTCGACGCCGCACTCGATGCGGCCTGATGGCGACGACGCACGAGTGGAGGACACCGCCATGGCGAACGACATCGACCAGACCTGCATCAATACGCTGCGATTTCTTTCGGTCGACATGGTGCAGAAAGCGAACAGCGGGCATCCGGGCCTTCCGCTCGGCGCCGCGCCGATGGCCTACGTGCTGTGGACGCGTCATCTCAAGCACAATCCCGCGAACCCGAACTGGACCGATCGCGATCGTTTCGTGTTGTCGGCTGGGCACGGCTCGGCGCTGCTTTACAGCCTTCTGCACGTGACCGGCTACGACCTCACCCTCGACGACATCAAACAGTTCCGCCAGTGGGGCAGCTGCACACCCGGACATCCCGAGCGCGGCCATACGCCCGGCGTCGAGGTAACGACCGGTCCGCTCGGACAAGGTCTCGCCAATGCGGTCGGCATGGCGATCGGCGAAGCGCATCTCGCCGCGCGTTACAACCGCGATGGCCACGCGCCGATCGATCATCGAACCTGGGCGATCGTCAGCGACGGCGACTTGATGGAAGGCGTCGCCTCCGAGGCCGCGTCGCTGGCGGGGCACCTGAAGCTCGGCAAGTTGATCTGTCTCTACGACAACAATCAGGTCACGCTGGCAGCGGGCACGGACATCGCGTTCTCGGAGCAACGCGCGAAGCGGTTCGAGGCGTACGGCTGGCAAACGATCAACATCGACGACGGCAACGATGTCGATGCGATCGCAGCGGCGATCGACGCTGCGTGTGCGGATGCGACGCGACCGACGCTGATTCTCGTGCGCACGCACATCGGCTACGGCTCGCCCGAGCAAGACAGCTACAAGGCGCACGGATCGCCGCTCGGCGCCGAGGATGTCAGGAAGACCAAGCAAGCTCTCGGCTGGCCGCAAGATCCGCCGTTCCTGATTCCCGGCGACGCGCTCGCGCATTTTCGCCGGGCGATTGATCGGGGCGCGGAGTCCGAGACGGCATGGAACAAGCGCTTCGCCGCCTACCTGCAGGCATTTCCGCAACTCGCGGACGAGCTGCGCCGCCGCTGGCGCGGTGAGTTGCCGGACGGTTGGCAATCGACGCTTCCTTCGTTTCCTGCCGACAGCAAAGGCATGGCGACGCGCGTTGCGGGGGGCAAGGTCATGAACGCGATCGCGCCGAAATTGCCGGCACTCTTCGGCGGTTCGGCGGACCTCGATCCTTCGACGCATACCGCGCTGCGCGATCTCGGCGACTTCGAAGCGGCGGCGAAACCCGGTGCCGATTTGGAAGGTTCATCCGGCGGCGGTTGGAGCTACGCCGGCCGCAATCTGCATTTTGGCGTGCGCGAACACGCGATGGGTTCGATCGCGAATGGCTTGGCCGCGCACGGCGGTTTCATTCCTTATGGCGCGACGTTCCTGATCTTTTCCGACTACATGCGACCGCCGCTGCGACTCGCTGCGCTGATGCGCCTGCATGTCGTGCACGTTTTCACGCACGACAGCGTCGCACTCGGCGAAGACGGGCCGACGCATCAGCCGGTCGAACAACTGGCGAACCTGCGCGCGATTCCGAATCTCACGCTGATCCGTCCGGCTGACGCCAACGAAACGGCCATCGCCTGGCAAGTCGCTCTCGAGACGCGCGAAAGACCCGTGCTGCTCGCGCTGAGCCGCCAGGATGTCCCAACGCTCGATCGCCGTCGTTACGCCAGTGCGGACGGCCTTCGCCGCGGCGCGTACGTGCTCAGCGACGCTGCCGACGCAGCCGAGCTGATCCTGATCGCCAGCGGCTCGGAGGTCGCGCTGATCGTGCAGGCCGCGGAGCGTCTGCGCGCCGACGGCATCGCGGTGCGCTGCGTTTCGATGCCGAGTTGGGATCTGTTCGAGGCGCAATCGCAAACCTATCGCGACGAAGTCCTGCCGCCGAGCGTCGGGTGCCGCCTCGCCGTCGAGCTCGGCGCTCGGCAAGGATGGGAGCGCTACATCGGCGAGCGCGGCGCGATGCTGGGCATCGACCATTTCGGCGCATCGGCGCCCGCCGAAGTCATCTTGCGCGAATTCGGATTCACGGTCGAAAACGTCGTCGCCCGAGCCAAGGCGTTGCTGGCTGATTGATCCGATCATCCGAACGCCTGTCGCCGCGCAGCACGGCCGCGTCAGGCGAGCAGATTCGCGCGGAGCAGCACATCGACGCCAGACGGCGGCTGGATCGAGGAAGCCGGAATATCCTCGCCGGCACGCCAGCGCCGTACGGCTTCTCTCTTCGTTTCGCCCTCGATCAGAAACAACGCCGCGCGCGTGCGGCTCAATCGCTGCGCAGTCAGCGACACGCGCTCGGGCGGCGGTTTCGGCGCATCGAATACCGGTACGACATCGATCGCGGAATCTCCAGGAGCGATGTTCTGCCCAGGAAAGAGACTTGCAACGTGCCCATCCTCGCCGAGCCCGAGCAGCACGAGATCGAATTCGCCGACGCCTTCGAGCTCACGCGCATATCGCTGCGCGGCGACTTCTGCGCCGAGTTCCGCGGCGATCGGATGGCGCTGCGCCGCCGGAATCGGCACGTGATCGAGCCATGCCTCGGCCGCCATCACGCTGTTGCGATCCGGATCACCGGCCGCGAGGCACCGCTCATCGCCGAAATAGATGTGCCAGCGCGACCAGTCGGTGTCTGCATCGCGAAGGCTTCGATAGAGCGCACGTGGTGTGCTGCCGCCGGCGAGCGCGATGACGAAACGCTGACGCGATTTGATCGCCGCGTGCGCGGCATCGACGACGCGCCGGTGCGCCTCGGCGCACAGCGCGACGCTGTCGGCGAACGGAATCCAGCGCACGCCGGCGCCTTCAACCGCGGATTCGGCGACAGTCACGCCTATTCCTTCTTGATCGCGTGCCCGCCGAATTCGTTGCGCATCGCGGCGAGAAGCTTGTCGGCGAAAGAATCGCTATCGCGCGAACGCAGCCGTTCGATCAGTGAGAGCGAAATGACCGGAGCCGGCACGTCGAGATCGATTGCCTCGTTGACGGTCCAACGACCTTCGCCCGAATCCGCGACGTACGGCGCGACGCCTTTCATCGTCGGATTCTTGCGCAGCGCATCGGTCAGGAGATCGAGCAGCCACGAACGCACGACGCTGCCCTCGCGCCAGATTTCGCCGATCTGGTTGAGGTCGAGCGCGAATTCGCGCTTGTGCTGCAGTATCGAAAAACCTTCCGCGTACGCCTGCATCAGGCCGTACTCGATGCCGTTGTGGATCATCTTGGTGAAATGACCGGCGCCGACCGGGCCGACATGGCCCCAGCCTTTGTCTTTCGCGGGGGCGAGCGTCTCGAAAATCGACCGCAGCGTTTCGACCGCGCGCTTATCGCCGCCGATCATCATGCTGTAGCCTTCCTGCAATCCCCACACGCCGCCGCTGGTTCCGCAGTCGACGTAGGCGAGATCCTTGCCGGCGCATGCGGCGGCTCGACGCAACGTGTCCTTGTAGTTGGAGTTGCCGCCGTCGACGATCGTGTCGCCGCCGGCCAGGAGAGTCTGAAGCGCGTCTACCGTTTCGTCGGTGATCTTTCCCGCCGGAACCATCAGCCAGATGACGCGAGGCGAAGGCAACGCGGCGACGAGTTGTCGCAACGATTGTGCGGACGCGGCGCCGTTCGCTTCGATCGCCTTGCGCGCTTGCGCGCTCGGATCGAAACCCGTCACCTTGTGTCCGCCGCGCAGAAGCCGCTGCACCATGTTGGCGCCCATGCGGCCCAGACCCACCATGCCCAGTTCCATCGTTCGCTCCATCCCGAAAGAAACACGTCGAGCGCATATTGTCGCTTGCCGCGATCAGTCTGACCTCTTGTCCGGCGGCGCGTTCAGCCAGCCACCGCTGAAACCCGCCGCGCGCAGGCCGCGCACGATATCGCGCGAGCCGCGCATCAGGTTCCACAGCATGCCGCTCCGATGATTTTCGAGCATCAGCACGATCGGGCCGAGATTGAGCCCGAAACAGTACGGCGAGATCCATCCGTCGGCGTCGCCGTGTGCGGAATCGATGAACGTGCGGTTGAAACTCGCCTTGAACCCGCACGGATGCTGCTCATGCAGGTGCAATCGGCGCATGAAATGGTGCAGCGTCGACAGCACGATATCGGGTGCGAAGGGCAGCGACGCGGCGACCGCCCATGGCGCCACCGTTCCATCGTCGATGCCGTACGGCGCGCCGCGGCTTTCGTAGCCATAGAACTCGCGGACGACACCGTCGACCTTGAGCGTCGCAGGTCCGGGGCCGTCGCTGGCCGTGATGCCCCAGCAGTCGGCTCCGTAGCCTCTGAAGCCGAGCGGATTTTCGATCGCGTAGCGTTGCTGGATCAGTGTGGCGCGACGGGTGTTCTCGAAGTAGTCGATACCTTTTGTGCGCATGAAGTCGTCCTGGATGCCGCGAAAATCGATCCATGCGTGCGAGAGCTGATGCGTGAACAACGGTGCCGAATAGAGATAGCCGATATCGTAGACGCGCTTCCATTCGTAGGTGGACGCCCACGCCTCGAACGCGCTGCGCGGCAGTGCGTGCGTGGGCGAGCCGAGCGCAAGCGTGTAAAGCAGCAAGCCTTCGTCGTAGCCCTGCCATTGATACGGAATGAATCCGCTCTCGGGCCGCCAGCCGTGCGAGATGGTGTTGTCCTCTGCTTTTGCCCAGGGCCAGCGGGCGCGTTCGTACAGCGATCGGGCCAGTTCGCGAATGCGCCGCTGCGGTTCGCTGTCGTCGTTGAAATACACGGCCGCCGCGAGCATTCCGGCGAGCAGGAATGCGCTGTCGACCGTCGATATTTCGCAATCCCAGGCGCGACGGCCGCTGTCCATGTCGAGAAAGTGATAGTAGAAGCCGCGATAGCCGGTGGCGTCGGGTTCCATTCCCTGCGGACTTGCATCGAAGAACGAGAGCGTGGCGAGCGTGCGCGCGACGGCGGCCTCACGACCCATAAAGCCGCGCTCGACCGCGACCGGATAACACGCGAGCGCAAGCCCGGTCGCGGCAATGCTGGCCGGCCAGCCGGCGGCGTCTTTGTCGCGGACGAGACCGTTCGCTGGATTCGTCTGCGCGACGAAATAGCGAAACGCGCGTTCCTGCAGCTGCTGCAAGTCCCGATCGGCAATGGGATGGATGATGGCAGGGGAACGCAAGGAAGGAACTGGCCTTGGCGGCATGCATCCGCGCCGCTCAGTGGACGACGCCCTATGTTAACCGCGACGGCGACGATGAACCGTCAGGAGATGTAAAAGCGGGCGCATCAGGCAACGAATGCAGTCGAAATTGCCTGTGTGGCACACAAGATCGTGCGGCGACGCATTGCAAAGCGCCGTCGCATGACCTGGGGATAGGCGAAGAATTCTTGCGCACTCAGCTTGCGACGTAGACTTTCACTTCGTGCACGGCCTTCTCTGGCGACAACGCAACGCTCATCTCCGCTTGCGCGACGCCGTCGCACTCGACGCGCACTTGCGTATCGCGTGCCATCTGGATGCGATACAACGCTTCGCCGAAGCGATAGTCGATCTGCAGCGTGCTCCAGGACTTCGGCAGGTTCGGTTCGAGCAGCAGGGTCGAGCCGTGACGACGCAACCCGAGCATCGATTCGGAAATGAGGCGATACATCCAGCCCGCGGACCCGGTATACCAGGTCCATCCGCCGCGTCCGGTGTGCGGCGAGACCGCAAGCACATCCGCGGCGATCACATAGGGTTCCACTTTGTACGTTTCCACGTCGGCCTGTTGCTGCGCGTGGCGCACCGGATTGATCAGGTTGAACAGCTGCCACGCGCGCTCGATGCGTTTGTCCGCGAAAAACGCCATGACCGTCCACACGGCGGCATGGGTATATTGGCCGCCGTTTTCGCGCACGCCGGGCACGTAGCCGCGGATATAGCCCGGATCCGGATCGGCGGTGTCGAACGGCGGCGTCAGCAAACGGATCAGCTTGCCGTTCTCGTCGACCAGTTGCTGGTCCACGGCGTCGAGCGCGCACTCGACCCGCGCAGCGTCGGCCGCGCCCGAAAGTTTCGCCCAGCTCTGTGCGATCGCGTCGATGCGGCATTCGCTGTTGCGTGCGGAGCCGAGCGGCGTTCCGTCATCGAAGTAGGCGCGCAGATACCAGTTGCCGTCCCAGCCGTTCTGTTCGAGCGCCTTCTTGAGATCGTCCGCATGCCGCTTGCACTTCGCGGCGAATTCGCTGTCGCCGCGACGTCGCGCGATCGGCTCGAACTCGGCCAGAACCTCACACAGGAAGAAGCCGAGCCACACGCTCTCGCCGCGGCCCTGGCGCCCGACGTTGTTCATGCCGTCGTTCCAGTCGCCGCTGCCGATCAAGCGGCAGCCCGTGCGCGCCGTTGCGAAAACCGTGCTCGATCGCGCGCCGGCAATGTTCATACAGATCGCCGGCGTGCGACGAGCGCAGCGGCAGGTCGTAATACGATTCCTCGCCCGGATTGAGCAGGCGGCCTTCGAGAAAGCCGATGCGCTCATCGAGGATTGCTGCATCATCGGTCGCGCCGACGTAGCGCGCGGTCGCCAGCGGGAGCCACAAGAAATCGTCCGAACACTGCGTGCGCACGCCGCGTCCCGCCGGCGGATGCCACCAATGCTGCACGTCGCCTTCGACGAACTGGCGCGACGCGCTCAGCACGATCTGTTCGCGCAACAGCGAGGCATCGGCATGCACGAGCGACATCGCGTCCTGCAACTGATCGCGGAACCCGAACGCACCGCCGGACTGGTAGAACCCGCTGCGCGCCCACAACCGGCAACTGATCACCTGGTACAACAGCCAACCATTGGCGAGCACATCGAACGTCGGATCCGGCGAGCGCACGCTGACCGCATCCGAGCAGTTGCTTCCAGCGCTGCTGGACCGCATCGAACGAGGCCCGGGCCGCGCCGTTGCGGCGGAAGCGCTCGACGCGCTTGGTCGCATCTTGTCGATCATGGCCGACACCGAGGCGGAAAATGAAATCACGCGATTCGCCGTCGGCGAGCTCGACCGGAATCTGGATCGCGCCGCATGGATCCATCGCCGCACCGAGCCGTCCGCTCAACGACTGCCGCAACATCGCCGCGGGGCGGCGCAGCGAGCAGTTGCGACCGATGAATTCCGTGCGGTCGCCGCTCAACGTGCGCTGCGGATTGTCGACATCGAAGAATGCGACGCGCTCGTGGAACTCGATGCTGTACGCGTTGCGCGCCATCAGTGCGCCGGTGTCGTCGAGCTCGGTGACGACGTGCATCGCGGTCTTCTCGCGCAGGTCGCCCAGCACCCACTCGACATAGCCGGTCACGGACAATCTGCGTGTGCGCCCCGAATCGTTCTGCAGGCGCAACATGAAGAACTTGACCGGTGCTTCGACATCGACGTGCAGGCGCAGATGGCTCGTGATGCCGGCTTCCGCATGTTCAAATACGCTGTAGCCGAAGCCGTGCCGTACGACATAGCGCCCGCGGCCCGGCGCCGGCGCGGGCGTCGCCGACCAGAAGTGGCCGCTTTCCTCGTCGCGGACGTAGATCGCTTCTCCGCTCGGATCGCTGACCGGATCGTTGCTCCACGGCGTCAGGCGATATTCGTGCGCGTTCTCCTGCCACGTGTAACCCGAGCCGCTTTCGGAAACGACGCAACCGAAATGCGGATTGGCGATGACGTTGACCCACGGCAGCGGCGTCTTCTGCGTCTCGTCGATCGAGATGACATATTCCGCCCCTTCCGCGGCGAAACCGCCGATGCCGTTCGCGAGCGTGAGCGGCGGCACCGGAAACTGGTGCGACACCGGCGTCGCCGGCTCGATGGCACGCGATGCGACGAGCTCCGGCACGACGATATCGCTGCCGATCGTTTTTTCGATGCCGAGCTGCTCGGTCAGCGATCCACCTTGATCGTGAAGCACGACGCGCGCAACGGACTGCATCAGCACGCGATCTTCGTGATTGATCTGCTCGATCGACCTCACGAATACGCCGCCGGGCTGCTCGAGCACTGCAGAATCCGGGCTGGTACCGACGATGGCCATGATCTCGTCGTGCAGAGCCTGACGGTAACCGCCGCGCTCCTCGTTCCAGATGACGAGATCGAAATCGAGGCCTTTCATGCGGCAGTACACGTGCGCATTGACCAGCTGCCGCGCGAGATTGAGATTCTCGGGACCCGACATCTTGAGCAGCACGATCGGCAGATCGCCGGAAATCGCGTGCGCCCACAGGCCAGGCTGCGCGAGATGATTGCTCGCGATCGTCGAAGCGGGCGCCCTGCGCGCTGGGTCCGCGTACAGAATCGCGCCGGCCAGACGTGCGTACGCCTGCGCGTCCACTTCGCTGATGTTGATCTGGCCCAGCGCAATGCGATTGTGCGTCCACGCGATCTCGATCGCGCGATCGGCGAGATGTCGATCGCGATATTTCTCGACCAGCGCGACGCATTGATCCCTGTTCTCGGCGACGCCGAGCACGAGATCGATCACCGCCGGACTGATCCGGTTGCAACACGATGCGATGGCGGATCGCGAGCACCGGATCGAGCACCGAACCCTGCGTTCCCGACAGCGCGCGCCATCGAACGGACGGCGATGGGATTCTCCGGGTCGTTGCCGCGTCCGACGAAACGCAGGCGATCCGATTCGAACGATGTTTGCGAGGATTCGGCATCGTGCAGCGCCAGCAGATGCATCATCCAGCGTTGCGGATCTTCGCTCGAGCGCCGCCGGCGCGTAGCGAGGATCGCGTCGCGATCGGCCAGCACTTCGGTCTGAACGAACAGGTTGCCGAACGCGGGATGCAGCGAATCGCCGATCGCCGAAGCCAGCACGACTTCGGCGTAGCTCGTGACATCGAGCGAACGTTCGACACGCGCGCGATTCGTGATGCGGATGCGACGGAGTTCGATGTCGTCCTCGGGCGAGACGACGATCTGCGTATGCGCTTCGATATCGTCGAGGCGTCGGCGAAATTCCACCGACGATTCCGTGAACACCGCTTCGGAATAGTCGACCGCGGTCAGGGTCGGATGCGGCGTATTCGACCAGACTTTGCCGGTCTCGCCGTCGCGCAGATAGCAGAACACGCCCCAGTCGTCGCGCGTCGCGTCCTCGCGCCAGCGCGTGATCGCGATGTCGCGCCAGCGGCTGTAGCCGCCGCCGGCGTTCGTCACCATCAGGTGATAGCGGCCGTTGGTCAGCAGTTGCACCGCCGGACGGCTGGTGTCGGCGCGGGCGAAAACGCGCATCGCGATCTGCGGCGCATCCTGCGTCGAACGCACGTCGACCATCGCCGGATCGTTGCTCCAGTTGATCGACGAGCGCGGCGTGCGTTCCTGGAGCAGCAACATCGTCGCCTGCAATTCCGCGATCGGCGCCAAAGCGCCTTTGCATCGGCTGGCCGAGCACGGCGTGAGCGATCGCGAGCAGCGTCATGCCGTGGTGGTGCGCCATGAACGAACGCACGATCGCGTTGTTGCGTCCGTGCGGAACGCGCGCGGGCGTATAGTCGATCGCTTCGTAAAAGCCCCACGGCGCAAGCCAGCCGTTCGCCGCGATCGTGCGCAAATTCCGCTCCGCCTCGCGCGGAGAGATCGTGAGCGCAAGCGCGCTCGCGTATGGCGCGATCACCAGCTCCTGCGCGAGGCCACGCTGCAGACCGAGCCCGGGCACGCCGAACGCGCGATATTGGTAGTTCTGCGCCGCGTCGGTCACGTTGTAGCCTGATTCGGAAATGCCCCACGGCACGTTCTTGCTGCGCGCATAGTCGATCTGCTGCGCGACCGCGGAGCGGCACGTCTCGTCGAGCAACGTGCCGGGAAACGAGGGCATGACGAGCTGCGGCATCAGGTATTCGAACATCGAGCCGCTCCACGACAGCAGCACCTGACGGCCCATCGCGGATGTCAGCAGACGACCGAGCGAGAACCACGCGTCCTGGACCACACTGCCGCGCGCGATCGCGACGAAGATGCCGAGTCGCGCCTCGGAAGCGAGCAGGTCGTAGAAACCGGCGTCGCGGCGATGCTCGCTGACGTTGTATCCGATCGTGAACAGCGAGCGGTTCGCGTCGAACAGAAAATCGAAATCGACGCGCGCGAGCTCTCCGCAGCGTACGGCGAGCGATTCGAGAGCACGTCGGGTTTCGTCGGCACGTATTGCGACCACGTCGTCGGCGGTCGCGGACCGAATGTGCGTCAGCGTCGCGGTGGAATCGAACGCCGGGCTGGCGTCAAGGTTGCCGAAAAAGTAATCGATGTCGTCGATGGCCGCGGTGATCTGTCGACGCAGCAGGACTACGGGATCCTGCGCGGGATCGATCGTTGCAGACGTCGGCTCAGAGGCACCGAGCAGTGCGTTCATGGGCGACAGCAACGAAAGCAGGTCGTGCGGCGTCCGCGGCGGGTTCGATTCGGCGGCATCGAGCGACTGCGCGATCGGCTTCCACAGCTCGTCTTCACGCGACGGATCCCGATCGCGCGCCAGCGTCAGCGCATCGCGCACGCCGGCGAGCACTGCGGGATTGATGACGGCGCCGCTGCGGCGCTCGAGCAGACCCTGGCGCAGCGTCAACAGATGCGCGATCAGGTTGCCGCTATCGACCGTCGAAACATAGAGCGGTGCGAGCGGCTGCGCCGTGCGAGTGTCGTACCAGTTGTAGAAATGACCGCGATGTCGCGGCAGGCGTTCCAGCGTGTCGAACGATTGCGAAAGGCGCCCGATGAGCTGACGCAGCGAGAGATAACCGAAGTCGTGCGCCGCCAGCGTCGAAAGCAGATAGAGGCCGATATTCGTCGGCGACGTGCGATGCGCGGTCTTCGCGATCGGATGTTCCTGGTAGTTGTCGGGCGGCAGCCAGTGATCTTCTGGCCCGACGAAGCATTCGAAGAAATTCCACGTGCGCCGCGCGACATTGCGCAGGAACGCGATTTGCGCCGGCTGCAGTCGCTCGGAGCGCTTCGCGGGAGCGACGCCGAGCAGCCAGACCAGCACCGGCGAGAAGAACCAGGCGACGAGCCATGGCAGCGCGTGCCACAGATGCGTGCGTTCGAACAGCAAGACCGCGAGCGAAACCGCAAGGACAGGTGCTATCCACAGCGCAGAAACCGCGCGGCCGAACGGATTTCTCTCGCCGCGGTGCACGGCGCTCGAAGGCATCCATTGCAAAAGGCGCCGGCGCGAGACGTGCACGCGCCAATATGTCCGCGCGATCGCATCGAAGCTGAGCCAGGCCTCGAATGGAAGGCATACGGCCGTGATCAGGACCTGCGCCACGCGGCGCATCGCGTCGCCTGACCACACTTTGAAGGATTGCAGCGTTGTTCCTTCTTCCTTCGGGCTCGCGAGCGAAAGCGCGAGATCGACGATCGCCGGCAGCAGCAGGATCTCGACGACCAGCGCGACCCAAAAGGTGGGCGATGGCATGCACAGCCAGGCGATGAGCAACAAACCGACGAGCGCGATCGGCACGACGCTGCGGCGCAGATTGTCGAAAATCTTCCACAGCGACAGGGACGACAATACGTTACGCTCGCGCTGGCCGTTGGCGATCAGTACGCGCGGAAACAGCCATGCCGCAATCTGCCAGTCGCCGCGCATCCAGCGATGCCGCCGGCGCGCGTCGGCGAGATAAGTCCGCGGATATTCCTCGTACAGCTCGATGTCGGTCGCGAGGCCAGAACGCGCATAACAGCCCTCGAGAAGATCGTGGCTCAGGATGCGGTTGTCCGGAAAACGATTCGCGAGCACGTGCTCGAACGCATCGACGTCGTAGATGCCTTTGCCGATGAACGAGCCTTCGCCGAAAAGATCCTGATATGTATCGGAAACCGCGCGCGTGTATGGATCGATACCCGGGTCGCCGCCGAAGAGGTTCGCGTAGGGCGTCGTCCCGTCGGTCGGCAATACGCTGCCGATGCGCGGTTGCAGGATGCCGTAGCCGCCGTCCACGATGCGCCGCGCGGCGTCCATGCGCGGGCGATTGAGTGGATGGGCCATCGTCGCGATGAGTTTGCGCGCGACATCGCGCGGCAGCTGCGAGTCGCTGTCCAGCGTGATGACGTAGCGGACATCGCCGAGCAATGAAACATCGCCGACCATTCGGGAGAAGCGATCCGCAGCGTCGCCGCGCAGCAACGCATTGAGATCGGCGAGCTTGCCGCGCTTACGCTCGAATCCCATCCACGTGTGATCGCGTTCATTCCAGCGCCGCGGGCGGTGCAGCAGAAAAAACCGGTTGTCGTCGTAGCGCGCGTTGAGCGTCTCGATGCCGACGACGGCCGCCTCGAGGATCGCGGCATCCGAGTCGAGCGCGGCCTCGGGCGCATCGACGAAGTCCGTCAACAATGCGAATCGCAGATTCCGATCGCGGTTGGCGAGATAGCGGATCTCGAGATCGTCGAGCAGGCGCTGCGCATGGCCGACGCTCGAAAGCAGCGAGGGGATCGCGACGAGCGTCTTCGCATCGTCGGGAACACCATCGCGAAAGTCCATCTGCGGCAGGCGTTGCGGCGCGATCAAGAGGGCCGATCCCCGATTGACCAGCGCGACGGCGAGCTGGCTCAACGCGATGACGGCGCAGAGCGCCGTCGCGAATTTCACCCACAGCGCGACCGGCAGGTCCGGCAAGCGCGTCAGCACCGGCAGCATCAGCAGAATGCCGAGTCCGACGATCGCAACAAAATAGGACGAGAACGAAGCCTGTTGCGGACGATCCTTCCAGAAGAACGACGCGCGACGTCGCAGATGGCATCGCTCGCGCAGAATCGGCTGACCGTCGCCGACCAGAAAATATCCGACGTGCCGCGCGAGCTCGGCGTGCGGCCGATCCGCGCCGTCGAGCGCGAGCTCCAGCGTCGCCGATGCGACGGCCGGCTCGTCGAGATCCGCTTCGCGCGCGAGTTTCTCGACGACGTGACGGTACGTGTCGCGCGTCGCGAAGCTCATGTGTGGGTAAGTGTGCGTCGGATCTTCGCGCAGAATCCGCTCGACGACGCTCACCGATTCGACGAATGTCTTCCAATCCAACGCATCGAGCAATCGCAGGCTGCTGATGCAATTGCTGACCGACACCTGGTCGGCGGCCTGCTCGCGCTGCGCGCTCTGCACCAACTGGCCGCTGGTGAGTCCCGACTCCGCGAGGCGCAGATCGATCCATGTCATCGGCAGCGACACGGCGTCGCCGAGCGGCTGCAGCCGGCGCGAAAGCTCGGACACGAACGAGCTCGACATCGGCGGCTGCTCGCGCGCCATGTCGGCGGCGATGAGGATGAGACGGGTCGGATCGCGCCGCACCACATCAATCATCTCGTCTGCCCAGCGGATGGCGACGTTGCGGTCCATGCGATCCGCACGAACGCTGAATGCGACGCGACGAAGATTCTCGATGAGCGCCAGGCGCAGAACAATCGGGATGGCCCACAACTCGCCGAGCGTGAGCTCGCTGATTTCCTGGTAGGCCGCAACGAAGCGGCGCAGCGAATCCTCGTCGAAGCGCCCGTCGCCGTGCGAGATCGCTTTCAGCGCAATGTCGTACACGCGCGGCAAGCCGACGGACGGCCCCTTGGCCAGCACCGGCAACTGCCAGCTGTAGCGTTTCGGCAGATGGCGCCGTGCGGTGCGGATCTGCTCGTCGATCAGGTAGAGATTATCGAGCAGCCATTCGCCCGCGGGCGTGACTTTCTGGTTGTCCTTGATTGCGTCGGCGAGTACCTTGCAGCACTCGCGAATGACGTCCGCGTTTTGCGCAAGTCGCTGCAGCAGAGGATTCGCCGCGACGCGCGCCGTGCGCGTCTTGTGCTGCGCGGCGATTTCCCTTCCGCGCTCTTCCATCTGCTCCGCGTTGAGCAACTCGGCGCGCAACGGCTCCTCGCCGGCAGCGTACGGAGTCGAAACGCCGGCGCCGCGATTCGTGTGCCAGAAAGGCATTGAGTTCATGCACGGATCGCAGGGAAGGAGAGAAGCAACGAGGCTAGCATCCGGGCGCACCGTTGCGCACTGTTCTGGAGCTTCTGGTTAAGGTTCGGTCAGTAACGCCGAGCGAGCTTCTGCGAGCAGCGATTCGCGACCGCGGCACATGCGGGGCCGGTGCGGCGAGTCATGGAATCCGAATTGGCGGGGTTCGTGATCGCGAACACGTCCTATGCTTGCGTGCGCAGGCGCAACGCATTGCCGACCACGGATACCGAACTCAGGCTCATGGCCAGCGCGGCGATGATCGGCGACAGCAAAATACCGGTGAATGGATACAGCACGCCGGCGGCGATCGGAATGCCGAGCGCGTTGTAGATCAATGCGAATCCGAGGTTCTGGCGCATATTGCGCACCGTCTGCTGCGAGAGGACTCGTGCGCGCAGGATGCCGAGCAGATCGCCTTTGATCAACGTTACGTGGCCGCTGTTCATCGCGACGTCGGTGCCGGTGCCCATCGCGATGCCAACGTCCGCACGCGCCAGCGCCGGCGCATCGTTGATGCCGTCTCCGGCCATCGCAACCTTGCGCCCCTGCATCTGCAACTTCGAGACGATGGCGACTTTGTCTTCCGGTTTGACCTCGCCGATGACCTCGTCGATGCCCAGGCGCGCAGCAACGGCGCGTGCCGTCGTCCAACCGTCGCCGGTAGCCATGACCAGATGGATGCCCGCCGCGCGCAGACGATCGACCGCGTCTGGCGTCGTGGCTTTGATCGGATCGGATACCGCCAGCAGGCCGGCGAGGCGGCCATCGATGCCCAGATACATCACACTGGCGCCTTCCGTGCGCAGCTTCTCCGCCTCATCGCGAAGCGGAGTTACGTCGATGTGCGTGCGTTGCATCAACGTACTATTTCCGAGTACCGCGTGGCGCCGACTTACGTCGCCCGTGACGCCGATGCCGCTGGCGCTGTCGAACTCCGACGGTTTCTCGAGCGCAAGCCCGCGCCGGGTTGCTTCGTTCACGATTGCGCGTGCGAGCGGATGCTCGGAGGCCTGATCCAGGCTCGCCGCGATGCGCAAGACGTCATCTGGCGCAAATCCTGCGGCCGGCACCGCGCGATCGAAAGCGGGCTTGCCTTCCGTCAGCGTCCCGGTCTTGTCGACTACGAGGACGTCGATCGTGCGCATCGCTTCGATCGCCGCGGCGTCGCGGAACAGCACACCGGACGTTGCGCCCTTGCCGGTCGCGACCATGATCGACATCGGCGTAGCCAAACCGAGCGCGCACGGACACGCGATGATCAGCACCGCGAGCGCATTGATCAGCGCATACACCCACCGCGGTTCCGGGCCAAACCAGCCCCACGCGAGAAACGTCACCACGGCGACCGACATCACCGCCAACACGAACCAGCCGGCGACTGCATCGGCCATGCGCTGCATCGGCGCCCGCGACCGCTGAGCCTGAGCAACCATTTGCACGATCTGCGCGAGCATCGTTTCGGCACCGATGCGGTCGGCGCGGACGATCAAGGCTCCGGTCGTATTGAGCGTGGCGCCGACAACCTTATCGCCTGCGCGTTTCGTCACCGGCAGCGGTTCGCCGCTGAGCATCGATTCATCGACTGCGCTGATTCCGTCGATGACCGTGCCATCGACCGGCACTTTCTCGCCGGGACGTACTCGCAACTGATCGCCGATCCGAACGTCGTCCAATGCGACGTCCTCTTCGGTGCCGTCCGAGCGAATCCTGCGGGCTGTTTTCGGCGCGAGCCGCAGCAACGTCTTGATCGCGGCCGACGTTTGCGAGCGGGCACGCAATTCGAGCAGTTGGCCGAGCAGCGTGAGCGAAGCGATGACCGCTGCCGCCTCGAAATACACGCCAACGCGCCCATGTTCGACGAACGAGGCGGGAAACCATTGTGGAGCGAGCGTCGCGACGACGCTGTAAACGTAGGCAATCGCCACACCAAGACCGATCAGCGTCCACATGTTCGGGCTGCGGTTGACGACAGATTGCGCGGCGCGCACGAAGAACGGCCACGCGCCCCAGAGCACGACCGGCGTCGCGAGCAGCAGTTCCGCCCAGGATTGCGTCTGCGGCGCAAGCAGATCGAGGCGATGTCCCGCCATCGCCAGCACGAACACGACGACCGTCAGCGGCAGCGTCCAGCAGAATCGACGGGTGAAATCGTCGAGCTCGGTAGTGTCTTCCTGATCCAGGACCGGCAGGATGGGTTCAAGCGTCATGCCGCAGATCGGACAATTGCCGGGCATTGGCTGGCGGATCTGCGGATGCATCGGGCATGTGTAGATCGTCCCGCTCGCGGGCGGCGCGTTCGATGCCCCCTTCACAGGGGCGGAATGCTCGGTTTTGTGCATGGCGTACTTTGCGCTCAGTTGGCATCCCATCTGATCGAATTCGGGGTTAATGCGGATTGATCAAGATCACCGCGGACAGCCTCCAGCGCGCGAGGCTGGCCATTTCCGCCGCTTTGCTCGCCTGCCCGCCACGAAGAATGTCGAGCCGACACCCGCTACGTATGACAAACCGCAGCACGACGGTTCATCATCATGGCTGCTGATACTGCAATCTTTGCTCATCGTACTACCACAGGTTTCTCCGGCCCCCGTGCGGACCATTCCGGTGTTCTGCATGAGCCTGAGTTCGTTCCTCGTCATTGCGTATACGCTTGTGTACTCGGCTATCTGCTGTTTCCATGTCTGCCGATCAATCATGCGCCGCTCGCGATTTTTCTTCCGGGCTTCGACTTTCCGAGTGGGTCGACGTTCTGCCTGAGTTTCGGAGAGCTTCGCGTGGGGTTGGAACATCGCGCTGCTTTTCGGATCGCTCTACAACGTCTTGTTGCGCGCGAGCGGTGATGCGGATTTCCGGTGTTTCGAGGATGCCGTTGCGTGCGCATAGCAAGCGCGAGCTGAGCGGAACTCCAAACAAAAACCCCGCATCGGAGCGGGGTTTTTCGGACAGATGGGATCTTTCTGAGGACGTCGCAGCATCGTCCAGTGGTGCCCAGGAGAGGACTCGAACCTCCACGGTTTTACCCGCTAGTACCTGAAACTAGTGCGTCTACCAATTCCGCCACCTGGGCAGGCGCGGACGCCGGGCGGCATCCTGCGGGCCGCGAACGATACTGGCCGCCGCAGGGCCTTGTCAACGCAACGACTTGCAATCGCCAAGGCGCTCGGCGACGCTGGCGAGGACCTCCGTGGAAGCATGCCGTGAAACGCAGAAAAACGAAGCCGTCACGTGACGACGGCGGACAACGCAAGCGCGGCCCCGGCCGTCGCGCCGGGCCGCCGAAGTCGGGATCATCGAAAGCATTGCCAAGCTGGTTCCCGGCGAACCCCGAACCATCGAAATCGCCTGCTTCGAAAGCCGCGCCGCCAAAGCGGGCGTCGTCGAACGTGCCGCCGCCGCGGCACGCGCCTTCGAAGGCTCCGCCACGCATGGCCGATCCGCACGCCGATCGCGAAGCGCGTCGATACGAACGACCGATCCCGAGCCGCGAAGCGATCATCGCGTTCCTGGAACGCAACGGCCAGCTGATGAAGGCCGAGATGATCGCGGACGCGCTCGGTCTCTCCGCCGCGCCGGATTTCGATGCGCTGACCAAGCGATTGGCAGCGATGCTGCGCGATGGTCAGCTGATCCAGAACCGCCGCGGCGGTTACGGTGTCGCGAGCAAACTCGACCTGATGCCCGGCGCCGTGCTCGCGAACGCGGAAGGCTACGGCTTCATGCGGCCCGGACGAAGGCGGCGACGATCTGTACCTGTCGCCGGCCGAGATGCGCAAGGTGCTGCACGGCGATCGCGTGCTTGCCAGCGTCGTCGGCGTCGATCGGCGCGGGCGTCGGCAAGGTGCGATCGTCGAAGTGCTCGAACGCCGTTCACCGCGCCTCGTCGGGCGCGTCGTCGAGCAGAACGGCGTCGTGCTGGTCACGCCGGATGATCGCCGGCTGCATCAGGATGTCTTGATCACTCCGGGCAAGGATCGCGGCGCGCGTTCGGGGCAGATCGTGGTCGTCGAGATCACCGATCAGCCGACGGCTCAGCGCGGGCCGGTCGGGCGCATCCTAGCGGTGCTCGGCGAGCGGCTGACGCCTTCGCTCGTGGTCGAGATGGCGATCGCGAGCCACGGCTTGCCGAACGAATGGCCGGCCGCGACGCTGCGCGAAGCCGCCGACGTCTCGCCGGAAGTTTTGCCGGCCGAGATCGCCGAGCGTGTCGATCTTCGCGACGTTCCGCTGGTCACGATCGACGGCGCGGACGCGCGCGATTTCGACGATGCGGTCTATGCCGAACCGAGCGCGAACGGATTCCGCCTGATCGTCGCGATCGCCGATGTGTCGCACTACGTGCGACCCGGCACCGCGCTCGACGCCGAAGGCTACGATCGCGCGACGTCGGTCTATTTCCCGGCTTTCGTCGTGCCGATGCTGCCGGAGACGCTTTCGAACGGCATCTGCTCGCTGAATCCGAAAGTGCAGCGCCTGTGCATGGTCTGCGATATGCAGATCGATCGCGACGGCGAAGTCACGCGCTCGAAATTCTATCCGGCGGTCATGCGCTCGCACGCGCGCCTCACCTACGAGCGCGTGTGGCAGGCGATCGGCGAAAAGAACGCCGAGGCGTGCGAAGAGCTCGCCGATGTCATGCCGCAGCTGAAGCATCTGCATCAGCTGTACAAGGTGCTCGCCAAGGCGCGCCAGCAGCGCGGTGCGATCGATTTCGAAAGCACCGAGGTGGAATTTCGGCTGGCGCCGTCCGGCGAAGTCGTGCAGCTCGGCGCGTACCATCGCAACGATGCGCACAAGCTGATCGAGGAATGCATGATCGCGGCAAACGTGGAGGCGGCGAAGTTCCTGCACAAGCGCAAGATTCCGGCGCCGTATCGCGTGCATGCGCCGCCGCCGGCGTCGAAGTACGAGGATCTCTTGCAGTTCCTCAAGGAATTCCATTTGCAGTTGCCGCCGCTGGAGCAGGTGCAGCCGGCGGATTTCTCGGCGCTTCTGAAGAAAGTGCGCAAGCGGCCCGATGCGAGTCTGATCGAATCGGTGCTGCTGCGCTCGCAGAGTCTCGCCGTCTATCAGCCGGGCGATCCGGGCCATTTCGGTCTCGCGCTGTCGACGTACACGCATTTCACCTCGCCGATCCGGCGCTATCCGGATCTGCTCGTGCATCGCGCGATCCGTTTTGCGCTCGGCGGCGGAAAGCCGGCCGACTACACCTACAGCGCGAGCGACATGGCCGGCGTTCTGCGTGCATTGCTCGCAGAACGAGCGCCGTGCCGACGAGGCCGAGCGCGACGTCGACGAGCGCTACAAGTGCGCGTGGATGGAAAAACACGTCGGCAGCGAGTTCGACGGCATCGTTTCCGGCGTCACCTCGTTCGGCATTTTCGTCGAGCTGGTCGAATCGAAGATCACCGGTCTGGTGCACATCACGCAGCTGCCGAACGACTATTACCACTTCGATGCGGTTCGACATCTCCTGACCGGCGAACGGCGCGGACTCAAGTTCCGGCTCGGCGATCCGGTGCGCGTGCAGGTGCTGCGCGCGAGCCTGGAGGATCGCAAGATCGACTTCCGCCTCGTGCCTTCGCGAACAGGAGCGCCGCCGCCGATGAGCCACGATCTCCTCACCGGCATCCACGCCGTCGAGGCCGCGCTCAACTACGACGCGGGCAACATCATCGAGTTGTATGTCGAGACCGGCGTGCACAATGCGCGCGTGAAGGAGCTGTCCGAACGCGCGCGCGAGCTCGGCATCAAGCCGCACGCGCGCGATCGCGCGGCGCTCGATCGCATGACCGGCGGCGCGCGGCACCAGGGTATCGTCGCGCGCTACAACGCGCCGGCGCCATTGCCCGAGTCGGATCTGATCGCGCTCGCCGAGACAGCCGGCGCATCGGCACTGTTCCTGGTGCTCGACGGCGTCACCGATCCGCACAATCTCGGCGCGTGCCTGCGCAGCGCGGAAGCCGCTGGCGTGACTGCGGTCGTCGTGCCGAAAGATCGTGCGGTCGGCATCACGCCGACCGTGCGTCGCGCCGCAGCCGGCGCCGCCGATCGCGTGCCGCTGGTCGCGGCGACGAATCTCGCGCGCACGCTGAAGGCGCTGAAGGACGCGGGCGTCTGGCTCGTCGGTCTGGTCGGCGATATCGATGCGTCGCTGTATTCGATCGATCTGAAGGGTCCGATCGCGATCGTGCTCGGTGGCGAAGGCGAGGGCATGCGCAGGCTCACGCGCGAGGCGTGTGATTTTCTCGCGCGGATTCCGATGCGGGGTGGGGTCGAGAGTCTGAATGTCTCCGTCGCGACGGGGATTGCCTTGTTCGAGGCGCTACGGCAGCGGGCGTGAGTTCTCGCTTCTCCCACTGCGCGGGAGAGGCCGACGCGCGCCGCGCGGCGGGCGAGGGAAGCGGCGGGGAGGTATCGCAAGCTTGCCCTCACCCTAACCCTCTCCCGCAAGCGGGAGAGGGGACGCCGGTGAGCGGGAGACGAAAAGATCGCTATCGTGCAGCGCGCCGTTCCTGCGTACGCGATCCGAACAGCTCGCCGATCTGCCGCTTCCACACACGGAATGGCGCGAGACTGGCGCGTAGAAGACCGTTGAGGTCTTCGTTGTCATGGAGTCCGGTCGTGGGATACATGTCGCGCTCGGGTTTGTAGTAGGTGCCGAAGACGACGTCGAAGATCGGGAAGAACGCGGCGAAATTGCGATCGCGGTGTTCGGGAAGGTTCGAGTGATGGATGCGATGCAGTTGCGGACCGCCGAAGACCGGTGTCAGCGGACCAAGCGGCAGTTTCAGGTTCATGTGGATGAAGTAGCCCCACAGCAGGAACGACGACCACAGCCATGCGATCGTTACGGGCTTCTGCTGGAAAACCAGGCCGATCGGCAGCCACAGCCCAAACACGCGCAGTGGTTCTTCGAGCCAGTGATGACGATTGCCGGTGGTGACGTTGAGCGAGAATTCCGAATGATGGATCTTGTGCTGCGCCCACAGCGTCGAGAACACGTGTTGCGAACGGTGGAACCAGTAGTAGAAAAAATCCATGATGAAAAGGAAGACGAGTGTCTGCAGCACTTGTCCGACGAACGTGTCAGGAAATGCGATCGGAATCGCCAGGCCCCAGCGGTCGATCCACGGTTTGGTCAGCGCCTGCAGCGGCGGCACGAGGAAATTCGTCGCGAGCAGAAACAGCGCGGTGTAGACGAGGTTGAAACCGATGTGCTTGAACGGCTGCCCGGTTTGCGCAGGGCGCAACGATTCGATCGCAAGGCCGACACAATAGACCACGCAGATGAACTGGAACTGCTGCCAGCTGGTGGCGAGACTGTCGTGGATGTACTGCATTTGCGCGTTGAGCCGGCGATCGAGCGAGGCCAAGTGTACAATACTCATGAAAATCGCGACGTTACGTGATGCCCTGCCGTGACAGGCCTCGATCCGGCGTCTCGCCTCGTACAACGCAAGGCCGATGTCCCGGCGTTTGCGGAAAAGTGGCCGACGACGTGGTCGCTGAGCGATGTTCGCTGCGATGTTGCGCGTTCCATGCACGGCTTCGAATTCCGGATGACGCTTCACTCATGACGCCAGCGACGCGATGACCCGCGGCCACGTTTTCGGGCTCGATCTGATCCGCGCGCTCGCGGTCGCGATGGTGCTGTTCACGCACGCGACCTTCCTCTTCGTTCCGGTGGCTCGCGATCTTTCTGCATTCGACCCGTGGTGGCTGCCGGGCCAGCTCGGCGTCGAACTCTTTTTCGTGCTCAGCGGATTCCTGATCGGCGGCATCCTCGCCGAGCAGGCCGAAAGCGGCGATCTTGATGTGCGTCAGTTCTGGATCCGGCGCTGGCTGCGCACACTGCCGAACTATTACCTGTTTCTGCTGTTGAACCTCGTGTTCGAGCGTTACGCCACCGGCGCGTGGCCGCACGCGTGGAGTTATGTGTTTTTCTGGCAGAACCTCGCGTGGCCGAATCCGCCCTTCTATCCGGAATCGTGGAGCCTTGCGATCGAGGAAATTTTCTATCTTGTCGCGCCGCTCTTGATCGTGCTCGCACGCGGTCGCCTTGGACGCTGGATGCGGCCGGTTCCGCTGATGGTGCTCGGCATCTTGGTTTTCACCGGCATCCGCATTGCGTACGTGCTGCACGGCAATCCCGATTGGGACGCGGGTGTGCGCAAGGTGACGATCGTACGCCTCGATGCGATCGCTTACGGCGTGCTCGCGATCGTGCTCGTGCGGCGCACGCATCTCAGCATGCGCGCGGTTGCCGCGATCGCGTGCGCGGGGCTGATCGGAACCGCGTTCTGCGTGTGGATCTGTCTCGCGTGGCCGCGCGATACGAGTTTCTTCGCGCGCACGTTCCTCTTCAATCTGATTCCGTTGAGCTTCGCGGCGTTCCTGCCCATCGCCGCACGCTGGAAGCAGAGCGGGCTGCCGCGCTTCGCCGAAGTCGCGGTGACCCGGCTCGCTTTGTGGTCGTACGCGCTGTACGTGTCGCACCTTGGTCTGTTGCGCGTGCTGCTCGGCGCGTTCGGCTGGAAGGGTGCAACGCCTCTGGAATGTCTGGTGCAAGCGCTCGCGTACGCCGCGATGGCCATCGCGCTCTCGGCGCTGGTCTATCGTTTGTACGAGCGGCCACTCTTGCGCTGGCGAGACACGATCGCGCCGAAGACGGCACCGGCCGTCGCCTGAACGACGGGCGCGGATCGATTTTACGCGGCGAAGGTCAACGTCCGAGCACGCGAGAATTACTTCGGCGGTGCCGGTCCGGATATCGCCGCCGTCGTATCGCCCTTGCGGCGCGTCTGTGTGATCTGTTCGCCGTGCACGAGGAAGTAGATGTTCTCGGCGATGTTCGTCGCGTGATCGCCGATGCGCTCGAGATTCTTGGCCATGAACAGCAGATGCGTGCACGGCGTGATGTTGCGCGGATCTTCCATCATGTAGGTCAGAAGCTCGCGGAACAGGCCGGTGTATTGCTCATCGAGCTCCTCGTCGCGCGCCCACGCGGCGAGCGCACGGTCGGCGTCGTTGTCGTGATACGCGGCCAGCACGTCGCGCACAAGTCCTTCGGCGATCCGCGCTAGACGCGGCAGCGCATAAGTCAGCTGCACCGGTGCGGACTGGTTCAGAACGATCGAGCGCTTGGCGACATTCGCGGCGTAGTCGCCGATGCGTTCGATGTCGGCCGCGATGCGCAGTGCCGCGAGAATCTCGCGCAGGTCGCGCGCCATCGGCTGGCGCAGCGCGAGCAGCCTGACGACGTCGTGGCTGACTTCGTGCTCGAGCGAGTCGATGGCGCCGTCGCTCTGCGCGACCTTCATCGCGGCCTCGCTGTCGCGCGCCATGACGGCATCGATTGCCGCGTCGAGCTGCGCGAGCGCGATCTCGCCCATGCGCTGGATCTCGCCGGTGAGGCGCTTGAGCTCGTCGTCGTAGCTCTTGACGATGTGCTCGCTGGATTGGGGACTCGCGTTCATCGATGGCCTCGCCGTTACTTTCACCTCTCCCGCAAGCGGAAGAGTCCTTGTCACCTCTCCCGCTTGCGGGAGAGGTCGCCCTCAGTCTTCTCCCGCGATCGGGAGAGGGGAAATCAACTCAGCCGAAGCGCCCGGTAATGTAATCCTCGGTCTGCTTCTTGGTCGGTTTGGTGAACAGGATTTCAGTCGCGCCGAACTCGATCAGTTCGCCCAGATACATGAACGCGGTGAAGTCCGAGCAGCGCGCGGCTTGCTGCATGTTGTGGGTGACGATCGCGATCGTGTAGCGATCCTTGAGCTCGGCGACGAGCTGCTCGATCTTGCCGGTCGCGATCGGGTCGAGCGCGGATGTCGGCTCATCGAGCAGGATCACCTCGGGTTTCAGCGCGACCGCGCGCGCGATGCACAGACGCTGCTGCTGGCCGCCGGAAAGTCCGAGCGCGCTCTGGCGGAGCTTGTCTTTCACTTCGTCCCACAGCGCGCCCTGGTGCAGCGCTTCCTCGACGCGGGCGTCCATGTCGGCGCGCGAAAGTTTCTCGTAGTGGCGGATGCCGTAGGCGATGTTGTCGTAGATCGACATCGGGAACGGCACCGGCTTCTGGAACACCATGCCGACCTTCGCGCGCAGCCGGTTCAGCGGATACTTCGGGTCGAGGATGTTCTCGCCGTCGAGCAGCACTTCGCCTTTGGCTTCGAGCTTCGGATAGATCGAATAGATGCGATTGAAGATGCGCAGCAATGTCGATTTTCCGCAGCCCGAGGGGCCGATCAGCGCGGTGACCCGCTTCTCGGCGATGTCGAAGTTGACGTTTTTCACCGCGCGGAAACCGCCGTAGAAGAAATCGAGATTGCGCGCGGCCATTTTCGGGCGCTGGGCCGCCGGCGTCGTTGCGGCTTGCGCCGAGGATGCGGGCGGCGTGGCTAGGGCAAATTGCGCGTCAGTCATGACTCACCTTGTTGCGTAGCAAGATCGCGCGGGAAACGACGCTGAGCAGGAGCACGAACGCGGTGACGACGAACGCGCCGGCCCAGGCCAGCGCGTGCCACGATTCGTACGGGCTCATCGCGTACTGGAATATCACAACCGGCACGCTCGCCATCGGCTTGAACAGGTTCGAGCTCCAGTACTGGTTGTTGAGCGCGGTGAACAGCAGCGGAGCGGTTTCGCCGCTGATTCGCGCGAGCGCGAGCAGCACGCCGGTGACGACGCCTGGCGCGCGCGGCGCGCAGGAGGATCTGCGTCGTCACTTTCCATTGCGGGATGCCGAGCGACAGCGCGGCTTCGCGCACCTGACTGGGCACCAGCTGCAGCATCTCGTCCGTGGTGCGCACGACGACCGGAAGCACCAGCAGCGCCAAGGCCAGGCCTCCGGCGAGCGCGGAAAACTGACCGAGCTGACGCACGACGATCGTATAGATGAAGAGGCCGAGCACGATCGACGGCGCCGAGAGCAGAATGTCGTTCAAGAAGCGGATCGTCGCGCCGAGCATCGAGCGCCGCGCGTACTCGGCGAGCCAGGTGCCGGCGAGGATACCGATCGGAGCTCCGATCGCGAGCGCCAGCGCGCTCATCAGGATGCTGCCGAAAAACGCGTTCAGCAAGCCACCGTCGGCGCCGGGTGGCGGCGTCATCTCCGTGAAGAGTCCGATCTTGAATGCCGCGATGCCCTTGGTCAGCGTCACCAGCAGGATCCAGGCGAGCCAGAACAGCCCGAACGCGGTCGCAAGCATGCTGAGGGTCAGGGCCAACGTGTTGGTCAGCCGCCGGCGCGCGTAGAGAGAGATGCCGTTCGCGCTCATGTCGTTGCCTTCGCGCTGGTTGAGACGCCGCAGCATCAGCTTGGCGATCACCAATACGATAAACGTCACCACAAACAGGAGAAAGCCGAGCGCCACCAGCGAAGACAAGTAGATGTCGGAGTCGGCTTCGGTAAATTCGTTGGCGATCGCCGCGGCGATCGAGTTGCTCGGCATCAGCAAGGACGCCGAAAGCTGGTGCGCGTTGCCGAGCACGAACGTGACCGCCATCGTCTCGCCGAGAGCACGACCGAGGCCGAGGAAGATGCCGCCGATGACCGCCGAACGCGTGTAGGGCAGCACGATGTCCCAGACGACTTCCCAGGTTGTCGAGCCGAGCGCGTAGGCCGATTCCTTGAGCCGCGCGGGCACGGTCAGGAACACTTCGCGCATCACCGACGAAATGAACGGAATGACCATGATGGCGAGCACGATGCCCGCGGTGAGCATGCCGATGCCGAGGGGCGGCCCGCGAAACAGCGCGCCGATGCCCGGGATCGCGCCGAGGTGGTCGTTGATCCATGGGTCGATATAGGCCGCCATGAATGGACCAAACACGAACAGGCCCCACATGCCGTAGATGATCGAGGGAATGCCGGCAAGAAGCTCGACGGCCGAAGCGACCGGCTGGCGCATCCATGCCGGCGCGACTTCGCTGAGAAACAGCGCAATGCCGAAACTGACCGGTATCGCGATGAGCATGGCGATGAGCGCCGTGACGAGCGTGCCGTAGATCGGCACGAGAGCGCCGAATTCGCGCGTGACCGGGTTCCATGTCTCGTTGATGAGGAAGCGCCAGCCGAATGTCGCGAACGCCTGGTGCCCGCCCCACGCGGTCGACGCAGCAGCGCCGATCAACGCCGCCAGCACCAGCAGCGCCGAACACAGGACTATGGCCCGGAAGATGACGTCGTTGCGCGTGTCGCGCGCGCTGCGCGCGTCGGACGCGCGGGCAACAGGGATGGCATGGATCGCTGCGGACGTCATCGGCCTGCCGGACAGATGGATATGGAGCTGGAAACGCAGCGGTGCGCATGCCGTGAAGGCAAGCGCACCGCGGTTGCGTCAGGGGCTGGGTCGGTTTCCCGGATCAGCCTTTGAACTCGCTCTTCCAGTATGCCTCGATGCGGTCGACCAGCGCTTTGGGCAGCGGCACATAGTCGAGCGCCTCGGCTTCCTTCTGCCCGTTCTCGAAGGCCCATTTGAAGAATGCGAACGTCGCGTTGGAGTGCTCGGCATTCTTCGTCGTCTTGTACATGATGGCCCAGGTCGTCGCGGTGATCGGCCAGGCGTCCGGACCGGGAGCGTTGGTCATGATCAGGTTGAAGTCCTTGGCGCTCGCCCAGTCGGCGGTCGCGGCCGCAGCGGAAAATGCAGCGGCGTTCGGCGAGAGGAACTTGCCGGCACTGTTCTGCATCTGCGCATAAGTCATCTTGTTCTGGAGCGCATAGGCGTACTCGACGTAACCGACCGAATTCTTGATCTGGTTGACGTAAGCGGAAACGCCTTCGTTGCCCTTGCCGCCCACACCCACCGGCCACTGCACGGACGTGCCGAAGCCAACCTTGTCTTTCCACTGCGGGTTGACCTTGGAGAGGTAGTTGCTGAAATTGTAGGTGGTGCCCGAGCCGTCGGAACGGTGCACGACGGTGATGTTCGCGTCCGGCAGCTTGACGCCCGTGTTGACCTGCGCGATCGCCGGATCGTTCCACTTGGTGATCTTGCCGACGAAGATGTCGCCGAGCAGCGGGCCGGTGAGCTTGAGTTCGCCCGGCTTGACGCCCTCGACATTGACGACGGGAACGATGCCGCCGATCACCACCGGAAACTGGCCCAGGCCGGCCTTGGTGAGGTCGTCATCGCTGAGCGGGGCGTCCGATGCGCCGAAATCGACCGTAGCGGCCTTGATCTGCGCAATGCCGCCGCCCGAGCCGATCGACTGGTAGTTGATGCGGTTTCCCGTCTTTTCGCTGTATGCAGCCGACCACTTGGACAGCACCGGGTAGACGAAGGTCGATCCGGCACCGGTAATTTCGGTGGCTTGAGCGGACGCGGCGGCCATGAGAGCGGCGAGACCGACGCCGACAAGGCGAGTCTTGAGCGAAGTCAACACGAGAGGCTCCTCGAACGAGTGGAAAAAATCGTGGGCGGCAGCGGCCGCCCCCGGGCCCGTTTTTTAGGCCCGCGAGGTTTCAGAACGATGAGTGATTTATTGCCGAAAGATGACAGAAGCGATGTCTTTCAAGCCGGATGTGACCGTCAGGCAAGCCGAATCAGCGAGATACGCGGCATGCTTCATGCGAAGTCACGTGACCGTAATCTTTAGAAAAACAAAGCGAAGCGCTGGCTTTCAATCGTCACTGAGTTTTGCCGGGCCTTTTCCTGCGGTCTTTTCGTATTTGCCTTTGCCGACTTTGCGGTACTGCGTGAAGCCATGCTTGGCGAGGTGGCTTTCGCGCAGCACGTGCGACTGTCCGGCCACGACCTGTGGTGCCCCGATCACGCGCTTGAGCGGCGCACCGCACTCCGCACACGCGGCGAGCGGCGGGTCGGCGATGCGTTGCAGTCGCTCGATACCGTTGCGGCACGCCGCACAGCTGCGGTCGGTCGGCATGTATTCGTAGATCGGCATGGCGGCACGATGCGCCCGTCGCGCGTCGGGATCAAGTCGACGGCGCAGCGGCGACGACCGCCAGGTGACGTCGCCAGAGGTCGTCCATCTGCTTCCATCGGTTGACTACGCCGCAGAAAAGCTCGGCCGTGCGTTCCGCATCGTATACGGCCGCGTGCGCTTCGCGCGCGTCCCAGGCGCGACCCGATGCCTCGACCGCGCGACTGAGCACGGTCTGGCCGTACGCCAGCCCGCCGAGCGTGACCGTGTCGAAACAGCTGAAAGGATGAAACGGGCTGCGCTTGTGCGCCGTGCGCCGGATCGCGGCGTTGAGCACCCCGATGTCGAACGCCGCGTTGTGACCGACCAGGATCGCGCGCTGGCAGCCGGCTTCGCGCACGGCGCGGCGGATCGGCTTGAAGACGTGGTCGAGTGCGGCGCGCTCGGGCAGAGCGGCGCGGAACGGATGTCCCGGGTCGATGCCGGTGATTTCCATCGAACGCGGATCGAGCTCGGATCCCGGAAACGGTTCGACGTGCGTGGAGACGACGGGTTCGGGGTACACGAGTCCGTCGTCGCCCATGCGCACGACGACCGCGGCGATTTCGAGCAGCGCATGCCGCTCGCAATCGAAGCCGCCGGTCTCGACGTCGACGACGACCGGCAGGAAGCCGCGGAAACGCTCGGCCATGCGCGATGACGGTTCGGGAATCGCGTTCACGCAGCGAGCATAGCAAGCGCGACCGACGCGCGAGCGGTTCCTTCGGCGCGGTGCAGAGGCTCATCGAAGCCTTGGCTGTGCGTAAAGCTTCTTGTCGCGATCAATGCACGAACATCAATGTGCTTTGCGAACGTTTCGGCGAATCCGTACGCTCGCTTGGCGCAAGCCCCATGATCGTGGGGTCGGACCAGCGAATCCAAGGCCACAAAAAAAAGCGCCGCCCGGGTGGGCGGCGCTTCGAAAGTGACGCTAGCGATCGTTATTACGGACCGTCGAAACCATCCGCGAAGATGCGGTCCGTGATGCTGCCAACGGTGAACGTGACCGGCACCGCCACATGACGCTGAGTGGTGTCGTTCGTGTTCACGCAGACGTTCGCCGTGTACGTGCCCGTCGTCAAGCTGGTGGCATCGAAGGTCACAGTGGACACATCGTTGCCGCCGGGCGACGTCGTGCCGCTGATCGGATTCTCCGACAGCCACGGCACATCGGTCGGCTGTCCGCACGGACCGCTCGCAACCGCGATAGCCATCGCATCGAGCTCGGCGCTGTTGCCCGTTGGCGACTGGAACTGCGCCGCACCGGTCGTCGGATCGATGATGTACATGCCACCTAGGAACGTGTTGAGATCGAAGCCGGCGAAGTAGATGATGCCGGTGCTCGGGTCGATATCCATGCCTTCGGCGAAGTTGAAGTTGACGCCGGTTGGGCCGACCACCTGCGCTGCGCCGCTGGTCTTGTCGATGATCACGGTGTTGTCGCCGACGATGTCGACGCCGTACATCACGCCGCTCGGGTCGATCGCGATGTCGATGACGCAGACGCCGCTGGCAACGCCGACCTGCTGTGTCGCACCGGTCGAGAGGTCCAACGTATACAGCGTGCTCTGACCGCAGCTCGACGAGGGCGACATCAGGTAGGTGAGGCCGCTGGTCGGATCCCAGCGAATGCCGGAGATCGTGCCACCGCTGACGCCGGTGTTGCCGATCAGTTGCGTCGCGCCGGTCGCCGTATCGATTCCATACAGATCGCCGAACGGATAGTCGACCGCGTATTCAACCGAGAAGTCGTTGCTCGCGAACGTGCCGGCGAAGAAGTAGCTGCCCATCGGCGTGATCGTGTTGAGCGTGCCGGCGTTCGAGGCGTCGAAGCTGACGTAGTTGATGCCGGAGGACGCGAACGTCTCGCCGAAGGCCGGAACGCCGCCGAACGGGGCCTTGTGGCCCTTCGAGCTCTTCTGGGCGCGACGGAATTCCTGCGGAACAGCGCGCGGGCTGGCCGCGACAGCGCCGGTCTTGTAGTTCGGCACATAGACCGACTTCGCAGCGATCTTCGGAATCGCGCTGGCCGGAGCCTCGGTGAGATCCCAGTCGAGATCGCGGTTGCCCGTGTTGCCGATGTTCAACGGCAGCGACGTGGTCGTACCGGGTGCTGCACTGGCCGACAGCGAGGTCGGGCTGAGTGACAGGATTGGCGCGCCGACATCCAGCGTGACCTGAGCGGACGCGGAGAACGCGGTCGGCGAGCTGGCCGTCCAGTGGATGTTCTGCGAGTTGCTGAGCGAAGGCGAGTCGAACGAGAAGCTGTTGAACGTCGACGTATTGAACTGCAGACCGACGGTCGCCGATGCGCCGCTGTCGTGCGGGCTGCCGCTGACGGCGTTCGAGTAGTTGAAGTCGATCGAGCCGTCGGATTCGTTGAGCACCAGCTCGAACGTATAGCCCGGCGAAAGGCCCTGGGTGTCGAACGTATCTTTGTCGAACCACTCCACGACGAACTGGCGGTTCGGCGAGCTGCCAACGGTATTGACGTAGACATTGCCGCCGGCGTACAGGTCATCCCAGAACGGCAGGAACGTCGGGCTCGCGAAGGGCACCGGGAACGACGAGTTGCTGAAGAAGCCCGAGCAGAAGCTGCTGGTCGCGAACTGCACGAAGCCGTTGTTGTTGACGCAGAACTGGTTCGACGTCACACCGTAGAAGTTGAACGAGAACGGCGAGGTGACGGGTTCACTGGTATCGTCGCCCAGCGAAAGCGCGGTGCCCGAACCGGTGATGTCGATGAAGTTGAACGCGCCGGAGCTGTTCGAGTAACCGGGCAGAGCGTCTGCCGCGACCCACGTCGCCGTCGGCGATTCGGTGGCCGTCGCCGTGACGATGCGGTTGTACTGGAAGCTCGCTCCGTTCGCGATCGTCTGCGGCATGTTGGTGAAGATCGGACCCGAGACATCGTCGCTCAACGTCTGGAAGTTCAGCGCGATTCCCGAATTGTTGGTGACGGTGTAGCAGAAGTTGATGCTGTCACCGACCGTCGCCGACAGATTCGTAGAAGTACCGCACTGCGTCGGATTGCCATTGTCTTCGGCGAGGCCAACCGTCAGCGAGATACCGCCGCCGCCGGTGCTTACATGACCGACGATTGCGAATGACATCGAGTCTGCCGCGATGCTCAAGCAAGCCGGGAAAGAACCCCACGTCGTGCAGCTGCCGAAACCGCCGCCCGGGTTTTCCCATTGCGACACTGCGCCGCCCGCGCCGTTGTAGAAAACCCAGCCGAATTCGCCGCCGGCGCTGAAGTTCATGTTCGCAGCGACGCCGACCCAATAGGTGCCGGCCGCGAGCGAACAGGGTGAAGAGAGCGGAATCGTGAACGAGTTACCGGCCGCGGTGTACGACGAGGCAGCCGACGAGCAGGCCACCGAGCCCGGCACGCCGCCGGCATCGTTGTAGATGGTGACATCGAACGAATTCGCCGGACCCGAACCGTTGAAGTACACGCCGGTTACATCGACTTCGGATACGGTCCAGCCGGACGCGTCGGTCACGACGAAATCGTCAGCGGCCGATGCGCTGTATGTCGAAAAGTCCCCGAAATTCTGGGAAACGATGCCGCTGGTCGAGCTCAGGTTCGTCTGATCATAGAGAACCGTGCTGCCGAGCGGGCGTTTGAAGTGCTGTGGTTTTACCGCGTCGTTGTGGCCCGAAACGGTGGGTCTTTGCGCGGCATCTGTATTGGATCCCGCGAGTGCCAACAGCACCGCGGCAGAAAGAAGCGAGAGCTTGCCATTCATCGCGAACTACTCCCCATGAGGATAAATTGGTTCACAGCCAGACAGCGTCCGGACCATAGCAGATGCGTCGTCCGAGTCGCAATACAAAACTGGCGTAAATTGGCAAGCAAGGTCGTTGTCGGAATGCTTGTCGCTGATGCCCCGATTGGCGGTGCTGGGAGTGGGTCGGTGACTTTGCTCTTGTTGCGGCGCAACGTCGTTCCGCCATCGGTTGGAAACCGCCGATTCGGGGCTCGAAGTGTTCAGCCAAATCGCGTCCCGATCGCCTTAATCGAGCCGCGCGGGATTACCGCGAAATCAGCCCCGGCCGAGCCGTTTCCGTAGCGGATCGAGCAGGCTTCCGTAGCGACCCGAACGCGCCGTGTCACGCTGCAGAGGCTGGCGGATCTGCGCGGCGCTCGCGGTACGCACCGCTCGCCGTGCCTCATGGAACGCGAGGCATGCGTTTTCAAAGGGCAACCCGCAGAAATCGAGCAGACTGTGGATCCCTTTTTCGGGATCGGAAAGGATCGCCTCGTACGACTGAATGCGCACGCGTTCAGGCGCGAGCGCTTGCCAGAACGCGACCGTCTCATTGTGTACTTCGAGATAGTCGGCGATGTCGGCCAGGTCGTAACTGAACGCCTGACCGGCCGCGAAAACCTGGCGGAAACACGAAAGCGCGGTCTCAACCGGATCGCGCTGGCAATCGATAATGCACGCGCCGGGCAACATGGCCAGGATCGCGCCGATATAAACCCAGTTCCCCGGCGTCTTGTCCGTCGATCGCGGCTTGTGCGCACGCCAGCGCGCCGTGCGTTCCAGGTACTCGCGACCCAGCCGTTCCCAGTCCGAAGGCGTCGCAGCGGCGGCCCAACCCGGGAATTCGATCCGGCGCCGCGCCGATTCGCCCCGCAGCACCTGTTCGAGATCGGCAAGCTCGCTGGCGCCCTCGACTTGTGAGTGGGCCGCCAGAATCTGTTCCACCAGCGTCGAGCCCGAGCGCGGCAGGCTGACCACGAAAATGACCTCGCGGCCGAGATCGGCGCTCGCCGCGCGCGTGATCGGCCCGGCCATCGTCTGCCGAACCTCGGCGACCGCCGAGCGAAAACGCAAGCCGTTCCAAGGCACATCGCGGCGCATGCGCCGGTTCGCATCGAGCAGCATCGCATAGGCATCGGCGTACCGATCCTGATCCTCGAAGGCCTTCGCCAGCGCAAACCCGAGCACGACACGATGGTGCTCGGGCAGATCGGAGCGCCGCATTTCGGCTTGCATGCGCGCGAGGTCGCTCGCATCGAAGCGCACGGTCTTGAGATTGGCGAGGCCCCACCAGGCATGGCCGGTATCCGGCCGCGTGCGCAGGACTTCGCGATATTGCGCAACGGCCGCGTCGATCCGCCCCAATTGCGCCAGCGCGTCGCCGAGCATGACGCGCGCAACGCGATTTTCCGGCGCGATCGCGACAGCGCGCTCAAACGCGGTTGCCGCATCCTCAACTTCCGCATCGGTCGACAGCGCGCGCGCGAGATTGAACCAGGCCTGTGCCGATTCGGGAAAGTCGTCGCAGGCGCGACGCCAGGTCGCAAGAGCGGCGGCCTTGTCGCCGTTGCCGGACTGCGCGCGTGCCAGCTGATCGAGCATCTCGACATCGGGTTGCGTCTTTTCCAGCACCAGACGCAGCGCGGCGAGCGCTTCGGCATGGCGGCCGATGCGATTGAGGCAGGTCGCGTGCACGCGCAATACATCGGGATCGTGCGGCGCGAGCGCGAGCGCGCCGGTCAACGCGCGCGCCGCATCCTTCAAACGGTTGCGCGCGAGATGCTGTTCGGCCTCGCGCAACAACGCTTGTGCGCGCGGCGCAAGCACTTCACGCGCAGGCGCTGCGGCGCGATGCCCGGCGTCGTCGTTACGTTCGATGGGGCTCACTCGCGATCGCAGCGGCACGAAAGCGGCAGTATCGCGCGCTAGCCGCGTTCGGCCAATACGGCGCGCAACGGGTCGAGCAACGCGCCATATTGTTGGGTGCGCGCGGTGTCGCGTCGGAGCGGTTCGCGCACTTGCGCGGCGCTCGCGGTGCGCACCGTTCGCCGGTTCCGGTGAAAATCGAGGCACGAAGGCGCGAACGGAAGTCCCGAGAAATCCAGCAACTTGCGGATCTGCGCGTCAGGATCCTGGAGCAGCGCTTCGTACACCTGTGGATAAATGCGACCCGGGAACAGCTCGGACCAGCGCGCCATCGTCCGCGCGTAGGCCGTCCAGTAGTAGCCGATGTCGGCGAGGTCGTACGAGAACACCGCGCCCTGCGGGAACAGCTGCTTGAAACACGACCAGCCGGTCTCGACCGGATCGCGGCGGCAATCGATCGCGCGCGCGCCGGGCAGCATCGCGAGCGCGGCGCCGAGATAGAGCCAGTTGTTCGGCATCTTGTCGGTGAAACGCGGCCGCGTCGCGCGCCAGCGCGCGGTGCGTTCGAGATAGCGGCGGCCGAGGCGCGAGAAATCTTCCGGAGTCGCGGCGGTTATCCAGTCCGGAAATCCGCGACCGCGCCGCTGCGATTCTTCCTGGATCACGGCACCAAGATCGGACAGCTCGCTCGCGCCTTCGACGTCGGGATGTGCTGCGAGGATCTGCTCGGTCAGCGTGGAGCCCGCGCGGGGCAGGCTTACGATGAAGATGACTTCGTGTCCGAGCGCGGGTACATCCGCGCTCGCCGGTGGTCGCGCGAAAATCTTCAGCATGTGCTCGATGCGCGCGAGAAAATCCTGCGCATTCCACTTTACGCCCCGGCGCATCGCGGCGTTGGCATCGGCGAATGCGGCGAATGCGTCGGCGTAGCGCCCGGCGTCTTCGAGCACTTTTCCGAGTGCAAATCCGATCGCGATGCGGTCGATCTCGCTGGCGCCGGCGCGCGTCTTGTGCAGCGTTTCGAGTTGCGCTGCTTCTTCGGGCGGTAGGCGCAACGTTTTCATGCTCACCAGCCCGAGCCAGGCAGGTCCCGCCGCCGGAACACGGGCGATGACCTCGCGATAGGTGCTCGCCGCAGCGTCGGTGTCGCCGAGGAAGAACAACGTGTCGGCCAAGAGGATTGCTGCGCGCAAGTCGTTTGGCGCGAGCGCGAGTGCGCGTTCGAGCGAGCCACGCGCCGCATGCGCATCGCCGGATGCGAGCTGCGCGCGACCCAAATTGCACCATTCCGAGGCCGTTTTCGGCGTCGGCGCGGCGCCGGCCACGCGTCGCGCGTCGCTCACGAGCGGGTTTCCAGCGCCTTTCGCAGCGGATCGAGCAACGCGCCGTAATAGGCCGTGCGCGCCGTATCGCGGCGCATCGGCTCGCGCACCTGCGCCGAGCTCGGCGTGCGGATCTTGCGCGTGTTCGTGTGGAACGCGAGGCAGGCCGGATCGAACGGAAGCCGGCAGGCGTCGAGCATCGCGCGAATTTCGGCTTCCGGATTTTCGACGAGTTGCTCGTAAACGAGATCGTGCATCGCTCCCGGATATCGCTCGTGCCAGAAACGCATCAGTCGCGCGTACTCGCGCCAGAACGCGGCCATTTCGCTGAGGTCATACGTGAAGGGCTGGCCGACCGGAAACAGCTGACTGAAGCACGACCAGCAGGTTTCGACCGGGTCGCGCCGAGCGTGCACGATGCTCGCGCCGGGCAACATCGCGCGGATCGCGCCGATGAATTGCCAGTTCGCAAGGCCCTTGTCGGTGCCGCGCGGTTTGTCGCCGCGCCATTTCTTGGTGCGATCGAGATAGGCTTGTCCGAGCCGCTGCCAGTCTTCCGGCGCCGCGTCGGCGACCCACGCCGGATATTCGCGACTGCGCCGTTTCGATTCCTCGTCCACGAGGTTCGTCAATTCGCGCAGCTCGTCGCCCGCCGCGACGTCCGCGTGCGAGGCGAGAATCTGCTCGGTCAGCGTCGAGCCCGAACGTGGCAGACTCACGATGAAGATCGCTTCGCTGCCGAACGTCGGATCGGCGACGCCCGAGATCGGTATCGAATACGCGGCAATCGATGCATCGACGATGCCGCCGAACCACGCCGGGCTCCATTCGATCTCGCGTCGTTTCAATGCATTGGCTTCGACGAGCACGCGATAGGCATCGTTGTACCGTTGTGCGCGCTCGAGCGCCGCGGCGAGCGCGAAACCGGCGACGGTGCGCGCCGTATCGGGCAATTCGGGGCGTACGTACACCGCTTCGAGCGCCGCGAGTTCCTCGTCGCTCAGCGGAACGGTCTTGAGGTTGGTCAGCGAGTGCCATGCGTGCACGGTCGTCGGTGCGATTCTCACCGCGTCGCGCAGACGAGCGGCAGCGCTACCGATATCCCCGAGCATCTTCAACGTTTCGGCGTAGCCGAGCAGCGTCGGCACATGCTTGGGCGCGAGCAAATGCGCTCGTTCGAACGCTTCGCGCGCGGGTTCCGCTTCGGTGCCGATGAAAAGGAGCGTGCCGAGATTGAACCATGCGGGCGCAAAATCCGGCGCGATCTCGGTGGCCTCGCGAAGTTGCGCAAGCGCTTCGCGCATCCGACCGGAATCGCGCAGCGCGCGACCGTAGGCGACTCTCAGCGCGGCATCGCGCGGACGTTCCGTCACCGCGCGTTTCAGCATCGCCGCCGACGCGACGGGCGGCGGCTGGCGTTGACGCAGCGCGGCTTGGGCGCGCATTACCTCGGGATGGTCCGGCGCGATCGCGCGCGCTTCGGCGAGTGCGCGAGCTGCGGCGGCCATGTCGCCCGAACGCAGCCACTGCGCGACCCGGCGCAGGGAGCGCGCCGCGCGAGGCGGCAGCTCGCCGCTCACAGACCGAGGCTGCGCCGCAGGGGCGCCAGCAGATCGCCGTAGAGGTGTGTCTTCGCGGTATCGCCACGCAAAGGCTGGCGCACTTGCGCCGCGCTCGCGGTGCCGACGCCGCGCCGGCTCTCGTGAGAGCGCAGACACGCGCGCTCGAACGGAAGTCCACAGAAATCGAGCAGACGCCGCACCTGCGTCTCGGGATCCGCGACCAGGTCCTCGTGCACGTGATCGTAGACGCGGTTCGGATAGCGCGCGTGCCAGAAGCACATCAGGCGATCGTACTGGCGCCAGCAGGTGCCGATGTCGTCGAAGTCATACGCGAACGGCACCGGCAGGAAGAACAGATGTTTGTAGATCGACCACGCGGTCTCGAGTGCGTCGCGACGTCCGTTGACGAAACGCGCGCCGGGCAGCATCGCGCGCGCCGCGCCGATGTAGAGCCAGTTTGTCAACGCCTTGTCGGTCGATCGCGGTTTCGCCTGGCGCCAGCGCGCGGTCAAGTCGAGATAGCGTTGGCCGAGCCGTTGCCAGTCCGCCGGCGTCGCATCCGCGACCCAATACGGAAATTCCTTGCTGCGTCGCTTGGATTCCTCTTCGATCAGGAACGGAAGCTCGTGACGCTCGCCGGCGCCTTCGACTTCGGAATGCGCCGACAGGATTTGTTCGGTGAGCGTCGAACCCGAACGCGGCAAACTGACGACGAAGATAACGTCGCTGCCGAGCGTCGCATCGGGAGCGCCGGCAGGCGCCGGCGTGAACGCCTGCATCACGCGATCGACGAAGCCGATGAAACCCGCAGCGTCCCACTTCGGCGAAAGCTGGCGCCATCCGGCATTGGCGACGTGGTAAGCCGCGAGCGCATCGGGATAACGCTGTTGATCTTCGAGCGCCTTGCCGAGCGCAAAACCAATGATCGCGCGATCACGCGGTGAGAGCCGCGGATTGCTCTGCAGACGTTCGAGCGATGCCGTTTCCTCCGCGCTGAATTGCACGGTCTTGAAGTCGGTGAGCGCGGCCCATGCGCCGATCGATTCGGGATTGAGCTCGAGTGCGCGCCGGTATTCCGCCACCGCCTCGTCGATGCGTCCGATCGCGCGCAGGCCGTTACCGTGCGCAATGTGCGCGGGCACGTAGTTCGCATCGCATTCCACGGCGCGGCGGAACGCGGCTTCGGCTTCCTCGTAGCGGCCATCCATGTCGAACGCGGTGCCGAGATTGATCCACGCCGAACCGAGTTGCGGCGCGAGCTCGCAGGCGCGACGCAGCAGCGGCAGCGCCGCGGCGAGCTGGCCAACCTGCATGAGGCTCGCGCCGAGATGATGCAGCACGAGCGCGTCGTCGGGCTGGCGCTCGTGCGCGCGCTGCAACAGCGCGATGGCTTCTTTTCCACGACCGCGGATGTGGTGCACGGTCGCCATCAGGCGCAGCGCTTCCGGATGATCCGGGGCGAGCGGGAGTGCCTTGGCGAGCGCGCGTTCGGCGTCGTCCACTCGACTGCCGGCGAGGGCCCGTCCCGCCTCGCGCACCAGGGCGAGCGCCTCGGCCGAGAGGCCTTCGAAGCGATCGTCGGTGGCGATGCCGTGCAGACGCCGCGTATCAGGCGGACGCACGGAAGGGGAAGGCGAGGGGTTCATGACGGGTCAAACGATTGAGGCGAAGGTGAAGAATACCAGCTCGATCCGGCCGCACGGGGCCGGTGTGCGCTTCAACGCGCAGCGAACCTATCCGGCGCTGACTTTTTCCACGCCGAGCGCCCAGCGCAGCGGCGCCAGCAGCTCGCCATAAAGCGGCGCGCGTGCGGTGTCGTGGCGCAGCGGCTGCCGGACCTGGCCCGCGCTCGTCGTGCGCACCGCGCGCTGCGTTTCATGAGAACGCAGGCACGCAGGCTCGAACGGAAGCTGGCAGAAATCGAGCAGGCGCCGGATCTGCGTGTCGGGATCGTCGACCAGGTCTTCGTAGACGACATCGTGAACGCGATGCGGAAAGCGCGCGTTCCAGAAGCGCATCAGGCGATCGTAGTCGCGCCAGTAAGACGCGAGTTCGCCAAGATCGTAGCTGTACGACTGTCCGCGCATGAAGAGCTGCTTGTAACACGACCAGCAGGTCTCGACCGCGTCGCGCCGGCAATTGACGATGCGCGCGCCGGGCAGCATCGAATGGATGACGCCGACGAAAGCCCAGTTGGACAATCCCTTGTCGGTCGAGCGCGAACGCGACGTACGCCAGCGCTCGGTGCGCTTGAGGTATTCCTTGCCGAGCCGCGTCCAATCGGCTGCGGTGGCGTGCGAGAGCCAGTCCGGATAGGGAATGCCGACCCGCGCTGCTTCTTCGTTGACGACTTCGCCGACCACCGGCAATTCGTCCGCGCCCGAGACGTCGGAATGGCTGGCGAGAATGTGCTCGGTCAGCGTCGAGCCCGACCGCGGGATGCTGACGACGAAGATGACTTCCTTGCCGAGCGTCGCGTCCGTCGACAGCGCAATGGGTTTCTTGAACGTCGCGATGACACCGTCGATCGCGCGGGTGAATTCCGCAGCGTCCCAATTCTGGGTGCGGCGCATCGCTGCATTCGATGCCGTAAGGACGCTGAATGCTTCGTCGTACCGGGCGGCATCCTCGAGCGCCTTGCCGAGCGCGAAGCCGAGCCTGCTGCGCGTTGCGCCCGGAATTTCAGGCGATGCATACAGCGCTTCGAGCTGCGCCGTTTCAGCATCCGTCAGCCGCGCGGTCTTTATCGCATTGAGCCCGGTCCAGGCGGAGATCATGTCGGGCCGGCGCGCGATCACACGGCGATATTCTTCGGCGCCTTCCTCGACGCGGCCGACCGATACGAGAAGTCCCGCGCGGGCGATGCGCGTGGTGACATGGTCGTGGTCGCGTCGCAGCGCTTCGTCGAACGCATCGAGTGCTTCCTCGATGTGTAGCTGCTTCGCGAGCGCTTTGCCGAGGTTGTACCAGGGTGCCGCCAGTAGCGGATCGGTCTCGCAGGCGCGCTGGAACGCTACGGTCGCGCCCATGAAATCGCCCTGCGCCACCAGGACGCTGCCGAGATTGGTCAGGATCAGCGGATCGTGCGGCGACAGTTCGAGCGCACGCCTGAGCACCGCGGCCGCGTCCGCGTTGCGGCCGCGAAGGTGCAATACGACCGAAAGCATGCGCATGAACTCGGGATGGTTGCCGATATGCGTGCGCAACGTGGTCAGCGTGCGCTCGGCGTCGTCGAGCCGGCGCTGTTCGATCAGTTCGCCGACGGTCTTGAGCGCATGCCGCGCACGCAACGGAAGGTCCTTGGTGCGATCGGCAACCGACGCCCGCGGCGCCTCGACCGCCGAGGACTGCGCATCGTCCAGAGCCATCTCGGTTGCGGTTTCGCTCGGGGCGTCGGGAATCGGGCCGTCCGAGTCGGGCGGCAACGGGCTCTGCTGGGTCATGGACTGCGCGTGGAATGGTCGAAACGACAGCTTAACGGCACGGCTCGACCGTCACAAATGCACGATGCGCTCAGGAAGCCCCGAGCGCCCGCCGCATCGGCGTCAGCAGCGCGCCGTAGCGCCCGGCGCGAGCCGTATCGCGCCGCATCGGCTCGCGCACCTGCGATGCGCTGGCCGTGCGGACATTGCGCTCGACCTCATGTGAACGCAGACACGTCGGATCGAATGGGAGCCTGCACAGCTCGAGCAGTCGACGGATTTCCTTTTCCGGATCGGCCAGCAGTTCTTCGTAGATGAGATCATGGAAATAATCGGGATACTTTTCGCGCCACAACCGCGCGAGGCGATCGTAGTCGCGATAGAAGGCGACCAGCTCGTGCATGTCGTACGTGTATGCCTGGCCCGTCGCAAAGGCCTGCCGAAAGCACGACAAGCAGGTCTCGACCGGATCGCGCCGGCAGTTGATCATGACCGCGCCGGGCAGCATCGCGCGGAGCACAACGACGTATTGCCAGTTGGAAAGCGCCTTGTCGGAGAACCGCGGGCGTTTCTGGCGCCAGCGCGCGGTCTTCTCCATATAGGTGCGCCCGAGGCGCTCCCAGTCCGAAGGAGCCAGGCGACCGACCCAATACGGGAATTCGACGCCGTGCGCGCGCGACTCGGCTTCGATCAGGTTCGGCAGCACTTCGAGCTCGTTCGCTCCTTCGATGTCGGGGTGCGCGGCGAGGATCTGTTCGGTCAACGTCGATCCGGAACGCGGCATGCTGACGACGAATATGACTTCTTCGCCGAGTGTCGGCGGCGCGGTCGTCTGCAACGGCGTCGCCGATGTCGCGGCGATTGCGGTGACGCGGCGCGAAAACGCGGCAGCATCCCATTGCAATTGGCGGCGCCTGGCCGCGTTGGCGTTAGTGGCGATCGCAAACGCCTCGGCGTAGCGCCCCTGTCCCTCCAGCGCCTGCATCAGGGCAAAGCTCGCATTGACCCGTTCGCCCTCGCTGAGATCGCTGCGCGTATGCAGGCGCGCCAGTGAAGCGGTTTCTTCGCGCGTCAGCGGCACGGTCTTGATGCCGACGAGGCCGGTCAGGGCGGGCAGGTAGTCGGCCTGCGCCCCGATCACGAACCGATATTCGGCCGCGGCCTCGGCGCTACGGCCGAGCGCGCGCAGCGTCTGTGCGTACACCACACGTCCCGGAAGGTGGTTCGGATCGAGTTCGATGACGCGTTTCAACGCGTCCTGCGCTTCGTGCACATACCCTTGCTGCTCGAGCGCCTTGCCAAGGTTGAACCATGCGGCGGGCGTGTTCGGCGCGAGCTCGCAGGAACGACGGAATGCGTCGAGCGCCGCGTCGATCTCGCCGATCTCGGCGAGCGCGCTGCCGAGATTGTTCCAGATCAGCGCATCGTTCGGCCTGATCGTGTCGGCGCGGCGCAGAAGCTCGACCGCTTCGCTGAAGCGCCGCCTGAGGTGCGAGCAGACAGCCTGCAACCTGAGTACCTCGGCATGATTCGGCGCAAGGGCCAGGAGTCCGGTCACTGCGCGCTCGGCTTCGTCGAGATCGCGACGATTGATCGCCTGGCCGGCCTGCTCGAGCAGCTGCGTTGCGCGCGGACCGAGTCCTTCGCCGCGGTTCTGTTCGGCCTCTGAGGGTGATTTGTCGGCCACGGGGTTCCGAGATGAACGGCTTGGAAGGGCGAGCGTTCTACCCTCGCTGCCGTCCGCGGTCAACGGGTGGCGGCGCGATCAGCCGCTGGGGCGGGTTCCGAGCAGTGCGTCGCGTTCGCGCAGGCGATTGAGGATGGCCACGCCCGATACGCGGGCCGCTTCGTCGTCCCGGCCAAGCTCGGCTAGCAACGTTTCGAGGCAGGCGCGCCCGGACTTTTGCGTATTGGCGACCAGTCGCTCGAACAGCAGCGCGGTCAGCGGATCGATTTCGATGAAACGCAGTTCGTCGTTTCGGTCGCGGGTCAGCAGGATCAGGGTCGGATTCGGCGGCGCTTCGGCGGGCCGGAAATCCGCCGAGATGCGATGTACGGGAAATCGATACGCCAGCACACGCGCCAACGGAGAGACGACCGGAACGCCATCGACGACGTCGCCGAGCGGATCGTGCGGCACGCTGGCGACATCGGCCTCGTCGATCTCGGCGCACAGCTCGCTCCATTCGTAGTGCGCGAGCTCGACCAGGAACGGCGGATCGCCAGCGTCCGCATCGCGCCTCGCTTCGAGAAACCGGATGAACTCGCGCGCGATTTCGGTGAACAGCGGTGTGTGGCAGCGATGTTCGCTGTAGAACGCGCGCACCAGTCCGCGCCAGGCGCTGTCGTCGTAAAGCGCACGGATCACCGGAAAGTTGGCGGACAGCAGGCTCTCGATGTTGTTGAAGAAAAGATCGGTATAAACCGTCATGCGGCGCGGTTCGATGCCGGGCGGCTGCGGCGCGTGCAATGGATCGCGCACATGCGCGGCAAAAATGCCCTGCAGTGTTCCGGTAGCCGATGTTTCAGGCGGTGCGGACATCGCGCACATGGGTCTCGCGTGCGCTTTGCAGCGCGCGGACGTGGCCGACTTCGTCGATCAGCTCGGCGAGCGGCGGGAAATTGAAATCGCGCTCGATCAATGTCGGGCGCACGCCGAAGCGATCGTAGGCGCGTTCGAGGAGGCGCCAGACCGGATCGATCACAGCCGCGCCGTGCGTATCCACTTTGAGATCGGGCGCTTCATCGTAGTGACCGGCGACGTGCACGTACGCGACGCGTTCGCCGGGCAGCGCGTCGAGAAACGCGTCGGCGTCGTAGCGGTGATTGATGCTGTTGACGTAGATGTTGTTGACGTCGAGCAACAGATCGCAATCGGCTTCGGCGAGGACCGCGTTGACGAAATCGATCTCGCGCATTTCCTGGCCGGGCGCGGCGTAGTAGGAAACATTCTCGACCGCGATGCGCTGACCCAGGACATCCTGCGTCTGCCGGATGCGCGCGGCCACGTGCCGCACGGCTTCGCCGGTGAACGGAATCGGCATCAGATCGTAGAGATGCCCGGCGTCGGCGCAATAGGAAAGATGCTCGGAATAGATCGCGATGCCGTGTGCATCGAGCAGACGGCGGATGCGCGCGAGCAGTGTTTCATCGAGCGGATCGCGTCCGCCGAGCGAAAGCGAAAGACCGTGGCACACGAATGGATGGCGTTCGGTCAACGATCGCAGCGCGCGACCGAGCCGGCCGCCGACGCCGATCCAGTTTTCCGGCGCGATCTCGAAGAAATCGATGGCCGCGTCGGGCTTGTCCCGCAGCGGGCCCAGGAGAGCCCGCCGCAGGCCGAGTCCGGCACCGTGAATCCGATGCGGACGCACTGACTTGCCTTGTTAGACCGAGCCGCCGCAGCTGCCTTCGGCGCCCTTGGCCTTGTCCTTCTTGTCGCCGCCACAGGAGCCTTCCGCTCCCTTCTTGCCCGCGGGCTTGTCCATGATCGCGTGCATCGCTTTCAACTCGTTGGCGTCGAGCGATCCGTCCTTGTTCTTGTCCCAATACTTGACCTGGCTTTCGCTGAAGCCGCCGGCCATCGCTTCCTCCATCGAAACCTTGCCATCCTTGTTCGTATCCATCTTTGCGACGCCGCACTTGCCTTCGCCGCACTTGCCTTCGGTACCGGCGGCGAGCATGTAGCCCGATGCGAGGTCGCTGGCCTGGAACACCGGGCTCGCCGCGGCGAGCTGGCTCAGGGACAACGTACCGACGACCGCTGCACCGATGGCGATGCTGAGGGTATTGCCGATCTTGCTGGACATGCGAGTGATCTCCGTGAGTTTTGATCGCGAGCGGAATGCTCGGTCTGTTTGGGCCAGTTGCCCGGCTCTTAGCGACGCGCACCATACGCGCGCGTCACTGAATTACGTGTTATGGACCGGAACGGATGCGTCCCGTTCGCACGTTCTGGCGTGCCGCAAGAGCAGCATAACGGTTGCTGCACTGCAGCGCATCGGAACGGATTGAGGACCGAGGGCGGGCTCGAAATCTTTCAGCAAAAAAGAGGGACGCCCGAGGCGTCCCTGGAGAGTGTGGCATGCGGGGCGTCGCTCGCCCGGGCGTTGCTGCCCATCGCCCGCAGCCCGAGCCGATCATCACTCGCGGATATGTCGAGTCGTTGACAGCCTCGCGGCGAGACTCAAGCGAGCCGGTTTGCGCATCGTGGGTCCCGATGCGCTCGATCGGCTGACTTCTTTTTGTCACGCGCTGTAAATCGAACCGTAATGATCGGCTTTCATGCTGCGACCCATCGCGCGCCTAACGAATTCTTATCAGGCGAGGCGGGAAGAAACCAGCCGCGCGCGCTGGCTTCCGCAACTCCACAACCGCTCATGGGAGCACTCGACATGCGTCAACATCTGGTTGCTGCGGCAATCGCCGTGGCTCTCGGTACCGTTGCACAGTCCGCATATGCAGACGACGCCACGACCGTCGGCGGCAGGATGTACGCCGATTTTTCCAACATCAGCCAGGACAAGAACGGCAATACGACGGACGCGGACGGTACCGGCTTCGACGTCAAGCGGTTCTATCTCATCATCGACCACAAGTTCGACGATATCTGGTCGGCAAATCTCACGACCGATTTCAACTACGTCAGCAACGACGGCGAGACACAGGTTTTCGTCAAGAAAGCCTACGTGCAGGCCAAGCTCGACGACTACTTCATCGCGCGCGGAGGCTCGGCCGACATGCCGTGGATTCCGTTCGTCGAGGGCTGGTACGGCTATCGCTACATCGACCCCACACTGACTGATCGCTTGCACTTCGCCAACTCGGCCGATTGGGGCCTGCACGCATTGTCGGTGACCAACGGCATGTTCAACTACGCGGTGTCGGTCGTGAACGGCGGCGGCTACAAGAATCCTTCGCGCAGCTCCGGCATGGACGTCGAAGGCCGCGTCGGCTTCCAGCCAATCGACGGACTGATGCTCGCCGGCGGCGGGTATTCCGGTGATCGCGGCGGGGATATCGAATCCGCTCCGTCGCAGCACACGGCGTCGCGCTGGGACGCGCTCGCCGCATGGAAGGGCGGTCCGTTCCGTGCTGGCGTCGAATATTTCACTTCCGACAATTGGAACCAGGTCACCAAGCCCGCCTCGGATACCTCGGACGGCTGGTCCGCGTGGGGCAGCTGGTCGTTTACGCCGGAATGGGGCGTATTCGCGCGCTGGGATCACGCCAACCTGAGCAAGGACATCGATCCGACCGCAAAGGATACGTACTACAACGCGGGCATTGAGTGGAACGTGCGCAAAGGCATCCGGCTCGCTGGCGTCTGGAAGCACGAAGTGGCCAAATCGAGTCCGCTCAACTCCGACGGCGTTGCTGTTTTCCAGAAGATCAAGACCGACGAGATCGGTATCTACACCGAAATCAACTTCTAAAAAGCGTCACCAGACGCCCTGCGAGAACGGCTGGCGTTCGGGCGCCAGCCGTTCTTTTTTTTCTTGCGACGGAGGTTCGCCGCGTCGGACGTTCGCCGATTATTTCCCGGCCGGAATCACGTGAGCGATCTCGTTGTATCCCGCGACCGTGAGGCGCCAACCGCCGATAAGGCCTTTCTTGACAGTGACCGCCGGTGCATTCGAACGGCTCGCTACGAACGGTTCGTCGTCGCGGACTTCCCACGACTGGCCATTGGCCAGCTTGAGCACCGTGCCCTTCTCCCAACCCCTGAATTCGCCGATGAGGTTGCTGCTCACGGTATCGGACGCCGCCGCTGACGCGGCTGCGCTGCTCGGCGTCGTTGCCATCGGTGCGATTGCGCCAGGGACGCACGCGTCGCCATGAGCCTTCATCCAATCGTTCAATCCGCGCAGCTGTTCCGGCGAAAGCTTGTCGAGTCCGAAGCGGGTGAAGTCCTTGTACGACATGCGCTCTTCGAGCGTGGAATTGTCGTCGGCGCGTGCCGGCATCGTCATGGTGCTGCCGGACAACGCCGCGAACAGCAAAAGAGCCTGGGTCGAACCACGCATACCGTGTTGTCTCCTTGCAAACTGCGCGCGGTCCGCGCGCGGGCCAATCAGGCAGACTATGCAACCAACTTGAACTATTTGTGACAGCACACCTGCGGCCGCCACAAGGCACCGAACGCGTTCGCTGGGTATGCCTTACTTAGGCAGGGGTTTTGTGCCGGTAGGTGCACAGATCCCGGATCACACACATTGGACATAGCGGCTTGCGCGCCTTGCACACATAACGCCCGTGCAGGATCAGCCAGTGGTGCGCGTCCTTGCGGAATTCGGGCGGCACCACTTTCAGCAAAGTGTCTTCGACCGCGCGCACGGTATCGCCGCGCGCGAGACCGGTGCGGTTGGCGACGCGGAAGATATGCGTGTCGACCGCGATCGTCGGCTCGCCAAACGCCGTGTTCAGCACGACATTCGCGGTCTTGCGCCCGACGCCTGGCAACGCTTCCAGCGCTTCGCGTGTTCTTGGCACTTTGCCGCCATGACGCGCGATGAGCGCGCGGCACGTCGCCAGGATGTTTTTCGCCTTCGCGTTGTAGAGCCCGATCGTCGCGATGTACGTTTTCAGTTTTTCTTCTCCGAGATCGAGCATCGCCTGCGGCGTGTGCGCGACCGGAAAGAGCTTGCGCGTTGCCTTGTTGACGCCGACATCGGTCGACTGCGCCGAAAGCATCACCGCGATCAAGAGCTCGAACGGCGTCTTGTATGCGAGCTCGGTGGTCGGGTGCGGATCGAGATCGCGCAATCGGCGGAACAGCTCGGCGACTCTTTCTCGCCTCATCGCCGGCGGTTCTTCAACGACTCGCGACGCGCCTTGCCGCGCGCGATCGCTTCGAACACGGCCTCGCGCGTGATCGGCGCCGGCGTGCGAGGACTTGCGCCAGAGCCCGCGCGTCGCGCGCTGCGTTGCGCGCGCTCGCGAGCGAGACGCGCGGATCGCGCATCGAAACGCACCCGTGCATGCGCCGCGCGCCGCATCACGCTCTCGCGCGAGAGCGGTTCCGCGGCGATCGGCACGAGCTCGATGCAATCGACCGGGCAGGGCGGCAAGCACAACTCGCAGCCCGTGCACTCGGATGCGATCACGGCATGCATGCGCTTCGCCGCGCCGACGATCGCGTCGACCGGACACGCCTGAATGCATTTCGTGCAACCGATGCAGAGCGCTTCATCGACGACGGCGACAATCGGCGGCCCTTCGATTCCACGCGTCGGATCGAGCGGCTTCGGCGCGCGATCGAGCAACGCCGCCAACGCAACGACACCTTCCTCGCCGCCCGGCGGGCAACGATCGATATCCGCTGCATCGACGGCGATCGCTTCGGCGTATGCGCGACACGTCGGATAACCGCAGCGCGTGCACTGCGTTTGCGGGAGCAGCGCGTCGATGCACGCGACCAGCATTTTGTCCATTGCGCGTGGTCAGTTCAGCGTTTGCAATTCGACCAGGATGCGTTTGCGCAGCGCGACGATCGCCCCGCTGATCTGCGCTTCGGCGCGGCCGTTCCCCTTTTCCAGTTCGTCGACGTCGACCTTCCAGGCTTCGAAAAGGTCCGCCGCGCGCGCCTCGGCATCGAGCGAGATCAACGGCGCCATATCGCGCACGACATTGACCTTGCCCCAGCCGCCGATGCGATTCGCATCGCTGTGATCGCCGCCGTAGAAACGGCGATCGGTGATTTCCTGCAACTGACCGAGTGCGTCGAGCACCATGAACGCCGCCGCACGTGTGTTGCGATGCGCTTCGGTGGTCTGGTTGCGCCAGGTGTTGTAGCTCGTGCCGAACAAGGCCACGGCGAGACTGATCAGCGCCACGGCGTGACGCTGCACGCCCGCAGAAAGGCTCTGGCCGAGAGGCGGAATTTGCCGGTTCGACATGCGCGTTACGGATATCCGCGAGGAGGGCTGGGCCAGTCTTGCGTAGCTCGTGGCGCTTGGCAAATCAGCGCGCCGAGCGGGCCCCGGATTCCGTGCGACAAAACCGCGCACGGCGGACAGTGACCGGGATCGGCTGCGCGCTTTTCTTTTGGCGGGTCGCGAACCGATTCCACTTATATGGAACGTCGAAACTTAGGTGATAGCCGTCACAAACAGCGCTATTGCCACGCGCAGTGCCGCCGCATGAGGCTCCCTGTACCAACGAGAGGGATGCAACATGCACATGAACAGGCGTGGGCTCGCACTCGCTATTGCCGGTGTGTTTTCGGCACAAGCCTTCACGCACGCAGCGGGTGCGGACGCGGCGGTTCAGGGCAAGCCTCGCCCCGCATCGGGCGTGAGTCACGACCAGCCGCATTTCAAGTATCCGAACCGTTCGCACCCAACAGTCGGCACGGTGCTGTACGACCAAAGCGGCACGGCAGAAAATGGCGCGCCGGTGCAGAATTTCCAGTCCGCGTTCAGTGCATTCGACGCGCAGGGTGCCGATGACTTTATCGTCACCGACGCGGCCGGATGGGACGTCAGCGGGTTCAATTTCCAGGTCGCATTCATCGATCAAAACGGCCAGCCCGCGCAGCCGCCCGCGAGCATCGTCTACGCCATCGACGTTTACGCCGACGCAGGCGGCGCTCCTGGCGCGGCGAGCTGTTCCTATCCGAGCGTGACCGGCGCACTTAATGCGGGCGCGAGGAATCTTTCGATAGCGTTGCCCGCGATCTGCTCGCTGACGCAAGGCGCGTACTGGGTGTCGATGACACCCGTTTTCGACTATCCGCCGCAGTCTTTCTGGTCGAATGCTTCGGGCGCGGCGATCGGCAGCGCGGGCGTGTGGCGGAATCCGTCCGGCGGTTTCGGAACGGCGTGCTCCTCGTGGTCCGAGCTTTCTATGTGCATCACGTCAAGTTCGTTCTCTATCGGCGGCGGCAATCCGAATTATCTGTTCCAGGTCATCGGCGCGGTCGGCGGCGGCGGATGCGATCCCTCCGGCATTTGTCTCACCTCGACGGTCGGCACCGACACCTCGCCCGGCGCCTGCGGCGCGAGTCACACCATCGATGCCACCGTCGGCGACCAGCTCAACTTCTGCTACACGATCACCAACAACACCGGCATCGAACTCGACTATCAGACGCTGCAGAACAACATCGACGGCACGTTGTTCTTCGAGATGCAACGATCCGATCCCGGCCGAGCGGCACGTTTCAGTTCAACCATATCGAGACCGTCGGCGCAGACCAACGCGTACAACTCGACCTGGACTGCGCAGGACATACGCTCTGGCTACGTCGCCGAGGTCGAGAGCGGCGGCGGCAACTGCGCCGATCGCATCTTCGCCGATGGCTTCGAGAACCGGCTTGCCCGCATGCTCGGCGCAAACAATTTCGTCGACATCGCGGGCACCGGCCTGGCGCTCGGTCTGTCTGACGACGGCACCGCCGATGTCTCGATGCCGTTCTCGTTCAATTTCTACGGAACGACATCGAATGATGCTGACGGTCTCGAACAACGGCGGCGTGATCTTCAATTCGCCGGGCGCGTTCCTCGATTACCTCAACCAATCACTTCCGCGCCGGCAACATCACAGGCGCCACGCGATTCTGCCGCTGTGGGACGACTTCGACGCCACATCGGGCGATGTCTATACGGATATGCGTGGTGTATCGCCGAATCGCCAGTTCATCGTCGAGTGGTTCAATCTGGTCCACTTCGCGGCGCGGCTAATACCGACGGCGCGACGTTCGAGCTGATCCTCAACGAGGACGGCACGCTCCAGTTCGAATACGCCGACGTCGGTTACAGCGCATTCGGCAACGCTCAGCGCCGATCCCGACGACTGCACGGGCGGCCTCTGCGCGACGATCGGCTTGCAGAACGATCACTAGTCTGTTCGAGCCAGTATTCGGCGTTTGCAGGCGCTCGGTCACCGACAATTCCGGCATCAAATGGACGCCGGCCGCTCCGCAGATTTTCACTGCGAGCGATACGGTCACGGTCAACGTCGGCGCGCCGCAGATCGTGGTGAATCCGAGCCCGATCACGGGAACCGTAACGGCAGGAGGATCGTCGACGATCCCGTTCGCGATCGAGAACCACGGCGATCGCGATCTGAATTGGACGCTCGGCGAAGCTGCCGCATCCAATCTGCATTTCCCGCCGCCGGGTACGCGCTTCGCGATGCCATTGGGCGATCCGGCGAAGGCCTCCGCGGGTCGCGCGCCGATCGCCGCTTCAACCAAAGCCGCACAGGTCCGATCCACACACGTTCCACTCATCAGCAGCACGGTGCCGACATTCGCCGCCGACATCTTTAACCTCAACCTCGAGACGTTCGATGCGCTCGCAGCGCAAACGATCGACGTCATTGCGTCCATCAACGATGGCACCCCGTACGTCGGTGGCGCTTTCATCGACGGCGACTTCTCGAAGCTTTATGCGATTGCCGGTGACTTCGGCAACAACCCGGACAATTTCTACGCAATCGACACCGCGAGTGGCGCGCCTACGTTGATCGGCAGCGCGACCAACGCGCTGGGCGAGGGATATAGCGGCCTTGCTTATGACTCGACGTCGACAAACTTGTATGCGGCATCCACGTCCTGCGGAACGTCCTCGCACTTGTGGACCATCGATCCCGCGACCGCGGTGCCCACTCTCGTCGGCGAGATCATCGGAGCACCGTGCATCATCGCGATCGCGGTCAACGCGCAAGGCGAGATGTATGGACTCGATATATTCACCGATTCGCTCTACGCCATCGACAAGACCAACGGCAACGCTGCATTGATCGGTTCGATCGGCTTCAACGCCAACTTCGCGCAGGACATGGCGTTCGACCTGTCGACCGGTATCCTCTACCTTGCGGGATTCGATGGTGATGCTTTTATCGACAGCATCTACACGCTCGACCTGCAGACCGGTGCGGCAAATATCGTCGCTCCAATAAGCGTTTTTCAGGGTGAAGTCGACGCGATGGGCATAGAAACCGTGGGTGGCCCGTGCATGCAGCCGCAGGACCTGCCGTGGCTTTCGCTGAGCCCGACCGCCGGCACGACCGGGCCGCTGGGTTCGACACCGGTGACCGCCTCGATCGACGGCACGGGCAGCGTGCCAGGCGATACGTTGTCCGGCACGGTGTGCACGATGAGTAACGACCCCGTCAACCCTGGGGTAGCGACGCCGATCACGGTCGACGTCGTCGGCATCCCGCCGATTCCGCCGACGCTCACCAAGGACTTCAATCCGGCAATGGTCATGGCCGGCGCGCCAAGCACATTGACGATCACGCTCGCCAACGGCGACGTGAACGCCGCGGCGTTGACCGCGCCGCTGACCGACACGTTTCCGACGTTCCTCACCGTCGCGGCAGTTCCGAACGCGTCGAGCACGTGCGGTGGCGCCGTTACCGCTGTCGCGGGGTCCGATTCGGTGACCTTGGACAGCGCCGGCTCGACCATTCCTGTGGGCGGTACGTGCACGGTCACTGTCGATGTGGAGTCGGCGATCGATGGCTCGTTTGCCAACGTCATCGCCGCAGGTGCGTTGCAGACAAGCACCGGCGCGAATGCAGCGCCAGCGAACGCCACACTGACGGTCACGCTCGCGCCGACGCTCGGAAAGGCGTTCAACCCGGCGACGGTCGCGAAAGGCGTGCCTACGACGTTGACGATCACGCTTGGCAACGACAACGCAACCCCGGCAACCCTGATCGCCGCATTGACCGACGCGTTTCCGCCAGGTCTGATGGTCGCGGCGACGCCGAATGCATCGACCACCTGTGGAGGGCCCGTGACCGCCGTTCCGACCGCGGATTCGGTAACGCTCGACAGTGGATCGATACCGGCCCTGGGCTCATGCACGGTCAGCGTCGATGTTGAGTCTGCGCAGACCGGCCCCGCTCCGAACAGTATTCCTGCCGGCGCGTTGCAGACCGATCTGGGTACCAATGCAGTGTCCGCGGACGCGACGTTGACGGTGATGTGACCCAGTGAAATGCGCGCCGCACCCAATCGGGTACCGTTCGTACTCGGAGCACGACGCAACGGTCGACGGGCGTAACGAGCCCTTCGAAGACAGCCCGCTCGGCGAACGAGCGAACGGGCTTTTACGAGATGCGGATTCTGGACGTGCGCCGGTTTATTTGATCGGCATGCCCGCTTTCGCACCGGCATCGGCGGCCAGCAGAAACAGCTCTGCGCCGCCGTTGCCGGCGGAGAGAATCATGCCCTCCGACACGCCGAACCGCATCTTTCGCGGCGCAAGGTTGGCAATGAACACAACATCGCGTCCAATGAGTCGGGTAGGTTCACCATACGCAGCGCGAATGCCCGAGAAGATCTGACGCTTGCCAAGCTCGCCTCCATCGATCTCGAACCTGAGCAATTTGTCGGAGCCGTCGACGAATTCGCAGGCCAGGACTTTCCCAATGCGAAGGTCGAGTTTCGCGAAATCGTCGATCGAAATCGTGGTCATCGGCGCCTGATCCGTCGCATTTTTCGCGTCCGTGCTTTGAGAAGACGACACACCTGGGGATTGCGCCGTAGTCGCCGCCGCGGTCTGCGCGCCACTGGCACCGGCCGACGGGACCGTCTCGGTTGGTTTTAAAGATTCCTTCGAAGCTTCGATCATTGCCACGATATTCTTCGGATCGATGCGATCGATACGCGTCGCGAATGGACGGATGGCGTGGCCGAGCAGCAGCGCATTGGCAGCGCGAAAGTCGCTCACTGCGATGCCAAGGAAATTGTCGGCCACCAGACGCGCCATCGCGGGCACGATCGGCGCAAGATAGGTCGAAAGCAATCGAAAGTAATTGATCGCCAACGTGCAGACGACGTGCAGCTCGGCACGCCGGGCATCAACCTTTGCAAGCAGCCAGGGTGCCTTCTCCGCCACGTAGCCATTCGCTTCGTCGGCCACCGTGACGATCAGACGCGTGACGGCGGCGTAGTCCCGCGCCTCATAAAGCGCTTCGCATGCCTTAAGTGTGTCGACGGCAGCAGCATACCGTTCGCGCTCGGCATCCGGCAGCGAATCGGCAAGTTTTCCATCGAAGAACTTGAGCACGAAACCCGCGGTGCGGCTCGCGATGTTGACCCACTTGCCGACCAGATGCGAATTGACGCGCTCCTCGAACGCCTTCAAATCCAGATCGATATCCGCGAGGGTCGGACCGAGCAACGTCGCCAGGTAATAGCGCAGATAATCCGGATCGAGATGGTCGAGATACGTGCGCGCATTGATGAAGGTGCCGCGCGATTTCGACATCTTCGCGCCATCGACTGTCATGAAGCCGTGCACATAGACCGCGGTGGGTGTGCGCAGTCCCGCGCCGCGCAGCATCGCGGGCCAGAACAGCGTGTGGAAATAAATGATGTCCTTGCCGATGAAGTGCACCATTTCGGTGCCGGCTTTCGCGGCGGGATCGCGCTCGACGTAGTCCTCGAAACGGATCGGCGCTTGCGGATGCTTCGCGTTGTGCGCAGCGCAATAGTCGCGGAACGATGAGAGATATCCGATCGGCGCATCGACCCAGACATAGAAAAACTTGCCGGGCTGACCGGGAATCTCGAAGCCGAAATATGGCGCGTCGCGCGATACGTCCCAGCTGCGCAAGCCGTCGGCGAACCATTCCTGGAGTTTGTTGACGACTTCGCTCTGCAATCCGCCTTCGCGTTCGCGCTCTTTCAGCCAGGTCTGCAGCATCGCTTCGAAGTCAGCGAGCTTGACGAAGAAATGCGTCGATTCCTTTTCGATCGGCTTCGCGCCGGAAACGACCGAATAGGGCTCGATCAGGTCCGTCGGGTTGTACGTCTTGCCACACACCTCGCACGAATCGCCGTACTGGTCCTTGCTGTGGCAGTTCGGACATTCGCCCTTGATGAAGCGATCCGGCAGAAACATCTCCTTGACCGGGTCGAAAAGCTGCTTGACCGGCCGCGACTCGGTGTGCCCCGCGGCGACCAGCGCATTCCAGATGCGATACGTGAGATCGCGGTTCGACGGGCTGTCCGTGGTCGAGTAATAGTCATGCTCGACGCCGAAATCGCGCAGGTCGCGCTTGTGCTGCTCGAGCACGCCCGCGATCAGCGCTTGCGGCGTGATGCCTTCTTTCTCCGCGCGCAGCATGATCGATGTGCCGTGCGCATCGTCCGCACAGACGTAGTGCACCTCATTCCCGGCCATCCGCATCGCCCGCACCCAGATATCGGTCTGGATATTCTCGAGCATGTGCCCGAGATGGATCGGGCCATTGGCGTAGGGCAGGGCGTTGCTGACGAGGATGCGTTTCTTGTTGAACGGCGAATTCATCCGTGGCGGCTTCCGCGATGCTGCTGCAAGGCGGAATTATTGCACGCGACGTCAGCGCCTCCGCGAAAGGCGAGGGAAATGCCGGATTTCGTCTGGCTCGGCGAGTGTCCGCCTGTCGCGGATGGGACTGCCGCGATACGCCTACTCGGCCTGCCGCTCCCACGTCTGGCTGCGCCCGAGGAACGAGAAGCCGATGAACCCACGCACTTCGAGCTTCTGCCCGTTGTCGGTCAGATGCATCTTGCAGCCATAGATCTTGCCGTTCTTCGGATCGAGGATCTGGCCGCCGCTCCACTCGTCGCCGTTCTTCTTCATGCCCCAGACGATGGTCATGCCGGTGATGGGCTGATCCTTGCGTTCACCTTCGCATTCCTTGCAGACCGGATTCGGGCCCTGATCGGACTGCAGCACTTCCTTGACCTTGCCGGTCAACTGGCCGTCTTGCACCATGATCTCGACCAGCGACTTCGGCTTGCCGGTCTTGTCGTCGATGGTCTTCCAGACGCCGACCGGCGTCGCGTCGGCGGCGAACGCACGCATGCACAGCAGCGATGCGGCGGCGAAAGCGATCACTTGGCAGCGCAGCGACATGGCGTTCTCCTCGAAATGACGACCGCAACTTGCCGTTGCCGACAGCGCGCGTCAAGGCGCGCTGCAGCGCGGACTGGCATAATACGCGCTCTCTCCGCACGACCTCCGTTGATGAGCGAAACCCTCGAGGCGCACGCCCGGCGCATCCTGGCCGGCGTCGTCGATCCGCACACCGGCACCGATCTTGTCGCCAATGGCGCGCTACGCGGCGTCGGCGTATCCGGCAACGACGTTTCCGTCGATATCCAGCTTGGATATCCCGCGCTGTCGACGCAAACCGATCTCGCCGAAACGATCAAGCGCGCGCTCGAAGCCGACCCCGAGATTGCGCACGCGGCCGTCAGCGTGTCCTCGCGCGTGCACGCCCACGTGGTGCAGGAAGGCCTGACGCCGCTGCCGAACGTCAAGAACATCATCGCTATCGCGTCGGGCAAGGGCGGTGTCGGCAAATCCACGGTCGCGGCGAATCTCGCGCTCGCGCTCAAAGCCGAAGGCGCCAGCGTCGGCGTCCTCGACGCCGACATCTACGGTCCGAGCCAGCCGCGCATGCTCGGTATTTCCGGACGCCCGGATTCGAAGGACGGCAAGCGCATCGAGCCGAAAACCAATCACGGCATCCAGGTCATGTCGATCGGCTTCATGATCGAGGAAGACACCGCGATGATCTGGCGCGGACCGATGGTCACGCAGGCGTTGCAGCAGCTGCTTGGCGAAACGAACTGGTCCGACCTCGATTACCTCATCATCGACTTGCCGCCCGGCACCGGCGACATTCAGCTGACGCTCTGCCAGCGCGTGCCGGTGTCCGGCGCGATCATCGTGACGACGCCGCAGGACATCGCGCTGCTCGACGCGAAGAAGGCGCTCAAGATGTTCCAGAAAGTGGATGTGCCGATCCTCGGCATCATCGAGAACATGGCAACGCACATCTGCTCGCAATGCGGCCATGAAGAGCACATCTTCGGCCAAGGCGGCGGCGCGCGCATGGCCGAGCAATACGACGTACCGTTGCTGGGCGCGCTGCCCCTCGACATCCGCATCCGCGAACAGGCCGACGGCGGCACGCCGAGCGTCGTCGCGATGCCCGATTCCGATATCGCCAGGCGCTACCGCGAGATCGCGCGCAACGCCGCGGCGCGTCTTGCGCTGCGCGCGCGGAATAAGGCGATCCAGTTTCCGAAGATCGTCGTGCAGAACACCTAGGCGACTCCAACCGCTCTCACCACGTGAATCGTGCACTTCCCCTCTCCCGCTTGCGGGAGAGGATAGGCTGAGGGAAGTCGGAGCACAGTTTCCTGCGAGGTTGAACCTGCTTGCCCTCACCCAGCCCTCTCCTGCAAGCGGAAGAGGGGAAGTGCGCGCTGCGATCTCCGCGCAGTCCGATTCACGCGCAGTCCGACTAGAATAGACCCCTTCCGCCCGCAGACACGCGCATGACCATCAAGTCCGACCGCTGGATTCGCCGAATGGCGGAACAGCAAAAAATGATCGAACCGTTCGAAGCAGGCCAGGTCAAGCAGAACGGCGGCCAGCGGCTGATCTCGTACGGCACGTCGAGTTACGGCTACGACGTGCGCTGTGCCGACGAGTTCAAGGTGTTCACCAACATCAATTCGACGATCGTCGATCCGAAGAATTTCGACGAGCGCAGTTTCGTCGATATCAAATCCGACGTCTGCATCATTCCGCCGAACTCGTTCGCGCTCGCGCGCACGGTCGAATATTTCCGCATTCCGCGCAAAGTGCTGACGATCTGCCTCGGTAAAAGCACCTATGCGCGTTGCGGAATCATCGTCAACGTCACGCCGCTCGAGCCGGAATGGGAAGGCCACGTCACGCTCGAGTTCTCCAACACGACGCCGCTGCCGGCGAAGATCTACGCCAACGAGGGCGTCGCCCAGATGCTGTTTCTGGAATCCGACGAGGAATGCGAAACGAGCTACAAAGACCGCGGCGGCAAATACATGGGCCAGCGCGGCGTCACGCTGCCGCACGCCTGAACCCGCGGCAACCCGTCGGCATGCCGGCAGCGGACGGCGGTGGTAACCTTGCGGTCCTTTTTTCGAGTTTCCGGGAGTGTTCGGATATGCGGAATCTTTTCAGCAAGCCGATCCCGTGGCTGGCGGCGCTGGTCTGTGCGGCCGCGTTCGCGCTTTCCGCCTGCGGCGGCCGCGGCGTCAGCAAGGATCTGCTGACCCAGGCCGCGAACATCCCGCCAAGTTTCGACGTCACGCTGATCGCCGACAAGGACAACCAGTTCGACTACGACGGCGCACCGCTGACCGAAGAGGACCTGCGCAGCGCGCTGCGCTATCGCAAGGATCAGAACCTTCCGGTCGCGACGGTCATCGTCAAGCGCGGCGAGAAGGAGCGCATAAAGAACGAGCACATCATCGCGCTCGCGCGCGTCGCCTATCAGCTCAAGATTCGCGCCTTCATGCAGGCGAAGGACGGCACCATCTCCGAGCTCCGCGCGCAGGTGAAAGAGCCGGACGAAAATGCGCCGAAGCCCGAAGCGGGCAAGAAGTAGTTCACCAACGGAGCTCAACATCATGATCAAGATCGTGCGGATTGCGATTCTCGCCCTCGGTCTCGTGACAGCGGCCGCGGCCTTCGCGCGCGGCGACGTTCGCGACAATCGGGCGTGGGTCAAGCCCGAAAAGGGCGAAAAGTTCTCGATCAACGGCTACACGATGGGTAAGGTCGAGCTGTACGGCTACCTCGGCGAGCTGCGCGACGACGAGCACATCACCGGCGTCGTTCTGCGACACGGTGCCGACGATGCGCAGAAGCAGGCCATCAGCTCGAGCGCCAAGACGCTGCAGATCGAAGCGTTCGAAGAGGACGGCGGCGACTTGAAGCCGCTGGTCGCCGGCGGCTGAGAGCTCCAGGCCGAGTCGCGTTGCTGGCCCGACTCGCGGATTGCGCGGTATCGATCTTGCCCTGCGATCGCGCCAACGGAGCACAGTGCCGGGGCGTTGCGAGAGGACTCGCAAAACGGCCGAGAAATCAATGCATGTCGCCACCCGCGACGCGCAAATCCCGTCGCGTCGCGATCGCGCACTCGAGCGCCGCGCGAACGCCGTCGACCATCGTTGCAAGCGCCATGCTCGGCTGCCCGTGATGACGCGCCGCCTGTTCCGGCAGCCACGGCACGTGAACGAATCCCGCGCGCACGCCCGGATACTGCGTCGCGACAAGATGCGCTAGCGCGAAAAACACCTGGTTGCAGACGTAGAGTCCCGCGCTTTGCGATAGCGTGGCCGGAATGCCGAGCGCGCGCAGCCGTGCCAGCATCGCTTTCACCGGCAGCGTCGAGAAATACGCATCCGGCGCGCCTGCGATCACCGGCTCGTCGACCGGTTGCCGGCCGGCGCCATCGGGAATGCGCGCGTCGATCAGATTGGCCGCGACGCGCTCGATCGAAAGCGCGCTGCACCCGCCGGCCTGGCCGATCGCCAACGCCAGCATCGGCCGATGCGTTTCCAGCAGCGCTTCGAGCATCGGCAGCGTCGAGGAAAAAACCACCGGCAGGACGGCCGTTGTCACGCGATGGCCGTTGACGATCTCGCCATCCAGCACGCGCACGAGCTCGCGCGAAGGATTGATGCGCTCGCCGCCGAACGGCTCGAATCCGGTGAGAAGTACCGTGGGTTCTGCGCTCATCGAAACACCAGCGTCCACATCAGCACGAGATTCATTGCCAGCAGCACGACCGCCGTCGGCCATTGCGCGCGGATCACGCCGTACTGATCCGGAAGCTCGAGCAGCACGGCCGGCACGATGTTGAAGTTCGCCGCCATCGGCGTCAGCAACGTTCCGCAATAGCCGGTCAACATGCCGATCGCGCCGAGCGCGGCGGGATTCGCGTGATGACGCAACACGAGCAGCGGCAGGCCGACACCCGCCATCATGACCGGAAACGCAGCGAATGCGTTGCCCATGATCACGGTCAGCGCGACCATCCCGAGTGCGAACGCGAAAAGGCACGCGGCGCGATTGTCGGCGGAAATCACCGCGCCGACGATCGCGGCGATCGAATCGCCGACGCCGGTCGCCGCGAACACGCTGCCGAGCGTCGCCAGCACCATCGGCAGCAACGCCGCCCAACCGAGCGCATCGAGCAGGCGTCGGCCTTCGCCGAGCGCCTGTGAAAACGGCGCGCGCGTCATGCGCAATCCGATCAGGAGCGCGATCACGCACGCAACGCCGAGCGAGATGAGCGTCGTCTGCGCGGGATCGATCAACGGCGACGCGTTCCAGCGCAGGTACGGCGCGGCGAGCACCAGAGCAACCGTCACGAACGGAATCGCGAGCGCGGGCACGAACAACCGGTTGCCGAAACGCTGCGCGGATTCGCGACGTTGCGCCTGCGCCTCGGGCGAATCCTCGTGCGTGCGCAACTTGCCGCGCGCCGCGAGAATGCCAAGCGCGACAAGACCGACGCCCGTCGCCTGTGCCGGCCAGCGCGTGCCGCTTTGCGCAGCGCCGAGGATCGCATCGCCGAACAGGAACGGCGTTGCCAGCACGGCCCAGAACGCCGACGCGCTCCAGCGCCGCACGCGCGCGTCCATCGCCGCCGCGACCAGCAGGAATCCGCCGATCAGCCAATAGATGTGTTCAACCCGCAGCATCACCGACTTCCGACGCTGTTTCGGCGCGCCTGCCACGCGCGAGGCTGCGCTGCACCCAAAGAATGCGCGCCGCGTGAATGAAGAACGCCGCGATTGCGGTCGGCAGCGCCCACAACGCGATCGCAAACGGCTCGAGATGGATGCCCTGACTATCGTAGAAACGCTGGATCAGCAGCACCGCGCCGAACGCAAGGAACACGTCTTCGCCGAAGAAACGGCCGATATTGTCGGTCGCGGCCGCAAGCGCGCGCACGCGAGCACGTGCTGCGTCATCGAGCGGCGCATGGCGCGCCGCGGCCGATTCGCTCATCGGCGCAATCAGCGGACGCACGGTCTGCGCATGCCCCGCGATGTCGATCAAACCGAACATCGAAAAGAGCTGGCGCAGCGCGAGATACGAAACGAGCAGGCGCGCCAGCGACAACCGTCGGAAGCCGGCGATCCATGCCTGCGCACGCTCGCGCAGACCATGACGTTCGAGGAGACCAATCACCGGCAGGGTCAACGTGAACAGCAGCAGCACGCGATTGCTCGCGAACGACGTGCCGAGCAGCGCGAGCAGATCGCCGACGCCCATGCCGGATGCGACGCCGCTGACGACACCGGCAATCACCACGACGAGCACCGGGTTGCGACGCAATGCGAAACCCGCGACGACCACCGCGACGCCGAGCAGCGGCCACGCGTTCAAGCGTGGCGTCCCGATGCGATGGGTACGATCACGACGCCGGCGGCTTCGAGATCGTGCCGCAATCGGCGCGCGAACAGTGCCGCGTCCGGTCGATCGCCGTGAACGCAGATCGTGTCCGCGCGGATACGCACTTTTCCATTCGGACCATCGGCTTCGCCGCGTGTCGCGATCGCGATGGCCTGCGCGACGGCGCCGTCGACGTCGTCGATGACGGCGCCCGTTTTTCCGCGCGCCATCAGCGAGGCGTCGGCTTCGTAGCGCCGATCGGCGAAAGCCTCGTGCGCGACCGCAAGCCCGGCCGCTTCGCCCGCACGCGGCAATTCGCTGCCAGCGAGGCCGACGAGGATCAGGCCCGCATCGAAATCGCGCACGGCCGCAGCGATCGCGTCGGCGAGCGCGCGGTCCCTCGCCGCCATGTTGTAGAGCGCGCCATGAGGTTTCACGTGCGAGAGCTTGGCACCCGCCGCGCGCGCCATCGCGGCGAGCGCGCCGATCTGATACAGCGTCAAAGCGTACGCGTCGTCGACCGAAACACGCATTTCGCGGCGACCGAAACCGGCGAGATCGGGTAACGACGGATGTGCTCCGACCGCGACGCCGCGTGCGACCGCCGCCGCCACCGTGCGCCGCATCGTCGCCGGATCGCCGGCATGGAATCCGCACGCGATGTTCGCCGACGAAACGTATTGCAGCACATCGGCGTCCTGGCCCATGGTCCAGGCACCGAATGACTCGCCCATGTCGCAGTTGAGATCGATCGTCTTCATGCACCGAGGCGTTCGCCGATCGCAGCGATCAGGCGCTCGAGTTCGCGTTCGCGTTCAAGATAGCGCGTTTGCGCCTCGTCGAGATCGATTTCGGCGAAACGCACGGGATCACCAGGCCGCCGCTGAGCGAGGCGAGGCAGATCCACCGCCGCGATCTGCCCGATGCGCGGATAGCCGCCGATCGTCGGATGCTCGACCATCAGGGCGATCGGTTGTCCGCCGGGCGGCAGCTGCAATGTGCCGGCCGCGAGCGGCTCGCTGACGAGTTCGAGCGGCGCTGCGAGTTCAAGGCGCACGGCGTCGAGCCGGAAGCCGACGCGATTCGAATCCGCCGCGATGCGAAAATTCTTTGCGAACAACGCCGCGCGCGATGCCGCGTCGAGTGCACCGAAATGGCTGCCGCGCATCAGCCGGATCGGCGACGCGGTATCGGTGTCCAACCACGGACGCGGATCGAGCGACCAGCGCGCGGATTTTGCCTGCGACGCTGCGCGGGATTTCTCGTGCACGCGCATCGTGTCGTCCGCGCCCAGATCATTGATCAAGAGCCGATCGTGCTCGCGCAGCGGACGACCGTCGAACCCGCCGAGTCGCGCGTTGACATCCGTGGCAAGGCTGCCGAGCACCGGCTCGGCGGCGAATCCGCCGGCAACTGCGAGATATGCGCGCGAGCCGCGCCGTGCCGTGCCGATCTCGAGCTCGGCGTCCGCTTCGACATCGACCGGCTGCCACATCGGCATTTCGTTTCGGCCAATGTGCACAGGAAACTCCGCGCCGGTCAGCGCGATCGTCGCTGCGCTGTCGAAGCGAAGCCGCGGGCCGATCAGCGTGATTTCGAGGAGGGCCGCATCGGCTTCGTTGCCGACGAGCGCATTCGCCAGCCGCAACGCGACATCGTCCATCGCGCCGGCGCAGCCGACGCCGAGCATCGCGCAGCCGTGACGACCGCGATCCTGCAGCGTCGTCAATAGCCCCGGTCGCGTTACGTCGATCGTCACGACGGCGCGTGCTCCGCGAATTGCTTCGCCTCGATGGGCACGAAGCGGACGGTGTCGCCGGGCATCAACAGAGCCGGCGGGTCGCGCCGAGTGTCGAACAGCGTGGCCGGCGTGCGACCGATGAGTTGCCAGCCGCCCGGAAGTTCCGAGGGATAAATGCCGGTCTGCGCGCCGCCAATCGCTACGGATCCCGCCGGCACGCGCGTGCGAGGGCTCGCGCGACGCGGCATGTGCAATGCCGGATCGAGGCCGAACAAATATGGAAAACCCGGCGCGAATCCGAGCATTGCAACGCAGTAGATTCCGGCCGTGTGCCGCGCGATCACTTCCGCGGCGTCAAGTCCGGCGTGGCGCGCAAGCTCTCCCAGATCCGGACCGAACTCGCCGCCGTAGCAGACTGGAATCTCGATCGCCGCGGTTTCGCGATGCACCTGCGCGGGCGGCGCGCGAAAGATCGCTTGCACGGCGGTGGTGATGTGCAGCGCAGGCGATCCACCCTGCCCATCGATCCACGCCGAAGGTTGGTAGTGCAGGCCGAGCGTGGCGTAGGCCGGCACGATGTCGACGATCCCGGGCAGGCGCGCCGCGCGCAGCATCGCCGAAGCCGCGTGCACGCGTGCGTTCACTGCGGCATCGAGGCTTGTACCGAAACGCAGTAGTAGCATCGTCTCGCCGAGCGACTCGATCGAGAAGTCGCGATCGGGTGTCGCGCGGCCGCTCATGTGAGAACGTCACGCAATGCCGCGCGGATCCCGGCGATGCGCGATGCGCGCTCGGCTTCCGCATAGGCTACTCGCTCGCCACAGCCCCAGATCGGTCGCGGCCAGGCGGCATCGCCGGAGAAACGCACAATCACATGCACGTGCAATTGCGCAACGACGTTGCCAAGCGCGGCGACATTGAGTTTGTCGGGCTTGAACATTGTTTCGAGCGCACGACCGACAAGATTGATTTCGCCGAGCAGCGCGTGCTGATCACGCTCGTCGAGATCGATAAGCTCGCGCGCACCGGCGATGCGCGGCACGAGGATCAGCCACGGAAACCGCACATCGTCCATCAACACGAGGCGCGACAGCTCCAATTCGCCGATCGCGTGCGTGTCGGCGACGAGGCGCGGATCGAGCGCGAAACGCGTGCTCATGCCGCGGCGAGATGGCGTGCGAAGAACGCGAGCGTGCGCTCCAGCGCGAGCTTCGCGCTCGCCGCGTCGTAGACGTCGGGATCGACGTCGCGATCGAACGCATGTCCTGTCGGATAGGTATAGATCTCGGCATCGGGAAGCACTTCGCGATGCCGTTGCACCGCCTCGGGCGGAATCGAGGAATCGCGCCCGCCGAAATGAAACTGCACGGGCGCTTTCGGCCGCTCGTCGAGGAATTTCACGTTGCGCGCGCCGTAGTAACTCACGGCAGGCATCGCGAGCCGCGTCGCCGCGAGGAATGCGACGGTGCCGCCCCAGCAGTAGCCGACGCAACCGATGCGTCCCGCCGAACGAATCGATTCCGCGGCACTGGCGACGTCTTCGATCGCACGATCGAAGCTGATTTCTCCGACGAGCTCGCGCCCGCGCTTGAATCCTGCATCGTCGTAGCCGAGCTCGACGCCCGTTTCAATGTGATCGAACAATGCGGGCGCGATCGCGACATACCCGTTCGCCGCGAAGCGATCGGTGACGTTGCGCATGTGCTGGTTCACGCCGAAGATTTCCTGCACGACCACGATGCCGCCTTTTGGTTTGGCATCCGGTTTGGCGAGATAGGCGCCGATGCATTGCGTGGTGGAGGTGTTGAGTTGGATGTGCTCGCCCATGGGGTTCTCGGTTTGTTTCTTGTGTGGGGAGCGTACGTCTGGGAGGGCCTGCTTGAAAGTGTTTGGGCGGGTTTGGCTGGTCGTGGTTGTCGTTGCGGTTCGGTGGGTCGTGTCACCAGTAAGGCGCGTCATCCTGGAGAAGGCCGGTATCCGGTGTCTTGGCTTCTGCTCTTTTTTGGTCTGTGGCGTTTGGCGATAGCCGGCTCACGTCCTTGTGGTTTCCGCTCGCCATCCCTGCGAGCGGGTCACTTCTCTTTGCTTGCCCAAAGAGAAGTAACCAAGAGAAAGGGCACCCACACGGCCGCGGTCGCCGGGCATCGTGCCCGGCGACTCCGCGAGGGCGCTCCGGAGGTTCGCTGACGGCACGTCCATGTGCCGACAGCGAACGCGTGCGCATCGTGCGCGCGCCCCTTCGGGCTTTTCCCTACGCGCCCTCGCCGCGGCCGAGAGGGACCCGGTAGGAGCAGAGCGCGGCCGTCCTGCCCGCAGAAGCAAGAGTAGAAGCGACGTGCAGATCTCTGCGTCTGGCCTCGCACTTGACCTTGGGCCCCTCTGTGCCGCGGCGAAGGGCGGACGGAACCACACAGGGACGTGAGTCGGCCCTCGCGAAGCGCCAAAGACCGAAAAGGCAAAACCGCATCTCCGCCTCTGCGAGGATCACGAACATGCTCGAAGCGCGGTGCACGGAAGACACAAGACAACCTACGCCGCGTAGCGCTGCACGCGATTGCGCCCCGCACTCTTCGCCGCGTAGAGCGCCTTGTCCGCGGCTTCGAGCAATGCTTCGAGTCTCGGCGGCGGTTCGAGTTGCGCGAGGCGCGCCACGCCGATGCTGACGGTGGCGGTGAACGAAAGTTCTGGAATCTGTTCGGCAAGTTTTTCGGCGACCCGTGTGCGCAAACGTTCGGCGAGCGCGATCACGGTGTCGGCGTCGCAGTCGGGAACGATGGCGACGAATTCCTCGCCGCCGACGCGGCCGAGGAGGTCTCCGGGACGCAGGCAGCGGCGCATCGCATCGACGCCGGCGACCAGTACGGTGTCGCCGAACAGGTGGCCGTGGAGATCGTTGATCTGCTTGAAATTGTCGAAGTCGATGAGGAGGACGGCCAGTTCGCGGCCGTCGCGTGAACATTCGTCGATGGCTTGCATGAGTCGATGGATGCTGTGCGCGCGATTGGCGACACCGGTCATCGAGTCGGTGATCGCAGCTTGATAGAGCTCGGCGGCTTGCTGTTCGAGTTTGCCGTTCGCCTTGGCGAGCGCAATGCGCTGCCTTTCGATTTCGGTGTTGCGTCGTGACAGCGCGCGATTGAGACGATTCACGCCGATAAAACGCCAGGCCATCAGGAGCAGCAGCGCGGCGAGGCCAGCCATCGCGATGAGACCGAGGCGGCGTTCGAGACGCTGTTTTGCGAGCAGCGCGGCCTGGAGCTCGTTGTCTTTCGATAGCAGCGCAAAGCGCTGCTCGCCTTCTTCGCGCGCGTGCTTCGTTTCCAGTGCGGCAAGCTGGCGGCTCGCGCGGATGCCGAGCAATTCTTCGCGCTCGGCTGCGTATTTGTGTGCAAAACGAAGCGCATCGGCATCGTCGTGCTCGGCGCGCGCGAGCTGTTCGCGCAATGCGTATGCGAGCGCGAGCTGCGGGCGCAAGCGCGCGGCTTCGAGGCCGGCGATTGCTTCATCGAGCAGGCCGTGCGCGCGCAGGCGATCGTGGTCGATCAGCGCGATCTCGGCGAGATGCAGCAGCGAGCGTGCGACGATCTCGCGTTGGCCGAGCTCGCGGCCGAGTGCAAGCGCGGCTTCGAGTTCGGTCGTGGCATCGTCGTTGCGGTGCTGGCCGAGCAACGCGCGTCCGATTTCGAGTTGTTCGAGTCCCTGATGCGGCCGATCGCCGAGCGCGCGATCGATGGCGAGCGCTTCTTCGGCGGCCGATTCGGCGGCCGGGAATTCGCCGAGATCGTTGAGCAATCCTGCGTAGGCGCCGACGACGGGCGAATAGGCGGCAGGATTGCCCTGTTTCGCCGCGACCGTCAGTGCGCGCTCGAAATACGAGCGTGCGGTCGTGGCGTCTTCGATTTCGCGGTAAAGCAGACCCGCGTTGCGATACGCGATCTCGAGCTTGTCTGCGGTCTGCTCGCGCAGCGCGACGGCTTCGAGCGCCATGTCGAGCGCTTTGGCGAAATCGCCGCGATCGCGATAAACGGTCGCGAGATTCGTCAGCGATTGCGCCGTCCCGAACGGATCGGCCGCGGAACGATAGAGCTCCAGCGCGCGTTCCTGGTGCGAAAGCGCGCCATCGAGATGGCCGCGCCGCCGCTCGATCACGCCGAGATTCGCTTCGGCGAACGCCGACTGGATTTGGTTGCCGCTGGCGTCGGCTACGAGCGCAAGTTGTTCGGCGAGGGCCTGGCAACGTGCGTAGTCACCTTCGGACAGGGCGATCTCGACGCGCTGCGCGAGCGCGCCGGCAAGTTCGTCGGCGTTGCCGTTGCGTTGTGCGATCTCCGCGACGCGCCGCCATTCGTCGTCCGCGGCGGCCATCGCGCCGACGGCCGAAAAGAGATTTCCCGCGATCCACGCGGTCCACGCATCGGCGGTCGCGCCGCCGACGCTATGAACGAGAGCGGTCGCGACTGGCGTCTTCAGCGTGTCGGCGATCGTCTGTGCGAAATGCAACGCCGACGCGGCCGCGACGGCGCGCGGAAAGACCTCGCCGTCTGCCGCTTTCGCCTCTATGCGCGAATCGATCGTCGCCGCGATGGCGAGGCAGACGACGGCCGCGCACAGCCGCACGCGGCGATCGCGCCGGTTTCCCGGCTGGCGAGCTTGTTTCACGGATCCCCCCGGTCGCGCCGCACGTCCCTTCGCGCAGCGACACACGCACATCATGCGCGATTTTGCCCGTTCGCGCCGCCGTCGTCGGTTCCTGTGCTGCCCGGAGCCGATGCGCGGACGGTAAACTACGGAGAATCCCCGTTCAGTTTTCCCAATGTCCGCACGCAATCCCAAGGTCGGCTTCGTCAGCCTCGGCTGTCCGAAAGCCCTCGTAGATTCGGAACGCATTTTGACGCAATTGCGCGTCGAGGGCTACGACATCGTGCCGAGCTACGATGCTGCCGACGTGGTCGTGGTCAATACCTGCGGCTTCATCGACGCGGCGGTGACCGAATCGCTCGATGCGATCGGCGAAGCGCTCGAAGAAAACGGCAGGGTCATCGTGACCGGATGTCTCGGCAAGCGCGCCGATCTGATCCGTGATGCGCATCCGGACGTGCTATCGATCAGCGGTCCGCAGGACTATGCAAGCGTCATGAATGCGGTGCACGCGGCGCTGCCGCCAAAGCACGATCCGTTTCTGGATTTGGTGCCGCCGACGCGTCGCCTGGGCGACGCGTTCATCGACGGCGTCGGCGTCAAGCTGACGCCCAGGCACTACGCCTATCTCAAGATTTCGGAAGGCTGCAATCATCGCTGCACGTTCTGCATCATTCCATCGATGCGCGGCGATCTCGTTTCGCGTCCGGTCGACGAAGTGCTGATCGAGGCCGAAAAACTTGTGAAGGGCGGCGTCAAGGAACTGCTGGTCGTCTCGCAGGACACGAGCGCATACGGCGTCGATCTCAAATACGCCTCGCGCGAGTGGCGCGGCAGCGCATACGACACGCGCATGACCGGACTTTGCCGCGGTCTCGCCGAGCTCGGCGTGTGGGTGCGCCTGCATTACGTGTATCCGTATCCGCACGTCGACGACGTGATTCCGCTGATGGCGCAAGGGCGCATCCTTCCGTATCTGGATATCCCGTTCCAGCATGCGAGCCCGCGCATACTCAAGCTGATGAAACGTCCGGGTGCGGTCGACAAAGTGCTGGCGCGCGTGCACGCGTGGCGAGCCGCGTGCCCGGACTTGACCGTGCGCAGCACGTTCATCGTCGGTTTCCCGGGCGAAACCGAAGTCGAATTCGAGGAGCTGCTCGCATTTCTGCGCGAGGCCGAGCTCGACCGCGTCGGCGCGTTCGCGTATTCGCCGGTCGATGGCGCGAAGGCGAATGCGTTGCCCGATCCCGTGCCGGAAGAGATCAAGGAAGAGCGGCTTGAGCGCTTCATGGAAGTGCAGGCCGAGATCTCCGCGATGCGTCTTGCACGCAAGGTGGGTTCGCGCATCACGGTGATCGTCGACGAAGTCGATGGCGACGGCGCTATCGCGCGCTCGAAGGCGGATGCTCCGGAGATCGACGGCATCGTGCGCATCGACGATGGGCAGAAGCTGCGGTCCGGGCAGTTCGTCGAGGTCGATGTGATTCACGCCGACGAGCATGACCTCGTCGCGCGCATCGCGACTTGATGCGTGCCGCATGACACGCGCGCCTGCACGCACGGCCGAGCATTTCCAGTCGCCTTGCCGCATCGCGTTTCCGGGTCACCCGCTATTCGCCGGCGTTGCGCCGTTCGAACAATACTTTTCGGGTCCGGTCGAGCGCTGGAATGATCTGCTCAGGTCGCGTCGCGGCGGTGCGGACCTCCGCTTCGTGATGCAGACGCCCGAGCTTCTCGCCGACGGCCTGCACTACGAAGAACGCATCGCACGGCTCGGTCGGATTGCCTCGCGCGAGAACGACACGCACGATGCGTTCAACGCGTTGATCTGGCTCGGCCACGAAGCGCTCAAGCGCGCGATGAATGCTCGTCAGGTCGCCGACATCGCGCGCGTCGGGCCAAAGCAGCGCACGCGTGGGCAGTGCGCGCTGACGCACTTCGATGAAGCGGGCGCGATCGTATGGTTGTCCGATGCGGAACTCGTGAACGCGTGGGACGCGCACGATTGGTCCGCGTTGTTCCGGACGCATCGCGAAGCGTGGGGCGCGCGCATAGCAGTGACCGTCGTCGGACACGCGCTATTCGATTTCGCGATCGAGCACGGCGAGCTTCCGGTCGCGAAGGCGCTGGCCGTGCAGGTCGACGCCGACGACATCGCAGAGTGCAGTCGCGAGGCCGTCATCGCCTCGTGGCCTGACGCCGAAGTGTCGATCGCGCGGGCGATCGTGGAAGGGCGACGGCTCGCCGATCCGCAAGAGTTGCGGCCGTTGCCGCTCGCCGGAATCCCGGGCTGGCACGAGGGAGCGCAGTCCGGCGAGTTCTACGCCAGCACGCCTTGTTTCCGGCCGCTGCGGCCCGGACGTCGTTATCCGGCGCCGCAGAGGCCGCTCGCGCTCGATGATCGCGGTGCACATGTAAACGCAGCCGCGCAGGCGGCCATTCGATAGCTCGAATCGCCCGGCCGTTGCGCGGCGGGGAACTTTTCTCGGATCTTGCGGTATCTTCCGCTGTGCTCGCGTTTCGTCCGCCGGAAGGGCGGCTGCGGCTTTCGCGCTGCAGCCCGGATGATTGCGGATTCCCGGAGTGCGGTTTTTTTTGAACCTGCGGCTATGGATGGCCGCTTCTTGATTTTTCGCGATCACGGACGAGCGCTGAATCAACCAAACCCATTGCGGGCGTGTGGGCTTTTCGCGCGCGCCTGCAACATGACGGTGAACCGGACCATGATAGAAACCCGACAGCTCTGCAAACGTTACGGCGATCTGCTCGCCGTCGACGGCATCAGTTTCAAGGTCGAGCCCGGACAAGTGCTCGGCTTTCTCGGCCCAAACGGCGCCGGCAAATCGACGACGATGAAAATGCTGGCCGGCTTCCTCGCGCCGACATCCGGCAGCGCGTCGGTCGGCGGCTTCGACATCGAAAGTCAGTCGCTCCAGGCCAAGCGCGTGCTCGGCTATCTGCCCGAGGGCGCGCCGAGCTATGGCGAAATGACCGTGCACGAGTTCCTCGAATTCATCGCCGACGTGCGCGAGCTGAAAGGCGACCTGCGCGACAAGCGTCTGGACGATGCGATCGCGCGGCTGCATCTGGAGCACGTGCTCGAGCAACCGATCGACACGCTGTCCAAGGGATTCAAGCGCCGCGTCGGTCTCGCGCAGGCGATCCTGCACGATCCGCCCGTGCTGATCCTCGACGAGCCGACCGACGGTCTCGATCCGAACCAGAAGCACGAAGTGCGCACCCTGATCAATGCGATGGCGCATGACAAGACGATCGTCGTGTCGACGCATCTTCTCGAAGAAGTTCATGCGGTGTGCACGCGCGCGATCATCATCGCCGCGGGACGCATCCTCGCCGATGCCAAGCCGAGCGAGCTCGAAGCGCGTTCGCGCTATCACCAGGCGGTGTCGCTGACCGCGGAAAATGTCGGTGCGGCGAAGGATGCGCTGGCGCGCGTCGCCGATGTCGCGGCGATCGAAGTCGATCCGCAGGACGGCCGCATCACGGCGTTCCCGAAACCTGGGCGAGCCATCTTCATTGCAGTGAGCGATGCGCTGAAAGCGCAAGGCGTCTCCGTACGCGAACTCGCCCTCGAAGGCGGACGCCTGGACGAAGTATTCCGCACGATCACCCAGGAAGCAGCCGGCAAGGAGGCGCGCACATGAGCGGCGTCATCACCGTATTCAAGCGCGAGCTGAAGAGCTATTTCGCGACGCCGGTCGCTTACGTCTTCATCGTGATCTTCCTGATTCTGTCCGGCGCGTTCACGTTCTATCTCGGCAATTTCTACGAGCGCGGCCAGGCCGATCTGCAGCCGTTCTTCAATTTCCATCCGTGGCTGTATCTGTTCCTGGTGCCCGCCGTTTCGATGCGCTTATGGGCCGAGGAGCGCAAGAGCGGCACGATCGAGCTGCTGCTCACGCTGCCGGTCACGATGTGGCAGGCCGTGCTCGGCAAGTTCCTCGCCGCATGGGCGTTCATCGCGATCGCGCTGGTGCTGACGTTCCCGATCTGGATCACGGTGAACTATCTCGGCAGTCCCGACAACGGCGTGATTTTCGCGAGCTATCTCGGTTCGCTGCTGATGGCGGGTGCGTTCCTCGCGATCGGATCGTGCATTTCGGCGTCGACGCGCAATCAGGTCATCGCGTTCATCCTGACCGTTGTCGTGTGCTTCCTGCTGCTGCTCGCCGGCTTTCCGCTGGTGCTCGATTTCTTCCGCGCGATCGCACCGCAAGGCGTCGTCGATGCGGTGTCGGGCCTCAGCTTCCTGACCCACTTCACGTCAATCAGCAAGGGCGTGATCGACATGCGCGATCTCATCTATTTCCTGTTGATGATCGGCGTCTGGCTGTACGCCAACGCGGTCGTCATCGACTACAAGAAAGCGGCCTGAGGAGGGACCCACGATGTCATTCAATCGCAAGGCGCTCTCCGGCACCGCACTCGTCGTGCTTGGCGGTGCTGTTCGTCGCAGTGATGCTCCTGGTCAATGTCGTATTTCGCGGTGCGCGCATCGATCTGACGCAGAGCCATCTCTACACGCTGTCCGACGGCACCAAGAAGATCATCAATTCGATCGACGAGCCGATCAATCTCTATCTTGTATTTTTCCGACAAGGGCACGCAGGATCTGCCGCAGTTGCGCACGTATTACACGCGCGTGCGCGAGATGCTCGAGGAAATGGCGTCGCGTTCCGGCGGCAAGATCAAGCTCGAGCTGATCGATCCGCTGCCGTTCTCCGAAGACGAGGACCGCGCGGCGAGTCTCGGCTTGCAGTCCGTGCCGGTCGGCGCGGCGGGCGAGAAGATCTTCTTCGGCCTCGCCGGCACCAACTCGACCAACGGCCAGGCGGTGATCCAGTTCTTTCAGCCGGACAAGGAATCGTTCCTCGAATACGACGTCGCAAAACTGATCCACGAGCTCAGCCTGGCCAAGAAACCGGTGGTCGGTTTGCTTTCCGGCCTGCCGCTCGCGGCCACCTTCGATCCACAGACGCGCCAGATGCGCGAAGGTTGGGCGATCGACCAGCAATGGTCGCAGCTGTTCGATATCAAGCCGCTGACCGCGGCGAATCTCAAGTCGATCGACAAGGACATCGGCGTGCTCGTCGTCGTGCATCCGAAGCAGCTGCCCGACGATGCGCAATACGCCATCGATCAGTTCGTGCTGCGCGGCGGCCACCTGCTCGTGTTCGTCGACCCGATCGCCGAACTCGACGACTCGGGCGCCGATCCGAACAATCCGATGGCGGCGATGATGGCCGACAAGTCCTCGGACCTGCCCAAGCTGTTCAAGGCGTGGGGCATCGAATACGACCCGAAGAAAGTCGTGCTCGACCGCCAGCGCGCGCTGCCGATCAGCATGGGCGAGGGCCAGGCGCCGGTGCGTCATCCGGCGATCCTCGGATTCACGTCGGAAGACATCAATCGCGACGAAGTGACCACGGCGAATCTCGAATCGATCAACGTCTCGACCGCCGGCTATTTCGAGCTTTCGAAAGACGTCAAGGACGAAAAGCTGACGCCGCTGATCCAGACCACCGGCGACGCGACGACGGTGCCGTCGGAACGCCTGCGCATGTTGCAGGATCCGAACGCGCTGTACAGCGATTACAAGGCGGGCGGCGAACATCTGATCGTTGCCGCGCGTCTCTCCGGCAAGTTCAAGACTGCGTTTCCGGAAAGAACCGACGCCGGTTCGCTCAAGGAATCCAAGGACGAGGGCCAGATCATCCTGGTTGCCGACACCGACATACTGTCCGATCGCATGTGGGTGCAGATTCGTCCGTTCTTCGGCCAGAAACTCATGAACGCGTTCGCGAACAACGGCGATTTTGCGGTCAATGCGCTCGATAACATGGCGGGATCGAGCGATTTGATATCGATCCGCGGCCGCGCCACGTCGCAGCGCCCGTTCACGACCGTCGAAGCGCTGAAGCGCAGTGCCGACGAGCGCTTCCGCGCCAAAGAAGAAGAGCTGCAGAAAGAGCTTACCGATACGGAGCACAAGCTGACCGAACTGCAGAGTGCGAAGACGGCGGATCAGGCGCAGATTCTTTCGCCCGAGCAGAAATCCGAGCTCGACAACTTCCTCAAGCGCAAGGTCGAAATCAGGAAGGAGCTGCGCCAGGTGCGGCGCCAGCTCGATGCCGAGATCGAAGCGCTCGGCACGAAATTGAAACTGGTGAACATCGTGCTTATGCCGCTGCTGGTGACGTTCGCCGCGCTCGCATTCGCGTGGTGGCGCAACCAGCGCCGCCGCGCCGCGCAGGGAGGTGTGGCATGAATCGCAACACTCTGATCGGTCTCGCGGTCGCCGCGCTGGTGGCGATCGTCATTGCGATCGTCCTCAATCGCACCAATCAGCCGCGCAGCGAGAATGGCGGCGAAGAGACTGCGTACCTCGTGCCGGGCTTGCGCGATCACGTCAACGATGTCGACAAGGTCATCGTGACCGGCGCCGAAAACAAGCCGGTCACGACGTTGACGCGCGGCGCCGGCGGCTGGTCGATCGCCGAGAAAGGCGGCTTCGCTGCCGACACGGGCAAGCTGCGCGAATTCCTGCTCAAGCTCGCCGACGCCAAGCTGATCGAGCAGAAAACCGCGAACAAGGACAAGTACGCCACGCTCGGCGTCGAGGATGTCGCAGGCAAGGATGCCAAGAGCACCGAGATCGAGCTCGGTGGACTCGGCGCGGCGGTCAAGCTGATCGTCGGCAACAGCAACGCGCATGGCGGAACGTTCGTTCGCCGCGAAGGCGAAGCGCAGAGCTGGCTTGCTTCCGGCAGCATCACGGTGGACAAGAAGCCGGAAAACTGGCTGCGCAAGGATCTGACCGATGTGGCGGCGTCGCGCATCGCCGTCGTCGAGATCACGCACGCGGACGGCAAGACGGTGCGCGCTGCCAAAGAGGCCGAGGGCGATCAGAACTTCAAGCTCGCCGACGTGCCGAAAGGGCGCGAGGCGGGATCCGAGTACACGGTGAATGGCCTGGCATCGACCTTGGGCGGATTGCGTTTCGACGACGTGATCGCGGCGAAGGACGCTGCGCCCGGCGACAAACCGCTGAAGGCGCACTTCGCGACGTTCGACGGGCTCGTCGTCGATCTCGTCGCCTGGGAAAAGGACGGCAAGGATTATGCGCAGTTCATCGCATCGGCCGATCCGGATCGCGCGAACCAGCACATCGCTGCGCAGCAGGCGAAAGCGAAGTCGGACTACGACGCACAAGTCGCGGCGCAGCAGAAAAGCGCGGCGGCGGCCGATGCATCGAAGTCTGCTGAGGGGAAGGCGCCTGCGACCGCTGAGCCGCCGAAGCCGACGGCCGTATCCGATCCAGCGAAAGATCGCGTACAGAAGCTCGCGGCGCTCGACAAGGAAGTCGCCGATCTCAACACGCGTTTCAAGGATTGGACGTATGTGCTGCCGGCGTACAAGTTCGCGAACATCAACAAATCGATGGATGATCTCTTGAAGCCGCTGGACGAGAAGAAGGACGTAAGGAAGCCGGCTGCAACGAAGAAGCCGGCTGTGTCGCCGGCGAAGAAGGCGGGTTGAAGCCAAGGCCGACATCGCATGCCGTTGGTGTATGGCGGAGAGATTCCGCTACGCACAAGCGGCGTGCGATGCGCTCGGCGTATTCGTCATGAACCTGTCGCGTGCGGCGCTGCTCGCCGCCGCGCTGGCCGGCGGTGTCGCGGTCGCGCTCGGCGCTTTCGGCGCGCACGCGTTGCGCGCTTCGCTCGACGAACGCGCGCTCGAGACGTGGCACACCGCGGTCGACTACCAGTTCTGGCACGCGTTGGTCTTGCTCGGCGTCAGTGGCATCGCACGGACTCGCGAAACGCCGCCGCTTCGTGCGGCCGCGATCGCGTTCGTTGTCGGCATTGTGTTCTTTTGCGGAAGTCTCTACGCGCTCGCACTGGGTGCTCCACACGCGGTCGGCGTGATCACTCCGGTTGGCGGAGTCGGGTTGGTCGCCGGCTGGTTCGCGCTTGCGATTCACGCCTGGCGTTACGAACGCGGCTGAAGTCGCGATTCCTCGCCTCGCTTCGACGCAGGGCGAACTTGTCTTGCTGCGCACGGGCAGGCGAAGGCACGCCCGATACCTCGTCTGGCACAGCCAGGGAATCCATCGATTTTCTTGTTGGTCCCCGCAGTCGAGCGGGCGTCGAGCGACGTTTAAGACCGCATGGCCCGCGCAAACGCTCGGCCTCGCGTCGGATTGACGCTGCCGAAACCATCGGGTAACTTTGTTCTAAGTAAGAACCATTCTCACTTAGCTTTGCGTTATCTCTTCGACTAACACGGGAGCGCGGGTCCGAAAGGGCACGCGGAAGCGAGGACATGCCGGGCCGATCATTGCGTCGAATCCTGCGCGATTTCGCCTGCGTCCTGACGGTCGGCGTCGCGTTGTCGGCTGCGGCTGACGAGCCAACGCCCGCATCGCTCGGCCGCAAGATCTTCTTCGATCCGTCTCTATCGGCGTCCGGCCAGATGTCGTGCGCGAGCTGCCACGATCCCGCGTACGCACACGCGCCATCGAATGCGTTGCCCGTACAGTTCGGCGGGCCTGATCTCAACGTGGCGGGCACGCGAAGCGTGCCGTCGCTGCGCTATCTCAACCGTTTTCCATTTTCGTTCGACCGCGAAGGCACGCCGAACGGCGGCTTCAATCGCGACGGCCGCGCGCAGAGCCTGCTCGAGCAGGCCGAGCGACCATTGCTGGCGGCCAACGAGATGGCCAACGGCGATGCGGCGACATTCGTCGCGAAACTCGCGCTTGCCGCTTACGCGGATGAGTTCAAACGCGTCTTCGGCGATGAGGTTTTCGACGATGTCGAAGGCGCCTTCTTTCGCGCGCGCTTCGCCATCGAAGCGTACGAGCAGAGCGAGACGGCGCTGCATCCGTTCGATTCGAAGTACGACGACTTCCTCGCCGGCAAGGTCATGCTGTCCAACGCGGAATTGCGCGGCCTCGCATTGTTCAACCGACCGGACAAAGGCAATTGCCAGGCGTGCCATCCGAGCGCGCGCGGCACCGATGGCACGCCGCCGCTTTTCACCGATTACACCTTCGACAACCTCGGCGTGCCGCGCAACGCGGAGATTCCGGCGAACATGGATCCCGCGTATTTCGACCTCGGCCTGTGCGGGCCGATCCGCGCCGATCTCGGAGCGCGACGCGATCTCTGCGGCGCATTCAAGGTGCCGACGCTGCGCAATGTCGCCACGCGCCGGGTGTTCTTCCACAACGGCGTGTTCAAGTCGCTGCTCGATGCGTTGCGTTTTTATGTGCGGCGCGACACGAATCCGGAAGATTTCTATCCGCTCGATGCAAACGGCGTGGTCGATAAATTCGACGATCTTCCTCACGAATCGCATCGCAACGTCAACACCGAAGAAGTGCCATACGACCGGTATCCGGGACAGGCGCCGCGTCTTGACGATGCCGAGATCGGCGATGTCATCGCGTTCCTCGGCACGCTGACCGACGGCTACGACCCGGCCACCGACACGGCCGATCCGGCGCGCTCGATCGCCCCGGCGAACTGATTCGAATTCGTTCTGGAGACTCGCTGATGCGAAACCTGCCATTGTGTACGACTGCGTTTTCGATCGCGTTGACGGCGGCCATGCCGGCACACGCGGAGGACGAATCGCTGCGCAAGGAATTGGAAGCGCTGCGCGCACAGGTCGCCGCGTTGCAGGCGGAGGTCGAGCAGATGCGTGCTGCGCCAGCATCGACGAGTGTCGCCGCGCAAACCGCTTCAGTGCCAGCACCCGCACCGTCCGCCATCGCGCCGGCGCAACGAACGGTCGCCGAAGAACGCGGACCGCTAGCGAGCGAGCACAGCGCCGATGCAACGCGTTTCTGGGGCTACGGTGAGCTCAACTACCATCATCCGACCGGCGATTCGTCCGCGTCGCAGGCCGATCTGCGCCGTGCGGTGCTCGGTTTCAGTCACGCGTTCAATGAGGATACGCATGTCTATGGCGAGCTCGAGTGGGAGCATGCCGTGGTGTCGCAGGACGACCAGGGCGAAAGCGAGGTCGAGCAACTTTACATCGAGCATCGGCTCAATCCGGATCTTGCGTTCCGTGCGGGACTCACGCTGATTCCGCTTGGCTTGCTCAACGAGCATCACGAGCCGACCAACTATTACGGCGTCGAGCGCAACTTCGTCGAGACCGCGATCATCCCGTCGACGTGGCGCGAAGGCGGGTTGTCGCTGCTCGGATCGACCGAGGCCGGATTGAGCTGGAACCTCGGCGTCACGACCAGCCAGAACTTGCGCAACTGGGATCCGGCCGATCCCGAAGGACGCATCTCGCCGCTCGGCGCGATTCATCAGGAACTGCAACTCGCCAGTGCTCGCGACGTTGCGGTGTATGGCGCCGCGAATTGGCAGGGCGTGCCGGGCTTGACGCTCGGCGGCGGCGTTTTCAGCGGCAATATCGGGCAAGGCAGCGACGACGCGTTCCTCGCTAACGATTCGCGCGCGACGCTCGGCGAAGTGCACGCGCGCTGGCAAAGCGGGCCGTTCGATCTCTCGGCGCTCTACGCGCGCGGCACGATCAGCGGTACCGACAAGCTCAACCTCACGTTCGTCGGCAATCCGTACCCGGTGCCGAAATCGTTCTGGGGCAGCTACGTGCAAGGCGCGTGGCGCGCATGGGAGAGCGGCGAGTCGTCGCTCGCGCCGTTCGTGCGCTACGAAGCGTTCAATACGGCATCGTCGTTCGCGTCCGTGCCGCTCGGACTCGGCGTGCCGACGGCGGATAGCGAGCGCGTGTGGACCGTCGGCGTCAATTACTATCTGACGCCGGACGTCGTGTTCAAGGCCGATTACCAGCACTTCAACATCACCGACGCGCTGCTCGGCTACGGCACCCGCCTCGACCTTGGCGTCGGCTATCAGTTCTGATCATGACGAGAACCCGCGCGATTTGGCTGTTGCCCGCTGCGCTCGCCGCACTGCCGGCCTATCACACGGCCTACGCCGTGCAATACATGAGCGTCGGCGAAGCGCAGCACGCAGCGTTCGGCGAGGCCAGCGAGTTCGCGCCGATCACGCTCGATCGCGCCGCGCTCGATGCGGCGCTCGCAGCGGTTCCAGAAAGTGCGCTCGGCAGCGACTGGTCGCCGAAAATCTGGCAGGCGCGCAAGGATGGCGCGCCGCTCGGCTGGATCATCGTCGATCAGGTGATCGGCAAGGCCGAAGCGATCACGTATGCGCTCGCGCTCGATCCGCAAGGCGCGGTGCTCAGCGTCGAGGTGCTCGAATATCGCGAGACGCACGGCAGCGAGATTCGCCTTCCGGCCTGGCGCAAGCAATTCATTGGCAAGACGGCGCACGATCCGGTTCGGCTCGATTCCGACATCCATAACATCTCGGGCGCGACGCTGTCGTGTCGTCATGTCACCGATGGCGTGCGGCGTTTGCTCGCGCTGCAGGCCAAAGCACTGAAGACGAGTTGACGATGCCGATGCGCCGCGCTCGACCGCTCTTGGGTACGCTCGTCGAGATACGCGTCGACGATGGCGACCGGGCGAGCGCGATGCGCGCGATCGAAGCCGCGTTCGCCGAGATAGCCACCGTGCATTGGCTGATGAGTTTCCACGCGCATGATAGCGACGTCACGCGGATCAACCGCGATGCGGCGCGGAATGCTGTCACGGTCGATGTGCGCACGCGCGAAGTGCTTTCGCTCGCGATCGAGTTCGCACGTGCGTCGGAAGGCCGTTTTGATCCGACGATCGCCGCCGAGCTGGTTGCGTGGAATCTGTTGCCGCGTCCAAGCGATGCGCCGTCGCCATGTCCGACGGCGGATTGGCGCGACATTGAGATCCTTGCGGGCGGCCGGATTCGCAGTACGAAACCGCTGTGGATCGATCTCGGCGGCATTGCCAAGGGTTACGCGGTCGATCGCGCCATCGAGCGACTTCGCGATCTGGGAATCACAAACGCGTGCGTCAACGCCGGCGGCGATCTGCGACGGATCGGGGCGGGCATGGAGTCGGTCCATATCCGATCGCCGCTGGCGCCGCATCGGCCTGTGCTCTCGTTGGTGCTCGGGGAGGGCGCGATTGCGAGCAGCGGAAGTTATTTCGAGCGATCATCGCATGCGAACCGCGATGTCGGTGCGCATATCGACGGCGCGACGCGCCGCGCGATTCCGGTCGGCGTGGCCGTGTCGGTGGTTGCCGATCGCTGTGTGATCGCCGATGCGCTCACCAAGATCGTGATGAGCGACGCGGAAGCCGCACGACCCGTGCTCGAAGCATGGGACGCCGAAGCGCTCGTGCACGGAACGGACGGCGAGCGACGCATTTTCGGGCGCGCCGCATGAAAACCGCGCGCGCGCATCATCGTTCGCCGTCTCTACTGTCGCGGCGCCGACGCTGGCTGACGTATGCAGTGCTGGGTGGCCTTTGGGCGACCGGCACCGCATGGCTCGTGTTGCGCTATGGAATGCAACGAGCGGGCGAATTCGGTCCGGCGCCGCATCCGCTGCAGCCGTGGGCGTTGCGCGCGCACGCATTATTCGCATTCGCGACATTGTGGCTCGGCGGCCTGCTCTGGGCGGTGCATATCGCACCGACGTGGCGGCGCGGACATCGGCGCGCCAGCGGCATCCTCACCGTCGGATCGCTTCTGCTGCTCGTCGCGAGCGGATATCTCCTCTATTACATCGGCGACGATCGCTGGCGGATTTCGGTGTCAACGCTGCACTGGGCGATCGGGCTCATCGCAATCGTGCCGTTTCTGATTCACCTGCTGCACGATCGACGCTAGCGCGAGCACGAGCAGAAATCGCACCGATGTTCCGCAGCGTTCTCCGAGCCGTTGCGGTCAACCATCGTTTCCGTCGCGCCGCCGCGACGCCAATCGTCGGCCGACCGTGCCGTCTGGCCCATTCAATCCCGCATCGCCTACCTAGAATGGGCGCACCTCACTGGGGATGCGCTCATGCCAATCATCGTGTGGAATTCGAAGTGGCCGCGGTCGCTCGCGAAGGGCGTGGCCGTGTGCCTTGCAACCGCCGGCGTTACGGCAGAAGCCGCGCAGCATGGCATCGACCCGTCCGACATCAACAGGCAGGCATCGGCCTGCGACGACTTCTTCGACTACGCCAACGGCAGCTGGCGCGCGAGCCATCCGATTCCGGATTACATGGATCGCTGGAGCAGACGCTGGGAGTCCGGCGAGATCAACAAGGAACATGTGCGCGACATCCTCGCCGATCTTTCGAAGAAGCAGGATTGGCCGGCTGGAAGTCCGGAGCAGCTTTCCGGCGATTTCTATGCCGCGTGCATGGACGAGGCGCAGGTCGATGCCATGGGATTGAAGCCCGCGCAACCGCAGCTCGACGAAATCGAAGCGATCAAGACCAGAGCAGATGTCGAGCGCGTGATCGCGCATCTGCACGACATCGGCGTCGGCGTGCCGTTCGCGCTGTTCGCGGCGCAGGATCTGCACGATCCGACGCAAATGGTCGCCAACATTACGGCGAGCGGTCTCGGCATGCCGGATCGCGACTACTATCTCAAGACCGAGCCGCGCTTCGTCGAGGCGCGCGCGAAATATCTCGTTCACGTGCAGAAGATGTTCGAGCTTGCCGGCGCCAAGCCTGCCGCAGGGAAGGCGGATGCCGCGACGGTGTTCGCGTTCGAAAAGCGTCTTGCTGAAGCGTCGCTCGACAATGTCGCGCTGCGCGATCCGAAGCAGCAGGATCACAAGACGAAGTTCTCCGAACTGCCGACGCTCGCTGCGGACTTCAACTGGACGGCGTATTTCGACGCGACGAAGATTCCGCATTCCGATCTCAACGTCACGCAGCCGAAGTTCCTCGCTGCGTTCGACAAGGAGATCAAGTCGACGCCGATCCCGCAGTGGAAAACCTACTTGCGTTGGCAAGTGCTGAACGCGGCGGCGGATTCGCTGTCCACGCCGTTCGTCGAGGAGAACTTCGCGTTCAACGGCAAATACCTGACCGGCGCGACCGAGATGAAACCGCGCTGGAAGCGTTGCGCGGAAGCGGCGGACAACCAGCTCGGCGAAGCGCTCGGCCGGAAATATGTCGAGAAATATTTCCCGCCCGAAGCCAAGGCGCGCATGCTGGACATGGTCAAGAACATCCTGCTGGCGATGAAGGACACGATCCAGGGCGCCGACTGGATGGACGATGTGACCAAGAAGAAAGCGCTCGAGAAACTCTCAACGTTCAATCCGAAGATCGGCTATCCCGACAAGTGGAAGGATTACGCGGGTGTCGTGATCGGGCGCACGTCGTACTGGGATGATGTTCTCGCGGCTTCACGCTGGAACGTCAACGACAACCGCGGGCAGATCGGCAAGCCGGTTGATCGCGGCCGCTGGGGCATGACGCCGCCGACATCGAACGCGTACTACAACCCGCTCCTCAACGAGATTGTCTTTCCGGCCGGCATCCTGCAGCCGCCGGCGTTCGACATGACGGCGACGGACGCGGTGAACTACGGCGCGATCGGCGTCGTGATTGGTCACGAGATCAGCCACGGCTTCGACGATCAAGGCGCGCAGTTCGACGCGCAAGGCAAGCTTGACAACTGGTGGACGCCGGACGATCTGAAGAAATTCACCGAGCGGGGCCAATGCGTCGTGCGCCAGTTCGAAGGTTATTTCATCGAGCCCGGCATCCATCACAACGGCAAGCTCGTGCTCGGCGAATCAATCGGCGATCTCGCCGGTGCCAAGATCGCGTATCGCGCTTATCAGAAATCGCGTCAAGGCAAACCGCCCGAGCCGACACTGGATGGATTCACGCCGGAACAGCAGTTCTTTCTGGCGTGGGGCCAGTGGCGCGGCGATCAGATCCGTCCCGAAACGCAGCGCACGATGGTGCAGGGCGATCCGCATCCGATCGCGAAATACCGCGTCAACGGACCGCTGTCGAACCTGCCGGAATTCAAGGCCGCGTTCCAGTGCAAGGACGACGCGCCGATGGTGCGGCAGGGCGCTGATCGTTGCGAGGTGTGGTGAGGTCGCTGATTTCGGCGTTCCTCAGTCTCGACCGCTCCCGATCTTCCCCTCTCCCGCTTGCGGGAGAGGGGTCGGCGAGTCGACTCATGCGCGCTAGCGCTTCTGCGCGTGCCAGCACCAATGCCACGGCTCGTAGGCGATACCGTGGCGATTGCGCCGTGGATAGGAAAGCGCGAAGCCGAAACGCCGCGCATGTTTGCGCAGCCATGCGAACGCAGGCGAGCGCTCGAACTCCTCTTCCAGCGCAGCGTATCCCGGCGTGGTCAGATCGATCGCGCGTCCGGAGTGGTGCTCGCTGTAGCCCGGCGCTGCGCTGACCCGCAGGATGTCGGCCATCGCCAGGCCGCGTTCGCACTTGCCGCGCAGAATGCCGAGCTGATAGTCCGCCGAACGAAACGCGGAGACGATGTCGAGCGTCACGCCGGCAGCGCGCGCCGTCTCGCGCATGTGCGCGAACGCGCTGGCAGCGCGCGGACTCAACCACTGTGCGCGACCGTGCACGTCGGTTCCTATGAACGCGAGGACGGCGGGCTCGCGAACCGCTGTCATACGATGCCTGCGCGCGTAATCGCGCGGCACGCCGAGCGCGAACGCCTGCGCGATCACTTCGCGTCGACGCACGCTGTCGCAGCGCGGTGGCGGCACGTGTGTCGGGGTCTGCATCGCGTGCGTGTGCGGGCTGGCGTTTGTGGTCTGGCGTGTGAGATCTAGAATTGCGGCTTCGGCACCTGCGAGACATGGAAGCCGGCGATGCGTCCATCACTGCCGCAGGCGATCTGCGCGACCAGGTTCGTCTTTTCGAAGATCAGCGGAATCATCACCAGCGTGTAGCCCTCGCCGCTACCGAGATGCGATTGTCCGCGCGCCACCAGCTTGCCGAACTGCGCGAGCGATTCCCACTGCTGCTTGAATTTCGGCGCAGGCATATCGGTGCGCATCTTCGCGTCGAAATCGCGCGTCGCGCTGCCGTAGTCGGCCTTTGCCGCATCGTCGAGAAGACTCGCCGCGCGCGCGGCGCAACCGGCTGCGATACTGCGTTCGACCGTTTCCGCGGATGTGGACTTCGCAGGCGCTTCGAGACTATCCGCAGGTGCGGCCTGCGCGGGCGCTTCGACACGTTCCGCTTGCAGCGCGGGTGCGGCCGTTTCCGCAGGAGCCGCCGCTTCCGCGGGCGCGGCGTTCGTTGTTGTCGATGGCGCTTCCGCACCCGGCGCAGCGTCGGTAGCCGTCGACGGCACCTCAGCGGGCGCCGAAGCAGGCGCTTCGGTGATCGGCGCTGCGGACGTTGAAGCCTCGGGCGTGGCGGCGGGTGTCGACGCGTCGACCGGCGCACCGGCGTCGGCCGGCTGCGCTCCGCTGACGTCCTTCGCGCGAGCGATCGCATCGACATCGATCGAATCGGGCGGCTGATCGCTCGGCGGCGTTTTCGGCTGGGCGGGTTTCGGCGGCGCCGCGTACGCCACGGAGGCGCCGGCCAGCAGCACGAATGCAAGGGTGCGGATCGTCATGAAAGGAACTCCGAGGGGCGTACGGTGGGCGGAGGACAAACCAGAACAGCGATGCGCGCCTCGCCTGGCCACCACTCCAAATGAGAACACGCTGCGCCTGAACGGTGACTTCGACCAGCTTCGATCGGGCGCAGGCATGACGCATCAGGGCTCGCTCATGACTTGCGTCGGCTGAAGTCGCACATCCGACACGGCGCCGTCGGCATCGCAATGAACTTCGGCCGTCAGCGTGGCGCGCTCGAAGATCAGCGGCGTCATGACCACGGTGTGCCCGCCCATGTCACCCGTGTGCGGTCGTCCACGGCCGAGCATCTTGCCGTACTTCGACGGCAATGATTCATAGTCCTGCTGGAGTTTCGCGCCCGGATAGCGAGTGCGGAACGCGTCGTCGAAATCGGTCGTCGCGGCGTCGTAGCGCGCTGCATCGAGCGCATTCAGCAATGCATCCGCATGCGTTTCGCATAATACGTGCACCGATACGTCGGCGGACGTCTGTGCATCCGCTGCTGCGGCGACAGCCGCGGCAAAAAGCAATATCGACCATTTGCGTGTCGGCATCGCGATGACTCCGTTCTTGCCGCGGCAGCCGCAACGCCGCGCGGCGCTCGCACCTTAAGACTTCATTTTCGTTCACGGTCTTGCGTCGCGTCGTCCGATTTGAGGCGTCCGGCCTTGCGCAGCGCTTCGCGCAGAAGGTATTCGATCTGCGCGTTGACCGAGCGCAGCTCATCGTTGGCCCAGTCCTGCACGGCGTCCAGAACGTTAGTGCTGATGCGCAGCGGATAGGCTTTCTTGTCCGCCACGCCGATCAGCCGGTGTAGAGCGTGCCGGTGTTGACGACCGGCTGCGTGGCGCGCTCGCCGCACAGCACGACGAGGAGGTTGCTGACCATCGCCGCGCGGCGCTCGTTGTCGAGATCGACGACTCCCCGTTTGCCGAGCTCCGTGAGCGCCATTTCGACCATGCTGACGGCGCCTTCGACGATGCGCGTGCGCGCCGCGATGATCGCGCCGGCCTGCTGGCGCTGCAGCATCGCCTGCGCGATTTCCTGTGCGTAGGCGAGGTGGCTGATGCGCGCCTCGACGACCTTGACGCCGGCCTTGCCGAGTCGCGTCTGGATCTCGTTGCGCAGATGCGCGTTGACTTCGTCGCCGTGACTTCGCAGTGACGGATTACCGGTATCGTGCGAATCATACGGATAGCTCTGCGCCATCTGGCGCAGCGCGGATTCGGACTGGATCTGCACGAAGTTCTCGTAGTCGTCGACGCAGAACACGGCTTCGGCGGTATCGACGACTTGCCAGACGACGACTGCGGCGATCTCGATCGGATTGCCGTCGTTGTCGTTGACCTTGAGCTTGCCCGATTCGAAGTTGCGCACGCGCAGCGAAATCGCGCGCTTGGAATAAAACGGATTGGTCCAGCGCAGTCCTTCGTCGCGCACGGTTCCGGAGTAGCGTCCGAAAAGTTGCATGACCTGGCCCTGGTTCGGCTGGACCTGGAAGAAACCCTTGTTGAGGAACGCGAGCACGACGAACGTCGGCGCGATCGCCACGATCGTCGACGGCTGAGGCTGGCCGCTCAACGCGGTGAAGAACCACAAGCCGAGCGCGAGCCATGCGACGAGGAGGATCAGCAGCATTGGAATGCCGGGAAGGGAAAATGCGTTGCGCTCGTTCATGTGGTGGCTCCTTGGCTTGTAGAGAACGATATCATAAAGATATCATGCAATTACAAGTCATTGTATTCGCGTGAGTTTTATCGCATATAGAATTCGCTGGGGAGTAGAAGCAAAGGAAGGAACGGCGGGCGCGCGCACGACTCCGGTGGCGCGCCGATCGCGCTCGGAAAGCACGCACTGCGCGACCGAACAATCGCGGACAGCGAGCGCGACGGAGCGCGCTCGGATCAACGCACGAGTTCGCCGTTGAGCGGCGTCGCGTCGCGCAGCGTGATGCGTCCGAGGACGTCGAGACCGGCATAGAAGCGCCACGGATCGCCATCGCCGACCGAGAGCGCGATGTGACCGGCATCGAATCCCGGCAAAGCGGCATCGAAGCTTTGCCAGCGTCCGTCGACCCACGCCTGCACCCACGCATGCGGTACGAAGACGCGTTCCTTGCCGGCAAAGCCCGGCGCGTAGGCGAGCCCGTCGACGACGCGGGTCGCGATGCCGAGCGAGCGGCCAAGCGCGGCGAGCAGCACCGCGTGTTCCGTGCAATCGCCTTCGGGTTTGTGCACGACTTCGAGCGCGGATGCATAGCCGACGCCGAGTGTCTTGTTGGTGATGTAGCCGCGCACGAAGCTTTCCAGTCGGCGCATCTTTTCGCCATCGCCGGCCGCGCCCTCGGCGCCTTTGTGCGCGAGCGCTTCGACTTCGGGCGCCTTGCTTTGCAGCCAGTCGTTCGGCGAGTAGTCCGCTGATGTCGGCCCCGTTTCGCCACCGGTGCGCGGCGACGGTGTGATGTCGACGACGAGCGCATCGTCGCGGACCGTCGCGCGCTGCTCGCCGGTTTCCGGCAGTTTGATCGGCGTGCCACCGTCGCTCGGCGCGAGAACGTAGCGCATGCCGCGATCGAGCTCCGCGCGTTTGAGCGCACGTGGTGCGACCATCAGCGTGCGATCGAAGATGTCGGTGCCCTGGTTCGGCGCGGTGGCGCACTCCCGATCGCAGGCGAGAAGGACGAGATCGACACCGATCACCGGCATCGTCAGCTTGTGCACCGTCTGCTCCGCATCGACCCAGAGACGACTCTTCACCGGCGTGCCGGAGAACGAGATCGTCTGATCGATTTCGCTCAATGTCTTGCGGCCGCCCGGAAGATCGACGGCTTCGGCGGCACCGATGCGCGTCTGGATTTCCGCGGCGTCGAGACTCGACGGCTGAAAGGCAGTGACTTTGTATTGCGTGCCTGAAGCAAGGCCCTCGCGCAGGCTGACCAATCGCAGTCCTTCCGGCAACAACGCGCCCTCCGGCCACGCCATCTCGCGCTGCTGCGTGCTGCCGCCGCTTTGCGTCTTCACCTGGACTTTGCCGCCGCGAACGGTGCCATCGATCGTCGTCTCGCCGCCGGAAAGTTTGGACACACTGCGGAACGCGAGCGGCTTGCCGTCCGGCGTTTCCTCGGTCGTTTCGTTGCTGCTGAGCGCGACGCGCGTCCCGGCGCGTTCGATCGAAAGATCGAGGATCTGGCCGGTGACGATGCGGCCGTCGCGCAACGTGCGCGTCGATTCGAACGAGCCGATCTTGCGGCCGTCGAGCAATACGGTGAACCACTGATCCTCCGGCGGCTCCGCGCGCGCAAACAGCGGCAAGAGGAGGAGGGCGATCAGTGCGGAACGGGACATGAGAGAATCCTTGCGGCGGCGTGCATTCTGCCCGATGCGCGCTTCTGAGGGACAAGCGACAAGAGACCCGAGCGGAGGCAAAAAGTTTGCAGCCGATCTCGTATATCTTTTGCGCCTGTCATGGGCCGGTCCCTTTCATGGTTGAATCTTCCCGCCGCAGACCTCGCAAAGAACCTCGCGCATGAAGCCGTTTGGAACGCCGCATACCGATACCGCGATCCGCGCGCTGCTGCTCGGCAGCGGCGAGCTGGGCAAGGAAGTTGCGATCGAATTGCAGCGCTTCGCCGTCGAGGTGATCGCCGTCGACCGCTACGCGCAGGCGCCGGCGATGCAGGTCGCGCATCGCAGCCATGTGATCAACATGCTCGACGGCAACGAGCTGCGCCGGATCGTCGCGCTGGAAAATCCCGATTTCGTCGTGCCCGAGATCGAGGCGATCGACACACCGACGCTGATCGAGCTCGAACGGGCCGGTCTGCGTGTGATTCCGACCGCGCGCGCCGCGTGGCTGACCATGAATCGCGAAGGCATCCGGCGTCTTGCCGCCGAGGAGCTTGGTCTGCCGACATCACCGTATCGTTTTGTCGATACCCGCGAGGAATATCGCGCGGCAATCGCCGCGCTCGGTCTGCCGTGCGTGATCAAACCCGTGATGAGCAGCTCCGGCAAAGGCCAGACCATCGTGCGCAGCGACGCGCACATCGAGTCCGCGTGGGAATACGCCCAATCCGGAGGTCGAGCCGGACAGGGGCGCTGCATCGTCGAAGGATTCATCGATTTCGATTACGAAATCACGCTGCTCACCGTGCGCCATGCCGGCGGCACGCATTACTGCGCGCCGATCGGCCATCGCCAGGAGCAGGGCGACTATCGCGAATCGTGGCAACCGCAGGCGATGAGCGCGCGCGCATTGGCCGAAGCGGAGCGGCAAGCCGGCGCGGTGACCGCAGCGCTCGGCGGCGCGGGGCTCTTCGGCGTCGAATTCTTCGTCAAGGGCGATGCGGTGATTTTTTCGGAAGTCAGTCCGCGTCCGCACGATACCGGCCTCGTCACCTTGATCTCGCAGGACTTGTCGGAATTCGCGCTGCACGCGCGCGCGATTCTCAGCTTACCGATTCCGCTGATCCGCCAGCTGGGTCCTTCGGCGTCGTGCGCGGTGCTTGCGCATGGCAGCGGCGATCGGCCGCGCTATCACGGCGTCGCCGAAGCGCTGGCCGAGCCGGACACGATGCTGCGATTGTTCGGCAAGCCCGAAGTACGCGGTCACCGGCGCATGGCGGTGACGCTGGCACGAGATGTCGATGTCGAATCCGCGCGCGCGAAAGCACGGCGCGCGGCGGCAAAACTTTCGATCGAGCTTTGATCGGACGGGATCCATTCAACTCACGGAGCACGCATGCCCGATTCACCGAACTACGCCGTGTTCCTTTTTCCGCAAGCGCTCGAAGCGCTCGGCGATCCGATCAAGCCGTATATTCGCGATGAGCCGATGGGGCCGCATATTGTGTGCATGGAAATCGACGCGTCCGGTCCGTTCTTCGGCATGACGCTGGTCGGCCAGGGCGCAAAGGGTCAGGCGCTGCAGCTCGAGATCATGATTCCGTCGTCGATGGTGAAGCTTGTGATGTCGATGCACGGGGAGCACGACATCGGGTTCGTCTGAGGTGCCGAAGGCGGATGACGGACGCCTGGTGTGGCGTCGAACCAGCTTGCCCTCACCCCTGGCCCTCTCCCGCATGCGGGAGAGGGAACTGTTCGTCGGGACAGGGGGGATTGTTCGTTATTTCATTGAAGCGGACTCCACACGCCGCCGCGCAACACTTCCAGCGGCCGAAAGCGCGCCTTGTAGTCCATCTTCGGATGGCCTTCGATCCAGAAACCAAGATACAGATGATCCAGGCCGCGTTCGCGCGCGAGCTCGATTTGGCGAAGGATCGCGAATGTGCCGAGCGCGCGCTCGGGCAGCGAAGTATCGAAATAGGTGTAGACGGCGGAGAGACCGCCCGCGCAGAAATCGGTGACGGCGACCGCGATCAGCCGACCCTCGTCACGAAACTCCATGAAGCGCGTCGGGCTCCAAGAGGTGTAGAGGAATCGCGCGAAATCTTCCGGACGCGCGTCGTCCATGCCGCCGCCGGGATGACGCGTCTGCAGATAGTGGCGATACAGCGCGAAATGTTCTTCGCTGTAGCCGGCGGCGACGATGTTCACTTCGATGTCGGCGTTTCGCGCGAGACACCGGCGCTGGCTGCGGTTCGGCCGGAAACGCGCGACCGGCACGCGGCACGCAATGCAGGCCTTGCAGTTTCCGCAGTGGGGGTAATACACGTGGCCGCCGGCGCGTCGGTAACCGCGCTGCACGGCCAGCTCGTAGAGTTGCGGCAGTTGCGGCGCGCTCGGATCGATGACGAGATTCTGCGCCGTGCGCTCGCCGAAATAGCCGCATGCGTGCGGCAAGGTCTGGAACAAGCGGACGACGTCGGAACGCATGACGCTCTGTTTAGCGCGAGAGCTCGGTCAATGCAATGAGCGCGATCACGCCGGCGATCAGGGCGAAAACCACCAGCTTGATGCGCAGCGAGACGCGCTTGTGCTGGGAGGTGTCGCCGCTGCCGCGCGCGGCAGCCAGCTCGTCGGCAAAACGCGTCGCCGGCTCGAGGCCGGCGTCGCGCAGCACCTGGCGCGCACGGGTCTGATCCTCGGAGCGAACGACCCACACCTGCGGCCACGATTCGCGATCGCCGCGCGCGGTGTAGCTGAACCGTTTCCAGTCCGAGCCCTGGTAAGCGCGGCGATTGCTGATCGTGGTCTGGATGCCGTTCTCGGCCATCAAGGCGACGACGCGTTCGATGTTGGCGCTGCGCGGCGATGTGTAGATCTGACGCATATCTCAGTTAAATGACGGGTCGCGCGTGGCGCGACGACAACGTCCCCAATTCCGCTCGCGGGAGAGGGGAAGGGCACAGTGGCACAGTTTCTCAAAAACGCGCTCATCCGCCTTCGGTAAACGAAGGCCGGCTCGCGTTATACCGCATCGGAGGGTTGCGCACGCAACCGTATCAAGCCTTCCTGCGCAGTTGATGCGACCAGGCGTCCGTCCTCACTGAAAATCATCCCGCGCGCAAGTCCACGCGCGCCCTGCGCGGTCGGACTGTCGCACGAATACAGCAGCCACTCGTCGACGCGGAATGGCCGGTGAAACCACAGCGCGTGATCGAGGCTCGCCATCTGCACGTTCTTCTGCAGATACGAAATGCCGTGCGGAAAAGTAGCCGTGCCGATCAGATGGAAATCGGACGCGTAAGCGAGCATCGAGCGGTGCAGCACGACGTCGTCCGGCGCGCGATCGATCAGGCGAAACCACACGTGCTGATACGGCGGCTGCTTGCCGGGATTGAGCTCGTCGCGCGGAAATACGCGTCGGAACTCGAATGGTCCGCGCATACCGAGCCAGCGCTGCAGCTTCGCCGGAATCCGCGCGAGTTCTTCGGGCGGAATTTCGAGGCGTGCAGGCAAGTCCTCGGGTTTGGGCACCTGCGGCATCGGCATCTGATGCTCGACGCCGGGCTCGGCGATCTGGAACGACACCGAACAATTGAGGATCGTTTGCCCGTGCTGGATCGCGACCACGCGGCGGACGGAAAAACTGCCGCCGTCACGCGTGCGTTCGACGTTGTAGACGATCGGCTTCTGGATGTCGCCGGCGCGCAGGAAATACGCGTGCAGCGAATGCGCGCCGCGCTCGTCGTCGACCGTCTGCTGCGCCGCCGACAGCGCCTGCCCAAGCACCTGGCCGCCAAACACATAGTGCGTGCCGATGTCGCGGCTTTCGCCGCGAAACAGGTTGTCCTCGAGGCGTTCGAGGCGGAGCAGGGCGACGAGTTCTTCGACGAGGGCGTCGGTCATGGGCGCAGCGCCGGATCGGGGCGGGCGAGTATAGCGTCGGCGTGCCGAACGATCTCGCGGCGGACGTTCGGCCGGTTCGGACTTTCTTCGAATTCAATCCTTGTGCTCGACGGGCGCGTTGAGCCGCTCGAGCCCGCTGGCATTGAGCACTTCATCCCACGGAAAGAGCGGACCGGGATCCTGACGACGCGGCAACAGCGTGGCCGCATCGTCGCTGGCTGGTTCGAGCCGGCGATCGAGATCTTCGTGTCCGGCGATCCAGCGCAAATTCGGCAGCTCATTGCGCAATTTACCGAGCAGCGCGAGCAGCGCGTCGATCTGCTCGCGCGTGTAGGGTTCGGTGAATGCCTGATGGCGGCTGTCGTTCCAGTACGGATAGCGGCCGCGATTGACGAGCTCGATGCCGATCGAGCGCGTGTTGTAGCCGAACGTCTGGTTGGCGACGCGCGCATCGGCGACGAAGCGGAACACCGCGCCGTCGCGATCAACGTAGTAGTGACCGCTGTTGCCGGTGCCTTTCTCGTAGCGGACCTTTTCGCCGAATTCGCGCGCGAGCCTCATGTCCGGCAGCTCCGTGCAGTGCACGACGATGAGATCGATCGCGCTCACGGCGCGCGTGTCGAGTCGCTCTTCGTACGGCAGCGGCCAATCCTGGATGGCAAGCGTCGCGGGCATGGGCGAAGTTTCGCATGCGAACGGAAGTTTCGCATGCGAAAGGAAGTGCTACGGCTCACCGCAGCCACGGCCGCCCGCGCCGATGGTGCTACGATCCGATGTTGATCCGGCGACGCGCGATGAAAGGCACGGTCATCCTCTCCCACGGCCTCGAAAGCGGCCCGAATGCGACCAAGGTGAGCGCGCTCGCGCGCATCGCCGACGCGCTCGGCTGGGAAAGCATTCGTCCCGATTATCTCGACATCGATGCGCGCAAGGATGCGCGCGCGATCGATGCGCGTGTCGCGCGCGCGCTGGCGCACACGCCGGGCGAAGGCCGCGTCGTGTTCGGCGGTTCGAGCATGGGCGCGTTCGTATCGGGTTTTGCCTCGCTCGAGCATTCGTGCGTCGGCTTGTTCCTGCTCGCGCTGCCGCTCGAGATTCCCGGATACTGGCGCCGGTTTTCGGCCGCCAACGTTCCTGTCGCGATGGTGCACGGCTGGAGCGACGAGCTCTGTCCGGTCGATGCCGCGATCGATTTCGCGCGCGCACACGGTGCCGCTCTGCACCTCGTTCCCGACGATCACCGGCTCGGCTCGCACGTCGTTTTCTGCGCCGACGTGTTCCGCCGCTTCCTACTGGATCTGGGCTGACGTGATCGCTGCGGCGCGAACCTACTTCGCGACCTGCGCGAAGGGCATCGAATATCTGCTGCGCGACGAGTTGCGCGCGCTCGGTGCGGCGGATGCGCACGAAAAGCTCGCCGGCGTGCAGTTCTCGGGTGATCTCGCCGCCGGTTACCGCGCGTGTCTCCAGTCGCGACTCGCGAGCCGGATCCTGATGCCGCTTGCGGAGTTCGATGCGGTGGATGCCGACGCACTGTACGCGGGCGTGCAGCGCATCGACTGGAGCGAGCACCTCGCCGTCGATGGCACGCTCGCGGTCGACGCCGTGAGCACGGCGAGCACGTTGCGTCACACGCAGTTCGTCGCGCAGCGCGTCAAGGATGCGATCGTCGATCAGTTCCGCGCGAGCACGGGCGCGCGTCCGAGCGTGGATATCGAACGACCGTCGGTGCGCATCAATCTTCGCCTGTATCGGAATCAGGCGACGCTGTCGCTCGATCTCTCGGGAACGCCGCTGCATCGTCGCGGCTGGCGGCGCGGGCAGGGCGAAGCGCCGTTGAAGGAAAACCTCGCCGCCGCGATGTTGCTGCGCGCCGGCTGGCGGGAGATCTTTGCGGCGGGCGGTGCGCTCGTTGATCCGATGTGCGGCGCGGCAACGCTGCTGATCGAAGGCGCGCTGATGGCCGCGGATGTTGCGCCGGGTTTGCAGCGCGAGTATTTCGGTTTTCTCGGCTGGCGCGGTCACGATCGCGAGCTCTGGTCGAACTTGCTCGACGCCGCAAAGGCGCGCGCGGAGATCGGACTGCGCGCGCTGCCGTCGATGTTCTTTGGCTACGACAACGATCCGCGCGTGCTGAACGAAGCCCGACGAAACGCGCAGGCCGCCGGCGTCGCCGGTTTTCTGCAGCTGGCGCGGCGTGACGTCGATCACCTGGAACGTGCGGAAGAGTGCGTGGCGCCCGGCCTGGTGATCTGCAATCCGCCATATGGCGAACGCATTGGCGAGCAGGCGGAATTGGCGCCGCTTTATCGCACGCTCGGCGAGCGCCTGCGTACGCAATTCGTCGGATGGCGCGCGGCCGTCATCACGTCGGATGACGAGTTGGGCCACGCGCTCGGCTTGCGCGCGCAAAAGCGTTACGTACTCTTCAACGGCGCGTTGGAATGCCGGCTGCTGGTGTTCGATCTTGCCGCCGAAGAGCGGCCGCGCGAGCGCGTCGAACGACCGCTATCGGACGGTGCGACGGCAGTCGTCAATCGCATCACGAAGAATGCGCGTCATCTGCGCAAGCGGCTGGCGAAGGAAGCGATCGGTTGTTATCGCGTTTACGACGCCGACTTGCCCGAATACGCGGCGGCGATCGATGTGTATACGGCCGTGCAAGAGGAGCAGGCGGATTCCGCAGCAGCGCGGCCCGTCGATTCGAACACAGCCGAAAGCGATCCGCGGATGTGGCTGCACGTGCAGGAATACGCGCCGCCGAAAGATGTGCCCGAACACATCGCGCGCGATCGCATGCGCGATCTCGTGCGCGCGGCGGGCGTCGCGCTCGATGTTCCGCGCGAGCGCATCGCCGTAAAAACGCGCTATCGAGCCAAAGGCGGATCGAAATACGGACGCCTCGCGGAGCGTGATGAATTTCTGTGGGTCGAGGAGGGCGGGTTGCGCTTTCGCGTGAACCTTTTCGACTATCTCGACACGGGACTTTTCCTCGATCATCGCCCCGTGCGCGCACGCATCCGCGAGATCGCGCGCGGGAAGCGTTTCCTCAACCTGTTCTGCTACACGGCGACTGCGAGCGTGCACGCCGCGGCGGGCGCTGCGCGCACGACGACCAGCGTGGATCTCTCGGCGACGTATCTCGAATGGGCTTCGCGCAATTTCGCGCGCAATGATTTTACTGGTTCGCCGCATCTGCTCGTGCAGGCGGATGTGCTCGGCTGGCTGATGCACGAGCGCGGCGAGTACGACCTGATTTTCGTCGATCCGCCGACGTTCTCCAATTCCAAGCGCACCGACGATTTCGACGTGCAGCGCGATTATGTGCGCCTTCTCGAATTGTGTATTGCGCGGTTGGCGCCGGACGGCTTGATTCTGTTCTCAACCAATGCGCGGCGATTCAGGCTGGAACGTGACGCGCTTGGCGGTGCCGTCGTACGCGACATCACGCCGTCGACGATTCCGTTCGATTTCGCGCGTAATCCGCGCATTCATGCGTGCTTCGAGCTCGTCCACGCACATTCCGGCGCACATTCCGGCATTGCAAATTGCTGACGTTTTCTTAACGGCGTCGAGTGAAGAATTTCAGTCGTGATTCAGCCGCTCCGCCTCACGATGCGGTTGCGATCCTGAAGGAGGGATTTCAATCATGTCTGCATTGCGCAAGTACAGCGTCCGCTTTGCGTTGCTGGGCCTTCTGGGCGCCGGCGTCGCGCTGGCAGCGCCGTCTGCGTTGGCCCGCGGCTACGGCCACGGTCATGGCGGGTACGGTGGCGGTTATGGCCACGGCCACGTCAGTTTCGGCATCAACATCGGCGTGCCCGGTTTCGGCTTCGGCTACGGATACGGTGGGTATGGCGGGTACGGCGGTTATGCCGCGGCTTACTACCCGGCGTATTACCCGGCGTACTACGCGCCGGCCTACTACCCGGCGTATTACCCGGCGTATTACCCGTCGTACTACGACTCGGGTTATGCCTCGGTCTATTACGGTGGGTACGGTCACGGCTATTACCGCGGCCGCGGCTATTACCATGGTGGTGGCGGCTACCGCGGTGGTGGCGGCTATCACGGCCACGACGACGGGCATCGTCAATCGGGTTACTACTATCGCGGCAGATGACCGCCGCTACGTTCAACGCTGGTAGCGTACCCCTCCCTCCCCCTTCCCCGTTACCAGCGTACCCGCCCCGCGACGATTTCCCCTGGTCGTCGCGGGGTTTCTTACTTCTGGACGGGCGTACTCGCTTCCCGGAGTGCGGCGGCGTCGCGTTATGATCGGCGCCCCTTGCCACGCGGGACTTCGGCATGACCCACGATCGTCCGCGCACGCGGCGCAATCCTCCGGCCCGGCGAGATCCCGCCGCGCAGCCGGACGCGTGGACGTTTTTCCGCCAGTGGCTGCGCAATCCGCGCGCGATGGCAGCGCTGTCGCCGTCGAGCCGGCAATTGGCGAAGCTGATGATCGAGCAGCTGCCAGAAGGCGCGCGCCAGATCATCGAGCTCGGCGGCGGCACCGGCGTTTTCACGCAGGCGCTGCTCGAGCATGGCGTTGAACCCGCCGAACTGATCGTGGTCGAGTTGAACGAGGAGCTGCATCAGCTCCTGCGTCAGCGCTTTCCTGCGGTCCGGGTCGTGTGCGGCGACGCGCAGGAGCTTCGCAGCATCGTTCGCGACAGTGGCTTCGCGGAACAGCGCCCGGGCGTCGACGCCGTGGTGAGCGGTCTCGGCATGCTTTCGATGTCGCGCGCGACGCAGCGCGCGATACTCGACGGCGTTTTCGGTGTTCTGCGCGAAGGCGGGCGTTTCATCCAGTTCACGTACGGACCGGCGAGCCCGATATCGCGCGAGCTCTTGAACGAGCTCGGTCTCGGCGTCAGCCGCGCGGGCATCGCCTGGCTCAACGTGCCGCCGGCGACGGTGTACGTCTATTCGCGGCATCGATCGAAAGCGGTGCCGGCCGCGCGGAGTTGCCGCTGAGGTTTGTCGCCGCGACGAACGTCCATTGTTCGGCAACCAATTTCCTTCGATTCGTGGCGCGCCGTTTCCTCAGCGTGCTCCTCTCGATGTCCTCGGCCATCAATTCACCGGCGCGGCATCATTCATCCGGATCGCGCGGTGCTTGTCGAACCAGCCGATCGTGTACAGCACCTGCGCCAGCATGTTGCTCGGCCGCGTATTGATTTCGTGCGACGCACCAGGAATGCGCAGCAGCGCCGTATCGACCTTGCGCAATTTCAACGCCTGATAGAACTGCTCGGCTTCCGAGCTCGGCGTGCGGTGATCGTCCTCGCCGGTGATCAGCATCGTCGGCGTCTTCACGTTGCCGACGTACGTGATCGGCGAGCGCTCCATGTAATTGGCCTCCTGTTGCCACGGCATGCCGGGAAACCAGTAGCGCGAGAACAGCGGATAAAGATCCGACGTCAGCGTGAAGCTGTACCAGTTGATCACCGGCTTGGCGACGACCGCAGCCCGGAAGCGATCGGTGTGGCCGACGATCCACGCCGTCAGCACGCCGCCGCCGCTGCCGCCGGTGACGAACAGGTTGCTGCGTGTCGACCGATCCGCGCGCGATGACCGCTTCGACCACGCTGATCAAGTCGTCGTAGTCCTTGCTCGGATACGCGTTCTGGATCAGGTTCGCGAATTCGCTGCCGTAGCTCGTGCTGCCGCGCGGATTGGCGTAGACGACGATGTAACCGTGCGCGGCGTAGAGCTGCGTCTCCGGCGCGAAGCGCGGCCCATAGTTCGCGAACGGGCCGCCGTGGATTTCGAGCAGCAGCGGATATTTCCTGGTCGCGTCGAAATCGGGCGGCGTCATCATCCAGGCTTCGACATCGCGGCCGTCCGCGCTCGATTTGACGTGCATCGCCTGGACCTGCGCGAGTTTCCTGTGGCCGAGCAGGTTCGCGTTGAGATCGGTCAGCGAGCGCGGCTTGCCGCCGCGATCGACGATCGCGACATCCGCCGGCCGGTATGCGCTGTTGCGCGTGTATGCGACGCGGCCTGCCGCCGTCGACATCGCGCCGCCGCTGTACGGACGCCCCATCCCAGTGCCGCCGAAGTCGTCGGCGAGCGTCTGCACCTTGCCGCCGCCGGCTGCGATCCAGCCGATCTTGGTGACGCCTTGATCGTCGTAATGGAAGAAAAGGCCGCTGTTGCCGTCCCAGCCGAGATCGTCGACGTCGAAATCGAAATCCGGCGTCAGCACGTGCGGCGAGCCGCCGGCGAGTTCCATCGTGTAGATGTGCGATCCCTGATACGGCTTGCCGTTGTCGTCGTAGCCGAGCCACGCGATGCGCTTGCCGTCGGGCGAAACGACGGCGCCCTGATCCGGACCTTTGCGCTGCGTCAGCCGCGCGACTGCGCCCGACGCGACGTCGACGCGATAGAGATCGCTTTCGAGCGGCTCGTATTCCCAATCCGGATCGAAATTGCTGGACACGATCAGCGCGCGGTCGTCGCGCGTCCACGCCGGCCTGCCCATGAAATTGTGCTTGCCTTCGGTGATCTGGCGCGGCGCGCCGCCATCCGCGGCGACGACGAACACATGCGTGTAGCCGGGATCGACGTAGCCGCTGCCGTCGATGCGATAGATCACGCGATCGATGACGCGCGGAGGCGCCGCCCACTCGGCGCCTTTCGGCGCCGCCGGCATCTGCGCGATCGAGACGTCGGGCGCAGGTACGCGCATCGTGAACGCGATCCATTTGCCGTCCGGCGACCAGCTGAGATGGCGTGGCGCCTGCGTCAAGTGCGTGATCGCCGCCGATTCGGCTCGATCCATCCAGCGCACGAAGATCTGCGCCTTGCCGTCTTCGCTCGCAACCCACGCCAGGCGTTTTCCGTCGGGCGACCAGGTGGCGCCGCCGTCGTTCGCTGCGCCCGTCGTCAGTGGCCGGTTGTCGCGTCCGTCGCTGTCGATGATCCAGAGGTTCGAACGCCTGCGATCCTTCATCACGTCGAACCAGGATCGCTCGTAGACGATGGACTTGCCGTCCGGCGAGAGTTCGGGGGCGTCCGCCCACTGCATCTGGAACACGTCCATCGGCTGCAGCGGCGCCGGCTCGCTCGATTGCGCATGCGCCAGCGCGGCAGCCCAGGCTAGGACGAGGCAGGGCAGGGGACGAATCATCGGCATCGCGGGCTCCGGCAGCGAAAGGCGGTTGCGCACTATGGTGGTCGGATTTCGGATCGCACAGTGACTTTGGTTGGGCTTGCGGCTTCGGCGGGCGCCTCACGCGGCGGCCTGTCGGCGGCGTCATGGTAACGTTCCGCCGCCGTAATAAACTTCGATCGGGGCACCGCGGTTTCGCGGGGCCGGATGCGTGCGCGAGGATTTTCGATCATGAACGATTGGCCGAAAAACGAATGGATGGACCAGTGGCAGGCATTGTCGCGCCAATACTGGAACGCCTGGCAGGACATGACGCGCGAGGCCGCCGGCTCGACCGCCGCGAACAATCCCGCCGGCGTGCCCTGGCACGAAGGCTTCGAGCAGTGGTCGCGCATGTTCGGCGGCGCGGGCAAGCAGAGCGAAACCGTCGAGCGCGTGCTCGCCAGCGCGCGCAGCTTCACCGCATTCGCGCAATCGATGATCGCGGCCGCGGCCAGCGGCGGCGGCGCGCCGAACTGGACCGAAGCGTTGCGCGATGGCTTCAAGATGCCGGGCGGCGCGAGTCTCTTCGGCAATCCAGTCGCGCAGGCGTTGCGCGAGATATCGGGACAAGGCGTCAAGAGTTTCGAGCAGATGATGCAGGGCCTCACGACGCAGTTCGATCCCGCGCGCGAGGCAAAGAGCTGGCTGCGCGTGCCCGCGTTCGGTTTCCTGCGCGAGCATCAGGAGCACTATCAAAAGATGGCGGTGGCGCTGCTCGACTATCAGGAGCAGACCTCCCGCTACAACGCGCTCATCATGAAATCGAGTGTGCGCGGTTTCGAGTTGTTCGAAAGCAAACTCGCCGCGCGCGAGGAGCCGGGTCGTCAGATCGATTCGCTGCGCGCGCTCTACGATCTGTGGGTCGATGCGGCCGAGGAAGCGTACGCGGAGATCGCGCTGTCGCCGGAATTCCGCGAAGTCTACGGCGCTCTGGTCAACGCGCAGATGCGCGTGCGCTCGCAGATCCAGCAGGAAGTCGAGCGCATCGCGACCGATTTCGGCATGCCGACCCGCAGCGAGCTCGACAGCATCGGTCAGCGGCTGCACGACCTGCGCCGCGAGATGCGCGGCGCCGGCACTGGCGAATCGAGTGATCTCGCGCGTGAAGTGGCCGATCTGCGCCGGGAAGTAGCCGCGCTGAAGGCCGCGATGAATGCGAAATCCGCGCCGCCGCGCGAAACCCGTCCAGCGAGATCGGCCGTCGCCAAGGCGCCGACAGCGCGCAAGCGTGCGCGACCGGCGCGCCAGAACAAGCGCGCGCCACAGGTCGCCGCGCTGCGCGCGGGTGTGCAGGAATCGGTGAGCATACCGTCGAGCGAGCCGAAATCACCCCCGCCTGCGCGCGTACGCGCGCAGGTGACCGCGGCTCGCGCACGAGCGCAGGCGCGCGCCGCCGTGCATGGCCAAAGACCGACCTCGCCGCCGCGCAACAAGAAGAGTGTGGCCAAGGTCGCGCACACGCCGAGCCGTGTCGGCCATCCGGTCGCAAGCTTCGCGCAACGCATGGCCCAGTTCGCGCAGGCCGCGCGGTCGACGCGTTCGGCAAGCTCCGCCATTACCTTGCACGCCACGCGCTCGAACGGCGCTCGCCATTCACATCGCGGAGAGCGCTGAGCCATGCAACCCGTGAAGATCGAACCCGCGAAGGCGCTCGACGAAGCGCTCAAGATGCAGCGAAAGCTCGCCGCCGGCATGAAGACGCTGCGCGAGCTCGACGATGTCGGCTACGGCGCGACGGACAAGGAAGCGATCTATCGCGAGGACAAGCTCGTCGTCTATCGATTCAAGGGCGCGCGACGACCGACGGCGAAAGTGCCGATCCTGATCGTCTACGCGCTGGTCAACCGGCCCTACATGGTCGATTTACAGAGCGACCGCTCGCTGGTCTGCAATCTGCTCGCGCAGGGCGAAGACGTTTACCTGATCGACTGGGGCTATCCGGATCGCGCCGATCGCTGGCTGACGCTCGACGATTACATCAACGGCTACATCGCGCGCAGCGTCGACGCGGTCGCAAAGAACGCTGGCGTCGACAAGATCAATCTGCTCGGCATCTGCCAGGGCGGCGCGTTTTCGCTGTGTTACGCCGCGATGCATCGGGACAAGGTCAAGAACCTGATCACGATGGTCACTCCGGTCGATTTCCACACGCCCGACAACATGCTGTCGCACTGGATGCGTGGCGTCGATGCGGATCTTTTCGTCGATACGCTCGGCAACGTGCCGGCCGATCTGATGAACTGGTGCTATCTCACGCTCAAGCCGGTGCGTCTCAACCAGCAGAAATACATCGGCCTCGTCGACATTCTCGACGACAAGACCGAGCTCGAAAATTTCCTGCGCATGGAGAAATGGATCTTCGACTCGCCCGACCAGGCCGGCGAAGCGTTCCGCCAGTTCATCAAGGATTTCTATCAGGGCAACAAGCTCGTCGAAGGCGGCCTTCGCATCGGCAATCGCGAAGTCGACCTCGCCAAGATCACGGTGCCGGTGCTCAACATCTTCGCCGAGCAGGATCATCTGGTACCGCCGTCATCGTCGCGCGTGCTCGGCGAGCACATCGGCACGAAGGACTACACGCAACTCGCGTTCAAGGGCGGCCATATCGGCATCTACGTGTCGGGCCGTGCGCAACGCGAAGTGCCGCCGGCGATTCACAACTGGCTGGCGAAGCGGGCCGACTGATTTATTCGCCTCTCCCGCTTGCGGGAGAGGCCGCCCGTGGGGCGGGCGAGGAAATCGGAGGGAAGCGCTCCGCTTTGTTCCGGCAACGCGAACCACGCGTGCCCTCACCCTCCGCTCTCGCGCAAGCGGGAGAGGGCAGAGCGGCTAGAATATGCGCGTCCCTTCCGTGGCGCGCCCGTCATGAACGAAGTCCTGATTACGCTCCACCACGTCACGATCACGCCGTGGAAACTGGTCGGATACCTCGGCGTATTCCTGTTCACGAGCCGCTGGTTCGTCCAGCTCTATGCGACCAAGAAACTGCGCCGCGTGCATATGCCGCAAGCGTTCTGGTGGCTGTCGGTCGCCGGCAGCGTCTTGCTCGTCAGCTACTTCACGTTCGGCAAGAACGATTCGGTCGGCGTCCTTTCCAACCTGTTTCCGGCGTTTGTTTCGGTCTACAACCTCGCGGTCGACCTGCGCCACCGCCGCGACCACGCGCTGGATCGCCAGGCGAACGCGAGCTGAAACGATCGAATTCCCGGCGACGCACGCGTTCCAGCAGCCCCTGCGCACCTCCGGGAGCTGCGAAAGTCAGCCTCGCGGTCGTTTCTGGCGCCAACGGCTCCGGTAGTGCCAGAATCGAGCGGCCGGGACCACGCCCGGTCTTCTTGGGAGGGGAAAAATGGACAATCGCAGCGCGCCGGTGATTTCGCTTGGCGAGTGGATCATCACCTTCATCGTCCTCGCGATTCCGCTGGTCAACATCATCATGCTGTTCGTCTGGGGATTCTCGAGCAGCACGAATCCGAGCAAGCAGAATTTCTGCCGGGCGACACTGATCGTCTATCTGGTCTGTTTCGTGCTCTTCTTCCTGTTCGGCGGTATGGCGTTCCTCGGTGCCATGCGCGGTATGCCGCAGCCGACGTAACGCAGAAAGCGTTCGCGATATGAGAACAGGGTGGGCTTCTGGCCCACCCTGTTCGTTTGTGTCCATGTCGTTTTCAGATTGGCGCGCAACGGAGTCCGAAGCCGAAGGCTCGCACGCCTCATTTTCTATTCCGGATCGTAGTCGAGATTCGGTGCCAACCATCGCTCCGCTTCCGCGAGCGACCAGCTTTTGCGCTTCGCATAGTCCTCGACCTGCTCCTTGGTCAGACGGCCGACGACGAAATACTGGCTGCCCGGATGCGAGAAATACCAGCCGGAAACCGCGGCCGTCGGATACATCGCGAACGCGTCGGTCAGTTCGATGCCGGTGTTCGTCGTCGCGTCGAGCAGACGGAACAGCGTCGCTTTCTCGGTGTGATCCGGACACGCTGGATAGCCCGGTGCAGGGCGGATTCCGCGGTATCTCTCGCCGATCAATCCCTCGTTATCGAGCGCTTCGTCCGGCGCAAATCCCCAGAACTCGCGACGGACGCGCTCGTGCAGGCGTTCGGCGAATGCTTCGGCGAGACGATCGGCGAGCGCTTTGAGCAGGATCGACGAATAGTCGTCGTGTTCGCGCTCGAAGCGCTCGAGATGCGCTTCAATGCCGATGCCGGCCGTGACGGCGAACGCGCCGATCCAGTCTTCAACGCCGGATGTTTTCGGTGCGACGAAATCGGCGAGGCAGAAGTCGGGACGATCGGCCGGTTTGTCTGCTTGCTGGCGCAGAAAGTGGAGGCTCTCGGCTTTTCCCGCGCGGAACGATGTCGCCCGCGAAGCGGGTGCCTGGGTCGCTTCACCTTCACCCAAACGCTCCCCCATCGAGGGCGAGGACTTCAATGCGAAAACTTCGACATCGTCGCCGATGGAGCGTGCCGGCCAGAGTCCGATCACGCCACGCGCGATCAGCCATTTCTCCGCGACAATTTTGTCGAGCATCTCGCGCGCATCGCGATACAGCTCGCGCGCCTGCGCACCGACGATGTCGTCGTCCAGAATCGCAGGGTAGCGGCCGGACAGTTCCCACGCGTTGAAGAATGGCGTCCAGTCGATACGCTCGATCAGCTCCGCGAGCGGGTAGTCGTCGAACACCGTGACGCCGGGCTGTCGCGGCGCAGGCGGAACATGGTCGGTCCATCCGCCGTCGAAGCGCTGCGCGCGCGCCTTGGCCAGCGGGACGAGTTTCTTGCCGGTGCCGCGATCCTTGTGGCGCTCGCGTATCTCGGCATATTCGGCCCGCACGCGCGCGAGGAATTCGTCGACCAGTTCCTTCGAAATGAGCGATTGCACGACGCCGACCGCGCGCGATGCATCCTTGACCCACACCGTCGGCGATTTGTAGTGCGGTTCTATTTTCAGCGCCGTGTGCGCACGCGACGTTGTCGCGCCACCGATCAAGAGCGGCACGTGGAATTCCTGGCGCTGCATTTCCTTCGCGACGTGGCTCATCTCTTCGAGCGACGGCGTGATCAAGCCCGATAGACCGATCATGTCGGCCTTCTCGGCCTTCGCAATGTCGAGAATCTTCTGCGCCGGAACCATCACGCCGAGATCGACCACATCGAAGTTGTTGCAGCGGAGCACGACGCCGACGATGTTCTTGCCGATGTCGTGCACATCGCCCTTGACCGTCGCCATCACGATCTTGCCGTTCGATTTGGCGACCTCGCCGGTGCGCACTTTTTCCGCTTCGATGAATGGCAGGAGATACGCGACGGCCTTCTTCATCACGCGCGCCGATTTGACGACCTGCGGCAGGAACATCTTGCCGGCGCCGAACAGATCGCCGACGACGTTCATGCCATCCATCAGCGGGCCTTCGATCACGTCGAGCGGACGCGGGCTCAGTTGACGCGCTTCCTCCGTATCGGCGTCGACGAACGCATCGATCCCGTGCACGAGCGCGTGCGACAGGCGGGCGCGAATCGGCAGCGCGCGCCAGGCCAGATTCTCGACGACCGCTTCACCTTTTTGCGACCGGTAGCGTTCGGCGATCTCGAGCAGACGCTCGGTCGCATCTTTGCGCCGATTGAGTACGACATCTTCGACGCGATCGCGCAGTTCGGGATCAAGGTCGTCGTAAATCGGCAGCGCGCCGGCGTTGACGATTCCCATGTCCATGCCGGCGCGGATCGCGTGGAACAGGAATACCGCGTGGATCGCTTCGCGCACGCTGTTGTTGCCGCGGAACGAGAACGACACGTTGGAAACGCCGCCGGAGACGTGGCAGTGCGGCAGCGTCTCCTTGATGCGGCGCGTCGCCTCGATGAAATCGACGGCGTAGTTGTCGTGCTCCTCGATGCCGGTCGCGATCGCGAAGATGTTCGGATCGAAGATGATGTCCTCGGGCGGAAAGCCGACGCGTTCGGTGAGGATCTTGTACGCGCGCGTGCAGATCTCGACTTTGCGCGCACAGCTGTCCGCCTGGCCTCGCTCGTCGAATGCCATCACGACCGCGGCGGCGCCATAGCGCAGCACCTTGCGCGCGTGTTCGATGAAGACGTCTTCGCCTTCCTTCAGCGAAATCGAATTGACGACGCCTTTGCCCTGGAGACACTTGAGGCCCGCTTCGATCACGCTCCATTTCGACGAATCCACCATCACTGGAACGCGCGCGATATCGGGCTCGGAGGCGATCAGGTTGATGTAGCGCGTCATTGCCGCTTCGGAATCGATCAGGCCTTCGTCCATGTTCACGTCGAGGATCTGCGCACCGCTCGCGACCTGCTGTCGCGCGACGTCGACCGCCTCCTCGTAACGTTCTTCCTTGATCAGCTTGCGGAACTGCGCGCTGCCGGTGACATTGGTGCGCTCGCCGACGTTGACGAACAGAAGGTCGGGCGTGATCACCAGCGGCTCGAGACCGGAAAGGCGCGTGTAGCGTGGTGTCGTCTCGGACATGACGCGGCTTCAGCCCTTCTCCCCTTGCGGGAGAAGGGAGGGGATGAAGGGTTCGCACGCGCAGCGGGCGTGCTCGGTATTGTTGTGGCCAAGACCGATGGCGCCTTCGGCGCCTACCCCCCGTCCCCGCCTTCCCCCGCAAGGGCGGAAGGGGTGGGTTGCAGGGTCGGGGGACGTGGTTGCGCCTGTGAAAATCATGCCGCTTCGCTGATCGCGGAAGGCAACGCACGCGGTGCGACGTCGCGTACTGCGTCGGCGATCGCTTTGATGTGCGCCGGTGTGGTTCCGCAGCAGCCGCCGACGAGATTCACGATGCCGGCGCGCGCGAACTCGCCGATGATGCCGGCCATGTGCTCGGGCGTTTCGTCGTATTCGCCGAACGCGTTGGGCAATCCCGCGTTCGGATGCGCGCTGACGTAACAGTCCGCGATCTGCGCGAGCACATCCACGTACTGACGCAGCTCGGCCGCGCCGAGTGCACAGTTGAGACCGATCGAGAGCGGCCGCGCGTGGTGCATCGAGGCATAGAACGCTTCGGCCGTCTGGCCTGACAGCGTGCGTCCGGAAAGATCGGTGATCGTGCCGGAAATCATTACCGGCAGACGTGCGCCGCGCGCTTCGAACAATTCGTCGATCGCGTACAGCGCAGCCTTTGCATTCAAGGTATCGAAGATCGTTTCGACCATGATCGCGTCCGCGCCGCCATCGACGAGGCCTTCGGCGGCTTCGCGATAGGTTGCGCGGAGCTCATCGAAGCTCGTGTTGCGGAAACCCGAATCATTGACGTCCGGACTGATCGACGCCGTGCGGCTGGTCGGCCCGAGCACGCCGATGACGAAGCGCGGCTTTTCGGGCGTTTTCGCTTGTGCCGCGTCGCACGCGGCGCGTGCGAGGCGCGCGCCATCGCGGTTGAGCTCGTACACGAGATGCTCAAGCCGATAGTCGGCCTGGCTGACCGCGGTCGCGTTGAACGTGTTCGTTTCGACGAGATCCGCGCCGGCATCGAGATACGCCGAGTGGATCGCCGCGATCACGTCGGGTCGCGTCAGCGTCAACAGATCGTTGTTGCCCTTGAGATCGATACCGGGATGGGTTTTTGCATCGCGCTCGGGTTCGTGATGACGATCGAAGCCGTCGGCAAAGCGAGTGCCGCGGTAGTCGTGCTCGTCGAGACGATAACTCTGCACCATCGTGCCCATCGCGCCGTCGATGACGAGGATGCGGTGCGTCAGCTGATCGAGCAGCGCCTCGGCCCGCTCGGGATGCAGCCAGGGAAGTTGGATGCTCATGGTTTCCTCGCGAAGAGACTCAATACTTCGAAATGCGGCGGCCTGCGTTCGCGCGTCAGCCGCTCGCAGGCGACGACGTCGAGCTTGGCCGCCCGTGCCAGCTCGCGCAGCTCTTCGGGTTTGAAGCCGAGATTGCGATGATCGAACGGCTCGACCGCGGAGCGGTGCGCGTGCCGGCCGAGCGTGACCGCCAACAGCCGCCCGCCGCGACGCAACACGCGCGCGGCCTCCGCGATCGCCATCGCCGGCTCCTCGCTGTAGGTGAGGGCGTGCATCAGCAAAACCAGGTCGAAACTCTTCGCCGGAAACTCGAGCGCGTGCATGTCGCCGACGCGCACTTCGACGTTGGCGAATGATTTGAGGCGCACGCGCGCCGCGTCGACGACGCGCTCGCTCGCATCCACGCAGACGATCGAATGCGCACGCGGCGCCAGCAGCTCGGCCAGCACGCCATCGCCCGAGGCGATGTCGAGCACGTCGCCGGTCTCGACCAGTTGCGTCATGCCGCGCGCGAGCGCTTCCCAGGTGCGACCGGGCGAGTAGTGCCGTTCCATGTCGCCGGCGACCGTATCGGCCCAGCCTTCGGCGCGCGCGCGTTTGGCGAGCACGGACGGCAGCCGCGATTCGTCGTCGCCGAAGCAGCGCATCGTCGACGCTTTCCTTGAGCGCGAGCAGCAGCGCGTTTTCCTCGGGATCGATGTCGCTGTTGTAGCGGTAGTACGACGACACGCCGGAGCGGCGATCGCGCACCAGTCCGGCTTCCTTGAGCTTGGCCAGATGCGTCGACACGCGCGGCTGCGCGAGCCGCAGCACGGCCGAAAGCTCGGCGACGGTCAGCTCCTCGCGTTCGAGCAGCGCGAGCAGGCGCACGCGCGTCGGATCGGACAACAGGCGCAGCAGCGCGGAAGTGGCGGCGAGATCAAGCATGTATCCCTTTATCTTGATCGAAAGATAAATGTAAGCGTAACGGCGCGCCGGGCTGCGGTCAACGTTTGCGCGCGTGCGCTGTCGAATCAGGCTCGGTATGCTCCGCGCCCTTCCATCCGCTGCGTCCTCCGATTTGCGCCTTTCACTTCTGTCGATCCTGCTGTTTGCGTTTCTTTCCGAGCCTGCAGGCGCGGTCGAGAACGCCGAGCTTGGGCGCTACTGGACGTCCGACGCGCAGCACGTGCCGTATCGCGCGATCGAAACGCCGGGTCGGCGCAACGGCGAGAAGTTGCCGCTGATCGTCTTCCTGCACGGCGACTGGCAGGACGGCACCGACAACGAATCGCAGCTCGCCGGTTATGGCAACGGTTCGATGGAGCTCATCGACGCTGCGATCGATGGCGGCGTGCCGCTGGTCTACGCCGCGCCGCAGACGACCGGCGCGTATTGGCCACCCGCGCGCATCGCGGCCGTCGTGCGCGATGCGCTCGCGCGTTGGCCGATCGATCCGCGGCGCGTGATCCTCACCGGCATTTCAGATGGCGGCACCGGCGTCTGGGACGCGCTCAAGACCTGGCCGCAATGTTTTGCCGCGGGCGTGCCGATGTCGGGCATGACCGAGCTCGCCGGTCTTGCGCCGATCCGCGATGTGCCGCAGTGGATATTCCACGGCGAGAAAGACAACGACACCAACATCGAAACCGGCTACGGCGGCGCGATGGTCGGTTCGCGCGCGGTCGTGCGCGCGCTGCGCGAGATGGGCGGCGCGCCACGCTACACCGAGTATCCGAACGAGCAGCATGTGATCTGGCATCGCGCCTATGGCGAGCCCGCGCTGTTGCCGTGGATGCTCGATCAGCGCGTGCGCGGAGCGGCGTGCGATTTCGCCGAGCCGGCGCGCTGATACGCCATAGATACGCGCCGAGACGTGTCCGCACGCTGAAACCGCGGAACCGGTAAAATCTCGCCTTTCAAACCCTCACCGTCGTCCCGGCGAAAGCCGGGACCCATTTTGATCTTGCGTCAAAAGCAAATGGATCCCGGCTTTCGCCGGGACGACGGTAGCTTGGGTTCGCGCTATTCGAGGAGCCGCCATGGATTTCCGCTACACCGAAGACCAGCTGACGATCCAGTCGATCGCGCGCGATTTCGCGCAGAAGCGCATCGCGCCGGTCGCGGCCGAGTTCGACAAGTCCGGCGAATTTCCGCTCGACAACATCCGCGAAATGGGCCACCTCGGCCTGATGGGCATCGAAGTGCCGCACGAATACGGCGGCGCGGGTCTCGATCCCGTCGCCTACGCGCTCGCGATGATCGAAATCGCGGCGGCGGACTGCGCGCATTCGACGATCATGTCGGTCAACAATTCGCTGTACTGCAACGGCATCCTGAAATATGGCACCGAGGAGCAGAAACAGAAATACGTACGCGCGGTCGCCTCGGGCGAAGCGATCGGCGCGTACGCGCTGACCGAACCGCAGTCCGGCTCCGACGCATCCGCGATGCACACGCGAGCGACCAGGAATGCCGACGGCGACTACGTCATCAATGGCAAGAAAAGCTGGATCACCTCGGGACCGGTCGCGAAATACATCGTGCTGTTCGCGATCACCACGCCCGGCATCGGCGCAAAAGGCGTGTCCGCGTTTCTGGTCGACACGGCGCGCGCGGGTTTCCATGCCGGCAAGACCGAACCGAAGCTCGGCATCCGCGCATCGGCAACGTGCGAGATCGAATTCTCCGACTACGTCTGCCCGGCAGCGGACATGCTCGGACCCGAAGGAAAAGGATTCGCGATCGCGATGGGCGTGCTCGACGCTGGGCGCATCGGCATCGCATCGCAGGCCGTCGGCCTCTCGCGCGCGGCGTACGACGCCAGCGTGGTGTGGACACGCGAGCGCAAGGCGTTCGGCCATCCGATCGGCTCGTTCCAGATGATCCAGGCCAAGATCGCCGACATGAAATGCCGCCTCGACGCGGCGACGCTGCTGACGCTGCGCGCCGCCTTCATGAAAGGCGAGACGGAAAAGAACGGCGGCCGCTTCAGCACCGAGGCTTCGGTCGCCAAGCTATTCGCATCCGAAGCGGCGATGTGGATCACGCACCAGGCCGTGCAGATCCATGGCGGCATGGGCTATTCGAAGGAAATGCCGCTAGAGCGTTACTTCCGCGACGCGAAGATCACCGAGATCTACGAGGGCACGAGCGAGATTCAGCGCCTTGTTATTGCGCGCAATGAGACGGGCGTGCGCTGAAGTTCTCGTCGTCGCGTGGACGATCGGACACGCTCAGTCGAACCCGTCTGCGAAGATCTCATCGCCGGTCTGTACAGTAGAGCCCAGCACGACGACATAGTCGCCGCTGCCGCCGCTGACGTCGATGCGCCAGCCTGAATTGAAATCGCTGTCGACGGTGCTCCAGTCGATCGCGTGCAGCGTCGCGTTCGTCGGCGAGAGCACCGTGATGGAGAGATTTCCGGCGGTCGCGCTCAAGCCGCTAATCGTTGGTTGCACCGGCACGTCGATCTGGAACGTCGCCTGCGTGTTCGCGTCCGTCGCGTACTCGTCGTGGACCGTGAGCGAGCCCGCGGCGAAATCGATCGTGCGCGTCCACGATGAGACGGCCGAGTTTCCGTCGTAAGCGGGCGTGAGATCGGCGACCGCGTGCACCGAGCCACCGGCGCCCGGTGTGTACGTCATCGTCGATACGGTGCCGGTGATCTGCGGAACGAGGTTGCCGTTCTGCTCGAATCGAAGGACGTTGTGCACGTCGGTGCCTTGCTGAATGCCGCTGTGCGACCAGATATTTTCGGTCACGGCGAGCCAGGTGTTCTGGTACAGCGTGAACGAGCCCTGGTCCTGATGCGCATGGCTTTCCACATAGGGACCGGCGTCGAATTCGAGCCACGACGCATTCGTGTTCCAGCCGGTGCGGGCGAAGAGATGGCCGGTCGCTGCGGCGTGGTAGACGAGGTCCGATGGCGGTGAGCCGCCGTTTCCGGCCGGCAGCAGGTCTTCGCGGAAATTGAATCCGCTCTGCATTTGCTGCACGGAAATCGAGTTGAGCCACCACGACGCGACGCCTTGCGCGAGCCGGATCGAGCGTCATCCGATGCGCTTCGAGCATCAGCTCGCGGTGGTAGTCGTAGATCACCGGCTCGGAGACGCGCGCCTGATCGCCGATCGCGGCCGTACGGTCGAGCGTCGGCACGGTCGCGTTGACCCACCACGCGATGCTGTCGGTCAGATGATCGTTGGCGTTGGCGAGATCGACGCCGGTCGAATCGCGCCAGACGCGATAGAGATAGAAGAGGCGCTTGTGCGAGAGACCGTAGCCGGTGCCCTCCTGACTGCCGCCGTCCAGGCCGGCGAAATACGACGTCAGCAGAGGAATCTTCACGCTGTTGAGAAAATCCATCCATGACTGGCTGTCGTCCGCGAGCGACCAGAACATCGTCGCCTGCAGAAAACTGTAGTAGTAGTTGTTGGCCGGATCGTCGATCGACCAGCCCGACCACGGAAACGACTGGCCGCCCCATTGCGCCTGGTCCGGATTCCAGACGTTGAACACAGCCTGCTCGGCATAACTCGCCCAGCGCGTGCGCTGATCGGCGGTGAGGAACGAGGAGCACCAGTCGTAGGTGATCGCGAGATCGCCGATCATGTCGCCGACATAGAGATACGAATCGCCGGCGACGTCGGGTGCCTGACCCAGTGCGATCGCGTTTTCGGCAGCGGTGACTTGATCGTCGACCATCTGCACGGCGAGCGTCGCGTATTGCGATCCGCCGGTGATGCGATACATGTATGCGGCATCGGTCGCGGAAAATCCGTAGTCCGGATTGCCGTCTACGGCCTGGTCGACCCAATCGCGGAAGCGCTGATACTGCGGCGACTGCTGATCGACGTACGCAAGATCGATCGTCAATGCCGCGTCGGCACGATTCGCCGAAGCGAGAACGAGCAGCAGCGGCAGGACGAAACGCAAGGCGGTTCGCATGGATGCGGTTTCCTCGGACGACGCCGGCCAGAAACTAGCAGGCTCTGGCGACGATAAACGCGAAAAGGTACGCGAATGCGACATTTTGGCGCCGCCGCCGGCGCAGTGCGGCTAATCGACGGCGCCAAGCACCATCACGCGCTTGCCATAGCGGAGCTGCTCGTACGCATCCGCGGGCGGCTCGAGGATTTCGACGCGCCGAAACCCGACCTTGCGCATGATCCACAGCAGCGCTTCGAGACTGGGCACCAGGCAGATGCCGGTCGTGCTCGCTTCGGGCCCGTGCGTTTCCTCGGTCTCGTCGATGATGCCGAACGAACCTTTTAGCGGTCGTACGAAACGGTAGCTGCCGTAGTCGACTACACCGGTGATGCCGGGAACGACCTGCGTTTCCACGAGGCAGATGCGCTGCGTCAACGCGCGCGCCGTGCGCAGCGCGCCGACCGGATTTTCGAGGTGGTAGATGAGGCCGAGCATCAGCACGATATCGAAACGGCCGAGCGCTTCGGCGTCGAGCGCATGCACGTCGGATTGCTGCACGCGCAGGTTGCGCAGATTGAGCGCGTCGCGGATCAAGCTCGCGTCGGCGACGTGCTCGATGCGTGCGTCGATCGCGAGCACTTCGCGCGCGCCCATCTGCGCGAGTTGCGTGGAGAACCAGCCCTGATGGCAGGCGATGTCGATGACCGAGCGTTCGGCGATCGATTCGCCGAATTCCGCGCGCAATGCGGCTTGCAACATGGCGAGGCGCGTCGCATGGATCGCGTCGAGCGCGCCGCCGTCGTAGGTGGTTGTGACCTGGCCGCTGGGCAGGCGGAACGGATAGAACCAGGTCTTGCCAAGGACTTTGTCTTCGAGGGTCGACATGGACGACGGTTGCGACTCGGACGAGCGGGAGCGCGATTGAATCAGACGGATGCGATGCGGACAAGGAATGGCGTCGGTGAGCAGCGACGACCTCACCTGTCGTCGTGCCGGCGACAGCCGGGACCCAGCGCCTTTTCAAGCGCCGCGAGCAGGCAAACCGGGTGCCGCCTTCGCTGGGACGACGAGGACCGGCCTCGCTTCACTTCGCGACTTTCGTCGACCCTTCGAGCTGGTCGCCAAGCAAGCGACGCACCGAGACGTAAAAGATCGGAATGAACAGCACGCCGAGGAACGTCGCGAACAGCATGCCGCCGATCACGCCGGTGCCGATCGCGTGGCGCGAGTTCGCGCCGGCGCCGGTCGAGATCGCCAGCGGCAATACGCCGAGAATGAAGGCGAACGAGGTCATCAGGATCGGACGCAAGCGAAGGCGCGAGGCATCGATCACCGCCGCGCCGAGCGGACGTCCGGCGCGCTGTTCCTCGACGCAGAATTCGACGATCAGGATCGCGTTTTTGGCGGCGAGGCCGATGATCGTGAGGATGCCGATCTTGAAATAGACGTCGTTGGTCAAACCGCGCGCCCAGGTCAGCAGCAGCGCGCCGGTGACGCCGAGCGGAACGACGAGCAGCACGGCGATCGGAATCGACCAGCTTTCGTACAACGCAGCGAGGCACAGGAACACGACGAGGATCGACAGCGCATAGAGCACCGGCGCCTGGTTGCCGGAAATGATTTCCTGCAGCGATTGGCCGGCCCAATCGAAACCGTAGCCCTGCGGCAGATCGTTGCGGATGATGTTCGAGACCGCCGCCATCGCCTCGCCCGAGCTCTTGCCCGGCGCCTGGCTGCCGACGATCTCGATCGATTCGTAACCGTTGTAGCGGACGATGGCGGGCGGACCCATCGTCCAGTTCGTGCTGACCACGTTCGAAAGCGGAATCATCGCCGGCGTCGTGCTGGCGCCGTTGTTCGCCGTTTCGGTCTGTGTCGCGCTGGGCACGTAGAAGTGGCTGAGCGCGTCTGGGCTCGTGCGGAACGGCGCATCGGCCTGCATGTTCACGCGCAGGACGCGACCGCCGTAGACGAAATCGTTGACGTAGACCGGCGCCAGCATCAGTTGGATGGCGGTATAGACGTCCGTCAACGAAAGTCCCATCGACTGCGCCTGCACGCGGTCGACCGACATCGCGAGTTGCGGCGTGTCCTGCAGCACGTTCGGCCGCACGCCGGTCAGCACGTCCTTGGCATCGGCGGCCTTGCCGAGCAGGATGTTCTGCGCATCGATCAGCGCGGCGTGGCCGGCGCCGGTGCGATCCTGCAGATAAAGATCGAAGCCGCCGAATTGACCGAGCCCGCGGATCGTCGGCAGGTTGATCGACGAACACCGACGCATCCTTGATGCCGCCGAACAGCTGCGCCCTGGAACTGGTGGATCAGCTCGGTCGCGCTGTGTTTTCGCTCGCTCCAGGGCTTGAGGCGCGTGAATGCCATGCCGACGTTCTCGGCGCTGCCGACGAAGCTGAAACCGGAAATCGCGAATACGCCGACCACATCGTCGCTCTTGCGGATGATCTGCGAAACCTGGTCCATCACCGCGTTGGTGCGTTCGATGCTCGCGCCCGGCGGCAGCGAGACGATGGTCAGCGCATAGCCCTGGTCTTCCTCGGGAACAAAGCTCGTCGGCAGGATGCGGAACATGAAGCCGCAGGCGACGACGACAACCAGAAAGACCGCCATCCACAAGCCGGCGCGACGGATCGCACCGGTGACGTGGCCCGAATACGTGTTGCGCGTCCGGTCGAACAGCCGGTTGAAAGCGCGAAAAAACGCGTTCTTCCTATGGTTGGGAGGCAGCGGCTTGATGATCGTCGCGCACAGCGCCGGCGTGAATACCAGCGCGAGGAACGCCGAAAACGCCGTCGACAGCGCGATCGTCAGCGCGAACTGCCGATAGATCGCACCGACCGAACCCGACTGCATCGCGCTCGGTATGAAGACCGCCATCAGCACGACCGCGATCGCGACGACCGCGCCGGAAATCTGCGTCATCGCCTTGCGCGTCGCGTCTTTTGGCGACAGGCCTTCTTCGCTGATGATGCGTTCGACGTTCTCGATGACGACGATCGCATCGTCGACGACGATGCCGATCGCCAGCACCATGCCGAACAGCGACAGCTGGTTGATCGTGAAACCGACCATCCACATCGAAAGGAAACCGCCGAGCAGCGCGACCGGAATCACCATCGTCGCGATGATCGTGGCGCGGAAGTTCTGCAGGAACATCAGCATGACGAGGAACACCAGCACGATCGCTTCAGCGAGCGTCTTGACCACTTCCTCGATCGAGATGCGGATGAATTGCGTCGTGTCGTACGGAATCGACCACGACACGCCGGGCGGGAATGTCGCCTGCAATTCGGTAAGTTTTTCCTTCACCTCGTCGGCGACGCTGAGCGCATTCGCGCCGCTCACCAGCTGCACGCCGAGGCCGGCGACGCCTTGCCCGTTGTAGACGACGCGCTGGCCGTAGCGAAACGGTCCGAGCTCGACGCGCGCGACGTCCTTGAGCCGGACCGACGTGCCGTCGACATTCGTGCGCAGGATGATGTTCTCGAACTGCTCGGGCGAGCTGAAGCGACCATCCGCGGTTACCGCGGCCGTGAAGCCGCTGCCTTTGACGGCGGGTTCGGCGCCGATCGAACCGGTCGCGACCTGCACGTTCTGCGCACGCACCGCCGCGAGCGCCTGCGCGGCAGACAGACCAAAGCCGTGCAGCTTGTCCGCATCGAGCCAGATGCGCATTGCGTATTCGGAACCGATCTGGAACGTCTGGCCGACGCCCGGCAAGCGCGCGATCTGATCGATGATGCGTTGCGAAAGGAGATTGTTGAGCTGATACGAATTCATGCTGCCGTCTTCGGACTTCAGCATGAAGAACATCAGGAAGTCGGGGTTGGTCTTGACGACGGTGACGCCCTGCGCCGTGACTTCAGCCGGCAACCGCGGCGTCGCCAGCGACACCTTGTTCTGCGTTTGTACCTGCGCGATATCGGGATTCGTGCCGGGCTCGAAGGTCAGCGTGATCGACGCGGTTCCGTTTGCGCTCGACGACGAGCTGAAATACATCAGCCGATCGATGCCGGTGAGCTGCTGCTCGATGACCTGAGTCACCGTCTTCGCCACCGTATTCGCATCCGCGCCCTGGTACGTCGCACTGATCGCGACTTGCGGCGGCGCGATGCTCGGATACGACTCGATGCCGAGCTTGGTGATCGAGATCGCGCCGCCGAGCGCGATCAGGATTGCGATGACCCAGGCGAAAATCGGGCGGTCGATGAAAAAACTCGACATGGTGATTTCCTTGGCGCAGCCGCGCGGTCAGTGCGCGCTTTGTGCGGGCGCTTTGTCCGCCGACGACTTGTCCGTATTGGACGCGGGCGCGCCGGGTTGCCACGGCGTCGCCTTGGCGGCGGCGCCGGGTTTCACTTTCATCACGCCCGAGACGATGATCTGATCGCCGTCGGCGATGCCGTCCGTGACGATCCAGTCGGATCCGCGCAAGGTGTCGGCCTTGACGCGTTTCTGCGCGACCTTGCCGTCCGCGCCGACGACGAGCACGTAGGCGCCGTTACCGTCGCGCTGCAGCGCCTGCTGCGAAACCAGCCACGCGCGCGTGATCTCGCCGAGCGTCACGCGCACATTGACGTATTGGCCGGGCAACAGCGTGTGATCGGGATTCGGCACGATCGCGCGCAGGCTCACCGCGCCGGTGGCGGCGTCGACTGCGGTGTCGAGGAAGTCGAGCGTGCCGGTCACGTCCGACATGGATCCATCGCTGCGCAACACGTTGACCTTGGCCTTGCCGGGTTCGGTCAGGCGCACGCTGCCGTTCGCCGCGGCGCGACGCAGCGCGTCGATTTCGCTGACCGCCTTGCTGAAATTCACGTAGACGGGATCGATCTGCTCGACGGTCGTCAGCAGCGTCGCCTCGGACTGTCCGACCAGAGCGCCCTCGGTGACTTGCTGCTGTCCCGCGCGACCCGAAATCGGCGCGGTGACGCTGGTGTAACCGAGCGTGATGCGCGCCGAATCGACATTCGCCTGCGCCTGCTTGACCGCCGCGGCCGACGTGCGCTCGGCAGCTTCGGCGGCGTCGACATCGGCTTTCGAAAGGAGACCTTTCGAGGCTACCGAACGCGCGCGCTCGGCGGCGATGTGGTTGTTCGTGTAGGTCGCCTGCGCGGATGCGAGATTGGCGAGTTGCGCGTTCAGCGCAGCGCGCAGCGGCGCCGGATCGATCTCGAACAGAACCTGGCCTTCCTTGACGTCGCTGCCTTCGGTGTAGGCGCGTTTCTGCAGAATGCCGGCCGCGCGCGCGCGCACATCCGCGGTACGCAGCGCCGAAACGCGACCGACGAGATCCTGCGTCAGCGGCACGCTCTGCGCGTGCGCGGTGACCACGCCGACTTCCGCCGGCGGCGCTTGCTGCGGCGTGGGCGGTTTGCTGCAGCCGGTCGCGATGGCCGTCAAGGTGGCGACCGCGAGCCTCGTTGTTACGCCGGTACGCATCATGGGTCTTCTTCCTTGTGCTTGCGCCGGGCGGACTGGCGTTCCTGCGAGGCAAGGAACGGCCGCGCCGCTGCCAATACCGGACCATATCGTACAGTTAATGAAATTGGCGAGGGTCTCAACGGCTTTTTTGTGCAGTTCGACGCGAGGAAACAGCGGCGACCGGTGCTGACCGCCGCGTGAAGATCACGCAGTTTTGCCTTGAATTACCGGGGTTTGCAGCTAGCTTTCTGTCATGCGCGAGGCGTATCCTTCGGCCCCTCTCCGTCAGCCTCCTCGAGCCCTTCCATGAATGCCCAGGGCGCCGTTGCCTTGTCTTCCGTCACCGACGTCGAATCCATTCAGAATTTTCTGGCGAGCCAGCTGAACGGGCAGCGATTGCGTGATGTGCAGACCTTCGCCGGCGAATTCCTGCGCCGCCTGTCGCCGGAAGACTTGGCCGCGCGGTCCGCGGCGGAGTGGGCCGCACTTGTCACCGGAGCGCTGGACTTCGCGCGCGAGCGGCGCGCGGGGCACGCCAAGCTGCGCGTCTTCGTTCCGAATACGGCCGACAACGGCTACGAATCGGCGCGCTCGGTGGTCGAGATCGTCACCGATGACATGCCGTTCCTGGTCGATTCGGTCGGCCTTCGCGTCTCGCAGGCGGGGCTCCAGCTGCACACCGTGATCCATCCGGTCTTCCGCATCGCGCGCGATCCGGCCGGTCACCTGTTGAGTCTCAGCGCTGCTGACGATGCGCCGGGCCAGCCCGAATCGATCATGCATTTCGAGATCGATCGCATCGCCGGATCGAGCGATCTCGAAGAATTCAAGCAAGGCGTCGCCGATACGCTCGAAGACGTGCGCGCCTGTGTCGCCGACTGGTCGGCGATGCGCGCCAAGATGTTCGCAATCGCCGACGATCTGCCTGACCGCAGGATGCCGATCGATGCGGACGGCATCGCCGAAGCGCAGGAATTCCTGCGCTGGGCCGCGGACGACCATTTCACGTTCCTCGGTTATCGCAAATACGAAGTCGCCAAGGCGGGCAGCGACGACGTGCTGCAAGCGGTGGCCGGATCCGGGCTCGGCATCCTGCGCGGCGAAGAGCGCTCGCTCGCGCCGCGCTCGCTGCGCACGCTCGCCGCCAAGGATCTGCCGCAGTCGGGGTCGATGGACGCGATCATCCTGACCAAGACCAATGCGCGGGCCAGCGTGCATCGTCCGGGCTACATGGACTACATCGGCGTGCTCGCGTTCGATGCAAACGGCATTCCCGTAGCCGAGGAACGTTTCCTCGGCCTATTCACTTCGGGCGCGTACATGCGCCGGCCGCAGGATGTGCCGCTGGTGCGGCGCAAGGTTGAAGCGGTGATGCAGCGCGCCGGTTTCCGCCGCGATTCGCATTCGGGCAAGGCGCTGCGCCACATTCTGGAATCATTGCCGCGCGATGAGCTGTTTCAGTGCAGCGACGATGAGCTCTACACGACTGCGACCGGAATCCTCGCATTGCAGGAGCGCGCGCGGACGAGACTCTTCATTCGCCGCGACAAGTACGGGCGCTTTTATTCGTGCCTCGTCTATCTGCCGCGCGATCGCTTCAGCTCCGAGGTGCGCGAGCGTGTCGAAGCCACGCTGAAACGCGCATTGCACGGCGAGCGCATCGATTCCTCGATCCAGGTCGGCGAATCGCCGCTGGCGAACCTGTATCTCATCGTGCGGCCCAAGCCGGGCGACAAGGCCACCTACGACGTCGCCGAGCTCGAAAGCAAGATCGCGCAGATCGTGCGCAACTGGCACGACGAATTGCGCGACACGCTGGTGCAGAAGCACGGCGAAGAAAAAGGCCTCAAGCTCGCCGCGCGATTCGGCCGCGCGCTGCCGGCCGGCTATATCGAAGAAGTGACGCCGCATGTCGCCGCGGCCGACGTCGAGATGGCGGCCAGCCTGCGCGACGCCGACGACATTCGCCTGAATCTCTATCGTTCGCGCCGCAAGGCCGACACGTTGCACTTCAAGGTGTTCCGGCTCGGCGCCGATATTGCGCTGTCGGAAGTGATTCCGCTGCTCGAGAACATGGGCCTCAAGGTGCTGACCGAGCATCTGTACGAGATCGATGCGGACGGCGCCAGGCTCTACATCCAGGACATCGAAGTGCAGCCGGCGCTGCATTGCGAATTCGACATCGAGCAGATCCGCGAGATGTTCCAGATCGCGTTCGAGCGCATCTGGCGCGGCGTCGCCGAAAACGATGCGTTCAACAAGTTGATTCTCGGCGCGCAGCTCGACTGGCGCCAGGTCAGCGTGCTGCGCGGCTACTGCAAATACCTCTTGCAGACCGGCGTGCCGTTCTCGCAGAGCTATATGGAAGACACGCTCAATCGCTATCCGGCGATCGCCGGCATGCTGATCGAGCTGTTCGAAGCCGGCTTCGATCCGGCTCGCGAAAGCGCGGGCAAGATGGCGATCGAAACTGCCAAGAAGCGGCTCGCGAAAGAACTCGAAGCGCTCGTTTCCGCCGAAGTTCTGAAGGCACATCCGAAATTCATCGAGGATCTCGTCGCCGCGCGCGGCGAGCCGCGCGCGCTTCAGATCGTCGCGATCATCGCCGCGATCAAGGCGCTGCTCGATCAGGTCGCGAGCCTCGACGAGGATCGCATCCTGCGTGCCTATCTCGGCGTGATCGGCGCAACGCTGCGCACCAATTACTATCAGCTCAACAACGGTGCGCCGCACGACTACATCAGCTTCAAGTTCGATTCGGCGAAAGTGCCCGACCTGCCCAAGCCGCGCCCATATCGCGAGATTTTCGTGTACAGCGCGCGCGTCGAAGGCGTGCATCTTCGCTTCGGACCGGTCGCGCGCGGCGGCTTGCGCTGGTCGGACCGTCGCGAGGATTTCCGCACCGAAGTGCTCGGCCTGGTCAAGGCGCAGATGGTCAAGAACACCGTCATCGTGCCGGTTGGTTCGAAAGGCGGATTTTTCGTCAAGCGTCCGCCCGCGTCGGGCGAGCGCGATGCCGTGCTCGCCGAAGGCGTTGCCTGCTATCGCATTTTCATCAATGGACTGCTCGACATCACCGACAACCTGGTCGAGGGCAAGATCGCGCATCCAGAAGGCGTCGTGCGCCATGATGGCGACGATCCGTATCTCGTCGTCGCTGCCGACAAGGGCACGGCGACATTCTCGGATATCGCCAACGCGGTCAGTGCCCAACACGGTTTCTGGCTCGGCGATGCGTTCGCATCCGGCGGCTCGGCCGGCTATGACCACAAGAAGATGGGCATCACCGCGAAAGGCGCCTGGGAATCGGTCAAGCGCCATTTCCGCGCGCTCGGACGCGATTGCCAGACGCAGGATTTCACCTGCGTGGGCATCGGCGACATGTCGGGCGACGTGTTCGGCAACGGCATGCTGTTGTCCGGGCACATCCGGCTCATCGCGGCGTTCGATCATCGCCACGTCTTCATCGATCCCGAACCCGACACCGCGGCTTCTTTCAAAGAGCGCGAGCGCATGTTCGCACTGCCGCGCTCGTCGTGGGCGGATTACGACGCGAAGCTGATTTCCAAGGGCGGCGGTGTGTTCGCGCGCGCCGCGAAGTCGATTCCGGTGTCGCCCGAAGCCTGCCACGCGCTCGGCATCGACGGGAACACGGCCTCGATGACGCCGACGGCGTTGTTGAACGCGATCCTGAAAGCACCGGTCGATCTGCTCTGGAACGGCGGCATCGGCACGTACGTCAAGGCCGAAAGCGAGTCCAATGCCGACGCCGGCGATCGCGCGAACAACGCGCTGCGGGTCAATGGCAAGGAATTGCGCTGCAAGGTCGTCGGCGAGGGCGGCAATCTCGGACTCACGCAGAAGGGTCGCATCGAGGCGGCGCATCATCACGTGCTGCTCAATACGGATTTCATCGACAACTCGGCCGGTGTCGATACGTCCGATCACGAAGTCAATATCAAGATCCTGCTGAACGATGCGGTGCAACGCGCCGAGTTGACTGTCGAGCAGCGCAACACGCTGCTCGCGGCAATGACCGACGAAGTCGCGCGGCTGGTGCTATCCGACAACTACCGGCAGAACCAGGCAATCACGGTGATGGAACACTTGTCCGTGCATCGCCTCGGTTCGAAAGCGCATTTCATCCGCGTGCTCGAAGCCGAAGGGCTGCTCGATCGTCAGATCGAATCGCTGCCGTCCGATGCCGAGCTCAACGAGCGCAAGACGCGCCACCAGGGTTTGACGCGGCCCGAGCTTGCAATCCTGCTCTCGTACGCGAAGATCAAACTCTACCAGCAGCTCCTCGATTCGGACGTACCCGAGGATCCGTATCTCTCCAAGGAGCTCGTGCGCTACTTCCCGGTGCCGCTGCAGGAAAAATACGCCGCGCACATGCAGCGCCATCGGCTGAAGCGCGAAATCATCGCCACCGCGGTCACCAACTCGATGATCAACCGCATGGGTGCGACGTTCACGCTGCGCATGCAGGAAGACACCGGTCAGCCGCCGGCCGCAATCGCGAAGGCCTACTCCGCGGTGCGCGAGATCATCGATGCGCGCTCGCTATGGGCGGAAATCGAAGCGCTCGACGGCAAGGTCGCCGAACCGGTGCAGATCGACGCGCTGCTCAAGATCTGGGACCTTCTGCGCAATCTGACGCGCTGGCTGCTCAATCATCGCGGCGTCACGCTCGACATCGCGAGCGTCGTCGCGCGTTATGCGCCGGGCGTGACCGAGCTTCGCGCCGCGTTGCCGCGCGTGCTGACGCCGACCGGACGAGCCGACTACGACGTCGACGTCGAAAAGTGGCAAGGCCTCGACATTCCCGAAGCGCTGGCCGCGCGACTTGCGACAGTTCCGGTGCTCGGTGCAGCGCTCGACATCGTCGAGGTCGCGCGCGAAAGCGGCCAGCCGGTCGAGCGCGTCGCGTCGATTTTCTTCGAGCTCGGCCAGGCGCTCGAAATGGATGCGCTGCGCCGGCAGATCGAGAGCCTACCGGTCGAAAGCCGTTGGCATGCGCAGGCGCGCGGCTCGCTGCGCGACGAGCTCGCCGCGCAGCATCGCGCGCTGGCGACGCAGATTCTCGGCAACGCGCCCGCGGGTGCCGCGCATCCGGTCGCGGCATGGCTCGACCGCGACGATCCGGCGCTCAAGTTCACGCTGGGGATGCTGGCCGAAATCCGCACGCAGCCGGTCGACTATCCGATCGCGTCGGTCGCTCTGCGTCGCCTCGCACAGCTCGTACAGGCCGGCTCGAACGTAAACGTCGCCTGAGGGCGCTAGGATAGCGATCTCCTATCTTCGGGGAGGGAGATATGGGCTCGATCCCGCGGCAGCTCGCGCTGCCGCCGCTTTCGCAGCATTTGCGCGAGTTCGCCGGGCGTCGCGACGCCTGGCTCGTGCTGCTGCGCAACCTGATCCCGGTCGTCGGCGTTTATGTGTTCAGCTGGCCGGCTTCGGTCGTGGTCTTCAACTATTGGTTCGACGGCATCGTCGGCGTTGCCGCGATCATCGCCGCGCTGATACCGCGCGCGGCACGCGATAGCTACGGCAAGACGGCGGGGCCGGTCAGGCTGTTCGTACTCGGCTGCGTGACCTGGGCGTTCCTGGTGGCCCTACTCGGGCTGCCTTATTGGATCTTGTTGATGATGCTGCACGACTATCTGTTGAGCGATGAGCTCCGCACGCAGATCATGACCTCGCATCCGCTCTGGGTCAGCATGGCGATCATCGTCGTCACGCACTTCTGGAAAGCGTTTCACGTCGGCTACGACACGCTTGCGGAACCCGAGCTCAAGCAGCGCGCGCGCTGGGACATGTACCTGCTCGTGCTGCGTGCCATCGTGATGTTCATGATGGTCGCGCATGGCCTTGCGTTCGTGCTCGTGCCGCTGATGGCGCTGGTGCTGACGTATTTCGAAGTCTGGCCCGAGCGCGTGATCGGCGCGGTGTTCGGCGATCCGTCGAAGCTGTATGAGGATCCGCACGGCTCGTCGCGCCGGAAATCGAAGTAGACGGCCGCGTTTCCAGGCTGTCATGTGCGAAGTCGCATGAGCTCGTCGCCTCGGCCGGCGCGACGGGGTCTGGACACGCACCGATCGACTGCGCGCGGTGGCTGCCTGCTAAGCTTCGCGCCGAATTGCCAAGGAACATCGTGGACGCCCACCGCATCGCCTTCGTCGCCGCACCAGCCGAAGAAGCGCAAGCCGCACTGGTAGCGCTGAAGTCGCGCTACGGCGATGTCTCGATCGAGCAGGCGAGCGTGATCGTCGCGCTCGGCGGCGACGGTTTCATGCTGCGCACCTTGCACCGGCACATCGCGCGCGGGTTGCCGGTGTACGGCATGAAAGTCGGCACGATTGGTTTCCTGATGAACCAACTTCATGCGGACGATCTGCCGCAACGCCTCGCCCGCGCGCAGGCAACCCAGTTGCGTCCGCTTGCGACCGAAGTCATCAACGAAACCGGAAGCACGGTCACTGCGCTCGCGTTCAACGAAGTTTCCCTGTTGCGCCAGACCAAGCAGATCGCGCATCTGCGCGTGTCGCTGAACGGCTCGGTCAAGATCGACGAGCTCATGTGCGACGGCATCATCGTGGCGACGCCGGCAGGCTCGACCGCGTACAACTTTTCCGCGCACGGGCCGATCCTCCCGCTCGGCTCGCAGCTGCTGGCGATTACGCCGATCAGCCCGTTCCGGCCGCGGCGCTGGCGCGGCGCGATCATCCCGGCCATCACCGAGATCCGCATCGATATCCTCGATCCTTACAAACGGCCGGTCAGCGCGACCGCGGATTCGAACGAAGTGCGCGACGTCGTCGAGGTCCGCATCCGCGAATCGCGCGAGCAGACGATGACACTGTTGTTCGATCCCGAACACAATCTCGAGGAACGTGTCCTCAACGAGCAGTTCGAGCTGTAGGCCGATGACGGCAATCGCGCTCCGGCGTCCGCGCTCGCGAGCGGCCCAGGCGATATGCGGGGATATCCGCTGTCGACCGCCGATTCGACGGCTCGCCGCGAGGTTTGCGGGCCGTGGATTGGCCGATGCGGCGCCCAGTTTCGCGGCGGCGGCGTATCGCCGACAATGGTCGTCCGCGGTACCGAAACCGTCGCCGAGCCAAGCGTTATCTTGCCAAGCCCGACGAGCGCCATCGGCGGCGTCGGACAGCGAACGCAACTGCCGTCGGCATGAAACCAACCCCATTCCGGCGTAGTCCGGGGAGCGCATATCCATGAGCAAGTCGAACATCGAACTCCTCGGGAGGTTGCCGCTCGCGGCCCTCGCGATCGCCTGCGGTTCCGCGCTCGGCGCGCAAGTCAATCCGGATCTCGCCGCCGCGGTGCGCAATGGCGGCTCGGCGCAGGCGCTCATCGTGCTCGCGGATCAGAGCACGCCGATGCTCGCGCCGTTCGCGACGACCGCCGATTACAAACAGCATCGCCGCGCGCTGGTCGAAGCCCTGAGATCGCGCGCCGAAACGCAGCAGGCCAGTGTGCGTGCATTGCTCGATTCGCGCGGTATCGCGTATCACTCGTACTGGATCGCCAACGTCGTGCTCGCGAACGTCGACTCGCGAACGCTGTCGCTGATCGCGGCGCGGCGCGAGGTCAGCCGCATCGAGCCCAATCCGATTCTGCCGTCTCATCTGCCGAGGCCGAACACGACCGGCAACGCACCCGCCGAAGCCGACTCGATCGCGTGGGGCGTCAACAAGATCAACGCGCCCGAGGTGTGGGCCGCCGGCGACAACGGCCAGAACACCGTCATCGCCGGCGAAGACACCGGCTATCAGTGGGATCATCCGGCGCTGAAACCGCACTATCGCGGCTGGAACGGCACGACCGCCAACCACAATTACAACTGGCACGATTCGATCCACGACAGCGTCGGCAATCCGTGCGGCAACGATTCGCCCGCACCGTGCGACGATTTCGGCCACGGCACGCACACCGCTGGCACCTTCGCCGGCGATGACGGCGTAAGCCACCAGATCGGCGTCGCTCCGGGCGCCAAATGGATCGGTTGCCGCAACATGGACGACGGCAACGGTACGCCGGCGCGCTACATCGAATGCATGCAGTGGATGCTTGCGCCCACCGATCTCAACGATCAGAACCCGAATCCGGATCTCGCGCCGGACGTGATCAGCAATTCGTGGACCTGCATTCCGAGCGAAGGCTGCACGGTCGGCAATGAAATCAGCGGCGCGGTGACCAATCTGACGTCCGGCGGCATCTTCTTCGTCGCCGCGGCGGCGAACGACGGACCGAACTGCAGCACGATCACCGATCCGCCGGCGATCTATTCGGCGTCGTTCACGATCGGTGCGACCGACAGCACCGATGCGCTGGCCGGGTTCTCGAGTCGCGGGCCGGTGCTCACGAGTCCACGCCTCACCTCGAAGCAGGTCAAACCGGACGTGTCGGCGCCGGGCGTCAACGTGCCTTCCGCGTGGCCGCCGAATACATACCAGAATCTCAGCGGCACCAGCATGGCGACGCCGCACGTTGCCGGAGCGGCGGCTCTGGTTATGTCGGCCAATCCGGCGCTGAAAGGACATCCGAATGCGGTCGCCGCGATCCTGCGCAACACGGCTGTCACCGTCGGCATCACCGATCCGGTGAATCAGACGTGCGGCGGCACGAGCCGGACGACGTGGCCCAACAATATGATCGGACACGGCCGCATCGATGCCTTCGCTGCGTATCAGGCGGCGCTCGCCGGAGATGTGGACAGCCCATGAAGCATGCTCCGAAAATTCTCCGTACGAACCTGCTCGCGCTGGCCTGTCTGGCCGCGTGTCCTGCCGCGTATGCGGCGCACGTCGATGCGCGGCTGCTGGCGCCCGGAGCGGGCGAGAGCGATGCGTTGCTCGTGTTTCCATCGTCTACGCCAGCGTTGACGCCGCTCGCAGCCGGTGCCGACTACAAAGTGCGTCGTCGCGCGCTCGTCGACGCGTTGCGCGCGCACGCGGATGCGACGCAGCGCGACGTGCGCGCGTGGCTCGACGCCAACGGGATTCCGTATCGCAGCTACTGGATCGCCAACGTGATCCAGGCGCGGCTGCCGCGGCCCGCCATCGACGCGCTCGCGTCACGCAGCGATGTGTTGCGCATCGAGCCGAATCCGTCCATTCCGATGAAGCTCCCGCAGCGTCAGGCGGTCGAAGCGCCGAGCGTGCCCGATGCCATTTCATGGGGCGTCAACAAGATCAACGCGCCGCTGGTCTGGGCGCTGGGCTACAACGGCCAGGGTGTCGTGATCGCCGGCGAAGACACCGGCTACCAATGGGATCATCCCGCGCTGCAACCGCACTATCGCGGCTGGGACGGCAGCAACGCCGATCACAACTACAACTGGCACGACGCGATCCACGATTCGACCGGCAATCCGTGCGGCAACGATTCGCCGTTTCCGTGCGACGACTTCGGCCACGGCACGCACACGGCAGGCACGTTTGCGGGCGATGACGGTGGAAGCCATCAGACCGGCGTCGCGCCGGGTGCGAAATGGATCGGCTGCCGCAACATGGACGACGGCGACGGCACGCCGGCACGCTACATCGAATGCATGCAGTGGATGCTTGCGCCGACCGATTTGAACGGCCAGAACCCGAATCCGGACCTTGCGCCCGATGTCGTCAGCAATTCATGGGGCTGCATTCCGTCCGAAGGCTGCACGGTCGGTGACGAAATCGAAGGCGCGGTCGACAACGTCGTCGCAGGCGGCATCTTCTTCGCGGTCGCCGCGGCGAACAATGGACCGTCCTGCGAGACGATCACCGATCCTCCGGCGATTTATGACGCGAGCTTCGTGGTCGGCGCGACCGACACCGGCGATCACATCGCTGGCTTTTCAAGCCGCGGCCCGGTCGTCGCCAGCACGCTGATCCGGCCCGATCTCTCGGCTCCGGGCGTGAGTATTTGTTCGAGCGTTCCGGTGAATCAATACAGCTGCTCCTGGAGCGGCACGAGCATGGCGACGCCGCACGTCGCCGGCGCCGCGGCGCTCGTGATGTCGGTCGATCCTGCACTCAAGGGGCATCCCGACGAAGTCGCAACGATCCTGCGCGCGACGACGGTCACGCAAGGCGTCACCGATCCGTCGAACAGCGGCTGTGGCGGACTCACGATCGCGGACTGGCCGAATTACCAGGCCGGTTACGGTCGGCTCGACGCCTATGCCGCCGTGGTCGCCGCCGACACGTTGTTCGCCGATGGGTTCGAATCCGCGCCTTGATCCAAACGACGCGACGACGGCCGAGCGGCGCGAAAGCACGCTCGTCGTCGCGATCTCCTCGCGTGCGCTGTTCGATCTCGGCGAAAGCCACGCATTGTTCGAACGCGAAGGTGTGGATGCGTTCGCGCGCTACCAGATCGCGCGCGAGGACGAGCTACTCGCGCCCGGCATCGCGTTTCCGCTCGTGCAGAAGCTGCTGCAACTGAATCGCGCGCCGCCGGAAGCGCCGCACGTCGAAGTGATTCTGCTGTCTCGCAACTCGGCCGACACTGGCCTGCGCATCTTCAATTCGATCGAGCATTACGGGCTCGACATCGTGCGCGCGGCGTTCACGCGCGGAGAATCGACGCTGCCGTATATCAACGCATTCGGCGCCGACCTTTTTCTTTCGGCGAATCCGGACAGTGTTGCGCAGGCGCTCGCGTCCGGCATTGCCGCCGCGACGATCCTGCCTTCGAAGACGCCGCAGCGGCAGTCCGATCAGCTGCGCATCGCCTTCGACGGCGACGCGGTGCTGTTCGACGACGAAGCCGAGCGCATTTCCGAAGCCGGCGGCATCGACGCGTTCCATCGCAACGAGACCGAACGCGTGCGCGAGCCGTTGTGCGGCGGACCGTTCCGTGGTTTTCTGGATGCGCTGCACCGATTGCAGGCTGCTTTTCCGAGCGAAAACGCGCCGATCCGCACCGCGCTGGTCACGGCGCGTTCGGCGCCGGCGCACAAGCGCGTGATTCTGACATTGCGCCAATGGGATGTGCGCATCGACGAGGCGCTGTTTCTCGGCGGCCGTCCGAAGGGTCCGTTTCTGCAAGCGTTCGGCGCCGACATCTTCTTCGACGATTCCGCCACGAACGTCGAATCGGCGCGCCAGCATGTCGCGACCGGTCATGTTCCGCGCAGCGATCCGGGCAGGAGTTCGTGATCCGAATTCCAGGAACGGCGTCGACGTATCGTCAACTCGCAGGACATCCATGTTTCCAGAGCCGCTGAACACGTTTCTCGCGATCACGGAGCTCGATGACGCGAGCCCGTTCTTCGGCGCGCTGTTCCGGCGCAAATTCGGCGACCCGATTCCGGCGGGGAAACATCATTTCGGCGTGTTCTTTCGCAGCAGCGACAGCGACTTCGTGCCGTTGTCGTACCTGCACTTCATGCCGCTCGGCGAGCTGCTGCTGGTCGGCGGTCTCTGCACGGACGGGCGAACGTTCGAGCGCATGAGCGAGATGCAACGCGAGCAAATCCGCGCCGCCGGCGGCGTCATGGTGCACGCGCTGCGCTATGTGTTCGTGCGTCTCGCGGACGCATGCGAAGCCTATTTCGGCTATTGCGGCGATGCGCGCGCGTACGAAGTCGACATGCAAGCCGGCTTCGTGCCCACGCAACACGACAAGTTGATCGCGCGCTGGCACAAGCCGCTCGATCCCGCGCACCGGGAAGCGCTGATCGCCAAGGCGCACGCGATCGGACCATTCTGATCGATCGGCGATACGGTACGCTGGGAATGTGTGCTTCGGGTGCACGGCGTTTCGCTAGAGCGCCTCGTCGAGCAAGCGCCCGAACGCGTCCGGTGAATTCCAGTCGGAACCGCACACGAAGCGCGGAAGATTCCAACGATTGCTCGATGCTTCGACGGGGCGTGCATCGGTGCCGAGCGCAGCGCGCAGGCGGTGTTCGCTGATGTGGTTCGGCAGATAGTCGCGCAACAGATAATCGTTGGTTTCGCCGTACGGAAAGGCGAAGAGACCCTCGCGCGGCGTGCGGCAGTGCGTGTCGAGCCAATCGTTCGCCTGGCGAATTTCGGCGTCCGCATCGACGTAGCGATCGATGCTGCGGAACGTTCCCTTGTGCTGGTCGCGCTGCACGGTCTCGGGCAACGTGTGGTGGTTGTGATCCCAGCTGTGGCTTTCGATCGCGATGAGTCCTTCGCGCTCGGCGGCCGGCCACCAGTCGTCGGTCCACCAGCCGCGACCGATCAGGCAGGTGCGGTCGAGGATCGCGCGCGCTTGCGGTGAGACGATCACGAAGCTCGTTGCATGCGCGGCCGCGCCGGTCGTCGCTTTGAAATCGCGCAACACACCGGCGAACGCTCGCTGCGGTCCGCACGTCGGATGATCGAGGTCGTACCAGTCGAACCACGAGCCGTCGTCGAAGGTGATTGCGACAGCGCGGTCGATTTGGGATTGCGGCGCCTGTCCCAGCAGAACGTCCACGACGCGCGCCATCGGCACGACGCGCAAGCCGCGCGCGTGGATCTGCGCAAGATCGGCGGCCAATGCGACATGGTCGTTGTCGGCGTAGTCGTTGCCGGCGACGTTGTTCGAATGGTAGGCGAGGACAGGAACGCGCATGGACGACGGCGGCCGGGCGGTGATCGCGAGTGGCCCGCGCCTTCCCGGCCCCAGTGGCCCTGTTTGCGCCCTTCGGAGCGTGGTTGCAGCGCGGGTAGCTGGCTACAATAAACGACTTTGCCCGCTTTTCGGACGATCCCATGCCCGCGACACCCCTCAATCCGACCGATCTTTACGACGTCCGCTCGTTGCTCACGGACGAAGAGCGCATGGTGCAGGACACCGTCGCCCGCTTCACCGACGAGCGCGTGCTGCCGATCATCGGCGACTGCTTCGACAAGGCGGTGTTTCCGAAGGAGCTGATCCCGGAAATGGCCGAACTTGGCCTGCTGGGCTCGTCGTTGCCGACCGAATACGGCTGCGCGGGCATGAACGCGGTCAGTTACGGGCTGATCTGCCAGGAGCTCGAGCGCGGCGATTCGGGCATCCGTTCGTTCGCGTCGGTGCAGTCTTCGCTGTGCATGTATCCGATTTACGCGTACGGCAGCGAAGAGCAGCGCAAGCGCTGGCTGCCGGACATGGCGGCCGGAAAAGTCATCGGCTGTTTCGGACTCACCGAGCCGCACGGCGGATCCGATCCCGCCAACATGAAGACGAACGCGAAGAAGGACGGTGGCGACTGGGTGCTGAACGGCGCCAAGATGTGGATCACCAACGGCAACCTCGCGCACATCGCGATCGTCTGGGCGATGACGGAGGAGGGCATCCAGGGCTTCATTGTCGAGAAGGATTTCAAGGGATTCACGGCGCAGGAAATCCACAAAAAGATGAGCTTGCGCGCGTCGGTCACGAGCGCGCTCTTTTTCGACAACGTGCGCGTACCGGATGCGAACCGCCTGCCGAACGTAAAGGGTCTCAAGGGACCGCTCGGCTGTCTGACGCAGGCGCGCTACGGCATCACCTGGGGACCGGTCGGCGCCGCGATCGCGTGTTTCACCGAAGCGACGCAGTACGCGAAAGAACGCATCCTGTTCGAGCGGCCGATCGCCGCGACGCAGGCCGTGCAGCTGAAGCTTGCGGACATGGCGCGCCGCATCACACTCGCGCAGCTGCTCTCGTTGCAGCTCGGTCGCCTCAAGGACGCCGGCAAGATGCAGCCGACGCAGGTGTCGCTGGCGAAATGGAACAACGTGCGCATGGCGATCGATATCGCGCGCGAGGCGCGCGACATTCTCGGCGCCGCCGGCATCACGACCGAACACTGCCCGATCCGCCATGCGCTGAATCTCGAATCGGTGATCACCTATGAAGGCACCGAGAGCGTGCATCAGCTCGTCGTCGGCCGCGAAGTCACGGGGATCAACGCTTTTTAGCCGTCGTTCCGCCGAAAGCCAGAATCCATTTCCTTTGGCGCAAATCAACACGGGTCGCGGCTTTCGCCGGGGCGACGAACCAGAGATGGCGTGGCGATGCATACGAACAACCTCCAACTCGAAAGCGAACGTCTGATCCTGCGCCTGCCGCACGCCGGGGACTTCGAGTCTTATGCGGAAATGCACGCCAACGAAGACGCCGCGCGCCATATCGGCGGCGCGCTCGTGCGCGCGGCGGCGTGGCGCAAGTTCCTGCAGATGCCGGGCGCGTGGGCGATGCAGGGATTCGCGATGTTTTCGGTCGTCGAGAAATCGAGCGGACGGTGGATCGGGCAGGTCGGCCCTTGGAAACCGGAAGGCTGGCCCGGCAACGAGGTCGGTTGGGCGTTTCATCCGTCGGCGTGGGGTCGCGGTTATGCGACGGAGGCCGCGATCGCAGCGATCGACTGGGCGTTCGCGAATCTCGACTGGTCCGAGATGATTCATTGCATCGCGCCCGAGAACCGCGCTTCGCAGGCGCTTGCGCAACGTCTCGGTTCGCGCAAGCGCGGCCCCGGAAAACTGCCGCCGCCTTACCAGGACGCGCCGACCGAGATCTGGGGCCAGACGCGCGATGAATGGCTGGCGCGACCTCACGCGAGAACGATCCGATGATCACGATTCACGGCTATTCGCCATCAGGCAACTGCCACAAGCTGCGCATGATGCTCGGTCATCTCGGCCGGCCCTATCGCTGGATCGAGACCGACAGTGCGCACGGTGCGACACGCACGCCGGAATATCTCGCGAAAAATCCGAACGGCCGGGTGCCGATGATCGAGACCGAAGACGGTCGCATCATGGTCGAGTCGAACGCGATTCTCACCTGGCTTGCCGACGGCACGCCGTATTTCGCCGGCGACGCCTGGCAGCGCGCGCAGACGCTGTCGTGGATGTTTTTCGAGCAGTACAGCCACGAGCCATACGTTGCCGTCGCACGTTTCATCTGCGGCTGGACGCCGATCGACTCGCCGCGTCGTGCGGATCTGCCGAACTTGCGCGCGCGCGGCAATCAGGCGCTCGCTGTCATGGAAAAGCATCTCTCATCGACGGCCTGGTTCAGCAGCACGGGCTACGGCATCGCCGATATTGCGCTATTCGCCTATACGCATTGCGCCGAGGACGGCGGGTTTGATCTGTCCAAATTCCCTAGAATGACGGATTGGCTGGCACGCGTGCGCGCGCAACCGGGTTTCGTACCGATGCCGCCCTACGCGCCGGAGAACGAGGCCTTGATTGGGCAAACGATGCGCTCCGGTTGATCTGGACTAGTCGTGTCCTGTCCTGAACTGATCGCAGCGCAGCCCGCGCTTTCTTTGCAGAATGACCGCATGAACGCCATCCCCAACCCGATCCCCGCCCGCCACAAGAACGTCAATCGCGCGGAAGTCTGCGATCAGAACTTTATCGAATTCGTGCAGAGCTGGACGGGAACGCAGCGTCGCGCCCCGCATGCGGACGATCCGGTGTTGCCGGGAAGTCTTTGCACGGCACGTGATTTCAACGAGCTGTTCGAATCGCAATTGATTTCGCGCCATCTTGATTTGATGGCGCGCGTGCTGCGCGTGAAGAACAAGGTGTTCTACACGATCGGTTCGAGCGGTCACGAAGGCAACGCGATGGTCGCGCGGCTGACGCGGCATACCGATCCGGCATTTCTGCACTATCGCTCCGGCGCATTCATGGCCGAGCGTTTCCGCAAGTTGCCCGGCCTGGATCCGATCATGGATTCCGCGCTGAGCTTTGCGGCAAGCAAAGACGATCCCGCGTCGGGTGGTCGCCACAAAGTCTGGGGCTCGAAGGCGCTCTGGGTATTGCCGCAGACTTCGACGATCGCTTCGCACCTGCCGAAGGCATTCGGCACCGCGGTCGCGATCGAGCAGGCCCCGCGCATCGCGCATCCGTTGCCGATTCCGGACGACTCGATCGCGATCTGCTCCTTCGGCGATGCGTCCTCGAATCACGCGACGGCGCAGACCGCATTCAACGCGGCGCAATGGACGGCGTATCAGAAGCTGCCGGCGCCGGTGCTGTTCGTCTGCGAGGACAACGGCATCGGTATTTCGGTGAAGACGCCCGGTGGATGGATTGCCAGCTCATTCGACCGCCGCGACGGGCTCGACTATTTCTTCGCCGATGGGCTCGATCTCGCCGACGGCTACGAGCAGGTCGCGCGCGCGGTGTACCACTGCCGCACGACGCGCCGGCCGACGTTCCTGCATCTGCGCACGACGCGCATCATGGGCCATGCCGGCACTGATTTTGAAATCGAATGGCGCAGCGTCGAGGAGCTCGTCGCGGTCGAAGCGGCCGATCCGCTGCTGCGTTCGGCGGCGATTGCGCTCGAATCCGGCCTCGAAACGAAGGATTCGCTGCTCGCGAAATACGAAGGCATGCGCAAGAAATGTTTCGCCGCCGCGGAAGAAGCGGATCGACGCCCGAAGCTGACGCGTCTTGACGATGTCATTGCGCCGCTCGCGCCGTACACGCCGGACAAGGTCAAGGCCGAGGCGCAACGTGCGAACTACGCGGAAAGACGCATCGCCGTGTTCGGCAGCAGCGAGAAGTTGCCGGAACGGCTCCCGCCACGCCATCTTGCGATCCAGATCAACAACGCGCTGCACGATCTTTTCTGCAAATATCCCGAGACGCTGCTGTTCGGCGAAGACGTGGCGCAGAAAGGCGGCGTGTATACGGTCACCAAGGGTCTGCACAAGGCATTCAAGAGCGCACGCGTTTTCAATACGCTGCTCGACGAGACCATCATTCTCGGGCTCGCGCAGGGTTTCGCGAACATGGGCATGCTGCCGGTGCCGGAGATTCAGTACCTGGCGTACTACCACAACGCGTGCGACCAGATCCGCGGCGAAGCGGCATCACTGCAGTTTTTCTCGAACAATCAATACCGCAATCCGATGGTCGTGCGCATCGCCGGTCTTGGTTATCAGCGCGGTTTCGGCGGGCATTTCCACAACGACAACTCGATTGCAGCGTTGCGCGACATTCCCGGTCTCGTGGTCGGCTGCGCCAGCCGCGGCGACGATGCCGCGATGATGTTGCGCACGCTCGCTGCGCTGGCCAAGGTCGACGGTCGCGTCACGATCTTCCTCGAACCGATCGCGCTGTACATGACGAAAGATCTGTACGAAGCCGGCGATGGCGGCTGGCTCACGGCCTATCCGGCGCCGGATCAAGCGCTGACGCTCGGCGAGGCGCGCGTCTACGCCGAAGAGGCCAAGGATCTTGTGATCTTTACATACGGCAATGGCGTGCCGATGAGCCTGCGCGCGGCGCGGGCGATCGAGAAGAAGCACGGCTGGAACACGCGGGTCGTCGATCTGCGCTGGCTGGTACCGCTGAACGAGGCGCTGATCGCCGCGCACGCGAAAAGCGCGAAGCGAATCGTCGTTGTGGACGAGGGCCGGCACAGCGCCGGCGTCGGCGAAGGCGTGATTACGGCGATCGTCGAGGCCGGGCAGGGCGCAAAGCCGTTGCGCCGCGTCGTCGGCGTGGACACCTACACGCCGCTTGCGGGCGCGGCCTTGCTGGTATTGCCGGGTGACGATGACATCATCGCCGCAGCGGCCGAGCTCGCCAACTAAGGTTCATGGCGCAAATCCCCCTCTCCCGCTCGCGGGAGAGGGTTGGGGTGAGGGAAGGCCTTTCAGATTTCATCTCGGCTCAACAGGAGGACGGCCACGCCGTCCGCGGCCCTCACCCGCCCTGCGGGCGGCCTCTCCCGTTAACGGGAGAGGCGAAGCGTGACGCCTACACGCATCCGGCCGATTCACCTATCATCGACCGCTCCATGACCGAGCGCCGCGCACTCACGATCCTGTTCGCCGATGTGTCCGGCAGCACCAAGCTTTTCGAGGCGCGCGGCGACGAAGCCGCAATGCGTATCGTCGGCGGCGTGCTCGTCGCGCTGGCCGAGGTCGCCGCGCGGCATGGCGGGCGAGTCGTCAAGACGATCGGCGACGAGATCATGTGCACGTTCCCCGGCCCGCTGCACGGCCTGCTCGCCGCGACCGACATGCAGCGGCGAGTCAAGACCGATCCGGATTTCGTGCGCGACAATCTGGGTATCCGCATCGGCCTGCACCACGGCGACGCGTTGATCGACGCCAACGACGTGTTCGGCGACGCGGTCAACACCGCCGCGCGCATGGCCGACAAGACGCTCGCCAAACGCGACCAGATCGTCACGACGGCGAGCACCGTGCGCGGCGTGACCAACACGACCGGCCTGCGCGTGCGTCCGCTCGGCACCGCGCGCGTGCTCGGCAAGCTCAAGCCGATCGAGATCGTCGATGTGCTCTGGCAGGAGGATCTCGCGCACGTCACCACCGTGCAGCGCGTCGTGACCTTGCCGGCCGAGGAACCACAGCGATCGACGCTGACATTGCGCTTCAAGAGCCAGGCGTTCGAGATCGACGAGCTGTCACCGCCATTCACGATCGGCCGCGATGCCGGCAACAGTCTCATCATCGAAACCGAATGGGTGTCGCGCAATCACGCGCTGATCGAATGGAAACGCGGGTACTTCATGCTGTCCGATCGTTCGACGAACGGCACCTGGCTGCGCATCGCCGAAGAAGAAGAAACGTTCGTGCACCGCGACGAAGTGCGCCTTCGCCGCAGCGGCACGATCAGCATCGGGCAGGCGCATCAGATCGAATCGCAGGGTCTGGTCGGGTTCCAGTGCAGCGATGGCGATGCGTCATGACAAGTCGCAAGTCTCTTCGTCCCGGCGAAAGCCGGTAGCCATTGTTGGATCCCGGCTTTCGCCGGGATGACCGGGCTAGTTGCGCGACGAGAGACGCACGCGCGGCGAACCCTACCAAACGATCATTCGAAACCGCTCGAGAAAATCTCGTCGAAATTCGACGGCGGTTGATCCGTGCCCTGAAAAACTCCGAGCGGCGTGTAGCCGGAGTAATTCTGGAACACGTAGTAGATGTTCGGATTTCCCATGCGCCGGATCAGCGCTTCGGAGATCACCTGCCGATAGTCGGTCGTCACGTTGACGTCGGTACCTTGATAAAGACTCTGCCCGTTGAGTCCGAGGAAATTGCCGTAGACCGTTCCGCCGTTGACTGCGCCGCCCAATGCAAGAATCACGTTGCCGTAGCCGTGGTCGGTGCCGCCGTTGGCGTTTTCGAGCACGCGACGCCCGAATTCGCTGACCACGATCACGTTGACGTGCTGCATGAAATTGCCGGCGGCATCGCTGGAAAGATCGGTGTAGAACGCGCTGAGTCCCTGCGAAAGGCTCTCGGCCTGATTGCCGAACCAGTCGTAGCTCTGCGACGGATTGCCCTGACCGTTGTGCGTGTCCCAGTTGCCGAGATCGATCGTGACCGCACGCAAGCCGAGGTTCAACTTGATCAGCTGCGCGACGTTGCGCAGCTGCGTGCCGAATCCCGAGTTGTAGTTGAGCGAGTAGTTGGCGCCGCCGGCGGGCTGGTATCCGTCCGGATGGTTGTTTGGATCGTACAAGTTGAAATCGATCGGACGCAGCAGCGCGAGCGAATTCAGCGTATCCGCGCCCGCGAGCTCCATCATGGTGCTGCCGGTCCAGAGATCGTTCATGCGCGACACCGCGCCGACAAGTCCGTGCGACGGGTCGTCGTTTTGCCACGACCAGTGAAACGTATCGAGGCGGAAATCCGATCCGTTCGCCATCGTGATCGCATCGGTGCTGCCGAGAAGGCTCGAAGCGGTGATGCTGCCCATCGATGTCGCCGGCAGCGGCACCGTCGGCGGCAGGCCGCCGCTGATCAGGTGCCGGGTAAGCCAACCGATGCCCGAGCCCGCGCCGCCGCCGAATCCGAATTCGAGATTCGACTGCGCCTCGAAATGGCTGCGCACGACTGGATCCGGCGCGAGCTGACCTGCCGCAACGACGAAGGCGAGATGGTTGGCCTGGTAGAGACTCTGCAGTCCCGTCGCGCGCGGATGCAGCGCCCAGGTCGTATTCGGCAACGACAGCGCCGCGCCGGTGCCGGACGTCGGCACGCGCGTGCTGTTTCGATTCGCCTCGTAGTCGGCGCGGAACGGGCTGCTGATGCCCGGCGGCAATAGGCTCAGGCCATCCATCGCGCCGCGCAGGAAAACGATGACCAGCGTGTCGTCCGTCGCCGTGGTCGGAATGATCGGCGGCGGCGCGAAGTACGCCTTCGCTCGACTGCCGACACCGCCGGCGACGGCCGCGACGCAGCAGCCCTTGAGGAAATCGCGGCGATGAAGTCGGGTCATGGCGATATCCTCAGCGACGCAGGAATTCGGGACTGCAAAGGATCAACGCGATCGCCGTGCGCAAGCGTGCGATCGTGTAGTGATTCGACAGGTCATTGATGTCCCAGACGCCCGTGTGCTGCGGCTGGCCCTGGTTGGTGCTGTCCGTGACGATGTCCAGAGCATCGTCCGCACCGGCGTTCTGGCGCATGAAATCGACGACGGTCGTGTGCGTCGGCTCGGGTCGATAACCGAGAAGGCGATCGCACCAGTAGCCGATCATGTTGTTCGCGGTGCGATCGGTCGTGTTCGGAAAAGTGGCGAGCGTCTGCCCCTGCACATCGGCGAGAAACGGCTGCGTGTTGTCCGATCCCGTGCCCTGGTGCATCTCGAGAAGACGCGGCAGCAACTTGAGCGTCATGCCCATCGCGCCGGTACTCGACCACGCCTGAATCAGGTCCGGATAGCCGTTCGGTGCGGGCCAGTAGAAGAGGCGATGGCCGGCGCTCTGCAGTCGCGAGATGAATTCTTCGGTGGTCGTCCACGTGTTCGTATTGTCGGGCACTGGGACGAAGCTCGCAGACAGCGTGCGCAGCGCGCCGACCGCGGCCATGGCCGGCCGCTTCATCTTGGTGCCCCAGTTGTTCTTGAACTCGCTCGACTGCAGGATGATCTGCATCGCTTGCGCGATCTGGTCGGGTGCCTGCCACTGCGCGTTGAGGACGGCGGCCACGCTCTGCACGAGCGCCGAAGAGGGCGCATCGCCGACGAAGCGCTTGCACATTTTCGTGGCGACGAAATGCGCGGTGCCCGGGTGCTGCGCGAGCATGTCGTACAGCAGCGTGCCGTCGCCTTGTCCCTGATACGCGGCGAAATAACGCGTCAGGATGTGTTTCGGGCCCTGATCGTGATTCGTGTCGTCGTATGCGAACGTGCCGAGCGGCGCCGAGCCGATCTGGTTGTACGGCCACGTGCTGCCCGAGACGGTCCAGCCGGTGAGCGCGCGCGCAGCTTCGTAGACATCGTCGTCGACATACTTCAGGCGCTCGACCTCGCCGTCCCAGGCCGTGAATGTTCCGAGCAGCGCAAGGTTCGATGGGCTATCCGGATTGACGATGATGCCGGCGTAGTTTTCCGCGCCGAGCGTGTGCAGCTCCATGAGCTCGCGCGCGTAATTCTCGTTCGGGTGGCCGGATTCGCTGGCGTAGAGGTCGAGCATGTACATCATCGACGCCGATTCGCCGACCGCCTGCAACATCGTGCGGAAATTCCCGAATACGTTCGGACGGATCGCATCGCGATCCATTGCAACGAACATCGGACCGCCGTCGTAGTCCCAGCCGAACACGCTGAAGTGGTCGTGCCAGAAGTCGGTCATGACTTCGAAAAGCTGGCGTCGACTGTAGATCTGGCGGATTAACGTGGCGCATTCCGTTTCTGCGATCGGCAGCATGCGCAAGTAGTAGTTGTCGGTGACCGAGTGGTGATCGGTCCAGAGCTGGTTCGCCGACTTGTTCAGCGTGGCGAAATTCCCGGCCGCGATGACATTGTCGCAGGCACTGTCGTCGATCGACGACGGCGCGAGCTGCTGCGCAATCCACGCCTGCCAGCGCGACTCGTCGTCGGCACCGAGCGCCTCGAACAGGACGCCGTCGAATGTGGAATAGCCGAATGTCCCGCGCGTCAGCCAGCGAACCGCATCGGGCGGAAACGTCGCCGAGTCCGGACTCGTCGGCGGGATTTCGGCGAGAACGCCGGCACGCCCGGGCCCGCGCATCGCCAGCGCGGCCTCGGTGTAGACGCCGGCGCTCGCGAACAACGCGGCGAACAGGCGCCGACGCGAGGCGACGAAAGATGTACCGGCGGCTACAGCTGCCATGCGACCCCCGAGAAGGCAAACGAGATACGGCCGGCGTGCGCGCCGATTTCGCGCACGCGCGCGAGCGCAAAGATAACTTCGGAACGTGTCGGCTGCTGTGACCGTCGGCCCGAAAAATGCGACCGCGCGTCACATGCGCCGCGGCGTCAGACGATCAGCGGCTCGGTCTGCAACGCGATGCCGAAGCGTGCCCGCACGCCTGCGCGGATGCGTTCGGCGAGCGCTCCGATCTCGGCGCCGGCGGCATTGCCGTAGTTGACCAGAACCAGCGCGTGCTGGCTCGAAACGCCCGCATCGCCTTCGCGCAACCCTTTGAATCCGCAGGATTCGACGAGCCAAGCCGCGGAGACCTTCCGAACGTCGTCGCCCGCCGGCCAGATCGGCGCATCCGGGTATTCCCGGCGCAACGATTCGGCTGCGCTCGCCGCGATCAGTGGGTTCTTGAAAAAACTTCCCACGTTGCCCATCACCTGCGGATTCGGCAGCTTGCGCATGCGGATGCGCGTGATTGCCTCGGCGACGTTCGCAGGTCGCGGCTCGTCGACGCCGAGTGCGGCGAGCTCTTCGCGAACGCCGGCGTAATCGAGTCGCAGCGACCGACGGCGCGGCAGGTCGAATTCGACGGCGGTGACGATGAATCGATCCGGAGTTCGCTTGAATATCGAATCACGATAAGCGAACGCGCAATCCTCGTTGGATAGGTTCGTCATCTGCGAGTTCGCGCGGTCCCAGGCTTCGACGCGGTGAATGAACTCCTGCACTTCCGCACCGTACGCACCGATGTTCTGCATCGGCGCTGCGCCGACGGTTCCCGGAATCGCGGCCAGATTTTCGAGTCCGGAAAAACCGCGCGCCAGCGACCAGTGCACGAAATCGTTCCAGTTTTCGCCGGCTTCCACGCGCACGCGCGAGTAGCTTGCGTCGGCTTCGACGATCGCGATGCCGCGTGTCGCCATCGACAGAACCACGCCGGGCCAGTCGCGCGTGAACAGGATGTTGCTGCCTTCGCCAAGCACGAGCAGCGGCTTCGATTTCAACGCGGCAAAATCGAACAACTCGGCGAGTGCTTCGCACCGGCGCACATCGATCAGGATCGAAGCGCGCGCGGCAATGCGAAACGTATTGCGCGCCGCGAGCGGCGCGTTCTCAACGATCGTGTAGCCCGCGCCCTCGGCCGTCGCGATGTTCATGCGTTACGCGCCGCGGCGCGTCCGCGTATGGCCTCGACGCATTCGCCGATCAACGCAGGCCCGCGATACACCATGCCCGTGTAGAACTGCACGACGGATGCGCCGGCATCGATCTTCACCGCCGCATCGGCGCCGGAAACGATGCCGCCGACACCGATCAACGGAATTTTTTGGCCGAGTCGTTGCTTCATTTCGCGCAGAACAGCCGTGGATTTTTCGAACAGCGGCTTGCCGGAAAGCCCGCCGCTTTCATCGGCGTGACGCAATCCGGCGACGGGCGTACGATCAACGGTGGTATTGGTGCAGATGAGACCATCGATGCCGCTCGCGAGCGCAACATCGGCGATGCCATCGAGCTCATCGGCGCCGAGATCCGGCGCGATCTTGAGCAGCATCGGTTTGCGCGCGCGGTGTTTCGCGGCGAGCCGCTCCTGCGCGTCGCGCAGCGTGCCGACGAACCGCTTCAACGTCTCTTCTTCCTGCAGATCGCGCAGGCCCTGCGTATTCGGCGACGAGACATTGATCGTGACATAGGTCGCGCGCGCATAAACTCGCTCGAGGCAAAAAAGGTAATCTTCGACGGCGCGCTCGTTCGGCGTGTCCTTGTTCCTGCCGATATTGATACCGAGTACGCCGCCGAATTTCGCGCGCTCGACGTTGCGCACGAGCGCATCGACGCCTTTGTTGTTGAAGCCGAGACGATTGATGACCGCTTCGCGCTCGGGCAGCCGGAACATGCGCGGTTTCGGGTTGCCGGATTGTGGTCGCGGCGTCGTCGTACCGACTTCGATGAAACCAAAGCCCAGCGCGGCGAGCGCGTCGACGTGAGCACCGTTCTTGTCCAAGCCTGCCGCGAGTCCGACCGGATTCTCGAAGCGAAGCCCGAACGCTTCGACCGGCAACGGTTTCGAACGTGCCGCGAGCAGGGCATTGAAACCCGTGCGGTACGCGGTTTCGATCGAGGCAAGGCCAAGATCGTGCGCGCGCTCGGCGTCGAGGCAGAACAGAAACGGGCGGGCCAGTGCGTACATCAGGGACCGAGGCGGCCGACGTGGAGCTGCGTATCGTAGAGCAGGACGGGAGAACCCATCGCGCTCAATGGCCGAGGTGTCCGAGGAAGGCGAGGCCGCCGAAGAACATGAAAACGAGCAGGATCGCGCCGATGAATATCGCGAGATGCACCCAGCCGAGAATCAGCCCGGCCAGGGCCATGCCGTCGCCCTCGATCGTGCCCGGCGGCGCGCGGCGGATTTCCTTGCGCGCGGCGTGGCCGAGAATCACGGCGACCAGCGCGCCAATGAACGGCAACGCGATCCACGACAGGATGCCGAAGACGAGACTGGCCGTCGCGGTTCCACTGGTGCGAACAACTGTGTTCATCGACATCCGCCCTTCAACGCAGATCGAATTCCGTGGCCATTCCGAGCAGGCGGCTATCGCGAGCCGCCCGCCCGGACTCAAAGGTCGAACTTGATGCCCTGCGCCAGTGGCAGCGCGTCCGAATAGTTGATCGTGTTGGTTTGCCGGCGCATATACGCCTTCCACGCATCCGAACCCGATTCGCGACCACCGCCCGTTTCTTTTTCGCCGCCGAACGCGCCGCCGATTTCGGCACCGGACGTGCCGATATTGACGTTGGCGATGCCGCAGTCGGAACCGGCGGACGAAAGGTACTGTTCGGCCGCCTTGAGATTCTGCGTGAAGATGGAAGAAGAAAGTCCCTGCGGCACGCTGTTCTGCTGATCGATCGCATCGTCGATCGACTTGAACGGCATGACGTAGAGAATCGGCGCGAAGGTTTCGGTCTGCACGACCTCATCGGAATTCTTGAGGCCCTTGACGATCGTCGGCAGCACGAAATTGCCGGCGCGATCGGCGAGTGCCTTGCCCCCGGTGACGATCGTGCCGCCGCTCGCCTTCGCTTTCTCAACCGCGCCGAGATACTGATCGACCGCGACTTTGCTGTTGAGGGGGCCCATCAGTGTCGTCGGCTGCGTTGGATCGCCGATTTTCGACTCGACCTGTTTGTAAGCGGTCGCGAGTTTGCCGAGCACATCGTCGAAGATCGACTCGTGCACGAACAGTCGCCGCGTCGAGGTGCAGCGCTGTCCACAGGTGCCGACCGCACCAAACACGATCGCCGGAATCGCGAGTTTCAGATCCGCGCTCTGATCGACGACGATGGCATTGTTGCCGCCGAGCTCGAGCAGCGAGCGCCCCATGCGTCGCGCCACGCGCTCGCCGACCATGCGCCCGACTTTGGTCGAACCGGTGAAGCTGATCAGCGGAATGCGATGGTCGTCGACAAATGTCTGTGCGAGCTCGGTGCCGCCGTCGTTGAACAGGAAAAAGAGATCGGGAAAACCAGCGGCTTTCAGCGCGTCATTGCAGATCTTCAGCGATGCAATCGCGGACAGCGGAACTTTCGGCGACGGTTTCCAGATCGAGATATCGCCGCAGACCGCCGCGATGAATGCGTTCCACGCCCACACCGCGACCGGAAAATTGAACGCCGAGATGATGCCGACGAGCCCGATCGGATGCCATTGCTCGTACATGCGATGGCCGGGACGCTCCGAGTGCATCGACAAGCCGTACAACATGCGGCTCTGGCCGACCGCGAAGTCGGCGATGTCGATCATTTCCTGCACTTCGCCATCGCCCTCGGGTTTGATCTTGCCCATCTCGAGCGCGACCAGCGAGCCGAGCGCGTCCTTGTGCGTGCGCAACGCCTCGGCACACAGCCGAACCGCTTCGCCGCGGCGAGGTGCCGGCGTCTTGCGCCAGATCGCGAAGGCGGCCTGTGCGCGCGCGACGATCGTCTCGTAATCGCTCGCGCTCGATGCGTACGCTTCGGCGATAACCTCGTTGGTGCTCGGGTTGATCGACTGCAGCACGCCGGCATCGGTCGTCTTCGACCATTCGCCGTTGCCGAGATACGTGCCGGAATTGGATTTGGAAAGGCCGAGCGCCTTCAACATCGGGGCGGACATCGAGACTCCATAAGCAAAGTAAAGAACGCGCATGACCGCGTGAAATCGCGAAATTGTATCAGGCGAGCGCATTCCGGGCGGTGCCAAGACCGCGCGGCCGGACCGTTTCAGCCGAACTGGAATCCGGAAACCGCCTTGCCGAACACGCGATCTCGGTAGGTGCGCCGGCCGCGATCGGCGCCGCCGGCGCCCGCGGCGACCATCAGCGGCAAGAGGTGCTCGCTGCGCGGATGCGCGGCGCGCGCGCCCGGCGCCTCTGACCACGCTGCGAGTTGCGCGGCGCGGGTATCGGCCTCGGGCTGTTCGACGGCTTCGGCGAGCCACGCGTCGAAGCGCGCAGCCGCTTGCACGTCTTCGGGTCGCGTCGACCAGAATTCGCGCAGGTTGTGATAGCTCATGCCGCTGCCGACGATCAGCACGCCTTCATCGCGCAGCGGCGCAAGCGCGCGGCCGATCGCAACGTGCGCGGCAGGATCGAGATCGGCGCGCAGCGACAGCTGCACGACCGGAATATTCGCTTCCGGAAAGGCGAGCAGGAACGGCACGAACACGCCGTGATCGAAGCCGCGATCGGCGTCTTCATCCGACGCGATACCCGCGTTCGCGAGCAGCGCGCGAACTCGCGTGGCGAGCTCCGGCGAACCCGGCGCCGGATATTCCAGACGGTAGGTATGCTCGGGGAATCCGTAATAGTCGAACAGCAGCGGCGGACGTGCGCCGCTGCCGACCGTCGGACGCGCGGTTTCCCAATGCGCGGAAATGACCAGGATCGCGCGCGGCCGCGCACCGATGGATGCGGCAATACCGCGCAGATACGCCGCCATCGCGTCCCATGCGTGCGGATCGCCGGGTGGCGGATCCATGAAAAAGCATGGGCCGCCGCCGTGCGGAATGAATAGCGTCGGCAGGCGACGTTCGGAGGGTGCCATCGGATCGGGGCTCATCGGCTCGATATGGTGGCGTGGTACGCCGCCAACAAGATGCATGTCGAGTGCGGCGCCCAAACGGCGGGGGTCACGTCGAGCGGCTCACTGCAAGTGCGTGAACAGAAGTCCGATGTACGCGCCAATGATGATGACACCTTGCGCGGCGAGATACTCGTGAAAACGCGGGCGCGCGATCACGATGCCGCTGACGGCGCTCACCGCGAACACGATATGGAAACCGAGATCGAGCGGCCTGGGCAACTTCCCTTCGACGACCAGCTGCTTGACGAAACTGCTCACGATGAGCAGGGCCAGCAACGCGAAGAACCAGCGCCGATGGCCGTAGTAGTGCGCGCGCAAGTCGACCTCCGAATCGCCGAACACATCCGGAAGCACCAATGCGGCGAGCAGATACAGAATGATCGTCTGCATCAGCACCGCGGAAAATTCGAAGAAGGTCCAGTCGGTGTGGTGGCGAAGGCCGAACATCGACCACCAACCCTGCACCGAAATCACCACGATCAAGATCGCCCAGAGTACGGCGGGCCAGTAATTTCGCAGGCGCGTGCGTGCCTGCATGAGACCGCGAAAACCCTTGAGCACCTGCGTGATCGCAAGGCCGAGGATCAGCGAAATCAGGACGGACAGGTAGCTGAAGGCGTCCATGGATAGACGGATTGGTGGCGACACAGGGAATGCATGGCGGCCCCGACACGATTCGAACGTGCGACCTTCCCCTTAGGAGGGGGACGCTCTATCCAACTGAGCTACGGGGCCGGATGCTTCGGATTCTAGCGGCTCCGCGGCGTGGATGCGCCGGGTCGGCACGGGGCACGATGTTAGAATTCCGCGCCGCGGCCGCACTGCGAGTATCGGGCGATGCCGCGTTGGCCTATTTTGCCGCTCTTATCCTGGCCGATCGATGCTGCACGGAAAGAAGATCATCGTGGTCATGCCCGCATACCACGCGGAAAAGACGCTCGCGGCGTGCTACGCGGCGATTCCGCGCGACGTTGTCGACGAAGTGCTGCTGGTCGACGACGCGAGCGACGATGCGACCGTCGCCGTCGCGCAGCAACTCGGCATCCCGACGCATCGTCATCCGGCCAACCGTGGCTACGGCGGCAACCAGAAGACGTGCTATGCGCTCGCGCTCGAACGCGGCGCCGACATCGTCGTGATGTTGCATCCGGACTATCAATACGAACCGAAGCTCATTACCGCGATGGCGGCGATGGTTGCATCGGACGTGTACGACGTCGTGATCGGCTCGCGCATTCTCGGCAACACGGCGCTCGCCGGCGGCATGCCGCGCTACAAGTACATCGCCAACCGTTTCCTGACCGCCGCACAGAACCTGCTGATCGGCTCGAAGCTATCGGAATTCCATTCGGGCTATCGCGCTTTTTCTCGACGCGTGCTCGAGACGTTGCCGCTCGCGCAGAATTCCGACGATTTCGTGTTCGACAACCAGATGCTCGTGCAGGCGATCGCGTTCGGGCTTCGCGTCGGCGAGCTTTCGTGTCCGACGCGTTATTTCGCTGAAGCGAGCCAGATCAATTTCAGGCGTTCGGTCGTCTACGGCGGCGGCGTGCTGTGGACGAGCATGCTGTTTCGTCTGTGGAAATGGAAACTCGCGAAACCTCGGCTGTTTTCGCCGGACACATCGCTGCGATTGAAGCCCGGCGCGCAATCCGGCTCGCTCACGCGCGCATGCTGAATCCCGATGGGAATTACACGCTGCGGGACCGCCGCTCGTGGCCGTGGTTCGCGCTTGCGCTCGTCGCGTTTCTCGCCGGCGTGTGGCTGCGCCTCTATCAATTGCGCACGCAAACGCTGATCGACGACGAATGGCACGCCGTGCGCATGCTGATCGGCTCGGACGCTGCGGGCATCGCGACGCATTTCGGCTATGCCGATCATTGCATTCCGCTGACGCTTTATTACCGCTGGCTCTACGACCTCGGCGCGCTCAGCGAATGGCAGATGCATCTGCCGCTGCTGATCGCGGGCATCGCGCTGATGATTCTCGCGCCGTTTCTGCTGCGCGGCACATTGACGTGGCCGGTCCGCGCGGTGTGGCTCGCGCTGTTGGCGATTTCGCCGGTATTCGTTTATCTCAGCCGGACCGCGCGGCCGTATGCCTTGGACTGCCTGTGCGCGTTCGTCGCGATCGTCGCGTTCCATCGATGGCGAAATGGGGGAGGGCGACGCTGGGCTGGCGCCTACGTCGTCGCAACCGTTGCGGCCGCATGGCTGCACGTGCTCACGGTCGTGTTCACCCTGTGGCCTTTCGTATGGTTCGGATTGCCCGCGCTGCGAGATGCGTGTCGTCGCTCGACACGCGCGACGGGAACGCGCGCGATCGGGCGCATGATCGTGCTCGCGCTGGTCACCGTCACCGGCCTGGCACTCGCGCTTGTACCGCCGATTCTAGGCGACTGGCGTGCGATGGCCGCCAAAGCCGGCGCCGGCGAGATCACGTTCGATACGCTCTATCGCTCCGCGCTGATGATGTTGGGAATTTCGAGCCTGTGGCTGTGCATCGTGCTCGCACTCGTGTTCGCGATCGGAGTCTGGCGCCTTGGTCGGCGCGAGTCCGGTTTCGTCGCATACATCGGCAGCCTGATCGTCGTCGGCACGGCCGTCGTCGCACTGAGCCGACCCGCGTGGGTGCAGCATCAGCAGACGTTCGTGCGTTACGTGCTGCCGAGCGTGCCGTTCGTGCTGATGTTCGTCGCCGAAGGCCTCGTGTTCGTCGTGGCGCAGCTTCGCATTCAGGTGCTCGCATGCACGGGCGCGGCGCTCGCGGTGGTGGGTCTCGCAATGGCCGGTCCGATGCCGGGCTACTACTACTTTCCGAATCAACTCATGGGTCACGAGCTGTTCCAGTTCGACTTCGCCGCCGACCACAATCCGTACGCGACGCGACTCGATCTCGGCCCGGTTCCGGCCTTTTATCGCGATCTCGCCACGCGTCCGCCGGGCAGCATCACGCTGATCGAAACGCCGGCGCGCCTGATATCGCACTATCTTCCGGATCCGTGGTATCAGGCGATCCACCGTCAGAACGTCAAGTACGCGCTGGCGGCGCCGTTGTGCGGCGGCGAGGCGGACGAGTTTCCGTCCACCGCGACCGGCACGCGATTCCGTCGCGTCGGTCGACTTGCGGACATCCTCGATGGCACGACGCTCGGTGCGGATTACCTCGTCCTGCGCAGGCGGCCGTGGTCAGTGCCGCCGGGTCTCGATGCGCCGTGGCCCGACATGACGGCGTGCGAATCAAAGGTGGCTCACCGCCTCGGTGCGCCGCTCTACAGCGACGAGCAGATCGTCGTGTTCGCGCTCGGAAAGATGCAACCGCCGACGCATTGAATCCGCTTTGAAATGCCGACGAAAGCGCGTCGTCGTTACTCGTCGGCGAGCCGGTAGCCGACGCCGACTTCGGTCAACAGCAGTCGAGGGCGCGCCGGATCCCTTTCGATCTTGCGGCGCAGCGTGCGCATGTAGATGCGCAGATACTGCGGCGATTCGACATGCGCGGCGCCCCACACGTCGCGCAACAGCTGGCGATGCGTCATCACCTTGCCGCGATGGCGCGCCAGCGTGGTCAGCAGCTCGTATTCGATCGGCGTCAGATGAATATCCGCGCCGTCGCGCTGCACGCGATGCGCGGCCAGATCGATCACGACGTCGCCGATCGTAACGCGCGCATCGCCCGGTGCACCGCTCCGGCCGGAAAGATGGCGTTCGGCAACGCGCAAACGCGCGAGCAGCTCGCCGATGCCGAACGGTTTGGTCAGGTAGTCGTCGGCGCCGAGATCGAGCGCGGCGACCTTGTCGGTTTCCTTTTCGCGCGCGGAAAGAACGATGATCGGACGCGCATACCATTCGCGCAGTCGCTGGATCACGTCGAGGCCGGACATGTCCGGAAGGCCGAGATCGACGATGACGATGCCGGGTTGTTCGGTCGCGGCGAGCTGCAAACCTTCTTTGCCGGTGCGCGCCGCCGACAGCGCATAGCCGTGCGCTTCGAGCGCGGTCGCCAGGAAACGCTGAATCTGCGGGTCGTCCTCGATCAGCAGCAGATTCGAGCGCGGCGTGCTCACGGAACCGGCGGCTCCGCCGGCGGCAGCGGCAGCGTGAAGCGGAATTCCGCGCCGCCGCCCGCTGCGTTGCGCGCGGAGATCGTGCCGCCATGTGCCTCAACGATCGCCTTGCAGATCGCGAGGCCTAGCCCGAAGCCGCTCTGCGCACCTTCGGGGCGCGCCTGATGGAACTTGTCGAAGACGCGGCTTTCCTCGCCGGCCGGGAATCCGGGTCCGTGATCGCGCACGACGACTTCGAGCGAACCCTCGGCGACGATCGCGCCGATCTCGATCGCGGTGCCGGCGGGCGTGTGTCGCGCCGCGTTCTCCAGAAGATTCGAAAGCACCTGTTCGAGCATCACTTCATCGCCGGAGATCAGCGCAAGATCCTGCGGCAGGCGCAGCGAGACCGGATGCGCGGCGAGCAGATTGGAGAGACGGGCGAGCACCGCGCCGATCAACTCGTCGATCGCGACCCAATCGCGCCTGAGCTCGATGTGTCCTTCGCTGAAACGCGTGAGATCGAGCAGATTGCCGACCAGCCGATTCATGCGTTCCGCTTCGTGCAGCAACGTGTCGAGCAGTGCGCGGCGGCGCGTTTCGTCGAGCGCCGCCTCGCTGTCACGCAACGTCGATGCGGAACCGATGATGGTTGCGAGCGGCGTGCGGAAATCGTGCGATATCGCGCTCAGCAAGACGTTCCGAAGACGTTCCGATTCGACCTGCACGTCGGCTTCCTGCGCCGCCTCGGCGAGTTGCACCCGCTCCATCGCTACGGCGGCCTGGTTGATCAACGCTTCGACGAGGTGCATCTGCTCGGGAATCTGCAGCTGCCGTGCGTCGGACGGCCGCAGGCCGAGCACGCCGATGCAACGCTTGAGCGCATTCAAGGGCAGATACATCGCCGTCGCGCTGGCCAGCGTGTCGGTGTGCAGGCCGGCTTTCTTGCGGTGATCGTAGGTCCACTGCGCGATGCCGAGATCGTTGCCCGGCACCGGATAGCGCACCACGCTGGCGGCGCTGCGTGCCGCGCCGCGGTCGCAGAAATGCGTCGGATCCTGGATCTTGCCGTCCGCGTCGGGCATCAGCACGGCTGCTTCGCCCTCGATGCTGGCCAGCACATGGCGAACGAGAAATTTGGAGAGCTGGTCGATCGTGCGGCGTCGCGAGAGCTCGCGGCTCAGCGCATAAAGCTCGGCCGCGCGTCGCTCGCGCTGGCGCGCCACCGATGCCTGACGCTTGCCGAGCGCCGCAAGGTGACTGATCAGCAGCGCCGTGGTCAACATCACGGCGAACGTAATCACGTACTGCGTATCAGAAACAGCAAACGAATATCTCGGCGGCACGAACAGAAAGTCGAACAAGCCGACGCTGAGGATCGCGGCGAGTACCGATGGTCCGCGCCCGAAGCGGGCCGCGACGATCACCGTGCCGAGCAGATAGACCATGACCACGTTCGTGCTTTCGAAGCGTCTGCTCATCTGCGAGCAGATCAGCGTCGCGACGATCACGACGGCGAACGCCTTCAGATACGCCGGCCAGGGGCTGCTGCGTCGTGGGATGCGCGGTGGCGCCGGACTCTCCTGTCCGGGTTCGCCGCTGATGACATAGATGTCGATCGCTCCGCTTTGACGGATCAACTCGTCGACCAGCGACACGTCGAACCGATCGCGCCAGCGGCTGCGCAAGGGCTTGCCGACGATGATGCGGCTGACGTTGTTGCGAAACGCGTACTCGATCAGCGTGGCGGCGACGCTTTCACCGCTGAGGTTCGCGGTCTCCGCGCCAAGCTCGGCGGCGAGCCGCAGCGTTTGCAGGATGCGATCGCGTGCGGGCTGCGGCAGACGCACGAGCTTGGGCGTCTCGACGTACACGGCATGCCATTGCGCGTGCAGTGCACTCGCCGTGCGCGCTGCCGAACGCACGAGACGCATCGACAGCGGATCGGGACCGACGCAAACGAGAATCCTCTCGTTGGCGGCCCACGTCGCGGAGATCGCGTGGCTGTCGCGATACTCCCGCATTGCGGCGTCGACGCGCTCGGCGGTGGCGCGCAGCGCGAGCTGACGCAGCGCGATGAGATTGCCTTTGCGGAAGAAATTCTGCGCCGCGCGTCGCGCTTTTTCCGGCACGTAGACCTTGCCGTCGGCGAGACGCTCGAGCAATTCGTCCGGCGGCAGATCGACGAGCTCGACTTCGTCCGCCGCCGCGAAGACGCGATCCGGCACGGTTTCGCGCACGTCGACACCGGTGATCTGCGCGACGACATCGTGCAGGCTATCGAGGTGCTGCACGTTGACCGTCGTGTAAACATCGATGCCGGCGGCGAGCAGTTCCTCGACATCCTGCCAACGCTTGGGATGCCGCGCGCCGGGATGGTTGCTGTGAGCGAGCTCATCGACGATGAGCAACTGAGGCTTGCGCGCGAGCGCGCCGTCGAGATCGAACTCCGTCAGCATGATGTCGCGGTGTTCGAGCCGCATCGGCGGCAGGATCTCGAGGCCTTCGAGCAGCGCTTCGGTCTCCGGACGACCGTGCAGCTCGACGTAACCGACGACGACATCGACGCCGTCGCCGCGCTGGCGCCGCGCCGCTTCGAGCATCGCGTAGCTCTTGCCGACGCCGGCGGTCGCGCCGAAGAAAATCCGGAGCCGGCCGCGCTGCGCGCGCGCTTCCTCGTCCTTGATGCGGGCGAGCAGGGCGTCTGGATCGGGGCGCCGTTCGGGAGCGGTCGTGGGCATGAAAAGTGCGGCCGTCGAGCGCCGCTTGCTGCTCCTCGCGATCACGGACGAGCGCACGAAGGGCCGCAGACGCGCTCGCTGTCGCTGGCCATCATGCGGCAACGGGCGTGAGCTGGCTAGCGTCGCCCGCGGAACGCCGGATCGACGCGGCGTCGATCCGGCACATTCCGAAGTGCGTCGTCAGCGGCCGTCCAGCGCGAGATTGAGCTCGAGCACGTTGACGCGCGGCTCGCCGAGCAGGCCGAACGTGCGGCCTTCGGTGGCTGAGGCGACGAGTCTTTCGACCTCTTGCACGGGCATGTTGCGAACCCGCGCGACGCGCGTCACCTGATACTGCGCCGCCGCGGGCGAAATGTGCGGATCGAGCCCGCTGCCCGACGCGGTAACCAGGTCGACCGGAACCGACGCCGCGTTGCCCGGATCGGCGGCGCGCAGGGCGTCGATGCGCTGTTTCACCGCGTCGGTGAGCGCGCTGTTGGTCGGTCCGAGGTTGGAGCCGGTCGATGCCGCGCTGTTGTCCGCGAACGGAGAAGTCGCCGACGGCCGGCTCCAGAAATACTTCGGATCGGAAAACGGCTGGCCGATCAGCTCGGAGCCGAGCGGCTTGTCGCCGGGCCCGATCAGGCTGCCGTTGGCTGCGTGCGGAAACAGGACTTGCGCCAGACCCGTGACGACCAGCGGATAGACGACGCCGGTGAGTGCGGTCAGCAGCGCAAGCATGACGATCGATTGGCGGATGATCTTGCTCATGATGGAAATTCCCGATTGACGTTGAAGGCCGTGGCGCCGGCAAGCACCGAGACCCGTTTCGGCCGGTGAGTGGCAAAACGTATTCCGGCTTGCACCGGAACGACGGCGTAGAACGCTTGTGTTCGGTGCACGACCAGGTTCTTCCGCGCTCTCAAAACGTTCCTTGCAGCATGACGAAACCGCGCGTGCCGCCGACATCCTTCGTGTGTCGCTGGCGTTGCCGAAGCTCGCGGTATGGCTATAGAAGGCATGGTTGTCTGCGTACGTGGCGCCGAGGCTGGCGAACCCGTGCGGCGCTCAGATGCCGCCGTATCCGCCGAGGGCGTATTCGTCTTCCGTGGATGGCGTCTCGCGGTTCGCCGCGGGCATCAGCGCCATCACGGGAGCGCCGGAGTCTTTGACCGCGGCCCGTATGTCGCACTCCGCGTCGTTCGCCGCGCAGCCGATGTCCGGTTCGGCAGCGGGCGATGGGTAAAACGTTCGCAATAGATGCGTACGCATCGCGTTTCTCCTATGCCAGCCCGAAAACGACCAGCAGCAAATCGATGGCCTTGATGCCGATGAACGGCACGATGAGGCCGGTGACGCCATAGAGCAGCAGATTCCGCCGCAGCAACGGGCCGGCGCCGACCGCGCGATAGCGCACGCCTTTGAGCGCGAGCGGAATCAGCACAATGATGATCAGGGCATTGAAGATCACCGCGGACAGGATCGCGCTCCGCGGCGTCGCGAGGTGCATCACGTTGAGCGCATTCAGCGCCGGATACGTGCTCGCAAACGCGGCCGGGATGATCGCAAAATACTTGGCGACATCATTGGCGATCGAGAACGTCGTCAGCGCACCGCGCGTGATCAGAAGCTGCTTGCCGACCTCGACGACCTCGATCAGCTTGGTCGGGTTCGAATCGAGGTCGACCATGTTGCCGGCTTCTTTCGCCGCCTGCGTGCCGCTGTTCATCGCGACCGCGACATCGGCTTGCGCCAGTGCCGGCGCATCGTTGGTGCCGTCGCCGCACATGGCGACGAGCCTTCCTTCGGCTTGGATGTCGCGGATCAATTTGAGCTTGGCTTCCGGCGTCGCTTCGGCGAGGTAATCGTCGACACCGGCTTCGGCGGCGATCGACGCCGCCGTCAGCGGATTGTCGCCGGTGATCATGATCGTGCGAATGCCCATCTGGCGAAGTTCCGCGAAGCGTTCGCGGATGCCGCCCTTGACGATGTCCTTGAGCTCGATCACGCCGAGCGCGCGCGGGCCCTCGCTGACCACCAGCGGCGTGCCGCCTTTGCGGCCGATATCTTCGGCGGCGCGGACCACTTCGGGCGGAATTTCGCCGCCCTGCTGAGCAAGGTAGTACCTGACGGCGTCCACGGCGCCCTTTCGGACATGCCGGCCATGCAGGTCGACGCCGCTCATGCGGGTTTGCGCGGAGAAGGGCACGAACGTGACGTCCGCGCCGGCAACCTCGCGCTCGCGCAGGCCGAATTTTTCCTTGGCCAGCACGACGATGCTGCGTCCTTCCGGCGTTTCGTCGGCGAGCGAGGCGAGCTGCGCGGCGTCCGCGAGCATGCCCGCGGAAATGCCGGGTGCGGGATGGAACGCGACGGCGTGGCGGTTGCCGAGCGTGATCGTGCCGGTCTTGTCGAGCAGCAGTACGTCGACGTCGCCGGCGGCTTCCACCGCGCGCCCCGACATTGCGATCACGTTGGCCTGGATCATGCGATCCATGCCGGCGATGCCGATCGCTGACAGGAGCCCGCCGATCGTGGTGGGTATCAGACACACGAGCAGTGCGACGAGCACGGTGATCGTTACCGGTTCGCCGTGGCCCGCGCTGTTCACGGCATAGAGCGAATAGGGCAACAGCGTCGCGCAGGCGAGCAGGAAGATCAGCGTGAACTTGGCCAGCAGAATCGTCAGCGCGATCTCGTTCGGCGTCTTGCGCCGACTCGCGCCTTCGACCATCGCGATCATGCGGTCGAGAAAGCTCTCGCCCGGATTGCTCGCGATGCGCACGACGAGCCAGTCGGACAGCACGCGCGTGCCGCCGGTGACCGAGCTGCGGTCACCGCCGGATTCGCGGATCACGGGTGCGGATTCGCCGGTCACGGCGCTCTCGTCGACCGAGGCAGCGCCCTCGATGACCTCACCGTCACCGGGGACGGCGTCGCCGGCTTCGACGAGCACGTGATGGCCGATGCGCAGATCCGAGCCAGGCGTGAACGTGATCGCGGCATTGCGATCCGGTGCCGCCAGCTTCTTGGCGATAACGTCGCGCCGCGCACCGCGCAATGTCTGCGCCTGCGCCTTGCCGCGGCCTTCCGCGATCGCCTCGGCGAAATTCGCGAACAGCAGCGTGAACCAGAGCCAGATGCCGACCCAGAAGATGAAGCCGGCCGGCGCTTCGCCGTGACCCGCGAGCGCCTGGATCCACAAGCCGGTCGTCAGGATGCTGCAGACGAACACGACGAACATCACCGGGTTGCGGAACTGCTGGCGCGGCGACAGCTTGCGGAACGCGGCGACGACGGCCGGGCCCAGGAGGTCGCCGCTCATGGCGACTTTGCGCGGTGTCGATACGGCGACGGCGCTGGGGTTGTTCATGATGTCAATGTCCAAAAGCCGACAGGTGCTCGGCGATCGGGCCGAGAGCGAGCGCAGGCAGGAACGTGAGTGCGCCGATGACTACCACGGTGCTCGCCAGCAGCACGATGAAGAGCGGCGTGTGCGTCGGCAGCGTGCCGCCCGATACCGGCACGTGCTTCTTCGCCGCGAGCGACCCGGCGATCGCGAGCATGCCGATCGCGAGCGGATAGCGCGCAAGGAACATGCAGATGCCGAGCAGCGTGTTGTAGAACGGCGTGTTTGCGGAAATGCCGGCGAACGCGCTGCCGTTGTTGTTCGACGCCGACGACAGCGCGTAGAGGATCTCGCTGAAGCCGTGGATGCCAGGATTGGAGATGCCGGCGAGGCCGCCCGGCGCGAGCACGGCAACGGCCGTGCCGATGACGACGAGCGCGCACGGGATCAGCACGACGAGACTCGCCATCTTCATCTCGTACGCTTCGATCTTCTTGCCAAGATATTCCGGCGTGCGCCCGACCATGAGGCCGGCGATGAAGACCGCGACGACTGCGAACGCGAGCATGCCGTAGAGACCGCTACCGACGCCGCCGAAGATGACTTCGCCGAGCTGGATCAGCCACATCGGCACGAGACCGCCGAGCGGCGTGAACGAGTCGTGCATCGAATTCACCGAGCCGTTCGACGCGGCTGTCGTCGCGGTCGCCCACAAAGTGGAGTTGACGATGCCGAAGCGGACTTCCTTGCCTTCCATGTTGCCGCCGGCCTGCACGTCCGACGCCACTTGATCGGCGCCGAGCGAGGCCAGCGCCGGATTGCCGGCTTGTTCTGCGGCCGTGCAGGCGAGCAGCAGCGGCACGAAGATCACCACCATCGTCGCCAGCAGCGCCCAGCCCTGGCGTCGATCGCCGACCATCACGCCGAACGTGTAGCAGAGCGCCGCCGCGATCAGGAGGATCGAGAGCATCTCGATGAAATTGCTGAGCGGCGTCGGGTTCTCGTACGGATGCGCGGAATTGACGTTGTAGTAGCCGCCGCCGTTGGTGCCGAGCTGCTTGATCATGATCTGCGAAGCGGCGGGGCCGAGCGGCAGCGACTGCTCGGTCACGGGTGTTTCCCTGATGACGTCCTTCCCGGCGGCGTCCTTCATCGGATTGCCGTCGGCGTCTTTCGCGGTTTCGGTCTGCGTGGTCGCTTGCAGCAGCGGCACGTTCTCGTACGGTTTGAAGTTCTGCGGCACGCCCTGCCAGACGAGCACGAGCGCGCCGACCAGTGCGAGCGGCAGCAGCACGTACAGTGTCGAGCGCGTCATGTCGACCCAGAAATTGCCGACGCCTTTGGCGTTGTGACGTACGAAGCCGCGGATCACCGCGATCAGCACGGCAATGCCCGTTGCCGCGGAAAGAAAATTCTGCACGGCAAGTCCGAGCATCTGCGTCAGATAGCTCATCGTCGATTCGCCGCCGTAGCCTTGCCAGTTCGTATTGGTGGCAAAGCTGATCGCGGTGTTTATCGCGGAATCGGCGCTTACCGCTGGGAATCCCTGTGGATTCAACGGCAGCCACTGCTGCAGGCGTTGCAACAGGTACACGACCAGAAGGCCGGCCACGTTGAACACGAGCATGGCGAGCGAGTAACGCTTCCAGCTCATATCCTCGGCCGGATCGACGCCGGAGACGCGATAGAGCAGGCGCTCGACCGGCCCGCCGATGCGATGCACGCGGTTCGGCGCGTCCGCGAAGACGAGCGCCATGTAGCCGCCGAGCGGTTTGACGAGGAGCAGCAGCACCAGCATGTAGAGGCCGAGCTGCAGGTAGTCGTTGACGGTCATTCGAACCACTCCGGTTTGAGCAGTGCGACAGTCAGGTAAACCGTCAAGGCAAGCGCGATAAAGGCGGCGAGCGCATAGAGGAAAGTCACGGGCGGCTCCTGCGGATGCGGTCGGTGTAGATCGCGGCAGCAGCGACGCTGAGCACCGCCGACGCTGATCAGGAATTCGGTCACTTGCGGTCCTCGAGCTTTGCGCAGAGGTAGATGTAGCCTGCGGTCAGGCCGATGAGCACAGCGAGGAGCAGGAGGTAGGCGATATCCATGGCAAGTCACCTTTCGAGTGGCCGGCACGGTAACGTTGGCCGCATAAGGCGCGCATATGGACGCGCAGTCCGCGCATAAAAAAGCCATAAAAACCGCCGTTCGAATTGCGGCTGCGCGAATGGCCCCGATCGTGATCGGTCGTTCGCCCAGATGCGGATGCGGGGATTGTTCGGGTCGTGATGCGCCGTTCGAATCGAGTAGATCCCCGATTCGAATCCCTTGGAGACAGCTCGTATGGATCGGGACCGAGCTCGCGCTCGCACTGCCGATTGCCGGCGGCAGCCGTAGCAACGTGGCGAGGCTTCAGCGCAACAGGTATTGCAGGTCGCCCTCGACCGCGCCGAGCGCCGAGAACAGCGCGAGCTGATTGCGCGCGCGTTCGAGGTTGTGCTGCGGGCGATCGATGCGGAAGTAGCGATCGCCGTCGAGATAGTCGGTGAGAAAGCGCAGCGCGAGCATGCCGGTGACCACGCGCGCGCCGAAAACGAGGCTGGTGCGTTCGACCGCCGTCAGCAGCGCACCGCAGCCTTCGACGTAGCCGCGAGCGACCGCGCCGAACATGTCCTCGCGCACGCGAATGCGATCGACTTCGACCGAATCCTCGGCGACCGGATTGACCAGCGTACGCACGAGATCGCCGAAATCGAACAGCGGCGAGCCTGGCATCACGGTGTCGAGATCGATCACGCACACCGCGCGGCCCGCGCCATCGAACAGGATGTTGTTCAACTTGCAATCGTTGTGGACGATGCGCAGCGGCAGGCCATTGGCGGTCAATGATCGCCACGTGGCGACGGCCTCGGCGAACGTCGACGCGCGTCGACACTCTTCGTAGCACTGCGGCGCGCGCCCAACGCAGTCGGCCGCCAGTGCGCGCCGGAAGTCGTCATAGCGACGCACCGGATCATGGAAACCGGGAATGACTTCGCCGACGGCCGCGATCGGCAGCGCGCCCAACGCGCGCGCGAACGCGCCGAATCCGCGTGCGGCCTCGCCCGCCATCGCGGCATCGACGGCGACATCGTGGGTGCTGGTGTCCGGCACGTAGTCGTACATGCGCCACCAGCTTGAATCGATGAGTGTCAGCGCCGGCGCGCCGGCCAGCGTCGGCACGAGCTCGAGCACCGAGTAAGCGTAATTTCCGGCCGCGCGTTCGCGGCCGAGGTGCGCCGTGACCGCATGACAGTTGCGCATCACCGTTTCCGGCGTGCGAAAAACATTCGTGTTGAGACGTTGCAACACGCGCTCGCGGGCATCGTCTCGAACACGCAGCGTGCGATTGATCAGGCCGTTGCCGAGCGGTTCGAATTCGGCGCGCGGGCTCAAGCCCCAGGCCGCTGCGATGGCGGCGCGCGCCGGAGCATCGATAACGCCGGCGGGATTCTGCTTCACGCCGGCGTCACCGCCCGGAGCACCCGCGTGGCGCTTTGGCCGCGCCCGGTCCATTGCGCGCTCATGCCTGCCGCGCCGGAATCATTGCGTCGTTTTCGCGGGTGCGAACGGCACGGGCGCGCCGGCGCGCAGCGTTCGCTGCCATCCTTCGAGCTTGGTCTCGATGCTGCGCGTCGAAGCAATCTGCGGTTCGGAGTGTTCGTCTTTGTCCGCGTCCTCCCATGCGGAGACGGATTGCTTCGCCTGTTCGAACGCGTCCGGAATCGATGTCGTGCGGTTCAGCGCTTCGGCGAGGAACGCCTTGCCGAAATAAGTGATGTCCGAATCCACGCCGCAGCCGAACGATGTGCGGTCCGCGCGCGCGGATGTGATGACCATCGTCGAATCGTCCTGCAGTGCGTCGATGAAACCGCCCGAGTAGCAGGCATTGACGACAATAACCTTCCAGCGAATACCGGGATTCGTTTTCAACGCATCGGCGAGATCGTCCGGCGCGATCTGATCGAGCGGCAGCGGATCGAGATCGACGAGCAGCTCGTGCTCGTGCGATCCGTGCGTCGTCACGTAGAGCAACAGCACATCCTCTGCCGGATCCATCTTCTTGGCGATCTCGTCGAGCGCCCAGGTGAGGTTGGTCAGCGTCGCGAGCGGCCGCGTCGCCACGGTTGCCGCATTGTTCTCGAGCACGAGCACGCGGCCTTCGGCGTTGAAGCGCTGGCCGAAGAGTTTTTCCGCATATTCGGCTTCGTTGTGGAACACGTCTTCTCCCCCATCGCCGGCGAATGCGACGACGTAGAGATCCGTGACGCCCGGCGTCTGCGGTTTCAACTTCGAAATCGCGGCGTCGAGCAGATCGGATTGGTCATACATGACCTGCTCCGCATCGAAATCGGGTTTGCTGGATGAGTCGTCTTTGTCTTCGTCCCGACCGTCGTCTTTCGAGACGCTTTGCTCATCGGTATCGGCATTGATTTGCGCGATGGCGCTTGCTACCGAGTCAGAAGCTGTGGTCAGCAGCGGCATCGCGGGCAACCACCACCAGATCGCCGCGGAGACGGCGTAGCCGAGCAGCGCGGCGACGACAGTGCGAATGAGGCTCCGCGGCGCGAGCCAATGCGCAACCGCGATCAGCACGAGCAACCACCACGCGCGCGAAATGAGATGCAGCAGCAACGCGCCGATCAGGTGTCCGCGCTGCAACAGAGCGCTGGCCACCGAGTTGAGCAGCCATTGCGCGAATACCGAAGTGACGATCGTCGCCGCCAGCAGAATCGATGCAACCGTCCAGACGATGCCGTCGCGCTGCGCGACGCGCATGAGCACCCACGCAGCGCCGAGCGTGAGCAACGAATCGGTCAGCACGGTGGTCACGCCGTACGGAACGAGCTGCCACGGTCGCGCGACTTCGATCGCCGCGATCGCCAGCGCGACGGCGAGATAGACACCGACGAGCGTGAAGAAGAGACCCGGTCCGGCTTCGAGCGCATTCGCACGCGGTGCGCGCAACGCAAACGCGCGAACGCCGTTCCACAATGCACTCGGAAGATTCACTCGCAACGCCTCTTCGTCATCGAACGAGTCATTGCCCGCGAAGCGCAGGCAAAACAGACCACCGGAATCAGAGCACGAACGGGATCAGCGCGCGCACTTCGTCACGATAGCGCAGATACGCATCGCCGAACGTCTCGATCATCCAGCGCTCCTCGAGTTTCAGCTTGCGCCAGAGCGCTGCGAACACGATAAGGACGGCGAGCACGCCGCGCCATTCTCCGCGCGAAATCGCCGTGCCGACGAATGCAATCAGAAGTCCCGTGTAAATCGGATGGCGAACCCAGCGATACGGCCCCACGCGCACGAGCTCGTGATCCTGCTTCACGGTCACGATGCCGCTCCAGTTGCGGCCGAGCACGCGCCGCGCCCAGATCGAAAACCCGAGCCCGAACGCGAGAACGGCGACGCCGGCGTAGAACGTCAGCGGACCGGCGGGAAGAAAACGGCCGCCGAGAAAGCCGCCAGGCAGTCTCGGCGACCAGAGAAGATACGCCGCAATTCCCAGCGGCACGATATGGCCCGCCCGCGACGCCAGCGATTCCTGTCGGCGATCCTGTTTCGCGCCGCGTGCAGCGACGACCCAGTAGATCGTCCATGCAATCCACAGCGCGCCGATCAGGTTTGCGCCGGCGATGCTCATCGAGAAGGCCGCGCCGTCGTGATGTCTGGCGCGATCACGTTAAAATCCGTCACGCAACGATGACTGGATTCGTCGGGACAGCGCATCGGCGTGCGAGCGAGCAGCGTCGTCTGCATGCCGGCCGCACGCGCGGCATCGAGCTCTTCGGATACATCGGAAAGAAACAGGATATCCGAGGCCGGCACGCCGATCGCGACGGCGATGCGTCGATACGAATCCGCCTCGCGCTTCGCGCCGATCTCGGTGTCGAAGTAGCCGGAAAACAACGGTGTCAGGTCGCCGGCATCGGTGTGCGCGAACAGGAGCTTCTGCGCCTTTACCGAGCCCGACGAATAGACGTATAGCCGTTTCCCCATGCGTTGCCATTCGCGCAGCCGCGCGGGTACTTCCGGATAAACGTGCGCGCGGTATTCGCCGTCGGCGTAGCCCGCTTCCCAGATCATGCCTTGCAGCGCTTTCAGCGCTGTCGATTTGCGATCGGCATCGATCCACCGGATCAGAAGATCGATCATTTCCTGATGAGTCGCCGAGACGAGGGCCGCTTCCTTGGCCGCTTCGTGCAGCCAGTGCTGGACCTCGGGATCGTCCGCATGCGTCTCGACGAACGCCGGCAGACGTTTTCGTGCATACGGAAACAGCACGTCCTTGACGAAGCTGATCGAGCTGGTCGTGCCTTCGATGTCGGTAAGGATCGCGCTGATCAACGCCGGACCTTTTGCCGCCTGGACGAAGCGTGCATGTTACCGGCTCTGCGGCGTCGCGACCTTCGCGTCTTCGACATGCGCCGCATACGCGCCTTCGATCGCGCGCTTGGCTTCGAGCGGACGCGCGAGCCGCGCGAAGATCATCGAGCTTTCACCGCGCCCGGTCAGCACGACATCGCCGAAGCCCAACATGCGGCCCCATGCGGTCTGGTGCAGATCGATCGTTTCGATCGACGCGAGCCGGAGCTCTTCGGTGACGCGACTCATGATGCCGGTCTTGCGCACCACGCGCCGGTTGGTGACGCCCTGTTCGATCGAACGCAGGCGAATCCATTCATAGAGCGCGGCGAGGAGTGCGATGCCGAGCGTCGGGATCGCCAGCAGGAGATACACGATCAACCGCCACTTCGCGGTCCAGTGCAACGCGAAGCGCGCGACGATGGTTTCGCCGGGCGCGAGCGATTCGTCGAGATAGGCCATGCTCAGGCCGCGCGCACGGAACGATGCGGCGATCATGCGCGGGAAGCGCTCGGCGATGTCCGTGCCGGTGAAGTTCGCGACCCAGCCTTCCTTGTTGGTGAACAGACGGATCGCGACGAAGTAGGGCGCTTCGCTCATGTCGAACCAGTGTCGCGTGCCGTCGGGTACGCCGATGAGGTCGCCCGCTTCGCACAGGACTTCGTAGACCTTGTCGCCGATATGCAGCGTGAACTGACCGGCGCCGGCGACGAAGAAGCGCACTTCGTCTTCGCTGTGCGTGTGCTCGTTCAAGAACTTCTGGCGAAACGCGGCGCGGTCCGGGTTGTCGGGCTTGAGGCTGATCACATCGACGGCCTGATAGCCTTTCTCCTGCATCAGCCGATCGATGTCGGCGCGATACGCGGCGATGACTTCATCCTGGCTCGCGCCCGGCACGATCGGCTTGGTCGCTTCCCATTGCTCGAACCGTACGCCGACCAGGCCGAGCGCGCGCGAGATCGCGGCGTGATCGGTATGCACGCCCAACGGTTTTTCGGCGCGGGTTTCCTCGTAGATCGTCAGTCGGCTCATGGCAGGCCTCGCAAGCGCCTCAGGTCGAGTTCGCAGGCTAGCAAAAATTCGAACGCTTCGAGATGACGTCGCGTTTCCGCCATGTCACGACCCCACGTGTAGATGCCGTGACCGTCAATCAAGTAGCCGGACAGAGGTTTTCCGGCATCGAGCCATGCATCGACGGCGCGGACCAGCACGTTCATGTCCTGCGCGTTTGGGAACACCGGCACGTCGAGCGCGCTTTCGTGCGTCGTGTAGCCGGAAATCGCCTTCTGCAGCTCCCAACCTTCGAAGCGGATCAGGCCGCTCGCGGCGAACAGGCGCGAGGCGACCGTCTGCGTCCGCGAGTGCGTGTGCAGCACCGCGTTCGCGCGTGCAAGGCGGCGGTAGATCTGCGCGTGCAGCAGCGTCTCGGCCGAAGGCCTCGCGTCGGTCGCGACGGCGCGACCTTCGAGATCGACCACCATGACGTCTTCGCCGCTCAGCCGGCCTTTGTCGCGGCCGGAAATCGTCACGGCGATGTGCTGCGCATCGAGCCGCATCGAGAAGTTGCTGCTGGTCGCCGGCGTCCAGCCGAGCGCGGCGAGCTCACGGCCGGTGTCGGCGATGACGCGCGCGCAGGCGGCGAGGGCAACGGGGTCGTAAGGAAGCGTCGCAGGCACGTCGGGTCGCGCTCCAGAGGAACAGGTCGCCGGACTATACGGGCCGGACTATAAAGGACGAAGTCGCCGCTCCGCCCGCACGATCAAGGCGTTGTTCGGCGGTCGCTTCCGGCGCAAATCGAACTGAGAGTTATTCCTATCCCGTGTCAGCTTCGATTTAACGCGGGCGTGTATGCTCGGCGCCGCTCGGGAACGTTCGCCGATCGTTTGACCCATACCGATCCACACGCATACACAGGAGCCGAAGATGTCAAACCCAGCCGATAGCCAGGCCAGACGCCGCTTCCTCAAGCTTGCCGCCGCAGGCGCCGTGGCCGCGCCGATTGCCGCGACGCTGCTGCCGCGATTCGCGCGCGCGCAAGACCTGCCGCACCTCGCCGAAAGCGATCCGACCGCGATGGCGCTTGGCTACAAGGAAGACGCGACCAAGGTCGACAAAGCCAAATTCGCCACCTACAAAGCCGGCTCGCAATGCGACAACTGCAAATTCTGGACAGGCAAGGCCGGAGATGCCTACGGACCGTGCGCGCTGTTCCCCGGCAAGGGGACCAATGCCAAGGGCTGGTGCTCGGGCTACAATCCCAAGTAACAACGGCGCGATGTAATGACGCCGCGCGGCCACCGTGCCGCACGGCGTTTTTTCTTGGCGGCATTTCTGGGCTGTCTCGGCAACTGAGATCGGCGGCTGTCACAATGGCAACCTCGAATCACCCGAGGTTCCCGCGTGCCGAATCTGTCGCCCGTTGCCTTCGCGATCGTCGCCGCCCTGATCGGCGTCCTTGTCGGCGCGCTGATCGTGCTCGCCATCGCGCGGCGTTGGGCCGCGCGAGCGAACGCGGCGGGACGCTCCGCGCGCGACAGCGAAGTCGCCGTGCTGATCGAGCAGCGCGACGCCGGCACCGCGCGCAGCGCCGATCTCGCACGGCGCATCGAGCGCTTCGAGAGCGACTGGTCGAGCGCTGAGCAGATCCGGCGTCAGCTGACCGCGCACGCCGCGACGCAACAGGCGCACGCCGAACGGCTCACCGTCGATCTCGCCGATGCGCGTCGCCGGCGCGACGATCTTCAGCAGCACCTGCAGGAACTGTCGGGCCGCTACGCGTCGCTCGAAGCGTCCGCGCGCGAACAGGCCCAGGCGGCCACGGAAAAACTGCAGTTGCTGGACCAGGCCGAGCAGCGTCTGCGCGAAGCGTTCCAGAACCTCGCCAACCGCATCCTCGACGACAAAGCCGAGCGCCTGCGCGAACAGAGCGCGCTGCAGCTCGGCGGCCTGCTCGATCCGTTGAAGGTTCAGCTCAAGGAGTTCCGCGAGACGGTCAGCCAGACCCATGCGAGCGACCAGCGCGAGCGCGGCATGCTGGCGCAGGAAATCCAGAGCCTCAAGCAGCTCAACCAGCGCATCAGCGAAGACGCGATCAATCTGACGCGCGCGCTCAAGGGCGATTCGCGCACGCAAGGCGCGTGGGGCGAGCTCGTGCTCGAGCGCGTGCTCGAGGCCTCGGGCCTGCAGGCCGGGCGCGAGTACGAAACGCAGATGACGTTCCGCAACAACGACGGCACTCGGCCGCGTCCGGACGTGATCGTGCATCTGCCGGAAGACAAAGACATCGTCATCGACGCGAAGGTCTCGCTCAAGGCCTACGAGCGTTTCGTCGCCGCATCCGACGAGAGCGTGCGCGCGATGACGCTCAACGAGCATCTCGCCTCGTTGCGGCGTCACGTCGATGAGCTTTCGGCGCGCAATTACGACGAGATCGACAACTTGCGCACGCTCGATTTCGTGCTCATGTTCGTTCCGGTCGAATCTGCGTTCATCGAAGCGGTGCGCGCCGACGAAGGTCTATATAGCTACGCGCTCGCCAAGAACATTTCGCTGGTGAGCCCGAGCACGCTGCTGGCCACGCTGCGCACCGTCGCGCACCTTTGGCGCATCGAGCGGCGCAACGTCAACGCCGTCGAAATCGCGCGCCGCGCCGCGCAGTTGCACGACAATTTCGCGTTGCTGGTCAGCGAGCTCGGCAATGTCGGCCTCGCGCTCGACAAGGCGCAACGCGCGCACGCAAGCGCGCTCCGGCGCCTGCGCGAGGGCGGCAAAGGCAGCGTGCTGCTGCAGGTGCAGAGCCTCGCCGAGATGGGCGCGCCAGTGAAACGCTCGCTGCAGATGTCGTTGCTGGATTCGAGCGCGTCCGCCGAGGCAGATGATGCGGATGCGGAATCGGAAACGGAGCAGGCAGCGCAAGAATCCGCGCCGCCTGAAGCACCGCTGTCGAAAACGCTGCCCTCGAAATCGCCGCAAGCGACATTGCCAGAGTCGGTATTGCGGGAGTCTGACAGCGGCGGAGCGAAGCCGGCCTCTGTCACTCCGCTGAAGGCGCGACCTTAGTAAGGCCCCGGGTTCGTCATCGCCTCGGGTCTGGTCATCCCGGCGCAGGCCGAGACGGCGATGTTAGGGCCGGGACGGTTGGCCAGGATTGGGCGCGCGCGGGGCAAGCAGCAGCAAGAAGATCAGAGTCTCAACGCAGCTTGCTGTGCTTGAACCCATAGCCGAAATAGATCACGAATCCGACCACGGTCCACACGCCCATCATCGTCCAGTTGTACCAGTTCTCGCCGAGCAGCAGCAGGAACAGGCAACACAGCACGCCGAGCGTGCAGGTCACGGGCGCCCACGGCACGCGGAACGTGCGGTGCATCTCCGGGCGCGTGCGGCGCAGGATCATGACGCCGATGCAGACCGCCGTGAACGCGATCAGCGTGCCCATCGATACGAGATCGCCCAGCACGTCGAGCGGAAACACCGCAGCGAGCAGCGCAATGCCGATGCCGGTGATCACGGTGTTGATGTACGGCGTGCAGTAGCGCGGATGGATCTTGGCGAACACCGGCGGCAGCAGGCCATCGCGGCCCATGATCATGAAGATGCGCGGTTGCGCAATGATCATGACCAGAATCACCGATGACAGACCGATCAGCGCGCCGACCTCGACCAGCCAGCGCAGCCAGCCAAGCTCGGGATGCGCCCTGACCGCGGTGACGACCGGCTCGGGCGTGCCGAGCTGATCATACGGAAGCAGGCCGGTCAGCACGGCCGCCATGCCGATATAAAGCACCGTGCAGATCGCGAGCGAGGCGATTGTGCCGATCGGAAGATCGCGTTGAGGATTTTTTGCTTCCTGGGCCGCGGTCGATGTCGCTTCGAATCCGATGTACGCAAAGAACACCAGCGCGGCGCCGCGAATGATGCCGGACCAGCCGTATTTTTCCGGACCCTGATTCTCCGGGATGAACGGATGCCAGTTCGCCGGATTCACGTATTGCGATCCGACGACGATCACGATCACGATCAGCGACACCTTGAGAATCACCATCGCGAGATTCGCGCCGCTCGACTCCTTGATGCCGACGTAGCAGACCCAGGTCAGCGCCAGCACGATCGCGACCGCGGGCAAGTTGAACAGCGCGCCAGTCGTGACGAGATGGCTGTCCGTGAACGCAAGTGGCGCATTCGTCAGCGCGGGCGGAAGATGGATGCCGAAATGATCGAGCAGGCTGGTGAAATAGCCGGTCCAGCTCACCGCGACGGCGGACGCGGAAACGCCGTATTCGAGCACCATGTTCCAGCCGATGAACCACGCGACGAGTTCGCCGAGCGTCGCGTACGCGTACGAATACGAGCTGCCTGACATCGGGATCAGCGTCGCGAATTCGGCGTAGCAAAGGGCGGTGAAGCTGCAGCAGAACGCGGCGATGACGAAACACAACATGATCGCCGGGCCCGCATGTTCGGCCGCGGCTTGTCCGGTGATCACGAAGATGCCGCCGCCGATCACGGCGCCGATGCCGAGCGCGGTCAGGCCCCACGGTCCGAGCGTGCGTTTCAGACACGGCCCTTCGCTGGCGTCCGCGTCGGAAAAGTCGGTCTTTTTCGCCAGGAGTTGATCGAGCATGGAGAGTGTCCGCGGTGCGTCGGCGTCGTGAGGCACGAGAAAAAGCCGGCGCGATGGACGCCGGCTTCGATTTTTTCAGTGCATTCGTTTCAATCTGCTCATTTCATCTTGCCGCGGAGTTTGCTGCGCTGATAGCCGTAGCAGAAGTAGACGACCAGGCCGGTGATGATCCAGCCGCTCATCCACAGCCAGTTGTCCTTGAACGCCATCAGGAACAAGGCGAAGCAGCTGAGCGCGCCGAGCACGCAGATGACCGGTGCGGCCGGCACACGGAACGGGCGCGGCAAATCCGGCCGCGTGCGGCGCAGAACGAGCACGCCGACGCAGACGGTCGAGAACGCCAGCAGCGTGCCCATCGAAACGAGATCGCCGAGCACGCCGATCGGCAGCAGGCCGGCGAGAATTGCAGCGACGATGCCGACGATGATCTGGCCGACGTACGGCGTCTGGAATTTCGGGTGCACGCGGCCGAATATCGGCGGGATCAATCCGTCTTTGGCCATCGTGTAGAAAATGCGCGGCTGACCCATCAGCATGACGAGAATCACCGATGACAGGCCCGCAATCGCACCGATCTCGATGACGATCCGCAGCCAGCGCAGGCTCGGAATCGCCTTCGATCGCGGTGACGACCGGATGCGGCGTGGCGAGCTGCGTGTACGGCGTCAACCCGGTGAGCACGGCCGAGACCACGATATAGAGCACGGTGCAGACGACCAGCGAGCCGAGAATACCGATCGGCATATCGCGTTGCGGATTCTTCGCTTCCTGCGCGGCGGTCGATACCGCGTCGAAGCCGATGTACGAGAAGAACACGATCGATGCGCCACGGAACACGCCGTTCCAGCCGAAGTGGCCGGCCGCGTCGGTCGGCGGCACGAACGGATGCCAGTTCGCCGGATTGACGAATTGCAGGCTGAACGCAACGAACAGCAGGATCACGACCAGCTTGATCGCGACGATCACCGCGTTGACCGAAGCCGACTGCGTGATGCCGACATAGCAGAGCCAGCTGATCGCGCCGATGATCAGCACGGCGGGTAAGTTGATGAGCGAACCGGTCGTACTGATCGCTCCGTCGGTCACGGTCAGCGGCGCGGACGCCAGGGCCGCAGGCAAGGCAAGCGGCATGTTCAGGAGCTCGCCGATCGAGTGCAGCAGGCTGTTGAAGTAGCCGGACCAGCCGACCGCGACCGTGGATGCGGCGAAGAGATATTCGAGGATCAGCATCCAGCCGATGAACCACGCGACGATCTCGCCGAGCGTCGCGTACGAATACGAATATGCACTGCCGGACACCGGCAGCATCGAGGCAAACTCGGCGTAGCACAGGCCCGCGAACGCACAGGCGATGCCGGCGAAGACGAAGCTCAGCACGACGGCCGGACCTGCGTGCATCGCCGCCGCCTGGCCGGTCAGCACGAAGATGCCCGCGCCGATGATCGCGCCGATGCCGAGCATGACCAGATGTTTCGCGGTGAGCGCGCGCTTCAGCGGGATTTCGCCCGTGATCGGGCCCTGGACATGCTCGCCGGCGTCCACGTGCGGCGTCGGATGCACGGGCTGGACGGCGAAAAGATTCTTGTACATCGAGTTCCCCTCGCAAAGAGTCCGATGCGGTCCGTCCCGGACGTTTCGGATTCGCCGGGCCAGGCAATGGCCGGTCCCGATGGTTCCGGAGCGGCGCTGGCTCCGCTCCAAGCACGACCCGTCCCCGGATCGCATGACCCCTCGACCCGGTCGAAGGCGCTCTTATTGTCGCGATGGCACGGACGTGCGACGCGATCGCGGGTCAAGTTAACCCACGACCCGGACTCGCACAAGCGGCGTTGCGGCGCGCTTCTACGTCAATGAATGGATCGGGCTTGATGCGTACGACGGCCGCTCGGACAGCGCGGGTGCAGCGTTCAGGCGCGGCCCGAGAACTCGCCCGTCGTCGTGTTGACCAGGATCCGCTCGCCGCTCGTGATGTACTCGGGCACCTGGATCTCGATGCCGGTGGAGAGCTTCGCCGGCTTCGGTCGCTTGGTCGCCGTCGCGCCTTTTAGTTCGGGCGCCGTGTCAATAACCGCGAGCGCGACGGTCGGCGGCAGCTGCAGCGCAACGGGCGCATCGTCGATCAGCTGCACATAGCACCCCTCGATACCGTCGGCGACGTAGCCGGCCGCGTCGCCGACCACGTTCGCGTCGAGGATGTATTGCGCGTAGTCCTCACTGTCCATGAACACGAACGCGTCGCCCTCCTTGTAGGAGTAGGTGACGGCGCGTCGCGTCACTTCGGTTTCCTTGAGCTCATCTTCGGCGCGCAGCGACAGATCGAGTTTCTGCCCGCCCGGCACGCCGTACATGATGAAGCGATACGTGACGTTGCCGCCGCGGCCCTGCGGCGAGCTGCGTTCGATGTCGCGGATCTGCCAGACCCGGCCGTCGTGCTCGACGACGTTGCCCTTCTTGATGTCGTACGCTCGCATGTTCGATTCGTTCTCCAACGCTTCGGCATATTGTAGCGATCCCGCGCGTTGCTACCGAATCCTCCGAGCCGTGTGGCGGCGCGCAAATGCGGGATGACCGGCGCGCGCAGCTCGCGGCCGCACGCACCGCTTTGCGCGAGCCTCTCATGCGGTGCGCAGGCGGACCTGCGCCAGCGCGGTGATGTGCATCATGATGAACAGCGGCACCATGTATACCGGGATCAACACCAGCGGCAGCTCGGCCATCGGCGCCGTAGTGGTCGATCCCGCGCCGCCTGCGATCAGGAACGAGCCGATCGCGCCCAGGCTCATGGCGAGGGCGAGGTCCAGCAGCCCGAGCAGATTCCAGGCAATGAATCTGCGGCTCGACGCGAACGCGCGCGATTCCATCAAACTCTTGAGGATCCACGGCGCGGTGAAGCCAATCGCCATGTCGCCGAGACCGGCGGGCCATGCGAAGTAGCCGGGCAAGATGCCGTGCACGTACAACGAGATGAACGCGAATCCACCGAAGCGCCAGGCTTGCATCGCGACCAGCACGCGCGGATCGACATTGAGGACGAACGTGCGGAACGCGGTCGAGGCGCGAAACGCGATCACGAACGCGGCGATCGGCGTCACGAAAGCGACCAGCAGCGCGATTGGCGGCGAGCCGGGGGCGCCCACGAACGCGCCGTGCGAGCCGAGGATCAGGACGGCGAACAGCCATGCGGCCAGCAGAATCGCGCCGGAAGTACCCGCATTGAGCGCGGGCGAGTGCGGTTGGGCGGAAGGCATCGTGTCGGACATTTCGACTTCTCCAAGTAACTTGCATTTTGCAAGTGACATAGACGCTAGCACCGATACTTGCAATGTGCAAGTGACTAGAGGAACATCGCACGCATGAGCCGCACCGCCAAGGCATACGACTTCGCACGCTCCAACTGCGCGGTCGCTTCCACGCTCGACATCGTCGGCGACAAGTGGTCGCTGCTGGTGATCCGCGACCTGTTGCAAGGCAAGAAAACCTACGGCGAGCTGCTCGAATGCGACGAGCGAATTCCGACCAACATCCTCGCCGACCGCCTGCGCCGCCTCGATGAGGCCGGCATCATCGAAAAATCCGCGTACCAGGAGCGGCCGGTGCGTTTCGCCTACGCGCTCACCGCGAAGGGCAGGGATATGGGCGACATCCTGCTCGCGCTCGTGCGCTGGGGCAGGAAACACATCCCGGGCACGCAGGCGCTCGACATCGCGACACGCCGCTTATCGCCCTCGACGCCGCCCAAGGCCGGTCGACCGCGAACTTCCGCAAAGTTGCGCGGCGAATAGCCGCACGCGACGGACTTGTTTGCTGCGGACCTATTTCGGCGCGAGCCGAATCGCTCCGTCGATGCGGATCGTTTCGCCGTTGAGATAGCGGTTCTGCAGGATGAACGCGACCGTGTCCGCGTATTCCTCGGGCTTGCCCAGGCGCGACGGATACGGCACCTGCGCGCACAGCGATTGATAGACCTGCTCGGGCATGCCATCGACCATCGGCGTGTGGAATACGCCCGGCGCGATCGTCACGACGCGCACGCCGATGCGCGCGAACTCGCGCGCCATCGGCAAGGTCATGCCGATCACGCCGCCTTTCGATGCCGAATACGCCGCCTGTCCGATCTGGCCTTCGTAGGCCGCGATCGAGGCGGTGTTGACGATGACGCCGCGTTCGCCGTCTTCGCCGGGCGCGTTGTGCTGCATCAAGTCGACGGCCGCTTTGGCGACGTTGAAACTGCCGATGAGATTGACCGTGACCGTCGTCGCGAACGTCTTCAGCGGCATCGGGCCTTCCTTGCCGAGCACGCGGCCGGCGCCGAGAATGCCGGCGCAATTGACGACCACATTGAGTCCGCCGAGTTTGGCGTGTGCGTCTTTGAGCGTCGCCGTGATGCCTTCCTCGGACGTCACGTCGGCACGGAAATAGCTCGCGTTGCGACCGATTTCAGCGGCCGACGCGGCGCCTTTTTCATCGTTGACATCGAGCAGCGCGACGTTCGCGCCGTGCGCAGCGAGGTATTTGCCGACCGCAAAGCCGAGTCCGGATGCGCCGCCGGTGACGACGGCCTTGACCTGATCGAGTTGCATGGATGCGCCCTGAAATGCGAGGGCGCGGATTCTAGCAGCGCGCGCCGGATGCGATGCGCGGTCTTCACTCCTCCCGCTCGCGGGAGAAGTCGGCGCGCCAGCGCCGGACGAGGGAAGCTTGAGGGCGCCTCCCAAGAGCTTCCCTCACCCCAGCCCTCTCCCGCGAGCGGGAGAGGGGGAAGAACCTAGCGTCAGCGCACCGGAGCCATCAGGTGCTGGTACGGCGTTCCGGCCCACATGACATACGGTTGCGTCGTGTCGGGATTGGCACTCTTGGGATACGAGTCGTAAAACGCCTCGTCGCCGCCGACGATCATGATGTGCGGCCCGGTCTTGATCCAATGATTGCCCGCTGCGGGCTTGGCTGCGTACGGATCGGTGTTGCTGCCATCCGTACCGCCCGCGAGCATGTACATGAAGCCGACCTTGCCCGATGGCGGTGCCTTGTGCGCGACCCACGCGTCGATCCATTCCATCGCGTTCTTGTCGGCGCACATCGGATCGGGGCCGGGCGTCGCCGGATTGTCCGGCATGCACGTGAAACCATTCGAACCCTTGCGCAGCGTGTGCATGCCCTTGTCGTCCATGGTGACCACCGTTGCGCCCTTGGCGAGGGCGGCGGGCGCGGCGTGCATGGCGCTCGCGATCAGCTGCGCTTCGGTGGGCGCTTTCTTGGTGCCTGCCGCTTTTTCGGCCGCGACTCCGCTGGTTGCGCACAGTGCGCACGCCAGAGCGAGCGCGACAGTGAAACGATATCTTGCCGTTGAAGCGATCATGAGTTCCTCCCCTTGATCGCGGCGCGGATGCGTCGCCGCGCGAATCTCCTCCTCCGCGCGTACTGCGTCAATGCCCGCAAAAAAGGCGCGCCATCGAAGCAAACGCCGTACCAGAACGGCGTCATTCCATCCGTGGGACGGCCCGCGCGACCGCTCCATTTGGAAATTTTGGTTGACCCGCGCACGCGCGATCGTTTCGCGCGAATGTGCGCGGCGTCTCAGAGTTCGCGGAGATAAAAGCGATTGCAGCCGTGATGGCCGGTGCTGCCCATCGCGCGGTCGATGGGTGCGAAGCCGTTGGCGAGGTAGAGGCGTTGTGCCGCGTCCATGCCAGTCAGCGTTTCCAGATAACAGCGCCGGAAGCCGGCCGCGCGCGCGGCGACGAGAGATCGTTCGATCACAGCGCGGCCGGCGCCGATGCCGCGCAACGCCGGCAGGAAGTACATCTTGCGCAATTCGCACACGTCTTCATCGCCGCCGTCGAGCGGTGCGATGCCGGCGCCGCCGAGCACTTCGCCGTATTTCTCGATCACGAAATACGCACAGCGCGGCCGCGAGTAGGCCGCGCTCATCGCACCGACTTCGGTGTCATGAATGGCAAAGCCCGGACCGTCCGCGCCGAATTCCGGCATCACGGTACGAATGATCGCGGCGACTTTGACGTCGTCGCGCGATTCGATCGGACGAATCGTGAACAGAGGTTGCGTCGACATCGTGAAGCGAAACTAGGCCAGCGTGCGACGGAAATCGAGATCGTAACGCGTGCCACCGGTCAGCGAGTGCAGGCGCAGGTTCGTGATGCGGATCGGTGCGCCCGGCGCGAGATCGGCCGCGTTGGAATCGGCCATCTCGGCGGGATCGATCACGGTGACGCCGCCGGCGCCGATCACTTCGAGCGCATTGTCCGGACCGATCACGGCCGCGGTGTCCTGATCGATGCCGAGTCCGAGCGCGAACGGATTCAACGCAAGCGCCGCGAGGAGACGACCGAGCCGATCGGTCGCGTGACCGCCTTGATCGATGACCACGCGATTGGTGAGTCCAAGTCCGGGCGCAAGACTCGCGCCGCCAATGCGCGGCGTCGCTCCCTCGGTGCCGTGCGCGAGCATGTGCTCGCACAAGATCGCCGCGCCGCCGCCACAGCCGACAACCGCCATGCCGTCCGCGTTGCGCCGACGGATTGCGCGCGCCAGCAGCGTGCCGCCGATCAGGGTGGAAAGTCGCAGCGGTTGATCCGCTTGCAGCAACAAGAGATGCGCGTGCTCGCACGCGTCGAGCAGACTGCGCCGCTCGCAATCGGCGCGCGCGGCGATGGGTTGACGATGCACTTCGGCCGCGCCGGCCGAGTACAAGCGTCGTTTCGAAATCGGTATCGGGTTCGTCTGCGCTCTCGCTCGCGGCGACGATGACGACCCGTGGCTGCGCGCCGACCAGCGCGACCAGCCGCAGCAGCAAACCGCTGCCGCGCTCATCGTCGCCGATGATGCCGCAGGCGATGATCAGGCCGCGGTTGCGGTCGGGCGCGAGTCGGGCGGGCATGCGGCTTGGGTCGGATTGGGTGGTGGCCGATTATAACTTCGCGAGGAGACTTGCCGGGCTTTGCCGGCGCAAAAGAGCTCCATCGCCCAACATAACCGGCGCGCGTTCGCTCGCCCGCAACAAGCTGGTCGCGCGGCGATCACCGGCAAAACCGGCCTACAACATCTCCGACGCGTAGTCGGCCAGCCGCGAGCGTTCGCCGCGGCGCAGCGTGATGTGCGCGCTGTGCTGCCATTCCTTGAAGCGATCGACCGCGTAGGTGAGGCCCGAGGTCGTCTCGGTCAGATACGGCGTGTCGATCTGCTCGACGTTGCCGAGGCAGATCATCTTGCTGCCGGGACCGGCGCGCGTGATCAGCGTCTTCATCTGCTTCGGCGTCAGGTTCTGCGCTTCGTCGATGATCACGTAACGGCTGAGGAACGTGCGTCCGCGCATGAAGTTGAGCGAGCGGATCTTGATGCGCGATGCGAGCAGGTCATTGGTCGCCGCACGGCCCCACGCGCCGCCTTCCTGCGGATTGGTCAGCACTTCGAGATTGTCGGTGAGCGCGCCCATCCACGGCGTCATTTTTTCTTCTTCGGTGCCGGGCAGGAAACCGATGTCCTCGCCGACCGAAACCGTCGCGCGCGTCATGATGATTTCACGATAGCGCTGCTGATCCATCACTTGCGCGAGGCCGGCGGCCAGCGCGAGCAGCGTCTTGCCGGTGCCGGCGGTGCCGAGCAGCGTGACGAAATCGATGTCCGGATCCATCAGCGCGTTCAGCGCGAAATTCTGTTCGCGGTTGCGCGCGGAAATGCCCCAGACCGTGTGCGAGCCGCTGCGGAAATCATCGACGATCTGCAGCGTCGCCTTGCCGCCATCGAGGCGCAGCACGCGCAGCTCGATGTCGTCATCGCCGGGAAGGTAGACGTTCTGGTTCGGATACCAGTCTTCGTCCTTGCGCCGCTTGACCTCGTAGAACGTGTGGCCGCGTTCGGACCACGAGCGCAGCTCGCCGTGGCGATCCCAGAAATCCGCCGGCAGCTCGGCGAGTCCCGTATAGAGAAGGTTGAAATCGTCGAGCGCGCGATCGTTTTCGTAATCCTCGGCGGCGATGCCGTAGATCGTCGCCTTGATGCGAAGGTTGATGTCCTTGGATACGAGCGCCACCGGCAGCTTCGGGTGCTGCTCGCGCAGCGCGAGGATCGAAGCGAGGATCTGGTTGTCCGGCAGCGGCCGCTTGCCGCCCTTGGCCGGCGTCGCGTTAAGCGTCAAAGTCTGGAAATAGAGCCGTCCGCGCGCGGTCTTGTCGAGCTGCAGACCGTGCGGATGCCTGAGTTCGACGCCATCCTCGATATGACGGCCGTTGCCGTTCTCGATCAGCTCGTTGATGAAGCGGCTGACCTGGCGTGCATTGCGCGCCGTTTCCGAAGTGCCTTTTTTCGCCGCGTCGAGTTCTTCGAGCACCGTCATCGGCAGGAACACGTCGTGCTCCTCGAAACGGAACAGCGCGGTCGGGTCGTGCATCAGCACGTTCGTATCGAGCGCGTAGATGCGCTTGCCTCGGGTCATGCAGGATTCTCGTGGCGGAGGAGGAGGGAACCGGTGCGGCGCGCGCCGCGAGCGGAATAACGCAATGGATAGCAGATGCGTATGACGATCACTTGCGGGTCAGGCGCTCCAGCACTTTCTGCGCATGTCCGGGCACGCGCACGCCGCGCCATTCTTCGACGATGCGGCCGTCGGCATCGATGAGGAAGGTGCTGCGGATGACGCCGATGTGGGACTTTCCGTACAGCATCTTCTCGCCGATGACATCGAATGCGCGGCACCAGGTTTCGTCGGTGTCGGCGAGGAGCGGGAACGGCAGGTTGTGCTTCAGCGCGGAATTTGTCGTGCGAGGCGACGTCGTCGCGCGATACGCCGACGATTTCGCAGCCGGCCTTCTTGAATTTCGGATAGAGATCGCGAAAGTCCTGCGCCTCGAGCGTGCAGCCCTGCGTCATGTCCTTCGGATAGAAATAAAGCACGTACGGCTTGCCGAGAAGATCGGCGCTGCGCAGCGTCGAGCCGTCCTGCAGCGTGCCTTTGAGCTTTGGTACCTTGTCGCCGGGTTCGAGCATCGTCAGAACTTCATCGGATCCATGATCGCGTCGAGGTTGAGCCCGTCGCAGAATTCGAGGAAATCGTCGCGCAGCGCGGCGATGTGCATGGTGTTCGGAATGCCGATGGTGATCTGCGCCGAGAACATGTCCGCGCCGGTCTGCATCGCGCGATAGCGCGTCGAATGCAGCTGCTCGATCGTGATGCCTTGCCGCGCGAAGAATTCGGCGAGCTGGAACAGCACGCCGTTCTTGTCCGCCGCGACGACTTCGACGACATACGGCAGCAGGTTCGACTGCTGCTGCTTCGCGCCCGTGCGGAAATGCGCGAGGCGCACTTCGCCGTCGCGTTCGAGCCGCGCCAGCGCGTTCTCGAGCTTGGCGATGGCATCCCACGAACCCTGCGCGAGCGCCAGCACCGAAAGATCGCTGCCGAGCGATGCGACGCGTGCTTCGGCCAGGTTGCAGCCGCAGTCGGAAATGCGCTTGCTGATCGCGACCAGCGGCGAATGGTTGGCGGCGGCGAAGGCGCTGATCAGGAGGTAGTTTTCGTTCGCGGCGGGACGCGGTGCACTTTCGCCCGGAGTTTGCTTTCCTGCCGGCTTCACGATTCCGTTAACCCTGTCGACCGACATCATCCGCGATGTCCAGCGCACCAGAATACTTGCCGCTGTCGGGGGTAGCAAGTAACATCCGGCGCCTCGCAAGTCATTGAATTCGCGCCTTGGCTCTTTCCGGCAGCATCTGCGCACTGGCCACGCCGTTCGTCGCGCGCGACGAGGCGCTGGACCTCGATGCCTGCGCTCGCCTGATCGATTATCAAGTCGCCGGCGGAACGCGCGCGATCGTCATGGCGGGCTCGACCGGCGAAGCGGCCGCGCTGGACGAGCGCGAGTACTCGGCGCTGCTCGAGTTCGCCGTCGCACATATCGCCGGCCGCGTTCCCGTGCTCGCCGGCAGCGGACTTTCGGCGACACGAAAGACCATCGCGCAGACGCAGCGCGCGCGTGCCGCAGGCGTCGATTTCGCGCTGGTCGTCGCGCCGCCGTATGTGCGCCCGACCCAGGAAGGTCTGTACCGCCACTATTGCGAAGTCGCCGACCACGGCGGCTTGCCGGTCGTGCTCTACAACGTTCCGAGCCGCACCTCGTGCGATCTGTTGCCCGAGACGGTCGCGCGCCTCGCTGCGCACGGCAACATCGTCGGCATCAAGGAAGCGCGCGCTGAACCCGAGCGCATGCGTGCGTTGTTGAAGATAGCCAGCGCGGATTTCGGCGTTCTGTCGGGCGACGATCCCACCGCCATGCGCGCGATGCTCGATGGCGCAGCGGGCGTGATCTCGGTAGCCGCGAACGTCGCGCCGGCGCACTTTTCCGCGCTGTGCGAACGTTGCGCCGACGGCGATGCCCGCGGCGCGGAGGCGATGGATCGGCCGCTGCAGCCGCTGTACGAATTCCTCGGCATGGAACCGAACCCGATTCCGGTCAAATGGTGCCTGGCGCAGCTCGGCATCGGCGGACCGCAACTGCGTCTTCCGCTCGTTCCGCTGTCGCAGACCCACCATGCACGGGGTCGCGAGCTGCTGATTCGGCTCGGATTAATCGAGGCCGCGCGCGCAGTCAGTTAGACTACGCGATCACATACCACGGGACCGACCAACGTGAGACGGGACATCCAGACCTTGGCGATAGCCGCGCTCGCAAGCTTTGCGCTGGCGGGCTGCGGTTTCTTCGATCGTCATTTCCACAAAGAGAACGACGCCTACAAGACGAGCACTCAGGAACACCCGCTGGAAGTCCCACCGGATCTGGACAAGCCGAATACGACCGGCGCGCTGACGATTCCCGACGCCGGTGCGAGCGCCGCGACCGCTTCGGCGGCATCGAGCGATGCGTCGGCGTCGGCGGCCGCCACCTCAACCGCGCCCGCTGAAGCTCCGGCCGCTGCCGTCGCCGCGCCAACGCCCGCGGTCATAAGCGGCGATGCGCTGCACGTCGCGGATACGGTCGACAGCACGTGGAACCGCGTCGGTCTCGCGCTCGAACGCTCGGGTGCGGCCACCGTTCTCGCACGCGACGAAGCCGGCCGCAGCTACGATGTGCAGACGACCGGACAGGTCGTCTCGAAACCCGGCTGGTTCAAGAAAGTTGTGACGCTCGGCATGGCCAAGGGCACGACCACCGCGCAGGTCAAGCTCAAATTGCGCGTGACCGCCGAAGGCGACGGCAGCAAGGTCGGCGTCGAGGGCGCGACCGATCAGGCTTCCAAGGACGCCGCGCAGGCGCTGCTGGCGACGCTGAAACAGCGCTTGTCCTGAATGCGGTCAGTCGGTGGAGATCGGATCTGATTCAGCGCCCGGCTCAGCGCTCGATCAGCTTCAGCTTGCCGGGCTTGCCGTCCCACTCCTTCGCATCCGGCGGCGCATCCTTGCGTTCCGTCAGCACCGGCCACGCCTTGGCCAGCTCGGCGTTGAGCGCGATGAAATGTTCCTGGCCCGCGGGCACGTCGTCCTCGGGAAAGATCGCGTTCGCCGGGCATTCCGGCTCGCATAGCGTGCAGTCGATGCATTCCTCGGGATCGATCACGAGGAAATTGGGGCCTTCGTGAAAACAGTCGACCGGACACACCTCGACGCAGTCGGTGTATTTGCACTTGATGCAATTCTCGGTGACGACGAAGGGCATGATGAGCTTTTTGGGCCAGTACCACCCATGGCGCTCCCTACGAGGATCGAACTCGTGTTTTCGCCTTGAGAGGGCGACGTCCTGGACCGCTAGACGAAGGGAGCGCGGCCATGGGAAAAACGGCGGTCGCGTAGTATAACGAAAGAAAAACACGCGGCAATCGCGCACCGCCTGCCGCTGCGAATGGAAGTCTCCGTGGAATGAGTCCGAACGCAACGCGGCAGGTACCGGCGATCACCCCCGAAATGCGCAGCACGCCGCGCGCGGACCATTGCATTTCACGGCGCAACATCTCCAACGGCGCGCTGCGCGTGCTGTACCGGCTGAACGAGGCCGGTTATCAGGCGTTTCTGGTCGGCGGCGCAGTGCGCGATCTCCTGCTCGGCGGCCACCCGAAGGATTTCGACATCGCGACCAACGCGACGCCCGAGCAGGTGCGCGGCCTGTTCCGCAACTGCCGTCTGATCGGCCGCCGCTTTCGACTTGCGCACGTCGTGTTCGGCCGCGAGATCGTCGAAGTCGCGACGTTTCGCGGCACCAGCGACGACGGCAGCGGCGATCGTCATCTCGTCGACGGGCGCATCGTGCGCGACAACGTCTACGGCACGATCGAGGAAGACGCGCTGCGCCGCGACTTCACCGTGAACGCGCTCTATTACGACATCGCCGATTTCAGCGTGCGCGACTATGTCGGCGGCATACACGATCTCGAGCAGCACACACTGCGCCTGATCGGCGATCCGGACTCGCGCTATCGCGAAGATCCGGTGCGCATGCTGCGCGCGGCGCGTCTCGCTGCGAAACTCGATTTCACCATCGCGCCGGAAACCGCGGCGCCGTTCGCGCGGCTCGGGTCGCTGCTTGCCGATGCGCCGCCGGCGCGGCTGTTCGACGAGTCGCTGAAGCTTTTCCTTTCGGGCTATGGCCTTGCCAGCTTTCACGCGCTGCAAACGCACGGTTTGCTCGAGCAAGTGTTTCCGGCGACCGCGCGCGCGCTGAAATCCGTGCACGCGGATCGCTTCCGCGTTCTGCTCGAACGCACGCTCGCGAGCACGGACGAACGCGTGCGCGCGGACAAGCCCGTCACGCCCGCGTTCCTGTTCGCCGCGCTGTTGTGGGAGCCGGTGCGCGCGAGCGCCGAAGAACTGATCGCGGACGGCACCGAAGCGGTCGTCGCCTGGACATCCGCCGCGACACGCATCATGAACGAACAGGCGCAGCGCGTGGCGATTCCGCGTCGTTTCGCCGGCAGCATCGAGGAAATCTGGGTCCTGCAGCCGCGCTTCGAGCAGCGCATCAAGAAGCGCGTGTTTCGTCTGCTCGCGCATCCGCGGTTCCGCGCGGCGTACGATTTCCTGTTGTTGCGCAGCTCCGAATCGCCGGCGCTCGGCGAGCTCGCCGAATGGTGGACCGCGGCGCAGGCGATGGATCATCAGGACCTCGCGCGTCAATTCGCACCGCAAGCGGCCGCGTGGTCGGCGACGAAGGTGCGCCGGTCAAGCGCAAACGTGCGCGCCGTCGCCGCCGCAAAGCCAAACCGAAAGCCGAAGGCGACAGCCCGAGCGAGTGAGCCGCGTGGACGAGGTCGTTGCGTACATCGGTATCGGCAGCAATCTCGACGATCCCGAACATCAGGTTCGCAGCGCGATCGAAGCGCTGGGCGGTTTGCCCGAAAGTCGCGCGATGCGCGCGTCGCGTCTCTATCGGGCGCTGCCATGGGGGACGACCGAGCAGCCGCCGTTCGTCAATGCGGCTGTCGAGCTGCGCACGCGGCTCTCCGCGCGGGCGCTCCTCGATGGTTTGCTTGCCATCGAACGCGCACGCGGACGCCGTCGCGATGGCCCGCGCTGGGGGCCGCGCGTGCTCGATCTCGATATCCTGCTGTACGGCGAGCGCTCGTTCGACGAGGACGGCCTGCGTATACCGCATCCGCACATCGCGGAGCGCGCTTTCGTGCTGATGCCGCTGGCCGATCTCGATGCGGATCTCGTCGTGCCGGGTCAGGGTCGGGTGCGCGAATTGGTCACGCATGTCGATACGACCGGCTGCGCGCCGATTGCCGAAGCGCGTGCGCCGTGAGCGCCGGTGCGGAATAATCCGACTTTCGCAAGGAATCCGTCCATGGATCCGCAATCGAACAGCCGCTCGCCGGTGACGCTGCCGGCGCTGCGCGAGCAGAAGCGGCGCGGCGAAAAGATCGTCGTGGTGACCGCGTACGACGCCAGCTTCGCCGCGGCGGCGGATGCCGCTGGCATGGATATCGTGCTGGTCGGCGATTCGCTCGGCATGGTCGTGCAGGGCCATGACAGCACGTTGCCGGTGACGGTCGATCAGATGGTCTATCACACGGCGGCCGCGGCGCGTGGTGTTTCGCGCGCGTTACTGATCGCCGACATGCCTTTTCTGAGCGCGCGCGACAGCGCCACCGCGCTCGGCACCGCGAGACGCCTGATGGGCGAGGGCGGCGCTGCGATGGTGAAACTCGAAGGCGCCGGCTGGGCTTCGGAAGTGATCCATGCATTGAGCGAGCGCGATGTGCCGGTGTGTGCGCATCTCGGACTGACGCCACAGTCGGTGCACAAGCTCGGCGGCTTTCGCGTGCAAGGTCGCGAAGAAGCCGCGGCCGCGCATCTCAAAAGCGCCGCGCGCGAAGTACAGGACGCGGGCGCCGATCTCCTCGTGCTCGAATGCGTTCCAGCCGCTCTCGCCGCAGAGATCACGCGCGACCTGCACATCCCGACCATCGGCATCGGCGCCGGCGTCGATTGCGATGGCCAGGTGCTGGTGATGTACGACCTCATCGGGCTTACCACCGGCAGACGGCCGCGTTTCGTCAAGAACTTTCTTGGCGGCCACGATTCGATCGCCGGCGCACTCGCGGCGTACGCGAAGGCGGTTCGATCGCCGCGAATTTCCGGCGGCCGAGCACAGCTACTGAGATGGAAATGCCCATTTTCGCGCGCGCGCACGACTTGCACGCGTTTCTCGCGCCACTGCGCGTGCACGGAAAACGCATCGCGCTCGTGCCGACGATGGGCAATCTGCACACGGGTCACTATTCGCTGGTCAAGCTGGCGCGAAAGCACGCCGACGTCGTCGTCGCCACCGTGTTCGTGAATCCGACGCAGTTCGGGCCGAGCGAAGATTTCGCGCGCTATCCGCGCACGCCGGATGCGGATGCGGAAGGTCTTGCGGCGAGCGGATGCGATGCGCTGTTCATGCCCGCGGTCGAGGAAATGTATCCGTACGGCCCCGCGCAGACCGTGCGCGTCAGCGTGCCGGGTTTCGACATGCTCGAAGGCGAAGTGCGGCCGGGACATTTCGATGGTGTCGCGACGGTCGTCGCGAAACTCTTCAATCTCGTGCAGCCCGATGTCGCGATATTCGGTCGCAAGGACTATCAGCAGCTGCTGATGATCCGACGGTTGGCGCGTGACCTTGCGTATCCGATCGAAATCATCGATGCGCCGACCCTGCGCGAGTCGAACGGACTGGCAATGAGCTCGCGCAACCAGTATCTCGACGCGGAGCAGCGCGAGCGCGCGGCTTTGATCCATACGACGCTGCGAAGGATGCAAGCCGAGATCGCGGGAGGAACGCTAAGCGTCGCCGAAATCGAGGCTGCGGCCGTCAAGCGGTTGCACGAAAGCGGGTTCGCGACGGATTACGCCGTCGTCCGCCGGGCGGAGGATCTCGGCGTGGCGGCGGACGGCGAGCGGCGCGGCCTGATCGCCCTGATCGCGGCCCGGCTGGGCTCAACCCGCCTCATCGACAATCTTTTACTGGACGAGTAGCGTTTTCCACTCGGCTTGTGGTATTCTCCCAACCGTCGCTGGGATTTTTGCAACGTTTATTGTTGCCCCGGCGGCAAGCAGGGCGCATTGTAAGGTAATCGTCACTCCGATTGAGAACCCTCGCGCGGAAACGCTGCGAGGGTTTTTTTTGCCCCGAACTCTTGAAACTCAAGAGCTTGCTGCTCATATTGCCGCGACGCAGCATACCCGCCGCGCTTTGATATAATGGGTGTGTTGCGCAGAAGCAACAGACACGACTTCGGAGTGTCCATGCAGCTCAACATGCTGAAGGCCAAGATCCACCGTGCGACCGTGACCCACGCGGAGCTGCACTACGAAGGGTCCTGCGCGATCGACGGCAATCTGCTCGATGCCTCCGGCATCCGCGAGTACGAGCAGATCCATATCTACAACGTCAACAACGGCGAGCGCTTCTCGACCTACGCGATTCGCGCCGACGAAGGCTCCGGAATCATCTCGATCAACGGCGCCGCCGCACACCGCGCGCAACCGGGCGACATCATCATCATCGCCGCGTACGGCGTCTTCAATGAAGCCGAAGCGATCGAGCACAAGCCGCAGCTCGTGTATGTCGATCGCCACAATCATCTGACGCATACAAATCGCACGATTCCCAAGCAGGCGGCGTGAGCTGGGCGCGCGCAGAAGTGCGCGCATGTAGCGCCGACGCGAGCGCGCGGAAACGCTGGAGAGTGCGCGCTGGCGTTTCGAGCAGGCTTTCCCCGACGGCATCGCTTTGACGTTCGGATCGCGCCGAGGCAATAACTCCGTGACGAAAGCGAGCGGTCGTCTGGTCGCTTGACAGCGTCGTTGGCGGAAACGCGCTCTCTTTCCGTATCACATCCTGACCACTCAGATTTTCCGAGGGACAGATGTGTAGTGCGCGTTTGATAAGTCGAGCAAGGAACGCCTGCATTTCGCTCGATGCTTCCCACGAGATAGCCGTCAAAGGTGAAGCCCATGGATGGGAGTAGCCGGGAGCGAGGCCTTCCGGAGCGGCGATCAACCACGCCGTTCCGTATCGAGTTCGAAGTACTGACGCGCCAGAACAGGCTGAGCCGCAAGGCGGCCGCCCAACGTCAATCGCAGCTCTGATCGCACGCTGCGCGTGCTTGTCGGGACCGGTCGCGGCTGCACGTTGCATGGAAACGACGATGCCGCCCGCTGTCATCGTTCCGCTGCGCAAGAGCGTGCGCATATCCGACGGTGAAAGCGTGCGAACGCTGCGCCCGGGTCAGCTGCACGTCGCAGAGGGCGGACAATCGCTGCAGGCAGTCGGTACCACGGGCGCGCTCTGGATTGCGATCGTCGCGCCGCGCATCGCTGTGGCGGCGGCTGTTCGATGCGAGTGTCGAGCGTTCGATAGCCGATCCTGCGCTTGCTGCCGGCGACGCACGTCGCGAATCGAGCCATCCGTCGCGCGGCCGTGCGTGCCGCGCGCGAAGCGTGCACGCGCGATGTCGGGCAAGTCCGATCAGACGACGGCGATCGCCCGATTCGCCACGCTGCTCGCGGAACTTCAGTCGGCGTTCGATCCGTTGATCAGACGATGCCCGGGTCGCACGCTGGCACAGCGCCGTTCGGTGTTTCGTGCGACTGCAGCGCGTCTACAACCGGATCGAATCGAACTGCGATCTCGATCTCGGCGTCAGCGCATTCGCGCGCGTCGCGAACTATTCGACCTGCCACTTCGTGCGCACGTTCAACGCGGTCTATCGGCGTGACGCCTTACTGCCTGATCATGGAAGGCCGGCTCAAGCAGGCCTTGCATCTCGTCCACGACAGCGAGTTGAGCATCACCGAAGTCGCTCGCGCGAGCGGCTTCGAAGATCGTTGCGCGTTCGCGCGATCGTTCAAGCGCCGGTACGGCAAGACCGCGTCGGCGGTGCGCAGCCAGGCAAGCGCGATCGCTGTGTGATACGGCGCGCTTTTTTCGAAACCGATTTCGCTACGCGAAATGCGCTGGTCCATCGCGCTAGTTTGGGCACGTCATTCCAAGGAGTAGCCGACAAATATTCCCAAGTCGGCTGGAAAGATCGACCAAGAGTCGCTCATTACGTTTTCTTAATGTTCTGCGTTGCGCGCGCTACCGCTCTGTCGTGGACCGCTACTCAACAACGCAGGAGAATTTCATGCGACACACACTGCTCGGGGACTCCATTGGGCGTGCCCTCAGCACCATTGGAGGCACGCAGAAGGCTTCGTCCGGCATCATTTCTCTGACTGCTCTGACAACGCTCGGACTTCTTGCCACTCCGTCATTCGCACAGACAGCGCCGCAAGACCAGAGCAATCAGCAGCTGGAGACCATCACCGTGACGGGTTCGAACATCCGTCGCGTAGACATCGAAACATCCAATCCGGTTATCACGATCGATCGCGCCGCGATCCAGAAGACGGGCAAGTTGACCCTCGGCGATTTGGTGCAGCAGCTGCCGGCAGTCACCGGTCCGAACACCAACCCGCAGGTGAACAACTCGGGTGGCACTGGATCATCGAGCATCGGCCTACGCGGTCTGGGTTCGCCGCGTACGCTGGTTCTGATCAACGGCCATCGCTACCTCTCCGGCGATCCGAACTCGATCCCCGCGAACATGGTTGAGCGCATCGAAGTCCTGACCGATGGCGCGTCATCCGTGTACGGTTCCGATGCGGTCGCAGGCGTCGTCAACTTCATCCTGCGCAGCGATTACCAGGGCGCCGAGTTCTCGACGAACTACGGCATCTCGGACAAGGATGACGGCGAAAGCCAGGGTTACCAGTTCACGTTCGGCCAGACGTCCGACAAGGGCTCGATCATGGCCGGCATCAGCTACAACACGGTCAAGCAGGTCCTGGCGGGTCATCGCGATTTCTCGAAGAACTCGGTCTCGCTGTACGGCACCAACGGCCTCTCGCCGTATGGCCAGGCCTACGGACAGCAGCGTCCCGCGGCGCCATTGGTGGTTCGACCTCATCGGCGTTCGGCCATGTCCAGATCCCGCACGCGTTCGCAGACGTGTTTCCCGGATGCAACTCGCACTTCCTGGCGCGTAATCCCGGCACGACCGGACAGAACGTTGCGACTGACTACCATTGCTACGTCAACAATCGGCACGGCGACGACACCCAGCGACAAGTACAACTTCGCGACGGTGAACCTGGTGCTCACCCCACAGGAACGTACCGGTCTGTTCTTGAACGGCAACTACAAGCTGACCGACAACGTTGAAGTGTATGCGTCGGTCATGCACAACAAGACCTCGTCGGCCTTCCAGCTGGCGCCGGATCCGCTGACCACGTCCGGTGGTTTGCAGATTTCGGCGGACAGCTACTACAACCCGTTCGGCGATCGATTATCGGAAGGGTGAAGGCAACTTTCGGCGCTCGACTTGTGACGCTCGGCAATCGCCGCGGCGCGTTCGGCACGGCGGTCGATCACGTCTCGACGGGCTTCAAAGGCTCGTTCGGCGTGTGGAACGACCAGCAGTGGAACTGGGACGTCGGCATGGACTATGGCCACGTCAGTCAGCAGACCCAGACGTCGGGTTTGCCGAATCTCACTGAGCTCAACAAGGCGACGGGCCCGTCTTTCTACAACACCGATCCGGCCAACGGCCCGGTCAATACGGTGCTATGCGGTGCGCCGGGCGCAGTCGTTAGGGGTTGCACGCCGATCAACATCTTCGACCTCAACGATCCGAACACGATCGCGGTGTTGCAGTACGTCGGCTCGCCGGCGAGCAGCAACTTCTTCACGCAGGAGAAGGTGTGGCGCGGTGACTTGAACGGTGGTTTGTTCGAACTCCCGCCGGCACGATGGAGCTCGCGGTCGGAGCGTCGGATCGCAAGGAATACACGCATTCGAACGTCGATACATCTCTGCTGATCAATCCGGCCACCAACAACTGCGTATTGGGCAGCCAGTGCGGATCGGCGTTGCAGGGCGGTTACAACGTGAAGGACGTGTACGCGGAACTGTTCGTCCCGATCCTGAAGGATATTCCGTTCATCCACGCGTTGAACCTGACTGTCGGCGACCGCTACTCGAAGTACAACACGTTCGGCAACACCAACAATAGCAAGATTGCGCTGGAGTGGCGTCCGATCGAAGACCTGTTGCTGCGTGGCACGGTCTCCGAAGTGTTCCGTGCGCCGACCGTGGCGGACATCTTCGCGTCGGCGGCAAGCGATGCGCCGCGTCTCTCGCACGATCCGTGCGATCACTACACCGGCAATCCGGTCAATCCGGCCTGCGTCGGCGTGCCGACCGACGGCAGCTTCGTGAACAGTGAAGTCGCTTCGGGTCTGCAGAGCAGGGGTATTACTTCCGGGTCCGCATATGCGGGCTTCCCGCTCGGACCGGAATTCGGGAAGTCGTTCGACTGGGGCATCGTGTACGACCCGCACTTCATCGAGGGTCTCGTCGGTCAGCGCGGACTACTGGCGCCTGTATCTCAACAACAACATCACGGGCATCGGCGCGCAGAGCGTAGTGGACCTGTGCTCCGCGGGCCAGCTGGTGTACTGCCCGCTGATCCATCGCTATCGCCTCGGGCATCAGCCAGGGCGACTGCAGACTTCATCAATGAGCCGACGGTCAACCTCGGCCGCGTCGATGTCAAGGGCGTGGACTTCGCAGCGAACTATCGTCTGCCCGAGTTCTCGTTCGGCCGCTTCAACATCGGCTTGAACGCGACCTACCTCGAGCAGTACAACATCTCGACGGCGCCGGGCACGCCGGCGAATTCCGTGTACAACTACGCTGGTCACTTCATGACATTCGGCTCGGCGCAGGCGGCAGGCTGTCCAGGCGCGGGCGGCGGCGTGTGCTTGTTCCCCGCTGGCGTGCGCAGAGCTTCGTCAACTGGCAGCTCGGCTCGTTCGACGCGTCGTGGCGCATGCGCTACATCGGCCGCTTCCAGATGGGCTCGCAGGCGCCTTCGCAAGACGTGTTCCCGGCCGGTACGTGCTACTACGGCGACTACTGCACGATCCACGGCATGGAGATCAGATACGGCGCGACGGTGTACAACGACATCCAGTTTGGTTACAACCTGGAATCGTGGAATACCCGCTTCGATGTCGGCGTGAACAATATTGCCGACAAGCAGCCGCCGTTCTTGTTCGCGAACAACACACTGAATGCAAACACCGATCCATCGGACTTCGATCTCATGGGCCGCTACTATTGGGCGCGGGTCACCGTGAAGTTCTGATTCTCCGAGGAGGCTTGCAATCGCGCAGTGCAACGCTGCGCGCTTCATGAAAACGCTCCGGCGTCGCACTACGACGCCGGAGTTTGCGCAGCAGCCCGTTTGCGCGCCTGCTCCGCCAGCGCCCACGCCACATGCTCGCGCACGACCGGCGATGAATCATCCGCCCGGCCTCGCAACGCACTTTCGGTCGCTTTGGAATACCGCGCGTTGCCAAGCGCCACCGCAAGATTGCGCAGCCACCCTTCATAGCCCGTCCGACGGATCGCCATGCCGGCGGTGCGTTCGAGGAATTCCGCTTCGTTCCACGCGAACAGATCGACGAGCTGCGCCGAATCGAGTCCGTGCCGCGGCGCGAAGTCCGCTGCGGTCGCGATCTGCGCGAATTTGTTCCACGGGCACACGAGCTGGCAATCGTCGCAGCCGAACACGCGGTTGCCGATCAGCGGGCGGAGGTCTTCCGGGATCGAACCGCGCAGCTCGATCGTGAGGTACGAAATGCAGCGCCGCGCGTCGAGGCGATACGGCGCGACAATCGCCTGCGTCGGACAGATGTCGATGCATCGCGTGCACGTTCCGCAGTGCGGACTCGCCGGCTCATCGAGTGGCAGCGGCAGATCGGTGTAGATCTCGCCGAGAAAGAACCATGAGCCCGCGTCGCGCGAGAGCAGCACTGTGTGCTTGCCGATCCAACCGAGTCCGGCGTCGCGCGCGAGCGCTTTTTCGAGCACCGGCGCCGAATCGGTGAACACGCGATAGCCGAACGGTCCGGTGAATTCGCCGATGCGATCGGCGAGTTTCTGCAGCTGTTGACGCAGCACCTTGTGATAGTCGCGCCCGAGCGCATAGCGCGAGACGTACGCGCGGCCATCGTCGCTCAGCATGTCCCAGGCGGCGTCGATGTCGGGCGGCGCGTAGTCCATGCGCGCGGCGATCACGCGCACGGTGCCGGGCGCGAGGTCTTCCGGGCGGCTGCGCTTGGTGCCGTGGCGCGCCATGTAGTCCATCTCGCCGTGATAGCCCGAATCGAGCCAGCTCAGAAGATGTGCTTCGTCCTCGCCGAGTTCGGTGCCGGCAATGCCGATGCGGCCGAAGCCGAGCTCGGCGCCCCATTGCCGAATGTCCGCGGCGAGCCTGTTGTAGTCGATGGCGCTCATGGAACCATGCCGTGCTTCGGCGGGAGGATAGCGCGTCCGCCGCGCGCGCTTGCGAGAAGCGAATCGCTGCGCTTTGGCCGATGTGCTCCATAATCGCGCGATGACGCTGCCTGATTCGATGCCGCCCGACCCGACCGTTGCGCTGTACACCGCCGAACAATCGCGCCGCATCGATCGCGCGGCGATCGACGACTGCGGAATCCCCGGGTTCGAGTTGATGCAACGCGCCGCCGACGCGGTGTTCGCGACGTTGCGCCGGCTCTGGCCCGAGGCGCGGCGAATCGCAGTGCTCGCCGGCCACGGCAACAACGGCGGCGATGCGTTGCTGGTCGGGGGCCTTGCGCTCCAGCACGGCCTCGATGTCGACGCGTTTGCCGCCGCCGACACGCCGAGCCGCGACGCGGCGAAGGCGCGCGCCGCATTCATCGATGCCGGAGGCAGGCTCGCACCGTTCGCGTCGGCCAGGGATTTCTCCGATGCCGACGTGATTGTCGACGGCATTTTCGGCACCGGCCTCGCGCGTGCCGTGGAAGGCGAGGCCGCGGCGCTCATTGAGCGCGTCAACGCGAGCGAACGTCCGGTGCTGGCGATCGATATTCCGTCCGGCCTTTCGGGCGACACCGGAATGCGTCTTGGCAGCGCGGTTCGCGCGCAGGCGACGGTGAGTCTGGTCGGCTGGAAGCGCGGTCTCTTCACCGGCGACGCTGCGGATTGCGTCGGTACGCGCGAGCTTGCGCCGCTGGACGTGCCCGCCGCCGCCTATGCGCATATCGCGCCCGATGCGCTCTTGATCGCCGGCTTGACGACGCACACGCTCAAGCCGCGGCGTGGAAATGTCGATAAATCCCGTTTTGGTCATGTGGTCGCGATCGGCGGCGACCTTGGCATGGGCGGCGCGATCCGGCTGACGGGCGAAGCCGCGCTGCGCTGTGGCGCTGGCCTCGTCAGCGTTGCGACGCGCAGCGAGCACGTTGCGCCGTTGATTTCGGGTCGGCCGGAGCTGATGGTGCGCGGCGTCGAGGACGCCGGTTCGCTGGAAAGCCTGCTCGCACGCGCGAGCGTCGTCGCGATCGGGCCCGGACTCGGCCGGGGCGAGTGGGGCGCTTCGCTCTGGCGCGCGGCAATCGAAACCCACGCATCGCTCGTTGTCGATGCGGACGCGTTGAACATTCTGGCGCAGGAACCGCGAACACTGCCGAACGCCGTGCTGACGCCGCATCCCGGCGAAGCCGCGCGGCTGCTCGGTTGCGACTCGGCCGCGATACAAATGGATCGTTTTGCAGCAGTCCGCGCACTCGCGCAGCGCTATGCGGCGGTGACGGTTCTCAAGGGCGCAGGCAGTCTTGTCGGCGCTCCCGACGGGCGCGTCGCCGTGTGTCCTTGGGGCAATGCGGGCATGGCTTCCGCGGGCATGGGCGATGTATTGACCGGTGTCGTCGCCGCATTGCTCGCGCAGGGATTGCCGACGTGGGACGCGGCCTGTCTGGGTGTCGCGTTGCACGCGCGCGCGGGAGATCTCGCGGCGGGTTCAACGCCACGCGGACTGCTCGCGAGCGATCTGTTTGCTCCGCTGCGAACGCTCGTCAACGGTTCCGAGCGATGAACGGCGCGCGCTGGAACGCCGGCAGCATCGACGAAGCCGGCATGCGCGAGCTTGCTGCGCGTCTTTCGGTCGCGGCGCGAGACGGCGGCGTGATTCACCTCGAAGGCGATCTCGGCGCCGGCAAGACCACGTTCGCGCGCGCGTTGCTGGCGTCGCTCGGCGTCGGCGAGCGCGTGAAGAGTCCGACCTACAGCCTCGTCGAGTCGTATCGCATCGGCGAGCGCGACGCTCATCATCTCGATCTCTATCGCATCGCGGACGCCGGCGAGCTCGAATGGCTCGGGCTCGGCGATCTCTGGGTCGACTCCGCGCTCGTCCTCATCGAGTGGCCGGAACGAGCGCGCGGCGCGCTGCCGGGCGCCGATCTCGTGCTGCATTTGAGGCACGCGGGCGAGCGGCGTGACGTGGTCGCGGAAGCTCTTTCGGCGCGTGGACAGCGACTTCTCGCGGCGATGCGCGGCCAGACCGATGCCGGCGCGTAGCCTCGGCGCCGATGCCCGTGCGACCGCCTCGCCGAGGGGCATTCCTAAGGTGAATTTTATGAATAAGTCCCAGCCTTCGGATTTTTAAAGGAAAAAAGCTTGAAAAACAGAGCGGATTTAGGGTTGAATAGCGGCCATGCGGGGAGTTCCAGGGCCAGTCGGGGCGATCGTCTGCGGTGCAGCCACATTGTTGGCGGCCATCGGCACGGCGCGCGCCGCTGAAATCCAGAACCTTCGCGTCTGGGCCGGACCCGAATACACGCGCGCGGTTTTCGATGTTTCCGGCCCCGCCGATTACAAACTCTTCGAGCTCAACGGGCCCGATCGCATCGTGCTGGATATTCACGACAGCGCGTTCGCCGACAGCTTCGGCGCACCGAACGCGAAGGGTCTATTGAGGGGCATTCGCGCCGGCAAGCAGGGCAAGAGCGATGCGCGCGTCGTGTTCGATCTCGACGAAGGCGTGCATCCGAAGAGTTTCCTGTTGCCGCCGGCGGACAAGTTCGGTTATCGGCTCGTGCTCGATCTTTATCCGGCGACCGAGAAGCCGAAACCGGTCAAGTCCGTCGCCGAAGCCGTGCCCGGCAAGCCGCGCGACGTCGTCATTGCGGTCGATGCGGGACACGGCGGCGATGATCCCGGCGCGACCGGATCGACCGGCGCACGCGAGAAGGACATCACGCTCGCGGTCGCGCGCCAGCTCAAGAAGCAGATCGACAAGACGCCGGGCATGAGCGCGGTGTTGACGCGCGACGGCGACTATTTCATTCCGCTCGAAAAACGCTATCTGAAAGCGCGCGAGGAAAAAGCGGACCTGTTCGTTTCGATCCACGCCGACGCATTCAAGACCAGCGACGCGCGCGGATCGTCGGTGTGGGTGCTTTCGCCGCGCGGCGCGACCAACGAAGCGTCGCGCTGGCTGGCCGATCGGGAAAACCGCGCCGATCTGGTCGGCGGCGTTTCGCTCGACGACAAGGACGACACGCTCGCCGCCGTGCTGCTCGATCTTTCGCAAGGCGCGACGATGGGCGCGAGCAACTCGGTCGCCGAGCAGGTGCTGACGGCGCTGCGCAAGATCGGCCCGACGCATCGCGGCTACGTCGAGCGCGCGAATTTCGTCGTACTGCGCTCGCCGGACGTGCCGTCGATCCTGGTCGAAACCGCGTTCATCTCGAATCCGGCCGAGGAAGCCAAGCTCAAGGATCCGACGCACCGCGAGAAGCTCGCGTCGGCGATCCTCGATGGCGTGGACGGCTATTTCCACGCCTCGCCGCCGCCGGGCAGCTGGTTTGCGGCGAATATCGACCCGCCGCCGCGCAAACACGCGTCGGCGGCGTCGCGTTATGTCGTCAATCACGGCGACACGTTGCGTACGATAGCCGCGCATCACGGGCTTTCGATCGCGCAACTCCGCGAAGCGAACGGGCTCGCCGAGGATCGCGTTCGGCCGGGTGAAGTGCTGCAGATTCCGTCGGGCTGATTTTTCTTTCGGGCACCGGACATGCGGAGCTCGGAGGCGTCTTGACACGCCTCCCTCACCCGCGCCTGCGGCGTGACCTTTCCCGCGAGCGGGAGAGGTGAAATCTGAGCCTTGGCAGCTCTTGCATCCCTCGCTGAAAGTGGATGCGCCATCATTCGAGCGGTTCTGCCTTCTCCCGCCAGCAGGAGAAGGTGGCGAAGCCGGATCAGGGAATTCTTGAGGCCCTCGGCCTCGGCTATCATGCGTTACCGCTTCGCCGTTCGATCATGTCGCGCATCCGTCAGCTGTCCCCCGAGCTCGTCAACCAGATCGCCGCCGGCGAGGTCATCGAGCGACCGGCGTCGGTGGTCAAGGAGCTCATCGAGAACAGTCTCGACGCCGGCGCGCGGCGCATCGAGGTCGACATCGAAACCGGTGGCGCGCGGCTGATCCGCGTGCGTGATGACGGCGCGGGCATCGAGCCCGATGATCTTCCGCTCGCGGTCGCGGCGCATGCGACGAGCAAGATCGCGTCGTTCGAGGATCTGGAACGCGTCGGCACGCTCGGTTTCCGCGGCGAGGCACTGCCTTCGATCGCGTCGGTGTCGCGCTTCGCGCTGACCTCGCGCCGGAACGATGCGGACTCGGCATGGCGCATCGAAGTCGACGGCGGCAAACCGCGCGCGGCGGCACCGGCGCAGCACGCGCGCGGTACGCAGGTCGAAGTGCGCGATCTTTTCTACAACGTACCGGCGCGGCGCAAATTCCTGCGCGCCGAGCGCACCGAATTCGGACACATCGACGAGCTGGTCAAAGCGATCGCGCTGGCGCGTCCTTCGATCGAGTTCCGGCTCGGCCACAACGGCAAGCCGGTGCGCATGCTCAAGGCGGCGATCGACGATGCCGATCGCGCGCGGCGCGTCGCCGATGTGTTCGGCGCGGAATTCGTCGCCCAGAGTCTTTGGATCGAGCATGCCGCGGCCGGACTCCGGCTGCATGGCTGGGTCGGTTTGCCGACGGCATCGCGCGCGCAGGCCGATCAGCAGTATTTTCACGTCAACGGACGTTCGGTGCGCGATCGTCTCGTCGCACATGCCGTGCGTCAGGCCTACGCGGACGTGCTTTTCCACGGACGTCATCCCGCGTTCGTGTTGTTTCTCGAGCTCGATCCTGCGCTGGTCGATGTGAACGTGCATCCGGCCAAGCACGAAGTGCGTTTTCGTGAAGGTCGTTTGGTGCACGACTTCATCTATCGCACGTTGAACGATGCGTTGGCCGAGACACGCGCGGGCGTTCGTGCCGATGGTTCCTCCGCGCGGGCGGGCGAGGGCGCGTTCGCGCATACGCATACGCACGGCGCCCACGAGCACGCACACACGCATGCGCCGTTTCGCACGTACGCGGCGCAGCGTCAGGATTCACTCGGACTGGCGGTGCGCGAGCCGCTCGCGCCGTATGCCGCGCTATTGGGCGGCGAACCCGCAATTGCGCGCGCGCCAGGCGAAGCACAGTCGCTTGCGCCGGCGAACCTGCCCGAAACCGGCGACAGTCCGCCGCTCGGCTACGCGCTCGCGCAACTGCACGGCATATTCGTGCTTGCCGAAAACGCGCACGGTCTCGTGCTCGTCGACATGCACGCCGCACATGAGCGGATCACGTACGAACGTTTGAAGAGCGCGCAGGACGGCGAGGGCATCCGCTCGCAACTGCTGCTGGTGCCGCTGACGCTGGCGGTCAGCGAGCGCGAAGCATCGGCGGTCGAAGAACACGCCGAGCGTTTCGCCGGCGTCGGTTTCGATATCGCGCGCTCGGGTCCGCAGAGTGTCACCGTGCGCCGCATTCCTGTCTTGCTCGATGGCGCTGACGTCGCCGGTCTGGTGCGCGATGTCGTCGCCGATCTCGCCGTGCACGGCGACACGCGGCGCATCGAGGAAAATGCGAACGAATTACTGGCGACGATGGCATGCCACGGTTCCGTGCGTGCGCACCGTCGTCTCAGCATTCCGGAAATGAACGCCCTGCTGCGCGAGATGGAAGTGACCGAGCGTTCGGGACAATGCAATCATGGACGTCCGACCTGGGTGCAGCTTGGAATGGAGGAGCTGGACCGTTTTTTCCTGCGCGGGCGATGATCCATTCTCCGGCTGCGCGGGAGAAGAGCTTGCGCTGGACTCAATCAAGGGTGCCGGCAGGCGGATGAGCGAAATTTGCGACGCCCAAAATTTGCCATCGCGTCTGCTCTCTCCCGCAAGCGGGATACGTGCGACAAAAGATTCGTAAACAACCAAGGGAAACACCATGCTGAAAATGAGTCTGCTTCTCGCCGCGAGTGTCGCGAGCGTTCAGTTGATGTCGGCCAAAGTGGATGGATCGAACCCCGGCGCCGGCTACAGCGCACAGATCGAAGCCTGGCGTGCGCAACGCCTCGAACGCCTCAAGGCGCCCAACGGTTGGTTGACGTTGATCGGCCTGCATTGGCTCAAGGAAGGCAAGAACTCGGTTGGCACCGACAAGAAGAACGACATCGTGATTGCAGCCGGTCCGCCGCACGTCGGCGTAATTACGCTCGAAAAGGGCAAGACGACGATCGCGCTCGATCTCAAGGCGAGTGCCACCATCGACGGGAATCCGCTAAAGCACGCGGAATTGCACGACGACACGACGGAAAAGCCAACCGTCGTATCGATGGGCCCCGTGAGCTTTTTCGTGGTCGACCGCAACGGCAAGAAGGGTCTGCGCTTCAAGAACACCGAAGCCGACACGCGCAAGCATTTCCGCGGTATCGATTACTACCCGATCGATCCGAAGTGGCGCGTCGAAGCGAAGTTCACGCCGTTCAATCCGCCGCACACGCTCGAGATTCCGAATGTACTCGGCCAGATCGACAAGATGCCGGTGCCGGGCCAGGTCGAGTTCGAGCGCGACGGCAAGAAATACACGCTGCTGCCGGTGCTTGAGGAACCCGACGCGAAGGAGCTCTGGTTCATCTATGCAGACAAGACCAGCGGAAAGGAAACGTATGGCGGCGGCCGGTTCTTGTATACCGACATGCCGAAAGACGGCAAGGTCGTGATCGATTTCAACAAGTCGTACAACCCGCCGTGCGCGTTTACCCCGTATGCGACGTGTCCGCTGGCGCCGGCGGAAAATCGTCTTGCGATTCCGGTGACGGCGGGCGAGAAGAAATATCGCGGCGGGCATGAGTGAGTTGTTGATCGCGTGTTGATGGAATTCCTCTCCCGCAAGACGTGCGCGAAGGGCCGGTGAGGGCTGGCGCGGAGCGAAGGCTCGCGGAGTTGCTTGAGTTTTCCGTGGGATGCCGGTGCCAGACTCACCCTACCCTCTCCCGTGAGCGGGAGAGGGGAAATTTGTGCGTTGATCGGTGTTGTCAGCGTCCGCTGAAGCTCGGCTTGCGTCGTTCGAGGAACGCGCGAGTGCCTTCGCGCATGTCCTCGGTTGCGAAGCACGTGGCGAAGGTTTGCGCTTCGTAGTCGAGACCTTCATCGAGCGCGCATTCGCCGCCGACGAGAATCGCGTCGAGAATCCCGGCGAGCGCGATCGGCGCCGACGCCGCCAGCTGATCGGCGATCGCGGCGATTTCCTCGTCGAGCTTTTCCGCCGCGACAACGCGATTCAACGCACCGAGCGCCAGCGCGCGCGCGGCATCGATCTGATGACCGAGCAGACACAACTCGAGCGCCGCGGAACGGCCCGCGAGTCGAAGCAACCGCTGCGTGCCGCCGAAACCCGGAATCAGGCCAAGGTTGATTTCCGGCTGGCCGAGCCTGGCCTTGTCGCTGCCGATGCGCAGATGGCAGCTCATCGCGAGCTCCATGCCGCCGCCGAGCGCGTAACCGTGAATGCGCGCGATGACCGGTTTGCCGAGCGTCTCGACGCTGCGCATCATCGCCTGACCCGCTCGCGCTCGCGTGCGCGCTTCGATCGGCGTCAGCGTCGCGAGCTCGGAGATATCGGCGCCGGCGACAAACGCCTTTTCGCCGGCACCGGCGAGCACGATCACGCGGATCGCATCGTCGTGGCGCGCCTGATCGAACGCGAGCTGCAACTCGCCGATCGTCTCGCGATTCAGCGCATTGAGCTTGTCGGGCCGGTTGATCGTGAGCGTGCGGACCGCGCCGCGATCCTCGCTCAAAAGATTGCGATATCCCATGATTGCCTCGGCTCGGGTTCAGCAGGGGCGCGGATCATAGCAGCGGTCGAATGCGTCGAACTTTCCATGAGGAGTGCGTTCTGAAGGCCCAGAGGGACGGTTTTTCGCCGCCGAAGGCGATTCGGGTCGCGTCATCCGCGTCATGTAAAGAAAACGTTGGCTGACCGGCCGCCGGGCTATTGCAGGCGCGCGCGTTGGAGCCCGCGTGGCGCTCGGGTACACTACCGCGCCTTTTTTCCGGCCCGCGACGCGGGCCCATCGTTGCACATTCCCGTATTTTTTCTGGAGGCATGCATGAAGTTTGTTTGGTTACTCGCTCTCGCGGCACTGCTCGCGGCGGGTTCCGCGCTGGCGCAGGACACCACGTCCGACAAGGGCAAGCTTTCGTACGCGATCGGTTTCCAGATCGGCTCCGGGCTTGCCGACCGCAAAATGGACGTCGACATCAACACCGTGTCGCGCGCGATCCAGGATGCGTTCACCAAGAAGCCGCCGGCCGTGCCCGAAGCGGCGATGAAAGATGCGTTGTCGAAGTTCGAGCAGAAGGCCAAGTCCGACATGGACAAGACGCTGGCCGACAACAAGCGCGACGCCGATGCGTTCATGGCCGCGAACCGCGCGAAGAAGGGCGTGATCGTCCTGCCCGGCGACGTGCAGTACCGCGTCATCGAAGACGGCAGCGGCAAGACCGTCACGCCGTCGAGCGAGCTCACGTTCCATGTGCGCGTTTCGTCCTCGAGCGGCCGCGAGCTGCAGAGCTCCTTCGTCGGCGAGCCGGTGAAGGCGAAATTCGCCGATCTCTCCAAGATGTTCGGCCCGAAAGTCCCCGATGTCGTGCAGAAGATGAAGGTCGGCGACCACTGGACGATCTTCCTGCCGCCCGATCCGAACGTCGGCAATCAGGTGCTGGTGCTCGAGATCAAGATCATCGATGTGAAGTGACGCCGGGATGGCGTCATCCCGTGCAGGGATGGCCGGCGACGCGAGATCTCGTTCGCAATTTCCGTCGTCCCGGCGAAAGCCGGGATGACGACTCGCGAGCTTATGGATACGCCCCCATCTCCTCCAACGCCCGCTCCATATCCAGCTTGATCCGATTGATGATCCGCATCGCCGGCTCCGCGCTCGCCGCGTCGCCGCCGGTGCCGTTGATGCTGGCCTGACCGCGCGAAACGATCTCGGCTTCATCATCGGCGACGAACTGCGCGAGATAGACATAACCGCGCCGCAGGCCCTCCTTGATCTCCACCTGATCGGGACCCAGCTGTTCGAGAAGGCTCACGATCGCCTCGCGAATCGCCGGCTTCGAATGCGGCAGCAGGCTTTGCGGCAGGCCGTAGACGTCCGGCGCGACGCGCGCGAGCACCTTGCCGTAATCGCCGACGACCTTGGTTGCGAGCGCCAGCATCTGCGCCTACCTTCCGGGAACCCGCGGTTAATCTAGCAACAAAGCCCACCCGACGCGCATTTACCGATGGATTTCGACAGACCCAACCCGATCGTCAGCCCGTGTGTCGGCCTCTGTGAGCTCGGCGGCGACGGGTTCTGCATCGGCTGCCTGCGCAGCGTCGATGAGATCACGCGCTGGATCAACATGAGCGATGGCGAGCGCCGCTGGATCATCGATCACGTCCTGATCGCGCGCGAGGCGATGCGTCGATGACATCGGCCGCGATCGATACCGATATCGACTGGCTGCGCCGCGCCGCGCGTCCGCTCGCCGATCCGCCGATCGAGCCGGGCTGGAATCTCGAAGAACTCGCCGACATCATCGATCCCAAGTTGCCGCGTCGCAAAGCCGCCGTGCTTGTTCCATTCGTGCGCCGCGAATCGGCGTTGTCCGTGTTGTTCACGCGCCGCACCGCGAGCCTTCGCACGCATGCGGGGCAGATCAGCTTTCCCGGCGGCGCGATCGAACAAGGCGACGCCGATCCTGTCGCCGCCGCGCTCCGCGAAACATTCGAAGAAACCGGCATCGAACCCGAACGTGTCGAGCCGTTCGGCTATCTGGATGGATTCGAAACGGTCTCCGGATATTTCGTTTCGCCCGTTGCCGGATTCGTCCGCGGCGACTACCGCGCCAGACCCGATCCCGACGAAGTCGCCGAAGTGTTCGAAGTGCCGCTCGATTTCATCCTTGCACCGGATCGGTTGCGCCGACTCGATTTCGACTGGCAAGGGCGTATGCGTACGACGTTCGAATTCGAATGGGATGGTCGGCGCGTCTGGGGTGCGACGGCGTCGATCCTCAAGAACCTGCTTCGGCGCCTCGAAGCCGCCTAATTCGCTGCGCGTAGTCTTCCTCGAGGCCGCAGGACAGCAGTCACGAACGAGGAATAAAATCAGCCCGGGGCCGGCCTGACACGCACACGTCTTGCGTCGCGACGCCCAACCTGTCCGTCGACCGACACCGACCACAGCGCGGAGTAAAAGCATCATGTCGATCTCAATCCGAACGCTTACCTTCATCGTTGCACTCGCAATATCGCTCGCTTCGTTCGCCTACGCTGACGAAGTGCCGCTCACGACGCAGATCGTCGACGCCTTCAACAAGATCTACGGCTCGCACCCAGGCTTCCGCGCCAATCACGCGAAAGGCATCGTCGTCGAAGGTCACTTCAAGGCGTCGCCCGAGGCCGCGAAGTTGAGCCGCGCCGTCCTGTTCAACGGCAGCACGATTCCGGTCACGGTGCGCTTCTCCGATGGCGGCGGCCTGCCGACGGTGCCGGATGCCGAAAATCCGCACGGCATGGCGATCAAATATCACTTGCCGACCGGCGCGGATACCGACATGGTGATCGTGTCGCTCAAGTTCTTCCCGGTCGGTAGCGGCGAGGAATTCCGCGATCTGCTCGTCGCGATCAGCGAAAGCGGCCCAGATGCGCCGAAGCCGACGAAGCTCGATCAGTTCCTGGCGACTCATCCGTCGGTGGCGAAGTCGAACGCGTCGGTGTCGACGCCCGCGAGCTTCGCCGACGAGAACTATTTCGGCATCGACGCGTTCGTCTTCGTCGACAAAGCCGGCAACAAGCAGGCCGTTCGCTACCAGATGGTCCCCGAGAAGCTCGTGCATTTGAGCGCGGACGAAGCCAAGAAGAAATCGCCGGATTTCCTCGTCGATGAGTTGCCGAAGCGCGTCGCCCAGAAACCCGTCGTGTTCCATCTGAAAGCGCAGCTCGCCGAGGCCGGCGATCAGACGAAAGACCCGAGCCAACCGTGGCCCGACGATCGCAAAGTCGTCGACCTCGGCACGCTGACGCTCGACAAGACCGTTCCGGACAGCCTCGAAGCGCAGAAGAAGCTCTTGTTCATGCCGACGGCGCTGACCGACGGCATCGAGCTTTCCGACGACACGCTCCCCATCGTCCGCGCCAGCGCGTACGCCGTATCGTTCTCCCGGCGCAGTCACTAAGCGCCCGCGCGTCCCCTTTCTGCTCATCCCCTCTCCCGCGCCGCTCTTCCCCTCTCCCGCTTGCGGGAGAGGGGGCAATCCAACTCGCCGCCGCACGCACTATTCCACCTCTCCCGCTTGCGGGAGAGGTCGCCCGAAAGGGCGGGTGAGGGCACTCGGAGCAACGCGCCGCACTCCACCTCTGCCGCCCGCGGGAAAGTTCATCCGAAAGGGCGGGTGAGGTAACGCACGACAGGTCTAGAATCCCCACATGCCTTCGCACGTTTCCCAAAATCCCCAAATCCCGAATCCCAACTTTGGGCCTCTCATCTCCCCCGAATCACTCGCGGAGCGAATCGGCGGCGCAAATCTCCTCATCGTCGACTGCCGCTTCGACATCGCCGATCCCGCCAAAGGCGAACGCGACTACGCCGCCTCGCACATCCCCGGCGCCGTCTACGCCAACCTCGATCACGATCTCTCCGATCTCACGCGGAAAGGCCTCGGCCGCCATCCGCTACCGAGCGACGCCACGCTCTCCGACGCGTTCTCGCGCTGGAACCTCTCGCCCGACAAACACGTCGTCGCCTACGACGACGCCAACGGCGCACTCGCCGCCGCGCGATTCTGGTGGCTGCTTCGACTCGCCGATCACGCGCGCGTTTCCGTGCTCGATGGCGGACTCGCCGCATGGCGCGCCGCCGGCCTTCCGCTCGAAAGCCGCGTGGAAGCAAAATCCAACGCTGACATCCACGCGACGCTCGATCGCCATCAAGTCGTCTGGTACGACGAACTCGAACGCCGCCGCCACGACGGCACCGTCGTCCTCATCGACGCGCGCGCCGCGCCGCGCTACCGCGGCGAAGTCGAGCCGATCGACAAGAAAGCCGGCCACATCCCCGGCGCGTTGAACCGACCGTTCTCCGACAACCTCGACGCGAACGGACGCTTCAAGTCTCCGGAGAAATTGCGCGGCGAGTTCTTTCCGCTCATCGGCGTGTTTCAGCCGTGGCAGGTCGTGCACATGTGTGGGTCGGGCGTGACGGCGTGTCACAACTTGTTAGCGATGGAAGTCGCGGGACTTGGCGGATCGCGGGTGTTTGCGCCGTCGTGGAGCGGATGGATTAGCGATCCGAACCGATCTGTCGCGCCAGCCGATCGTCCGCCGGGTTAGGTTCACGATGTCATGCCAAAGACACAAATCTGATTGGATGTTTCCGGACGGCGCAGACTCTGCAGGGCTTGTCCACTTAGCTCTTTTGCTGCTTACTGTACCGAATGGTTCGGGGGGATCGGCATGAGTTCGGCAAGACAGATCGTAGTCAATGCGCGGCGGATCGTTCTGACATTCGCGTGGGCGAGCGCGCTCGCCGTTGGCATCGTCGGAGAGGAGGCGCGAGCCGCGACATTCGTCGTCACGAGCCCCGCCGATGATTCCCAGGCGACCAATCCGCTAGTCATGTGCAGCCCGCAATCACTGACGTGCACCTTGCGCGAAGCAATGCTCGAAGCAGACGGGGACGGCTGGGACAATGACACTCTTGAAACGATCCAATTCTCCCTTCCGCCCGGCCAGCCGATTCTGCTTGGCTATTTCCTGCCGGTTGTATTCGTCAATCTCACTGTCGACGGCAGCGACATCGCCACCGGTCTTGACACGTTGATCGACGGAAGCAACGCCTGGCGCATTTTCCTCATCGGGGACGACGGCACGGCACTTTCGGCAAATGGAAGTCAGGCGCGACGCATTTCTGTCTCGCTGCGCAACTTGCGCCTTGAGCGCGCGGTCGCGAAGGGTGGCGATGGCGCCGATTCCGGTGGCGGCGGAGCCGGTCTAGGCGGTGCTGTGTTCGTCAACAGTCAAGCTGACGTCACGCTGACCGACGTCGCGCTCAATTACGACACTGCCATCGGCGGCAACGGCGGCGGTCTTGCGCGAGGAACCTGCGGCGGCGGTGGCGGCATGGGGGGCAATGGCGGCAGCTGCGTCGGCATCGGCAACATTTTCGGCGGCGGCATGGGTGGCGGCGGTGGACTCGGCGGCAACGGCGGTAGCAGCCACGGATGGCTCGCGTTCGGCGCAGGCGGCGGCATCGGCGGCGACGGCGGAGATGGCGCGACTTCGGACGATGTGCCGAACAACAACACCAACAGCGGCGGCGGCGGTGGCGGATTCAACGGACTACTCTGGTTCGCGGCCATGAGCGGTACGGCCGGCGATGGTGCCGACAATCCGAACAGTGGAGGCGCGAATGCCGGCGGTGGCGGCGCGGCGGGCGAGGGATCGCAGAGCGGTAACGATGGCCGCGCATCAGGCGCTGGCGGAACAGCGTTGCTTGTCGGCGACCCCAACGTCACCGGCGGCGGCGGCGGATTTGGTGGGCAGGACGGCAGTGCCGAAGGCCACGGCGGCATCGGCGGCGGCGGTGGTGGCCTCAGCGGAACCGGAGGTTTCGGTGGCGGCGGTGGGGGCGGCTATAACGGCGGCACTGGCGGATTCGGCGGCGGCGCCGGCGGCGGAAACTTCGATCTCAACGTCGGCGGTTTCGGTGGCGGCGGTGGCGGCGGAGCGGGTGGGGGGCTCGGCGGATTCGGCGGTGGTGGCGGCGGCCCCGATGGAATGGGCGGATTCGGCGGCGGTAATGCAAGCGGATTGTCAGGTGACGGCGCCACTGGCGGCGGCGGTGCGGGCTTCGGCGGCGCCGTGTTCGCGCGTCAAGGCGGAACGCTCACGCTCTCGGTTAGCGAAGTGAACACCGCATTCACTGGAAACGATGTGCTTGCAGGTTTGCCGGGCGATTCCGGCGCGCAACCGGGGCAGGCCGCAGGAAGTGATCTCTACATCGACAATGATGTCGATGCACTTATCGACATCGCTCAAGGTGTGACGGTGACCGCGCGCGGCACGATATCCGGGCCCGGCGGCCTCACCCTCGTCAACGGCGGCCGTCTCGTGCTCGCGCACGCAGGCGAATTTGAACGCGTTGCCACAATCAGCGACGGAATCCTGCAGCTCGTCGATGGCATGGCCGCGGCATCCGTCGTCGGCATCGACGGCGTGCTCACCGGCACGGGATCAATCGGCACCGTCACCAGCAGCGGCATACTTGCGCCCGGCAGCATCGCGGGAGTTGGCGGCGGGATGCAGATAGAAGGCAATCTCGAATTCCAGAACCAAACGTTGACCTGCTTTCTTGCGGACAGCGCGGGCAACATCGCTCAACTGAACGTGACAGGATCAGTCGCGGTCGACGGCACCGCATTCGTGCACTTCAGCGGCGGTCCCGCCGTCGGATCGTTTTACACGCTGATATCTGCGACGGGCCCCATCGTCAGCCAGTTTGACGCGGTACAGACCAACATGCCGATGGAAACGACGATCATCTACTCCGAGCACAGCGTCCAGCTTATCGTCGATGAGAACGATACGATCTTCAATGACGGCTTCGACGCGTCCGCGGACGCGTCTCCCTGCGCACGCGCGTATGGCTACTGACGCCTCGGGCGCGAAGGTGATGCCGCGGCACCGCGGCGAAGCCGAACCGATCGACAAGAAAGCCGGCCACATCCCCGGCGCGCTGAACCGACCGTTCTCCGACAACCTCGACGCGAACGGACGCTTCAAGTCACCGGAGAAACTGCGCGGCGAGTTCTTTCCGCTGATTGGAGTGTTTCAGCGTTGGCAGGTTGTGCGCATGTGCGGGTCGGGCGTGACGGCGTGTCACAACTTGTTCGCGATGGAAGTTGCGGGCTTGAGCGGGTCGCGGGTGTTTGCGCCGTCGTGGAGTGGGTGGATTGGCGATTCCGCTCGGCCGGTATCCACTATCCATTCCTAGTCGGACGCGTGGAGACTGTCGCAATGCGTCGGTCGTTCCGACATACCAAGGATTCCCATGCACATCGCCGCCATCCCATTCGGCACCACCGACTGGTCCCGCATCGAACCGACCGAGCACGCCGGCGAACAAGGCATCGCACTCTGGCGCACGCAAACGTTCGGCGACATCCGCGTGCGCATGGTCGAGTATTCGCCGGGTTATCGCGCCGATCACTGGTGTGCCAAAGGGCACATTCTGCTGTGTCTTGAAGGCGAGCTGCACACGGAACTGGCCGACGGTCGCACGTTCACGCTCGGCCCGGGCATGAGCTATCAGGTCGCCGATCAAGCGGAACCGCATCGCTCGCACACGAGCACGGGTGCGAAGCTTTTCATCGTCGACTGAACCCACCCGTTGCAGGTGGTAACTCCGGTGCTGAATGACTGCCGGCAAGCACTGCGCGCGCGCTCGTGGCTCTTCCGGTAAAGTCTTCGCCGGGGGAGGGCCACAATGCGTTCGTTCGTTTCGGAGCTGAAGCGTCGCAACGTCATCCGCGCCGGCGCGTTTTACGCGGCGTCGGCGTGGCTGCTCGTGCAGGTTGCGACGCAGGTTTTTCCATTTTTCAGCGTGCCGAACTGGACGGTGCGGTGGATCATCATCGCCGCGATCGTCGGATTTCCGTTCATGCTGGCGTTTGCGTGGCTCTATGAATTCACGCCGCAGGGTCTGAAGCGCGAGAGCGAGATCGATCCAACGGAATCAATCACGCATCACACCGGCAAGAAACTCGATCGCTGGATCATCGCGATCATGGCGGCGGCGATCGTGCTGCTGCTGACCAACCAGTTCGTGCTGCGCAAGGACAACAACGCGCCGATATCGCCGGATGTTCCGGCAAAGTCGATCGCGGTGTTGCCGTTCACCGATCTCAGTCCCGCGCATGATCAGGAATATTTCTCCGACGGCATGGCGGAGGAATTGCTCAACGCGCTTGCCAAGCTCAAGGATCTCAAAGTCGCGGGCCGCACATCGTCGTTTTCATTCAAAGGCAAGAACGATGACCTGCGCGTTATCGGCAAGACGCTCAGCGTCGCCAATATTCTGGAAGGCTCTCTGCGCAAGCAAGGCGACAAGGTGCGCATCACGGCGCAGCTGATTCAGGTGTCCGACGGATTCCATTTGTGGTCGGATACGTACGATGGCGACGTTTCCGATGTCTTTGCGCTGCAGGAACGCATCGCGCGCGCGATCGCCGAGAAGCTCGAAGTCGTGCTGAAGGGCGATCAGCAGCGCATCGTGCCTGTTGCGACCACCAACCCGGAGGCGTATGCGTTGTATCTGCAGGCCACGCAGATTTTCAATCGGCGCGAAGGCGCGCATTTTCCCGATGCGATCGCGCAACTGGAGCAAGCCATCGCGCTCGATCCGAAATTCGCGCGCGCACACGCGCGACTCGCGGCGGTCATGGCGATTGGTCCGACGTACACGGTGCTGGATCCCGTAAAGGCGGTGGCTTCCGCGGAGGAACACGCGCGCATTGCAAGCGAGCTCGATCCTAGTCTCGCCGAACCCTACGGCGCGCTCGGTCAATCGCTGAGCATCCGTCGCCGATTCCTGGAAGCTCGCATCGCGTTCGAGCGCGCCCACGACGTGGATCCCGACGATACGACCTCGGCATTCTGGTACGCAGCCGAGCTCCAGATGACGGGCTATCTGGCGCAGGGCAATGCGCTGATCGACCGGCTGCTCGCGATCGATCCGATGTTGCCGACCGCACTGCTCTGGCGCGGCGCCAGCTATGCCTACGCGGGCGACTTCGCGAATGCGGAGCGGCTGTTGAAGCGTGCCGCGGATGCCAAACTCGCATTCGCGGGTCTCGGATTGTCCTTCATTTCCGATGCGCGGCACGAAAAAGCCGAGGCGATCCAGCAGTTGAGCGTTGCGTTCAAGGCGCTCGATACGACACTGCCGAAGGATGCGCCCGACGTGCTCGCCGAAGGGATCCTGGGCGACGCGGATGCGCGCACGCGTGCGCTCGACATGATCCATCGTTATCTCGCCGGCGATCCGCCGGTGATTGCCGGTGTCGTCGTCTACGCGTTGATCCGGATGGGCGAGCCGGCAGAGGCCCTGGCAACCATCGAGAAGGGGCTCACCAGCAACGATGCCGTGTTCCTTGCATTCCTGTGGAATCACTACGGTCGCGATGTGCGCATGCTGCCGGAGTTTCCGGAGTTCGTGCGCAAGATGGGTCTGGCGGATGTATGGGATCAGTACGGGCCGCCGGATGATTGCCATCGCGTCGGTCCGCGCGACTATGTCTGCGAGTAATGCATGAATTTCTTCACCGAGCTCCGACGCCGCAATGTCTACCGCGCCGCCGCATTCTACGCCGCGAGCGGTTGGCTGCTCGTACAGATCGCGACGCAGGTCTTTCCGCTGTTCCACATGCCCGAATGGATGCTGCGCTGGATTGTCGTTGCCGTGGTCGTCGGATTTCCGTTTGCGCTCATGTTCGCCTGGTTTTACGAGTGGACGCCGCAGGGTATCAAGCGCGAGAGCGACATCGATCGTTCGCAGTCGATCACGCGGCAGACGGGACGCACGCTCGATCGCTGGATCATCGCGACGCTCGTCCTCGCCGTCGTGCTGCTGCTCACGGACAAGTTCGTGCTGCACAAGGACGCGGTTGCGCCGATCGCCGACAAATCGATCGCCGTGCTGCCGTTCGCGAATACCAGCGGCGATGCGGGCAACGAATATTTTTCCGATGGCCTTTCGGAAGAGTTGATTTCCTCGCTGTCGCGACTCAGCGATCTCAAGGTGATCGGTCGCACATCGTCTTTTCAGTTCAAGGGCAAGACCGACGATAGCGCGTCGATCGGGCAGAAACTCGGCGTTGTTTATCTGCTCGAAGGCAGCGTGCGCAAGTCCGCCGATCGCGTGCGCATTGCGGCACAGTTGGTGAAGTCGGCGGATGGCGCAAACGTCTGGTCCGAAAGCTACGATCGCGAGCTCAAGGACATCTTCGCGGTGCAGGCCGAAATCGCCGGCATGGTCGCCAACCAGCTTCAGGTCGCGTTACTGGGCAAGAATGCGCAAGCGGCACCCGTGCCGGTGGTGGTGGCGTCATCGACTCAGAATGTCGACGCGTACACGGCATTTTTACAAGGCAACGAGTCCGTGCTGCGGCATACCGCAGCGGACGAACGCAAGGCGATCGGTTACTACGAGGAAGCCGTTCGGCTTGATCCTCGCTATGCACTCGCATATGCGAATCTCGCCGACACGCAGGTGCAGCTGGTTACGATCTTTACCGTCTTGGATCGCGACGACAGGGAAGCGCTGATCGCCAAAGCGCGGCAAAACGCAGCGCGTGCGCTGGAGCTGGATCCGACATGCGGCAGGGCGCATCAGGCTGCGGCGTTCATTGCGGCCGTCGTCGACTTTGATCTGATCGGTTCCGAAGCGGGCTACCAACGCGCGGTCGAGCTCGCGCCGCAGGATTCGGGTGCGTATCTGAATCTCGCCATTCTCAATGCGTCGCTTGGTCGGGTCGAGGAGGGTGTCGAATACGGGCGCAAGTCGATCACGCTCGATCCGTTGAACAGCAGCAACTACGTTTATCACGCACGCACGCTCGTCTCGCTCGGCCGCTACGACGAAGCGGAAGCAGTTCTACGCAAGGCGATCGAGCTTCAGCCGCAGGGGGCGCAGAGTTATACGGAGCTCGCGACGATTGAGGTTCTGCGCGGCGATGCGCGCGCCGCGCTGGATCTGGCGAGTCAGGAGACAGATCCGTTCTGGCGCATGTATGCGTTTGCGCTCGCACGGTCTGCGGTCGGCAATAGCGCCGAAGCCGACAAGGCGCTTGCGGACCTGATCGAACGCTATCCGGACACCGGCCCGTTCCAGATTGCCCAGGTCTACGCGCTGCGCAAGGAGCCGGACAAAGTATTCGAGTGGCTGGATCATGGCCTCGCGACGCACGACCCGGGCGTCACGATGCTGCTCTATGCGCCTTTTGTCCGCGCGTATCGCGCTGATCCACGCTTCGCGGCGTTTTGCAGAAGACTGAAATTGCCGACTCCGGATTCGGCGCCGGTGCCTGCTGCGACTTCTGCAGGCGTGGCATCGGGAACGATGCCGTGATGGATTGTCGAGAGGGCATTGCTGCGGGCATTCCTCGCCGCATCGGCCGCTAGGAATGCGGTCGCGATGCCCGCCGCGAACGCCAAATCGCGTACGGCTTCTATGAGGAATGCCCAAGCGGCGGGTCATCCATGAACTTGCTTCAATTCACCATCGGCACGGCTCTTTTCGGCGCGGCGCTGCTCGCGTGCTCGATCGTGCGACTGATCGCCGTCGTGCGCACCAGCATCATCGTGCGCCTGCCTGTGCTGCGCGAGCAGGATGTCCGGTTTCCGGAGCCCGGCCTGGTCATGCTGTGCATCGAGACGACGTATCTCGATTCGTCGTTCGGGGGCGCCGGGTTTGCCTTGACTGATTTCAGCGGGCACGACGTGCCGTCCGCGCCGATCCTGTTCCGCACGAAGGTGTCGAGTTTTTCGCGCGTGCGGCTTTCGATACGAACGTTCCAGATTCCGCGCGCGGGACGTTACCGGCTCGTCGTCACCGGCGTGCCACAAGGACGCGATATGTCGAAGTCGGCGCTGGTGTTTGCGCGGCCGTTCGCCGGAGCGCTGGTGCTCTGGATTCTCGGCATCGTCTTTGGCGGGATCTGCCTCGTCGGCGGTATCGTTCTCTCGGCGTTGCGACTCGCCGGCAAGTTGTGATGCCGGTTCGCTCCGATCCGCGTCGGGCTTGCGTGCCGTAGCGCGATCTCGTGGCGCTGAATCGCATCGAGATTGCGCGAGCTTCTGATTTCGGCGACTCGGCTTGCGATTCCCTGCTCGCCGCGCACTGGCTCGCGTATGCCGCGGTGCTCGCAGCGTCGTTCATGTTCTTTCTGACCGGACTGCGCCAGGTTCACAACGCGTATCACTACGCGCTCGGGATTTCGTACCGACGCGCCATCTGGCGACGCTTGCCGCGCCACTCGATACGATTGCTCAGGAGCTTGCGCTACTTCGCGCGTTCTGATCGATCCGCAGGAATCTGATTCTTCGGCCAGCGAAGCGCAATCCAGAAGAATCGCGCTACACTGTGCGGTAGCCTCGTTCCGTCCTCCGAAAGAAGTCAGGCTGCGTTTCGCACGACCCACTCATAGAGGAGCAAGAACGTATGCGCGCACTACTCATCGCATTGGCCGGCATCATCGCCATGTCCGGCACCGCGCCGGCATTCGCATCCGACCAGTCGGATGTGATGGTCCCGATCCATCAGTTCGTGGATGGCTTCAACAAGGGCGATACGAAGACGGCACTCGCCGCCTGCGCCGATGAAACTTCCATCATCGACGAGTTTCCTCCGCACGAATGGCACGGTGCCGGCGCCTGCGCGAAGTGGGCGAGCGACTACGAGGCCAACACGAAGAAAGAAGGCATCACCGATGGCTTCGTCACACTCAACAAGCCTCGGCACGTCGACGTCAAGGGAGATCGCGCCTACGTCGTGATTCCGACGAACTATGTATTCAAACAAAACGGAAAAGCGATGAAAGAAACACGCTCGGCGTTTGCGTTTGCGCTGCAGAAAGGCGCGAGCGGCTGGCGCATCACGGGATGGTCCTGGGCGGCGAATTGAAACGTCGTCTCAAACAAGAAAGGTTCGGCCATGGCGGAGAACAAGACAAAACCGACGACAGGCAAGTGTCGCCGATTATCTCTGTTCCATTGACGACAAAGCGCGGCGTGAAGACTGCAAAGCGCTGGCGAAACTGATGACTCGGGCAACGAAACAGAAACCGAAGATGTGGGGAAGCAGCATCGTCGGATTCGGCAGCTATCACTACAAATACGAAAGCGGGCGCGAAGGCGATATGTGCCTCGTCGGTTTTTCATCGCGAAAAGGCGATATCAGCATCTACGGCATGGCCGACTTTCCCGGGCAGGACAAGCTTTTCGCCAAGCTCGGTAGGCACAAGATGGGCAAGGGATGCCTCTACGTTCGCAGGCTTGTCGACATCGATCCGAAAATTTTCGAGCAGCTCGTCGCGGGTTCTATCGCGGAGAGGAAACGACGTTACGCGTGACGTCGAACGAGCCGACGATGGAGATACGCCGCCTGACTTCCGCCGATGCCGCGGCCTATCGGACGGTTCGGCTGGCGGGTTTGCTGGAAATGCCGACCGCGTTTGCCGCGAGCTACGAGGCGGAGCGCAGCTGGCCGCTCTCGGCGTACGAGCAGAGGCTCGACGCGGAGCCGGATCGCGGAACGTTCGGTGCATTCGATGGGCCGAAGCTCGTCGGCATCGTCACGCTCGGAAGAGAGAGCATGCCCAAGCTCATGCACAAGGCGCACATCTGGGGCATGTATGTGCTTCCCGAAGCGCGCGGGCGAAGTGCCGGGCGAAGACTTCTGCAGCACGCGATCGACCTGGCGCGCGGCATTCCGGAGATTCGGCAAGTCAACGTCAGCGCCAATGCCACGAATGCGCCAGCGCTGCGGTTGTACGAGTCCGCCGGATTCCGGGCATTTGGACGCGAAAGCGAATCTCTATGTATTGATGGAGAGCGGCACGATGAACTGCACCTGGCGCTCTCGCTTGCGCGCGACTGATCCATCGAATCACCATTGCCGGGCGACGACGCCGGATCGTTCCAGATTCGCGCCGCTGCTGTCGCTCGTGCTGTGTGCCGCAGTGCCGACGGCTCGCGCCGAAACGGCGATCGAAGCGATCGCGAAACAATACGATCGCTATCCGCTGATCATGCTCGGAGAATGGCACCGGAACGCGCAGCAGCACGTTTTTCTGCGTGATCTCATTCGCGATCCCGCTTTCATCTGCCGAACGGACGATATCGTCATCGAGTTCGGCAACTCGCGCCTGCAGAGTGTCGCGGACGCGTATGCGTCGGGCGAGGCCGTCACGGAAGCGCAGCTGCAAAGCATGTTTCGCGAGACGGAAGTGCCGTTCACGTGGAATTCGCCGGTGTACCGTCTGTTCTACGAGACCGTTCGCGAAGTCAATGGGAAGCACATCTGTTCGCATCCGGTCCGGCTCGTGCTCGGCGATCCGCCGATCGACTGGTCGCGCGTCAAGACGCTGAAGGACTTCGAACCGTTCGGCGACCGCGACGCTTCGTTCACCGATACGGTCGAGCGCGAAGTGCTGGCCAAACATCGCCGCGCGTTGCTGATCGCCGGCGAGCCGCATGCGTTGCGCAAATTGCCGAAGGCGGATGCGAGCGGCGATGGGTTGCCGGAGCCGACCGTTGCGCAGCTTATCGAGCGCAAACATCCGGGCGTTCTGTTTTCAATCGCGCTGGTGACGACGCCGGCCGCCGCGAAGGTTTTAAAAATGAGTGCGCCGCCGAGTTTCAAAGTCGTGCGCGGGAGCGGGCTCGAACGTGCCGACTTCGGTCTCATCGCTCCTGCCTGGAGCGCGACGCCGGTCATCGTGAACGGAAAGCACGACTGGAAACTCGCCCCGGCGAAAAGTTGGCCGCGGATGGGCGAAGTCGTCGATGGCGTTCTGTATCTCGGCGGCGACGAAACGCGAATCTTTCCGCCGCCGAGCATCTATCTCGACCCGGTTTATCAGCAGGCGCTGAGAGAGCGCGCCGCGATCATCAAGCAGTTCAACGGCCAGGACTTCACGCCGGTGCTCGATGATCTGGTGAAAGAGGCCGAGCAAGCGAAGGAGCCGTCGGCTCACTGAACGCGGCATGTGGGCGCGGCAGAGTCGCTTGTTCGACGTTCGATGAAAAGCGAGCTTCGCTGTCATTGCAAGCGCGCGTTTCGTACAGAACGCAGCCGAAGTAATAACCGGCGCCGAACGCCACCATCATTCCACGCGACGCCGCTCCGGCAGGACGCTCGAACTGCTGCCGCAGTGTGAAGAGGCAGCTGGCGGAGCTCAGATTGCCGAATTCTGCGAACGAAGCGGCGGAGTCCGCGAGTTGATCGTCGGTGAGCCCGAGGATCGTTTCGTCCTTGAATTTCATCAGCACGGGCAGTCCACCTTGATGGATGGCCCAATCGCGCACGTCGCGGGTCGCGAGGCCATGTTTTGCCAGCATCGGCGCGATGCATTCGGAGGCGACCAGTTCCGGCATCGTGCCTTTGATGTCCTCGCCGACGAGGAAATGACCGCCTTTCATCGTGATCGCGTCGCCGAGCCTGAAGCCGGTGTCGACATCGACGACGCGAAGCGCGGTCGAGAACTCGTCCGCCATCGACTCGGGAACGATGAGAACCGCCGCCGCGCCATCGCTGAAAAGGAGATGTGCGCGCAGGCTCGAGCGAAAGTCTTCATTGCGCTTGTCGTGGATCGGGCTGTACGCCCACGTGCATTGCTCGAGGACGATGACCAGCGCCGCCTTGTTCGATCGCCTGCAAAATTCGACGGCCGACTCGATCTGCAGGATGCCGGACGCGCAGCCGTAGTAGGGCATTTCCTGCGGTGGCGCGACGAGGTTCAGCCTTCTCTCGGTTGCCACCTGACACGCCAGATTCGGCAGCACGTCGACGTGTGAGGAAATGTTGTACGAAACACTGAGAAGACCGATCTCGTCCGTCGGCAGCATGATCGACACGGCATCGATCAACGAGCAGCACCAGTTCTTCGGCGTATGGCAGCTCGAAATCAGGCGTTTTTCCGGGTACGACCCGAAGTCGAGCACGGAGGAGAACGTCTTCACTCCGGTGTTCCGGCTCGCCTTCCTGGCGAGTGTCAGGACGTCGGCGGCGACGCCCGGTTGTCCATAGACACATTCGAGGATCTCCTCCGACGGATAACGCGGAGGCAGGAGTGTGGCGATATCGACGATGTACACATCGTTGTTCATGGCGGCTCGCTCGCGGAGGGGAAGCGTGCCTATCCATGTACGCAGTTTCGGTCAGAAGCGGACATCCGGCAGGACGGACTTCACGGAAACGACGCGAGCCGGGCTCTGCGCATTCGTCAGGGCGGTCGAAGCACGATGCGCCGTGAGAGAAACGGACGCGACGCGGACGCTGCGAATGCGCTTCAGCTCTTGGATTTCAGGCGCGCGACCAACGCCTGAAGCACGGCCTGGGCCTCGGGCGCAAACCAGCGATCGAGAAAATCCTCGACCGGCAGCGCCGCCGGATCGGCGAACACGGCAGCGAGATCGGCACGCGCGAGCCGGCGCGTTTCGCTCATGGCGACCGGTGGCAACCGGAGCAGCTCACTCATCCACGCGATCGCGCGCGGGACCACGAGATCGGTTGCGACCAGCTCATCGACAAATCCAATGGCTTTCGCGTCGCCGGCATCAAGCATGGCGCCGGCAACCATCAGGCGCTCCGCGCGATACGTGCCGACGAGCCGTCTCAGCGCGGCCTGGATGCACTCCGGCACGGCGAGTCCGACTTGCGTTTCATTGAGGCCGATCTTGAACGCGCCATCCGCCATTACGCGGTAGTCGCACATGATCGAGAGCACCGCGCCGCCCGCCGGCGCGTGGCCCGTGATCGCGGCGACGATCGGAATCGGCGAGCGCGCCAGCACGGCGCAAAGTCCGAAGAAATCGTTCCAGAACACGCGGAAGTCATCGCGCTTCAGCTGCAGCAGCGCCGGCACGTCGAGTCCCGCCGAAAACATGCCTTCGCGTCCGCTCAGCACCATGCCGCGCGCGCCGTTGCGTGGTGCGGCCTGGATCGCTTCGCGCAGCCGGCGCACGAGGCCGGGATCGAGCGCATTGACCGGCGGGCGCGCAAGGCGGAGCTCGTGGATCGCGTCGTGCCTGATGAGATCGAGCATGTCGCGACGATACCGGAAAACCTGCGTGTGCGCTGGGCGAAAACTGCGCTTCATGCGCTCGCATGATGCGCCCGTCATGACGACAAAAGCCTACGCTCGGCGGTTCGCAGAATTCGGCTGCGCTCTGCTGCTCGATGTCGTGTGCATGAGTGTCACCGCGACGATCTTGTGGCTATCGCATCGTCGCGCACGCACGGCGATCGCGCCGGATTCACCGGCCGGCGCGCCGCGCTGAAGCATCGAACTTCCGCGGACGCGCAGCCTTCGCGCCTCAGCGATGGCGTCGCGGTTTGACTATTCGTCCTTCGGCGTCCACGCGTATTTCACGGCGTAATCGAGCGTCGCCTTGCCGTTCGCCGGCACGGCGACTTCGAACTCGAGCGTATCCGGCGTCTGCTTGCTCGGCTTCTGGCTCGAGGACATCAGCGACCAGGCACGCCAACGGTTCGGATGCTCGCGCACGGTGACGGTGCGCGCCGTTTCGCCGCTGTTGGCGAGCGCGATGCGGAACCCTTCGTTCATTTCGTGCGCGGCCTTGTCGATGCTGAAAGCCGTGCGTTGGCGATTGGCGGAGAGGTCGAACGGATTGCCGAGCACGACTGTAACGTCGTGACCTTTCTGCGTGTCGCCGATACGCGATTCGCCGAGAAACTCGGTGTGGCCGTCGTGATCGCGCGTGAGCACGCGAAGATTGCCGGCCGGCAGATTTTCGGTCGTCGAAAAGCGCAGCTCGCTCTGGATCGGACCGCCGCCCATCGGCGCATCGCCCGGCGCGATCATCGGCTTCGGCGGAAACCACGCACCGCCGCTCTCGAAGATCCACAAACGTCGGCAATCGAGCTCGCGTGACGCATACAACGGAACCTGCGTGACGCTCGCATCCGGCAGATCGAGCGTGCCGTCGATCGCGTAACTTCGATAGTCGCCGAGCGCGGATTGTTGCGGCAACGCTTCGGGCGCAGACGCCGCCATTGCCTTCGCCGCGTAGACGCGCGGTCCGCCCTGACGCGCAATGTTCGGTGAGCCGGCGACGAGTTTCAGCGTCGAGGAGGCGTAGTCGCGTCCGCTGCGATTCGCGATGCTCGCGAGCGCATCGAGCCGCATGCGGCACGCGCCGCCTTCGAGCAGCGACGCCGAATACGCGGCACGCCAGCCGAGGCCGGACGTCGGATAAGTCAGCGCCGCGGCGACATCGCCGGCTTTGCCGTCGGCGACGAGTTGCAGCGTGCTGCCGGGAAGGCCGCTGCCTTGCGTGAAACGCAGCGTGTCGTATTCGCGCACGTAGACGATCTGGCCCGATGCGTCGTCGCGCACCATGAGTGCGCCGTTGTCGAGGCCGAGCAATGTGCCCTGGAGTCCACCGGCGCGCAGCGAGATCGCGATCTTCTCGCCGCGATGCGCGGCGAGTGCGCCGCCTTCGCCGGTCGAGAGCACGCGCTGCGCGAGCACGCGCGAGCCGGCGCCGAGATCGATCGATACGGCTTCGGCATCGAGCGCGGCGGGCAGGCCGTCGATGATCAGCGTCTGACGTCCATCGACGATTTTCAGCGCGCGCGATTCGTGTACGACCGCGTAACCTTCGGTTAGCGGCGACGGCGCGTTTTCGAACAACGCATCGTTGCCGGCGCGATAGATCGTCAACGCGGGATTTTCTGCGGCGCCTGCACTAGCGGCGACCAGCGCGGTGATCACGGCGGAGAGGAAATGGCGATGCATGAGCGCGACTCCGATTCGTGCGGGACGGACGGCGCTATGATACGCGGCACGACGAACGCGGGAGAGGTCATCGATGTTGCGTATGCTGGGAGTGAGGAACGCTGTTGACGGCGATGTTGCTGGTCGCGGCCGCAATCGCGCACGCCGAAGGAAAACTCGGCGTGTACGACGCCTGGATCCGCGCCGCGCCGCCGGATTCGCGTGTGATGGCCGGCTACGCGACGCTGAAGAACACCGGCGATGCGCCGATCGACATCCTGACCGTGCAGAGCGATGCATTCCGCCAGTCATCGATTCACGAGACGGTGGTCGAGCGCGGCATATCCAGGATGCGCGAGCTGCCGCGACTCGATCTCGACGCCGGCGCGACGATCGAGATGAAACCAGGCGGCCGTCACCTGATGCTGAGCGAACCGCGGCATCCGATCGTGGCGGGCGAAAAAGTCAACGTCGTCTTTCTGCTCGCCGACGGAACGCGCGTGGAGACGTATTTCGAAGTGGTAGCGCCGCCGGATACGTCGAGCGCCGGCGAGAAATAGGGTGGGCTTCAGCCCACCATCGGCGTCGGTGGGCTGAAGCCCACCCTCATGGCGAAATGGCGAATCCGTTTGCTCACGCCACGGCGTCAAGCTGCTTCGCGATTGTTGCCGCCTCGCGCGCGTGGTGCGCCGAGCGAGCGCGCTAGAAAATGTCCTGTGTACGACTGCTTCGTCTTGGCAAGCGTTTCCGGCGTGCCGGTCGCGATGATGCGTCCGCCGCGGTCGCCGCCGTCGGGCCCGAGATCGATGACCCAGTCGGCGGTCTTGATCACGTCGAGGTTGTGCTCGATCACAACTACCGTGTTGCCGTCGTCGGAAAGCCGATGCAGCACGCGCAACAGCTGCTCGATGTCGTGGAAGTGCAGGCCCGTCGTCGGCTCGTCGAGAATGTAGAGCGTGCGGCCGGTGTCGCGCTTGCTGAGCTCGCGCGAAAGTTTCACGCGCTGCGCCTCACCACCGGACAACGTCGTCGCGCTCTGGCCTAGCTTGATGTACGAAAGGCCGACGTCGATCAACGTTTCGAGCTTGCGCGCGAGCGCGGGCACCGGCTCGAAGAGTTTGAACGCGTCCTCGACAGTCATCTGCAGAACGTCGGAGATATTGTGGCCCTTGTAGGTGATCTCGAGCGTCTCGCGGTTGTAGCGCTTGCCGTGACACACATCGCACGGCACGTAGACGTCCGGCAGGAAGTGCATTTCGACCTTGATCATGCCATCGCCTTCGCAGGCTTCGCAGCGGCCGCCTTTGACGTTGAAACTGAAGCGTCCCGGGCCATAACCGCGCTGACGTGACTCGGGAACCTGCGCGAAAAGTTCGCGCAGCGGCGTGAAAAGTCCGGTGTATGTCGCCGGGTTCGAACGCGGCGTGCGGCCGATCGGCGACTGGTCGATGTCGACGACCTTGTCGAAGAGATCGAGACCTTCGACCGCGCGGAACGGCGACGGTTTTTCGTTCGCGCCGTTGAGTTCCGCCGCGGCGTAGCGGTACAGCGTGTCGTTGATCAGCGTCGATTTGCCCGAACCCGAAACGCCGGTTACGCAGACGAACAGGCCAGCCGGAATTTCGAGATCGACGTTTTTCAGATTGTTGCCCGATGCGCCGAGAATGCGCAGTGTTTTTTCTTCGTCCGGCGCGCGGCGGCGTTTGGGAATTTCGATGCGGCGCTTGCCCGAAAGATACTGGCCAGTGAGCGATCGCTTCGCGGCGAGGATGTCCTTGAACGTTCCCTGCGCGACGACCTCGCCGCCGTGCACGCCGGCGCCCGGGCCGATGTCGACGATGTGATCCGCGGTGCGGATCGCGTCTTCGTCGTGCTCGACGACGATGACCGTGTTGCCGAGATCGCGCAGGCGGTTGAGCGTGCCGAGCAGACGCTCGTTGTCGCGTTGATGCAGGCCGATCGACGGTTCGTCGAGCACGTACATGACGCCGACGAGACCGGCGCCGATCTGGCTCGCCAGCCGAATGCGCTGCGCCTCGCCGCCGGATAGCGAATCGGCCTGGCGATCGAGCGTGAGGTAATCGAGGCCGACGTCGACCAGAAAATGCAGGCGCTCGCGGATTTCCTTGACGATCTTGGCCGCGATCTCGCCGCGCCATCCGGCGAGCGTCAGCGTCTGGAAGAATTGCAGCGACTGATCGATGGGCAGCGCAGTCAGCGTCGGCAGGTTGCGATCGCCGACGAACACGTTGCGCGCGCTTCGGTTGAGGCGCTGTCCGTGGCAATCCGGGCACGGCCGCTCGCTGATGAACTTCGCGAGCTCCTCGCGCACGGCCGGCGATTCGGTTTCCTTGTAGCGTCGTTCGAGGTTCGGCAGGATGCCTTCGAAACGATGGCGTCGCGTGACCGCGCCCGACGCGCCGGTGATATAGCGGAAGCTGATCTGCTCGTCGCCCGAACCGTGCAGGATGTGATGGCGCGTCGCTTCCGGCAGATCGTGCCACGGCGTATCGACGTCGAACTTGTAGTGTTTGGCCAGCGACTGGATCAGCTGGAAATAATATTGATTGCGCCGATCCCAGCCGCGCACCGCGCCGGCGGCGAGGCTCAATTGCGGATTGACGACGACGCGCGCCGGATCGAAGAACTGCGTGATGCCCAGGCCATCGCAGCCGGGACACGCGCCGACCGGCGAGTTGAACGAGAACAGGCGCGGCTCGAGCTCCGGCAGCGAGTAATCGCAGATCGGACACGAAAAGCGCGACGAGAACGTGACTTCGGCGGCCTTCGCATCGTCGAGATTGGCGAGAACCGCGATGCCTTCGCCGAGTCGCAACGCGGTTTCGAACGATTCGGCGAGCCGCTGCTTGATATCGGCGCGCGGACGGAAGCGATCGATGACCGCTTCGATCGTGTGCTTCTGACGCAGCGCGAGGCTCGGCACGGCGTCGAGCTCATAGACTTCGCCATCGACGCGCGCACGCACGAAACCCTGCGCGCGCAGCTGCTCGAAGATCTGCACGTGCTCGCCCTTGCGCTCGCGCACGATCGGCGCGAGCAGCATGAAGCGTTTTTCCGGATCGAGCGCGAGCACGGCGTCGACCATCTGGCTGACGGTCTGCGCTTCGAGCGGAATGCCATGATCGGGACAACGCGGCGTACCGACGCGCGCGAACAGCAGGCGCAGATAGTCGTAGATCTCGGTGATCGTGCCGACCGTCGAGCGCGGGTTGTGCGAGGTCGCCTTCTGCTCGATCGCAATCGCCGGCGAAAGGCCTTCGATGTGGTCGACATCGGGCTTCTCCATCACCGACAGGAACTGCCGCGCATACGCCGACAGCGACTCGACGTAGCGGCGCTGGCCCTCGGCGTAGATCGTGTCGAACGCGAGCGAGGACTTGCCCGAACCGGAGAGCCCGGTGATCACGATCAGCTGATCGCGCGGCAGATCGAGATCGATGTTCTTCAGATTGTGCGTGCGCGCACCGCGGATTCGGATCGTGTCCATGCGGCGAGAGAGATGGGGCAATCGCCAACTATAACAACCGACGCCGACCATATGCTCCTGATCAAAAACGACCGGCGTCGTCCCCGCGAGCGCGGTCCTGAAGCTGAACGCTGCGTCCGTCGTCCCGGGCGAAAGCCGGATCCATGGGCGTCCTCCGCCGTCAGTCGATCGTCGACTTCCAAAGCAAATGGATTCCGGCTTTCGCCGGAATGACGGTCTTGGAGCGAATTGCGCCGAGGAAGCCGCGTAACCGGAAGCAATAACAAAGACTTGCGAGGGCCTCAGGCCCTCCGCTAGAATACGCGGCTCGCTGACGGACCGCCGTCCGCGCAGGCTGTTTTCAGAATAACTACAGAGGCATGGCCATCATGTACGCAGTGATCGTAACCGGCGGTAGGCAATACCGCGTGGCGCAGGGCGAAACCGTCCGCGTCGACAAGCTGGCCGGCGATGTCGGCAGCGAAATCAAGCTGGATCAGGTGCTGCTGGTCGGCGAGGGCGAGGGCGTCACGCTCGGCGCTCCGCTGGTCGCCGGCGCGCTGGTCATGGCGAAGGTCGTTTCACACGGCCGCGCGGACAAGATCCGCATCGTCAAATTCCGCCGCCGCAAGCACCATCGCAAAGAGATGGGCCACCGGCAGCACTACACCGAAATAGAAATCGTCGGCATCACGGGTGCTTCGGACAAGAAGCGCGCGGCGAAAGCCGAAAAGACGGCCGAGGAGTAATACGTCATGGCACATAAAAAGGCAGGCGGCTCCACCCGCAACGGCCGCGACTCGAACCCGAAGTACCTCGGCGTCAAGATCTATGGCGGCCAGGCGGTCGAGGCCGGCAACATCATCATTCGCCAGCGCGGCACGGTCTTCCATCCGGGCACCGGCGTCGGTCTCGGCCGCGACCACACGATCTTCGCGGTGGTCGACGGCAAGGTCGAGTTCAAGACCAAGGGTCCGAAGGCGCGCAAGACGGTCAGCGTGATTCCCGGTTGAATTCTGCGGACCGCTTGAATGAATCGAAGGCCCCGCTTCCCGCGGGGCTTTTCGTTTGGAAGCCGGGATCGGGATTCGGGATTCGGAATGACGTCTCGAACGACATCCAGCCTTCGCCAGCGCGAAGCCCTTTACTTGCCTCATCGACCCTTTAGGCTTCCCCGAATCCCGAATCCCGAATCCCGAATCCCGAATCCCGAATCCCGAATCCCGAATCCCGAATCCCGAACCTCCCAATGAAATTCGTCGACGAAGCCACCATCCGCGTTCACGCCGGCAACGGCGGCAACGGCTGCGCAAGCTTCCGGCGTGAAAAGTTCATCCCGTTCGGCGGCCCGGACGGCGGCGACGGCGGCGCGGGCGGCAGCGTGTGGCTCATCGCCGACGAAGGCCTGAACACGCTGGTCGATTTTCGCCATCAGCGCGAGTACCGCGCCAAGCGCGGCGAGAACGGCATGGGCCGGCAGATGTCGGGCAAGGGCGGCGAGGATCTTCTGATCCGCGTGCCGGTCGGCACGGTCGTGATCAATGTGGACACCGACGAAGAGATCGGCGATCTCGCCGAAAACGGCGCGCGTCTTCTCGTTGCGCAAGGCGGTCACGGCGGCAAGGGCAACATCCATTTCAAGAGCTCGGTGAATCGCGCGCCGCGCAAGTCGACGCCCGGCAGCGCGGGCGAAGCGCGCGAGCTCAAACTCGAATTGAAAGTGCTGGCCGATGTCGGCCTGCTCGGTTTTCCGAACGCCGGCAAGTCGACGCTGATTCGTGCGGTGTCGGCCGCAACGCCGAAAGTCGCCGACTATCCGTTCACGACGCTGCAGCCGCACCTGGGCGTTGTGCGCATCGAGAGCGACAAGAGCTTCGTCATCGCCGATATTCCCGGCCTGATCGAAGGCGCCGCGGAAGGCGCCGGGCTCGGCATCCAGTTCCTCAAGCACATCGCCCGCACGCGACTCCTCCTGCACGTGGTCGATATCGCGCCGTTCGACGGCAGCGATCCGATCGAGCAGATCCGCGCAATCGAAGGCGAGCTCAAACGGTTCGATCCGAAGCTCCTTAAGCGGCCGCGCTGGCTCGTCTTCAACAAGGCGGATCTGGTAGCGCCGGAAGAACGCGAAAAAACCGCGAAAGCGATCGTGCGCAAGCTCAAATGGAAGCAGCCGTGGTATCTCGTGTCGGCGATCGCGCGCGAAGGAACCTGGCCGCTGTGCCTGGATATCCAGCGTTTCTTCGACGAGCAGAAGCGCGCGGCGGCCGAGGCGCTGGAGTGATTGCGAATCGGCGCGCGTGGTGGCGGTCCGAAAAACGCCGACAAAAAAGCCGGCTTTCGCCGGCTCTTTCGCCTCCATTCGCGTCGCGTCAGGCGAGCGAGCGGATGTGCGCAGTCAGGCGGCTCTTGTGACGCGCCGCCTTGTTCTTGTGGATGAGCCCGCGCGCGGCATGACGGTCCATGACCGGCACGGCGGCATTGTAGGCGGCTTCCGCGGCGGCCTTGTCCTTCGCTTCGATCGCCTTCACGACGCGCTTGATGGCGGTACGCACCATCGAACGGGCGCTGGCGTTGCGCTGACGCGCTTTTTCGGACTGGCGCGCGCGCTTCTTCGCGGACTTGATATTGGCCAAGGCTTGACTCCGGGGAAAGGGTTGGGAAAAAGACCCTTAATTTTAGGGGACCGGCGCATTCGCGTCAATTCGATGGGAATCGGGATTCGGGAATCGGAATTCGGGATAGAGGCCGCCGGATCTCATTGTGGGCGCGCGGGCTTCTACGAATCCCAATTCCCAAATCCCGATTCCCGGCGTCCCTCGCCAGGACACTGCGAATGACCACCCGCCCGAGCCTGTTCCGCTCGATGCTGACCTTCAGCGGCGGCACGTTCATATCGCGCGTGCTCGGCCTCGTGCGCGAGCAGGCGATCGCCTACGCATTTGGCGCGAACGCGGCGACGGATGCGTTCTGGGTCGCGTTCCGCATTCCGAATTTCCTGCGGCGCCTGTTCGCGGAGGGCTCGTTTTCGGTCGCGTTCGTGCCGGTGTTCACCGAGGTCAAGGAAAAACGCAGTCACGAGGATCTGAAGCAGCTCGTCGCGCGCACGGCCGGCACGCTCGGCGGCGTGCTGCTCATCGTCACTGCGCTCGGCGTGATCGGCGCCGGCTGGGTCGCGCGCGGTTTCGCGCCGGGTTCGATCGATGAGCCGGCCAAGCTCGCGCTCGAAACCGATCTCCTGCGCATCACGTTTCCGTTCCTGCTGTTCGTATCGCTGACCGCGCTCGCTGGCGGCGTGCTCAACAGTTTCCACAAGTTCGGCTTGCCGGCGCTGACGCCGGTGATTCTGAATCTCTGCATGATCGCCGGTGCGTTGTGGCTCGCGCCGCATCTGGACACGCCGATCATGGCGCTCGGCTATGCGATCTTTGCCGCCGGCATTCTGCAATTGCTGGTGCAGCTGCCGGCGCTGCGCGCGCTCGATCTGCTCACGATGCCACGCTGGGGCTGGAATCATCCGGACGTGCGCCGCATTCTCACGCTGATGGTGCCGACGCTGTTCGGCTCATCCATCGCGCAGATCAATCTTCTGCTCGACACGCTGATCGCATCGTTTCTGATTTCGGGTTCGCAAACCTGGCTGGCGCAGACCGACCGATTGCTCGAATTTCCGCTCGGCGTGTTCGGCGTTGCGCTCGGCACGGTGATCCTGCCGTCGTTGTCGCGGCATCATGTGTCGACCGATCGCGAAGGTTTCGCCAAAGCACTCGACTGGGGTTTGCGTACGGCCCTTCTGATTTCGGTGCCGGCGATGCTCGCGCTCGTGCTGCTTGCAAAACCCATTCTCGCGACACTGCTGCAGCACGGACGCTTCACCGCACACGATGTCGATATGGCCGCGCTGTCGCTGTCCGCGCTTTCGTTCGGCTTGCCGGCGTTCGCGCTGGTCAAGGTCGTTGCGCCGGCGTTTTATGCGCGTCAGGACACGAAGACGCCGGTGCGCGCCGGCGTGGTCGCGATGATCGCCAACATGGTGCTCAATATCGTGTTCGTCGGTGCGCTGTTCGCGCTGTGGCGTGCGCCGGATCAGCTCGGCGATGGTTGGCTCGCCGGAATTGCGAAAGTGCCGGGGCTGCACATGGGCCTCGCACTCGCGAGTGCGCTTGCGAGTTATCTCAATCTTGCGCAGCTGTGGATTGGGCTGCGGCGGGATGGTGTCTATGTGAGTCAGCCCGGCTGGGCGGCGCATATGGTGCGCTTGAGCGTCTCGTGCGTGGCGATGGTTGCGGTGATCGCGGCGGGTCTGTGGATCTGGCCGGACTGGAGCGCATGGAACACGTGGTTGCGCGTCGAGCGGCTCTCGATATTGATCGCTGCCGCGGGCGGTGCGTTCGTGTTGGTGCTGTTCGCGTGCGGATTTCGCTTGCGCGAATTGCGGGCGCACTGAGGTTGGGTGTGGGGTTGAACCACGCCTGCCCTCACCCTGGCCCTCTCCCCCAAATTGGAACGTTGCTCGGCTGGCGTGGCGACGCTAAACCTTCTCCCGCTTGCCGGAGAAGTTGCCTACGGCGGATGAGGGAACCCTTGCGAAACGTTCCCAACGATGTCCCCGAACCGCCTGCCGCAATGCAGCGGCTATACTCGGGTCATGAGCCTGCTTTTCCGGGATACCGCGGGGCCGAGCCTGGCTCCGGGCGGTAGCGTTGTGTGCGTGGGCGCGTTCGATGGCGTGCACCTCGGTCATCGCGCGTTGCTCGATCGCGTGATGGCGCGCGCGCGCGAACACAATCTTTCGGCGTGTGCGATCAGCTTCGAGCCGATTCCGCGCGAATTCTTCGCGCGCGGCGCGCCGGTGCCGAAACTCACGACGGCGCGCGAAAAGATCGAACGCATTCGCGGAGCCGGCATCGATCGGCTGTTGTTGCTGCGCTTCGACGCGCGCCTCGCCGGGATGGAGGCGGAAGACTTCGTTCGCCGGGTGCTCGTCGCGCGTTGCGGCGTGCGCGAAATCTGGACCGGCGCGGATTTCCGGTTCGGCCACCAGCGTCGCGGCGATGTCGCGATGCTGGAATGCCTTGGTGGCCAACACGGTTTCGCGGCCCGGATCCTTTCGGACATCGCCGTCGGCGGTGAGCGCGTCAGCAGCAGCGCGATCCGCGCGCATCTTGCTGCCGGCGAATTCGACACAGCGGCACGCCTTCTCGGTAGACCATTTTCGATCGGCGGTCATGTCGTGCGCGGCGAGCAACTCGGTCGCAAGCTTGGATATCCGACGGCGAATATCCGGCTCGGTCGGCGCGTATCGCCGGTCGGCGGCATCTTCGCGGTGCGCGTGCACGGAATCGAAACAGAGGCCATGCCGGGCGTCGCCAGTCTCGGCATGCGGCCGATGATCAATGGCACCGAGCCGCTGCTCGAGGCCCATCTGTTCGACTTCGATGGCGATCTCTACGGTCGTCGCATCGACATCGAATTCGTGGCGAAATTGCGCGACGAGGCAAGGTTTGCCGATCTCGAAGCGATGGTGCGACAGATCGATCGCGACGCTGCCGAGGCGCGTGCGATTCTGGCGCGCACGCCTAGCTCGGCAATTGCTGGCCCATTTCGTCATCCCCGCGAAAGCGGGGACCCAGCGCCTTCGCGTGTTGACAAAGGCACTGGATTACAGGCCGCTCCTGCGGCCTGCCCTTCGGGCCATTCGCCTGACGGCGAAGGTTCGCTCCAGCATTCTGCCTCCACAGTCCCGCTTTCGCGGGAATGACGAGATTGATAATTTCTCCCGATTCCCGATTCCCGATTCCCGATTCCCGATTCCCGATTCCGTGACTCATGCCCATCGACTACAAAAACACGATCAACCTGCCGAAGACCGAATTCGCGATGAAAGCGGATCTCGCCAAGCGCGAGCCGGGCATGCTTGCGGATTGGGAAACGAAGCGGCGTTACGAGGCGATCCAGGAGCGTGCGGCGGATCGCGAACACGCGTTCATCCTGCACGACGGCCCGCCGTATGCAAACGGCGTCATCCATATCGGACACGCGGTCAACAAGATTCTGAAGGACATCGTCGTCAAGTCGGCGCTGCTCGCCGGCTTTCGCTCGCCGTACGTGCCGGGCTGGGATTGCCATGGATTGCCGATCGAGATTGCGGTCGAGAAGGACGTCGGCAAGGTCGGCCAGAAAGTCGACGCCGCGACATTCCGCGCGAAATGCCGCGAGTACGCGACGAAGCAGATCGATCTGCAGCGCGCCGATTTCAAACGACTCGGCGTGCTCGGCGACTGGGATCATCCGTATCGCACGATGGATTTCCGCTACGAAGCGGACATGATCCGCGCACTTGCGAAGATTCACGCGAACGGTCACGTCATGCGCGGCTTCAAGCCCGTGTACTGGTGTTTCGATTGCGGCTCAGCGCTGGCGGAAGCGGAGATCGAGTATCAGGACAAGCAGTCGCCGGCGATCGACGTGGCCTACGATGCGCTCGATCCGAAAGCACTGGCTGCGAAATTCGGCGTGACAGTCGGCAACGACGATATCGTCGCGGTGCCGATCTGGACGACGACGCCGTGGACGCTGCCTGCGAGCGTGGCGGTGACGTTGGGACCTGAGCTCGATTACGTGCTCGTCGAAGGACCGCCGCGCGGCGACAAGCGCGTGCTGCTTGTGCTGGCGGAGTTGCTCGCGTCGCAGGCGCTCGCGCGGTACGGCATCGAGCATGCACAAGTGCTTGGGCACGCAAAAGGCATCGCGCTTGAAACGCTTCTCCCGCTCGCGGGAGAAGCCGCCCGCAGGGCGGATGAGGGAAGTCGGAGTGAAGCGTCTCGCTCCGTCGGCCCTCACCCCAGCCCTCTCCCGCAAGCGGGAGAGGGGGTGCCACGCGAGCGCGAGAGAGGTTTGAAGCATCCATTCTACGATCGCGAAATCCCGATCATCCTCGGCGACCACGTGTCCGCCGAAGAAGGCACCGGGGCGGTCCACACCGCGCCCGGGCATGGTGTCGAAGACTTCGCGGTCGGGCAGAAATATGGACTCGTCGAAAAATATTCCGCGGCGGAACTGAATCCCGTCGGCGGCAATGGCGTGTACCTCGCGAGCACGCCGATCTTCGGCGGCCAGTTCATCTGGAAAGCCAACGACAACATCATCGCGCTGTTGCGCGAGCGCGGCGTGCTGCTCGCCGATGCGAAGATCACGCACAGCTATCCGCATTGCTGGCGGCACAAGACCCCGGTCGCATTCCGCACCACGCCGCAATGGTTCATCGGCATGGATCAAAAAGGACTTCGCGCAGCCGCGTTGAAGACGATCCACGACGACGTCGCCTGGTTTCCCGCCTGGGGCGAGGAGCGCATCGCCGGGATGGTCGAAGGCCGTCCGGACTGGTGCATCTCGCGCCAGCGCACCTGGGGCGTGCCGATCGCGTTGTTCGTCGACAAGGTGAATCATCAGCCGCATCCGCGCAGCATCGAATTGATGGAACAGGTCGCGCAGCGCGTCGAGAAGGCCGGCGTCGATGCGTGGTACGCGCTCGATCCTGCGGAGTTGCTCGGCGCGGAGGCTGGACAGTACGAGAAGGTCACCGACATCCTCGACGTGTGGTTCGACTCGGGCGTCACGCATTTTTGCGTGCTCGACCAGCGGCCGAATCTTGCGCGCGCACCGGGCGACAAGGTCATGTATCTCGAAGGCTCGGATCAGCACCGAGGCTGGTTTCAGTCCTCGCTGCTGACTTCGACCGCGATGCGCGGCCGCGCGCCGTACGATGTGGTGCTGACGCACGGCTTCACGGTCGATGCGCAGGGACGCAAGATGTCGAAATCGCTCGGCAACGTCGTTGCGCCGCAGAAAGTCGTCGATACGCTCGGTGCGGATGTGCTGCGGCTCTGGGTCGCTTCGACCGACTACCGCAACGAGATGTCGGTTTCGGATGAGATTCTGAAGCGCGTGTCGGATGCGTATCGTCGCATCCGCAATACGGCGCGCTTTCTGCTTGGGAACCTCGACGGTTTCGATCCGACGCGGAATTTGCTCCCGGTCGACCAATGCCTGCTGCTCGATCAGTGGGCGGTGCAACAGGCCTGGGATGTGCAGCAGGCGGTCGTCGCCGCGTACGCGCGGCACGATTTTCCCGAGATCGTGCAGCGCGTGCAGAATTTCTGCACCAACGAGATGGGCGCGCTCTACCTCGACATCACGAAGGATCGCTTGTACACGATGCCGACGGACAGTCGCGGGCGGCGCAGCGCGCAGAGTGCGATGTTTCGAATCCTCGAGGCGATGGTGCGCTGGCTGGCGCCGATCGTTTCGTTCACGGCGGAGGAAATCTGGGCGTACATTCCGGGTGTGCGCGGCGAGTCGGTGTTGTTCGAGACGTGGTACGGCGATCTCGCGGCGTTGCAGGGATCGCCGGCGCGGCGCGCGTTCTGGTCCGATCTGCTCGCCGTGCGCGAGGTCGCGTCCAAACAGCTCGAACTCATGCGCGGCAACCGCGAGATCGGTGCTTCGCTCGAAGCCGACGTGACGCTTTATCTCGACGCGAAAACCCGAAAGGAATTCGAGGCGTACGCCGACGAACTGCGTTTCTTTTTCATCACTTCGGCTTTGACGCTCGAAGACGAATCGAGCGCGCCGGAGGATGCCGCGCCGGTCGATTCGCTGCACGAGGAAGGACGTTTTGTTTCCGTTTCGGTGCGCAAGAGCAGCAATGCGAAGTGCATCCGCTGCTGGCACTATCGTCCGGATGTCGGTGTCGATCCGGCGCATCCGGAGATCTGCGGACGTTGCGTGGCGAACATCGAGGGACCAGGCGAGAATCGCCGCTGGTTCTGAATTGCGGCGGTTACGTCACGTCGCGCAAGATTTTGTTCTTGTCGACAAGGTCGAGAATGTGGATTCCGGCTTTCGCCGGAATGGCGGGCGTCGTGGCTCCCGACGGAGCGATGCGCGGAGGTGCGAGCGTTGACGCAAGACAAACCGAACGCGCAGATCTGGTTGATCGTATCGATCGTCGTCATCGTGCTCGATCAGCTGACCAAGTACATCGCTGTCGATGCGCTGGAACCCTATGCGCCGCATGCGGTGATTCCCGGCCTTCTCAACTGGACGCTCGCATTCAATGCAGGCGCCGCATTCAGCTTCCTCAACAATGCCGGAGGCTGGCAGCGCTGGCTGTTCAGCGCGCTCGCGATCGCTGTCTGCGTCGTCTTGACGGTGTGGCTGCGCCGTCTCGGACGTGGCGAATGGCGCACGGCGCTGCCGCTGGCGCTGGTGATCGGCGGCGCGCTCGGCAATCTGATCGATCGCGTCCGTTTCGGCCACGTGACCGATTTCATCGAGGTCTACTACCGGCACTGGTCGTGGCCCGCGTTCAATGTCGCCGATTCGGCGATCAGCGTCGGCGCGGTACTGCTCATCGTGTTCGGTCTCGGCGGTAGGAAAGCGCCGCCGGCTGGCGGATAATCGGCGTATGGATGTATTGCTGGCCAATCCGCGCGGTTTCTGCGCCGGTGTCGACCGCGCGATCGAGATCGTCGAGCGCGCGCTGGAGACTTTCGGCGCGCCGATCTACGTGCGTCATGAAGTCGTGCACAACCGCTACGTCGTCGACAAGCTCCGCGCGCAAGGCGCCGTGTTCGTCGATGAGCTCGATGAGGTGCCCGACGGCGCAACCGTGATCTTCAGCGCACACGGCGTCTCGCAAGCCGTGCGCGGCGAAGCGGGCACGCGTGGGCTTCGCGTATTCGATGCGACGTGTCCGCTGGTCACCAAGGTGCACATGGAAGTGGCGCGCCACGGCAAGGCCGGACGCGATGTCGTACTGATCGGCCACGCGGGCCATCCGGAAGTCGAAGGCACGATGGGGCAGTGGGATGCATCGAATGCTGGCGCGATTCATCTGGTAGAAACGCCGGAGTGCGTGCAGAAATTTGTGCCGCGCGACGCGGAACAGCTTGCGTACGTCACGCAGACGACGCTATCCGTCGACGACACGAAGGCGGTCATCGAAGCCTTGCGCCGGCGTTTTCCGGCGATTCTCGGTCCGCGCCACGACGACATCTGCTACGCGACGCAAAACCGCCAGGACGCGGTGCGCCGGCTCGGCCAGCAGTGCGATCTGGTGCTCGTGGTCGGATCGCCGAACAGCTCCAACTCGAACCGACTGCGCGAGCTCGCCGAAAAGCAAGGCGTGCCGGCGCATCTGATCGACGGCGCCGGCGATATCCGTCGCGAGTGGATCGAAGGCCGACGCCAGGTCGGCGTGACCGCCGGCGCATCGGCACCCGAAAGCCTGGTGCGCGAAGTGCTGGCGCGCCTGCGCGAGTGGGGCGCCGCGAACGTTCGCGAGCTCGACGGCGAACCCGAGAACGTCACGTTTGCGCTACCGAAAGAACTCCGGCTTCGTGTGGTCGCCTGACGTCGCGCTCGCGGCTCCTGCCGCTCGTCCGCCAAATCCTACCTAGTACGCAGACCCGGCTTGTCCCGCAACCGGCTGCGCTCTAGCGTGCCCGCTGTCCTTCCACGCTCCATCCAGGGGGAGCGATGCAAGCTGCGGGGAATTTCGGGAAAAGCGCGCGCGAACTCGGCTTCGGGTTGATCGAGCTTGTGGTGACGATCGCGATCGCCGCGATCCTGCTGGCTTTGGCACTGCCGAGCTTCCGCGAGGTCGGCATGCGCATGAACGTGACCGAGAACAACAACAATCTCGTCGGCGCGCTGACGACTGCGAAATCCGAAGCAGTCAAGCTCGGCACGATCGCCGGCGTGGTGAGCCTCAGCGGAGGCAGCAATTGGTCTTCAGGTTGGCAAGTACTGATCGACTCGAACAACGACGCGGCATTAACGTCCGCCGATACGGTCATAGCGACCTATCCCGCGTTGACGAATCAATACACCGTGAACACCAAGGTGACCGGCGGTGCAGACGCACAGGTCGTGTTCAGTGCGTTGGGAAACCTTTCGGCACCCGCAACGCAGGTTGACATTAACGTCTGCCGACCCGATCACAACGCGACGAAATCGTCATGGATCCAAGTGAAGGGAAGCGGAGAAATTAGATCACAACGCGATGCGTCCTCGTCGCCGGCCCCGGGATGTTGAGGTCCCCATGCAGATGATCAATCGCCATCGCGGATTCACCCTGCTCGAAGTCCTGATCGCCTTGCTGGTGTTCAGCCTTGGCCTGCTCGGCATGGCGGGGCTTTTGATCGTTTCCGTGAAGACGAATCACAGCGCATATCTGCGCACGCAGGCTTCATTCCTGGCGCAGTCGATGGCGGATCGCATGCGTACGAACATGCCGCGCGTCTGGACTGGCGACTACGACACAGGCTATCCGAGCGGCGACTCGGATCCGTGCACTGGCGGCGGCACCTGCTCGCGCGCCAACATCGCCATTCGCGACAAGGCGATCTGGAGCACGCAGCTGACCGACCAGCTTCCGAATGCCGCGGCGGTCATCGGGTGCGTGCCGACCGCAGGCGTGAACGTGACGGCCGAAGATGCCCAGAACGGTGCGCCTTACGCGGGACTCTGCACTATCGCGATTGACTGGAACGAGTCCACGCTGGATCGCAATGCCGGCAATACCGGCCCGCAACAGCAAACCTTCGCATGGGTGTTCCAGCCATGAACCCGATCGTGTTGTTAGCCCGCCGAATCGATTCCCGCGCGGTACACATGCGCTCGCGCGCTGCCGCCTTCAGTCTGATCGAGCTGATGGTCGCGATCACGCTGGGCATCCTGCTCAGCATCGGCATCGTCACGCTGTTCGGTGCAACCAGTGCCACCAACAAGGTTCAGGACGCACTCGCGCGGCTGCAGGAAAACGGCCGCTACGCCATGACGCGCATCACTGATGATCTGCGCAGGGGCAGCGGGCAGTATTGCGAGAGTTCGAGCAGCCAGGGCTGGACGCTTCCAGCGGGCACGAACGGACCGATTTATCCGCCGCTGACCATCCTTTCGAATGCCAGCGGCGTTTCGACGGGAGCGGGCGGTTCGTTCCCCGACAGCGGCGGTCTCGTCGGTCTCCCCCCGGGAGGAGGCACCTATCCAATCGGTCCGGCTGCGTTCGTCCAGGCTTACGATTGTTCGACTAGCGGTGGATGCACTCCGGCGGTGCCGAACGGCGCATCGCCGGATGGGTTTCCAGCCGAAGGCCTGGGCGACGGGCTGCGGGTGCGTGGCGCCGACATGCTGACGATTCGCTATCAACGCGGAACGGGCTGGAATTTCACAGTGGACGCGAGTGCGCCGCCCAAAGTCACACTGGTGCCGACAATGATCGGTCCGCAGTCGATGGATGACCCGGTCAATTTCGTGAACGGCGATCGTGCGCTGCTCCTAAGCTGCGGCGGCGGCCAGATCTTCCAGGTTTCAGCGGCCGGGAACGTTTTGACGCCGACGGGTTTGCTGGATTCTTCGAGCTACAAGCCCGCCGCGACAGTCAGCAGCTTCGATGTGCGTGTCTTCAATTTCAGCCGCGACTTCCTCACGGTGACGTACTACCTCGCATACAAGGCCGATCTGGAAACTCCCGGTCGCCTGATTCCAACGTTGTATCGCCGCCAGAACGGATCGCAGGTGGACGAACTGGTCCAGGGCGTCGAACGGCTCGATTTTCTCTACGGCGTCCAATACAGGGATGCTTCGCTGCACTTTCTTACCGCGGCTCAGGTCAACGCGAACAGCGTGGCGGGGAATTGTTCGCCGCCTCCGCCCGGGCTCGGTCTCGCGGCCGGCAACGTCGAACCCGGCTGCCTGTGGCGCTCCGTGATGACCGTCGAAGCTCATATGCTGCTCGACACGGTCGACAACGTCGGGCTTTCCCAGGCGGACATGGCTTATCGCTACACGGGTGCCACCGGCGACACCACGATGCACATTCCTCCCGCGGCGAATCAGCCGATGGATACCGGCATGCCTGCGGGCGTCATGATGCGGCGAGAGTTCATTTCTTCGGTTGCCATGCGCAACGGCAATCACTGAGGACTGTTTCGATGATCACCACGAATCACTCGACTATTTCACGGCAGCGCGGCGCGGTTCTTTTCGTCGCGCTGGTGTTTTCTGCTTCTACTGACCTTGCTGGGTCTCACGGCATCGAGCACGTCGATCCTGCAGGAGCGCATGACCGGCGGCATGCGCAATTCACAGCTGGCGATGATGGGCAGCGAAAGCGCATTGCGCGGCGGCGAAGTCGATCTGTGGACCGCCGCGGCGCGTTCCTCTTACGCAAACGGCGGCCTCGCGCTGCCGCCGTGCGGACACTCCGGCGTGCAGCCTTGCGTCTATCAGCGCACCAACGGCGTTACCGATCTGCGCGCGGTCAAGTTTCGCGCATCCAAGCAATGGATCGGCACATCCAACGACGGTGCGCAGGCCTATTCCGGCACGGTCAGCGGATTGAGTGGCGGCGAAGCCACCGCGTCACTGGCATCGCAGCCGCGTTACCTGATCGAGGATCTCGGTCTCGATACCGGAGCCAGTGGCCTGGGCAACATGGGCGGCTCGAATCTTTCCGACGCCAGGCGCCGAGGGCACTCCGAAGATACACCTGTTCCGCGTCACCGCGCGCAGCCAGGGCGGCACGTCCACGCTGCTTCGCGTGAGCGAAAGCGTGTTTGGCGCGGCTTCCATCTCGCAACCCAATCCGGGCGACACACCATGACGATCGCAGGATCGACGAGGGCTCAATTCATGAGCGCGCATCAAACCAAACGTCGCATGAGCTTCGCGGGCGGCACGCTTCTCGCCAGCCTGCTCGCTCTGTTCTCAACGTATGCATCGGCCACTACGCAGCCGGGTGACGTGGATCTCAGCCCGACGCCGCCCGATCTCACTGCGTCGGTCGATCCGAACATCGTCGTCACATTCGATGATTCGGGTTCGATGGCGAGCAATTTCATGGGTGACTTCCGCCCATTCGACACCGGCTCGTGGTCGGGCCCGTGGTTCTGCGCGGGCTCGATCGATCAGCGCGCGACCGATCCGAACGACATCAAAGTCCACTCGATGAACGGCACGTACTACAACCCGCTCCCGCCGGGCTCGCCGGTCGGGTTGATTACTTACCCGCCGCCGGTCAAAGAGGACAACACGCTGTTCCCCAACGCCGACAGCGCGCTCAACGCGGTCTGGGCGGACGGCATCGCGATCAATCGGCCGACCAATCCGCAAACGGCGGCCAGCGCGACGTTGCTCAACAATCCACAGGGACCTTCTTCCACGCTCGCCAACGACAACCGAGTCGGAAAGCTCAACGACATCCTGACGTCGGGTTCGGCCCGTGGCAGCGGCGCCTCGTGTCCCTCTGGCACCACCACCTGCCAATGCTCCGGTAGTGGCAATAATCGAGTGTGCAATTGGACATTCGACCGTCGCTGGCAATGCGGCAACGGCACAAGTCCGATGGACGGCGTCACTGCGAATCCCGACGGCGGCACGTATCCGAACGGTGGGCCTTATTACTATCGCTTGAAAAGCACGGTGGCGATTCCCGTCGACACGTTCGGCAACCCGACCGCGGCCGGCCGCACGGCGCTGTACACCGCGAGCAATTGGGAAGCCATTCCGGTACCCGCCAACCGAGTACCAGAACTTCGCCAACTGGTACGCCTACTATCGCACGCGCAACCTGATGACGCGCTCCGCTCTCTCGCGCGTGTTCGGCCAGTTCGGCGACAACATCCGTGCGGCGTGGCAGAACATCAACAACGGCAGCTTCAATCTGCCCAGCACCACCATCATCACGAACCTCAACGACACCAACGCGGCCGCACCGAACTTCCGCAAGACGTTCTACGATTGGATTTTTTCGGTAGGCGCGAACGGCAGCACGCCGAACCGCGCTTCGACGATCCGCGCCGGCAATTTCTTCACGCGCGGGAACACCAGCAATCTGCGCGATCCGTACTGGGAACCCGGGCAAGGCACGCAGCCAGGCCGCGAGCTCGCGTGCCGGCAGAATTTCCACATGCTGGTGACGGACGGCTATTGGCACGAAGGCAATCCATCGCCGCCAAGCGGGTTCTTCGGCGTGCAAAATCCGCCGGCCAGTCTCCCCGACGGCACGACTTTCAGTCGTGGCGATGCGACTTCGCGCGTATTCTGGGACGTCCCGGCCTCGCCAACCGGCAGCTGCTCGCCGCGATCCCGGCGGCACGGACTGTTACCCGTCGCTGGCCGACATTGCGTTCTTCTACTGGGCGACGCGATTTGCGCACGGATCTCAGCGATAACGTGCCGCCCTATGTGCCGGACAAGACCACGATGATTACCGGGTCGATTCCGCTGCAGACCGGCGATGATCCGCTGCAGAACAGGGAAATCTACTTCAATCCGGTGAACGATCCGGCGTCGTGGCAGCACGTCGTGCAATTCATGGTCACGCTTGGCATCTCGGGAAGGCTGCAATTCTCGAACGATGCCGACTGCACCAATCCGCAGAACGATCTGTGCAAGCTGCGCGAGGGGCAAACGACTTCGGCAGGCATTACCGGCTGGCCGATCCGGCGAACAACGATCCCAAGGCGATCGACGACACTTGGCATGCAGCGGTCAACAGCCGCGGTTCGTACTTCAGTGCCACCAATCCGAACGCGCTGGTGCAGCACCTGACCGACATCATCAACAACATCCTGTCGCGTAGAAGTACGTCGACGGCGCTGTCGGCGACCATGTCGACGTTGACCGCCGGAACGCAGGGGTACTCGGCGGGCTTCGATACGAGCGACAACTCGGGCTTTCTCTACAAGCAGGATCTCGATCCGCAAACAGGCGAACCCAGCGACCCGATTTGGGATGCCAGTTGCCTGTTGACCGGCGGCACGTTCAGCGCCGGCGTGTGCACGCTGCCGCCGCCGCCGCTGCCCGATGCGAGCGTGGGCCGCACGATTCATCACCGCAAACGATTCCGGAACGGCCAGGGTGACGTTCACATCGTTCACGAGTCTCACCTCGGCCGAACAGAACGCGCTGAACCAGGATCCGACCTCGACGATAAAATGCACGAACGCCACTGCCACCACCAACGGTTGCGACGGCAACGGGCAGGTCCGCGCCGACTGGCTGCGCGGCGTGCGCGTCAATGAATCAACGGCTCCGCTAATGCGTCATCGCAGCTCAGTGCTGGGCGCCATCATCAATTCGCAACCGCGTTATCGTGTCGGCTCCGACCGGCGGTTTCACCGACAACTTCCCGCCGGGGTCGCCCGAAGCCATCGCCGCAGCGCCGGATGCAAACGGCGTTGCTGGAGCGGGCAGCTATGCGCAATACGTCAACACGAACAGGAACCGCGCACCCACGGTGTATGTGGGCGCGAACGATGGCATGCTGCACGCGTTCGACGGCATCACGGGTCACGAGCGCTGGGCGTACATGCCGATGACGCTGTTCGGCATCGACAGTGTTTCCGGCGAACCCGATGCGACCGTCATCGCACGACGGCGGCTTGCGCAAACAACCAACACTGCGACGTATAAGAACTCACCGACCGTCGACAACACCGCGATCGTCCAGGACGTATTCATGAGCGGAGCGTGGCACACCGTGCTGGTCGGCTCGCTGCGCTATGGTGGTCGCGGCATGTATGCGCTCGACATCACCAATCCCGCCGCGCCGACGTTCCTCTGGGAACGGAACTACACGATGTCGGGATTCCAGCACCTCGGCTACACCTACGCGTATCCCAACGTGGCGCGCCTCAGCTACAACGGCGGCAACTGGGTCGTTGTTGCTCGCCAGCGGCTACTTCCCGTTGCCGGACCTGACGCCTATCGATCCTGTAAGCAACGATCGCCTCGGCGAACCAGACGTCTCTGTTCGTGATCAATCTCCAATCAGGCTCGCTGATCCGCGAAATCCAGACCACGGCAACCGCGCCCATCAGCTACGGCCTTTCGAGTCCCGCGGTCTACGATCTCAACTCGGATCAGGTGGACGATATCGCGGTCGCCGGCGATCTCGCCGGCAATCTCTGGCGCTTCGATCTGTCGAGCACGTCGTCCACGTCTTGGACGGTCAATCTGATGTTCAAGACGTATACGAGCAGCGGCGAAATTGGACGGCATCCGATTTCAGCGATGCCCGTAGGTCTGCGCGATCCGGTTGCGCAGGCGCCGATGTGGGTTTTCGGAACCGGCAAGTTCCTGGGTCTGTGCGATCGCACATCATCATCGCCACCGGCCAATTGCGGACCAGACGCGAACACGGCGCTGCAGCAGTTCTACGGCGTTCGCGACTACGGCACGGCATCGCCGAACTATCCGATCCAGCCGACGCAACTGAATTCCTGGACCATTGCTCAGGACGCGCGGGCGTACGCACGCTGATCGGGACCGACGGTCGCGAGCCCTAGTCGCGGCTGGACAATTCCGCTTGATTCGAATCGCACGGGTGAGCTGGGCGAGCGCGTCGTCGTCAGCATCGTGCCGTTCTACAGCGCGAATTACGCGATCATGACCTCGCTGATCCCGACGACCAACGATCCGTGCAATCCGCCCGTAGCGGCGCGATCATGGTCGTCGACGGTGCGACGGGTGGTCCACTGGTCGCTTCGCCGCTCGCCGGTGGTGGCGGGGGCGGTCCGGGCGGACAACCTGTGATCGGCCAGGTCGTCATCGGTTCGAACTGTCATTCCGATCGCGGGTATTACTGCGGTGGTCGGCTCGCAAGGCGGACCGCTGTTGCTGCCGGGTCTGCCGGGGTTCTCGATTCCTGCACCGCCGCCGCATCGCGGGGCATGGCGCGAATTGTTGGATCTGTTGTAGTAACGCATTCGGGCGCAACGAAACGACATGAGGCTATTGCTGTTCATCAGGGGGTTTTATGTTGAGGGTTAAACGATTCGCGCGGGGTTTCACGTTGATCGAGCTCATGATCGTCGTCGCGGTCATGGCGTGCTCGCCGCGTTGGCCTACAACAGCTACGGGAATTACACGTACAGAACGCGGCGGGCCGACGGGCGCGAAATGCTGATGCGCGTCGCCGCGGCGGAGGAGCGTTTCTTCACCAATTTCAATGCGTATTCGGCGTCCATCACGAATGCCGCGTCGGCAGGCGGCTTGGGCTTCACGGCTGCGACATCCGAGAAGGGCTACTACACGCGTTACGCGCCTGCGCTTGGACGCGGTGGCGCGACGTATACTGTTGATGGCCGTGCCGCAAAACGTGCAGGCGGCCGACGCTTGCGTCAGCCTGACGTTGACTGACACGGGCGTCAAGAGCCAAGGCCGGCAGCAACACAGACCAACGGCAGCTGTTGGTGAAGATGCAAGCAAATCCCAACCGGCGCCGCTCGCCGGCGCCGGTTGTCGGTATCGCGCCGAGTGTCTATACTCCGCGCCCCTCGCGCCGGAGTAGCTCAGCTGGTAGAGCAACGCATTCGTAATGCGTGGGTCGGGGGTTCGATTCCCTTCTCCGGCACCACGTTTGGCCCAACGCCCCGCAAGGGTGTTGCCCAAACGCCTGGCTAGGGTTGTACGAGTCCTTCGAGTCCAGTATCGACAGTCGCGCTGTACAATCCGGTTCTCCCGCGCGACACCGGCGGATCGGGCGGTTAGCTCAGCGGTAGAGCACTGCTTTCACACGGCAGGGGTCAGTGGTTCGAAACCACTACCGCCCACCAGCTTCATCAGCGAGACCAGATCGCCGGTTAGCCGATACGGCAACCCACGGCCATCTTCCAATGGCATGCGCGCGTATCGGTGGACGATGCCGACCGCGTGGCGCGTCGCTCCAGCGATCGAGACGCTCTCACGCTGGGTGGCCGAATGCCGCCGCGCGTTCTGAGGCGACGCAGGCAGGCCATCTCCCTCGACACTCGGATGTCCGGTTCAGCTCCCGATTACGTAATTTCCTCCTCGAAGCGTTGCTCTGTGCTTGGGTCGCGCGCCGACTCGTTACGATCGCCGCGACCCGTTGCATCAACGCATTCCATTCGGTCCGCGAGGAGAGCGACGTCATGCGTGGTCAGCACCGCCGAGATTCAAGAGCAACGAGCAGCGCCTTCGTGTGTGCCGTAACCCTGCTCTGCCTCAGGGCTTGCGTCGCCCTGGCTGACATTCCACCGGAGGAACGCGCGGTCCTCGACGCCCTTTACCAGAACACCAACGGCGCGGGTTGGCTCCACGGCGTCGCCGACCCCATGCAACCCGACGGGTGGGAGGCAGCACCTGGGACCGAGTGCAGCTGGTACGGCGTAGCTTGCGATGCGCCCAAGAACCATGTGGTGAGCATCACGCTGGGCAACAATCATCTGGCGGGAGGTCCGCTACCCGCTCTAAATACGCTGACACATCTGCAAAATTTCTATGTATACAACAATCAACTGACCGGACCGATTCCGGATCTGACCGGACTCGGCGCACTTAAGATTTTCTTCGCATACAACAACCAGCTCAGCGGCGTCATCCCGCCGTTGAGCGGAATCGGCCTCAATGGACTCCAGGGGTTCAATGTCAGCAACAACCAGCTGACCGGGCCGATTCCGGCGCTGAATGGTGTACACGCGCTTTCCTCGTTTTACGCCGATCACAACCACCTGACCGGCTCGGTGCCCGATCTCGGCGGATTGACGCTCCTGACCAATTTCAGCGTCGAGAATAACGATCTCGACGGACAGATTTCGGCGCTCAGCGGAGTGGGGCTCGTCAATCTCAAATATCTATGGCTCGACAACAATCACCTCAGCGGAAACCTTCCCGACCTCGCCGGGCTCGCGAATCTGCGTTTCTTCTTCGCAAACGGTAACGTCTTGAGCGGGACGATTCCTCCGCTCAGCACGCTCACCAACCTGCAGCAATTCCACGTCGAGAACAACCAGCTGACCGGACCGCCTCCGGTCCCGCCTAGCCCAAGCAATCTGATCGCCGGCGGGTCGAGTCTTTGTCCGAATCGACTCGACGAGCTCACCAGCCCCGGCTGGAATGCGCCAACGGGTTACACGCCCTGGTATTACTTGTGCGAAGTGATCTTTTCGGATGGCTTCGAACAACTTCCATAGAGACGATCACTCACGGATCAGGTGCGCCGCGCAGCGTCTCTCGGCGTCTGCCTCGGATGTTCCTACACACGCCCCACCACGGGAATCAGCGCACCGGTGATCGCGCGCGCCTGATCGGACAACAGAAATACGATCACGTCCGCGAGCTGACCCGGCTTCACCCAGCGATCGAAATCCGCCTTCGGCATGTCGGCGCGGTTCGGTGCGGTGTCGATGATGCTCGGCAGCAGCGCGTTCACGGTGACGCCCTTGTCCTTGAGCTCCTCGGCGAGTGCTTCGGTCAGTTTGAAGACTCCTCCCTTCGAAGCTGCATAGGCGCCCATGCCGGCGCCCGCTTTGACGGCGCCCATCGCGCCGATGTTGACAATGCTGCCTGTGCTGCTCTCGATCAGGAACGGCAGCGCGGCCTTGCTCGCAGCGACCGCGGTGCGCAGGTTGACGCGATAAAGGAAATCCCAGGTATCGAGACTGCCGTCGGAGATTTTTTCCCAGCGGAACGTTCCGGCGATATTGACCAGTGCATCGAGGCCGCCGAACGTGCGCGCGATCTTTTCGAGCGTTGACTGCGCAGCGCCGAAGTCGGCGAGGTCGACGCCGCCAAAGAGAGCGGCCGCGCCGAGCGCCGTCGAGGCAGGCGGCGCGTCGGCGCGGTCGATGGCCGCGACGCGCGCACCGGCGGCCTGCAGCGCGTTGACCGTCGCAATGCCGAGCGAGCCGAATCCGCCGGTGACGGCGACGCGTTTGCCTTTGAGGTCCATCGCGATTCCTCCATTCGATGCGGATCGTTCCTGCGGTCAGCTCAGTCGCGCATGTCGCGGCCGAGCAGGCCGCAATCGCGCAGATAGTCAATGATGAGCGCCGCGGATTCTTCGGCGTTGTGTTCTTCGGTACGGATGTGCAGTTCGGGGGTCTCGGGAATTTCGTACGGCGAATCGATGCCGGTGAAGTTCTTGAGCTCCCCGCGCCGCGCCTTCTTGTAGAGTCCTTTCGGGTCGCGCTCCTCGACGATGGCGAGCGGCGTATCGACGAAGATTTCGACGAATTCGCGGTCGTCGACCATGCTGCGCGCCAGGCGGCGCTCCGAGCGGAATGGGGAAATGAACGCGGTGATCACGATCAGGCCCGCGTCCACCATGAGCTTGGCGACTTCACCCACGCGGCGGATGTTTTCGACGCGATCCGCGGCGGTGAATCCGAGATCCTTGTTGAGGCCATGACGCACGTTGTCGCCGTCGAGCAGATACGTGCGCACGCCGAGCGCATGCAGCCTGCGCTCGACGATGTTCGCGATCGTCGATTTGCCGCTGCCGGAAAGACCGGTCATCCACAGCACGCACGGCCGATGTCCGTTGAGTCGCGCGCGCGCGTCCTTGTCGACTTCGGTGGCCTGCCAGTGGATGTTCTGCGAGCGACGCAGCGCGAAGTGCAGCATGCCCGCGCCGACGGTCTGGTTGGTAAACCGATCGATGACGATGAAGCTGCCCATGTCGCGATTGTCCGCGTACGCGTCGAACGCGACCGAGCGATCGAGCGTGAGGTTGCACACGCCGATTTCGTTGAGATGCAGCGTCTTCGCCGCAAGATGATCGAGGCTGTTCACATCGACGACGTATTTCGGCTGGCCGAGTGACGCGCCGAGCGTCGTCGCGCCGAGCTTCACGAGATACGGCCGTCCGGGCAGCATCGCGTCCTCGCTCATCCAGACGATGCTCGCCTCGAACTGATCGGCCAATCCCGCCGGATCGCCGGCGGCGCAGATCACGTCGCCGCGGCTGATGTCGATTTCGTCGACGAGCGTCAGCGTCACCGATTGGCCGCTGATCGCCTCGTCGAGATCGCCGTCGAGCGTGACGATGCGGGCGACTTTCGATTGACGACCCGACGGCAGCAGCCGAACGAGATCGCCCGGCCGCACGCTGCCGCTCAGAATTCGGCCGGAAAAACCGCGGAAGTCATGATTCGGCCGATTGACCCATTGCACCGGCATGCGCAGCGGCGTCTGTTCCGACGGCGGCGCGATCTCGATGGTTTCGAGATGCTCGATCAGGCTCGGACCCGAATACCACGGCGTATTCGCGCTGCGCGATATCATGTTGTCGCCGCGCAGCGCGGACAGCGGAATGCTGACGATCGCCTCGAAGCCGAGTTTTTCGGCGAACTCGCGATAGTCGCGATCGATCAGGTCGAACACCTCGCGCGAGTAGCCGACGAGATCGAGCTTGTTCACCACCAGCACGACACGACGGATGCCGAGCAGCGAGACGAGATAGCTGTGTCTTCGCGTCTGCGTCAGTACGCCCTTGCGTGCGTCGATCAAGATAACCGCGAGATCCGCCGTCGACGCGCCGGTCACCATGTTGCGCGTGTACTGCTCATGGCCCGGCGTATCGGCGACGATGAACTTGCGCTTTTCGGTCGCGAAGAAACGATAGGCGACATCGATCGTGATGCCCTGTTCGCGCTCGGCGCTGAGGCCGTCGACGAGCAACGCGAAATCGAGATCGTCGCCTTGCGTGCCGAATTTCTTCGAGTCGGCACCGAGCGCACTCAACTGATCGTCGAGCAGCGCCTTCGATTCATACAGGAGACGGCCGATCAGCGTGCTCTTGCCGTCATCGACGCTGCCGCAGGTGATGAAGCGCAGGAGGTCCTTTGCGCGCTCCGCCGGTGCCGCGGCAGCAAACGTGTCGGGCTGGGCGATCATGTGAGTCGAGAAGCCGGGATTCGGAATTCGGGACTCGGCATGATTCGGCGAGTAGGCAACGCGAGACCGGTAGTCGCCGAGACGGCCGCGCGAAGTCCATGCGCGGTATTCGCCATTCCCAATCCCGAATCCCGAATCCCGGCTCTTGCCCGCATCAGAAGTAGCCTTCCTTCTTCTTCTTTTCCATCGAACCGCTGGAATCGTGATCGATCATGCGGCCTTGTCGTTCGGTCGTGCGTGCCAGAAGCATTTCGCGGATGATCGCCGGTAATGTTTCCGCATCGGATTCGACCGCTCCGGTCAATGGATAGCAGCCGAGCGTGCGAAAGCGCACGCGGCGCATCACGGGTTTTTCGTCCTTTCCGAGCGGTATGCGTTCGTCGTCGACCATGATCAGCTGGCCATCGCGCTCGACGACCGGTCGCTGCGCGGCGAAGTAGAGCGGCACGATCTCGATGTTCTCGCTTTCGATGTATTGCCAGATGTCGAGCTCGGTCCAGTTCGACAGCGGAAACACGCGGATGCTCTCGCCGCGATTCTTGCGCGCGTTGTACAAGCGCCAGAGCTCCGGTCGCTGATTCTTCGGATCCCACTGATGCTGCGCGGTGCGGAACGAGAATACGCGCTCCTTTGCGCGCGATTTTTCTTCGTCGCGACGCGCGCCTCCGAACGCGAGATCGAAGCCGTATTCGTCCAGCGCCTGCTTCAGGCCCTGCGTCTTCCAGATATCGGTGTGCAGCGACGAGCCATGCGTGAACGGATTGATGCCGAGCCGTTCCGCCTCCGGATTGCGATGCACGATCAGCTGCATGCCTGATGTCGCCACCATGCGATCGCGAAACGCGTACATCGCGCGGAATTTCCACGTCGTATCGACGTGCAGCAGCGGAAACGGCGGACGCGACGGAAAGAACGCCTTGCGCGCCACGTGCAGCATCACCGAGCTGTCCTTGCCGATCGAGTAGAGCATCACCGGGTGCTCGGACTCGGCGACCGCCTCCCGCAGGATGTCGATGCTTTCCGCCTCGAGGCGCTTCAAGTGCGAGAGATTGGCCATGATCGCTGGATTGTGTTCGTGTCTGGCCCGGCGGCGTAACGACTACTGGTCTAGAGTATTGAAAAGTGCGGCCATGCACGGCCGCTTCTTGACGTTCGCGGTCATGGACGATCGCATAAATAATGGCGCACTGTTAACCTCGCCGCCCGATGAATCGTCCCACTTCCCGGACGGCGTCCGCCGACGCGCGTCCTCAAGCATACCGTACGCTCCGGCCGTGAGTTCGAATCGACACCCCGAACACGATTCGATCCGCGCCGTCGTCTGGCAGGGCGATCATTTGCGCCTGCTCGACCAGCGCCGCCTGCCGTTCGAGGAAATCTACATCGACTGCCGCACGGCGGGCGATGTCGCCGCGGCGATCCGCGATCTTGCCGTGCGCGGCGCGCCGGCGATCGGCATCGCCGCCGCGTGGGGCGTGGTGCTCGCGGCGTGCCAGGATCCGGCCCATCTCGACCAGGCGTTTGCCGAGCTCCGCGCGGCGCGGCCGACGGCGGTCAATCTCATGTGGGCGCTCGACCGCATGGCCGGTGCGCGCGGGCAGGGCGAGCGCGCGGAGGTCGCAGATAGGCTCGCGCGCGAGGCGCGCGCGGACGTCGCGGATAGGCTCGCGCGCGAGGCGCGCGCGATCCAGGACGAAGACCTCGCGGCCAATCGGCGCATGGGAGAGCTGGGCGCGCATCTGCTCGGGCACGATGTGGGCGTGCTGACTCACTGCAACACCGGATCGCTCGCCACGGCGGGTTTCGGTACGGCGCTCGGCGTCATCCGCGCGGGCTACGGCGAAGGCCGCATCGCACGCGTATTCGCCGGCGAAACGCGCCCCTGGCTGCAAGGCGCGCGATTGACGATGTGGGAACTTCAGCGCGACGGCATTCCGGCGCATCTGATCGCGGATTCTGCAGCGGCGCATCTGATGAAGACGGGCGACGTGCAATGGGTTGTCGTCGGCGCGGATCGAATCGCCGCCAACGGCGACACGGCCAACAAGATCGGCACGTATCAGCTCGCGATCGCCGCGCGGCATCACGGCGTGAAGTTCATGGTCGTGGCGCCTTCATCGACGATCGACATGGCGACGCCCGACGGCGCGGCGATCGACATCGAATTGCGCTCGCCCGACGAAATGCTGGCTTATGGTGGACATCCCACGGTGGTTGCCGGAGCGAAGGCGTGGAATCCGGTCTTCGACGTGACGCCTGCCGCGCTGATCGATGTCATCGTGACCGAACGCGGCGTCGTCGAGAAACCGGATGCCGCGCGCATGAAAGCGCTGTTCGGTTCCGCCGGGCGCTCGGCAACCGCCGTGACCGGCTGACGTCGCGCGAGCCGGCCGGACCGCCCACATGGCATTGCGCAAACAAATCCTTCTGTTCGCGATCAGCGGCCTGATCGGCTTCGTCGTCGATGCCGGCATCGTGCAATTCCTGGTGCGCGAATGGGCGGTGAATCCGTACGAGGCGCGACTCGTTTCGTTTCTCGCCGCAGCGACGACGACCTGGAGCTTCAACCGCAAATACACGTTCGCCGGCAGGAGCAGCGGCAGCCGCCGTCGCGAACTCGCGCGATACATCATCGCCATGGCCGGCGGCTTCGCGCTGAACTACGGCACATACGCAGCGCTGGTCGCGTCGTGGCCGCTGGTGCGCTCCTGGCCGGCGATCGGCGTCGCGGCAGGTTCGATCGCCGGCGCCATGGTCAATTTCCTGTCGTCCAAGTACTGGATTTTTCGCACGCCAAAGGGCGAAAACGCCTGATCCGGACGAGCCATTTACCGGGGCTTAGAAGCGGCGCTTAAAGCGGCGCTAAGTCCGTCAGAAATCAGGGAAATCCGGCCACTTTGGCGGGCCCGTTGTGGTACAATTCCGCATTCCCCATGCGGGTCCGAAACGGCCACTCCGAGCCGTCCCGGAACGCGCCCAGAAACAAGCGTTTTTCCAGGAAGAAAAGCCTGATGGCTGAGCTGGCCAGAGAAATCATTCGCGTCAATATCGAGGACGAAGTCCGGCAGAGTTATCTCGACTACGCAATGAGCGTGATCGTCGGGCGCGCACTGCCCGACGTGCGCGACGGATTGAAACCCGTACACCGCCGCGTGCTGTTCGGCATGCAGGAAGCGAACAACGTCTGGAATCGTCCGTACGTCAAGTGCGCACGCATCGTCGGCGAAGTGATGGGCAAATATCACCCGCATGGCGATTCCTCGATCTACGACACGCTGGTGCGCATGGCGCAGGATTTCTCGCTGCGCTATCCGCTCATCGACGGCCAGGGCAACTTTGGATCGATCGACGGCGACAACGCCGCGGCGATGCGCTACACCGAGTGCCGGCTCGAACATCTGGCATCGGAACTGCTCGCCGATCTCGACAAGGACACGGTCGATTTCGTTCCGAACTACGACGAGAAGGAGCAAGAACCGTCGGTGCTGCCGACGCGCCTGCCGAACCTGCTCGTCAACGGCTCGGCCGGCATCGCGGTCGGCATGGCGACCAACGTGCCGCCGCACAATCTCGGCGAAGTCGTCTCGGCGTGCATCGCGCTGATCGACGATCCGGAGCTCGGCTTCGACCAGCTGATGCATCTCGTGCCGGGTCCGGATTTTCCGACCGCGGGCATCATCAACGGCTCGGCCGGCATCGTCGAAGCGTACAAGACCGGCCGCGGCCGCATTCTGGTGCGCGGGAAGACCGAGATCGAGACCGACGACAACGGTCGCGAGACGATCATCGTCACCGAAATCCCGTATCAGGTGAACAAGGCGCGGCTGATCGAAAAGATCGCCGAGCTGGTCAAGGAAAAGAAGCTCGAAGGCATCCAGTCGGACGGCTTGCGCGATGAATCCGACAAGGACGGTCTGCGCATCGTCATCGAAGTGCGCCGCGATACGGCGGCCGACGTGCTGCTCAACAACCTGTTTCAGCAGACGCAGCTGCAGGTCACGTTCGGCATCAACATGGTGGCTCTGGTCGACGGCCAGCCGCGCACGCTCAGCCTGCGCGAGATCCTCGATGCGTTCATTCGCCACCGGCGCGAAGTCGTCACGCGCCGCACGATCTTCGATCTGCGCAAGGCGCGCTCTCGCGCACACGTTCTCGAAGGCCTGACGGTTGCGCTTGCCAACATCGACGAGATGATCGAGTTGATCAAGACATCGCCGAACACGGACGAAGCGCGCGAACGCATGCTGGCGCGCCGATGGGAAGCGGGGTTGGTCGGTGCGCTGCTGCAGGCGGCAGGCGCAGAGGCGTCGCGTCCGGAAGACATGCCGGCCGATGCGGGTCTGCGTCCCGATGGCTACCAGCTCACCGAAATTCAGGCGACGCAGATTCTCGAGATGCGCCTCAATCGCCTGACCGGTCTGGAGCAGGAAAAACTCAGCGACGAATACAAGGCTCTGCTGACGACGATCGCCGGGCTGATCGCAATCCTCGAGGATCCGGAAAAGCTTCTGAAGGTCATCCGCGACGAGTTGATCGAGCTCAAGGAACAATACGGCGACGCGCGTCGCACGGTGATCCAGTCGAGCCAGGAAGACCTCGACATCCTCGATTTGATCGCGCCCGAAGATGTGGTCGTGACGTTGTCGCACGCGGGCTACGCGAAACGCCAACCGGTCAGTATCTACCGCGCGCAGCGCCGCGGCGGAAAAGGCCGTTCGGCGACCGCGATGAAGGAAGAGGATTTCGTCGAGAAACTCTGGATCGCCAATACGCACGACACGCTGCTGACGTTCACGAGCGCCGGCCGCGTGTTCTGGCTCAAGGTGCATCAATTGCCGGACGCAGGTCCGAATGCGCGCGGCAAGCCGATCGTCAATCTGCTGCCGCTCGAGCCGGACGAGAAAGTGCAGGCGGTGCAGCCGGTGCGCGAGTTTGCCGAAGATCGCTACGTGTTCTTCGCGACCAGGAACGGCACGGTCAAGAAAACGCCGCTGACCGAGTTCGCTTTCCAGCTGCAGCGCGGCAAGATCGCGATCGGTCTGGACGATGGCGATGCGCTGGTCGACGTGCAGATCACCGACGGCACGCGCGACATCATGCTGTTCGCATCAAATGGCAAAGCCGTGCGTTTCGCCGAGGACGAAGTGCGCTCGATGGGCCGCACCGCGACCGGCGTGCGCGGCATGAGGCTCGCATCGGGCGAGCACGTCGTGAGCCTGATCGTCGTCGATGGCGAAGATGACGTCCTCACCGCGACCGAGCGCGGCTTCGGCAAGCGCACCGAGCTCGCCGACTATCCGCGCAAGGGCCGCGGCACGCAGGGCGTGATCGCAATCCAGTGTTCGGAGCGCAACGGCGCGCTGATCGGCGCCGTGCAGCTCGGCGAAAGTCACGAGCTGATGCTGATCTCGAATCTCGGCACGCTGGTGCGCACGCGCGCGGCCGAAGTCGCGCGCGTCGGGCGCAATACGCAGGGCGTTACGCTGATTCGTCTGCCCGCCGAGGAAGCGCTGGTCGGCGTGGTGCGCGTTGACGCGCTCGCGGAGGAAGGCAACGGCATCGACAGCGATGTGGTCGGTGCCGGCGACCCGTCGGCTATCGAGCCGCCGGCCACGGAGTAATCACTCCGTCGTCCCGGCCTTCGCCGGGACGACGAGTTGCTAATCCGGCCGATGATCCGAAATGTCGAGCACGGGCATCGCGCGGCGCTTCTGCGCCATCGTCGCGTCAGCCGCGCGTCGCTGCTCGCGGTCCATCGTCGTGACGACCATGAACGCGACGAAGCCGAGCCACGAGGTGAACAACACCGCGATCACCCAGAGCTCAAGGTCCCTGCCGCGCACGCGACGAGAGCCGATCACGAGCACGGCCGGCAGCGCGTGAAACAGCGCGAGCCAGAACAGAACCAAGGTCAGGGCGAGCGGCGCCACCACGTCAGCTGATCGCTTCGAGCATCGTCTTGGCGTCAGACACCTTGAATTCGCCGGGCGCTTCGATGTTGAGCTTCTTGACCACGCCATCTTCGGCATAGAGCGCGAACCGCTTGCCGCGCATGCCGAGGCCGAATGCCGAGCCGTCCATCTCCAGGCCCAGCGCTTTCGAGAACGTGCCGTTGCCGTCTGCGAGCATCATCAAGCCGTCCGGCACGTGCTGATTCTTCGCCCAGGCGTCCATCACGAAGGCATCGTTGACCGCGAGGCAGGCGACGTCGACGCCGTGCTGCTTGAATTCTGCGAATTTTTCCACATAGCCGGGCAGGTGCTTCGAAGAGCAGGTCGGCGTGAACGCGCCCGGCACGGAAAACAGCACGACGTTCTTGCCTTTGAAAATATCGTCCGTCGACACGGCCTGTACGCCGTCCTTCAGCACGTTGAGCGTTGCGTTGGGAATGCGCTCGCCGACTTTGATCGTCATCTTGTTGCTCCTTGGATATCAGGGAAATGCGGAGGTCGGCGCGGATGATACGTTAGGTGGCGTTCGGGGCGCGTTTGGAGCGCTTGCCCTCATCCGCCTGCCGGTGGTGCCCGCGCCGTCCCGGGCACTCGCCCTTGGGGCGGCTTGGCCGCGCAAAACGGCATTCCTGCCGTCTTGTCTGCCGCAAGCGGGAGAAGGGTTCGAGATGGACGCTTGCGGAGGTTGCGCTGCGAATTTCCCGCACGAAGAACTCTTGAAAGGCCCACAGCCGACCCAAACCTTTCCAACACGCGGCGCTCAGGCCGCACACCATTTCGCGGAGAGGATCATGACCATTGCCCGTTACAGCCCGTGGCACGTCCACGGCAGCAATTTCCAGAACGAAGTCAGGAATGCGTTCGACCGTCTTTTCACCAGTGAAGAGACCGATCAGTCGAACGTCGTCACCAGTCAGTGGACGCCGCGCGTCGACATCAAGGAAGAGGACAGCCGCTTCGTCATCTTCGCCGACATTCCCGGCGTCGATCCGAAGGATATCGAGATCACGATGGAAAAGGGCATCCTCTCGATCAAGGGCGAGCGCAAGGCGGAATCGAGCGAGCAGAACGGCAAGTCGACGCGCATCGAGCGCTCGCACGGCCTGTTCTATCGTCGCTTCGCGCTGCCGGACAGCGCTGACGCGGAAGGCATCAAGGCCGTCGGCAAGCACGGCGTACTCGAGGTTACGATTCCGAAGCGTCCCGAGACCGCACCGCGCCGCATCAATGTCAACTGAGGGCACGACGCCCTCATCCCGGACAGCACATGGATGTGCGCCGATCCGGGATCCATTGCCTTAGGGCGCACGCCGGACAGCGCACAGATGTGTGCTGATCCACGCGAGCCGGCACCCAACGGCTCCAATATCCCGGATCGCACAGGACGTGCGCGAATCCGGAACCGAGCGCCCAATCGCGCCGGACAGGAATAACGAGCACCGGACCGCTCGCAAAAGGACGTGACCTGATGGCCTGCGGCGGTCAATCTGCCGCAGGCCATTTTTCGTTGGCGGCAACGCAGCGACTCGCGATCTACAATGGTCGCGACGCGACACCGCGGCGCATCGCCGCAATCAGCTGAAACACGCACGCGAGGGAGCTGATGCAGTTCAAGGATTATTACGAGGTTCTCGGCGTCAAGCCTGACGCGAAGGACGCCGACATCAAGTCGGCGTATCGCCGGCTCGCACGCAAATATCATCCCGACGTCAGCAAGGAAACCGGCGCCGAGGAAAAATTCAAAGCGGTCAACGAAGCCTACGAAGCGCTCAAGGATGCCTCGCGCAGGCAGGCCTACGATCAATTGCGTGCCGGCGGCTATCGCGCGGGCGACGAGTTTCGCGGACCGCCGCCGAACTGGCAGGGCAGGGGTGGCGATTTCGGATTCGAAGACGCGGGCGGCGGCGGCGAGGATTTCAGCGATTTCTTCGAATCGCTGTTCGGTCGCGTGGGTGCGCGCGGCGCGCGTGGTCCGCATCGCGGACGCGATATGCACGCGCAGATCGCGATTCCGCTGGAAACCGCGTATCACGGCGGCAGCGAGCGCATCAGCCTGCGCGACGGCAGCGGCGATCGCACGCTCGAAGTCCGCATTCCGGCCGGCATCGTGCCGGGCAAGCAGATTCGTCTCGCGGGCCAGGGCTATCCGGGTGCGAGCGGCGGTCAGGCCGGCGATCTCCTGCTCGAGATCCATTTTCGCGACGACGATCGTTTTACGCTCGAAGGTCGCAATGTGCTCTTGACGCTGCCCGTCGCGCCGTGGGAAGCCGCGCTCGGCGCAACGGTGCCAGTGCCGACACTGGGCGGGCCGGTGGAACTGCGCATTCCGGCGGGATCCGACAGCGGACGCAAATTGCGCCTGCGCGGTCGCGGCTGGCCGGGTGCGGCGCCGGGCGACCAGATCGTCATGCTCGAAGTGCGCGCGCCGAAAGCGGATACGGCGCGGCAGAAAGAGCTCTACAAGCAAATGGAAGACGAGTTCGATTTCGATCCGCGCGCGTGAGGGGACGACTTAGCTTGCCCTCACCCTAACCCTCTCCCGCAAGCGGGAGAGGGGATTGAGCGGTCTCATAAAGGCTTGCAGCTCACCTCTCCCGCAAGCGGGAGAGGGGATTGAGCGGTCTCATAAAGGCTTGCAGCTCACCTCTCCCGCAAGCGGGAGAGGTCGCCCGCAGGGCGGGTGAGGGCGCGCTCGGAGTGCAGAACTCCCGCGACACACGTCGCCTCGAACAAAATCGCGGATCATTCTCCGCGAGACAATGTCGCTCATGCCGCCGGCAGATACTCGTTGATCGTGCGCGTGAGCTCGGCTTCGTCGATCGGTTTGGTCACGTACGCTTTCGCGCCCTGACGCAAACCCCAGACGCGGTCGGTGTCCTGATCCTTGGTCGTGACCAGGATGATCGGGATGTGACTCGTCTTCGGATCCTTCGCGATCGTGCGCGTCGCCTGGAAACCGTTGAGGTTCGGCATGACGACGTCCATCAGGATCAGATCGGGCAACTCGCGCTTGGCGGTTTCGACGCCCGCGGCGCCGTCCTCTGCCGTGACAACCTGATGGCCGAGCTTCTCGACGGTGCGCCGCATGCCGACAAGCTGCGACGGCGAATCATCGACGATCAGTATGCGCGCCATGTGGACGTCTCACCCCGGACAAAATGCCCGCTGCATTCTAAACACGCCTTGACGCGCCGGGCTAGCCGGCGGTTGCAAAAACGCGCTGCGCACTCTCTCATGGTGTGACGGTACTGAAAGGAATCGCGCAAGTGATTGATCTTCGGGCAGGCGTATCGCGCGCTGCGCCTTCGGTTGTTCAATGCCGGATCAAAAAAATGAAATCATTCCACCGACCGCTTCGCGACTCGCATCACGCGATGCGCACGACCGTCCGGCCGAGTGACTTGCCTTCTAGCATCGTCGAGAACACGGCCGGTAGCTCGTCGAGCGAGACTTCCTTCGACGCAATCCGATCCAGATGCACCGGCTTCCAGTCGCCGGCGAGATGTTCCCAGACGCGCTCGCGAATCGTGCGCGCGGTGCCTGCCGAGGCAACGCCGAGCAGGCTGACGCCGCGAATGATGAACGGCATGACCGTGGTCGCGAGGTCGATGCCGCCCGCGTTGCCGCAGATCGCGATGTTTGCGTATGGCTTCATCACTCGCGTCAAGCCGGCGAGCATGTCGCCGCCGACGTTGTCGATCGCGCCGGCCCAATGCGCGGTTTCGAGCGGACGCTGGCCCCAGTAGAGCTCGGTGCGCGCGATGCATTGCTGCGCGCCCAGGCCGGTGAGGTAATCGAAATGTTCGACCTTGCCGGTGATCGCGTGCGCTTCGAATCCGGCGCGCGTCAGGATGTCGATCGCGAGCGATCCGACGCCGCCGGTTGCGCCGGTTACGACGATCGGGCCCATCTCGGGCGTCTGTCCGTTGCGCGTCATCTGAAACAGCGCGAGCGCGGCCGTGAACCCAGCCGTGCCGAGCGCCATCGATTCGCGCAGCGTGAGGCCCGCTGGGAGCGGAATCGTCCATTTCGATTCGAGTCGCGCGTACTCGGCGAAACCGCCGTCGCGCGTCTCGCTGAGCCCGCTGCCGGTGCATAGCACCTGATCGCCTTCCTTGTATCGCGGATCGCCCGAAGCCGCGACGTAACCCGCGACGTCGATGCCGCCGTTCAGCGGAAACTGGCGCAGGATCTTGCCTTTGCCGGTGCCGGCAAGCGCGTCTTTGTAATTGACGGATGAGTACGCGACCTTGACGAGAACCTCGCCGGGCGAGAGTTCGTCGGTCCGCATGTCTTCGATGCCGGCGCGGTAGCCGGATTTGTCGTTGTGGATGCGGAATGCGCGGAAGGAAGAAAAAGTCATGGCTAGGGTGACGGTCGTCTCGTCTTTTCGGTATCTGGATTCGCGCCCAGGAGAAGCTCGTCGCACCTCAAGGCAAGAACAACAGTTATTCACCTACTGTGGCGCGGTAAGTGCCGACATCGTTCCCACCCCTCATACCAAACTTGTAGACCTCTCCCGTCGACGATCCGTCCGCCTTCATGTTGCCATTCATGATCAAGTAGGCGTCACACATTCCGCCGGTGAGGTCGATCTTGACGTTGTTGTTTGTGAATTTGGCAACACCGTAGGAGGCAATCGCCAGTTTTAGTGAGGCGCTTTGCTCGCGAATGAACTCGACTCTCACGCCGGTCGTCATATCACCGAGGCAGGAGCTTGCGGGGATCGATGTAATACGCATTCTAAGCGAGCCGAGGCTCGTGCCCGCGATGTCAGAGACCTCCACGTTCCAGGGAATCCCATTGGGGAACTTGGCCCGTAGAACGTCGACCGCTGAAGGCTCGGCCCCGCCGACTTGGCCGAGCATCAGTGCCGCAAGGAAAACTGGGATCAATCTATTCATCATAATTGAGGGTGCGATGGCCTGATCGTTCCTTCAATGAGCGCGTCCCTCACCGCGCAGAACACCACTCGCCTCGTGGCGGGGGAGAACGCGTTTCTTGGGGACGTCGAGTCCAGCTGCAACTCAATTCATCTTGTGAATGGCCCGCTTGTCCACCGACATCGCCGCTTCATGCACGGCTTCGCTCAACGTCGGATGCGCATGCACGATACGTGCGAGATCTTCCGACGATCCCTTGAACTCCATCGCGACGACGCATTCGGCAACGAGCTCCGATACGTTCGCGCCGACCAGATGGCAACCCAGAATGCGATCGGTATCCGCATGCGCGATGACCTTGACGAGACCAGCAGGCTCGTTCATCGCAACCGCGCGGCCGACGGCCGCAAATGGAAATGATCCCGTTTTGTACGGAATGCCTTCGTCCTTGCACTGCTGCTCGGTCTTGCCGACCCAGGCAATTTCGGGTTCGGTATAAATCACCCACGGAATCGTCTCGAGATTCACGTGTCCTGGCTTACCGGCAATGATCTCGGCGACCATGATGCCTTCCTCGAAACCCTTGTGCGCGAGCATCGGCCCGCGCACGCAATCGCCGACCGCCCAGATGCCTTCGACGCCGGTCCAGCAATGCTCGTCGACGCTGACGCGACCGCGATCATCGAGCTTGACGCCGGTGCCGTCGGCGAATGCGCCGGTCGTGTAAGCGCGTCGACCGACCGAGACCAATAGTTTGTCGACAGTGAGTTTCTTTTCGCCGTCTTTGCTCGAGTAGGTGAGGTTGACTTCGTTGCCCTTGATCTCGGCCTTCGAAAGTTTCGCGCCGAGCTCGATCTTGAGACCTTGCTTGGCGAACTCGCGCGCCGCTGATTTTGCGATGTCCGCATCTGCGGTCGACAGGAATTCCGGCAGCGCTTCGATGATCGTGACGTCGCTGCCGAGCCGCTTCCACACGCTGCCGAGTTCGAGACCGATCACGCCGGCGCCGATCACGCCGAGCCGTTTCGGCACGCTGTCGAAATCGAGCGCGCCGGCATTGTCGACGATGAACTTGCCGTCGAACTTCGCGAACGGGAGTTCGATCGGCACCGAGCCGGTCGCAATGACCACATTGGTTGCGGCGATCGTCTGCTTGCTGCCGTCGGCCGCCGTCACTTCGACCTGACGATCCTTGAGGAGCTTGCCCCTGCCGTAGAACGGCGTGATCTTGTTGCCCTTGAACAGGAGTGCGATCCCGCCGGTGAACTGCTTCACGATCTTGTCTTTGCGCGCGATCATCGTCTTGACGTCGATCGCTGCACCCTTGGTCGTGATGCCATGCACGTCGAAGTGATTTTGCAAGTTCCAGAACTGACGCGACGAATCGAGTACGGCCTTCGAAGGAATGCAGCCGACGTTGAGACACGTACCGCCGAGTGCGGGCTTGCCGTCCTTGCCGATCCACTCGTCGATGCACGCGACTTTGAGGCCGAGCTGCGCCGCGCGGATCGCCGCGTGATAGCCGGCGGGGCCGGCGCCGATGACGATGATGTCGAATTTGTCCATCAGAAAATTTCCTTTTCCGCATCCGGCCCCCTTCCAACGGCAGGGTGGGGATGGTGTGCACGCGAATGATGAGTTCGTCGAAGTCGTTGTTGGCGCTATTTCGAGCCGAACACCCTTCCCCTTGAGGGGGAAGGGCTGAAAATCAAAATCACATCCCGAGCAGCATCCGCTGCGGATTCTCCAGCTGATTCTTGATATCGACCAGGAACAGCACCGCGTCCTTGCCGTCGATGACGCGATGGTCGTAGCTGATCGCGACGTACATCATTGGCGCGGCGATGACCTGGCCGTTGTCGACGATCGCGCGTTCCTTGATCGTGTGCATGCCGAGGATTGCGCTCTGCGGCGGATTCACGATCGGCGTCGAAAACAACGAACCGAACGTGCCGCCGTTGGTGATCGTGAACGTTCCGCCCTGCAGATCGTCGAGCGTCAGTCCGCCTTCGCGCGCTTTCTTGGCGAATGTCGCGATCGCTTTTTCGATCTCGGCGAAGCTCATCGACTGCGCATCGCGCAGCACCGGCGTGACCAGGCCCTTGTCGGTCGACACCGCGACCGAGATGTCCTGGTAGCCGTGATAAATGATGTCGTTGCCGTCGACCGATGCGTTGACGATCGGATGACGTTTGAGCGCCTCGCACGCCGCCTTGACGAAGAAACTCATGTAGCCGAGCTTGATGCCGTTGGTTTTCTCGAACTGCTCGCCGAGCTCCTTGCGCATCGTCGCGACTTTCGCGAGATTGATCTCGTTGAACGAGGTCAGCATCGCGATCGAATTCTTCGATTGCATCAGGCGTTCGGCGATCTTCGCGCGCATGCGCGTCATCGCGATGCGTTCTTCCGGACGCGCGCCCGGCGTCGATTTCGCGGTCGGCGCCGAAGCCGGCGCGCCGCTTGGTGCGCGCATGAAGTTGACGAGGTCTTCCTTGGTTATGCGACCGTCACGGCCCGTTGCAGGCACGTTCGACGGATTGATCTTGTTCTCGGTCGCGACGCGCTGACCCGCCGGTGAAAGATCGCCTAAGCCCTTGCCGGGCTGGGAGCTGGCGGGCGCATCGTCGCCTTCGGACGATGAAGCATCCGAAGGAGAAATCGGCGCCGAGGCCGACGTGGCGGCTTGGATTTTCGGTGGCGCTTTCGCCTCGCTCTTCGCCGCGCCGGCTTTCGCAGGAGCCGCCGCCGCACCTTCCTCGATGACCGCGAGCAGCTGCTGACTCGTCACCGTCGCGCCGGTGTCCTGCTTGATTTCCTTGAGCACGCCGTCCACCGGCGCCGGCACTTCGAGCACGACCTTGTCGGTTTCGAGATCGACGAGATTCTCGTCGCGCTTGACCGCGTCGCCGGGCTTCTTGTGCCAGCTCGCAATCGTAGCGTCGGAAACGGATTCCGGCAGCACCGGCACTTTGACTTCGATCGTCATAAACGGTCCTTTGCTCAAGCGCGCTTGTTCTTTGAAACCATTGCGACTTTTCATTCGTCATCCCGGCAAAGGCCGCGAGCCAGTTCTTCTTCGCGCAGCTTACAAAACTGGATTCCGGCGTTTGCCGGAATGACGATCACTCTCCTGCGTAATCGGTGCCGGCCGGCGCGATGAGCGCCTGGTCGACCAGCGCCGCCTGTTCGGCGACGTGCGTAGAAAGGTGTCCGCACGCCGGCGCCGGCGAGCGCATGCGTCCCGCGTAACTCAGCGACTGTTTCGGCGACAACACCGCCTGCAGGTGGTGCTTGATCTGATACCACGCGCCCTGATTCATCGGCTCTTCCTGACACCAGACGAGCTCCTTGGCGGCGGCATATTTTGCAAGCTCGACGCCGACTTCCTTGCGCGGGAATGGATAAAGCTGCTCGACGCGCGCGATCGCGACGTCTTCGACGTTGCGCTTCGTCGCGTCGTCGATCAGATCGTAGTAGACCTTGCCCGAACACAGCACGACGCGGCGCACTTTCTTCGCGTTCTTCGCAATCGTGTCCGGAATGACGAGCTGGAACGTTCCGTTCTCGAGATCGTTCAGCGTCGACACCGCGAGCTTGTGTCGCAACAGAGATTTCGGCGTCATCACGATCAGCGGCTTGCGCACGTTGCGCAGCATCTGCCGGCGCAGCATGTGAAACATCTGCGCCGGTGTCGTCGGTACGCAGACCTGCATGTTCTCCAACGCGCAGAGCTGCAGATAGCGCTCGAGGCGCGCCGAGCTGTGTTCTGGGCCCTGGCCTTCGTAACCATGCGGCAGCAACAGGCACAGACCGGACATGCGATTCCACTTCGCTTCGCCCGACGAGATGAACTGGTCGATGACGACTTGCGCACCGTTGGCGAAATCTCCGAACTGCGCTTCCCAGATGTTGAGCGTGCGCGGTTCGGCGGTCGAGTAGCCGTATTCGAACCCCATCACCGCTTCCTCGCTGAGCAGCGAGTCGACTATGGCCACATCGGCGGACTCGCGCACGGTCGCAAGCGGCGTGTAATCGCCGCCGCTCTTCTGGTCGTGGATCACCGCATGACGGTGGAAGAACGTGCCGCGGCCGGAGTCCTGACCAACCAGGCGCAGGTTGTAGCCATCGTCGATCAGCGTTGCATAGGCGAGATTCTCGGCGAAGCCCCAGTCCATCGGCTGCTCGCCGGCGGCCATTTTCGCGCGATCGTCGTAGATCTTCGCGACGCGCGGATGCGCGACCACGCCCGCGGGAAGGGTGATGATCTTGCGGTTGAGCTCGGCCAGTTTTTCCTTCGGGACAGCAGTCGCGACGGTCTCATCGAGCGTCATGCGCAGATGCTTGGACCAGTCGACGGCATATTCATCGGTGAAGCTCGGATCGAGATCGGCGATCGGCGTGCCTTCCTCGAGCTTCTTGCGATAACCGTCGACGAGGGCTTGCGCATCGCTATCGCCGATGATGCCCTCGGCGATGAGCCTGTTGGCGTACAGCTCGCGTGCGGTCGGTCGCGCGCGAATCACCTGATACATCAGCGGCTGCGTCGCGGCGGGCTCGTCCGCTTCGTTGTGTCCGTGGCGGCGATAGCAGACGAGATCGATGACCACGTCGCGCTTGAACTTCTGCCGGAAATCGAACGCGAGACGTGCGACGAACAGCACCGCTTCCGGATCGTCGCCGTTCACATGGAACACTGGCGCGTTGACCATCTTGGCGACGTCGGTGCAGTACAGCGTCGAACGCGCGTCGTGCGGATTCGAAATCGTGAAACCGACCTGGTTGTTGATGACGATGTGGATCGTGCCGCCGACGCAGAATCCGCGCGCCTGCGACATGTTGAACAATTCCATCACCACGCCCTGACCGGCGAACGAAGCGTCGCCGTGGATCAGCACGGGCACGACGTGCTCGCGCGCATCGTCGCGCCGATGCACCTGGCGAGCGCGCACGGATCCGGCGACGACCGGATCGACGATCTCGAGATGCGAAGGATTGAACGCGAGCGCGAGATGCACCGTGCGTCCCGGCGTCTTCACGTTCGCGCTGAAGCCGAGGTGATACTTCACGTCGCCCGAATGCGCGGGGTCGTCCACGTGGTCGTACTTGCCGTCGAACTCGGCGAACAATTTCTGCGGCGGCTTGCCGAGAATGTTGACGAGCACGTTGAGGCGCCCGCGGTGCGCCATGCCGAGCACCATGTCGTTCATGCCGTCGGCGCCGCCGCGATTGACCACCTCGTCGAGCAGCGGAATCAGGCTATCGCCGCCTTCGAGCGAGAAGCGCTTCTGGCCGACGTACTTCGTATGCAGATAGCGCTCCAGGCCGTCGGCCTGCGTCAGCTTTTCGAGAATGTGTTTCTTCTCGGCAACGCTGAGCCCGAACTTTCCGCCGGCGCGTTCAAGCTGCTCGTGCACCCAGCGGCGCTGCTCGGCATCGGAAATGTGCATGAACTCGGTGCCGATCGAGCTCGCATAGGTCGCCTTCAAGAGCGCGATGAGATCGCGCAGCTTCAGCCGCTGCGGACCGGCCAGCGATCCGGTGCTGAACTCCTTGTCGAGATCGGCGCTTTCGAGACCGTGGAAGGATGGATCGAGATCGGGCGCGGCCGGACGCGGCAGCAGGCCCAGCGCTTCGAGATCGGACGCCGGGAACGTATGTTCGAGATCGAGCGGATCGAGCTGCGCGGCGAGATGCCCACGCGATCGATACGCGGTGACCAGCTTGAGCACGCCGGCCTGCTTGTTCGCTTGGGCATCGGCGACCGGCGCGGCGGCCAGCGCGTGCGCATGACCGTTCAGCCGCTGCGCGTTCTCGATGCGTTCGATGACGATCGAATGCGGCACGTCGCCGGCTTCGCGCCCTTTGAGCGAATCGAAATACGAGCGCCACTCGGCACTGACGGAAGCCGGATCGGCGAGATACCGGTCATATAGGCCTTCGACGAACGCGGCATTGCCGCCGGCGATCGGCGAAGACGCCTGAAATTCCTGAAGAAGATTCGCGCTCACACTCTCACACCGTCGAGACGAAAAGGCGCGCCACGTGCGCGCCGCGTCATACACGCCAGCCTCAGCGCCGGCGGCGCCGAGAACCGCGGAATTATAGCCACAGGCGGAGCGTCGTGCTGCATCGCCGCATCATCGATATGCGTCCTTCCAGCCTGATGACAATGGCGGCAACGCGCCTCGAAACGGCCCGGATACGCCCCTCAAAGCGCAAGCTGACGCAGCTCTTCGCTCGGCACCGAGCGCTCCCAGACCTGGTCGAAATACTCGCGCAGCTGGGCGTGCCGGCCGGGTGCATAAGTCGAGCCTTCGCCCTCGTTTCGGCTGGCCAGGATGCGGAACAGATAGCCGCGGCGGTCGTTGATCAGGAATGCCGAGGCGTACTGGCGGTCGTGCTCATCCTCAGGCGTGCGGAATTCGATGGCGCTCGGCAGCCGCTGCGCGAGCGCGAGCAGGCGATGTCCCTCCGCCAGAGGTCTTCTCGGCTCCTGGATCAGGATGCGCACGCGGGCGCGCCGGCCGGAGAGCGCAATGCGCTTGATCGCATCGAGGATGGCGGGCACGTCGAAAAGTGCCGGATCAAGATCGCGCGTGTAGATCGCGATCTCGTGCGCGCTATCGGCGAGAAGATCAGCGATCGCGGCGACCGCCTGCTCGCGATCCTCGGCCACGAACGCGCGCGCTTCCGGACGCGGCGGCAGCGGCGCCGCGACGCGCGGTTCCGGCGCGGCGAGATCGAGCCGCATCATGCGATGCCGGATATCGCATTCGACGAACTCGTCGCCGTAGGCTTGGAAGCCGTATTTCGCGTAAAACGAAATCGCCTGTACCTGCGCGTGCAGCTCGACCGCCGGATAACCGAGCGCGCGCCCTTGATCGAGCAGCGCGTTGAGCAACGCCTCGCCGACGCCGCGGCCGCGCCATTCGGTGAGCACGGCCATGCGGCCGATCAGTCGATCGGGTGTGAGGCGTCCGGTTCCGATCGGACGATTTTCGGCATCGCGCGCGATCACGTGACGCGAGCGCGCATCGTGCGCATCCCACTCGTCCTCGACCGGCACGCCTTGTTCGACCACGAACACCTGATCCCGCACGACGCGCAGCGCGTCGAGATCGGTGATCCAGTCCGCGGGCTCGACGCGAAAACCTTCGCGAATCATCTCCGGCTCCGGCGTTTCGATGTGCGCAGCGTGACATGGCCGAGATTGATCAGGCTGCGCAGCGCGTCGCGGTCTTTGCGCGAGCGGACGCGATCGAGCGGCATCGGCGCGCGCGAGCAGGCGAGTTCCGCGAACGGAATCGAGCACGCGTGCTCGGTTCCGCCGACGAACAGCGTTGCGCCAACCGTCGAACGCATCCATGCCGCGCGCGACCACGGATTCCGCACGCCTTCGGTCGGAGTGGCGAAGGCGCGTTCGAACTGGGCATCGGTGATCGGCCGAGTCCGTGGCATCGCCGCATGCGCACTGCGGTAGCGCGTGATGAAACGGCCGAACCACGTACGAAACATTGACGAGCCAACGCTGCCCGAACAGCCATCAGTCCCTCGTTCGCGCCGGAATCTTTCTGTCCCGGAATCACGCAAACCACCCAGAACCCTCAACCAAGGCATCGCACGCAGCAGGCGCTCAAAGGCCGCGCCGTCGATTTCGCCGCAACGCGTCGCGCGCTCGAGATCCGCATCGCCGAACCGCAATTCCTCGGGCAATGTCTCCGCAAACGTTTCGGCGAAATCGAGAACGAGCTCAGCCGCCGATGGCGCACGCATCCCGATCGAGTAAGTCAGACACTCGCCGAGCGCGACGCCGTGATGAGGCACGCCCGGCGGCAGATACAACATGTCGCCGGGCTCGAGCACCCACTCGTGCGTCGGCGTGAACTTGCGCAGCAGCCGGATCTCGGCGTCTTCGCGAAAATCCTTCGGCGCGTCGGCATCCGTGCTGATACGCCAGTGGCGGCGTCCGCGTCCCTGCAGCAGGAACACGTCGTATTGATCGACGTGCGCGCCGACCGAACCGCCGCCGACCGCGTAGCTGACCATGATGTCGTCGATGCGCCAGCTCGGCAGGAAGTCGAAGCGATCGAGCAATGCGGCGACGTCGGCGTCCCACTTGTCGACGTCCTGGACCAAGAGCGTCCAGTCGCGTTTCGGCAACTTTGCGAAATCCGCCGTGGTGAACGGCCCGCTGCGCAGGCGCCAGCGATCGCGCGGTTGCCGCGTCACGATGCGCGACAACGCGAACGGCTCGCCGGCGAGACCGGCGAGATCGTTCGGCATGAGCGGATCGGCGAACGCGGGAAAGGCGCCGCGCACCAGCAGCGGACGTTTTTGCCAGAACCGGCGCAGGAAGCGCGCGGCGGTCATGCCGAGCGGCAGCGCATGACGCGTCGCGCGGACCTCGATCATGGGTGCGCGTAGGCGCTTTCGTCGGCGATACGCTGATCGAGACGCTGCGATGCGCGCTCGGCGTACTCTCGGCACCCGCGACCGTCGATCAGCCCAGAACCATCTGCGGCAGCGTGGCGCCGTTCCCACAAATTGCTCGCGTCAGGATGCGCGGAAAGCACGATGTCGCAAGGAAGCGCCGCAATCGTCGCGATCGAGCGGCGAAACGCCGCCATCACGCCCGGATGGCTGTGCTCGTCGGTATAGCGATAGACGTCGTCCGAAATCGCAACGAGGCTGTCCGCGAAGACGATATCGACGCAGCGGCCGGTGGCGCAGGATTTCCAGCTCCAGCTCGTGCTGCCCGGCGTGTGGCCCGGCGTCAAATGAGCCGTGATCGCGATATCGCCGAGCTTGATCGTTTCGCCGTCGCCGATGCGCCGCACGTTCGGCACCGGCGGAAACGGCGGGGTGGTCAGGAATTGCGGATCGCCGCGATCGCCGCGACCGCGCTCGATCGCAGCCGCGCCATCGGAGCTCGAGACGACCGTCGCGTGCGAAATCGCCTGTAACGCGGCGATGCCGCCGGCATGGTCGAAATGCGCGTGCGAGTTGAGGATGTACTTGACGTCTTCGAGGCGAAAGCCGAGTTTGCGGATGTTCGCCTCGATCTGCGGTGCCGACTGGGCGAGCGCTGCGTCGATCAGGATGTGTCCGGCGTCGGACGTGATCAGCACGGCGCTGAGACCGTGCGGGCCGACGTACCAGGTGTTGCCGTAGACACGGAACGGTTCGACCGCTTGATTCCACTCGTTGCATCGCGCGCAATCCGTCGGTGCCGCCGGCGCGGCGTCGGCGGCGCTGACTGCGTGGTTCGGCATCGCGAGCAGCAATGCGAGCAGCGCGCCGAACGCGAACACGCGCCCGAGACGCGCATTGAAATCGAAAAGATACATCGTGGTCCTCAGATGTCGGCAGCCAGCGTTTTCGCGAGGCCGGTATATGTCGAAGGCGTCAGCGCAAGAAGACGCTGTTTCGCAGCGCTCGGCAAACCGAGCCCATTGATGAAGGCATGCAAGGCTTCGCGCGTGATGCGCTCGCCGCGCGTCAATGCCTTGAGCTGCTCGTACGGTTCCGGAAGACCGTAGCGGCGCATCACGGTCTGCACGGCTTCGGCGAGCACTTCCCAGTTCGCATCGAGATCGGCGGCGATCCGCGCGGAATCGATATTGAGTTTGCCGATCCCGCGCAGCAGCGCTTCGAGCGCAATCGCTGTATGACCGAACGCGGTGCCGAGCGCACGCAGCACGGTCGAATCGGTCAGATCGCGTTGCCAGCGCGACAGCGGCAACTTCTCGGAGAAATGCGCGAAGAGTGCATTCGCGATACCGAGGTTGCCTTCGGCGTTCTCGAAATCGATCGGATTGACCTTGTGCGGCATCGTCGACGAGCCGACTTCGCCGGCCTTGAGAGCCTGGCGGAAATAGCCGAGCGAGATGTAGCCCCAGATGTCGCGCGCGAAGTCGATCAGCACGCTGTTTGCGCGGCGAATCGCGTCGGCGAGTTCGGCGATGCCATCGTGCGGTTCGATCTGCGTCGTGTAGCCGTTCCATGCGATGCCGAGCGATTCGACGAAGCGGCGCGAGAACGCGGGCCAGTCGACATCGGGATACGCAACGGCATGCGCGTTGTAATTGCCGACCGCGCCGTTGCTCTTGCCGACGATTTCGACCGCGGCGATCCGATTGCGCTGGCGATCGAGCCGTGCAACCACATTCGCGATCTCCTTGCCGAGTGTGGTCGGCGATGCCGTTTGTCCGTGCGTGCGCGACAGCATCGGCTCGGCAGCGAATGCGTGCGCGACATCGCGAAGCCTGGCGATCAGCGAGTCGAGCGTCGGCAGCAACACGTCGGCGCGTGCGTCGCGCAGCATGAGTGCGTAAGCGAGATTATTGATGTCCTCGCTGGTGCAAGCGAAGTGTACGAACTCGGCGGCCTTCGACAGCTCGGCGTTGCCGGCGATACGTTCCTTGATGAAATATTCGACGGCCTTCACGTCGTGGTTGGTCGTGCGCTCGATGGCCTTGATGCGCGCGGCGTCGTCTTCGCTGAAATCGTCGGCGATCGCGAGCAGTGTCGCGCGCGCCGGCGCGGAAAACGCTGCGACTTCCGCGACGTCTTTCGCATCGGCCAGCGCAAGCAGCCAGCGCACCTCGACCTGCACGCGCCGCTTCATCAGTCCGTATTCGCTGAAGATCGGGCGCAGGTTCTCGACTTTCGCCGCATAGCGGCCGTCGAGCGGAGACAAGGCGGTGAGCGCGCTGTGCGGCATCGCGTGGGACCTTCCTCGAGGAAACGCTCGAAGTTTACACCGGACCGCTATAATCGCTGACCGCTTTCCACGCTTCGAGGCAACCATGAGCGAGTACCGTATCGAGCGCGACAGCATGGGCGAACTCAAGGTGCCCGCCGCTGCGCTGTACGGCGCGCAGACCCAGCGCGCGGTCGACAATTTTCCGATTTCCGGCCTGCCGATGCCGCGCGAGTTCATTCGCGCGCTCGGGCTGATCAAGTCCGCCGCGGCACAGGCGAATGCCGATCTCGGTCACCTGAAAAAGACGCACGCCAAGGCGATCCGCAAAGCGGCCGAGCGCGTCGCGGCCGGCGAATTCGATGCGCATTTTCCGATCGATGTGTTCCAGACCGGATCGGGCACGTCGTCGAACATGAATGCTAACGAGGTCATCGCGCACGTCGCGGCGATGGGCGGCGCGAAAGTGCATCCGAACGACGACGTCAACAACGGTCAGTCGTCGAACGACGTGATTCCGACCGCGATCCAGGTCAGCGCCGCGCTGACCACCAGCGAAAAACTGCTGCCGGCACTCGCGCATCTCAAGAAGACGCTCGATCGCCGCGCGCGCGAATTGAAGAACGTCACCAAGACCGGGCGCACGCATCTGATGGATGCGATGCCGGTGACGCTCGGGCAGGAAATCGGCGGCTGGTCCGCGCAGATCCGTTCGAACATCGAGCGCATTACCGACGCGCTGAAGCGCGTGCGTCGACTGCCGCAGGGCGGCACGGCGGTCGGCACCGGCGTCAACGCGGATGCGAAGCTCGGTCCGGCGATCTGCGCCGAGCTTTCGCGCATGACCGGCTTCAAGTTCGAATCCGCCGACAACTATTTCGAAGGCATGAGCTCGCAGGATGCTGCCGTCGAGCTGTCGGGCCAGCTGAAGACGCTCGCCTGCAGCCTGATGAAGATCGTCAACGACTTGCGCTGGATGAATTCGGGTCCGCTCGCCGGGCTCGGCGAGATCGAGCTGCCGGCGCTGCAGCCGGGATCCTCGATCATGCCGGGCAAGGTCAATCCGGTGATTCCCGAAGCAGTCGCGATGGTTTGCGCGCAGGTCATCGGCAACGATGCGACGATCACGATCGCAGGGCAGAGCGGCAACTTCCAGCTCAACGTGATGCTGCCGGTGATTGCGTTGAATCTGTTGCAGTCGATCAAAATCCTTGCGAATTCGGTGCGGCTCCTCGCCGACAAAGCGATCGCCGGCTTCAAGGTGCGCGAGGATCGGATCAGGCAGGCGCTGGACCGCAATCCGATCCTGGTGACCGCGTTGAATCCGGTGATCGGTTACGAAAAAGGCGCCGCGACGGCGAAGCAGGCCTACAAGGAAGGTCGGGCGATCCTGGAAGTCGCGCTCGAGACCACCGGGCTCACGCGCAAGGAGCTCATGGCGCTGCTCGATCCCGCGGCGCTGACCAAGGGCGGGATTCACGGCGGATCGGCCGGAGGCTAGGCCGAGAACGAAACGCTTCGTCAATCTGAACGTAAAATCGTGCTGCGACACTCGCATGTGTCCGCTCGGGCGTGGCCTATGGCACATGCCGCGCGCCTGCGTGCGACGACAATCGCCCGTCGCGAGTCTAGGCAAGACGATTTGAGGGTGGGGCAAACGAAATGAAGGCAAGAAAACTGCTACTGGCTGCGGTACTCGCCGCGGGCACGGCGTTCGCACAGCAGAACGTGGACATTTCCGGAAAGGATTTCGAATCGGGCGCCGGCGATGCGCGGTTTGCCTCGATCGGCCGTCAAGCCGCGGCCTCGGGCAAGCGCATCGTGGTGACCGCGCCGCAACAGTGGCACGGCAAGATTGCGGCGAAGATCCGCGCCGGCGGCGCCGCCGACCTCGTGCTCAAAGACGGTTTCTACGAAAACGTGCTGGTGCGCGTCGAGGACAAGCCGGCCGAACCGCCAAAGCCAGAGCCGAAGGCCGAGGCGCGCGTCGAAGCGAAGCCCGCACCGAAGGCCGAGGCACGCGTCGAAGCGAAGCCCGCGCCGACAGCGGTCGCGCGCGTTCCCGACGAAGTGCCGGGACCGAAGCCGACGTTGCCGCCGCCGATCGCCGCGGTCGAGTCCACTCCGGTCGTTGCGCCACCGCCGGCACCGGTCGCGGCGCCCGCGCCAAAACCGGTCGCTCCGGCTCCGGCGGCTGCGCCGCCGGCAGCGACGGCCGCGTCGCGCGCCCCGGCCGCGGTAGCGCCGGCGAAACCCGATATCGCCGCGATCCAAAAGCGCCTCGAACAATCGCTCAATAACGGCCGTGCGGCCGAAGGTCCGATGTCGCCCTCCGGCCTGGCGCCCGGCGATTTCATCTTCGTCGATGGTCCGGTGCGTGCGGTCGTGCGCCGAGAAAGCCTCAGGCCGCGCATGTTCTGGCTCAGCGGCGATCTCGATCTGCGTCGAACGGAGCTCAAGGAACTGGGCGCGAATCGCTATCAGGTGATCGATGCGATCCATGGCGACATTTATTCGCTGCGCGAGGAACGCGGCGATCAACCGAAATTGCTGGTCGCGACCGAACCGCCCGACAACTCGCCCGTACGCGCGACCTTCGAGCGCGACTACAACGACGGACATCCGATCGGCGCGGACATCGCGATCGAGAAATTGCGCGCGGGCGATATCGTGTATGTCGGCAAGGGTATGGCCGTCGTCGTGCGTCGCGAGGGTCAGTCACTGACCCGGTATTGGCTCGAAGGGTCGCTCGACCTCGGGCAATCGGGTTTGCTGAAGGACGGCGCCAACAAATACAAGGTGGTCAGCGACACCGTGCGTTGATCGCCGAATTTCGCACAGGCAAAAAGGGCCGCGTTCGCGGCCCTTTTTTTTCGTTGCAGCAGCTTGAAGCGATCAGCTTGCAGTCTCGATGCGCCGTTGGCGGTACCAGATCGCCGCGGCGAGCAGGGCAAGGCCCGCGATCACGCCGATCCAGAGATTCGGCTCGCCAAGCAAGCGATACACCACCGATGGATCGAACACGCTGAGGATGTTGTCGTCCTCCATGCCGAACTTGACGCGGACTGCGAGCTGGCCCGAACCACTCAGCCAGCTCAACGGCATGATGCTGAACAGGAGGCGTCCGAGAATCGCGGCGAGATTCAAGTCGCCGGTGAAATGCGGCGCGCCGAGCTTGCCGAGCCACCAGTTGGCGATCAGCGCCAGGAACGGAATCAGCACCGCCCAGAGAAACGGCTTGCTGCGCACGTAGGCCGACCAGAACAAGAGCCAGCCGACGGTCGGCAGCGCCCACAGCGCACTCAATGGCAGAGTCAGCGCGAGACGCCACGTCATTCCGATCGGATGCGCAGCCGCTACGGCGGGAAGTGCATTGAGTCCGTGCAGGCCGGCCCAAATGCAGACCAGCAGCAGGAACACGATGTACGACGCCGTCGACACGACAAACGCGATGATCGGCGCGACCAGCATCGCCGACAGCGCTTTCGATGCGACGGTCGCGGTGTCGGTGACCGGCAGCGACTTCCAGAAGAATACGCTGCGGTCGCGGCGGTCGTCGTAGAGCGCGCCGAGCAGATAAAAGAACAGCACGAAGAAGAGACTGATGCAGGTCAAGCCGCCGAACATCAGCTGCGCCATGTCGAGGGCGTTGCCGGCCTTGACCATTTCGCTCGCGGTGATGTGATCGCGCAGCTCGCTGAGCGAGATTCCGACGTGCACGTTCGCATTCGCCCGGAACACTTCGGCGGTGATCATGCCGAGCACGGTGAACGTCAGGATCGCGACCGTCATCCAGATCGGCGCCCACAGGAAGCCACCGCGGTGTTCCCAGTATTCGCGCTTGAGCAGCAGCGGGAGAGAACGCCCGAACAGGTCGTAGGAACGAGGCGACGATCGCTGCGTGGAAGGGAAATCGGCGCGACCTTCAGTCGCAGGATCCTGATGCGTGTTCATGCGTAGGTCCCTTTCATGGTGGCGACGAAGAGGTCGGCCACGCTGGGTTTGTGCAGCTCGCCGAGCGCGGCGAGACGCGCGCGCTCGATGCCGTCGAAGAGGAAGATCGACTTGCCGAAGATCTGCCGCTCGTTGAGCGGTTTCAGCGCGCGCGCGGCGTCCGCCTTGTCCGGATTGACCATGACTTCGGCGTAGCGCTCGCCGACCTCGTCCATCGTCGCCGCGAGCGCAATCTTGCCATCGCGGATGAAAACGAGGTCGGTGAGGATGTGCTCGATCTCCTCGACCTGGTGCGTCGTCACGATGATCGTCTTGTTCTCGTCGAAATAATCCGAGAGCAGGCTTTCGTAGAACGACTTGCGATAGAGAATGTCGAGGCCGAGCGTCGGCTCGTCGAGCACGAGCAGGCGTGCGTCGATCGCCATGACCAGCGCGAGATGCAGCTGCACGATCATGCCTTTGGAAAGCTCGCGCACGCGCATTGCGCGTTCGATCTTGGTGTGCGTGAGGAAAGCCTCGCACTTTTCGCGCGAGAAGCGCGGGTGCACGCCGGCGACGAACTCGATCGCTTCGCTGACCTTGATCCAGCGCGGCAGCACCGCGACGTCGGCGATGAAGCAGACCTGCTCCATCAGCTCGGCGCGCTGCTTGCGCGGATCGAAGCCGAGTACGGAAAGCTCGCCCGTGAAATCGACGAGGCCGAGGATCGCCTTGAGTGCAGTGGTCTTGCCGGCACCGTTGGGGCCGATGAGGCCGACGATGCGTCCGGATTCGATGTCGAAGCTGATGCCGTCCAGGGCCTTGGTCGTGCCGTAGCTCTTGGTCAGATTGCGCGCATGAACGATGGAATTCGCTACGGCACTCATTTCACTTCCTCGTCGTGATGGTCCGCGTGCATCAATTCCTGCAGCGAAAGGCCAAGGCGCGTCAGTCGCGCGTACAGCGGCGGCCACTCCTCGCTGAGGAAGCGTTCGCGCTCGGATTTCATCAGTGCATTGCGCGCGCCTTCGGTGACGTACATGCCAAGCCCCCGTCTTTTTTCCACGAGATTCTCGTCGACCAGCTCCTGGTACGCCTTGGATACCGTGATCGGATTGATCTGGAAATCCGCAGCGACCTGGCGGACCGACGGCAGGGCATCACCCTGCTTGAGGACGCCGTCGAGGATCATCGCCACTACGCGGTCGCGCAGCTGGCGATAGATCGGCGTCGAGTCGTTCCACGCAATGGCCATCGTCATTCCTTGCGCAGGCGATACGCAGACTTGCCGAAAGAATAGTAGGGCATGTCCAGACCGGATCCCGGAGCGAGGCCGCCGCCCAGCGTGTGCGCGGCGACGATGATCGCGCCGGTTCCGATCGCGCGCGCATCAATGGCCTTGGCTTCGGCAATTTCCGCCGAGCTCGGAAACACGGTGATGGTCGGCAGCAGGGTCGCGGTCGTGGGCTCCGCCGAGTCCTGGTCGGGACGCACGACGATGGTCGGCAACACCGGAATCTCGGCGTCCGTCGTCGCGACTTGAGGCGCGACCTGCGGTGCGGCCACGGTATGGCGGGGTAGGCTGGCGAAGCCTGCGCCAAGCGCGTAGACCATCGCCGTCAGAAGCAGTGTAGGGACCAGGTTCGACATGACATCCTCCAGGGAGGTGCTCGATGAAGTAGTGTTGTAGTTAACTATAACACCAGATCTGAGCTTGTCAAGCCCGTCCAGAGACTTTCCCGCGGGATTCTGCTCAGCAACCGGGTTGTAGGCTCCATCCGGCCCGCTTCGACCTAAGCGAGCCAAGAATCGGCGATCTGTGGCGATCCGATTCGGCGCGATCGGGAACCCGGACACCCATACCCGTTGTCAAAGCGCCGCACGGCAGCGGTTTGGGGGCGCCGCAGCGTTTGCCAATGCGATTCGCCCCGTCCAAAATACGCCGCCCCGCATCAGGCCGGGTCCGCTCGGCGCCACCGCGCCGATGGGCAACGTGACCCAAATCATCCGCATCCCCAGGAGCAAACATGACGCGTTTCCTGCAACAAACTCTTCTTGCGGCCGCGCTCGCGGCGGTTTTCGGTATCGCCAGCGGCGCTGACGAACCGGCCAAGAAGCCGGCGGCTGCCGCCCCCGCCGCAGCCGCGAAGGACGCCAAGCCGCCCATCGCGATCGACAAGAACAAGATCTCGACGATGGTCGGCATGGACATTGGCCGCGGGCTGGCGCAGATCAAGGACGACGTCGACATCAAGGTCGTCGAACAAGCGCTCGAGCAGACGCTGAAGGGCGAAAAGACTTCGCTGACCCAGGAAGAGGCGCTGCAGGTGCGCCAGGCCTATATGCAGCAGATGCAGGCCAAGCGCGTCGCGGAGCAGAAGGCGGCCGCCGAGAAGAACAAGACCGAAGGCACCGCGTTCCTGGCCAAGAACAAGTCGAAGGCCGGCGTGAAGTCGACGGCTTCGGGCTTGCAGTACGAAGTCGAGAAAGAAGGCTCGGGTCCGAAGCCGAAGGCGACGGATACGGTCAAGGTCAACTATCTCGGCACCAAGATCGACGGCACCAAGTTCGACAGCTCTTACGATCGCGGCCAGCCGGCGACGTTTCCGCTCAACGGCGTGATCAAGGGCTGGAGCGAAGGCCTGCAGCTGATGCCGGTCGGCTCGAAGTACAAGCTCTTCGTGCCGGCCGAACTGGCCTATGGCGAGAACGCGCCGGGCCCGATCGGTCCGAACGCGACGCTGATCTTCGAAGTCGAATTGCTGGGCATCGAAGACGCTGCCGCCAAGCCCGCCGCCGCGGCGAAGCCCGGCGCGCCGGCGATCAAGCCTGCGGCCGCGATGCAGAAGAAGGATGCTGACGCCGGCAAGAAGAAGTGATCCGGCGCGGTAAGAGCACACGAGGCGCGCCGTGTTCCGGCGCGCCTTTGTTTGTGCGATCGTCCAACATCGTCGCGTGGCACTGCCGTCGCGCCCGAACTGACGACGACATCGTGCCGAACGGCCGTCGGTGGACGCGCGCTTTAAGAAAGCAGAACTTCGAACGGTAACATCGCGCGTGCGGAAGCGTTGAGCATCCACCGTCGATGAAGGGAATCTCATCATGCGCGTAACGATCTTCGGCACCGGCTACGTCGGCCTCGTGACCGGAACCTGCCTTGCCGAAGTCGGCAACGACGTAGTCTGCGTTGATGTCGACGCGGACAAGATCGCGCGCCTGGAACGCGGCGAGGTACCGATCTACGAGCCCGGCCTCGAACCGCTGGTGCGCGCGAACCGTCGCAGCGGTCGGTTGACGTTCACGACCGAATCTGCCGCCGCGATGGCGAATGCGCAGATCGTCTTTATCGCCGTCGGCACGCCGCCGGACGAAGACGGCAGCGCCGATCTCACGCATGTGCTCGAAGTCGCACGCACGATCGGCCGCAGGCTGACGCGGCCTGCCGTTGTCGTCAACAAATCGACCGTGCCGGTCGGCACCGCCGATTCGGTGCGCGCCGCGATCGCGGGCGAACTGGCCGTACGCGGCGTCGAGATCGCGTTCGATGTCGTTTCGAATCCGGAATTCCTCAAGGAGGGCGATGCGGTGCAAGACTGCATGCGTCCGGATCGCATCATCGTCGGTGCCGACAGCGCGCGCGCTGTCGAAGCGTTGAAGACGCTGTATGCGCCGTTCAACCGCAATCACGAACGCATCGTGCAGATGGACGTGCGCTCGGCAGAGCTCACCAAGTACGCCGCGAACGCGATGCTGGCGACCAAGATCAGTTTCATGAACGAGATCGCGAACATTGCCGAGCAGGTCGGCGCCGACATCGAACAGGTGCGACGCGGCATCGGCGCTGATCCGCGTATCGGCTATCACTTCATCTATCCCGGCGCGGGCTACGGCGGTTCGTGTTTTCCGAAGGACGTCAAGGCGCTGGCCTACACCGCGAAGGCGCATGGACATGAGCCGCGTCTCCTGAACGCGGTCGAGAGCGTCAACATGGCGCAGAAGCGCAAGCTTTTTGCGTTGATCGAGCGCCACTTCGAGGGGCGTCTCGCCGGCCGCACGATTGCGTTGTGGGGCCTCGCGTTCAAGCCGAACACCGACGACATGCGCGAAGCGCCGAGCCGCACGCTGCTCGAACAACTCTGGGATGCCGGCGCGAATGTGCGTGCCTACGATCCCGAGGCGACCGCCGAAGCGCAACGCATTTTCGGCGAGCGCGCGGACCTGGTGCTGTGCGACCAGCCGTATCCTGCGCTCGACGGCGCGGATGCATTGGTGATCGTCACAGAATGGAAAGCCTTTCGGAGTCCCGATCTGGAGCGCGTGCGCGCATCGCTCAAGGAGCCGGTGATCTTCGACGGACGCAACATCTTCGAGCCGAGAGCCATCGAAGCGGCCGGCATCGCCTACTACGGCATCGGACGCGGGCGCAGCGTTGTCAGCGTCTGAGTCTGGCTTGGCCGCGGCTGTACCTTGAACGCGCTGCTCGGTACCATCGCGTCCCCTGTGTCCGCGCGTTCGCGGGCAACGCACGCACATATGATCGCCGGTGTACGGGTGTGGAATCGGCGGGTTTTTCTGGCGTGGTTTTTCGGCATTCGGGCCTGGACTGGACGGTAAAGGCGGGATGGAAAGCAAGCGCGCACTCGTAACGGGAATTACCGGTCAGGACGGCGCGTATCTCGCCGAGCTTCTGCTCGCGAAGGGCTACGAAGTGCACGGCGTCAAGCGTCGCGCTTCGTCGTTCAACACCGAGCGCATCGATCATCTCTATCACGAGCTCGACGATTCGAAATCCGGAATCCGCCTGCATTATGGCGATCTCACCGACTCGCTGAGTCTGCTGCGCATCATCCAGCAGGTCAGGCCCGACGAGATCTACAACCTTGCCGCGCAAAGCCATGTTGCGGTCTCGTTTGAAGAACCCGAATACACCGCGAACGCGGACGGCCTGGGCACGCTGCGCATCCTCGAAGCGATGCGCACGCTCGGGCTCGGCGACCGCTGCCGGTTCTATCAGGCATCGACTTCGGAGCTGTACGGGCTCGTGCGCGAAACGCCGCAGCGCGAGACGACGCCGTTCCATCCGCGTTCGCCGTACGGCGTCGCCAAACTCTACGCTTACTGGATCACCGTGAATTACCGCGAGGCCTATCGCATGTACGGCTGTAACGGAATTCTGTTCAACCACGAATCGCCGATCCGCGGCGAGACGTTCGTCACGCGCAAGATCACGCGGGCGCTCGCGCGCGTGATTCACGGCCTGCAACATTGCCTTTATCTCGGCAATCTCGACGCGCGCCGCGACTGGGGCCATGCGCGCGATTTCGTCGAAGCACAATGGCTGATCCTGCAACAGGACGAGCCGCGCGATTACGTGATCGCGACCGGCATACAGCATTCGGTGCGCGATTTCGTCACGCTGGCCGCGCACGAGATGGGTGTCGAGCTCGAATTCCACGGGCAGGGCGCCGACGAGCACGCGGTGGTCGCGAGTTCGAGCAAGCCGGGCGCGAAGATCAACGCTGGCGATGTGATCGTGCGGATCCATCCGCAGTATTACCGTCCGTCCGAAGTCGATACGCTGCTTGGCGATGCGACGTTCGCGCGCAAGCAACTCGGATGGAAGCCTTCGACAAGCTTTGACGCGCTCGTGCGCGAAATGGCTGCCGCCGATTTCGCACTCGCCGCGCGAGAAGCGCAAGGATTGACCGGCGCGCGTCACGGCCGGCAATTCGTCGAACGTCTGCCCGGATGAACTGATCGTGTCTGCGCCGCTCGAAGATCGACTGACGGAGCTTGAAGTGCGTCTCGCGTTCGTCGACGATACGATGGCTGCGCTCGACGCGACCGTATCGGAGCACGATCGCGTTTTGCAGGAAATCATGCTCGCGGTCGAGCGTTTGCGTGCGGAGCTGGGCGGCGTGCGCACCGCGCTCGCGCAGGATGTACGCGACGAGCCGCCGCCGCCGCATTACTGAAATCGATAGCGCTGCCGCCCGACAGCAAAGAGCACGAGCCGAACGCCATGTCCGAGTCACTGCGCGATCAGCTGCTGAAAAGCGGTCTTGCCCGTGCGCTCAAACCCGAACCGCGGGCGCGACCGCCGAAACCGCAGCGGCCGGTCGTGAAACGAGAGCGCGCTGAAATCGATCTCGCCAAAGCCTACGCGATCCGCGACAACACCGAACGCGCCGAGCGCGAACGCACGCAACGCGAAGCCGAGCAGCGCGCGCGTGAAAAGAGAGAACGCAAACAGCGTCTTGCGGCTCTCTTGAATGGCAAGGCGCTGAACGCGTCGGAGGCGGATATCCCGCGCCATTTCCCGCATGCGAACAAGATCCGGCGCGTCTACGTTACGGCCGAACAATTGCCGCGCTTGAATGGCGGCGAGCTCGGCGTGGTCCAGCTCGCCGGTCGTTATCTGCTCGTTGCAAGCGATGTCGCGAAGGCCGCGCGCGAGATCGACGCAGACGCACTGGTGCTGCTGTGCGATCCGGTAACGCAGAACGCCGAAGACGACGTGCCCAGCGATCTGATCTGGTAACTTCACGCCGCAATCACGCTTGTTTACGTGATTGGCTTCGCACTAATGCGACGAAAATTTGATCGGGATCGCGCTAATCTGATCGCGACGTTCTCGCTTTGGATTCCGGCGTGCGCGATATCGGAATGGCTTTGGTTTTGTGCATTTTTTGCCTACCGGCGCAGGCTGATCCGTTGCCGCGTTTTCCTGCGGGCGCGGTGTGGAACCAGGATGTCAGCGCGCCTGCGCTGATACACCCGGATTCGGAACAGATGATCGGCTGGCTGCAATCGCACGGCGGCTGGGGTACCGGCAGCACCGCGTTCCAGATCGATTTCTCGATGTCGGTATTGCACGCCGACGCGTCGACGCCGACCGTCGATATGATCGGCTATCCGTACGACGACTATTATTCTCCGGACTGCGATGATCCCGGCACGGTTCCGTTTCCGCTGCCGCCCGCTGGTTCGATCGAAGGATCGAGCGATTATTCGTGCGACAACGCGTCGGACGATTGCCATTTGCTCGTCGTCTGGGGCAACGAGCTCTACGAGTCGTACCACAGCAACGTGACCTCCAACGGCCTGCAATCGCAATGCGCCGTGCGCTGGGATTTGACGCGCATCTATCCGCCGGACGGCCGCGGCGATCAGTGCACGAGTGTCGATGCGGCGGGTTTCCCGGTATCGGCGCTGCTGTTCAACGCCGACGAGATCTACGACGCGATCCAGTCGCAAGGCGACATCGGGCATGCGATCCGCTTCATCCTGCCGAACGATCGCATGAAGGCGGGCGAATACGTGCGTCCGGCGACGCATGCGGGTGCTCCGGAGAATACCGATACGTACGCGATTCCGTATGGATCACGCTTCCGCTTGAAAGCGACTTTCGATATCAACGCATTCTCCGGTAACGAAGCGGTGCGAGTAATTCTTCGCGGCCTGAAGAAATACGGCATGGTGCTCGCCGACGGCGGCAACCTGCCGCTGACCGCGGAAGTCGATACCTACACGACGCACAAGTGGGACGAGCCGGCGATCTCGATGGATTCGCATTCGCTGTTCGGCATCCAGGCCAGCGATTTCGAAGTCGTGACCACGACGGCGCCGATTCCTCTCACGTACGACTGCGTGCGCGAACCGGATCCGCCGGTCGATTCCATCTTCAACGACGGCTTCGATCCCTAGCCGATTCCGCGGCGCGACGCCGCGGCGTGTCTATGGCATCTCACCTGTGCGTGTCGTGCATGCGTCATGCGCCACATCACTGCGCTTAACGGCGGCGTCATATTCCGGACTTAGCGTCTTGCGGGCGAGCCCGAGTTCCACGCAAAGCCGGAAACGCCGAACGTCAACGGTCTCAGCGTTGCGCTGCGACGTCTGCTCCAAGGCGACCGGCGCGCAGGCCACGATGGGCGGCGCCAACATCGGCGATCTCCTGACGGCGGCGAACATCACCTGGGGATTCTTCTCGGGCGGTTTCGACCTGACGATCAGCAATGCCGACGGCTCGACCGGTTGCTCGCGCGCGACGACGTTCGCAGTCGCCAACGTCAGCAGGCTCGACTACATTCCGCACCCTCAGCCGTTCCAGTACGAAATGAATTTCCCTGCAGCCACGCGCGGATGTGCCGCGCGGCCATGAGTCATTTTCTCTGCCAGAGCTGCGGAAAGATGTGTTGGGCGAGATCCGGCCGCGCATCGAAGAAGATCAGCATCAGCGTGTACAGCGGCGGAAACGCATAAAGCCCCCAACCGCCGAACTCGATCAGCACGACGCACACGAAAACATACGTCGCAATCAGCGTGACTTGCGCCGCGTAGTCCGCCAGCGAGCGCTTGCGATCGGTTTCGAGATCACCAACGACCGGGTTCGCGCGCGAAGGCTGGCCTTTGGCGCCGGGGGTGGTGCGTGCTTCGAACAAATCCTGAAAACGGACCGACGCCAGCAGCGACATGCCGACCACCGGAATCCACACACTCTCCTGCGCGAGGACGAGCGACCAGTCGACGCCGGCCCGCAGGCCAAGCAGCAGCGCCGGAAATACGACCGGAAGCATGATGAAGCCGGCGATGAACGCGAGAAATCCGGCGTTGAAGGCCACCGCGATCCAACGCATGATCAACCAGCGCGAACGCGGATCGACCGTGGTGACATCGCCGCGGTCGCGCGTCGTGGCGACGATCAGCATCAGGCCGAGCGCAAGATTGAACGCGGTGAGCAGAAGAAACGTTTCGGCGGTGCCGTTGAGGCCGTAGAGCGAGATCAGCGGCAGCGCGTGGCGCGCGATATCCAAGCCGAGAGAACGCATGCCGGGACGCTGTGCCATCGATCTCGCTCCGATCCGACTCGTTCCGATCCGAAGGCGGCCGGCGCGCACGGGCGCGGGTCAGTGATGCTGCGTTGTCGCACCTCGGCGGCGGAGAGTGTGCCGCTGCCGCCTCAAAAATCCATGAAATAGCCGCCGTTCACCGGAATGTTCGCGCCGGTGATGAAACCGGCGTCGTCGGCGGAAAGGAAATCGACGACGCGCGCGATCTCGCGAGGCTCGCCAAGGCGGCCGACCGGGATGTTCGCGATGATCTGGTTGCGCACGTCTTCCGGAACCGCCATCACCATCGCGGTCTTGCAATAGCCTGGCGAAACGCTGTTGACGGTAACGCCTTTCTTGGCGACTTCGCGCGCGAGCGCCATCGTAAAGCCGTGCATGCCGGCCTTCGCGGCCGAATAGTTGGTCTGGCCGAACTGTCCGGTCTGGCCGTTCACCGACGAGATGTTGACGATGCGACCGTAGCCGCGCGCGCTCATGCCGTCGACGACATGGCGGCACATGTTGAACACGCCTTCGAGATTGACTTTGAGCACATCGACCCATTGCTCGGGCGTCATCTTGCGCAACGAAATGTCGCGCGTGATGCCGGCGGCGTTGACCAGGATCGAGATCGGGCCATCGCGCTCCTCGACCCTCCGGATCATCGCGGCGCAGCCCTGGAAATCGACGACGTTCAATGGCTCGAACGCGACGTCTTCGCCGAACTCGGCCATCTCTTCAAGAAATGCGCTGACGCGCTCGCTGCGGGAGGCGAGGTCCGCGGCGACGACCTTGCGGCCGGATCGCGCGAGATATTTGCAGATTTCGGTTCCGAGGCCGCCGATTCCCCCGGTCACCACGGCGACGCGTTTGCTCATGGATGTGCTCGTGCAGTGCGACATGCCGTGCGCCGCAACAAGCTGCTGCAGCGCACAACGCGCGCGATGTTAAAAACGCGATAGGAGCTTGTCAAACGGCGGATACGAATCGCAACAACTCAGGACTTGCTGTCCTTCTTCGGCTGCGCCTGTTCGAAGGTGCCGTTGCGCACGCTGTTGGCAGCCGCATTGAGGAAACCCTGCTGCAACGATTTCCACAGATCCATGTTGCGCTCGGTGAGATCGTTGAGCATGGACCAGGGCGTCTGCCCGAGAATGCTGTTGAGCTGGCTGCGGAACTGCTGTTGCTGATCAAGGAAGATCTGCAGGCTCTTCTCGAGATAACTGCCCATGAAACCCTGCAGCGAATCACCATAGAAGCGGATGACCTGCGAGAGCAGGTGCGTGGTGAACATCGGCTGCCCGCGCTCCTCGTGCTCCGAGATGATCTGAAGCAGGACCGAGCGCGTCAGGTCGTCGCCGGACTTGGCGTCGCGGACCTCGAATTCCTCGTGGTCGAGCACCAGCTGGCGCACTTCTTCGAGCGTGATATAGCTCGAAATTTCAGTGTCATACAGCCGGCGATTCGGGTACTTCTTGATGGTGCGCAGTTGTGCCATGCCGCAACGCTAGCAGAATATGCTGTAGCGCACCAGTTCCGTGCTGCGCAGCATTTTGAGAGCCGGGATTCGGGATGGCGGGATTCGGGATGCCTCGTTTCAGGCCTGACGGCGTCCGAGTCATACCCATCCCGAATCCCGAATCCCGGCTTCACCACCCCATGTACTGCCCGCCGTTGATCGAGAGGTTCGCACCCGTGATCCACTGCGCCTTGTCGCCGACGAAGAAGCCGACCGCATAGGCGATTTCATCCGGCTCGCCGAGGCGGCCGAGCGGAATCTGCGCGACGATCTTGGCGCGCACGTCCTCGGGCACGGCCATGACCATGTCGGTGCCGACGTAGCCCGGCGAGACGGTGTTGACCGTGATGCCGAACTTGGCGTTCTCCTGCGCCAGCGAGATCGTGAAGCCGTGCATGCCGGCTTTCGCCGCGGCATAGTTGGCCTGTCCGTACTGGCCTTTCTGGCCGTTGATCGAGCTGATCTGCACAATGCGGCCCCACTTGCGGTTGCGCATGCCCTCGATCACCGGCCGCGTCATGTTGAACACCGAATTGAGATTGGTGTTGATGACTTCCTGCCACTGTGTGGCGGTCATCTTGTGGAACGTCGTGTCGCGCGTGATGCCGGCATTGTTGATGAGGATGTCGATCGGACCGAGCTGACGCTCGACCTCGCGCACCATTTTTTCCCCGGCGGCAGGATCGGAGACGTCGCCCTGCGCGATCGCGAAATCGAAGCCGGCCGCTTTCTGGGCGTCCTGCCATGCGCGCGTTTTCTTCTCGTCGCGAAAGTTGGTCGCGACCTTGTGACCCTGCCGTGCCAGCTCGCGGCAGATCGCGGTGCCGATGCCGCCGGTGCCGCCGGTAACCAATGCAACGCGCGTCGTCATGGTGTTCTCCTTCGTTGGCGGGGCGCTTGCGCGTCGCGCGGATGCGGGGATTGTGCCCGCGCGCTCATGAAACGTCCTTCCGCAGCGCCGCAAACGGCGCGGGCGCCGGTGCTGTCGCCGGAATGCTGCGCACATCCAGTCGATCGAGCGCCGCGGCCAGCGTGGATGCGATCGTTCGTTCTGCGGGAACCGCCTGACCGAGGAATATGAGAGCGGCGCGCAACGCCGGCAATGGATCGCTCGCGTCGACCGCCAACGCGCGTTCGTGCTTGCTGAGCTTCTGTCCGTCTTCGCCGACCACCAGCGGCAGATGCGCGTAGCGTACGCGCGGCAGTTCGAGGCGTTCCTGCAGCACTATCTGCCGCGGCGTCGAGTCGATCAGATCCGCGCCACGGACGACATCCGTAACGCCTTGCGCCGCATCGTCGACGACGACGGCGAGCTGGTAGGCGTACCAGCCGTCGGCGCGGCGTATGACGAAATCGCCGACGTCGCGCGAAAGATCCTGCGCATAGCGACCCTGGATCAGGTCATCGAATGTGATCACGCGTTCTGGCACGCGCAGGCGCCACGCGGGCTCGCGTGCGTCATCGCGCGGCGCGACGCACGCGGCCGGATGCACGCCAGCGAACGGTGCGAGCTCGCTGCGGCTGCACCAGCACGGATAGGCATCGCCGAGCGTTCGCAGTTGCTCGAATGCGCGTTCGTAGTCGGCCGTTCTTTGGCTTTGATAAATCGGCGACTCATCGGACGCCATGCCGAACGCGGCCAGCGTCGCCAGGATGTCGGCGTCGGCGCCGGGCACTTCGCGCGGCGGATCGAGATCCTCGACGCGCACCAACCACGTTCCCTGACTCGCGCGCGCCATGAGCCAGCTGCCGAGCGCCGCGACGAGCGAGCCGAAATGCAGGCGGCCGGTCGGCGAGGGCGCGAAACGGCCGCGATAGCGGGGCGGAAGTGAGCTCATTCGATAACGATGCGGATTTCCAGCGGCTGCCGCGGGACCTGCACTCTACGCATCGGCCGCTGCATTTCGGCGCGCGAGAACCTGGGCCCTTCGTCGCGGTCTGAGTGTGCGTTCCGTCGTGCGCACGGCGCGTTATGCTGTGCGTGTTGCCCTTTCAATCGGCGAATGAGTGTACCCACATCGGGCGTGCATCGTCCCCACTTCAGAGGCAGGCCATGCTGCGCATCATTCTCTTCATCGCCACCAACCTCGCGGTCATGGTGCTCTTGACCATCGTCGTCAAGGTGACCGGCCTCGATGTCTATGCGTACAACCGCAATGGCATCAACCTGCAGGGCTTGCTGATCATGGCGGCCGTGATGGGCATGGGCGGCTCGTTCATATCGCTGGCGATGTCGAAGTGGATCGCCAAAGCTTCGGTCGGCGCGCAAGTCATCGCCGAACCGCGCAACCCGACCGAAACGTGGCTTTTCCAGACCGTGCGCCATCACGCCGAAAAGGCCGGCGTCGGCATGCCCGAAATCGCGATCTACGACGCGCCCGAAATGAACGCGTTCGCGACCGGCGCGAGCAAGAACCACGCCCTCGTCGCGGTCAGCACCGGGCTCCTGCAGTCGATGGATCGCCCGCAAGTCGAGGCCGTGCTCGGCCACGAGATCACGCACGTCGCCAACGGCGACATGGTTACGATGGCGCTCATCCAGGGTGTGTTGAACACGTTCGTGATCTTCTTCGCGCGCGTGCTCGGCACGTTGATCGACCGCGCGATCAGCGGCAACCGCGAGGGCGGCGGTGGCGGCTTCGCCTATTTCGGCATCGTCATCGTGTTGCAGATCGCGCTCGGTTTTCTCGCGTCGCTGATCGTGCTGGCGTTCTCGCGCTGGCGCGAATTCCGCGCGGACGCCGGTGGCGCGCGCCTGGCCGGCCGCGATTCGATGATCTCGGCGTTGCAGCGACTTGGCGGCGAGGATGGCCAGTCGACGCTGCCAAAAGCGATGCAGGCGTTCGGCATCACCGGTGAGCGCGGCATTGCGGCGTTGCTGCGCAGTCATCCGCCGATCGAGGAACGCATTGCGGCGCTGCGCGCGCTGTCGGCGTAGCGCGTTCTCCCATTCGCACGCTCGTCTTTCCCCCTCTCCCGCAAGCCGGAGAGGGGACAAATCTTACCCGTGCGCCATCACCTTCTCGGGCTCCTGCAGGAAATTGCCCTGCACGAAATTCACGCCGCACGAGAACAGGATCGACATGCTCGCGGCATCTTCGACGAACTCGGCGACCGTGAGCTTGCCCGCGTGGTGCGCCTGATCGCAGATCTCCTTGATCTTTTCCTGGTTTTCCTTGTGCTTGGGCAGCTCGGCCATGTAGTTGCGGTCGATCTTCAGGTAATGCGCGGGAATGTGCTTCAGCAGCTGAAATGAGTTGAGTCCCGAGCCGAACTGCTCGAGCGCGAACCCGCAATGGATCTGCTCGAGTCCTTTCACGAACGCGCGCGCCGGTTTCAAACTGGTCACGACCTTGCTTTCCGGCATCTCGAACACGAGCGAATCGCCGCGCTGGCGTGCGTTCTTGAGCTGCTGCGCGATCCATGGCAACAGCGTCTGATCGTCAAGCGACTGCGGCGTCAGCTTGATGAAGAACGTCGTCTTGTGCCCGGCACGTTCACGCTCGGCGATCGAACGGATCGCATTTGCGATGACCCAGCGATCGATCGCTGGCAGCTTGCCGTTCTGTTCCGCGATCGGCAGGAAATGGCCGGGCAGGATTTCGCCCTTCGCGCCCTTCATGCGCAACAGTACTTCGTAGAATTCGCCTTCGGCGCCGTGCAGGCTGACGATGGGCTGGTAGTAGAGGATGAAGCCGTCGCTGGCGAGCGCTTCGTCAATGAGCGCGATCCAGTGTTTGGTCTTTTCCGCTGCGGCCTTGTCCAGCGCCGCCGGATCGAAGATGTTGACGCGATTCCCGCCTTCGGTCTGCGCCGCGCGCAGCGCCGTCTGCGCCTGCGCGAGCACGGTCTGCGCGTTGGCATTTTTCTCGCCAATCAGCGCGCCGCCGATGCTCACGGTCAGGCTGATCGACTGCTTGCCGATCTCGAAGATGCGCTCCTCGAACGCCTTGCGCAGCCTTTCGGCAAGCTGGCGCGTGTCTTCGACGTTGCGCTTCGTCACCAGCACGCCGAACGCGTACTCGCCCATGCGGCCCGGCATTTCGGTTTCGGCGATGTGCCGGCGCACCAGATTCGCCATGTCGCCGAGCAGCACATCGGCGTTGCCGAGGCCGACGCCGTCCAGCACCTGCTTGAAATTGTCGGGCTCGATCAGCAGCAGCGCCTGGTCGACCGCGCCGCTGGCCGCCGCGGCGGCGGCGTTCTCGACCAGCGCAATCGTGTGCTGGCGGTTGAAAAGTTCCGTGACGAGATCCTTCGAGCGCAGCGCGTCGAGTTCCTGAGCCAGGTTCGCATCGACCATTTGCCGACGGAACGTGATCTGCTGGCAGGGCTCGCCCTCGTAGCTCGCTTCGGTGAATTCCATCGTCGCGTCAAAGGTCGACCCATCGCCGCGCTGCGCCTTGAGGTTCAAGCGCTGCGGCGGCCTTTCGCCTTTGGAAAGGCGCTTCAGCAGCGCTTTGAAATCGTCGGCGTCATCGGTGGCGATCATGTCCAGGATCGACATGCCTTCGACATCCTCGAAATCGTCGAAGCCGAACATTTCGAGATAGGCCTTGTTCGCGCGCACGTGCATGCCTTCGTGCACGTAGGCGATCGGATCGCGCGAGGAATCCAAAAGGGCCTCGCAGCGCCGTTCGGACTCGCGCAAAGCCGCTTCGATGCGGCGCACGTTGCGGCGCATCGTCAGCGCCTCGAATTCGCGATTGACGATCATCTGCACGTGATCGGGCCGATCGCGCAGCGCAAGGCCGCGCGCGCCATCGCGGAACGCGGCGACGATGCGATCTTCCGTAATGCCGCGGCCGGTCGCGATCAGGGCGATGTCCTTGCCTCCGCGGGTTGCCGCCGAGGCGACCTGCGCCATGGTGAGATCGGCCGTGTCGAGATTGGCGATGATGACATCGGGCGTCTGCTGCTCGAGCGCAGCCTCGAGCTCGGCTTCGTTGCCGGCGCGCGCTGGACGCACCGCAACGCCGCCGTTGCGCAGGATGCTGATGATCTGTTCGGCCTCCTCAAGGGAGTCCTCGATCAAGAGCAGCTTGATGATGTTGTCGGTTCGGGTCATCGGGCAGTGGCGATTTCGGGCTGGCGACCTTCAGGGGGAACGCGCCTGGTCGGCGTCGCCCGACTCGGATTGTGGCGCGGGGTGAGTTTCCGTCGTGAAGGCCGGCTGCGTTGCGAGCCGCAGCCTGCGATCTATTTACCGGATTCGGCAACGCATTTCCATCGGCCGCATCCACTACAGCGGCAATTTCGACGCCGCCCCGGGGACTTCCCTGACCAGGCGCGGCACCAGGTATCCCGGCAGCCGCGCGGCGAGATCCCGCACGAGATCGCGCGCGCCCGCGTCGGAAACCTCGAAATGGGCCGCGCCCTGCACGCGATCCAGCTGGTGCAGGTAATAGGGCAACACGCCGCATTCGAAGAGCCGTTCCGACAGGGCGCGCAGCGTATCGACGTCGTCGTTGATGGTCCGCAGCAGAACCGACTGGTTCAGCAACGTCACGCCGGTGCCGACCAGGGTCTTGCAGGCCACCGCCACCGACGCATCGATCTCGTTCGGATGATTCGTATGCATCACGACGACGAGCTGGAACGGCAACGCTTCGAGCCAGGCGAGGAGTTCGGCGTCCACGCGTTCGGGCAGCACGATCGGCAGGCGCGTATGAATGCGCAGCCGCTTGATGTGCGGGATCGTCGCCAGCGCGGTCGTCAGCTCGGCCAGTCTGGCGGTCGACAACGACAGCGGATCGCCGCCGGAGAGAATGACTTCTTCGATCGACGCATCAGCGCGAAGTTCGGCGATCGCATCCTGCCAGCGATCCGCCGCGGCGGTTTCTTCGGCGTACGGAAAATGACGGCGAAAACAGTAGCGGCAGTGCACCGCGCAAGAACCGGTCGCGATCAGCAGCGCGCGACCGGCGTATTTGCGTAGCACGCCACGTCCGGCCCGTGCATCCAGATCGCCGACCGCGTCGCGCGTAAAGCCGGGCACTTCGCCGAGCTCCGCGGCTTGCGGCAATACCTGAAGCAGCAGCGGGTCGGTCGGATCGCCGCGCCGCATCCGCGCAACGAAACCGCGCGGCACGCGCAAAGCGAAGCCGGCATCGCCGCCGCCAAGCGATTCGGCAAGGCGCTCTTCAAGATCGAGTTGTTGCAGAAGCTCGCGCGGATCGGTGATCGCGTCGCGCCAAAGCTCCTGCCAGCGGGCTGGCTGCGCCGCGAAGCGTTTAGCAGGTATCATTATTGGCTGGGTCCGGCCGGGCGGCCGCGGAACGATGATTTTACCGCCTTTTAGCCACGCACCCATCGATCTCGCGAAATCCCCGATTCAGGAATCCCGACATGGCCAGTTACGGCATGAACGACGTCAAGAACGGCATGAAGATCATCGTGGACGGTTATCCGTGCACGATCGTCGACACCGAGTACGTCAAGCCCGGCAAGGGCCAGGCCTTCACGCGCGTGAAATATCGCAACCTCAAGACCGGGCGCACCGTCGAGCTCACGATGAAGTCGACCGATTCGCTCGAAGCGGCCGACGTCGTCGACACCGATCTCGAATATCTCTACAACGACGGCGAATTCTGGCATTTCATGCATCCAGACACGCACGAGCAGCTCGCTGCCGACAAGAACGCGGTGGCCGATGCGGCCAAGTGGCTCAAGGGCAACGAGATGTGCATCGTCACGCTGTGGAACGGCGCGCCGCTCACGGTGACGCCGCCGACGTTCGTCGAGTTGCTCATCACCGAAACCGATCCCGGCGTGAAGGGCGACACCGCCGGCAGCGGCGGCAAACCGGCGACGCTGGAAACCGGAGCGGTGGTGCGCGTGCCGCTGTTCGTCCCGCAGGGCGACAAGATCAAGGTCGATACGCGCACCGGCGAGTACGTTTCGCGCGTGAAATAATTGATCCGCGCAGCAGGCGGCCGGCGCGCGTTCGCGCGCAAGGTCGTCGGTCCGGGGAACCAGCGCCTTACGCGCGGCGCGCTGCAATACAAAGTCGCTAGGTTTCCGCTTCTTCGGGAACGACGAGAACCAGCATGACGTCCGAGGCACCTCGCAGCGCGGTCGATCTTCTCATCGAAGCCCGCTGGCTCGTGCCGGTCGAGCCGCACGGCGTCGTGCTCGAACATCACGCTGTCGCGATCGAAGGCGATCGCATTGCCGGAATCTTGCCGATCGCCGAGGCACGTAAGCGCTACGCACCACGCGAACGTGTCGAACTTGCCGAGCACGTCGTTGATGCCCGGCCTCGTCAACGCGCACACGCACAATCCGATGACGCTGATGCGCGGTCTCGCCGACGACCTGCCGCTGATGCGCTGGCTGCAGGATCACATCTGGCCGGCCGAAGCCAAGGCGATCAGCCCGGAATTCGTGCGCGACGGCGTCGAGCTCGCCATCGCCGAGATGCTGCGCGGCGGTACGACGTGCTGCAACGAAAATTACTTCTTCCCCGACGTGCAGGCGGCGACGTATCGCCGCCTCGGATTCCGCGCCATGGTCGCGTTGCCGATCATCGAATTTCCGAGCGCGTGGGCGAAGAGTCGCGACGAATACTTCGACAAAGGTCTCGCCGTCCACGACGAATTCCGCGGCGAGGCGCTGATCGGCACCAGCCTCGGCCCTCATGCGCCGTACACGGTTTCGGACGAAAGTTTCGAACGCATCCGCATGCTCGCCGATCAGCTCGATATTCCGGTGCACCTGCACCTTCACGAAACCGCACAGGAAGTCGAAGACGCCAAACGCGAGCGCGGCGCGCGCCCGTTCGCGCGCATGCAGGCGCTCGGGCTTGTCAACGATCATCTGATCGCCGTGCACATGACGCAGCTGACCGACGCCGAGATCGCGGCCTGCGCCGAAGCCGGCGTTTCGGTCGCGCATTGCGCCGAATCGAACCTCAAGCTCGCATCCGGATTCTGTCCCGCCGAGAAACTGCGCCGCGCCGGCGTCAATCTCGCGCTCGGCACCGACGGCTGCGCCAGCAACAACGATCTCGACATGTTCGGCGAGATGCGCACCGCCGCGCTGCTCGCGAAAGCCGTCGCGAATGACGCCAGCGCGCTCGACGCCGCGAGCGCACTGCGCGCCGCGACGCTCGGCGGCGCGAAAGCGCTCGGCTGGAACGAGCGCATCGGCTCGATCGAAGTCGGCAAGCAGGCCGACCTCGTCGCGGTGCGTCTGGACGAGATCGAAACGCAGCCGATGTACAGCGTGATTTCGCAGATCGTCTATGCGGCGGGTCGGCAGCAGGTGTCGGATGTGTGGATCGCCGGAGTCCGCAAACTTTCCGATCGAACCTTGAGCGATCTGGATACGGTCGAATTGTGCGAGAAAGCGCGCCGCTGGCGCGATCGCCTGGCCGAAGGCTGAATGAACGACTCCGCAACCCAGGCGATGACCATTCATTCGACGTCCGCCGCGACCACGCACGGCGCTCCGTGGCCGCCGAATGCTCGGCATGACCACGGACAGAAGCGGCGCAGCGCGTCCGCGCTATGCTGACGCAATGACCACGCCCACGATTGCCAACGTCAACCCGGCCGAAACCGCAAAATTCGACCGCCTCGCAGCGCGCTGGTGGGATCCGGACGGCGAATCGCGCCCGCTGCACGATCTCAATCCTGCGCGGCTGGCTTACATCGCCGATCGCACCACGCTGAAAGGCGCACGCGCGCTCGACGTCGGCTGCGGCGGCGGATTGCTGAGCGAAGCGCTCGCGCGGGCAGGTGCGGACGTGACGGCGATCGATCTTGCTCCGGCCGTGCTGGATGTCGCGCGACTGCATCTGCACGAGAGCGGTCTTGAGCGTCGATTATCGCGAGGTGAGCGTCGAAGCGCTGGCCGGCGACATGCCGGGTCATTTCGACGTCATCACGTGCATGGAGATGCTCGAACACGTGCCCGATCCCGGCAGCGCGATTCGCGCCTGCGCGACGTTGCTGAAGCCGGGCGGCAAGCTGTTTCTGTCGACGTTGAATCGCACGCCGATGGCGTTCGGCGCGGCGATCCTCGGCGCGGAACATCTGCTGCGCCTGCTGCCGCGCGGCACGCATCACTATGCGCAGTTCTTGAAGCCGAGCGAAATCGCGGCCGAACTGCGCACGGCTGGACTTGCGCTCGATGATCTTTCCGGCATCGCCTACAACCCGTTCACGCGCAACGCGTGGTTGACCGAGAGCGTCGCGGTGAACTACCTCGCCTCTGCTTCGAAACCTTCATGAGCGCGATCCTGCCGCCGCGCGCGGTGCTGTTCGATCTCGATGGCACATTGGTCGATTCGGCGCCCGATCTCATCGCGGCCGTCGAAGCGCTGTGCAACGAGCTCGGCGCGCCGCCGCCGGATGCCCAGCGCGTGCGCGAAGTCGTCTCGGCGGGCGGTCGCGCGATGCTGCGTCGCGGGTTGCCGGGTGCGGACGAAGTCATGATCGACCAGTGGCTGCCGCGTTTCCTCGATATCTATTCCGTCAACATGGTGCGCCACACGCGTCTCTACGACGGAATGGATGCGGTGCTCGCGGACTTCGAATCGCGCGGTATTCATTGGGGCGTCGTCACCAACAAACCGGGTTGGCTGGCGCGTCCGCTGCTCGAGCAGATGAAACTGGATGCGCGTTGCACGGCGCTCGTCACCGGCGATTGCCTTTCCGTGCGCAAGCCGGATCCCGCACCGGTGCTGCGCGCTTGCGAAATCGCTGGCGTCGAAGCGTTTGCGACGGCATTCGTCGGCGATGATCTGCGCGACGTGCTCGCCGGCCGCGCCGCGGGCGCCGTCACGATCGCCGCCGCGTGGGGTTATCTCGACGGTGGCGACCCGCATTCCTGGGGCGCCGATCACGTGGTCGATCTGCCGGCGGGCCTGCCGCGCGCACTCGGGATCGCGTGAGCGCCGAACCGCCCGCGGCGCCGCTCGCGAGTTTCGAAGCGAAGTGGTCGCAGGCTTATCCGGAATTCGGTCTTGCGCTGAAGTTCGTGCGCGGACCTGCGCGCAGCGAGTGCAGCGCCTTCGCATGCCTCGTGTTCGAGCTCGAGCACGCCGCATTCGGAATCCGCGAAGCGCAACCCGCGGCAATCAAGCTGCAATGGTGGGTGGAGGAATTCGCGCGCGTCGCCAAGAACGAAGCGAGGCATCCGCTGACGCAAGTTCTGGCGTCGCGCCTTCGCGCGAATGCCGTCGACGCTAGCGCAATGGCAGCACGTCGTCGTCGGTGCGATGGTCCAGCGCGATACGGAGCCCGCGGCCGGATCGGCCGCCTTGCTCGACGGCTATGCACGACTTTACAAGCCGATCGGCGCGATCGACGCCGCACTGTTTGGAACGAACGCCGACGCCGTCGCTGCGGCGCTCGGCCTGACGCGCGCACTGCGCGAGACCGCCGCGCTGCCGTACGTCATGCGCGACGGCACGTTGCCATTGCCTCTGGATCTCCTGGCGCGTCACCGTCTCGCGCGCGGCGATCTTTCGACCACATCGCCGGCGCGCAGCGCCGCGTTGCGTGAATGGTTCGACTCCCTCGCTGTCAGGTTGTCGGCGCTGGTCGCTGCCGAGGCGGCGAAAGGTTTGGGCCTCGTGCGCGCATCGATGACGGCTGCGAATGCGCGGCGTGCGTCGCAAGCGGCGCGAGCGAGCGAGCCGCTCGGCGCGATCCGGCCGGCGCTCGCAAGCCTGTCTGTGCCGGTGGTCTGGTCGGCGTGGCGGGCGGCGCGTCGTTCACCGGCGTGAACGCAGAATCGGCGGCGCCACGCCTGATAGGCTATTGACCCTGGCGTTCGCGACCACCAGATCGTCGTGGGCGCGAAACGCCGAGGACTGAGAGAACAAGATATGTCTGCACGGGAAAACACATTGCGCGTCATGCCCGACGTTGCCACCGAAGCGCCTCCCGGCCTCGGCAGCCGGCTCGATCTGGTCGGTATGGACGAGATCCAGTTGCCCGTGCTGATCGCGCAGCCGGACGGCGTCGCGCAACGCGTCAGCGCTCGCGTCGCCGCGTTCGTCAATCTCGAAGATCCGGAGGCGCGCGGCATTCACATGTCGCGGCTGTATCTGCATCTCGACCGTCACTTGTCGAGCGAACCGCTGACGCCGTGCGCGCTGCGGCGCGTGCTGCGCGATTTTCTCGATTCGCACGCCGATCTTTCGAGCCGGGCCGAGCTTCGCATCCGCTTCGATCACTTGCTGCGTCGACCGGCGCTCGCAAGCGCGAACAGCGGCTGGCGTGCGTATCCGGTCGAAGTCGGCGCGGTGCTCGACCGCAACGGTTTCACGTCGGAGCTTGCCGTCAGCGTGTCCGTATTCGAGCACGTGTCCTGCATCGGCCGCGCTAGCGCGTCAATTGATCCAGGAACGTTTCGCAAAGGATTTCGCCGAGAACAAGACGATCGATCGCGATGCCGTACTGGCATGGCTTGGCAGCGAAGAGGGCATCGTCGCAACACCGCACAGCCAGCGCAGCACGGCCGATGTGCGCGTCCGCCTTACATCCGGATTCGATTTTCCGATCGTCGATGTGATCGATCTCGTTGAAGACGCGCTCAAGACGCCGGTGCAGACCGCCGTCAAGCGCGAGGACGAACAAGCGTTCGCGCTCGCCAACGGCCAGAACCTGATGTTTTGCGAAGATGCGGCGCGACGCATACAGCGTGCACTCGATGCGGATGAGCGCATCGCCGATTTCCGCGTGCGCGCGACGCATCATGAGAGCTTGCATCCGCATGATGCGGTGGCGGTGGCGACGAAAGGCGCTTCTAGCTAGCGCGCCAAAGAGACTTACTGATCGCAGAGTCCATCAAAGCCATCAACGAATATCCGTTCATCGGGCTCGCCGTGCCACTCGAAGGCACCGATGTCGGCGGCAACACCGGCGACGCGGCCAGCGCCCCTTTGATCCAATAGCAATCCAGCTGGACTGCTACCCTTGTCGATTGCCGGGCTGGTATGTCCAAGTCCATGTGTCAGCGTTGGGCCACCGTTATTGAGAAGGGGTTCTAGCTGAGGGCAGGACGTTCGAATCGTGTCGTTAGGTAACCCTATCGTCGATGAAGTGATCAGGTTGTCTGCTCCACTCACTAGCGTGGCGACCGTTCCGCCGAGATCGTTAGGACCATTCGCACCTGCATTTGCGGCGATGATCGAACTCTCGACGTCTAATGGAGCTTGTCCCACGTATACGCCCGCTCCGTTGATGCTGTCATCTCGATTGAACGCAACCGTGCTATTCGCGAGCTTCAGATACGCCTGCACAGAGATTCCGCCAAATTTCTCTGCAGAATTTCCAGAAATCGTGCTGTTGAATATTTTCGCAACTCCGCCGACGCCTACGTAGTCGTGAGCAATACCACCTGTTTTGATAGCACTGTTGTGCGATACCGTGGAGGCGATGAGCTCCATGTAGCTTCCCTGGACAAACACGCCGCCGCCGTAACTTGAACTTTGGTCGTTAGCGACGGCTTCATCGTCGCTGATGGTGCTGTACATCGCGATAAAATTGCCGTGGACCTCGGCACCACCCCCATGAGCGCCGCCGCCCTGGGTACTGTTCGCAGAGCTGAACGTGACCGAGCTGCTATGCAATCCTAGGTAACCGGCAGCGTAGATAGCGCCGCCCATTGCGATATCGAGTCCGTATCCTGTAACGACGCAGCGCGTCACAGTGGACGCAACCAGGTACACGTCTCCCTTTGAATATATGCAGCCGCCTCGCGGTGCGGCGCTGGCGACGTACTTGCCGTCCGCGATCGTGACGCCGCTGATGGATAGCGTGCCTGTTCCTAGATGTCGAAAAATGCTCGATTGTCCGTTTCCATCGATGGTTAGCTTTTCCGCACCCGGGCCGACCAGTGAAAGGTTGTCCTGATTGATCAAGATATGTCGAGGCGTGTGGCTGTCATCGAGTGTAATCGTGCTACAGGGCATCGGAATCTGCGTGAGATCGATCGTGTCTCCACTGACGGCGAGTCCGACGAGCGTTCGCAGGCTGTGCGCACTGTTGTCGTCAGCGCAGGTATCGACGTAGTACGTCGACGCCGACGAAGGGTTGTGCCGCGGTGGATTCCCCGAGTTAGTAGACTTCGCAGTGCCGATTTGAGACGGCGCTGCGAAAACCGATGGCAGGCGACCGCGCGCTGGCGGCGCCAATTCATCCGAGTTCTCGGCACTTTGTGCAGAGGTGAGACTGAATCCCAGCGCGAGTGCGAGGCAGGCTGCCAGCGGATTTGGCCGAGACAGACGGAATAGCGGCAATGGCGTGAACATGGGCGAATCCTTCTCCAGAAGGGGGCGGCGCTCGAGCCGCTTGGCGTTCGGTGCGATCGACGCCATGGCTTGATTACGCTACGGCGAAAGCGCCGCCTGCCAGCTAATACGGCGCCGGCGACGAAACCGGACAACGTGTGGCGTCGCGACGCCGCGAAGCGCGATGCGACACGCGATCAGCTCCTTTACTCTTCGCCGAAAATCCGGGTGCCTTTGGCGGCGCGGCTCCGCGCGTCGGCGGCACTAGTTCGACGGCTCCATCAGAAGCAGCGGGTCGAGGCGCACGTTGAACCAGTTCATGCCCCAGTGCAGATGCGGCCCGGTCGCACGGCCGGTCATGCCGACGGCGCCGATGATCTGGCCTTGCTCGACGCGCTCGCCGACTTTGACGTCGACGCGCGAGAGATGCAGGAAGTTCGAGCTGACGCCGCGACCGTGATCGATCAGCACGGTGCCGCCGGTGAGATAGAGGCCCGAATCGGCGAACGTCACGATGCCACCCGCGGGCGCTTTCACCGGCGTGCCCTGCGGCACGGCGATGTCCATGCCGGGATGCGGTGATTTCGGCACGTCCTTGCCTTTCACGACGTACACGCGCTGGCTGCCGAAGCGTCCGCTGATGCGCCCTTCGACCGGCCAGATGAACTTCGCGAGGAAATCGTCGCGCGCGTCGTCGCGTGCGCGCGCGGCGACGACGCGCGCTTGTTCGCGTTTGATGCGCTCGGCGATGTCGGGCGGCGGTTCGACGGTTTCCGGCGGCACGCCTTCGATGCGCTCGACCGGCCAGTCGCGCGGCGTGACCGCGATTTCGACGTGGTCGCGATGGCCGTTGCGTTCGCGCACGTCGACGCCGACGGGGCCTTTTTCATCGCGGCCGACGCCGAAGACGACGTCGCCGTTTTCGCTGACGAGGAGGTCGCGCTCTGCGAAGCGCACGCGGCTGCCGGGCGTGACCTTGCCGATGACGAGTGCGCCTTGCGAGACGGAGTGCGGGAATTCGTACTGCTGGTCGGGCGGCGTTTCGGCGGGCGCTCGTCCAAGCCGCGCCGAGCGCCAATGTCATCGTCATCCCGGCGAAAGCCGGGAACCATCTCTTCCGGCGTGAATCTCCGGCCGAGGAGCTGGATCCTCGCGTTTGCGGGGATGACAAGGAATGGGCGCGGCCGGCGAATCCGGTCATCGCGCAAACTCCAGCCGCCGCCCGCGCACGGTGTCGTCGAGCTCGCCGTCTCGCCACGCCAGCTCGCCGTTGACGAACGTCGCCGCGATGCTCGAGCGGAACGTGAAGCCTTCGAACGGCGACCAGCCGCATTTCGACAGCACGTCGGCGGCGGTCACGGCGTGTGGCTTGCGCGGATCGACGAGGACCAGATCCGCGTGATAACCCTCGCGCAGGTAGCCGCGCTCGCGCACGTTGAACAATGTCGCCGGCGCGTGCGAAACGGCTTCGACGACGCGTTCGAGCGTCAGCTTGCCATCGAGCACGCGTTCGATCGCGCATTGCAGCGCGTATTGCACCAGCGGAAGTCCCGACGGTGCGCGCGTGTACGGTTCCGCCTTTTCGCTGGCGAGGTGCGGCGCGTGGTCGGTCGCGAGCACGTCGATGCGATGTTCGGCGAGCGCCCGCGTGATCGCATCGCGATCGGCGGCGGTCTTGATTGCCGGGATTGCACTTGATGCGGTTGCCGAGCCGCGCGTAATCGGCGTCGCTGAAGTGGAGGTAATGCACGCAGGTCTCGGCGGTAATGCGCTTGCCGGCGACTGGGCCAGGTTCGAACAGCGCGCACTCGTCCGCGGTCGAGATGTGCAGCACGTGCAGGCGCGTACCGTGTTTTCGCGCCAGCGAGATCGCCAGTTTGGTCGACTTGACGCACGCTTCGCGCGAACGGATCAGTGGGTGTTGATCGGGGGGAATGTCATCGCCCCAGATCGCGCGCGCTTTCTCTTCGTTGGCGATGATCGTCGGCGTGTCCTCGCAGTGCGTGATGATCGGCACCGGTGCATCGCGAAAGATCGCATCAAGTGTCGCCGGATCGTCCACCAGCATGTTGCCGGTCGATGCGCCCATGAACACCTTGATGCCGGGTGCCGCGAGCGGATCGAGATGCCGGATGTCCTCGATGTTGTCGTTGGTCGCGCCGAGATAGAACGCGTAGTTGACGCGCGAGACTTCGGCCGCGCGCGCGTATTTTGCTTCGAGCGCCGCGCGATTCACCGCGGGCGGTCTGGTGTTCGGCATTTCCATGTAGCTGGTAATGCCGCCGGCGAGGCAGGCGCGCGATTCGCTCTCGATGTCGGCCTTGTAGGTGAGGCCGGGCTCGCGGAAGTGCACCTGGTCGTCGATCATGCCCGGCAGCAGCCAGCGGCCGTTGGCATCGAGCACGCGCTCGCCGCCGCGCGCGGTGAGATCTTGCCCGATGCGATGGATGCGGCCGTCGCGGATGCTGACGTCGCCCGTTTCGCGACGGCCTTCGTTGACGATCTCGGCGTTGATGATGAGCCAGTCAGTCATCGCGTGGTGTAACTCCTGTCGCCGTATGCGGCCACCATTGAAACTCTTCGGGAACCGGATCGAGGCCGCCGGCGCACAGCGGCTGGCAGCGCAGGATACGCAGAAATCCCAGCCAGCCTCCGCGCGCGGCGCCGAAGCGCGCGACGGCGACGCGTGCGTAGTCCGAACAGCTCGGATGGAACCGGCAGCGCGATCCGAACAGCGGACTCAGCCAACGTTTGTAACATTGCAGCATCAGGATGACGATGCGCGACACGAGCGTTCGACTCCGAGTTCTTCCATGCGCGGCCTCGCCAGAGTATGCATCGGCGCTTACGGCAACACAGCGTCGGGGTCGCGGCTCGCGATGAAAATCCGTGCTCCGCGGCGGCCACCGCGGGCGAGCGCTCCCACGCAGGCGCCCGTCGCGACTGGGATTTCGGCGGTTGCCGGGGGGTGGGACTTAGGCTATAACACGCGGCCGCCGAATATTGAGGTGGACGCAAGCAATGGCAAAGAGCAAACCGGCGCGGCCCAATCGCGCCAACAAGGCGAAGGCTCCAGCGCGCGGCAAGACCGTCGCGCGCGCCGGCGCTGGCAAGGCGCACAAAGCGCCGGTGAAGTCCGCCGCCAAGGCGAAACGGGCGCCTGTCGCCGTGAAGAAAGTCGCGAACAAACTGGCGAACAAACCGGCGGCCAAGGCGGTCAAACCGGTCGCCAAGCCGGCACCGCCGAAAGCGCCGATCAAGACCGCGCCGGTCAAGACCGCGCCGGTCAAGACCGCGTCCGCGACGAAAAAGGCCGTTGTCGCGTCGAAGCCTTCAGTGAAGCCCAGCAATCTCGAAAAGCAGTCCGGGAAGTCAGTGAGTACGAGCAAGCCCTCCGTTACACATTCAGCAAGTTCCAAAGGCGCCAAGGCACGAGCCGTTGCGCCGGCAACCGACAGCGGCGTGACCATGCAGGACGGGCGCTATGCGCTGCCGACCACGGTCCGCATCGAGCTTCCGAACGGCTACAAGCCGACGGCGAAAGAGGAATACATGAGCCCGCGCCAGCTCGAATACTTCCGGCGCAAGCTCGGCAAGTGGCGCGAAGAGCTGGTCGAGGAAAGTCGCCAGACGATCGAGAGCCTGCGCGATGAAGTGCGCGATGTCGGCGACGAAGCCGAGCGCGCGACGCGCGAGACCGAAAACTCGCTGGAGCTGCGCACGCGCGACCGCTACCGCAAACTGATCGCCAAGATCGACAAGGCGCTCAAGCGCATCGAGGAAGGCCGCTACGGCTACTGCGAAGAGACCGATGAGGAAATCGGCCTCGAACGTCTCGAAGCGCGGCCGATCGCGACGCTGAGCCTCGACGCGCAGGAGCGTTGGGAACATCGCCAGAAGCAGATGGGCGATTGAGGGAACGGGAATGGGGAATCGGGAACAGTAAGGAGTCCTTGGCTCCCTCCGGTCGCGAGACTCATGCCTGCCGTGCGGGCCATAATAACGCGGCGCTCGTTCCGATTCCCCATTGCCGATTCCCCATTCCCGTGTCCCCCCGCAAATACTTCGGCACAGACGGCATCCGTGGCCGCGTCGGCGAATGGCCGATCACCGCGGAGTTCATGCTCAAGCTCGGCCGCGCGGTCGGAGCCGTTCTCGCTGCGCCGAAGCGCAAGGCGACCGTCGTCATCGGCAAGGACACGCGCGTGTCCGGCTACATGTTCGAATCCGCGCTCGAAGCAGGCCTGGTCGCGGCCGGCGCCGACGTGCGCCTGCTCGGACCGATGCCGACGCCCGCGGTCGCCTATCTGACGCGCAGCCTGCGCGCGAGCGCCGGCATCGTCATCAGCGCCTCGCACAATCCGCATCAGGACAACGGCGTCAAATTCTTTTCCGCTTCCGGCGAGAAGCTCGACGACAGCCTTGAGGAAGCGATCGCGCGCGAGCTCGAAGCGCCGTTCACGACGGTCGATTCCGAAGCGATCGGCAAGGTGATCCGCGTCGAAGACGCAGCGGCGCGCTATACCGAATTCTGCAAGTCGACCGTGCCGTCGTCGTTCAGTCTGCGCGGCGTTTCGATCGTGCTCGATTGCGCGCATGGCGCGACGTACCAGATCGCGCCGAAGGTGTTCGCCGAGCTCGGTGCCAACGTCGAGGCGATCGGCGCACGGCCGGATGGTCTCAACATCAATCGCGACGTCGGAACGATGCGGCCCCAGGCGCTGATGCGCGCGGTGATCGAAACCGGCGCCGATCTCGGCATCGCGTTCGACGGCGACGGCGATCGCGTGCAGATGGTCGACGGGCGCGGTGTCCTGGTCGATGGCGATCAGCTCTTGTACGTCCTCGCGCAGGACTGGCACGCGAGCGGCCGGCTGCACGGTCCGCTGGTCGGAACGCTGATGAGCAACTACGGCCTCGAACGCGCCATGCGCGAGCTCGGCGTGCCGTTCGTGCGCGTCAACGTCGGCGATCGCTACGTGCTGCAACAGCTCAAGGAGAGCCGCGGCGTGCTCGGCGGCGAAGCATCGGGACATATCCTGACGCTGGATCGCGCGACGAGCGGCGATGCGATCGTCAGCGCGCTGCAGGTGCTCGACGCGCTCGCGCGAAGTGGCCAGCGGCTCGATGAAGCGGTCGCCGGCATGCGCAAGATTCCACAGATCACCGTGAACATTCGCGTCGCCGGCGGCGAGGCGCTGGTCGCCGATACCGAAGTGCAGCGGGTGCTCGAACGCGTGCGCACGGAGCTCGAAGGGCAGGGGCGCGTCGTGCTGCGTCCGTCCGGCACCGAGCCGCTCGTGCGCGTCACGGTCGAAGCGGCGGACGATGCGCTGGTCGCGCGTCTTTCGAGCGAGCTTGCCGATGCCGTGAAGGCGGCGGCGGCGAGAATCGCGGCGTGACGTTTGTCCCTTCTTCCGCTTGCGGGAGACAATCGGCAGGAGTGCCGATTTGCGCGGCGAAGCCGCCCGTGGGTTGAGCGCTACGGAAGGCGCGAGTGATCGTGCCGGAGGCGGAAGAGCGAGGCTTTGGAGCGCGGTCTCAAGTTTTCCCTCACCCCAGCCCCCTCCAGCAGGCGGGAGAGGCGGAAGCCCAGCTCAAAGGCGAAGATGACATCACGCATTCCGACCCTCGATATCCGCCGCTACGACACCGATCGCGACGCCTTCGTCGCCGAGCTCGGCGCGGCGTATCGCGAATGGGGATTCGCCGGCATTCGCGGCCACGGGATTGCGCAGTCGCTGATCGATCGCGCGTACGGCGTATTCGAGCGCTTCTTCGCGCTGCCAGCCGAGGTGAAGATGAAATATCACCTCAAGGGCGCGGGCGGTGCGCGCGGCTATACACCGTTCGGTATCGAGACGGCGAAGGATTCGCGCTATCCGGATCTCAAGGAGTTCTGGCACATCGGCCGCGAAATCCCTCGCGATTCCAAGTACGCCGGCGTGATGGCGCCGAACGTGTGGCCTTTCGAGATTCCGGAATTCCGCCCGGCCGGTTATGCGCTCTACGACGCGCTCGACCGGCTCGGCACGCGCGTGCTGCGTGCGCTCGCGTTGCACATCGATCTTCCGGAAAGCTACTTCGACGACAAGACGAATTTCGGTAATTCGATACTGCGCCCGATCCACTATCCGCCGATCACGTCACGCGACATCCCGAACGTTCGCGCCGGCGCGCATGAGGACATCAACCTGATCACGCTGCTGGTCGGCGCGAGCGCGGAAGGTCTCGAAGTGAAATCGCACGCCGGCGAGTGGGTGCCGTTCACCGCCGAAGCCGACACGATCGTCGTCAACATCGGCGACATGCTGCAACGTTTGACGAACCACGTGTATCCGTCGACGACGCACCGCGTCGTCAATCCGCCCGGAGAGAGCGCGCGCAAACCGCGCTATTCGGTGCCGTTCTTCCTGCATCCGAATCCCGATTTCGTGATCGACGTGCTGCCTTCGTGTGTCGACGTGTCGCGTCCGAATCGCTACCCGATGCCGATCACCGCGCATGACTATCTTCAGGCGCGGCTGCGCGAGATCAAGTTGATCTGAGGCGACGTGACTTTCGAGGCCCGGATCGGCCCGCGTCTGTTCGATCTTTAAGCACGCTGGCATCATGCGGTGTGCGCCAGCCGTTCTCCACCTCCGGATCCGAACGCATGCGCCTGCGGCGCGCGCTCGTTCCCATCGTCATCGCGGCGGCCGTCGCGATGGCGTATTGGCCGGGTCTGCACGGGTTCTGGGGTCGCGACGATTTCATGCAGCTCGCGTTCGCGCGGCTGATCGGCTCGCCGTGGCCGTTGTTCGTCCACGACCATTATTTTCCGGTGCCGGGATCGATTTTTCGTCCGCTCGGCTTCGCATCGTTCTGGCTGTGGCAGGCGCTGTTCGGAACGAACTATTTCGCGCACGCGTTCGCGGACATGCTGCTGCACGTTGCGGTAAGCGTCGCGTTGTATCGCGTGATCCGAGCGAGTGAGATCGAGCGATTCCCCGCCGCACTGTGCACGCTGGTGTTTGCGTTGCACCCGGCGGTGCTCGGGACCGCGTTGTGGTGGTCGGCGCGCTTTGATCTGCTGGCGGCGTTGTTTTCGTTCATTGCGATCCGCGCGGCGCTCGATCACGTCGAGCGGCCGCGATGGGCCACCTTGCTCGTTGCGCTGCTCGGCGTACTGGCTGCGCTGCTGTCGAAGGAAACGGCGCTGGCTGCCGTCGCTGCAATCGGATTGGTCTGGGCGCGTTGGGGCTGGACCAAGCGTGTGCATCGCGCCGACGCGATGCGCGCGATCGGGGCGCTAGGTGCTGTCACGCTGCTGTTTCTGGTTTGGCGTTGGGCCGTCATCGGCACCGCGGCGAGCGGATTGGCTGGCGATGTTTCTCTGACGACAGCGATCGGCAAAGGCTTCGTCGACTGGATCGCGAATCTCGGCGGATATCTGTCGTTCTGGCCGCGACTCGATCTGACGGAGCGATTTGCACTGGCAATTGCCGCAGTGAGTTCAATCGTGTGCGCCGGAATGTCATGGGCTCGGCGCGAACGCGATGGCGCACGTTCGAGCAATACCGCGCTCTTGCTGTGCGGTCTATGTCTCTTCGCGCTGCCGGCGGTGCTTCAAGCTCCGGTCGTTGCGCTGAACGCGACACCGTTGCGTGGCGACGTTTCCGCGGTCGAGACTGCGATGCAGTCGCGGCTTTACTACCTCAGCATCGGCGGCGGCGTAATCGTGTTGTCAGTGGTCTTGCATCGCATCTTGTCGAAAACAAGCGCCTCGCAAGTCTTGCTGATTGCGCTTGTCGTCACTGCGTGCGTTTTCGGTTGGATCTCGCGCGAATCGGCGACTGATTTTGCACGTCGCACCGAGGCGCCCAAAGCGATGGCAGAAGCAGCGGTTTCGGCGGTCGATGGGGTCCGGCCAAGCACGGGACGATGCCATGTCGTGCTGCTCGGCGTCGAGCCGCCGCCGGAATGGAGCGTCTACGTATCGATGGATTCCGTCGTGAAGGCGTTGAGTCCCGATCTCGAGCGCGTCGAACATTGCTTCGTCCATTCCGACTACGTCACGCATTTCTATCTGATGGGCCGCGGGACGACGCTCGCCGATGCAGCGCCGTACCGCACGCACGAATTCGAAGGAACGGCGCTGCCTTGGCTGCGGCTCGGCGATGCCCTCGTCGCCTATCTCGATCCGCCCACGTCCATTGATGCAGCGACGCTGCGCGGGATGACGTTTCTTCGTTACGAGAATGGCGTCTTTCGCGACGTGACCGACGACGTCGCCGAAGGACGCCTCGCCATCAATCTGCGCTGAACGCGCTTCAACGTTTCGCAGCGCGTTCCGAAACGCGGAAATTTCCCGAGTAGGCCGCGATCAGTCGCAGTCCAAGCCGGTCCGGCAGCAGTTTGAACAGCGCCTTGATCAGCCGGTAACGAATTCCGACGACGCGCACGATTTCGCCACGTTCGACGGCATCGAGCCCGGCGCGAGCGACATCGCCCGCGCCGAGCCAGACCCACTTCGGCATTTTCGATACCGCCTTGCGCGAGCCGGTCACATCATGGAATTCGGAATGCGTGAAGCCGGGACAGATCGCGCACACGTTGATGCCGTGGTGCCGGTTCTCCAACGCGAGTGCCTCGGAGAAGCGGATCAGATACGCCTTCGATGCGGCGTACAACGTGTGCCCGGCCGGCGCCGGCATCAGGCCGGCGAATGACGACACGTTGACGATTCGGCCGAAACCGCGCTCGCGCATCGCCGGCACGAATCGATAGCAGAGATCCGTCGGCGCGGTGATCATGACCTGAATGAAATCCGCGTGCGTCTTCCATTCGCGTGAAACGAGGCTGCCGGTGACGCCGTAACCGGCATTGTTGACGAGAACGTCGACGGCGATGCCGCGCCGCATGGTTTCGGCGAACAGGAATTCCGGCGCGAGCGGATCGGCAAGATCGCACGCGATGCAGTCGACGGCGACGCCGTGATTCGCGCGAAGCTCGGCAGCGAGCGCGTCGAGTCGATCGAGTCGTCGCGCAGTCAGCACGAGCGCATGTCCGCGCGCTGCGAGCTCGCGCGCGAACGCGGCGCCAATTCCGGCGGACGCACCCGTGACCAAAGCATGGAGCGGTGGCGGCATGTGGGCTCCGATTTGCCCACAGATTAAAGCGCCGCGAGCCGAAGGGGAAACGCCGCGCGCGGCGATGGCCCGCGCGCGGCGAATCACCGGCTCGATTGGCGCGTTGCGCGATCAGCCGCTGCAGGAAAACTCGAACCCGTTCGTGAACAGATGATCGTGCGGCCCGGCGCATTGCGAGAATTCCGAGGTGTTGCCGTCGGGATCGGTCGCGGTCGCAGTGATTTCCGAGTTGTCGGCTGCCGGGAACGCGAGTGGCCCGAAGCTCGCGTTGCCGTCGGAATCGGTGGTCACGTCGGTCGTACCGATGAAGGTCTGGCCTTCGCCGAAACCGCTGCCGTCGCACGCGGTGCTGGCGAAGAACTCGATGCGAAACGTGGTTGCCGGCGTGCTGTTCAGCGTGCCCGAAATCGTTGCGGTGCCGTTGCTGGTGACAGCGGACGTGATCACCGGGTAGTTCTGCAGGTCGTTGGGGCCAGTGTCCGCGTCGCCATCGTCGTTCGGCACCGGCGCGCCATTGCCGTTAAGAGAAATGCCGAGTGCGCCGTTGGCGAAGATCGCATTGCCGAGGATCGGCCAGTGATCGCCGCCGGAGAAACTGATGCCCTGCCCGCAGTTGTACGCGATGGTGTTGCTTTCGCCGGGATTCGTGCCGCCGATCGTGCTGCCGACGCCGACCGTCGACACGAAAATTCCATTTCCGACGTTAGGCAGCGCTCGCGTTCCGCTGATGTCGGTACCGATCCGGTTGCCCTGGATGACCACTCCGGTCGCGCCGCTGCCGACGCCGATGCCGAGGTTGTTACCCGAGACGACGTTGCCCGCGCCCAAGGTCGCTCCGCCGATGAGGATGCCGGGCGCGTCGCTGGCGCTGATGCCGATATTGCCGACGCCGATAGCCGCCGATCCTGACGCATCTGTACCTACCAGGTTGCCCTGGATGGTCACGTTCGAGGTGCCGTTGCCATGGATATTGATCGAGACGTTGGTCGTGTAGATCACGTTGCCGGCTCCCGCAGAATCGCCACCGATCAGCATGTTCACTCCGGCACCGGCCAGACCGATCTCGATTCCGTTTGTCGGGGCTGCGGCTTGCAATGCCACGCCGCCGGTGGCGTCGACGCCGATATAGTTGCCCTGCACGACATCGGTGTCGCCCTGAAGCATGACCGTGCCAACCTTCGAGCCGCCGCCGCCGCCGATGACATTGCGTGCCGCGGGCGACGTTCCGCCGATCGTGTTGCCAATGCCGTCGATGCGAATCACCGTATCGGTGCCGCCGAGAAAAGTCGTTCCTGACGGATCCGTGGAAAAGAAATTGCCCACGATGAGGTTGTTGTCGGATGCGAAGGACGAAAAACCGCACCAGATGCTCACACCCGACACGCGATTGATGACGAGGCCGCGAAACGTGGAACCGGCGCTCGATGCGTCGAAGAGATCCAGGCCCGCTGGAATCAGGGAGCCATCGATTTCGACGAGCAGCACAGCGTCGTCGCCGATGGTCAGCGTGTTCGGACTCGTGCCGGGCTGGCTGTAGCCGTTGATGTCTACGGCTTCGGTGATGTTCGGCATCCGGTCGATCGGCTGGATCGTATGCACGCCCGCTCCCGGAATCGCGAACGCAATCGTGTCGACGATCGGCAGCGGATCGCCGGCTCCGCATTCGCCCGCGGTGACCCCCGAGGCAAGGTTCGTATTGGCCGCGATGATCGCTTCGCGCAATGTGCATAGGCCGTCGTCGGCGACGGCGTCGTCGCTGCTGTTGACGGTGATCGTCGCTGCCATTGCGGCCGACGTCGCCAGTGCAACGGCGACGGCGGCAGCCATCTTGAGGCGCAGGCGTCCGTCGCGACGCGACGACGAGTGCGCTGCTTCGAGCCGGTTTGTCTGCATCGTGATCTCCATATAGCGGACCGTAAGAAAGCCGTACTTCTCAGGTGCTGCAGGCCGTCGGTTCGAAGCCGTCGGCGAACAGGTGGTCGTGCGGGCCGGCGCACTGCGAGAATTCCGAGGTGTCGCCGGCGGGATCCGTCGCGGTTGCGGTGATCTCGGCGTTGTCCGGCGAGGCAAACGACAGCGGACCGAAGCTCGCGTTACCGTCTGCGTCGGTCGTCACGTCGGTGGTCCCAATGAAGATCTGGCCTTCGCCATATCCGCTGGCGTCGCAGGCGGCGCTGGCGAAGAACTCGAGCCGGAAATCCGTTTGCGGCGTGCTGTTGAGCGTGCCCGAAATCGTCGCGCTTCCAGCTTCGACGACCGCGCTGGAGATGACCGGATAATTCTGATAGTCGTTGCCGCCGGTGTCGGCGTCGCCGGGATCGTTGACGAGCGGCGCGCCATTACCCTGCAGCGAGATGCCCAGACCGGCGTTCGAATGGATGGAATTGCCGAGGATCGGCCAGTGGGTTGGACCGAGCACAAACGCGATGCCCTGACCGCAGCTGTACGCGATCGTGTTGCCTTCGCCGGGGTTCGTGCCGCCGATGAGGCTGCCGTTGGCGCCTGCCGTTTCCAGAACGATCGCGTTGCCGCGGTTCGGCACGGGAAGCGTGCCGCTGACATCCGTTCCGAAGCGGTTGCCCTGGATGACGACGCCGGTCGGGCCGTCGACGAGGATGAGGGGCGTGCCAAGTCCTGCGAAGACGTTGCCGGCGCCTGTTGCGCCGCCGCCGACAAGCGTGTCCGCGGGGCCGTTGCTGGTGGAGATGCCAATTGAGCCGCCGAGTCCGATCGTCGAGGTCGCGTCCGTGCCGATGAAGTTGCCCTGGATCGTCGTGCCGCTCACGCCGGCGCCGAGCACGATCGCGGAAGCGTACGCGACGATGACGTTGCCGGCGCCGGGCTCGTCGCCGCCGATGAGCGTGTTCGTCGCGATGCCTTGCGCGCCGAGGTTGACGCCGTTGCTGCCGCTCTGGCCCTGCAGCGGGACCGTGCCCGACGCGTCGAGTCCCAGGTAGTTGCCTTTGACCCTGTTGCCGTCGCCGCCGATCATCAGCTCCGCCGAACCGAAGTTCTCGCCGCCGGCGATGATGTTGCGCGCGGCCGGCGTCGTCCCGCCGATGAGGTTGCCGGAGCCCGTGATGCGGATCGCAGGGCTGTTGCTGAGGAGCGTCGTGCCCGTAGGATCGGTATTGAAGAAGTTGCCTTCGATGACCGTGTCGTCAGTCGGCGACGTCGGCCCGACGTAGATATTCGCGTCGACTGCGCGGTTGAGGACGAGACCCCGTACCTTCGAGCCCGACGCGGACACGCGCAAGAGATAGTTGAATACGCCGAGCAGGCTGCCGTCGATCTCGATCTCGATCACCGCGTTGTCACCGACCGCGAGCGTGTTTGGCGTCGCGCCGGGTTGCGTGTATCCATCGATCGTTAGGGCTTCGGCGATGTCCGGCAGCACCGTCGCGGGCTGGATCGTATGCACGCCGCCTCCGGCGATCGCGAACGCGATCGTGTCGACGGTCGGCAGCGGATCGCCGGCGAGGCATTCGCCGGAGCTCGCGCCGGACGCGAGGTTGGTCGATGCCGACGCGATCGCTTCGCGCAGCGTGCAGGTGCCGTCGTCGAGGGCGGCGTCACCGGTGCTGTTCACGGTGATCGTGACCGCCGCGGCGGACGAGGCCGCGAGCGCGGTCGCGAGCGCGGCGGTCAGGTTCAAGACGGTTTGGCGTTTCATGACATCCTCCCCAGGATTTCGGCCGCCGCCCTGGCCGTATGATCCGGAAGCCCAGGCGGCGCCGGAATGTGGCCAATCTGCGCGCGCGGCCGCGCCGTGTCCTGACGGTTTGCGGAAGGATTTCGGACGGATTTATCCCGTCGCCGCGCCGTAGAATGGCGAGGGGGCCAGGAGGGGACTGCGATGGACGCCGACGCGGGCTTTTCTTCGCCGACGCCGACACTGTCGATCTTCAGTTTCGGCCGCGCCGAGCTCGATGAGCAGCGGCGCGAGCTGCGCGTGGACGGTCGCCCCGTCGCGCTCGAGACCAAGCCCTACGAGTTGCTCCGCGTTTTTCTTCATCATCCCGGCGAGACCTTGTCGAAGGACGAGCTGATCGAAGCGGTCTGGCCCGGTCGCGTCGTCACCGAGGGTGTGCTCGCCAAGTGCGTGACCAAGCTTCGCGGCGCGCTCGGCGACGACGAGCAGCAGCTCATCCGCACGCTGCACGGCTACGGTTATCGCTGGATCGCGCAGCTGGCGACGCGTGTTGCGAGCGGTGTCGCGCCGGTCCAGGAACCGCGGGCCGGCGACGCGTTGCCCGCGCGGCCGCACTGGCATCTTGTGCGCGAACTTGGCGCCGGTGGTTTCGGCACGGTTTGGCTGGTGGAACACGAAAAGACCCGCGAGCGCCGCGTTTTCAAGTTCGCGCGCGACGGTGCCGGGCTGCAGGCGCTGAAACGCGAAATCACTCTTTATCGATTGTTGCGCGACAGTCTCGGCGAACATGCGGCGATCGTGCGCATCCTCGACTGGAACATCGAGGAGCCGCCGTATTTCATCGAGGCCGAATACATCGCGGGCGGCAATCTCGCCGAGTGGTGCGAAGCGCGTGGCGGCATCGCGGCGGTGCCGCGTGCGGTGCGCATCGAGCTGATTGCGTGCATTGCCGATGCGCTCGCGGCGGCGCACACGATCGGCGTGCTGCACAAGGATCTGAAGCCGGCCAATGTGCTCATCGTCGCCGACGCGCCCGAGAATCCCGAAGTACGCCTCGCCGATTTCGGCAGCGGTCGCGCGCTCGAGCCCGAGCGTCTGGCCGCGCTCGGCATCACGCGGCTCGGCATGACCGAGAACCGCGCCGACGGCGACACGACCAGCGGCACCTTGTTTTATCTCGCGCCGGAGCTCATCGCCGGTGGTGCGGCGACGGTACGCGCCGATATCTACGCGCTCGGCGTGATGCTTTACCAATTGCTGGTGGGTGATTTTCGCCGCCCGCTCGCGCCGGGCTGGGAACGCGAGATCGACGATGAGCTGCTGCGCGAAGACATCTCGATCGCGGCCGACTTCGATCCGAGCCGACGGCTCAGCGACGCGGCCGAGCTCGCGCGCCGGTTGCGCTCGTTGCTCGCGCGTGCGCGGCAACGCGCTGACGAACGTGCTGCCGTGGTGCTCGCGGCGCGTCAGCGCGAACAGGTCGCGAGTTGGCGCACGCGCAAGCGTTGGCTGGTCGCGCTGTGCGGCGTGCTCGCGTCGGCGAGCGCGGTCGCCGTGCTCTTGTACCTGCGCGCCGAACGCGAGGCGGCGACCACGCGCGCGGTCAACGATTTCCTCAACGAAGATCTGCTCGCCGCCGCGAATCCGTACAGCAACCGCGAGCCGGACCTGCGCGTGCGCGACGTGCTCGATCGCGCGCGCGAGGCGGTCGGCGAACGTTTCGCCGGCCGCCCCGCCGAAGAAGCCGCGATCCGCACCACGCTCGGGCGCACCTATTCCGGCATCGGCGATCATGCCGAGACGCGAGCTCAGCTGACCCGCGCGCTGGAACTGACGAATGCGCTCGGCGGTTCGCGCTCCGACGAGGCGTTGCAGCTTCGCCGCTCGCTGGCCGACAACGACGTCGACGATACGCATTACGATGCCGCGGAAAAAGCCTACTCGGCGCTGGCGACCGATGTCGCTTCGATCCACGGAGCCGATTCCGCCGAAGCATTGGAGGTCGACGCCGCGCGGGCGCGTCTGGACGTTCGTCGCGGCAAGACCGAAGAAGCGGCGCACCGGTTGGAAGCCGTGCTGCCGCGTCTTCGCGAAAAGGAAGGTCCGACTTCGGATGCCGTGCTCGAAGCGACCAGCGATCTCGGCCAGACCTATCGCACGATGGCGCGCTTCGACGATGCAGAAGCGCGTTTCCGCGAAGTCCACGATGCGTACGTCAGCCGTTTCGGCGAAGCGCACTGGAAAACGCTGCAGGCTTTGCAGGATCTCGCGCAGCTCGAACGCGCGCGCGGCAACCTCGATCGCGCGGTAGAGATCGAGCGGCAGGTCCTCGCCGGACGCGAAAAGGCGTTCGGCCGCACGCACGAGGAAACCCAGAACGCGCTCAACGAGCTGGCTAGCATGCTGCAGGATCAGAAGAAGTACGCGGAGGCCGAACCGATCTTCCGCGAGGTGCTGGCGACGCGCGAAAAGATGCTCGGCGAGCGGCATGAGCGCACGCGCAACAGCATGAACAACCTCGCGCTTGTGCTTTCGGATTCGGGCAAGCTCGACGAAGCCGAGGTGCTGTTCAAGCGCGCCCTGGCGATCGAGCGTGATCTGCTCGGTCCCGACGATCTCGACGTGCTGATCCTCGAACACAATCTTGCCGGACTCGAGCGTGATCGCGGCGACTTCGCGCAAGCCGAATCCATGAGCCGCGATGTCGTCGAGCGCGCGGCGCGCACGTTGCCGCCCGAACGGCCGGAGAACGGTCTTTTCATGACCGGGCTCGGCCGCACGCTGCAAAAAGAGAAGCGCTACGAAGATGCGGCGGATACATTCGCCAAGGCGCGCCTCAACCTCGTCGCGGCGTACGGTCCGACGCACACGCGCGTTTCGCGCCTGACCGACATGCAGACGGCGCTGTACAAGGAATGGGGCAGGCCGCTGCCCGCCGATATTCACTGACCGGAACGGCGGGCCAAAGGTTGTCGCTGCGCGCCTGCGTCGCTATCCTTGCGCGCCTTTTTCGTCAGCTCAGGAACCCATGATGCGGCGCGCGCTCGTGGCCGGAAACTGGAAGATGCACGGATCGCGGGCGATGGCCGCGCGGCTCATCGCCGATGTCGCGGCGGCGCCTCCGGTCGACGTCGATGTCGCCGTGCTGCCGCCGTTTCCGTACATCGCGGCGCTGGCCGAGCAGCATTCCGGCGCGCGGCTCGCGTTCGGCGCGCAGGATCTCAGCGCGCATGCGCAAGGTGCCTACACCGGTGAAGTATCCGGCGCGATGCTCAAGGACATCGGCTGCACGTTCGTGCTGGCCGGTCACTCCGAGCGGCGCCAGTATCACGCCGAATCGGACGACCTCGTCGCGCTCAAGTTCGTCGTTGCGCAGTCGGCGGGTCTGGTGCCGATCCTGTGCGTCGGCGAGACGCTGGCCGAGCGCGATTGCGGCGCGACGGAAGCGGTGATCGCCCGCCAGCTCGACGCGGTCATCGCACGCGCGGACATCGATGCGTTCTCGGCCTGCGTCCTCGCATACGAACCGGTCTGGGCGATCGGCACCGGCCGCACGGCGACGCCGGACCAGGCCCAGGCCGTGCACCGCTTCATCCGTAACAAACTGGCTGGACTGGATGGTACAATTGCTGGCTCGCTGCGGATCCTCTACGGCGGCAGCGTGAAGCCTTCCAACGCGGCCGAGCTCTTCGGTCAACCCGATGTGGATGGCGGACTCATTGGCGGTGCATCGCTGGTGGCCCAGGATTTCCTCGCGATCTGCCTCGCTGCGGATCGCCGGAAGATGTGAAGGCGGTGCGCCAAAGGTCGCGCGGCCTCGAGTTGAAGAGAACGGAATGATTTCGATTATTGCCAACGTTTTTTATGTGCTGATCGCGGTCGCCATGATCGTCCTGATCCTTTTGCAGCGCGGCGCCGGCGCCGCGGCCGGATCGGGCTTCGGCGGCGGCGCATCGGCGACCGTGTTCGGTGCGCGCGGATCGGCGAACTTCCTTTCGCGCAGCACGGCGGTCCTTGCCGCTTTGTTCTTCCTGCTCAGCCTCGGCATGGGCATCTATCTCGGCCGAACGGACACCACCCCGCGTCCCACCGACGATCTCGGCGTGATGTCGGGCACCGTCGCTCCGAAGGATAAGCCCGCTCCGGCGACGACTCCTCCGGCCGCGAATGGCGACGTGCCGCAGCCGACCGCGGCGCCCGCCGCGTCGGGCGACAAGCCCGCCGCGCAGCCTGCCGTCGTTCCGGCGGACAAGTCCGCGAATGATGCGGCCAAGCCCGAAGCCGGAAAGCCGAAAGACGACGGGAAGGGCGGAAAGTAACCTTAAAGCCCAGGTGGCGGAATTGGTAGACGCACTACCTTGAGGTGGTAGCGGGGAAACCCGTGGAGGTTCGAGTCCTCTCTTGGGCACCATCGATCGCTCGGCTGCGATAGGGACATCGTCCGCGTCGCGGTCGAGAGATCTTCTTACCGTCGTCGTGCCGGTTTCGCGCCGGAGCGACCGCTGATGCGCTCTCCGGCGCGGAGGTGTGTGTGCTGGCCGAGTATTTCCCGGTCCTGTTGTTCATGGTGGTAGCCGCCGGCGTCGGCGTTGCCTTGATCGTCATCGGCAATCTGCTCGGTCCGAAGCACCCGGACTCCGAGAAGAACGCTCCGTACGAATGCGGCTTCGAGGCATTCGAGGACGCGCGCATGAAATTCGACGTGCGCTATTACCTCATCGCGATCCTTTTCATCATCTTCGATCTGGAAATCGCGTTCGTGCTGCCGTGGGCGACCGTGTTCTCGAAGCTCGGCCTGTTCGGCTTGATCGAAATGGGCATGTTCCTGGGGCTTTTGGTGCTCGGTTTCGTGTACGCGTGGAAGAAGGGAGCGCTCGAATGGGAATGAGACGCTCCCCATGCACAGGGTCGGGCATCCTGCCGCGACCTGTGCACAAACGGTCGCGGCAAAGCCACGCCACGTTCGTCGCGACGATCGCTCGCACGATTGCCGCGCCGGCGCGGCCCTGCGCCGGGACACCCGTCGACGTCTCCATGGAGCAGGGCGCATGAGCCTGGTTTCCCGCATCAGCGAGACGATGCACAACCCGGCGCCGGTCAGCGTCGTCGACGACATCCTGCGCCCGGTCGAAGACAACCCGCTGATGGATCGCGGCTTCGTCACCACCTCGCTCGATTCGCTGGTCAACTGGGCGCGCACGGGCTCGATGTGGCCGATGACGTTCGGCCTCGCGTGCTGCGCGGTCGAGATGATGCACGCGGGCGCCGCGCGACTGGACCTCGATCGCATGGGCGTGATCTTCCGGCCGTCGCCGCGACAGTCGGACGTGATGATCGTCGCCGGCACGCTGGTCAACAAGATGGCGCCGGCGCTGCGCAAGGTCTACGACCAGATGGCCGATCCGAAGTGGGTCATCTCGATGGGCAGCTGCGCGAACGGCGGCGGCTACTACCACTATTCGTATGCGGTCGTGCGCGGCTGCGATCGCATCGTGCCGGTCGACATTTACGTGCCGGGTTGTCCGCCGACGGCCGAAGCGCTGATTCACGGGATTCTGCAGTTGCAGAAGAAGATTCGCCGTACGAACACGATCGCGCGGTGATGGGACGAATGACACGGAACGCCCACAAGCTCGTCGTCCCGGCGAAAGCCGGGACCCATTTTGATCTTGCGAAACAGCCAATGGGTTCCGGCTTCCGCCGGAACGACGGCGTGGAAGGATCGAGCAGGTCATGACCACATCGCCTTTCGCCCAACTACTCGAAACCAAGCTCGGCCAGAAACTCGCGACGCTTGTCGAGTCGCGCGGCGAAACGACGATCGAAGTGCTGCCGGAGAACTGGCTCGCCGTCGCCAAGGAACTGCGCGACGACCCCGAATTCCGTTTCGAACAGGCTGTCGACGTTTGTGGCGTGGACTACCTTTCCTACGGCCAGGTCGAGTGGGACACGACCGACGTCACTTCGGAAGGTTTCTCGCGCGGTGTCGAAGGCGAGGGTCCCGGACGTTTCCGCTGGTCGGATCGGCCGCATCCGCCGCATCTGCCGCGCCGCTTCGCGGTGGTCGTGCATCTCTTGTCGATCTCGCACAACCGGCGCCTTCGCCTGCGCGGCTTCTGCGCGGATGATGACGTGCCGTCGATACCGTCGCTGGTCGGGCTCTGGCCCGGCGTGGACTGGTTCGAGCGCGAGGCATTCGATCTTTACGGCATCGTGTTCGAAGGGCATCCGGATCTGCGCCGCATCCTCACCGACTACGGTTTCGTCGGCCATCCGTTCCGCAAGGATTTCCCGCTGATCGGCAACGTCGAAGTGCGTTACGACCCGGAAAAGAAACGCGTGATCTACGAGCCCGTCACTTCGGTCGAACCGCGCGTGCTGGTGCCGCGCACGATCCGCGACGATTCGCGCTACGAGCAGGCCAAGGCGGAGCAGGGGCCGGCGTCGGGACAAAAATAATATGCAGGAAATCCGCAACTACACGATGAATTTCGGGCCGCAGCATCCGGCGGCCCACGGCGTTCTGCGTCTCGTGCTCGAGATGGACGGCGAGACCATCATGCGCGCCGATCCGCATATCGGTCTCCTGCATCGCGCCACCGAAAAGCTCGCCGAATCCAAGCCGTTCAATCAGACGATCGGTTACATGGATCGGCTCGATTACGTTTCGATGATGTGCAACGAGCACGCGTACGTGCGCGCGATCGAGAATTTACTCGGTATCGAAGTGCCGGAGCGCGCGTTGTGGATCCGCACGATGTTCGATGAGATCACGCGCATCCTGAATCATCTGATGTGGATCGGTTCGAACGGGCTCGATCTCGGCGCGATGGCCGTGTTCCTCTACGCGTTCCGCGAGCGCGAGGAGCTGATGGACTGCTACGAAGCGGTCTCCGGCGCACGCATGCATGCAACCTATTACCGGCCCGGCGGCGTTTATCGCGACCTGCCGGAGCAGATGCCGCAATACAAGGAATCGCGCTGGCACAAGGGCGATGATCTGAAGCGCTTCAACGCGTGGCGCCAAGGTTCGATGCTCGATTTCCTCGATGCGTTCACTGATGACTTTCCGAAGAAGGTCGACGAGTACGAAGAGCTCCTGACCGCGAACCGCATCTGGAAACAACGCACGGTCGATATCGGCGTCATCCCGCCGGAGCAGGCGCTGGCGTGGGGCATGTCCGGCCCGATGCTGCGCGGCTCCGGCATCGAGTGGGATCTGCGCAAGAAGCAGCCGTACGCGAAATACGCAGAAGTCGATTTCGATATTCCGGTCGGCGTTCATGGCGATTGCTACGACCGTTATCTCGTGCGCGTCGAAGAAATGCGTCAGTCGAATCGCATCATCAAGCAGTGCGCGAAGTGGCTGCGCGCGAATGCGGGTCCGACGATGATCCGCAACTACAAGGTGGTGCCGCCCAGTCGTGTCGAGATGAAGGACGACATGGAAGCGCTGATCCATCACTTCAAACTTTTCACCGAAGGCTATTGCGTGCCCGCCGGAGAAACGTATGCGGCCGTCGAGGCGCCGAAAGGCGAGTTCGGTGTGTATCTGATTTCGGACGGCGCGAACAAACCGTTCCGCGTGAAGTGCCACGCGCCGAGCTTCGTGCATCTTTCATCGATCGACGCGATCGTGCGCGGGCACATGCTGCCCGACGTGGTCGCGATGATCGGCACGTACGATGTGGTGTTCGGCGAGGTCGACCGATGAGAATGAGAATAGGAGATCGGGAAAGGGGAATCGTTGAAGCGACGAACAATCGCCATCGCTCCCGCGCCTGCGCGTTTTCCCGATTCCCGATTCCCGATTCCCGATTCCTGACTGTCAGGCCATGAAAGCGACCGGCACGTACAACGAAGTCAAAGACGTCGATCCGATGGTCGCGCTCAACGCGCACACGCGCGGGCACATCGACCATTGGGTGTCGAAGTTTCCGCCGGAGCGCAAGCGCTCGGCGCTGATCCAGGGTCTGATGGCCGCGCAGGAGCAGAACGGTGGCTGGCTGACCGACGAGCTGACGACGGCGGTCGCGAAATATCTCGGCGTGCCGTCGATCTGGGCATACGAGGTCGCGACCTTCTATTCGATGTTCGAGACCAAGCCAGTCGGACGCAACAACATCGCGATCTGCACGAACATCTCATGCTGGCTCAACGGCGCCGAGGACATCGTGCGCCATTGCGAGAAGAAACTCGGCGTCAAGGTCGGCGAAAGCACCGCCGACGGACGCGTTTATCTGAAGCCGGAAGAAGAATGCCTCGCGGCGTGCTGCGGCGCGCCGATGATGGTCGTCAACGGTCACTATCACGAGCATCTGACGACCGAAAAGGTCGACAAGATTCTCGACGAATTGAAATAACGGCACTAACAAATTGTGCGGCCAGGATGGCCGCTCCTTGATCCTCGCGATCAAGGACGATCGCAAAGGTAACTATGAAATACGGCCCCGCACCGCAGGAACACCAGGTTGTCTACACGACGCTCGCGTTCGACGAGCCGTGGACGCTCGACAGTTATTTGAAAGTCGACGGCTACAAGGCGTGGAAGAAAATCCTTGCCGAAAAGCCCGACCCGGCGACGATCATCGACGAGGTCAAGAAGAGCGCGTTGCGCGGTCGCGGTGGTGCGGGTTTTCCGACCGGCCTCAAGTGGTCGTTCATGCCGCGCACGGCCCCCGGGCAGAAGTACATACTGTGCAATTCGGACGAATCCGAACCCGGTACCGCGAAGGATCGCGACATCCTGCGTTTCAATCCGCACTCGGTCATCGAAGGCCTCGCGATCGCGTGCTACTCGACCGGATCGACAGTCGCCTACAACTATCTGCGCGGCGAATTTCATCACGAGCCGTTCGAGCGTATCGAGCACGCGCTGAAAGAGGCGTACGAGGCGGGTCTGCTCGGGCAGAACATCGCTGGCAGCGGCATCGATGTCGACATCCATAACGTCCTCGGCGCCGGCGCGTACATCTGCGGCGAGGAAACCGCGCTGATGGAATCGCTCGAAGGCAAGAAGGGCATGCCGCGCTTCAAGCCGCCGTTTCCCGCGAATTTCGGCCTGTACGGTCGGCCGACGACGATCAACAACACCGAGACCTATGCATCGGTGCCGACGATCCTCAACAAGGGCGCGGAGTGGTTCTTGAATCAGGGCAAGCCGAACAACGGCGGCCCGAAGATTTTCTCCGTGTCAGGCCACGTCAACAAGCCCGGCAACTACGAGATAAAACTCGGCACGCCGTTCGAGGACTTGCTCGAGATGGCCGGCGGCGTGCGTAACGGGCACAAGCTGAAAGGCGTGATTCCCGGTGGATCGTCGATGCCGGTGCTGCCCGCCGAGACGATGATGTCGGTGACGATGGATTACGACGCGCTGCAGAAGGCCGGATCCGGCCTTGGCTCCGGCGCCGTCATCGTCATGGACGAAACCACATGCATGGTGCGCGCATGCCAGCGCGTCGCGCGCTTCTATTTCGCCGAATCGTGCGGTCAGTGCACGCCGTGTCGCGAAGGCACCGGATGGATGTATCGCATGCTGACGCGCATCGTCGAGGGCCACGCCAAAGTCGAGGATCTGGAAATCCTCAAGCAGGCGGCCGCAGAGATAGAAGGCCACACGATCTGCGCGTTCGGAGAAGCGGCCGCGTGGCCCGTGCAGGGCTTCCTGCGGCATTACTGGAGCGAATTCGAGTACTTCATCAGGAACGGGCGTTCGATCGTCGATGCGAAGTTGGGAGTGGCGGCTTGATGACTCACACCACGACGCGCACCGACTCCCTCCCCTTCAACGGGAGGGCTTCAAAGCGGTCGTTTGTTGGTTCGGGAGGTGCGCTGTGAGCGCTCAACCTGCAAACCCAAACGTTCCACCGAACCACGTCACCATCGACATCGACGGGCAATCGCTCGTCGTGCCGAAGGGCTCGATGATCATCGTTGCCGCCGACAAGGCCGGCATCGCGATTCCGCGCTTCTGCTATCACGACAAGCTCGCGATCGCCGCCAACTGCCGCATGTGCATGGTCGAAGTCGAGATGGGCGGCAAGCCGATGCCCAAGCCGCAGCCCGCCTGCGCGACGCCGGTCGCGGACGGCATGAAGGTGATGACGCAAATCGCAGCGCGCGCTATCGGCGCAGCGCAACGTGATGGAATTCCTGCTGATCAACCATCCGCTCGACTGCCCGATCTGCGATCAGGGCGGCGAGTGCGAGCTGCAGGACCTCTCGCTCGGCTACGGACGCTCGGTGTCGCGCTTCGTCGAGCGCAAGCGCGTGATTGCGGACGAAGATCTCGGCTCGCTCGTCGAAACCGAGATGACGCGCTGCATTCAATGCACGCGCTGCGTGCGCTTCATGGCCGAAGTCGCCGGCACCTACGAGCTCGGCGGCATGGAGCGCGGCGAGAACCTGCAGATCGGCACGTACGTCGGCAAGCCGCTGATGAGCGAGTTGTCCGGCAATGTCATCGACATCTGCCCGGTCGGCGCACTGACCAACAAACCATTCCGCTTCCGTGCGCGCGCGTGGGAATTGATCGCGCGCGAATCGATCGGTTATCACGATGCGCTCGGCTCGAACCTGTGGCTGCACACGCGGCGCGGCGAAGCGTTGCGCGCGGTGCCGCGCGACAACGAAGCGATCAACGAGTGCTGGTTGTCCGATCGCGATCGTTACAGCTGCGATGGCTTGCACGCGCCCGATCGCGCGACGAAGCCGATGGTCAAGAAAAACGGCGCGTGGGTCGAGACCGATTGGTCCGACGCGATCCGCGCCGCCAGTGAAGCATTGAAGCGCGTGCCGGCCGGCGCGCTCGGCGCGCTCGTGCATCCGGCGACATCGAACGAGGAAGGCCATCTCGTCGCCAAGCTCGTGCGCGCGCTGGGCAGCGAGCACGTCGATCACCGCCTGCGCCAGCTCGATTTCGCCGACGATGCGGTAGCGCGTCCATTCGAAATGCCGATCGCCGATATCGAAAAGGCGAACGCGATCCTGCTCGTCGGCTGCAATCCGCGCCATGATGTGCCGCTTCTCGGCGCGCGCATTCGCAAGGCGTTCAAGCGCGGCGCGAAGGTGTTCGCGATCAATGCGGTCGATTTCGAGCTCGAAGTCGATGTGCCAATGACCGGCAAGCGCATCGTCGCGCCTTCGGCGATGCTCGATGTTTTACTGGATCTGGCTAAGGCGGCGAACGACAACGGGCATTTGCCGGAATCGCACGATCTCGCGAATGCGATCGCCGGTCGCAACGCGGGCGATGTTGCTAAGGGGTGGATCAAGACGCTGACCGACGCGGGTTCGTCGGTCGTCATCTTCGGGGAAAACGCGACGCAGAATGCGCGCGCATCCGCGCTGCGCGCCGCGGCTGAGTTCGCCGCGAAGGCGAGCGGCAGCGCATTCAACGAGATTCCGAACGGCGCCAACGCGATCGGTCTTGCGCAAACCGGTGTCGCGCCGCGCGAGAGCGCGTTGGACGCACAGGCGATGCTGCGCAACCGGCGCAAGGGTTACATCCTCTACGGCTGCGAGCCGCCGGAAGATTTCGCCGATGGCGCGCTCGCGCTCGACGCGCTGTCGAACGCCGAGTGCGTGGTCGCGTTCTCTTCGTTCGTGAGCGACGCGTTGAAGCGTGTCGCCAGCGTGATCCTGCCGATCGGTCTTGTTCCCGAAATCGACGCAACGCTGGTCAACGTCGACGGCACCGCGCAGACCGTGGTGCCCGCAACCAGGGCGCCCGGCGATACGCGCCCGGGCTGGAAAGTGCTGCGCGCGCTCGGCGCCGCGCTTGCGCTGGACGGATTCGATTTCACCGAGATCAGCGAGGTTCGCGCACGGATTGCCACGAACGACGGCCGTGCAAGACGCGCGAGATCGACAGCGGCGCACTCCGACGCGACGGGTTCAAACATCGGCAAGGGGTTCGAACGCATCGCGACGACAGCGATTTATCGCGCCGATGCAGTGCTGCGTCGTACGCCTTCGTTGCAGGCGCATCCGTTGACGCGCGGCGCGCAGGCGACGCTGAATCCGGAAGACGGCCTCGCGCTCGGGCTTGGCCAGGGCGCGACAGCGCGTGTCGCCGATATCCTGCTTCCGGTCGAACTCAGCAAACGCGTGCCGCGCGGAGCGGTGTGGATCGAAGCCGGCTACGTAGACACCGCGACGTTGCCGCCATACGGATCGGTCATCGAAATCGCGAGGACATCCGCATGATGGCCTCGCTGATGGCGCCGATCCATTGGTTCATCCAGACGTTCCCGACGTTGTCGATGACGATCGGCCTGCTGCTGTTTCCATTATTGCCGCTGATCATTTCGGTAGCGATGTATGTGTATTGGGAACGCAAGGTCATCGGCTGGATGCACGTGCGCATGGGGCCGAATCAAATCGGTCCGCTCGGTCTCGCGCAGACGTTTGCCGATGTGTTCAAGCTGCTGTTGAAAGAAGTCATCTATCCGACCAATGCGAACCGCGGTCTTTTCCTGCTGGCGCCATTGTGGGCGCTGGTGCCTGCGTTTACGGCGTGGGCCGTCGTGCCGTTCGCCGATCACAAGGCGTGGTCGAACGCGAACGCGGGGCTGTTGTTCCTTTTCGCGATGACGTCGATGGGGGTGTACGGCATCATCCTCGCCGGCTGGGCATCGAATTCGCGTTACGCAATGCTTGGCGCAATGCGTTCGGCGGCGCAGGTGGTCAGCTACGAAATCGCGATGGGTTTTGCGCTGATCAGCGTGCTGATCCTTGCCGGAAGTTTGAATCTCTCCGACATCGTCAATGCGCAGGGCGGTCGCTTCGGCTGCCTGAACTGGTTCGCGCTGCCGCTGTTTCCGATGTTCATCGTCTACTTCGTGTCGGGCGTCGCCGAGACGAACCGCGCGCCGTTCGACGTCGCCGAAGGCGAATCGGAAATCGTCGCTGGATTCCACGTCGAATATTCCGGCGCGCCGTTCGCGGTGTTCTTCCTGACCGAATACGCGAACATGATCCTGGTGTCGTTCCTGGCGCCGGTGCTGTTCCTTGGCGGCTGGTTCTCGCCGTTTCCGCAATCGTGGGGGCTCATCGGCGAACCGGGCTGGTGGTGGCTCGTCGCGAAAGCGTTCTTCTTCGCGACGGCGTACGTGTGGTTCCGCGCGAGCTTCCCGCGCTATCGCTACGACCAGATCATGCGCCTCGGCTGGAAGGTATTCATTCCGATCACGATCGTGTGGGTGTTCGTCGCCGGATGCTTCAAGTATCTCGGCTGGTTCCCGCTCGGTTGAAGGACGGACTCGATCACATGAATCGCATTTCGAACTACATCAAGAGTCTGTTCCTGCTCGAGCTCGGCGCGGGGCTCGCGTTGACATTCCGATATTTGTGGCGCCCGAAGTACACGATGCGTTACCCGGAAGAGCACATCCCGAAGTCGAACCGCTTCCGCGGCCTGCACGCGCTGCGCCGCTATCCGAACGGCGAGGAGCGTTGCATCGCGTGCAAGCTGTGCGAGGCGGTGTGCCCGGCGCTGGCGATCACGATCGACTCGGCGCCGCGCGAGGACGGCACGCGCCGCACGACGCGCTACGACATCGACCTCTTCAAGTGCATCTACTGCGGCTTCTGCGAAGAAAGCTGCCCGGTCGATTCGATCGTCGAGACGCACGTGCACGAATACCACTTCGAGAAACGCGGCGAAAACATCGTCAACAAGCAGCAGCTGCTCGCGATCGGCGACCGCTTCGAAGCGGAGATCGCCGCCGCGCGCGCGCAGGATGCGGCCTACCGATGAGCGCCGGAGAAATGACGTGACGTTCGATTTCCCGCTTCTGAGCTTTTATCTGTTCGGCACGATCACTGTGCTGGCAGCGATTGCGGTCGTCAGCGTGAAGAATCCGGTGCATGCGGCGCTCTGTCTTGTGCTGACGTTCTTCTCGACCGCATGCACCTGGCTGCTCGCCGACGCCGAGTTCCTCGCGATCGCGCTGGTGCTGGTGTATGTCGGCGCGGTGATGGTGCTGTTCCTCTTCGTCGTCATGATGCTCGATATCGATCTCGCGCCACTTCGCGAAGGCTTCGTGCGCGCGATGCCGGTCGGACTCGTCGTCGCGGTCGTCATGCTGGTCGAGATGCTGACGCTGATCGGCATCCGTTCGATGCAGATTCCGGCGCCGGCGGAACCCGCCGCAGCGGCGGGCATGTCGAACACGGCGTGGCTCGCGACGGCGCTGTTCAGCCAGTTCCTGCTGCCGTTCGAAATCGCCGCGCTGATTCTGACCGTGGCGATCATCGCCGCGATTCCGTTGACGTTGCGTCGGCGCGTCGGCGTCAAGGCGCAGGATCCTGCGCGCCAGGTCGCGGTCACCGCGCGCGAGCGGGTTCGCATCGTGAAGATGGCCTCGGAGAAACCCGTCGATACGGGAGGCGCGCGATGATCACGCTGGCGCATTTCCTCACGCTTGGCGCGATCCTGTTCTGTGTCGCGGTCGCCGGCATTTTCATCAATCGCAAGAACGTGATCGTGCTGTTGATGGCGATCGAGCTGATGCTGCTCGCGGTGAACACGAATTTCGTCGCGTTCTCGCGCTATCTCGGCGATCCATCGGGGCAGGTGTTCGTGTTTTTCATCCTGACGGTCGCGGCGGCCGAGTCGGCGATAGGACTCGCCATTCTCGTTGTGTTGTTCCGTAACCGCGCCACGATCAACGTGGCCGAAATCGATTCGCTGAAGGGCTGAACCGGGTTTTCGAGCGATGCCTTCGGGCAACGCGAACCGACGAGCGGCTTGACACGGATGTCGAGACCGAAGACGTGCAGCTGGGACGGTTGCTTGAATGAAGGGTGGTTCGTGATAAGCAAAAACATACTGCTCGCGATCGTGCTTGCGCCGCATGTTCGGCGCGATCGTCGCCGGACTTTTCGGCCGCAAGATCGGGCGCGTCGGCGCGCATACGGTCACGATTGCCGGCGTCGCGCTGTCGTGCGCGCTGTCGTTCTACGTGCTGTATCAACTGGTCTGGGCCGGCGCGCCGGTGTTCAACCAGAACGTCTACACGTGGTTCTACATCGGCAACGCGGGCCCGCACGCGGATATTTCCGCGAACATCGGTTTCCTGATCGATCGGCTGACCGCGATGATGATGGTCGTGGTCACGTTCGTTTCGCTGATGGTGCACATCTACACGATCGGCTACATGGCCGACGATCCGGGCTACCAGCGCTTCTTCAGCTATATCGCCCTGTTCACGTTTTCGATGCTGATGTTGGTGATGAGCAACAACTTCCTGCAGCTGTTCTTCGGCTGGGAAGCGGTCGGTCTCGTCTCGTATCTGCTGATCGGCTTCTGGTACACGCGACCGACTGCGATCTTCGCGAACCTCAAGGCATTCATCGTCAATCGCGTCGGCGATTTCGGCTTCCTGCTCGGCATCGCCGGCGTGTTGTACTGGTTCCACTCGCTCGACTATGCGCAGGTGTTCATCAACACGGCGAGCCCGCTCGGCTACGGTGCGAAGACGGTCGAGCTTTTTGCTGGACATCCGTGGCACGTTGCGACGGTCATCTGCGTCTGCCTCTTCATCGGCGCGATGGGCAAGTCCGCGCAGGTGCCGCTGCACGTGTGGCTTCCCGATTCGATGGAAGGTCCGACACCGATCTCGGCGCTGATCCACGCGGCGACGATGGTCACGGCCGGTATCTTCATGGTCGCGCGCATGTCGCCGCTGTTCGAGATGAGCGATTCGGCGCTGAGCTTCGTGTTGATCATCGGCGCGACGACCGCGCTTTTCACCGGATTGATCGGCATCGTGCAGAACGATATCAAGCGCGTGATCGCCTACTCGACGTTGTCGCAGCTCGGATATATGACCGTCGCGCTCGGCGTCTCGGCCTACGCCGGCGGTGTCTATCACCTGATGACGCACGCATTCTTCAAGGCGCTTCTGTTCCTCGGTGCGGGCTCAGTGATCATCGCGATGCATCACGAGCAGGACATGCGCTACATGGGCGGCTTGAAGAAATACATGCCGATCACCTGGATTACGATGTGGATCGGCTCGCTCGCGCTCGCCGGCGCGCCCGGTTTCGCCGGATTCTTCTCGAAGGACGCCATCATCGAAGCCGTCGGCGAATCGCATCGCTTCGGCTCAGGCTATGCGTATTTCTGCGTGCTGACCGGCGTGTTCGTGACCGCGCTCTACAGCTTCCGCCTGTTGTACATGACCTTCCACGGCAAGGAACGGTTCGTCGTCGAAACGCATCACGGGCATGGCCACGGCGGACATGAACACGACGAACACACGCCGGGCCATCTCGCGCACGCGCCGCACGAATCGCCGTGGGTCGTGACGGCTCCGTTGATCCTGCTCGCGATTCCGTCGATCGCGATCGGCTGGCCGACGATCGGACCGATGCTGTTCGGCCATTGGTTCGGCGGTTCGATCCGCGTTACCGAAGCGAACAACGTGCTCGGTGAGGTCGCGAAGGAATTCCAGGGTCCGCTCGCGATGGTGCTGCATGGGTTCCTGCAGTGGCCGTTCTGGATCGCGTTCGCGGGTTTCCTGGTCGCGACGTACATCTGGCTGTTCAACCCGGCGATCGCCGATCAGCGCGCAAGCTGCGCTGCGGCCGGTTTACAGCTTGCTATCGCACAAATACTGGTTCGACGAAATCTATCAGGCCGTGTTCGCGCGCGGCAGCGTCGCGCTCGGCCGCGGGCTCTGGCGCGGCGGCGATGTCGGCGTGATCGACGGCATCGCGATCGACGGTTCCGCTGCGGTGGTTTCGCGCGTCGCGGCGACGGTGCGCTGGATGCAGTCCGGATATCTCTATCACTACGCGTTCGCGATGATTCTCGGCTTGATCGTGTTGCTCGGCGGCGTGTGGTGGGTCGTGACGCGAGCCGGAACATGAGCGCCGCAGTCAACTTCGTCGTCCCGCGAAGACCGGACCAGCGCCTTTCGAGCGCCAAGGCGCTGGATCCGGCTTTCGCCAGGATGACGAAAATGTGGATGACGAAGCGCAAAACGAACGGATGAAGAAGAAAACCTGATGCTCTCGTCACACCTTCTAAGTCTCCTGATCTGGCTGCCGATCCTCGGCGCCATTGCCGTGCTCTTCTGCGGCCGCAACGCGAACGCGGCGCGCTGGCTCGCGCTGATCGTCGCGCTCGCGACGCTCGTCGTCGCGATTCCGCTGTGGACCGAATACCTGCCGCTGAAGCCCGGCATGCAGTTCGTCGAGAACCTGGCGTGGATTCCCGCGCTGAAGGCGAACTATGCGCTCGGTGTCGACGGCATCTCGATCGCGCTGATCGTGTTGACCGCGTTCACGACAGTGCTGGTCGTGATCGGATCGTGGGGTCCGATCGAAGAGCGCGTCGCGCAATACATGGCGGCGATGCTCGCGCTCGAAGGTCTGCTCATCGGCGTGTTCGCCGCGACCGACGCGCTGCTGTTCTACGTGTTCTTCGAGGGCATGCTGATTCCGATGTTCATCATCATCGGCATCTGGGGCGGCCCGCGGCGCGTCTACGCGACGCTGAAGTTCTTCATCTACACGTTCCTCGGTTCGATCTTCATGCTGCTCGGACTCATTTACCTGCGCATGAAGACCGGCGATTTCGCGCTGGCATCGTTCGCGCACGCGGGCCTCGGCATGCGCGAGCAGTCGTGGTTGTTCTTCGCATTCCTGCTCGGCTTCGCGATCAAGGTGCCGATGTGGCCGGTGCACACGTGGTTGCCGGACGCGCACGTCGAGGCGCCGACCGGCGGCTCGGTGGTGCTGGCGGCGATCATGCTGAAGGTCGGCGGTTACGGTTTCGTGCGCTTCTCGCTGCCGATCACGCCGGATGCGTCGCAGGAATACGCCTGGGTCGTGATCGCGCTTTCGCTGATCGCGATTCTCTACATCGGCTTTGTCGCGCTCGTGCAGGAAGACATGAAGAAGCTGATCGCGTATTCGTCGATCGCGCACATGGGCTTCGTCACGCTCGGCCTGTTCATCGCGCTCGCGCTGGTGCGCACGCACGCGGATCCGATGGGCGCGCGTCTCGGCATCCAGGGCGCGATGGTGCAGATGATCTCGCACGGCTTCGTCTCGGGCGCGATGTTTTCGTGCATCGGCGTGATGTATGACCGCTTGCACACGCGCATGATCCGCGACTATGGCGGCATCGCGAACGTGATGCCGTGGTTCGCGACGTTCTTCGTGCTGTTCTCGATGGCGAATTGCGGATTGCCCGGCACCAGCGGATTCGTCGGCGAATTCATGGTGATTCTGGCTGCGTTCCAGGACAATTTCTGGATCGCGGTGTTGGCCGCGTTCACGCTTGATCATCGGCGCCGCTTACACGCTGTGGCTGGTCAAGCGCGTGATCTTCGGCAAGGTTGAGAGTTCGAAGGTCGCCAAGATGCAGGATCTCGACATCCGCGAATGGATCGTGCTCGGCGCTTTCGCCGCCGGCGTGCTCGCGATCGGTATCTATCCGAAACCGCTCGTGACTCTGATGGACGGCGCTGTGCGCGAGATCGTGCAGAACCTGATGCTGGCGAAGGCCTGAGACCCGAACATGATCGAATTCCACGCCTACGATCTCGCCACGATTCTGCCCGAGCTGTTCCTGCTCGGCGCGACCTGCGTGATCTTGCTGATCGACCTTTTTCTCAAGCCGACGCAGCGCGACGTGACGCATTGGCTTTCGGTTCTGGTGCTCGTCGTTACGGGCGTTCTGGTCTGGCGCAATGCGCTGCCCGATGGCGTCTCGCTCTCCGCGTTCAACGACATGTTCGTGCTCGACGGGATGGCGACGATCCTCAAACTCTTCATCCTGCTGGTGACGATCGCTGTGTGCCTGTATGGGCGCGTCTACCTGCGCGATCGCAAGCTGCACATCGGCGAGTTCTATCTGCTGATCCTGTTCGCTACGCTCGGCATGATGCTGCTGGTTTCCGCCGGCAACATGATCACGGTGTATCTCGGTCTCGAGTTGCTCACTTTGAGCCAGTACGCGCTCGTCGCGTTGAACCGCGATTCGAGCGCATCGTCCGAAGCCGCGATCAAGTATTTCGTGCTCGGCGCGCTTGCATCGGGACTTCTGCTGTACGGCATGTCGATGATCTACGGCGCGACGGGCACGCTCGATCTCGCCAAGATCCACGTCGTCGTCGGCGATATGGTGAACTCGCCGCACCGGACCATGCTCGCGTTCGGGCTCGTGTTCCTGATCACCGGCATCGCGTTCAAGTTCGGAGCGGCGCCGTTCCATATGTGGATTCCCGATGTTTATCAGGGCGCGCCGACCGCGATGGTCGTGTTCGTCGGCTCCGCGCCGAAGCTCGCCGCCTTCGGCATGGCATACCGTCTCCTCGAGGGCGCGATGGGCGACATGCACGCGGACTGGACGCTGATGCTGAGCGTGCTTTCGGTGCTGTCGCTCGCGATCGGCAATGTCTTCGCCATCGCGCAGACCAATCTCAAGCGCCTGCTGGGCTACTCGACGATCTCGCACATGGGCTTTCTGCTGCTCGGTTTCGTCAACGGCACGCCGAGCGGATTTGCCGCGGCGCTGTTCTACGCGATCAGCTACGCGCTGATGGCGACGGTCGCGTTCGGCATGATCCTGATGCTCGCACGCGCGGGTTTCGAGGCGGAGGAGATCGACGACTTCAAGGGCCTCAACCAGCGCAATCCGTGGTATGCGGGCGTCATGGCAATCGCGATGTTCTCGCTCGCCGGCGTGCCGCCGCTGTTCGGATTCTTCGCCAAGCTCATGGTGCTGAAGGCAGCGATCGATGCCGGCCAGCTCTGGCTTGCGATCGTCGCCATTGTCTTCGCGATCATCGGCCTCTATTACTATCTGCGCGTGGTCAAGGTGATGTACTTCGACGAGCCGGCCGACGATGCGCCGCTCGATCTGCCCGCGGATCTCGCGTTCCGCTGGGCGCTTTCGATCAACGGACTCGCGCTTCTGGTGCTCGGTGTCGCCTGGGGTCCACTTTTGGATTGGTGCACGCGCGCATTCCTGCCGGTGTCCTGAACCGCCCGTCGCCGGGCTCCGGCCGATCTTGAATCGGCCGAAAATGGCTTCAAATACTGTGCCAGCTTGCAGGGCTGCGTGGCGGCCGATACACTGTTCGCTTGGCTGATGCGGGGTGGAGCAGTCTGGCAGCTCGTCGGGCTCATAACCCGAAGGTCGCAGGTTCAAATCCTGCCCCCGCTACCAGGTTTTGTCGGAAGGCCACGTAGAGTGGCCTTATTTTTCGGCGCAGGAAGCGCATCTTGCCGATGTTGGGACGCAAGACAACGGCGGACTACGGAATGGGCCTCGCGCCCATTTTTTTTTCCAGATTTTTTGGTTTTGAGCGCTTTGCTTGATTTACGAGTGCGGCCAGGACGGCCGCTTTTGCTTAGCGATCAAGGACGATCGCATGGATACACCACCATGAAAGACGAGGAATTGAATGCGCTTCTGGCGCCATTGATCAGCGATCTGGGTCTTGAACTCGTCGGCATCGAGTTCAGCCCGGGGCGCGGCGGCAGCCTTTTGCGCGTTTATGTCGACGCGCCGGAACGTCCGGTGACGATCGACGATTGCGAGCGCGCCAGTCGCGAGATTTCGGCGCTGCTCGATGTGAACGATCCGGTCGCCGGACGTTACACGCTGGAAGTCTCGTCGCCGGGCCTCGATCGGCCGCTGTTCACGCCGGAGCAGTTTGCGCGTTTCGTCGGCGAGGCGGTGAAGATCAACGTCAATCTGCCGCTGGATGGACGCCGGCGGTTCCACGGAAAGATCAAGGAGATCGTCGGCGACCGCATCGTGATCGAGCAGGACGGCACGCCGGTCGCGATCGTGCACGCGAACATCGCGAAAGCGCGTCTCGCCCCGGATTACGCGGCGCTCGGCCTTGCCGCCGCGCGTCGCGAATACGAGGAAGGCGCGCCCAAGAAGGACGGCGCCAAGAAGCGCAGGAAAAAATGAGCCCATCAGGCGAAGAATTGTGATGAACATACGAGCAGCTGAATCGAAGACGAGCAAGAAATCGGCCGGACGCAACGCGGTTCCGGAACCCGCCAAGAACATGAGCAAGGAGCTCCTGCTCGTGGTGGACGCGGTCGCCAACGAAAAGGGCGTGCCCAAGGCCGTTATTTTCGATGCGATGGAAGCCGCGCTGGCCTCGGCCGCGAAGAAGCGCTACTTCGAGCAGGACGTCGCCGTGCGCGTCGCGATCGATCGCGACAGCGGCGATTACGAAACCTTCCGCCGCTGGGAAGTGGTGCCGGACGATGTCGTCATGGAATCGCCGGATCGCCAGATCCGTCTGATGGACGCGGTCGACGAGAAACCCGGCATCGATGTCGGCGGTTTCGTCGAAGAGCAGATCGAGAATCCGGAATTCGGACGCATCGCCGCGCAGGCGGCCAAGCAGGTCATCGTGCAGCGCGTGCGCGAAGCCGAGCGCGCGCAGGTCGTCGATGCATACAAGGATCGCGTCGGCGAGCTCATCACCGGCATCGTCAAGCGCGTCGAGCGCGGCAATATCTTTCTTGATCTCGGCGGTAACGCCGAAGCATTCGTGCCGCGCGATCGCGCGATTCCGCGCGAATCCGTGCGCGCCGGCGATCGCCTGCGCGGCTATCTCTACGAAGTGAAGGCGGAATTGCGTGGGCCGCAGCTGTTCGTCTCGCGCACGGCGCCTGAATTGATGATGGAACTCTTCAAGCTCGAAGTGCCGGAAGTCGGCCAGGGCCTGGTCGAGATCAAGGCCTGCGCGCGCGATCCGGGTGACCGCGCCAAGATCGCTGTGCTCGCGCACGACCACCGCACCGATCCGATCGGCGCCTGCATCGGCATGCGCGGCTCGCGCGTGCAGGCGGTCTCGAACGAGTTGAACGGCGAGCGCATCGACATCGTGCTGTGGAACGACAGCCCAGCGCAGTTCGTCATCAACGCGATGGCGCCGGCCGAAGTGCAGTCGATCATCGTCGACGAAGAAAAGCACTCGATGGATATCGCGGTCGCCGAGGACAAGCTTTCTCAGGCGATCGGTCGCGGCGGCCAGAACGTACGTCTCGCCAGCAAGCTTTCGGGCTGGCAGCTCAACGTGATGACGGCCGATCAGGTGCGCCAGAAGAGCGAGTCCGAGCAGGAAGCCGCGCGCCTTCTGTTCCAGGAGAAGCTCGAGGTCGACACCGAAATCGCGCAGATCCTCGTGCAGGAAGGCTTCTCGACGGTCGAGGAAATTGCCTACGTGCCGACCGCGGAGCTGCTCGGTATCGAAGGTTTCGACGAGGACATCGTCGAAGAATTGCGTGCGCGTGCGCGCGATGCGCTGCTCACCGATGCGCTCGCGGTCGAAGAGGAAATCGAGGAACACAAGCCCGCCGAAGATCTTCTCGAGATCGAAGGCATGGACGAGGGCACTGCGTTCGAGCTCGCGCAGCACGGCGTCATCACGCGCGAAAACCTCGCCGATCTCGCCACCGACGAGTTGATGGAATTCGCGATCGACGGGATCGACGAGGAAAAGGCGGCGGCGCTGATCATGGCCGCACGCGAGGCGGTGTCGTCCTGATCGTCCGGATATTTACCGATACGCCGCCGGCAGGAACGTGGATACGAGTCACGCAAGGTCAGGGAGTACATTGATGTCGGACGTCACGATCAAACAACTGGCCAAGGTGCTCGGCACGCCGATCGACAAGCTGCTCACGCAGCTCGCCGAGGCGGGCATGAAATTCAACGACCCCGAGCAGGTCATCAGCAGCACCGAAAAGGTGAAGCTGCTCGGCTTCCTGCGCCGTACGCACGGCAAGCGCGAAGCGCCGGTCGAGACCAATTCGTCGCCACGGCAGATCACACTCAAACGGCGCACCGTCAGCGAAATCACCGTAACGCCCGGCCAGCGCGGCGCGACCGCGAAGACGGTCAACGTCGAAGTGCGCCAGAAGCGCACCTACGTCAAGCGCAGCGTCGTCGAGGAAGAAGCCAACGCGCAGGTCGATCCGCAACGCGAAGACGCGATCCGCAAACTCGAGGAATCGCAGCTCAAGCGCGAATCCGAAGAAGCCGTGCGCGCAGAGGCCGAACGCCGCCGTCAGGAAGAAGACGCCAAGCTGCGCGCGTCCGAAGACGCGCGACGCAAGGCCGCCGAAGAGGAAGCCAAGCGCAAGGCCGAAGAAGAAGCGCAGGCCAAGCGAGAGACCGACGCGAAACCGCGCCGCGACGCGCCAGCCGCGGCGGCACCGGCCGCGAAAGAGGCCGAGCGTCCGCGTCATGACCGCGGAGGCCGCGACAACGAGGCGCCGCATCGTCACAAGCAGAAGCACGGCTCGCACCGTATGCCTGCGGGCGATGCCGAAGTCGACGAAAGCGGCGTCGCCAAAAGCTATTTCGGCGCGGAGCTGCATCTTTCGCAGGAAGGCAGCGCGCGTCGCACGGGCCGCAAGAAACCGAAAGCGCGCCAGGTCGAACCGGCGCGTTCGGGTCCTGCGCATGCGTTCTCGCGTCCGACCGCGCCGGTCGTGCGCGAAGTCGCCGTCGGCGAATCGATCACGGTCGCCGAGCTCGCCAACAAGATGGCGGTGAAGGGAGCCGAAGTCGTCAAAGCACTATTCAAGATGGGCGTGATGGCAACAATCAATCAGATCATCGACCGCGACACCGCGACGCTGGTCGCCGAAGAGCTCGGCCACAAGGTCGTGCAGGCCGCCGACACCAGCGCCGAAACGACGCTGCTGGCGCAGGCAGGCGCCGAGGTCGACGAGGGCCATGTCGCGCCGCGTCCGCCGGTGGTCACGATCATGGGCCACGTCGATCACGGCAAGACCTCGCTGCTCGATTACATCCGCCGCGCAAAAGTCGCGGCCGGCGAAGCCGGCGGCATCACGCAGCACATCGGTGCATATCACGTCGAAACGCCGAAAGGCGTCATCACGTTTCTCGATACGCCCGGCCACGCGGCGTTCTCGTCCATGCGCGCACGCGGTGCGCAGTCGACCGACATCGTCGTGCTGGTCGTCGCCGCGGATGACGGCGTCATGCCGCAGACCGTCGAGGCGATTCAGCACGCGCGCGCGGCGAAAGTTCCGCTGCTGGTCGCGATGAACAAGATGGACAAGCCCGAAGCGAATCCCGACAACGTCAAGCAGGGACTCGTGCAGCACGAAGTCGTGCCCGAGGAATGGGGCGGCGACGTGCAGTTCGTGCCGGTGTCGGCGAAAACCGGCGAGGGCGTCGACGCGCTGCTCGATGCGATCCTCGTGCAGGCCGAAGTCATGGAGCTCAGGGCTTCGCCCGATGGCCGCGCCGCAGGCGTCGTGATCGAGGCGAGCCTCGACAAGGGCCGCGGCCCGGTCGCGACCGTGCTCGTGCAGCAGGGCATGCTCAAGAAGGGCGATTTCCTCGTGTGCGGCATCGAATACGGCCGCGTGCGTGCGTTGTTCGACGAAACCGGCAACCAGGTCGCCGAAGCGGGGCCGTCGATTCCGGTGCAGGTGCTCGGTCTTTCCGGAGTTCCGAACGCCGGCGACGATTTCCTCGTCGTCGCGGACGAGCGACTGGCGAAGGATGTCGCGCAGCAGCGCCAGCATCAGCGCCGCGAGACGCGCCTGGTCAAGCAGGCCGGCAATCGCATGGAAGACATGGTCGCCCAGATGGGCCAGGGCGAAGGCCAGCAGACGCTCAACGTCGTCGTCAAGGCCGACGTGCAGGGTTCTGCCGAGGCGCTGCGCGATTCGCTGACCAGCATTTCGACCGACGCGATCAAGGTCAACGTGATCGCATCGGGCGTCGGCGGCATCACCGAATCGGATGCGACGCTCGCCGCCGCATCGAAGGCCGTCATCATCGGCTTCAACGTGCGTGCCGATGCATCCGCGCGCAAGGTGATCGACGCGAACGGACTGGATCTGCGCTACTTCTCGATCATTTACGACGTGATCGATCAGGTGAAGCAGGTCGCGACGGGTCTGCTCGGCACGGAAGTGCGCGAGGAAATCATCGGCACCGCCGAAGTGCGCGACGTGTTCCGCTCGTCGAAATTCGGCGCAATCGCCGGCTGCATGGTCATCGAGGGCACGGTCAAGCGTCACAAGCCGATTCGCGTGCTGCGCGACAACACGGTGATTTTCCAGGGCGAGCTCGAATCGCTGCGCCGCTTCAAGGAAAACGTCGAGGAAGTGCGCAACGGCATGGAGTGCGGCATCGGCGTCAAGCAGTACAACGACGTCAAGCCGGGCGATCAGATCGAGTGCTTCGAGCGCATCGAAGTCGCGCGGACGTTGTAAGACGAAACCCGCTGCCGCATCGGCGGCGGGTCAGCGCGTCGTTTTTCTTTCAGGTCGCGGCTGAGTTATCCCTGCGGCTGAGTCACCCCGAAAAACTGCAAACGCTCCGCGAGTCTGCCTCTTCGAAACGCCATGCCCAGCAACAAGTCCTTCAGCCGCACCGATCGCATCTCGGCGCAACTCCGCAAGGAGCTCGCGACGCTCGTGCACGCAGCCGTGCGCGAGCATGCGTTGCCGTCGGTGAGCGTTTCCGATGTAGAAGTCACGCGCGATCTCGACACGGCGACGGTCTATGTCACGACGCTTGTCGCGGACGAAGGCAAGATCGCGACGAAAGCGCTGAACGAAATGGCCAAGCAATTCCGCCACGAGCTTTCGCGCACGTTGAGCATCCGGCGCGTGCCGGAGCTTCGATTCCGCTACGACGATTCGATGGACAAAGGCGAGCGCATCGAATCGCTGCTGCGCAAAGATCGCGAATTGAAAGATTGATCGAACAGAATCCAAGTCCCTGTCGCATCAAGCCCTTGTGGCGTAGAGCGTAACTTCGACGGCACGACAACCCTCCCCACCGGAATGACGGTAGGAGAACATGACGTCGGCTGTATGAGTTGAACAACGAGTCATGTCCCGCCATCAACGCGATGTCCACGGCATCCTGCTGTTCGACAAGCCGCAAGGCCTGAGTTCGAACCAGGCTTTGCAGGTCGTGCGTCGCCTCTACGGCGCGGCGAAGGCGGGACACACCGGCAGTCTCGATCCGCTGGCGACAGGTTTGCTGCCGATCTGCTTCGGCGAGGCGACCAAGATCGCCGGCCTGCTGCTCGGCTCGCGAAAGGCGTACGCGTGCGAGTGCCGGCTTGGCGTGACGACGGATACGGACGATGCGGATGGACGTCCCGTCTTGACGCGGCCGCTGCCCGTGCTCGACGACAGCACGATTCGCTCCGTCATGACATCACTGACCGGCCGCATCACGCAGATCCCTCCGGCCTATTCGGCCATCAAGCGCGACGGCGAGCGCATGTACCGTCTCGCGCGACGCGGCGAAATCGTCGAGCCGCCATCGCGCGAAGTCGATGTATTCCGCTTCGGGCTGATCGAAAAACGCGCCGAAGGTTTGCGCATAGAAGTCGAATGCGGTTCCGGGACCTACGTGCGCAGCCTCGTTCGCGATCTCGGCGAGCGGCTGGGCTGCGGGGCGCACGTGGTTTCGCTGCGCCGGCTCTGGGTCGAGCCGTTCACCGATCCGTGCATGCTTGGATTGGATGAGCTGCGCGATCGGGCCGAAGCGGGCGAGGGCGCCTTGGACGCGCTGCTTCTGCCGCTCGAGGCCGGACTTGCCGGCCACCCGACGGTCATCGTCGGCGACGATGACTCTGAACGCCTGCGCCAGGGCCAGCGGGTGGGTCTCGAAAGCGCTCCGCAAGGGCGCTGCGTGGCCGTCGACGGCGAGGGCCGGGTCGTCGCGATCGTCGAGCGCGGCGTGGACGGATACCTGCGCTCCCGGCGCGGCTTCAATCCGGTGCAGCGCGGCTAGCGAGGTAATCCCGCCCGCGTAAGCGCTTGTTTTATCGGGTCCTGGACGGTTAAAATATCTTGTTCACCGCAGCACGTCTGTCCAACCCGCGGGGCTTGCGAACGGCCACACGCCGTAGCGGCGAAGTCCGCATCGGATTTCTTCGCCGAGTGGCCGTTCGCAAGTCTCGCTCTCGCTTCCAGGATTCATAGTGATGTCTCTTTCCAACGAACAGACCAGCAAAGTCATCGCGGATTATCGCCGCGCGGCCAACGACACGGGTTCGCCCGAAGTCCAGGTTGCGCTGCTGTCCGCGCGCATCGAACACCTGACCAAGCATTTCGCCGATCACGAGAAGGATCACCACTCGCGTCGCGGCCTTTTGAAGATGGTCAACCAGCGCCGCCGCCTGCTCGGCTACCTCAAGAACAAGGACGGCGATCGGTACAAGACGCTCATCGAGCGTTTGGGCCTTCGTCGGTAGGCGTGCGGACGCTTGCGGCCGTCTTCGATGCAGAGTGAACCAGCTCGTCGCCGCGGTTTGTCTGTGCGTTCGTCCTTGAACGCGACGTTAGCCTTCTAATCTCCACGTGTGCCGTCGCATCAAATTGGAATTTCAGAAGCGGCCATCGATGGCCGCACCCTTCGAATTCAGCACGCTCTTTTTCGCTTTTTAGCTCTTTGTCAGCGAGAACGGCCATGGGGCCGCTCCGCACATCAGGAAGGATAACGTGGCAAAAGTTTCCAAGTCGTTCCAGTACGGAAATCACGAGGTCACACTCGAAACGGGTGAAATCGCCCGCCAGGCGGGCGGTGCGGTGGTGGTCAGCATGGGCGGCACCGTCGTGCTTGTCACTGCGGTCGCGGCGCCCAAGGCGCGCGAAGGGCAGGATTTCTTTCCGCTCACCGTCGACTACCAGGAAAAGTTCTATTCGGCCGGCCGCATTCCCGGCGGCTTCTTCAAGCGCGAAGGCCGTCCGACCGAGAAGGAAACGCTGACCTCGCGCCTGATCGATCGTCCGGTGCGCCCGCTGTTCCCCGAGGAATTCAAGAACGAAGTGCAGGTCATCGCGACCGTGCTTTCGATGAATCCCGAAGTCGACGGCGATATTCCCGCGCTGATCGGCGCATCCGCAGCGCTGACGCTCTCCGGCGTTCCGTTCAAGGGTCCGATCGGCGCCGCGCGCGTCGGTTACGCCAACGGCAAGTACCTTTTGAACCCGACGCAGACGGAGCTTGAGACCTCGGATCTCAATCTCGTCGTCGCCGGTACCGCGAACGCGGTGCTGATGGTCGAATCCGAAGCCAAGCTCCTGAGCGAAGACGTCATGCTCGGCGCGGTCACGTTCGGTCATCGCGAAATGCAGAAAGCGATCCACGCGATCAGCGAGCTCGCGGTCGAAGCGGCCAAGCCGTCGTGGAACTGGCAGGCGCCGGCACAGAACACCGAACTCGTCGCCGCGCTGAAGAGCGCGCTCGGCAGCACCCTCGCCGACGCATTCCAGATCCGCGACAAGCTGCAGCGCCGCGACGCGATCAACGCGCTCAAGAAGGACGTTTTCGAATCGCTGAAGGATCAGGCCGAAGCCGAAGGGCTGGTTGCCTGCCGATCTTTCCAAGGAATTCGCCGATCTCGAATACCGCACGCTGCGCGATGGCGTTCTGAAGACCAAGCAGCGCATCGACGGCCGCAATCTCGACGACATCCGCCCGATCACGGTGCGCGTCGGCGTGTTGCCGCGCACGCACGGCTCGGCGCTGTTCACGCGCGGCGAGACGCAGGCGCTGGTCGTCGTCACGCTCGGCACCACGCGCGATGCGCAGATCGTCGACGCGCCGGAAGGCGAATCGAAGGATCCGTTCCTGTTCCACTACAACTTCCCGCCGTTCTCGGTCGGCGAAACCGGCCGCATGGCCGGCCCCAAGCGCCGCGAAATCGGCCATGGCCGCCTCGCCAAGCGCGGCGTGCAGGCCGTCAAGCCGTCGATGGAATCGTTCCCGTACGTGCTGCGCGTCGTCTCGGAGATCACCGAGTCGAACGGTTCATCTTCGATGGCTTCGGTCTGCGGCTCCTCGCTGGCGATGATGGATGCCGGCGTGCCGATCAAGGCACCGGTCGCAGGTATCGCGATGGGCCTGGTCAAGGAAGGCAGCGATTTCGTCGTGCTGAGCGACATCCTCGGCGACGAGGATCATCTCGGCGACATGGACTTCAAGGTCGCCGGCACCGCCGACGGCGTCTCCGCGCTGCAGATGGACATCAAGATCGACGGCATCACCGAAGAAATCATGCGCACGGCGCTCGATCAGGCCAAGCGCGGCCGGCTGCACATCCTCGGCGAAATGGCCAAGGTCATCAGCGCCTCGCGCACCGAGATGAGCGAATTCGCTCCGCGTCTCCTCACGATGAAGATTCATCCGGACAAGATCCGCGAAGTCATCGGCAAGGGCGGCACAACCATCCGTTCTATTACGGAGGAGACCGGCGCGACGATCGACATCAGCGACGACGGCACGGTCGTCATCGCCTCGGTCAGCCGCGAAGCCGCGGACGCCGCGAAGAAGCGCATCGAGCAGATCGTCTCCGACGTCGAGCCCGGCCGCATCTACGAGGGCAAGGTCGCCAAGCTGATGGATTTCGGCGCGTTCGTGACGATCCTTCCGGGCAAGGATGGACTCGTGCACGTCTCGCAGATCTCCAACGAGCGCGTCGAGAAGGTCTCCGACAAGCTCAAGGAAGGCGACATCGTCAAGGTCAAGGTGCTCGAGGTCGACAAGCAGGGTCGCATTCGGCTGTCGATGAAGGCCGTTGCCGAAGAAGAGAAAGGCGCTGCGTAATTCGCGCTTCGAACGAAACGAGAAACGGCGTTTCGAATGGAATGAAAAGGCGGGCCTTGTGCCCGCCTTTTTGTTTTGTGGCGAGCCGCAAACGCTGACCCGTCGTTCCGACCGCTCACCCCGGCGTTCCGATCCCACTCCATCGTCCCGGCGAGAGCCGGGACCCGTTTTGGTTCCGCCAAGTAGAGCAGCGGCACATGGATCCCGCCTTTCGCCGGGATGACGAAGTGCCGCGCCCACTGGAATGACGAAATGCGCGCGCGCTAAGATTTCAATAGAGCGCGCAACGGGTCGAGCAACGAGCCGTAGCGCGCCGCACGCGCCGTATCGCCGCGCAGCGGTTCGCGCACCTGGGCCGAGCTCGCTGTGCGCACCGCGCGCGTGCTTTCGTTGAAACGCAGGCAAGCCTGGTCGAACGGGAGGCCGCAGAAATCCAGCACGCGGCGAATCTCGGATTCCGCATCGGCGACAAGCCGCTCGTGCTCGATTTCGAGTATTTGCTCGGGGAATCGTCGCCGCCAGAATCGCATGGCGTGATCGTAGTCGCGCCAAAACGACGCGAGCTCGGCCAGGTCATACGCGAACGCGAGCTCGCTCGCGAACAGTTGCCGGTAACAACTGAGACACGTCTCGACCGCGTCGCGCCGGCAATCGACGATGAGCGCGCCCGGCAGCATCGCCCTCAGAGCGCCGACGTAGCGCCAGTTGAGCAGCGCCTTGTCCGTGAACCACGCATGCGCGCCGCGGCGAGCGGCGATTCTATCGAGATAACTCTTTCCGAGCCGATTCCAGTCTTGCGGGGTCGCCGACGAAACCCAGACTGGAAAGTCCATTTCGCGGCGCTGCGATTCGTCGCGGATGATGTCGCGGACATCGTCGAGTTCGCCGCCGGCTGCGAGATCGGGATGAGCCGCAAGAATCTGCTCGATCAACGTTGACCCGGAGCGCGGCATGCCGACGATGAAGATGACGCCGCGCCCGAGCGCGCCGTCCGACGCCGTTGCGATCGCGGCGTCGAACGCCTGCTCGATCGCGCGCGCATTCGCCGAAAATTTCGCCGCATCCCAGCGCGATTGACGGCGCCGCGCCGCGTTCGCGGCCGTCAGAGCACCAAACGCATCTTCATTGCGATCGTTATCCTCGAGCGCCTTCGCCAAGGCGAACAACGCAGGCGCGCGGTCGAGCTCGCGCAGCCCGTCGCCGTTCGCGATCGCTTCGATCGCGACGAGATCGTCGGCGCCGAATCGCGCCGTGCGCAACGTGGAAAGGCCATACCATGCCAGCGCGGATTGCGGCGCATAGGAAAGCGAACGCCGATACTCGGCTTCGGCTTCGTCGACGCGACCGGCGAAATGCAGCTGGCGCGCGAGCATGTCGCGCGCGGTGACATTCTGCGGCTCACGCTGAAGCGCTTCGCGCAGCGTCGCCATCGATTGCTCGATGTCGCCGACGCGCTCGAGCACTTGCGCGAGGCCGAGCAATGGCGCCACGCGCCGAGGTTCCATTTCGGCGCTCCGTCGAAACGCGCCGATCGCGTCCTCGGTGTCGCCGTTTCGCGCCAACGCACTGCCGAGATCGATCATCGCCTGCGCGTCGTACGGCCGTGCCGCCAGTACGCGTCGCAGCAATTCGATGCTTTCGACGCTGCGGCCTTGGAGATGCGCGACGGCCGCGCGCACGCGCAGCACTTCCGGATGCGCAGGCGCGAGTGCGTGCAGCGCCGTCAGTTTTCGCTGCACGTCGTCCCAGTTGCGCGTCTGCAATGCGGCGTGGACGTCCTGCAGCAATTTGATCGCACCGGGCGAAAGACCGGCGGTTCGATCGAAAGGCATCGCCGCCGTCGGCGCGGCCTGCGCGGTATCCGGATGCGGCGGTTGCGACATGGCGCTATTGCGAACCTGAAATCCGTGGACAGCGGCGCGAGCGGCGACAAGCGATGCGCACGCGAAACGCAAGTGTACCGGCTCTCGTCGCGCCGCGAAGATGCGTCGCTGAACCGACGCCCCTCAGGAACCCGACACCAACGTACCCAGGCGAACCATGCGCTGCAGCGTCTCGCCGTTGCGCACGATCGTGAGCGTCACCGGGTGCCCGGCATGCGCGCGCAGGCGATTCTGGAAATCGGCGCGATCGACGATCGCTTCGCCGTCGCACTTCAGCACGATATCGCCGTTCAGGAGGTTCGCACGCGAAGCCGGCGAATCGTTGACGACCGCGCCTATCGCGACGCCGCCGCCGGTTCCGATCTCGCTCATTTCCTCGGGACGAAGATCGCGGAAGGTCGCGCCGAACGGCAGCTTGAAGCGTACGTAGTAGGCGATCGTGAGCTGATTCGCGGCGGAATCGGAATACACGATCGCGCGATCGGCACCCACGCGTTCGGCCTGGCGCAGCACCTTGTCGCGCGCGTGCGCGTCATCCGCCGGAAAATGTGATGTGCCGATGCGCATGAAGCTTTGAACACGCAGCCGATCCTCGTCGGCGCCGGCGCTCTTGCCATCGCTGATCTCAGGCTGCGCCGGTGGTGGCGCGGCGCGCAGATCGGCGATCAGTTGCGGCTCACGGCCGCTGACGGTCTCGTAGGCGCCGGTTTCTTCTGGCGGCAGGACAGTCGGCTTCGGCGTGAAAATCGATTGCGGTCCGCTCGCGCAACCGGCGACGACGAGCGTAAAAGCAAGAGCGAGCGATCGCAGGCTTAGGCTCATGAGTGAACTCCTTCGATCATCGAGACGGCCATCGGAGACCGCGGAGGATGCCGCACGCCAGCTGACTGGCGACCGACGAGGCCAGGATTCACGGCCTCGTCGCGGAGCTGGCCGGTCAAGGCAAGTTTGTGCCCGATGCCGTGGAGGGAGGCAGCGAGCGTGCCGATTCCTCCGTGCCTGCTTGATCGCGCAACGCGGATCGGTTGCGTCGCTGCCGCCGGTAACGCGCGATCCAGATCAAGTGTACGAGCATCATGGCCGCAACACCGGCGCCGGCGCCGCGCACGGCAGGATGCGGCACGTATGCCGCAAGCAACGCCAACGGCAGCAGCACCGCAGAGGTCTGATACATCGAAAGACGCAGCGTGAGCTCGTGGTTTATCGCAACGAAGCCGTCGATCTGTTCGGGATGCCGCTTGATCTGCGCGAAGATTGCGAGATTGCCGAGATGACGGCCGTTGATCATGCCCTGCAGGCCGATTGCAAAACCGAGGATGAAGGAGGTCAATGGATCATCGTCGGTCGCTGAAAGGTTGGCGATCGCGAAGAACAGCAGAGTGACCAAAAGCACAAGCGCAAGATGGCGCGGATTCAGCCAGCGTCCGCGCTGAACCGCGCGTTGCCAGAGCGGATTCAACTCGTAATGCTGAACGCGAAAGTGATCGGAGTACCCGCTTTTCCGTAGGCGCGAGCCAGCGATTGTCAGGAGGTAGTCGCTGACCATCAGAAGCGGCACCAGCAGAAACTCAGGATGTTTCACTGATCAACCCTCGACGCCACCGCAGAGCTTGGCGAAAAATGCGACGCGGCAGCGCAAACGGCCATCCGCAAATGTCAACGCGGCCGCTGCGAAGCGGCTTCTGGCATCCTATACGGAGAAACGCGCCTTCGCCCGCCATGTCGTCCTATCGCTTCAACGATTTCGAGCTGATTCCCGACACGCGCCGCCTGATTCGGGCCGGTGAAGACGTGCCGATCAGCATTCGTGGATTCGAGGTGGTCGCGTATCTCGTAGAGAACCGTCAGCGCGCGGTCGGGCGCGACGAGCTCCTGTCCGCGGTTTGGGGCCGCGTCGACGGCGGTGACGCAACGCTCGCGCAGGCCGTACTAAAGGCACGCCGCGCGCTTGGCGACGATGGCAACGCGCAGAACTACATTCGCACCGTCGCGCGCTATGGCTATCAGTGGGTTGCACCGACGACCGAAGCGGACTCTTCGAGTCCCGAGGCGCCGCTACCCGCGCGCGCGCCGCCGCCGGTCGCGGAAATCGGCGAAGCCGCGTCGGCCAAACAGCACGACGCGATCGTCGAGACGCACGGTCGCAATGCAGACCCGCGCCACATGCGGCGCTGGATTCCGATCGGCGCGTTTGCTCTCGTGTCCCTTGCGGTGATTGCAATGGCCTACGGCGTGCTGCATTCGCGCACGCAGGTCGAGGCGCCGGTGCAGACCGTGCACGCGGTCGTCGGCGACACAGTGCCTGGCTTGATTCTCGTCACGCCGACGCGCGTACGCAGCGTCGCCGCGGATGACGGCTGGATGCGCCTCGGCGTCATGTCGATGAGCGCGCAGGCGCTGGCGGGCGTTGCGGGTCACGCGGTCGTGCCGGACGAAACGACGCTCGCGGCGGTGGCGCACGCGGGTCCGAACGCCGGTGTCGCGGAACTGCGCGCGGCGACCGGTGCTGCGGTCGTGATCGCTTCCGAAGCGAATCATGTCGGCGAGGATTGGCGCATCGATGCGACGGTGTTCAACGCGGACGGCAGCGCGCAGATCGTCAGTGCGCGTGCGGGCGATGCGGTCGCGGCCGCGAGCAGTCTCGCGCGCAATCTGCGCGAGTTGCTTGCACCCGAAGGCGGCGCAGAGACCGATGAACCGGTTGCGCCCGATGTGCTCGCGCTCGCCGCGCATATGAAAGCCGCGATCCTCGAAGCGCAGAACGGCCGCGCGCTCGCGCTGCTCGAAAAAGCGCCGAAGGCGCTCGCGGAAACGCCGCAGATCGTGCTGCTTCAGGCTGATGCGCTGACCCAGCTTGGTCGAGCACAAGAAGCAATCGACGCGTTGCGCCCGCTGGTCGATCGCGCCGCCGTGATCACCCCGCCGCCGCGTTGGCTGCCGGGAGCGTGGAGCGCGCTCGGCGACAGCGAGCTCGCGCGTGGCCATCCGGCCGAAGCGGACGCTTATTTCCGTCGTGCGATCCAGCTCGAAGGCGTTGCCGATCGCCGCAGTCTCGGGCTTGCCTGGCGCGGTCTCGGCATCGCGCAGATCGTCCGCAACGATCTCGACGGCGCCGAGCAGAGTTATCTGCGTGCGCGCCTCGAGCTCGAGCCGGTCGGCGATCGCTTGCTGCTGGCGCGCGTGACCGACGGCCTCGGCTACATCGCGACGACGCGCGGACGCATGGCCGACGCGTTGATGTTGTACGAACAGGCTGCCGACATGGGCGCGGCGGCCGGTCTCAACGAGACCGAGCTCGGATCGCGGCTCAACATCGCGCAGGCGCACCATTATCTGCTGCACCACGCGCTCGCGCTCGACAAGTTGCGCGCGTTGCTGCCGCGCATTCGCGCGGTCGATTATCCGGCGCTGCACAAGTTCGGCGCGATCGCGTATGTCGACGCGCTGATCGAGACCGGCGCGATGTCCGAAGCGAGAACCGAGCTCGCGAAGCTCGGCGAAAACGCACCGGCGGACGTCGCGACCGATGCCGTCGTCGACGTGCGTCTGGACGAAGCGACGATCGATCTTGCGCTCGGCGATGCGTCTTCGGCGATCCGTCTTGCCGACGCAGTGCATCGCGAGCGCGATGCGAGCTCCGCGCCGGATCCGCGTTTCGAGGCGCAGGCCTTGTTGCTCAATGCGTACCTTGATGCCGGCGATCGCAAATCGGCGGCCGCGCTCGCGAGCGATGCCGGCGCGTGGTCACCGGGGAACGCGGGTGCGCCCGCGCGCGTACACGCGCAGGTCGCGCAAGCGCGCTGGGCCGCGCTCGGCGGCGATGCGTCGGCGGCACTCGATCACTACCAGCAGGCGCTCGCGCTCGCGCGGGATTTCGGCACGCCGCTCGTGTTGCGCGACGCCGCGGTGCCGTACGCGCAATTCCAGCTCGACGCGGGCGCCACCGATCTTGCGCGCGCGACCGCCAGCGTCGTCGGTCCGTACGCGGAGGACGATTTCGCGATCGCGCTGCTGATGGCCCGCGTCGCCGCGGCGACGCACGATGAGAATCTCGCGCGTTCGTATTTTGCGCAGGCGCACCGCCTCGCCGGCGAGCGCTGGACCCCAACGCTGGCCAACGAGGAGGCTCGGCTGGTTGGGCCGCAATCGGTGCCGCCGCGCGATCCGCCGCCGCGCGCGATCGCCGGAGGTTGATCGAGCTCGGCCCCTAGCGGCTAGAATGGTCCCCGGCGCCGCGCGGCGGTGCCGAACCGCTGGAGACTATGATGCGACGCAACGCCTGGCTCGTTTCGGCAACGATCGTGGTGGCGCTTTCCGCAAGCGTGCGTGCGGATGCGCCGCTGGATCCTGCCGTGGAAGCGCGCATCAAGGCGCTGGAGGAACGCGTCGCGCAGCTCGAAAACCGGCTGACTGCGGTCACCAACGCGCAGAAGGCCGCCGCCTTGGCGGCGACGTCTGCGGCACCGGCCGCTCCGTCCGATCACATGATCCACGTGACGCCGCAGGTCCCGAGCTCGGCGGCATTGGCGCGCTGGAAGGATCCCGCGACCTGGTCGCTGCTCAAGATCGGCATGAGCTGGAGCCAGGTGACGGGTCTCCTCGGCTCGCCCGGAGACAAGACCACCGGCGTCTTCGGCGATGTCTGGTTCTATCCGGACAGCAGCGGCGGCCGCGTCGTGTTCGATCGCGACAGCCGAGTGGCGAGCTGGAGCCAGCCCGGGCCGTAGTCCGGGTCGCCGCCGCAGCCCAACGGCCGGCACGCCACATCGATTGTGCGCATGCGTTGCGCGAATGCACGCGAGGGCGGTGTCGGCCGCTTCGATTTCATCGAACTGAAATCGAAGTCGAATCGAACGCAAATGTCCGCCGCCGCCGCGCGTGGGAAACTCGACGCGACCGCGAGGGTCGGCAGGAGGGTTTCGATGCGCAATCAGTTCCTAAGCACGGCGGTGTCGGCGTTGCTTCCGCTGTTGTTCTCACCCGTCGTGCTTTCCGCGCCGCCTTCGACGGGCGGGCAGGGAATTGGCCTGACCGTCGGACTCGGCACCGATCCGTCCGACGGCGCCTGCGGCACCGATACCAGCCTGCAGGTGACCCAGGGCGATCAGGTCAATTTCTGCTACGTCGTCACCAACAACGCCGATGTTGCTCTGACGTATCAGTCGCTCGCCGACGATGTCGCGGGGCCGATCCTTACCGACGTGCCGGTGACGATCGCGCCGGGCGCGAGCTATCAGTACAACCGCATCGTCACGGCGATGGCATCGCAATCGCCGACGTCGACGTGGACCGCGTATGACATCCGTCCGGACTATGTGTTTTCCACCAACGCATCGAATCCCGACACGGTCTTCGCCGATGGATTCGACGCGAACGCGGTTGAGTATGCTTTCGTCGACATCACCGGCTCGGGGACGAACCTCCAGCTCAACGACGATGATTACACCGTGACCGGGATTGGTTTTCCGTTCACGTTCTACGGCCATACGGCCGATCAGATCACCGTCAGCAACAACGGTGGCATGCTGTTCGATCAGGGCACCGGCCTGGATGGCCGCCTCGACTATTTGAGCCCGGCCAACCGCGTGCTGCCGGATCGCATGATCGGCCCGGCGATCCTGCCGTATTGGGAAGACCTGCAGCAGGACTACATCGACGGCGTCGGCAACGTCTTCGTGCAGACGCTCGGCATGGCGCCGAACCGTCGCTTCGTCATCGAGTGGTACAACCTGCCGGTCAACGTCATCGGCGGTGGCGACACCATAACGTTCGAGGCGATCCTGTTCGAGGGCAGCAACAACATTCTGTTCCAGTACGAAGACACCGATTGCAACAACGCGCTATGCGACGGTGGCGCGAGTGCGACAATCGGCCTCAATTCCGACGCGACGCACGCGACTCAGTATTCGTTCGATCAGGCCTCGGTCAGCGACGGCATGGCGATCCTGTTCCAGCCGACGAATCCGCTCACTTATTTGGCGACGCAGCAGGTGACGGTCGATGTCGGCGCGCCGATCATCAGCGTCGATCCGACCCGCTTCGACAAGACGGTCGCCGCCGGCGCAACGACCACCGACACGCTGACGATCGCCAACAACGGCAATCGCGATCTCACCTGGAACATCGGCTCGGTCAATCCGCGCGCGCACTTCCCGCCGACGCCGCGCTTCGCGCTGCCGGTCGGCGATCCTACGCAGACGCGCTTCGGGCCGCGGCCGCGCTCGAGCAGCGCCGGAAAGTTGCTGCATCCGCAGGGCACGATCGGCGTGCCGGCGTTCGCGGCCGAGCTGCTCAATTCCGAGCTGGTCGGCATGGATGCTTCGGCTCCGGCCACGCTCACCGATATCGCATCGTTGAACGGCCTGACCTTGCTCGCCGGAGATTTCAAAGGCGAGGATTTCAGCACGCTCTACGCGATCGATTTCCTGAGCTTCAATCTCTACAAGGTCGATACCGCGACCGGCGCGGTCAGGCTCGTCTATCTCGCCGTTCCGCCGCCCGGCGCACAGGCCGAAGCGTGGAACGGCATGGGCTGGGATCAAACGACGAATACGATGTACGCGGTCACGGCGGCCGGACGCACACCGACGTCGTATCTCTCGACCATCGATCCCGATACGGCGCAGACGACGTTCGTCGGACCGATCACCGGCGTCGGCGATCCGGTCAACGGCACCGTGATCATCGATATCGCCGTGCGCGCCGACGGGCTCATGTTCGGCGTCGAGATCGTGACCGATACGCTGGTCGCGATCGACAAGACGACCGGCGAAGCGCAGACGCTCGGCTCGATCGGTTTCGATGCGAACTTCGCCGAAGGTCTGGACTTCGACGACACGACGAACACGTTGTACTTCGCCGCCGTCGACAACAGCACCGGCGCGGCCGAGATGTACACGCTCGATACCGATACGGGAGCAGGCACGCTCATATCTCCGATCAGCCCCGATCCGACCGGAACGCAATATTCGGCGCTCGGCATTGCACGATTGACCGGCATCTGCGCGTATCCGAGCAACGTGCCGTGGCTCTCGTTCAGCTCGACGCGCGGTTCGACGACTCCGGGTGATACGACACCGATCATCGTCACCTTCGATGCCACGGATCTGACGCAGGGAGATTATTCGGCCGATATCTGCGTCAACAACAACGACCTGACCAACAGGCGCCTGCCGGTCCCCGTGACTCTGACCGTGCCGTAGCGCCATCGAGCCCGCATCCCCGACGCCAACGGCTGCCGTCGGGGATGTTCTCCCCCAGCGCAAGCCAGCGGCCGTGCGCGCGGACCCGGGTTGATCCCGGGTCCGCGGGCGTTTGAGGCCGGGAATTTCCAGCAAACCTCCGACGTCGAGCGGCAACCGTGACTTCCGGCCGATTCACTAGTATCAACTAAACACTATAGTCAGCCTGTCGCTACAGTCAGGTGAACGGCAGCGTGGGCGAGATCGAATCCCATCTGTGGAAATTCCACAAAGAGCTCAGCGCGGGCATCGTGTCGCTGGTGCTGCTCGCGGTGCTCGCGCGTGCCACCTCGCCGATGTACGGCTATCAGATTGCCAAACAGCTCGATGAAACGGGCGAGGGCGTGCTCAGCGGGAAGCAGAGCGCCCTGTATCCGGTGCTGCGCAATCTCGAAGCCTCGGGTCTCCTGGCGAGTGAAGTCGAGCCGTCGGTTGCCGGCCCGCCGCGGCGCTATTACCAAATCACGCCACTCGGCCGCCGCGTGCTCGACGAGTGGACATACGTCTGGACCGCCACCCGCGACTTCGTCAACACCGTGATGGAGGGAACATGAACCCGCCGCTGCCGCGCACCGTCGCGGAATATCTCGAACAGCTGCGCGTCGCGTTGCGCGGCGCCGATCCCGCTTTGATCCAGGACGCGCTGTACGACGCCGAAGATCACCTGCGTTCCGAGCTCGCCGAGAATCCGGGCAAGTCCGAAGCCGAAGTGCTGGCGAAAATCGCGACGACGTACGGCGCACCGGATGAAGTCGCCGGCATCTACGTCGACAAGGAACACCAGGTGCAGCAAGCGCTGCGCGCGCCGCCGCAGCCCGAGCACAAGACGGTGCTCGGACGTTTCTTCGGCGTCGGCGCTGATCCGCGCGCGTATGCCTCACTGTTCTACATGCTGCTGTCGCTGGCGACCGGCATCTTCTATTTCGTCTGGGCGGTCGCGGGTCTTTCAATTTCGATCGGCACGTCGATCCTGATTTTCGGTATTGCGTTCGCGGTTCTGTTCTTCGGCACCGTGCGCGTGCTCTCGCTGGTCGAGGGGCGCATCATCGAGGTCATGCTCGGCGAGCGCATGCCGCGGCGTCCGGTCTATGCCGAGCGCGGCAAGCCGGTCATGGCGCGCATCAAGGACATGTTCGCCGATCCGCGCACATGGTCGACGCTTCTCTACATGCTGCTGATGCTGCCGCTCGGCATCATCTACTTCACGATCGCGGTCACCGGCACCACGTTGTCGCTCGCGCTGATGGTCGCGCCGGTCGCGCTGCTCCTGCATTCGCTCGACATCATCAGCGGAGGCGGCATCTACTTCGACGGCCAAATGTTCGTGCCGCCGATCATCGCGCTACCGTTCACGTTTGCGCTCGGCGTATTCCTCTTGTTCGCGATGCTGCATCTCGCGCGCGGCGTTGGCCGCTTTCAGGCTGCGCTCGCCAAGAACCTGCTGGTCAAGTCCGCGGATTGAGACGGTCTGCCGCTGCGCGACCGCACGGCGAAACCCGCTTGACCCTCACGCCACGTGAGGCCGCAGGATGCTCGCGCCGCAAATGGAAACGGACGATGTCGTTCTACACCGTCAGCCAGATCGCGCGCCGCACCGGCGTCACGGTGCGCACGCTGCATCACTACGAAGCCGAGGGCCTGCTCGTGCCCGCGCGTCGCAGCGATGCGGGCTACCGGCTGTATGGCCGCGACGAGCTGACGAAGTTGCAGTACATCGTTTCGCTGAAAGCGCTCGGATTCTCCCTCGCGGAAATTCGTGCGTGTCTTGACACCGGTGCGCCTTCGCTTGCCGAAGCGCTCGTGCGTCAGGTCGACCGTTTGCGGGATGGCATCGTTCGCCAGCAGAGCCTGCTGATCCGTCTGGAGCGCATTGCGCAACGTGTGGCCGGCGGCGAGGAGATCGATGCCGAGACTCTCCTATCCAGCATCGAGGCCAGCACACTCATGGAAAAATACTTCACACCCGAACAGATGCAGACGATCCAGCGGCGCGGCGAGGAACTCGGACCCGAACGCATCCACGCGGTCGAGCAGGAATGGCCGACCGTGATCGCCGGCATGCAGGCCGCAATGCGGCTCGAGAAGGATCCGGCGAACGAGGAAGTCCAGGCGCTCGCGCGGCGCTGGCGCTCGCTCGTGCGCGAATTCACCGGCGGCAACTCGGGCGTGCAGCAATCGCTCAACACGATGTTTCGCGAGAATGCGGATGAGATGCGCAAGCGCACCGGCATCGATCCGCAGCTGATGGCTTATGCGTGCAAGGCGATCGCGCTGCTGGCGGACTAACCCGCCCGCTGGCGTAGCAATGCATCGCGTGTTCGCAGCAGTGCATTCGGCTCAGCAACGCATCACTTGTCCAGCAGTATCACCTCTCCGGTAGCGTCAGCCTCTGCCGCAGCAATGCATCGCCCCTCCCGCTTGCGGGAGAGGTCGCCCGCAGGGCGGTGAGGGGAGTCGGAGTGGTGCCTCTCGTTTAGGAGAGTTGCTGCAAGCGTTCCACTGCGATTGCCCTCACCCAACCCTCTCCCGCAAGCGGGAGAGGGCTTGCAACTTCCGCAAGCGGGAGGGCTTGCAACTTCCGCAAGCGGGAGGGCTTGCAACGTCCGCAAGCGTGCGAGGGCTCTCCACTCGCAGTGGGAGGTCCACAATTTGCGTAAGCGGAGGATGGCGCCGTAGCGACTCGGACTAAAGCGCAACCTGCGGCGGATAAATCAGCCTTCGAATACCCGCATGATCGTAGCGCCGTGCGGAAATCGGATGCACACGCACGAGGAGATGCTCCGCCTTCGCGATCGACGCATCGTCCGGTGTATAGATGAACAGAAACCCCGCGCCGCGTTGCGCGAGTTTGTGGTCATCGTCGATATAGCCGAGTTCCGTGCCGAGGAAGCTCACGAAACCGATCTTGAAACGTTCGATCCAGGTCGAGCCGCTCATCGATTCGAGTTTCTGCGTAACGAAAGGACCGGTCGCGCTGGCGACATCGCCGCCGTCGAATCCGGAATCGACAAAGATCTTGCGTACTTCTTCGGCCCGCTCGGGCGTGTCGAACGCCGCGACGACATAATGGAGCGGATAGAACACTCCGAACGAACGATCCTGCTCCTTGAAGAATTGCCAGTGCTCGCGCATGAGCGGTCTCCCGCAGCCGATAGCGGGTCGAGCCTAGAACGTGCAACCGAACTCGCGGATGAATGCGGCGTATTTCCTCGTTCACTTTTTCGCGGCAGCGCCGGCAACGCGCACCGGAATCGGCACGTTGCAAAGATCAATCTTTCCGGCCGGCACCTTGTACCAGTCGTCATGGCGGTTGCGTCGCGATTCGATCAGCGCGGTGAATGTCGGCGTGTCGGTACGCAGCACTTCGAGATTCGTGCGCTCCGCGGCCGGCACGTCCGCGGCGAGACGCACCGACTTGATCGGAACCATCTGCTCGGGCTTCTCGTAGAAGCCGAGCGGCCCGGTTCCTCGTGGTAACGCGGCGAGCAGTTCCATGCCTTGCACGACGCGACCAACAACAGCGATGTTGCGATCGAGCTGGCGCGGCGCGTGACCGATCACGACATACAATTCCGCGCCGCTGCCGGAGTCTTCGGCGACATCGCGGCCCGCGCCGACCATGCCGTAGCAGTGCGCGAGCCACGCCTTTCCCTTCTTCGGATCGCGCGCGGCGGGAAATCCGTTCGAGAAACCGACCTCGGGGGCGTAGGTGTCGCCGTCTGGCAAGACCGTGAACGGAAGATCGGCCGCGTTCATTCGCTCGAACTCCGGCGCCAGCGTTTTCGATGCTTTGCCGAGCGCGTGCGCCTTGTCGGCTTTGTCCGCGTTCGGATCGCCCCATTGCGTGACGAAATCATCCTGCACACGGAGGATCGCAAGGCCGTCGAAGTAGTGTTCGCGCGCCATCGTCTTGATGTTCGCCGCATGCAGCGGAGCAAACGCGGGCGCAAGCTCGAGCACGACGCGGCCCGCCGCGAGATCGAGATATAGCGTGTTCTCGGGATCGAGCGCGCGCCAGTCGGACGGCTGCGACGCGGCGAGCACGTCGGCCATGGTTTTTGCCTTTGGAGTCTGTGGTTCCGCGGCCCTCACGCATCGACCGTGCGTCAGCGCCAAGGTGACCGCGAGCGTTGCGAATCCGGCCAGAACATTTCTCTTCATCCCGGCGCCGGCCGGGATCCAGCTCCTTTTCGAAGACGCTGGATCCCGGCATTCGCCGCGATGACGAAATGGAATGTCGTTCGGCGCATGCACGGTCGTCTCCTTCGCGATGGGCGAAGCACACGATAGCCTTCCGTGCGCCGCAAAGGTAGCCAAAACTCAATCGAATCCGTCGGCAAAGATCGAATCGACGACGCCGAACTCGTCGGCGCCGATATCGGCCTGGCCAGCGCCGGCGGGCCGCGCCTGCGCATCGAAGTCGTCCATCGCGTCCGGCAGCCGCGTGACCTGGTCGATCGCCGGCGTTGCGTTCGCCGTCAGATGCAGATCGCCCGCCGCGAGATCGACGAACCAGTTCGCCTGCGCGTCCATGAGGTTGCCTGATTCGGTCGGCGTCGCGCCGTCGCGCGGCTGGATTGCGGCATCGAGGAGATTGTTCTCCACGACGACGCCGGTCGCTCCGGCGTAACGCACTTCGATCGCATTCGGATAGCGACCCAACGCGAGCGCCGTGTTGTGCAGGATCGAGGCGTCCGGTGACGTCGTATAGATCGGCACATCGACCGTATACGGCGCGGCGGCGTCCCAGCGAATGAAATTGTTGCGCGCGAATCCGCCGAAATGATCGACGGCACTGACGAGGCCGAGCGAAATACCGCGCGACGAATCGATAATCGTGTTGCGCTCGACGATCGTGTCGCGTGAACCCTGCCAGAGCAGTATGGCAGGGCCGGCGAGCGTTCCGTCCTGGCACCAGATGTCGTGAATCAGATTGTCGCGCACGATCCAGCGATCCGTGGTGACGCCGTCGACGCCGTTGGTGTAGCAGCTGCCGGGCGGATCGCCATCGGGATGATTGACCGCGCCGGCGCTGAAATAGAGTTCGGAATACTCGATCGTCACGTCGCTCGCACCTGGCGTGCCTTTGACGATCTGCTCGCCCGCATCGAAGAGTCGCGCGTGGTAGACGTCCACGCGTTGCGCGCCTTGTTCGCCCTGCACGGCCAACGCGTGGTAGTACACATCGCCGATCGAGAGATCGGCGATCGTGACATCGGTCGCGGTGAATACCTGGAACCCGAACGGCACGATCGGATTCAACATGCCGCCACCGAGAATCACGACATCGGCCGGATGTCCGGTCGCGCCGCGAATCTGTATGTTCTGGATCGGCGCGGCGCCGAAGTGACCCACAGTCAGCCGCCCGTCGACACCATTCGGAAACTGCACCGCATCGAGATGATACGTGCCCGGCGCGATCACGATTGCCTGACTGCTTTGGAGATTCCAGCACGCATCGGCGAGTTGCTGCGATGTCGAGACATTGACGATCGAGAAACTCGCGTCGGGCGGCGGCAACGGCGGCGCCTGATCGGGCAGGCGTGCGAAGGCCGGGCGCAACGGCAGCGCAGCGATGATGAGCACCGCTCCGATCGCAAGCTGGCGTCGATTCGTCATGCGCGCCGTCTCTGCAGGTTCGGCGAGCGTACGGCAGCGCGAGACGCGACGGCGTGCGCGCGGTCGCAGTGCGAACGGTCGGCGGCGGGCCGGAAGCCCGCGGCGACGCAGCGTGTGCGCTTTAAGGCACCAGCGCGCGCAGCCTATTTCCCGCGATGAAACTTCCGAATGAACGCCTGTACGTCCGGATAGACGATATCGCGCCAGCGACGGCCGCTGAAAATGCCGTAATGCCCGGCACCCTTCACTTCGATATGCGCCTGGCGTGCGCGCGGGATTCCGGTGCAAAGATCGTGCGCCGCAGCGGTCTGGCCGAGACCCGAAATATCGTCGAACTCGCCTTCTATCGTCAGCAGCGCGGTGCGCTTGATCGCTTCCGGTGCGACGCGCTCGCCGCCGACGAACCATTTGCCGAGTGGCAGCAGATGTTCCTTGAACACGATGCGGATCGTGTCGAGGTAGTACTCGGCCGGAAGATCCTCGACCGCGTTGTATTCGTCGTAGAAGCGTCGATGTGCTTCGGCGTCTTCGAGATCGCCGCGCACGAGGTTTTCGTAGAAGTCCCAATGCGCCGTCATGTGCCGGCTCGGATTCATCGCGACGAAACCTGCGTGCTGCAGAAAACCGGGATACACCTTGCGGCCGTTGCCGGGATAGTTCGGCGGCACGTCGAAGATCATGTTGGTCTCGAACCAGGCGAAATCGTGCAGGCGCGCGAGATCGTTGACCTGAGTCGGGCACTTGCGCGGATCGATCGGTCCGCCCATCAATGTCAGCGTGAGCGGCGTCGGCTCGCCGGCGGACGCCATCAGCGAAACGGCCGCCAGCACCGGCACGGTCGGCTGACACACCGAGATCACGTGCAGCTTCGAAGCGCCGAGCTGCGTGATGAAACGGCGCATGTAGTTGACGTAGTCGTCGAGATGAAACGGTCCCTTGGCGAGCGGGACCATGCGCGCGTCGACCCAGTCGGTGATGTAGACGTCGTGATCGCGCAGCATTGTGCGCACCGTGTCGCGCAGCAGCGTCGCGTGATGACCCGACAGCGGCGCGATGATGAGAACTTTCGGATCGCCGCGCAGTTCCAGCAACGCATCCGGATCGTCGCTGCAGCGTTTGAAGTGCAGCAGCTGACAGAAAGGCAGCTCGATCACGCGTTCTTCGACCACCGGCGCCTCGCGGCCATGCGCGACGACCGAAGTGATATTGAACGTGGGCTTCTCGTAATCCTTGCCGAGCCGATACAGAAGCTCGTATCCGGCCGCGACGCGATCCATGCCGGGCATCCGCGACAGCCAATTGTCCGGCGCAGAAAGCGCTCGCGCCGCGGCGCCCGACCAGGCGACCAGCGGATTCAGCAGCGTGCGGTTGAGTTCGTGCAGGTGATAGAGCATGGCGATCCGCTTCGGCGTGAAGCCGCGATTCTAGGCCATCGGCGCGGCCAGTGCCGGTCCGAAGCAGCCATCCATGCCGATCGGCATGGAACAGCGCGTGCGCAGAATGCAAGAATGTGGTCTCGGCGGCGCATCTCAACGGCGTTGCTGAACGGTTGAACGGAGATTCCCTGCATGAAGTCGATCCCGGGCGCCGCCGCGTGGGCGCTGCTTTTTGCGATGTCCGCGGTGCGTGCCGAAAATCCTGCGCCTGCCGACGTCGATTATCCCGGCACGCTGAAGCTCGCCGTCGATGCGACCGACATCGATCACCGCGTGTTCCGCGTGCACGAGGAAATCCCGGTTGCTGCCGGCGCGCTGACGCTTTTCTATCCGGAATGGTTGCCGGGCAATCATTCTCCGCGTGGCCCGCTCGACAAGCTCGCCGGTCTCGCGCTCACGGTCGACGGCAAGCCGCTGGCGTGGTCGCGCGATTCGACCGACGTCTACGCGTTCCATGTCGACGTGCCGCAAGGTGTCTCGACGCTGGTCGCGGAGTTCGCTTACCTCGCGCCGCAGGATTCGAGTCAAGGTCGGGTAGTGATGACGCCGGACATGCTGAACCTGCAGTGGAATACGGTCGTTCTGTATCCGGCCGGCCACTACGCGCGCCGCATCAATGTTGCGCCGAGCGTAAAGTTGCCGGCAGGCTGGCAGTTCGGCGTTGCGCTCGACGAGGCGGGCCGCCGCGCGGGTGACGGAAACGTCGTGTTCAAGACGGTGACGCTGGAAACGCTGGTCGATTCGCCGATGTTCGCCGGACGCCATTTCAAGCGCGTCGATCTCGATCCCGGCGCCAGTGTGCCGGTGCACATGGATATCGTTGCCGACGAGGCGAAAGATCTCGAGATCACGCCGGAGCAGCTCAAGCCGCATCGCGCACTCGTGCAGCAGGCATACAAGCTGTTCGGCTCGCATCATTACGATCATTACGATTTTCTGCTTGCGCTATCCGACCAGCAGTCGCACATCGGGCTCGAACACCATCGTTCGAGCGAAGACGGCACCGAGCCCGGATATTTCACTGCGTGGGATCGTCAGGCGCACGAGCGTGATCTGCTGCCGCACGAATTCACGCATTCGTGGAACGGCAAATTCCGTCGACCGGCCGATCTGGCGACGCCGAATTTCAACGTGCCGATGGGCGACAGCCTGTTGTGGGTTTACGAAGGACAAACGCAGTACTGGGGTTTCGTGCTGGCTGCGCGCTCGGGTCTCTGGACCATCGATCAGGCTCGCGATGCGCTCGCGCTGGTCGCGTCGCGCTACGCCGACAATCGGCCCGGTTTCTCGTGGCGCAACGTGCAGGACACGACCAACGATCCGGTGGCCGCGCAACGCCGACCGCTGCCGTATCGCAATTTCCAGTTGAGCGAGGATTACTACAGCGCCGGCCAGATGATCTGGCTCGCCGTCGATGCGAAGCTGCGCGACCTTACGCACGATCGGCGCTCGCTCGATGATTTCGCGCGCGCGTTCTTCGGCGTCGACGACGGCCGCTGGGATGTCAAGACGTATACCTTCGCCGACGTTGCAGCAGCGCTGAACGCGATCGAATCGTACGACTGGAGCGCGTTCCTGCGCCAACGCCTCGACGAACACGCGGCGCCGCTTGATGGATTCGCCGCGAGCGGCTGGAAGCTCGTCTACACCGACAAGCCCAGCGCGTACCAAAAGACGGCCGAGGCGGAAATCAAAGTCGCCGATCACAGCGCGTCGATCGGTCTCACGGTTTCGACCAAGGACAACAAGATCGCCGACGTGAAGTGGAACGGACCGGCTTTCAAGGCCGGCATCTCGCCGGGCGGCACAATCCTCGCGGTGCAAGGTCGCGAGTTCACGCCGGATCGACTCAAGGACGCCATCGCGGCGAGCGCAAGCGGCGCGCCGATCGAGCTTCTGATCAAGGACGCCGAAATCTATCGCACGTACCGCGTGGACTATCGCGAAGGTCTCAAGTATCCGCATCTCGAACGCACCGCGGGAACGTCGGATCATCTTTCCGCCATCCTCGCACCGCGCAAATGAGGCCGTCGCGACGCTCGACGTGACCGACATTCGTCTCAGTGCGCATCAAGCACGGCTTGTGCATCTCGCCGCGCAAGGACTGCTCGCGCGTCCGCGCCGGCGCGCGCGCAAGAACGATGTGCTCGCAGCGATCGAACGCATGCGCATGCTGCAGATCGATACGATTCATGTCGTCGCGCGCAGTCCGTATTTCGTGCTGTTTTCGCGTCTCGGCACGTACTCGCCACGCTGGCTTGATGAGCTGCTCGAATCGGGCGCGATTTTCGAATGCTGGGCGCACGAAGCCTGCTTCGCGCCGGCCGCGGATTTTCCGTTGCACAAGCGGCACGCGCTCGAGCGTTTGGGTCACTGGGCGATGAAATCTGCGCTGCGCATGCGCCGCGAACAGGCACCGGCGATGGAAGCGCTGCTCGCGCGCATTCGTGCGTCCGGCGCGGTCAAGACGGCCGACTTCGAAGGCGGCGAAAAGAAGAAAGGCGGCTGGTGGGGCTGGAAAGACGAGAAGCGCTGGCTCGAAGCACTGTTCGCGCTCGGCGAGCTGATGATCGCGCGCCGCGAGAATTTCCAGCGCGTGTACGATCTCGGCGAACGCGTGCTCGCCAAGATGGGCCAGGATTCGGGCGCCGTTGCGTCGTTGGAAACGATGCAACGAGTCTTCGCCATCGGCGCAGTGCGCGCGCTCGGCGTCACGCAGGCGCGCTGGATCGCCGACTATTTCCGCAGCGGACGGCGTCTGAAGGACGCCGATCTCGACGCTTATGTCGACAGCGGCGATCTGCTGCGCATCGCGGTCGATGGCTGGGATGCGCCGGCCTATCTGCACGCCGGTCATCGCGACATCTGCGTTGCGGCTGCGCGCGGACGTCTGCGCGCGACGCACACGACGCTGCTCTCGCCGTTCGATCCGGTGGTCTGGGATCGCGAACGCGCCTCGGCGCTGTTCGATTTCGATTACCGGCTCGAGTGCTACACGCCGGCGCCGAAGCGCGTTTACGGGTACTACGTGTTGCCGATCCTGCATCGCGGCCGCCTGGTCGGGCGGCTCGACGCGAAAGCGCACCGCGCCGACGGCCTGTTCGAAGTCAAGGCGTTGTTTCTGGAGGACGGCGTCGAGCCGAGCGAGGCGCTGGCGGACTCGATTGCGCGAGCCATACGGAACTGCGCGCAATGGCATGCGACGCCCGAGGTACGCGTCGTGCGCTGTACGCCGCGCTCGTTCAATCGGCCGTTGCAGCAGGCACTTCGGTCGGCATAGCGGCGACCGGCGCGCGCGCCTGCTGCACCGCAGGCTTGCCGGACGCGTCCGCGCCGCGCAAGATCGCGGCGGTTTGAGCGGGAGAGCGACCCCATGCCCGATGCATGGCTCGATATTCTGGCGCGACTGCTGCTTTCGGTGGTCGTCGGCGCGGTGATCGGCCTCAACCGCGATCTGCACCACAAGCAGGCCGGCGTGCGCACGAATGCGCTGGTCAGCCTCGGCTCCGCGCTTGCGGTGCTGGTCGTCATGCCGCCGGGCGAGGATCCGACCCAGCGCATCGACGCGATGAGCCGCGTGATCCAGGGTGTCCTCACCGGCATTGGTTTTCTCGGTGCGGGCGTGATCTTGCGCGATCCCGCGAGCCGTCATGTAAGCGGCCTGACGACCGCGGCGGCGATCTGGTTCGCCGCGCTGCTCGGCGTTGCGTGCGGCGCGGGAAACTATGCCGTCGTCCTCATCTCGCTGGTACTCGGCCTGGGTGCGGTCGTCTGCGGCGGACCGCTGGAGCGCTGGTTTCGAAGAGTCGACCCCAAAGCATCGGCAGCGCGCAAGGACGACGATCCGCCACAATAGCAACGCCGGGGTATCTGGACTGCGCAGATGTGAACCGCGAGCGCCGCGTTTCGCTATGCTGCGTCACGCGCTGTCCGGCAAAGGCGTTGTTGCGGAGGTCCGCCGATGATGCGAGAACTGATTACCCGCTCGACCAGTGCCATCTTGCGTGACCGCTGGCGGCAGGGGCGCGCGCGGATGTCATGTGCCGCGTTCGGCGGGTTCATCGCTACGGCGGTTGCGGTGGCCCCGCAGTGCGCCGACGCCGCCGACGCGCAGGATCCGCGCATTCCCGCGCACGCGCAGGTCGGAAACGCGCCGTTGCCGGGCGCCAAATTCGAGTTTTCGTGTCGTTCGGGCAAAGGCGGCGCGCTGCAGATCAGCGTCATCCTGCCGGCGCCCGAATCCGTCGCTGCGTTTCCGCTGGATAAATTCGAGGGCCCGGACGGCATCGGTGAAACGCGCGATCTTGCCGAGTGGTCGGTCAGCGGAGCGAGCAAGCCAGCGCGCGCACGCACGTCGATTTCGGGTTGGTACGGTGTCGATGGCGACGGATTCGTGCTGGCGCGCGCGCGCGATTCGGGACGTTCGTCCGACATCGCGCGAATCGCGAAACGTCTGGTCGCTTCGGAAAACGCGCGCCTGCGCCTGGTGGTGAAACCGCCGGCGCACGGCGGCAATGCGCTGAAAGTCGAAGCAGCGGTGGCCGGCCATCGCGAAGAGATCGCGAAGGCGCTCGCGCCGTGTCTTGCTTCGGTGAAGTAGTCGCGGATTTCCCGCTTCGCTGATACCGGACGCGCCGAGTGGCGCGTCCGGCGATGCGTTGCGAGGGTCGATCAGGCGCGCGCGAAGCGGCTGCGATTCGGCCGGCGCTTGCGGTTTTTCGCGGCGTGCGGCGCATCGCCGCTGTTGCCGTGCGCATGCGGCCGGTGCGAATGCCGCGGCGCTGGCGCGCGGCTCGTGTTGCTTTTCGAGGCGCTGCCCCTCGAAGCGGGACCGTCGAGGCGCAGCGGCTGCGCGGTTTCGAAACCGGCGACCGGCTCGATGGCGATGTCTTGCTTCAGCAGGCGGCGGATATCGCGCAGCCGGCCTTGCTCTTCGTGCGAGACCAGCGAGATCGCGAGGCCTTCGGCGCCCGCGCGACCGGTGCGGCCGATGCGGTGTATGTAGTCTTCGGCCACCATCGGCAGCTCGAAATTGATCACCATCGGCAGCTGATCGATGTCGAGACCGCGGGCGGCGATATCGGTCGCGACCAGCACGGCGACTTTGCCGTTCTTGAAATCGGCGAGCGCGCGCGTGCGCTGGCTTTGACTCTTGTTGCCATGGATCGCCGCGGCGCGAAGGCCGGCTTTCTCCAGCGACTTGGTGAGTTTGTCGGCGCCATGCTTGGTGCGGCCGAACACGAGTGTCTGGCGCGCGTCGTTTTCGAGCAGGTGCAACAGCAGGTCGCGCTTGCGCGCCGCATCGACCGGGTGCACGCGGTGCGTGACCGTCGGCGCGACGCTGTTGGCCTTCGAGACCTGGATCTCGACCGGATCGCGCATGAACTGCGAAGCGAGCGCCTTGATCTCCGGCGCGAACGTCGCCGAAAAAAGCCAAGTGATGCGCTGGCGCGGCAGCGCGCCGAGAATGCGTCGGATCGCCGGCATGAAACCCATGTCGAGCATGCGGTCGGCCTCGTCGAGGACGAGGATCTCGATGCCGGAAAGGTTCACGCTGCGACGTTCGATGTGATCGATCAGGCGCCCCGGCGTCGCCACCAGGATATCCACGCCGCGGCGCAGCGCGTCGACCTGTGCCGGCATGCCGACGCCGCCGAACACGGTCGTCGATTTCACGCCGAGATGGCGGCCGTACGTGCGCACGCTGTCGTGCACCTGCGCGGCCAGCTCACGCGTCGGCGTCAGCACGAGCGCGCGCGGTGTTTTCGGTTGCGCCGCACGACGCGCGGACACGTACATGCGATCGAGCATCGGCAGCGCGAACGCGGCGGTCTTGCCGGTTCCGGTCTGCGCGCCGGCAAGAAGATCGCGCCCTTCGAGCGCGACCGGAATTGCGGCGGTCTGGATCGGTGTTGGTTCGGTATAGCCCTGATCGGCAAGCGCGCGCAGCAGCGCGGGCGCAAGCCCGAGTGTTTCGAAATTCATTTTTTCTGGAACTCCAAGTGGAAGGTCCGCACGCGAACGTGCGGGATTCCGATCGTGTTGATCGGAACCGACCCGGAGCGTTCCCTGGAAACCGCGCTGCAGGCGAAATGGCAGTGTCGGATCGGCCCAGCGGGCGAACGATTCCGGGTTTGGCGCGACGAAGCCGTGCGGTGCAGGACGATGCGAGATGCCGGTGAACCCGGCGCCTCAGATTCGCTCGTCCGAAGGGAAAATCGCGAAGCGGCGCTACAAACGGGGGCTATTGTAGACGAAGTTCGCTTCGCAAGCTACTGATTTGGAAGCGGGTGCGGCTAGTGGGCATGGTCGCAGCCGTTTCAAGCCCTACGAACCGGCCCGCGTTCGCGTTCGGTCCGATCGAATCGGCCTGGCGGACCGGGCGATGAGTTCGGTGTTCCTGGCGACTCGGATCAGCCTCCGGCAAAGGGCATTGCCGACTGGACGCATTCCGCGATAGCGCCGATCATCGATTCGTCCGCCGATCTATCCGAACGCCGTGCCGCCATCGAAAACCCGAGGTTCTGCACAACGCGCCGCCGTACCGACGATTCCGAACGTGCGACTCGACATCTGGCTCTGGGCCGCGCGCTTTTTCAAGACGCGTTCGCTTGCCAAGCAAGCGATCGAAGGCGGCAAGATCGAGATCAATGACGCGCCGGGCAGAGCGGCCAAAGCGATTCGCGTCGGCGATCGTCTGCACATCCGGCGCGGTGAAGAAACATTCGTCGTCGATGTCGCAGCGCTCAGCGAGCAACGCGGCCCGGCAAGCGTCGCGCAGGCGCTCTTCCGCGAAACGGCAGCCAGCCGCGCCGCGCGCGAAGCGGAACGCGAAAAGCGCCGCCTCGAAGGCGCCGGATACGCCAAGCCGGCGACAAAGCCCGACAAGCGTGCGCGCAGGCTTATCCGCGCGCTCGGCGACATCGATATGTTCTGAGCGACCTCGCGCGAGGCAAAGCGTTGCGCATCCTCGATCACGAGCTCAGCTTCTTCAATCGATACAGCGCTTCGAGCGCTTCGCGCGGCGTGAGCGCGTCGGGATCGATGTCGCGCAAGGCGTCGTCGGCTGGCGAATGTCGCGGTGGATCGAACAGCGCGAGTTGCGGCGTTGCTGGAGCGGGTGCGGCGCGGCGGCTGGCGTCGGACGGATTTTCAAGCAGCGCAAGATGGGTGCGCGCTTCATGGATGACCGCTTTGGGTAAGCCTGCAAGAGCCGCCACCTGCAATCCAAAACTCCGGTTCGCGGGTCCTTCCTTGACCGCGTGCATGAAGACGAGTTGTTCGCCCTGTTTTTGATCGTGATATTCGACGGCGTCGAGATGCACGTTGGCGATGTCTTCGTATTGCGCGGCGAGCTCGGTGAGCTCGAAATAATGCGTCGCAAACAAGGTAAATGCGCGGTTGACGGTGGCGAGCTGGATCGCGCTCGCACGCGCGAGCGCGAGGCCGTCGTAAGTCGACGTGCCGCGGCCGACTTCGTCCATCAGCACGAGGCTCGATGACGTCGCGTTGTGCAGGATGTTGGCCGTTTCGCTCATCTCGACCATGAACGTCGATTGGCCGCGCGCCAGATCGTCGCCGGCGCCGATGCGCGTGAAGATGCGGTCGATCGGTCCGATCTCGGCGCGCTCGGCCGGCACGTGGCTGCCGATGTGCGCGAGCAGCACGATCAATGCGGCCTGACGCATGTACGTCGATTTGCCGCCCATGTTCGGGCCGGTGACGATCAGCATGCGGCGCCCATCGTCGAGCACGAGATCGTTCGGTTCGAACGGATCGTCGCGCACCTGCTCGACCACCGGATGCCGGCCGCGCACGATATGGATGCCGGGGGAGTGCACGAGCGCGGCAGGATTCCAGTTCGAGCGCCTCGGCGCGCTCGGCAAACGTCGCCAGAACATCGAGCGTCGCGACCGCTTCGGCCGCCGACTTCAACGGCGCGAGACGCTCGGTCAGGTGATCCAGCACGCCTTCATACAACGCGCGCTCGCGCATCAACGAGCGCTCGCGCGCGGAAAGCACTTTGTCCTCGAAGTGCTTGAGCTCTTCGGTGATGTAGCGCTCGGCGCCCTTGATGGTTTGCCGTCGCGTGTAGTGCGTCGGCGCTTTGTCGGATTGTCCCTTGCTGATCTCGATGTAGTAACCGTGCACGCGGTTGTAGCCGACTTTGAGCGTAGCAATGCCGGTCGCGGCTTTCTCGCGCTCTTCGAGCTCGATCAGGAATTGATCGGCGTGCGTGGACAGCGTACGCAGCTCGTCGAGCTCGGCGTCGAAGCCTTCGCGGAATACGCCGCCGTCGCGCTGCACCGCCGGCGGCGTGCCGACCATCGCGCGTGCAAGGTAATCCGCCGTTTCGGCGTGCTCGCCGATGCCGGCGACGAGATCGCTTAGCAGCGGACTTTCGAAATCCGCGACGGTCTTGCGCAGCCGCGGCGCGGCCAGCAGCCCGTCGCGCAGTGTCGATAGATCCCGCGGACGCGCCGAGCGCAGCGCAACGCGCGCGAGGATGCGCTCGAGATCGCCGATGCTGCGCAGGATCTCGCGCAAGTCCTCGTAGCGCCGCGAATCGATCAGCGCGCTGACCGCTTGCCGGCGTTCTCCGATCACGGCGCGATCGCGCAGCGGGCGATGCAGCCAGCGGCGCAGCAGACGCGCGCCCATCGGCGTGATGGAGCGATCGAGCACGCCAAGCAACGTGTGTTCGGCGCGCCCGCTCGCATTCGTGTCGAGCTCGAGGTTGCGTCGCGTTGCGGCGTCGAGCGCGATCGTGTCGGCCGCGTTCTCGACTGCGAGACCGCCGATATGCGGCAGCGCCGATTTCTGCGTTTCCTCGACATAGCCGAGCAATGCGCCGGCCGCCGCCACCGCGAGCGGGAGGCCAGCGCAGCCGAATCCGGACAGATCGCGCGTGCGGAAGAAACGCGCGAGCTCGCGCGTCGCGGTCGCTTCGTCGAAATGCCATGGTCCGCGCTTGCGCAGTCCCGGAAGCGTGGTCACGCATTTGGGCCACGCAATGTCTTCGTCGACCAGCGTTTCGGCCGGTGCCAACCGGGCCAGCTCGGCGGCGAGTGCGTCCGCTCCGGCGATTTCGCTGACGAGGAATCGGCCCGAGGCGAGATCGATCCAGGCGAGGCCATAACGTTCCGCATCCGCAGCGGAACGGCCGGCGGTGATCGCGAGAAGGAGATTGTCGCGACGCTGTTCGAGCAGCGATTCGTCGGTGACCGTGCCCGGTGTCACGACGCGCGTGACCTTGCGCTCGACCAGGCCTTTCGCCGCGGCCGGATCGCCGAGCTGCTCGCAGATCGCCACCGATTCGCCAAGGCGGATGAGTTTGCCGAGATAACTTTCGACCGCGTGATACGGCACGCCGGCCATCGGGATCGGTGCGCCGGCGCTCTGGCCGCGTTGCGTCAGCGTGATGTCGAGCAGGCGCGCCGCCTTGCGCGCGTCATCGTAGAAAAGCTCGTAGAAATCGCCCATGCGAAACAACACGAGCGTCTCCGGATACTCCGCCTTTGCGGCGAAGTACTGGCGCATCAGTGGAGTATGCTGGGCGAACTCGCTCGCGCTCATCGCGGATGCTGCAGGATCGTTTTTCGGCGGGCGTGGCTTTATAGCAGGGCGACCGCTAACTGTCGCGCCGTCTGGAGGTCCGGTGACACTGGTAGAAACAGGCGAAATGATCGTGCCGACGGATGCGTCGCTGCGCGGACAAGCCGAAGCGGTCGCCGAATGCCTGCTCGCGCGCGGCCAGACGATGGTCACCGCCGAATCCTGCACCGGCGGCTGGGTCGCGAAAACATTGACCGACATTGCCGGCAGCTCGGCGTGGTTCGAATGCGGCGTCGTCGCGTACAGCTACGAGGCAAAGGAATCGCTGCTCGGCGTGCAGCCGCAGACGCTCGAGCGCACCGGCGCGGTGAGCCAGGAAACCGTCGTCGAAATGGTTTCCGGCGCTCTCGCGCGCTACGGCGCGAGCGTCGCGGTCGCTGTGACCGGCATTGCCGGTCCGTCCGGCGGCACGCCGGGCAAACCGGTTGGCACGGTGTGGATCGGCTGGAAACGCCGCGGCGGTTACGCGCGTGCCGAGCTGTTCCATTTCGGCGGCGATCGCGAAGCGGTGCGTCGCCAGACCGTCGCCGCGGCGCTCGAAGGCGTGCGTCGCATTCTTACGAGCTGAAGCGGATTTCGAACATCGCGCGTCGCGAGCGCTGTGGGATAATCGCTTCGAATCCGTCGCGTCTTAATCCTTGAGACGCACGGACGGCAATCTCGCCGCATGAACCGCATCGAAGAGGTCAAGGCAATGGATGACAACAAGCGCCGCGCGCTCGCATCGGCACTCAGCCAGATCGAAAAACAGTTCGGCAAGGGAGCGGTGATGCGCATGGGCGATCGCGTCGATGAAGCGCTCGACGTGGTTTCGACCGGCTCGCTTGGCCTTGATATTGCGCTCGGCATCGGCGGCCTGCCGCGGGGACGCGTCGTCGAGATCTACGGTCCGGAATCTTCGGGCAAAACCACGCTGACGCTGCAGGTGATCGCCAATTGCCAGCGCAATGGCGGCACCGCCGCGTTCATCGACGCCGAGCACGCGCTTGATCCGACCTACGCGGAAAAACTCGGCGTCAACGTCGACGATCTGCTCGTCTCGCAGCCGGATACCGGCGAGCAGGCGCTCGAAATTGCCGACATGCTGGTGCGCTCGAATGCGGTCGACGTCGTCGTCATCGACTCGGTCGCCGCGCTGACGCCGAAAGCCGAAATCGAAGGCGAAATGGGCGACACGCACGTCGGCCTGCAAGCTCGCCTGATGAGCCAGGCATTGCGCAAGCTGACCGCGAACATCAAGAAATCAGGCACTTTGGTCATCTTCATCAACCAGATTCGCATGAAGATCGGCGTGATGTTCGGCAATCCCGAAACGACGACGGGCGGCAACGCGCTGAAGTTCTACGCGTCGGTACGCCTCGACATCCGCCGCATCGGCGCGGTCAAGCGCGGCGAGGAAGTCGTCGGCTCGGAAACGCGCGTCAAGGTCGTAAAGAACAAGGTCGCGCCGCCGTTCCGGCAGGCCGAGTTCGAGATCCTCTACGGCGAAGGCACGTCGCGCGAGGGCGAGCTGATCGAGCTCGGCGTCAATCACAATCTCGTCGAGAAATCCGGCGCCTGGTACAGCTACAACAGCGAGCGGATCGGGCAGGGCAAGGACAACACGCGCCAGTATCTGAAGGAACATCCGGAGATTGCGGCGGCGATCGATGCACAGCTGCGCGCGAAGCTCCTCAACGGCGGCGCCGGCGCAACCGCAAGTTCGGCGCGAGCCGAGGAAGTCGAGGAAGCGTAAGTCGATGGTAAGCAGGGGGATTCGTTGGGGTGCAATAGCTGTCATCGCGGCGCTGGTCGGCGCCTGCCAGGTCGCGAGCGATCCGAAGGCGCCCCGCCGACTGACCGATGACGTGTCGATCAGCGGGCAGATCGCGTTGGCCGACGTAAAAGCGCTTCGCGAGCAGGGATTTCGCACGATCGTCAACATGCGTCCCGACGGCGAGGCGCCCGATCAACCGAACTATGCGCAGATGCAGAGCGCGGTGAACGATGCGGGGCTCGCCTACGGGTTCGTTCCGGTCAAGGCGGGTCAGATCTCGCCGACGTCGGTCGAGGCATTGGGTTCGACGCTGAGCCGGATGCCGAAGCCGATGCTTCTCTATTCGCGAGCGGGCGACCGCGCGGCGCGAACGTGGGCGCTGGCAGAAGCGTCGAGGCCGGGTGGTCTGGACGCGGCCGCGATCGAGCAAGCCGCGAAGTCGGCGGGCCAATCCGTCGATGATCTCGCTTCGCAAATTACCGCGAGGATTGCCGCAAGGCCGAAGCATTGATGCGGAGCCGGTAACGCGGCTGTCTCTTCCCGAGGTCGCGCATGCGCAAGCCCCGCAGGAAAACCGCACCGACCGATGCGTACGGCAAGGGGCTCGGCCTTCTCAGCCGCCGCGAGCATTCGGCGCGTGAGCTCAAGGCCAAACTCGCGCGCAAGGGTCACGCAAGGGACGAGATCGTCGGCGCCCTCGACAAGCTGATCGATCGCCGCTACCAGAGCGACGATCGCTTCGCCGTCAGCATGGCGCGAACGCGCGCTGCGCAAGGGTACGGCCCCGCGCGCATCCGCGCGGAGCTGAAGTCGCATGGGCTCGCGGACGCCGCGGTACGCGCCGCGATCGCGTCGACCGAAGCCGACTGGACCGCGATCGCCCGGCACAGCTCAGGCGCCGCTTCGGCGCACGGCCGCCGCGGCGACCGCGAAGAACGCGGCCGGCGCGCCCAGTTTCTCTTGCGCCGCGGCTTCGATCCGGCGACAGTAAGGGCCGTTACCCGCGCCATCGTGGACGATCCGGGCGAAGAGTTCGATTGAGAACTTCTATCGCGGACCGCATTCTTGGCGTGTCCGCGTTTTGTCCGAGTTCCCGAACCGATCCATGAAAACGTCCGAAATCCGCTCCGCGTTCCTGGAGTTTTTCCGCTCGAAGGGCCACACGATCGTGCCTTCGAGCTCGCTCGTGCCCGGCAACGATCCGACGCTGCTGTTCACCAACTCGGGCATGGTGCAGTTCAAGAACGTGTTTCTCGGCAGCGAAAAACTGCCGTACGTGCGCGCCGCGGACGTGCAGCGCTGCCTGCGCGCCGGCGGCAAGCACAACGATCTCGATTCGGTCGGCTACACCGCGCGGCATCACACGTTCTTCGAGATGCTCGGCAACTGGTCGTTCGGCGACTATTTCAAGCGCGAGGCGATCGAGTGGGCGTGGGAACTTCTGACCGGCGTCTTCAAGCTGCCGGCGGATCGGCTTGTGGGTCACGATCTATCACACCGACGACGAGGCGTTCGACATCTGGGCGAACGATCGTCGGCGTTCCGAAAGAGCGCATCGTGCGCATCGGCGACAACAAGGGCGCGCCGTACGCGTCGGACAATTTCTGGCAGATGGCCGACACCGGGCCGTGCGGTCCGTGCACCGAGATTTTCTACGACCACGGCCCCGGCATCGCCGGCGGCCCGCCGGGATCGCCGGACGAAGACGGCGATCGCTACATCGAAATCTGGAATCTCGTGTTCATGCAGTTCGATCGCGCGGGCGACGGCACGCTGTCGAAACTGCCGGCGCCGTGCGTCGACACCGGCATGGGCCTGGAACGGCTCGCCGCCGTGCTGCAGCACGTGCATTCGAACTACGAGATCGATCTGTTCCAGCATCTGATTCGCGTCGCCGCGGAACTGACCGGCACGACGGATCTCGAGAACAAGTCCCTGCGCGTGATTGCCGATCACATTCGCGCGTGCAGTTTTCTCATCGTCGATGGCGTGATGCCGTCGAACGAAGGCCGCGGTTACGTGCTGCGCCGGATCATCCGGCGCGCGCTGCGACACGGCTGGATGCTCGGCGTGCGCGGCGACTTCTTCTGGAAGATGGTCGCGCCGCTGGTCGAGGAAATGGGCGAGGCATATCCGGAGCTCGCGCAGAAGCGCTTGACCGTCGAGCAGGCGTTGCGCGCTGAGGAACAGCGGTTCGGCGAGACGCTCGAGCAAGGCATGAAAGTCTTCGAGGAAGTCGTCGAAGAAATCGCCGAAGCGCATTCCCGGCGCCGATGCGTTCCGTCTCTACGACACGTACGGATTCCCGGTCGATCTCACCGCCGACATCGCGCGCGAGCGCGGACTCGAAGTCGACATGGCCGGTTTCGAATCGGCGATGGAAGCGCAGCGCGAACGCGCGCGTGCGGCGAGCCAGTTCGAAAGCAAGGGACTGCTTCCGGCCGAGCTCGCGAGCAAGCTGACGCCGACGCGTTTTCTCGGCTACGAAACGCTCGATGCAGACGGCTGCCGAGTGCACGCGATCGTTCGCGACGGAATGCCGGTTGCGTCGCTGCGCGATGGCGACGAAGCGATCGTGATCCTCGACAAAACGCCGTTCTACGCCGAGTCCGGCGGACAGGTCGGCGATTCGGGAACGTTGACGACGAAGGAAGGCGTTTTCGCCGTGTCCGACACGGTAAAACTCGCCGGCGCGTTTCATGGCCACGTCGGGCGCTGGTCCGGCGGCGAGCTGCGCGGGGGCGAAGCGGTGTCCGCGCGCGTCGACGCAAAGCGGCGTCAGTCGACGGTGCTCAATCATTCGGCGACGCATCTCCTGCACGCGGCGCTGCGTCAGGTGTTGGGCACGCATGTGCAGCAGAAGGGCTCGCTGGTCGCGCCGGATCGTCTGCGTTTCGACTTCTCGCATTTCCAGCCGCTCCGCGCGGACGAGCTGCGGCGCATCGAGGACCTCGTCAACGCCGAGATCCGACGCAACGTCGAAGCGGAAGTGCGTGAGATGGCGTATCAGGACGCGCTCGACTTCGGTGCGCTTGCACTGTTCGGCGAGAAATACGGCGACGAAGTGCGCGTACTGAAAATGGGCGAGTTCTCGACGGAGTTGTGCGGCGGCACGCACGTCGCCCGCACTGGCGATATCGGACTTTTCAAGATCGTCAGCGAAAGCGGCGTTGCAGCCGGCGTGCGGCGCATCGAGGCGCTGACCGGCGCCGGCGCGGTCGCGTTCGTCGCCGAGGAAGAAGCGCGCCTGGACGAGATCGGCGATCTTCTTTCGACCAGCGGCGCCGATGTCGTCGACAAGCTGCGCCAGATGTTCGATCGGCAGAAAAAGCTCGAGCGCGAGCTCGAATCGCTGAAGGCGAAAGCGGCGAGCTCGGCGACGCACGATCTCGCCGCGCAGGCGCAGGCGGTGGCAGGATTCCGCGTCGTCGCGGCGCGTGTCGACGGGCTCGATGCGAAGGCGCTGCGCGAAGGCGTCGACGGGCTCAAACAGAAGCTCGTCGATTGCGTCGTGCTGCTCGCGTCGGCGAGCGACGGCAAGGTCTCGCTCGCCGGCGGCGTGCACGGCAGCGCGCTCGCGAAGATCAAGGCGGGCGACGTCGTGGCGCACGTCGCGGAGCAGATCGGCGGCAAGGGCGGTGGTCGCGCCGACATGGCCCAGGGCGGCGGTGCCGACTCGCCCGCACTCGATAGCGCACTCGCCGCGCTGCCGGCCTGGATCGCAGCCCGCGCGGCCTGACGCGAGCCGCGCGGCCTTCATTGCGCGTGCCGGAGGGCTTCGCTAGTATCGCTTTACTTAAGTTATCGGCGCTCCGATTCCATCGGCGATTTCGTCGGGAACTCGGTACAGAACGTCGAACCTTCCAGGGGAGGGGTCAGCGAGGGAGGCTGATCCCAGAGTCCGGGCATCCGTGGTCGTCCGCGAGGTGAGCGTTGCGGCGGAACGGCTGGGTTGACCCGACCATTGTGTTAAGGAGAGCACTTACATGTTGATATTGACCCGCCGGGTCGGCGAGACGCTGATGATCGGTGACGAGGTGACCGTTACCGTGCTCGGCGTCAAGGGCAACCAGGTCCGCATAGGGATCAACGCGCCCAAGGACGTGGCCGTGCACCGCGAAGAGATCTACCAGCGCATCAAGCGCGAAGCGACGCCCGGCTCGGACCCCGCCGAGACGCCGGGCTCCTCGGGCGGCGGGCCAGCCTGAGCGACTCATCGTTGCGGCAGGTCGTCCGACCTCGCCGCTCGTTGTACGCCTCGCGCTCGCGAGGCCTCGATCCCAACCATGCGGTACGGCGAGGCGCCATAGGCGCTCCGTGCCTCCCTCGATTCCGGATGCGCGTTTCGCATCGCCGCGTCGTCCTGCTGGGGGACGTGGAGCTTCGTCGCAGGATTACCTCCAAAAAAAAGAGGCCCCGCACATCGCGGGGCCTCGAAAAACACCGATCACGAGCGATGGCTCAGTTCGGCGCGCAGCCGATCACCTGCACGTCATCGATCGCCCAACCCGGATTGGGCGGAGGCCCACCGAGCTCGTCGCGATGTGCGTTGGCCATTGTGAATTGCAGCTCCACTGTGTGACCGATGTAGGGCGTCAGGTCGACGATCGAGTCGTTATACGGCCGCGGATTGCCGCACCACGCCGGCAAGCCGGCGAGCACATTGTCGAAACCCGCACCGACGATGCCGTCGTAGGGCTGGGTGAGGAGCCCGTCGACGATCTGCGTGAAGTTTGCGGGACTATCGACCGAAATCGAAAGGATCGCGCCGTCGATGCACCCACCGTTCTGACCCCCCAGGGATTGCTGGTTCCAGAACGAAAGCGCGGCGGTCGTCATGGTGGACGGCAGCGCGATCGCGGGCGAGGTCAGGTCCTGCACCGGACCGACGAACCGGACGTTGTCGGCCGTCAAGGCACGCACGCCGCTGTGGTGATTGTTGAAGCTCCACTCCCAGTGGTTGGCGTTCGCGTCGCCGCCGAGGCGCCAGTCGGTGATGTCGGTCTCGAAGTCGTTGAAATAAAGCGTCTGCCTCGTCGTGCCGGCCGGGCAATCCCCGGGCAGCGTACGCGTCGTGAACGCGAACGAAGGCCCGCCCGCTGCGGGGGCGTGACCATCGAAGCCGTCGCCGAAGATCGCATCGGGATCGGCCGACCCGACGCTGTCGCCGCAGCCGTTCTTCGCGGTGACGCGCCAGTAGTACTGCGTCGTCGAGTCCAGTGCCGTCGAGACGGTCCACTGCGTGTCGGTCACTTCGGCCGAGGCGACGATCGTGCGGAAATCCGCATCGGTCGCGACTTCGACGAGATACGTGCTGGCCTGGCTCGCGGCCTCCCAGACGAGGGTCGGTTGCAGGTCGACGTTCGTGGCGCCGTCGGCCGGCGCGTCGAGCGCGGGCGCCGGCGGCGCGGCGCTGACGTAGGCGAGATCGAAGTCGAGCGTCTTGGCGATCGCGCCGGACGTTGCGGTCAGCACCAGCGGATAGTGACCGGGCGCGACGCCGCTCGAGCCCGTGATCGAAAGCGTCGCAGTCGCCGGCGGCACGACGGGTGTCGGATCCACGCTCGACGTCGTGCCGGCCGGCGCGCCGGACAGCCCGAGATCGACGTTCGAAGCGAAATCGTCGACCGCATCGAGCGCGACGATGGCGCTGAGATCACGGCCGATGCATACGCTCGGGGCCGCGTTGTCGGTCGCCAGCGTGAAGGTCGGCGCGAGCACGCAGTTGCTGCAGACGAGCGCGTAGTCCTGATCGGTGAAATCGCCGGAGTTCGGCACGCCGTCGCCCGCGATGTTGGCCGCGGTCACCGTGATCGTGAGGTCGCCGGTCGCGCCCGGCAGGAACACCGCCTCGACGTTGTTCTTGCGGTCGGCGTTGCCGCCGGGAACGCTGACGGCGTGATCGAAATGATTGCCGCGATAGGTCTGCCCGTTCGCGACAACGGCGAGATCGAGATCGTTGACGATGGATCCGACGCCGAGCGCGCCCGGCGCGTCCGTGTACGCGAGCACGATGCGCACCGGCTGGGCCGGATCGACGACGCCGAGCGTGTACGCGCGCGTTTCGCCGGTGTTGTCGAAGACCGTGCTCTGATCGTCGATGAACTTCGGCGTGTCGCTGAACATGTCGCTCATGTTCGGCATGCCGTAACCCTGGCCATAGCTCGGCAGGTCGTCGTTGGCACCGCTGCCGTCGAGGTAGCTCGGATGCGCGATCAGCCACGCCTTCATCAGCGCCGGGCTCGGCGCGCGGTGGCCGCCGATCTCGTTGATGCTGCCGGCCGCGGACCCGGCGCCGCCGTTCTCGATCCACCAGTAGGCGAGCGAGGCGATGCCGGCCACGGCCGGCGTCGAATGACTGGTGCCGCTCGAATAGGTGAAGACCTGCTGCGGCGGCGATTCGGGGAAGTACTTCACGCAGACGTCGGAGCCGTCGTAACCGGAGAACACACTGGCGCCGGCCTGGATGTGCGTGCCGGGCGCGACCACGTCCGGTTTCACGCGCTGGCCCTGTGCCGGGCCGCGACTCGAAAACGCGACGACATTGTGCGGATCGTCGGCGGGATCGGTCCCGCAGATGTTGTCGGGCGGCGTCGGGAACGGACGCAGGTTCTCGGTCGCGCCGATGGTGATGACGTTCTTGGCTGTGCCGGGCGAGCCGATGGTGTTTTCGCTCGGTCCCTGGTTGCCGGCGGCAAAGACGTAGATGAGCTGCTGGTTTCCGTTCGTATCCGGATCGGCATCGCGCACGCCCGCGTCGTACGCCTGCGCGCTGCCATCGTAGAGGCTGCCGATCGGCGAACCCCACGAGTTGCTGCTGATCTTCGCGCCGCTTTCCCAGTTCGAGAGGATCACGCCCTGATCGGTGCCGCCGCAGCGATCGATGTTGAAGAACGGCAGGAATATCGTGGTCGAGCCAACGCGGCCAAACGGATTGACACCGAGGCCGAGGCGCTGCCCGTCGTCATCCTGGAATGGATAACCGGTGCGCTGATCATAGTCGGCGATGATGCCGCCGTTGAGCGAGCCGTGCCCGTCGCTGCCGCCGACGGCGTTGTCGGGCGCTGCCGTGCAGTTCTTGAAATAGGCGATGCGCGAGGGCTGGTTGAGATCGCCCTGCGCGTGCAGCAAGTTGTCCACCGTATTCACGGCGGTGACGCCGGTGCCGCCTTCGTCGATTGCGCTGTCGGTGACGTCGACAATGGGGTAATCGTCGGCGACCTGGCTGAAGCCGTGGTCGATCAGGAATTGCAGATAACTCGGTGAAGCGGGGCCGGGTGTGAAGTCGCCGGCCATGATGATGTCCTGCTTCTCGTCGAGCATCTGCGGCGTCACGTATTCGCCGACGGAGGTGACGTCGGGGCGTTCCGCGATCGCGGGAATGTCGGCGACGCGCACGCGCAGGCGAAGATTCTCGAAGGAGAGAATCGGCGCCCATCGATAGGCGGTGACGCCGGTGCCGAGCGGACCCAGCTGACTCGGCAGGACGATGCCCTTGCTCTCGACGAACGCGTGCGTCGCATCCGCACCGTCGTGGCGGTAGACCTGCACGAGCACATCGACCTCGTCGGTCGGGTCCGCGCGCGCGATACGCACCTGGAGGCCGGGATCGACCTTGAGGAAACCATAGAATGGCGCCGCGTACTGCAGCCATGACGATTGATCACGCAGAGTCGCCAGATGCGCCTGCGCGTCGACATCGGCCCACACGATATAGCCGTTGCTGGCCACGTACTGCACCGGCTTGATGCCCTGCGCGGATAGCGCATCGAGCCACGCCTGCTTGACCGGGCCGACGAATTGTACGATTTGCAGGCCCGGGCCTGCGGCGGCGTGCAGCGAGAACGGTGCGGGCGGGCTCAATGTGTCGCGCTGCGTATCGAAGGGATGCGCGGCGAACTGCAGAATGTCTGCTTCGTCGTCGACCTGGACGTCGGCCGAAATGCCGGCGAGCAGCGCATCGGCAACCTCGTACAGCGCGAAGCTGCCGTAGTCTTCCAATCGTCGTACGCCCGGCTGATCGGGCGCGAGCGCATTTCGGGGTGCGAGTATCTTCTTGTATGGACCCGATGGAGTCGAAGGCGGCGCAGCCGAGGAGTTCGTGGTCGTCAGGGCGCCGCTTGTTCCGATCAAGGCGACGAGGATTGCTGCAGCTAGGGGCTTACGCATGGTTCTCCAGAATTGTCTTCGTTGGGAATCGCGGGACGCAACGGTCGGATAGCCCCCCGGCCGACCCTATTCATCACTTCGTCCCACAGGGTTTCGCCGCGGACACGCGGCGCATCTCACCTAAAACGACTCGGCCGCAATCAGCAGCGGCCGCTGAGTTTGGTTGAAGACCGTATTGTCGACGCAAGATCGCGCACGCGCGTATGCGATTGCGGCCAAAGCTCACCCAGCAGCGCGGGAGGAAACACTCAGTCGCCGTCGGTCGGCCCGAGCACGGTCCGCGTCATCGTCCGATTCGTACGCTGGTGCGTGGCGTGGCCATTGCGAAGTGTCCAAGGCCACGCCGGGCACAGTACAATCGCGATCATCGACCGGTGCACGCGCGCTGCGCCCGGCACGGATGGTGTCATCGCGATGAAAGATCCTGCTGCAGAGAAGAGCAGTCATAGCTGCGTTACAGCAAGGCAGCCGCAGCAGCTAAGTGATTGAAAGATAAGCCCGGAGAGATGCCCGAGAGGCCGAAGGGGCTCCCCTGCTAAGGGAGTATAGGGTCAAAAGCTCTATCGAGGGTTCGAATCCCTCTCTCTCCGCCAACTACTGCAATTGATTGTTTCGAATGATTTTTGCTGTTGACGGAGAAATAGCGGTCGGGACACCGGTCGGGACACATCCCGATGAAAATCCCGCATCACCTCATCCTTGCCCGCACCGGGCGATGGCACTTCCGCCGTCGCGTGCCGGCCGATCTTATCGAGCAATTCGGCCAGCGATTCATCGAGAAATCGTTGGCAACATCGTACCTTCCCTTGCACAAGTTCCGGGCCCTCGCACCGGGCAGCCAATGCGACGACTTGTTCGCCTCGATGCGGGTCAAGACGTGGCTCGTAATCGCCGAAGCCGTGCACGCTCCGACAGCACGCTGCGCTTCGACTATACGATCATCAGGCCCGACGGCGTCGTGATCAGAACGAAGGACGATGCAGATCACGGGCGGCTGAAGGACCCCCTGCGAGAGCACCCCGAAGTTCGTTCGCCCTCGTTACGCTAATTGCGTTGCTTGGGTCAATCTGCGCTCGTGTGCGTTCGCGTCAGCCAGAGCGGCTCCGCTCTATCGGTCGGCACCTGCCTGAGCTGATCCCGCTCGGCAGAAGCAGATGAATGTGTTCGACGTATGTTCGACACCGCACGGATGAGAACGTGTCAATCGCGCGAACATATTCGGTGAAATTCGAGACCGACTCCGTGTGCTCGATCGATCGATGAAAGAGCGGCGCCTGATCGGCCGGATCATGCGAAGAAATCCGCTTTCGCAGTCGCCGACAGCACACCGGAAACCGCATGGCAATCAGTAGCTCGCGGGCTTGCGCTGATGCCTCGTCACAGCCCGCCTTAGTGGAGAACTCTGATGGGTAAGGTCGCCTCAACTCTTCTCGCGTCCGCTCTTGTGTGCAGCGCGACCGTAGCTTTCGCGCACGATGACGCGAAACATGACCGTATGCATTCGCACATGGCCTCAATGGACACCAACGGTGATGGCATGATCTCGAAAGAAGAGTTCATGGCCTTTCATCAGACGATGTGGGACAAACTGCCCAAGAACAAGGACGGAATGGTCTCGATGAAAGACTTGGAAGACATGCATCACGACAAGATGACGAAACACGATGGAATGATGAAACACGATGACGAGAAACAGACGAAGGACGACGACGACTAGCCGTCTGCAAGTCTTGAAGTTCGAGAGGCGTTGGATCGCGCTCAAGCAAATGATTCAGTCCGACAACTTCCGGAATTTCGCCAACAGGGTGCTTGCGGCCAATACCTATCGCAAAGCCATCCGGGCCGCAGCTCAGCAGCGTGCATGTCTTGAGCTGCGTATTCGAAGCGGCTTGCGCAGCCGCAGTCTCGCCGCATAGCGCGAGGAGGAGCACGGACAAGGCGATAGCACGCAGCCTCGCGCTTCCTCTCCATAACTCGCGTTCTGACTTCCTCGGACAATTTCCGCGTCTGCAACGCGTTCCGTGCGGCTGCGGCCGTGAAGTGGTGGCGCAGGAGCATGTTGGGAAGGGCCACGTCGTCTGCGGGTCGCTACGATCCGCGATCATCTTCAAGTGCCGGCGTATTGCGTTCAGCCCGTTGGCTAGTCGAACCCGTTAGCGAAGATCGCATCGAAGTAGTTTGTCACGATCAGGATGCGCCCCGAATGGTAAGCGATTGCCACGCAACCGCTTCCGCAATTCGAGGCGTCGATCGCAAGCACGCCGTTCGAAGGCACCGTGAACGATTGCCTAGGCAAATACGTCTCGCGATCGAAAACGGCCACAAGATCGTCCTCGACGAAGGCCGCGTTGTTGCCGTCAACGATAGAGTGAAACGCCGCTTATGGCGTATGCACGAACGCGCCATGCCCATGCCGGTCGTGGCACGTCCAGTTGCCGCGTCGCGCGGTGCGCGAGTGCAATGACTGCAAAGACCGATGCGATGAAAATCAGCGGGCCGATTCCGCGCCGATATTGAAACGAGCAGGCGAGCGGAATCGCCGAAGAACTGCCTGGCCGATTGCTTTCCCCGGGCAACGAGAGAACGCTGCGCTACGTGATCTGCGCACGTCGTACCACTCTAACACCCGCCAAGCGTGCGATCTTGATTCAGATCAAGGGCCGCGTTCTGGAAACACGCGACCAATGTGTAAGCGATTGACCCAGATCAAGGTGAGAACCGCCCGCACGCGCAATATCGTGCTCATGAACGCCATGCCTTCGCCTGTGTTCGACCGCGAAATGATTTCGCGCTACGACATCGCGGGCCCGCGCTACACCTCGTATCCGGCCGCGCCGCACTTCTCGCCGCATTTCGGCGAGGGCGAATTCAAGGACGCGGCTCGCGCCTCCAACGTGGATCCGATACCCCGCCGCTTGTCGATCTACGTGCACGTGCCGTTCTGCTTCAGTCCCTGTTTCTATTGCGGCTGCGCGCGCATCATCACGCGCGATCGAGGCAAGGCCGACGGCTATCTGCAGCGTCTGCATCGCGAGATCGAGCTGGTCGCTCCGCTGTTCGACCGCGGTCGCACGGTCGTGCAGCTCCATCTGGGCGGCGGCACGCCGAATTTCCTCGACGCGCGGCAGATGGCTGATTTGCTTGAATCGCTGGATCAGAACTTCTCGCTCAACCGAGGCGCCGACCGCGAGTTCGGTATCGAGCTCGACCCGCGCGATGCCGGTCCTGAGTACGTGAGGATGCTCGCCGCGCACGGCTTCAACCGCCTGTCGGTCGGCATCCAGGATTTCGATCCGGACGTGCAGGCGGCCGTCAATCGAATTCAGAGCGTGGAGCAGACGCGCGCCGTGCTGGACGCTGCTCGAGACAATGGTTTTCGCTCGACCAGCGTCGATCTGATCTACGGGCTGCCGAGACAGACGCCGTCGAACTTCGCGCATACGTTGGACGAAGTCGTTGCGCTGAAGCCCGATCGCATCGCCGCCTACGCTTACGCGCATCTGCCCCAGCGGTTCAAAGCGCAGCGGCAGATCGAAACGAGCGAGCTGCCCGATGCGGCCACGCGCTTGGCGTTGCTCGGGCTCACGATCCAGACGCTGACCGCGGCGGGGTATCGCTACATCGGCATGGACCATTTCGCGCTTCCCGGCGACGATCTCGCGCGAGCGCAGGATCACGGCACGTTGCATCGCAATTTCCAGGGTTACTCGACGCATGCTGCGTGCGACTTGATTGGTCTTGGCATGAGCGCGATCGGTCATGTGGGGAAGACGTTCAGTCAGAACGCCAAGGATCTCGTCGGCTACTACGCGGCGCTCGACGCAGGTTCCCTGCCGGTCGTGCGCGGCATGACGCTTGATGACGACGACGTCGTTCGCGCCGACCTGCTGCAGCGCTTGATGTGCAACGGGGTGATCGACATTGCGGCCTTCGAGGCGCGCCACCCGATCGATTTCGCGGTCTACTTTGCTTCCGATCTGGATCGCCTGCGGGCACTCGCCGCAGATGGCCTGGTGGCCGTATCGCCCGACCGCATCGCGGTCACCTCGCGCGGGCGCCTGCTGCTGCGTAACATTGCGATGTGCTTTGACGCGCATCTCGTGCGACCGCGCAACGAGGGCGTCAGCTATTCGAAAGCGCTGTGACGGCGAGCTGCGGGAACACCGCGTCGCCAAACCGTGTTCGCAGAAGTTGCTTGATCCGGATCAGGACGGGCGGGCGGGAATCGGTGGACGATTTCACAGGACGTCCGAATCGAGACGCTTGGAGAAGATCGATGAAGCGCCTCATCTGGATCTCCACACTGGCTGTTCTTCTCGGCCTATTGGGTTGCACGTCCCGCACGCCCGGCACTGGCGCGCCACTCGCAGTGGCCGATACAGGCGGCTCGGCCAAGGGCGATTTTGGCCCTCCACAAGGCGAGCCGATTCATGCCGTCTTGACCAGTCCTCCGAATGTGCCGCCGCCAATCCACCGCGATCATCCGGCGAAGATCATCGTCGAGCTCAGCGTGATCGAGAAGGAGTTGCCGATCTCCGAAGGCGTGACCTACACGTTCTGGACGTTCGGCGGCACCGTGCCCGGTAGTTTCATCCGTGTGCGTCAGGGCGACACGGTCGAGTTCCATTTGCGCAACGACCCATCGAACAAGATGCCGCACAACATCGACTTGCACGGCGTCACCGGACCGGGCGGCGGTGCCGCGTCGAGTTTCACGGCGCCGGGTCACGAATCGCAGTTCACGTTCAAGGCGCTCAACCAGGGTTTGTTTGTCTATCACTGCGCGACCGCGCCGGTCGGCATGCACGTCGGCAACGGCATGTATGGCCTGATCCTGATCGAGCCCCCCGAAGGAATGTCTCCGGTCGATCACGAGTACTACGTGATGCAGGGCGATTTCTACACCACCGGCAAATACCGCGAGAAGGGTCATCAGCCTTTCGACATGGAGAAGGCCATCGACGAACGTCCGACGTACGTGTTGTTCAACGGCGCCGAGGGCGCGCTGACCGGCGACAACGCGCTTAGCGCAAAGACCAACGAGCGCGTCCGTCTGTTCGTCGGCAACGGTGGTCCGAATCTCGTTTCAAGCTTTCACGTCATCGGAGAAATCTTCGATCGCGTTCAGCAGGAAGGCGGCACGCATCCGCAGGAGAACGTGCAGACGACGCTGATCCCCGCCGGCGGCGCGGTCACCGTCGAGTTCCACACTGAGGTGCCGGGCAGCTACATCCTTGTCGATCATTCGATCTTTCGCGCATTCAACAAGGGCGCGCTGGCGATCCTGAAAGTGACAGGACCCGAGGACAAGTCGATCTACTCCGGCAAGGAAGTCGACTCGGTGTATCTCGGCGACCGTGCCGGCGCCAACCTGCAGGCGGTCAGCGCGGCGGCAGAGGCGCGTGCGAGCGGCACATTGACCCAGGCCGAGCAGGTCGCAGCGGGCAAGCAGCTCTTCGCCGGCACGTGCTCGGTGTGTCACCAGAACACCGGCGAGGGACTTCCGAACGTGTTCCCGCCGTTGGCGAAATCCGATTTTCTCGCCGCCGATCCGAAGCGTGCGATCTCGATCCTGCTGCATGGACGCACCGGTCCGATCACGGTCAATGGCAAGGACTTCAACTCGGTGATGCCACCCATGACGCAGCTGACCGACGATGAGATCGCGAACATCCTCACTTACGTGCTCAACGAGTGGGGCAATCCGGGCGGCCGCATCGACAAGGCCGACGTTGCGAGAGCCCGCGCCGAGCCCGCACCTCCACCGCCCGCCGCACACTGACCGCGATCGAATCCGAGCGAGTGGGCATGAAGAATCTTCGCACCATCGGTCGCGTGCTCGCGGGGAGTTCGATCTTTGTGGCGCTCAACGCGCTCGCCGCCGACTACGTCGCATTGCCGGGAACTAGTTTCTCCAGCGTGCTGCCCGCCGTTTCCGATACGAGCAAAGATCTCGCGTTGGCGCCCGCGCCGGTGGTGATCCGCCCATTCCGCCTGCGCGCTGAGCCGGTCACGAACGCCGAGTTCCTTGCGTTCGTCACGGCACACCCGGACTGGCGCCGCGATCGCATCGCCAGAGTTTTTGCCGAGTCGCGCTACTTGTCGCATTGGCCTATGGCGGACGCATTGGGTGCCGACGCAAAAGCTGAGCAGCCGGTGACACAGATCAGCTGGTTTGCCGCAGAGGCCTATTGTGAAAGCGAGGGTGCACGTCTGCCGACCTGGTACGAATGGGAATACGCGGCGGCGGCCGACGAGACGCGCACCGATGCGCGCGGTGATCCCGCCTGGCGCAATCGCATCCTCAACTGGTACGCGACGCCGTCGAATGAACCACTGCACATGGTCGGCGGCGCAGCGAATTCCTACGGCGTGCGCGATCTGCACGGCCTGGTTTGGGAGTGGGTCGAAGACGCCGGTTCGTTGCTGATCGCGAGTGACAGCCGCGATCAGAACGATCCGGACAAACTTGCGTTCTGCGGCGCCGGCGCGCTCGAGCTCAAGGATCGCGACAACTATGCGGTGCTGATGCGCATCGCGCTGTTGAGTTCTCTCAAGGCGGCGGACACCACGGCGAATCTTGGATTCCGTTGCGCCAAACCGCTGGACGGGCAAGGCCCATGACCACTCCGATGCGTTCCATCGTTCTTGCAAAACGTTCGCTGCGTGCGATCGCGCTCTCGACCTTCATCGTGTTCCTGACGATGTTCGCGAGCGCCGCCGCCGCCGCTCTTCCGAGCGATTCGATCTACCGGCTGGACATCCCGCTGGTCGATCAGAACGGTGTTGGCTCCCATCTCGCCGATCGCCGCGGCAGGCCTCAACTGATCACCATGTTCTACACGTCGTGCCGCTTCGTCTGTCCGCTGACCCTCGATACGCTGCGCATGACCAAGCATTCGCTCAATGCGGCCGATCAGCAGCGGCTTGACGTGCTCGTCGTCAGCTTCGATCCCGAGCGCGACACGCCGGTTCAGCTAAAGAGCGTGTTCGACAAGCGCAAACTCGACGGCGAGCATTGGACGCTGGCGCGGACCGAGGCGCCGAACGTGCGCAAACTCGCCGCAGCGCTCGATATCCGCTACCGGGCGCTCGCGGATGGCGAAATCAATCACGCGACCGTGCTCGTGCTCCTCGACGCCGAAGGCCGGATCGTCGCGCGAACCAGCGTGCTCGGCGAGGCGGACCCTGATTTCGTCTCGGCGATTCGGGCGACATTGTCCAGAGGCGGCCCCTGACCTGTTGAGCGCGCGCTTGGTCGCACGACGGGCGTGCATGTGCGGTCGCTGCGCGATCGCCCAGCTGTGCATTACCGAGGCTCCATCGAATTTGCGAAAATCAGATCGACGCCACGATCGCGCCAGCGAGCGAGGAGCGCGCGCAGTGCGAGCGCGGTATTCATCGCCGGCGGTTCGCCGGCCTGGTTCAACTGATTCACGCCGTGGCATCCGTCGCAGGCGCGCACCTCGCCGGCTGGAAAGCTGATCCAGTAGCGCTCGCGCACGACGGGTGTACCGTCGGCGCGGGTCGAATGCCATGCCAGGGCGCGTGACGCGGGCACGAAAAGAGCCACCGAGCCATCCGCGAAAATCGGCGCGCTGCCGGCAGGTCCGGATGGGTCAGGCAGATTCGCAACCGTTGCGACGGGGTCGTTCAGCGGCTGCGCAAGCACGCGACGGCCGGGCGAGGGCGTCGTGTAACCGCCGAGGCCGCGTATCTGGTCGCCTTCGAAGAATTGCATATGCACGATGTCATAGATCAATCCGCCGCCGGGTGCGACGGTTTCGACACCGCCGGGGACGCGTAGATCGTATGGCTGCTGCTGGTCGGCGCTGTCGCGTGACGTCACGTTGCGCATCACCAGAACCGCGAGCCCGTTCGAGCGCAGATAATTTCGGAACGCATCGAGATCGACGTTCTCGTCGGTGAACGCCTGCTGTTCCGGCGCCTGCAACGAGAAAGCCGTCGTCGCGGGCGAATTGCGCGGACGGACTTCGACCGGCGAAATCTCCCACAGCGGACCCGAATAGGACACGAGCACGTCTGGATCCCAATAGCTGATCGTCTTGACAATGCCGCCGGTGAGATCCTCGACCGGCGCAACGTATCCGCCGCTCGGCGCGAGCCGTTTCAGGCGAAAGATATAGCGCGGCACGGGATTCGAGCGCGTGCCGTCGTTGCCGGCGCTGCGCGCTTCGAATGTGTGCGCGGCGATCATGCGACCGTCCGCCAGCGGCAACGGATTGCGATAGTGTCCGGTGAAGTCGGGCGGCGGCATGTTGTTGTCGTAGAACGACGCGGTGCTGCGCGGCGTCCGGTAGACCGGTTCCATCGTCGCCGCGTTGACGCCCGGCGCTCCATCGAGGCTGATGATCTGGCCCGAGGCTTGTGTATAGAACTCGGGCGCGTCGATGCCGATGTAGCGCCCCGGCACGGTCGGATCTTCGCGCAGCTCGAGCATGTTCTCGATCGTGGAGCGGCCCGGGTCGGCGATGAATTCATGCAGCGCCGGATCGTCGTTGAAGCTTCGATCAAAATAACTGTGCAGCTCGTGCCGGCCGACGTGGTTCAAGGTTTCCTCGCCGCTGCCGTCCTGATTCACCATCCACGGAAAGAAGTGGTTGATCGTGAAACCTTCGACGTTCGAGCCCGGCAGCGCGATGCGCGGTTCCGGAAAAGCCTCGGTACGATCAGGTGTCGGAACAGAATCGGCCGCTTCGTTGTTCCAGTTGAAAATGCCGTATGGATTGTCGGCACCGTCGTCATTTTGCTGGTCGCGTTGCAGATGATCCCAACGCGTGAACAGGATGCGACCGAAGCTGTCGACGATGGGATTGAACGCGCCCGAGACGGCAACTTCGATGAGATCGAGGTGGCCCGTCGTCGCGTCGAGATGCCACAGACCCGTCGGCGTCGGCGCTTCTTCGTATTCATCGAGTTGCGGATACAGATGTACGGCGCCATTGCGCGGGCGATCGCTGACGAAAAGAATGCTGCCGTCGGACATATACGTCGGGCTCACGTTGTTGAATCCCGACGGCTGGTTCGCGACGCGCGTGATGTGCACCGCTTCGCCCTGTGCAAGGCCGGTCGCTTCGTAGAGCTCCCAGAACCATGGATCACGTACGTATTGCTGCTCCGGCGCGCCGATGACCATGCTGAAGATCGCGCGCGTGCCGTCCCACGACACGGCCGGGTCGCGCACGGCGATTGAGTTCGCACCCTGCTGTCCGTCCATGCCGAAGCCGGCTTCGCGCGTGAGGTTGCGCAGGCTGCCGTCGGGATAGCGGATCATCAGATCGCCGCCGCGTCCGACGCGATCGATGTCGGCGAGATGGTTGGCGAAAACGCTGCCGATTGCGGCAAAGTCTCCCGAGATCGGAAACTGCGTGACGAACAGGATCGGATTCTGCAGCGGCTGCGCCGCGGCGGAGATGGCGAAACACGCGAGTATCGCGGTCGCACAGCGGCGTAGATACGACATGTGTTTCCCCGTCCGTGTCGGCGTTCCCCGCGCCGGCGACCGCTTAGGGCCGCGTGCTCATTATCCAAATCGAGCGGTGTCGTTACGATAATTGGGTCATGTTTAGGCAAATGCGCGCGCGTCTGCCACGTCCGGGACGCCAAATCGTCCTTCAACTTCGTCTCAGCGACAATTCGCAGCTAGCGGTTTTCGCGATGTGGTCAAGACCCTTGCAGAGAACCTGGATCGGGTCAATCACGATCCGAATCACCCGGCACTTCGCATCATTCGTTGCGGACAAGGTATCGCTTCATTGTCGTGTATACTGACGCGGGGGTGCTCACCGTAGCAACACGGAGAGTACCAATGCGACCGTTGATTGGCTTTACCCTTTTCATCGCGCTCAGCTGCGCGGGCATTGCAAGCGCCACGCAAACAGTCTTCCCTTTCAAGTCCTGCGCGGCTTGCACGGCCACCCAGATGCAGACGATGGCGAAGAACGCGATGCCGCTCGGCATCGCTTTCGTCTACGACCTGACGGGACACGTCATCCGCAAGTACGACGTCTACATGGACTCCACCTGCGGGGTCCAGCCCGTCCCGCAAACGCACTCGGGCGATACACAAGACACAGGCAGTGCCGGCATCGATTGCGGCTCATTCAAAGCGGCTGACGAGATGACGCCGATCGACTCAACCGTCCAGGCGGTATTCGACGCGCTTTATACCACCTACGCCCACAACCCGCAGTTGGCGCAGACGGGGACGGAAACGCACTACGGCGTGCCAAACGACCCGCACACGGGTCAGCCGTTTGACCTGCAAGGCGTTGCGTGGGACTACCCCAACGCAAGCTTTCAGGACTTCATGACGGAGATGAAGTACAACCTCTCGACGCAGAACGCTGCCAACAACTTCGACCCCTACCTGGGCGACTTCCTATTCGGCTTCAAGTTCAACGGTTTCCACTTGAGTGTCATCATCACCGTTCCTCCGGGTGTCGGAGGACAGGCGAGCTGGGACCGAAACGCCACGACGACACTGAATGTCTGCACCGACGTCGGCGGAGACTGCGCGAAGTTCGAGCTGTCGGTCACGAGCTCGAATCTGGCGATCACGTTCCTCGGCATCTTCGACCATGACAACAACCTCTATCCGTCATCCAACGGCACGGCGCCGGGGAACCTGACGAACTGGGGCTTCCGCTACGGCGGGCACAGCGGCGCAGATCATTTCGCCGACGAGATGCGCAACCACGGCGCCTACATTCCGAGCTCGGGATACTGTGGGTTCGGAACGCATCCGTTCCTCACGACGACTCGTATGAACAATCAGGTCATCTTCCAGTCCTGGAGCTGCGTGCAGAACTGAGATGGCGACCGCTTGTGGGCCCTGAAAAAAAGGCTCGCGATCCGACATCCGGTGAAGCGGGGTTGACGCCGCACGGCGCTATCCGAATAATCGCGCGCCCCGCAGCGCGGCAGTGCGCGCAGCCTGCTGGTAGAATGCGGGGTTCCACGCGCCCGTAGCTCAGTTGGATAGAGTACGGATTCTGCAGCGGCTGCGCCGCGGCGGAGATGGCGAAACACGCGAGTATCGCGGTCGCACAGCGGCGTAGATACGACATGTGTTTCCCCGTCCGTGTCGGCGTTCCCGCGCCGGCGACCGTCGCGGCCGCGTCGTCATTATCCAAATCGCACGGAGCCGTTACGATAATTGGGTCATGTTTAGGCAAGTGCGCGCGCGTCTGCCACGTCCGGGACGCCAAATCGTCCTTCAACTTCGTCTCAGCGACAATTCGCAGCTAGCGGTTTTCGCGATGTGGTCAAGACCCTTGCAGAGAACCTGGATCGGGTCAATCACGATCCGAATCACCCGGCACTTCGCATCATTCGTTGCGGACAAGGTATCGCTTCATTGTCGTGTATGCTGACGCGGGGGTGCTCACCGTAGCAACACGGAGAGTACCAATGCGACCGTTGATTGGCTTTACCCTTTTCATCGCGCTCAGCTGCGCGGGCATTGCAAGCGCCACGCAAACGACGTTCCCCGCCAAGTCCTGTGCGGCTTGCACGGCCATCCAGATGCAGACGATGGCGAAAAACACGATGCCCCTCGGCGTCGCTTTCGTCTACGACCTGACGGGACACGTCATCCGCAAGTACGACGTCTACATGGACTCCACCTGCGGGGGCCAGCCCGTCCCGCAAACGCACTCGGGCGATAGGCAGCAGACACGGGACGCGAGCGGTGGTGGCACTGATTGCGGCTCGTTCAAATCCGCGGACGAGATGACGCCCGTCGATCCCGACGTGCAGGCGGTGTTCAACAACCTCTACTACACCTACGTCCACGACTATCAGCTGGCGGCGAATGGCGAAATCATCCACTACGGCGTGCCGACTGATCCAACCCACAACCAGCCGTTCAACCTGCAGAACGTGGCCTGGGACTACCCAAACGCAAGCTACGAAGACTTCATGCGGGAGATCAACTCGATCTTTAGCGATCGAACCAGCATGAATAATTGGGATCCGGGCACAGGCGATTACTTGTTCGGCTACGAGGCGAATAGCTTCCACGTGGGCATCGTCATAAGCGTTCCGCCTGCAGTGGAGGGTCAGGTTTCCTTCGATCGCAACGGCACCATCCATGTGAGCATCTGCACGGACAATGCAGGTAGTCCTGGTGACTGTGCCAAGCTAGACATTACTGTGCAGAGCGGAAACGTCAGCATTACCTTCAGGGGCATCTTCAACAAGGACAACGACATCTATCCTTCGGCCAATGGAACAGCGCCGGGCAACCTTTCGCAGTGGCCCTTCCGCAGAGGCAATGGAAGCGCGGATCATTTCGCCGATGAGATGCGCAACCACGGGGTCTACATTCCAAGCTCGGGCTATTGTTCACCAGGGACGCATCCATTCCTGACCACCACGCGTCAGAATAACCAAATCATGTTCCAGGTTTGGAGCTGCGAGCAGAACTGAGAAGGCGCGTGCCCGGCTCGCCGAGTCGGGCCTTCTCTAGGCTGAAGCGGGGTTGACGCCGCACGGCGCTATCCGAATAATCGCGCGCCCCGCAGCGCGGCAGTGCGCGCGGCCTGCTGCTAGAATGCGGGGTTCCACGCGCCCGTAGCTCAGTTGGATAGAGTACCAGGCTACGAACTTGGTGGTCGGGAGTTCGAATCTCTCCGGGCGCGCCAATTTGCTTGAACGTGCAGAGGGTGCTTCGGCACCCTTTGTTTTTGGTCTGAAACTGTGTGAGCGAGCGACGGATTCGCTGGTGGCCAGATGTGCGCGAAGTGCCTGTCCGGATTGACGGAGAGAGGCGGCGTTCGTAGTATCTCGGCCCCTTTCGGCGCCGTTGAGCTCGGAAGGGTCAGGAGCGGCGGGGTATAGCGCAGCCTGGTAGCGCACCTGCTTTGGGAGCAGGGTGTCGGGGGTTCGAATCCCTCTACCCCGACCACCTTGGCCGGCAGTGGCAGGCGGGTGGTTCAGTGCGATGCCCTTTCGGGTCGGTTTTTTCGCGACAATCCATCCGGAGATGCGCCCGTAGCTCAACCGGATAGAGCATCGGCCTTCTAAGCCGACGGTTGCAGGTTCGAGTCCTGTCGGGCGCGCCAGTCGAGGCGATCGCCGTCGGGAATCGTGCATTCGAAGCGGCTGCGCGGTGTCCGCACCGGCAGAGGTCGAGTAGTATTTTGGCGGTTAGGCTTCGCGAAGGAGTCGCGAATCCAGGGTTCCATGGTGGGCGTAGCTCAGCTGGTTAGAGTACCGGATTGTGATTCCGGTTGTCGTGGGTTCGAGTCCCATCGTCCACCCCATTTCGTTAGAATTGCGCGTTGATTTCCCAGCGCGGATTTCGCTTCTCCCGGGCGGGAGAGGTGCTTGAAGACGGATCAGGGAAGGTTTTTTCAAGATTTCCCTCACCCATTGCCTCTCCCGCAGGCGGGAGAGGGGGCGTGATCGTCGCGCGAGGGCGCGACAGCGTTACTTTATTGAAGCGGCGGGCCGTTAGCTCAGTTGGTAGAGCAGGAGACTCTTAATCTCTTGGTCCTAGGTTCGAGTCCTAGACGGCCCACCATTTTTCACCGCGATCCAACTCGGGAGCCGCGATCTTAAAAGCCTCGCAGGGCGAAAGTGGCGGAACTGGTAGACGCGCTGGATTTAGGTTCCAGTGGGGTGACCCGTGAGAGTTCGAGTCTCTCCTTTCGCACCACGTTTGATTAAGAGCCACCTATCCTGATCCCGCTGCGTCTGGCCTCGATCAAGCGAAAAAGCCAACGAATTCGGCCCGATCTCCATTCTCAATACACACCATTCCATACTTAAAGCACAGACGAGCCGCGGAACGGACCCCGCAGCCCTTGAAGGAAAGACTGAGGATTCACCATGCAGGTTTCGATCGAAAACGTCGGCAAACTCGGACGCAAGCTCACCGTGCGCTTGCCCGCGCAGGGGCTCGAAGACAAGGTCCGCACGCGCATCCAGGAAATGGGTCGCAGCGCGCGCTTGAAGGGTTTCCGTCCCGGCAAGGTGCCGACGAAGGTCATCGAGCAGCGTTTCGGCCGCCAGATCCGCAATGAAGCGTTGTCCGAGATGATCGGTTCGAGCTTCCAGGAAGCGGTCAGCCAGGAAAAGCTGCGTCCGGCCGTGCAGCCGGCGATCCAGACGACCGGCACGCCGACCAACGGCGAAATCGAATACACGGCGACGTTCGAAGTCATGCCCGAAATCGGCACGATCGAAATCGGCGGCCTGGAGATCGTGAAGCCGACCGCCTCGGTCGGCGACGCGGACATCGATACCATGATCGAGACGCTGCGCCAGCAGCGCCGCAGCTTCGTTCCGGTGGAACGCGCGGCGCATGGCGGCGACATGGTGCTGTTCGAGTACGCCGCGCAAGCCGATGGCGTGCGCCATCCCGAAACCGGGTTCGAGCGCGTCGGCGCGATTCTCGGCTCGGGCGCGTTCCTCGCCGAGATCGAGAACAAGCTGATCGGCCACAAGACCGGCGATGACTTCAGCGTCGATGTTGCATACCCGACGAATTTCCGCGATCTCGCGCTGGCGGGCAAGAATGCCAGCACCGAGATCAAGATCGTGCGCGTACAGGAGCCGCATCTTCCCGAAGTCGACGAAGCCTTCGCAGCGAGCTTCGGCATCAAGGAAGGCGGCCTCGCGCAATTCCGCGAGGACGTGCGCGCCAACCTCGAACGCGAGCTCAAGGGTGTTTTGATGGGTCGGCTCAAGGCGACCACGGCCGAAAAGCTCGTCGATGCGTATCCAGAAATCGACCTGCCGCAGTCGATGATCGAAAACGACGCGCGCGCGCTGGCGCGTCAGGCCAACGCTCCGGGCGACGATGCGTTCATCGCGTACCTACCCGCAGCACGCAAGCGCGTCGCCGCCGGCTTCCTGCTCGCCGAACTGGGTCGCCAGAACGACGTGCGCCTGGATTCGCGCCGTGTCAGCGAGGCATTGGCGATGATCGCCTCGACCTACGAAGAGCCCGAGAAGGTCGTTGAACTTTACACGCGCGATCCCCAGCTCATGCAGGGCCTGCAGAGTCGCGTGCTCGAAGACCAGGTTGTCGAATGGGTCGCCGAGCACGCCAAGCTCACCGAACAGCAGTTAAGCTTCAATGAAGTCATGCGTCCCGGTGTTTGAAACGCCGCCGGCGCGGGAGATGTCGATGTCGAATCAGCAAGCACCTCAAGGTCTCAATCTCGTTCCCGTCGTCGTCGAGCAGACCTCGCGTGGCGAGCGCGCCTACGACATCTATTCGCGCCTGCTCAAGGAGCGCGTGATCTTCCTGGTCGGACCGATCGACGATTACGTCGCCAACGTCGTCGTTGCGCAGCTCCTGTTCCTGGAGTCCGAAAATCCGGACAAGGACATCAATCTTTACATCAACAGCCCGGGCGGCTCGGTCAGCGCCGGTCTGGCGGTCTACGACACGATGCAGTTCCTGAAGCCCGATGTCAGCACGATGTGCATCGGCCAGGCCGCCAGCATGGGTTCGCTGCTGCTCGCCGCCGGTGCCAAGGGCAAGCGCTACGCGCTGCCGCATTCGCGGATCATGATCCACCAGCCGTGGAGCGGCGGCATCCAGGGCCAGGCCACCGATATCGACATCCACGCGCGCGAGATCATCAACACGCGTCAGCGCCTGAACGAGATCCTGTCCAAGCACACCGGCCAGCCAATCGAGCAGATTGCCCGCGACACCGATCGCGACCGCTTCATGTCGAGCGAGGACGCCCGCAACTACGGGTTGATCGACGCGGTTCTGGAAAAGAGACCGGTCGAAGCGGCCGTCGGAGCCTGAACCGATTGATCGGTACCGATTGTTCGGTACCCATTGATCCGGCAGTGATTTTCTCCTTGCACGGGGCTGGGCCTGTAGCCCGGCCGCCGTGTGCTATTCTCAGGCCGTACCAGGCGCGATTCCTCCGAGGCGGAGCATGACAGACGACCGGCAAAGCCGATCGGGCGACAGCGGCAAAATCCTTTATTGCTCGTTTTGCGGCAAAAGCCAGCACGAAGTGCGCAAACTGATCGCCGGTCCGTCGGTGTTCATCTGCGACGAGTGCGTCGAGCTCTGCAACGACATCATCCGCGAGGAACTCGAGGAAAAGGCGGCCGGCGCGCGCAGTCACCTGCCCAAGCCGAAGGAAATCCTCGACGTGCTCGATCAGTACGTGATCGGGCAGAACCGCGCCAAGAAGGTTCTCGCCGTCGCTGTATACAACCACTACAAGCGGTTGGAAACGCGCGGTCGCAGCGAGGAAGTCGAGCTCGCCAAATCCAACATCCTGCTCGTCGGTCCGACCGGCTCGGGCAAGACGCTGCTGGCCGATACGCTCGCGCGTCTGCTCAATGTGCCGTTCACGATCGCCGATGCGACGACCCTGACCGAAGCCGGTTACGTCGGCGAGGACGTCGAGAACATCATCCAGAAGCTCTTGCAGAAGTGCGATTACGACGTCGAGAAAGCGCAGACCGGTATCGTCTACATCGACGAGATCGACAAGATCTCGCGCAAAAGCGAAAACCCGTCGATCACGCGCGACGTCTCCGGCGAAGGCGTGCAGCAGGCGCTGCTGAAACTCATCGAAGGCACGGTCGCGTCGGTGCCGCCGCAGGGCGGACGCAAGCATCCGCAGCAGGAATTCCTGCAGGTCGACACGCGCAATATCCTTTTCATCGTGGGCGGCGCGTTTGCCGGTCTGGAAAAAATCATTCAGCAGCGCTCGGAAGCGGTCGGCATCGGCTTCAATGCCGAAGTGCGCAGCAAGAGCCGCAACGCGGAAATTTCCAAGCTGCTCGCAGACGTGCAGCCCGAAGACCTGATCAAGTTCGGTCTGATTCCCGAATTCGTCGGTCGACTTCCGGTCGTCGCGACGCTGGAAGAGCTCGACGAAACCGCGCTGGTCAAGATCCTGACCGAACCGAAGAACGCGATCACCAAGCAGTTCAAGCGCCTGTTCGACATGGAAGGCGTCGAGCTCGAGTTCCGGCCCGAGGCGCTGACCGCGATCGCGCACAAGGCGCTCGCGCGCAAGACCGGCGCGCGCGGCTTGCGCACGATCCTGGAGCAGGTGCTGCTCGACACGATGTTCGATCTGCCCTCGCTCGATCACGTGAGCAAAGTCGTCGTCGATGAGGCCGTCATCAACGGGCAGGCCGAGCCGTACCTCATCTATCGCGGCAACATGCAAACGCGGGCGGCCTCAGAGTAGATGTCTTTGCGGCCGACATCGGAGCCGCCGCACCATGCATGGGCCGTACCTTCCGCCGCCGCCGGCGTACGGCGTCGCAACTTCGTCGATTGCCGCACGTTGACGTCGACGCGACGTGAACTGCCTTGCAATCGCAAGGCACGTCCTTACTTGACGATATGTCGGCCCAGGTACACCCTCTGGCCAAGGCCATTCATATTGCCCCGAAGAGCCCAATGACCGAGAAGACCATCAAACCCGTGAAATCCGCCGAAACCGCCCTGATCGAGCTGCCGGTACTGCCGCTGCGCGACGTGGTCGTGTTTCCGCACATGGTGATTCCGCTGTTCGTGGGTCGCGAGAAATCCGTGCGTGCGCTCGATATCGCGATGGAAGGCAACAAGAAGATTCTGCTCGTCGCGCAGCGCAGTCCCGATGTCGATGAACCCGGGGCCGGCGATCTCTACTCGATCGGCACCGTCGCGAGCGTCTTGCAGTTGCTCAAGCTTCCCGACGGCACGATCAAGGTGCTCGTCGAAGGCACCAACCGCGCCGAGATCATTTCGTTCGGCGAGCGCAACGGTCTGATGGTCGCGCATCTGCGCGAGCTCGAGCCCGCCTATACACGCAGCGAACGCGAGATCGGCGTCATCGGCCGCTCGCTGACGACGCTGTTCGAACAGCTGGTCAAGCTGTCGCGCAAGCTTCCTCCCGAATTGATGTCGACGCTTTCCGGCATCGACGATCCTTCGCGCCTGTCCGACACGATCGCCTCGCACATTTCCGTGCGCGTCGCCGACAAGCAGCGCGTGCTGGAAACGGCCGACGTCGCCGATCGCATGGAAGTGCTGGTCAGCATGGTCGACGGCGAGATCGACGTGCAGCAGATCGAGAAGCGCATCCGCGGCCGCGTCAAGTCGCAGATGGAGAAGAGCCAGCGCGAGTACTACCTCAACGAGCAGATGAAGGCGATCCAGAAAGAGCTCGGCGACATGGACGAAGCGCCGAACGAACTGGACGAGCTCGGCAAGAAGATTTCCGCGGCCGGCATGCCGAAACCGATCGAGACCAAGGCGCGCACCGAGCTCAACAAGCTCAAGCAGATGTCGCCGATGTCCGCCGAAGCGACCGTCGTGCGCAACTACATCGATTCGCTGCTCGGCGTGCCGTGGAAGAAAAAGACCAAGGTGCGCCGCGATCTGCGCATCGCGCAGCAGGTGCTCGACGACGATCATTTCGGTCTCGAGAAGGTCAAGGATCGCATCCTTGAATATCTTGCCGTGCAGCAGCGCGTGAACAAGATGAAAGGGCCGATTCTGTGCCTCGTCGGGCCGCCCGGCGTCGGCAAGACCTCGCTCGGCCAGTCGATCGCCAAGGCGACCAACCGCAAGTTCATCCGCATGTCGCTCGGCGGCGTGCGCGACGAAGCCGAGATCCGCGGCCATCGACGCACCTACATCGGTTCGATGCCTGGCCGGATCATCCAGAATCTGACCAAGGTCGGCACCAAGAATCCGCTGTTCGTGCTCGACGAAATCGACAAGATGTCGATGGACTTCCGCGGCGATCCTTCGGCGGCTCTGCTCGAAGTGCTCGATCCTGAGCAGAACCACACGTTCAACGATCACTATCTCGAGGTCGATGTCGATCTTTCAGAAGTGATGTGGATCGCGACCGCGAACTCGCTGAACATTCCGCCGGCACTGGCCGATCGCATGGAAGTCATCCGCATTCCAGGCTACACCGAGGCGGAGAAGATCAACATCGCGCAGCGTTATCTGGTGCCCAAGCAGCTCAAGGCGAATGGTCTCAAGGTCGCCGAGCTGCAGATCGCCGAACCGGCGATTCGCGACATCATCCGCTATTACACGCGCGAATCGGGCGTGCGCAATCTCGAGCGCGAGATCTCCAAGATCTGCCGCAAGGTCGTCAAGGAGTTGAGCCTCGCCGCGGCGAAAGCCGCAAAAAGCGGCGCCGTATCGCGCAAGCGCGGCAAGGTCAGCGTGAGCGCGCGCAATCTCGACAACTATCTCGGCGTGCGCAAGTTCACGTTCGGCCGTGCGGAGCTTCAGAACGAAGTCGGTCTCGTTACCGGTCTCGCCTGGACCGAAGTCGGCGGCGACCTCCTCAGCATCGAAGGGACGATCGTGCCGGGCAAGGGCAAGCTGATCCATACCGGGCAGCTCGGCGACGTGATGCAGGAGTCGATCCAGGCAGCGCTCAGCGTCGTGCGCGCGCGCGCCGAACGCCTCGGCATCGATCCCGAGTTCCATCAGAAGTACGACGTGCACATTCACGTGCCCGAAGGCGCGACGCCGAAGGACGGTCCGAGCGCGGGCATCGCGATGTGTACGGCGCTCGTTTCGGCGCTGACCAAGGTTCCAGTGCGTTCGGAAGTCGCGATGACCGGCGAGATCACGCTGCGCGGCCGCGTGCTGCCGATCGGCGGCCTCAAGGAGAAACTGCTCGCGGCGCATCGCGGCGGCATCACCACCGTGATCATTCCCGAAGAGAACCGCAAGGATCTCACCGAGATTCCGAAGAACGTGACCGAATCGCTCGAGATCAAGCCGGTGCGCTGGATCGACGAAGTGCTCGACATCGCGCTCGAGCGTCCGCTGGCGCCAGCCGCGCGCAGCGAAGGCGACAACGTGCGCGCCCGCGAGGAACGTCCGGTCGAAACTCCGGCGCGGCCTCACTGATCGGCGCCAAAGACTGTCTGCGGCGAAATTCGTCCCGCGGCTCGCCCTTCGCTGGGCGGGCCGCAACATTCATATCTATCGGTTGCACTCATCGGTACACGAATCGAACGGCGCACGCGTCGAGTCGTCGTTTCCCGCTCGCGAGATCGAAATGAGCGGATCGCTCGCCGACCGATTCATGTAATGATCGAAAGACAGCGTTTCGGCCCTGCAATTTCTCCGCCTCCGTGTCAAGGGCGGCGGCGTGTTTTTTGCGGCCCGCGTGATGTTTCGTCGCGCGCAAACACGCGCCGCGCTTTGTGTTGCGCCCCCTGTAGGCCGCTGGTATAAAGATCGCGCCGCGATCCAGGCGACAAAGAAATGTCCGGGCGATCGCGGGGTATCGGGGCACGCATGCACGCGAACAACACATGCTCGCGAAGAGCGCAGGCTCTCGGAGAGCGCCGCTCTTGGAGAGAGCGTGCCCCGGCTCGATCCTATTCGATGCGGGTCGCTGTTCCGTGAGGGAGTCATAAATGAATAGAGGCGAATTTGTTGCTGCGATTTCCGAGCATTCGGGCCTGACCAAGGCCGACTCCGATCGCGCACTTGAAGCGGTGTTCAAGGTCGTCAAAAAAACCCTGAAGTCGGGAGACAGCATTTCGCTGGTCGGCTTCGGAACCTTTGTCGTGCGCAAGCGCGCCGCCCGCAGCGGCCGCAATCCGCGTACCGGCGCAACGATCAAGATCAAGGCTTCGAAGGTGCCTGCTTTCAAGGCCGGCAAGGCGCTGAAGGATGCGCTGGGCTGAAGCAAAAGCTGCCTTGAAGACGAATACCGGGCGAATTACCGGGTGCTTAGCTCAGCGGTAGAGCATCGCCCTTACAAGGCGAGGGTCGGGGGTTCGAAACCCTCAGCACCCACCAGCCAGGCGATTGAACGGCGGTTGCGGGCGGCAGCTCCGGGTGCGGGAGGGGCGGGGGAGCACAAGGTCGCGGATCGGCGCGACGGCACCCGCGGACGAGACTAGAATAGCGGTACGTCACGCAAGAAGGAGGCGCGCTTCCGTCGCCTCCGTTAGGCCACCTTAGAAAAGGGCGCCCGCGTGGCGCCCTTGTTTTTCCGGCGTGCATCGCGCGCCATCGCGACCGGCGATCGACGGCCGCGAAATTCCCATCACGACGACAGGCGTCATCATGCTGAAAGTGCTACGCGGAAAGAAATCAAGCCTTCTCATCAAGATCGTCCTGGTGGTGATCACGATCGGCTTTTCGTTCTGGGGCATCGAGTCGTATCTCTTCACGCGCGTCGATTCGAGCGTCGCCAAGGTCAACGGCACGGATATCTCGCAGGATCAATTCCGCCAGCGCTTCGACGAGAACCGCGAACGCATGATGCAGATGATGGGCGGCTCGGTCGACGCATCGTACTTCGAGCGTCCCGAGATCAAGCGGGAGGTGCTCGATCAGCTCATCAACGAGCAGCTGCTGCTCGATGCCAACAGAAAGCTCGGCATCAGCGTCACCAACGATCGCATCAAGCAGGAGATTCTCGGCATTCCGGCGTTTCAGAAAGATGGCAAGTTCGATCCGGAAACCTACAGGGCGCTGCTGCAGACGCAGGGCATGACGCCGCTCTCGTTCGACGATCGCGTGCGCCAGAACCTTCTGGTGCGCGAGTTGCCCGATCAGGTCGGATCGACGGTGCTGGTCACCGACGCGGCGGTGGATACGTACTTGCGCTTGCACGATCAGCGCCGCGATTTCCGCTACGCGAAGCTCGACAAGCCGGCCGCCGACGAATCGCCGGTGACCGACGCCGAGGTCGAGGCCTACTACAAGGATCACTCGCAGGAATTCGTGACACCCGAGCGCATCGCGCTCGAGTACATCGAGCTCGACGCATCGAAGCTCGATGTGACCACTACCGCGGACGACGCGACGCTCAAGGATCGCTACGAGAAGGAGAAGTCGCGATTCGTCAGTCCGGAGCAGCGTCTGGCATCGCACATTCTCGTCAAGGTTCCCGGCAAAGGCAGCCCCGAAGATCAGAAGCAGGCGCTGGCGAAAGCCGAGGCGATCGCCAAGGACGTCAAGTCCGGCAAGGACTTCGCCGCGCTCGCCAAGCAGGATTCGGATGACCTGGGTTCCAAGAATCAGGGAGGCGATCTCGGCTGGCTCGAGAAGGGCACGACCGACGAGGCCTTCGAGGGTGCGCTGTTCGGCATGAAGAAGGGCGACATCTCCGATCCGGTGCTGACGTCCGAGGGTTATCACGTCATTCAATTGCGCGATGTGCGACCCGGCACCACGCGAAGCTTCGAGGACGTCAAGCCCGAGCTCGCCAAGGAATACGCGAACACCGAACGCGATCGCGTCTATACGGAAAAGGCGGGGCGACTGACCGACCTCACGTACCAGGATCCGTCTTCGCTCGACTCGGCGGCGAAGGAGCTCGGCCTCACCGTGCAGAAAACCGATCTCTTCCCGCGCACCGGCGGCGCCGGCATCGCGGCCAATCCGAGTGTGCTCAAGGCGGCATTTTCGGACACCGTGCTCGTGCAGAACAACAACTCCGATCCAATCGAGCTCGCGCCGAACCACATCGTCGTCGTGCGCGTTGCCGAGCACAAGCCCGCGACGCCGAAACCCGTCGACGAAGTGCGCGATCAGGTGCGTGCAAAAGTCATCGCCGATCGTGTCGCCAAGAAGGCCAAGGCGCGCGCCGACGCGCTGTTCGCTGCGCTCGGCAAGGGACAAACGCTCGAAGAGATCGCGAGCGCGAACAAACTCAAAGTCGAAAAGCAGCAGGGTATCGGTCGCGATGCGGCGAACGTCGACAGTGCGCTCGTCAAGGCGGTGTTCGCGCTACCGCGTCCGCAGGCCGACAAGCCGCAGATCCAGCTGGTCCCGCTCGGTGGCGACACGTTCGCGCTGTTGCAGCTGGACAAGGTCGTCGACGGCGATCCGTCCAAGCTCGACGCGAAAACCAAGGCGGCGGCGCGCAACACGCTGGCCGATGGCATCGGCACCACCGCGACCCGCGAATTCGTCGATGCACTTCGCGCCGACGCGAAAGTGCACGTTTCCGAAGATCGGCTCGATCAGCAGCAATAACGCGGCCCTGAGACGCAGCCCCGCCCTCCAGGGTTGGGCAGGCAGGTTCACCCTGATCCCCTCTCCCGCTTGCGGGAGAGGGCTAGGGTGAGGGCAGCCGGTTCAACACTGCGATTTCCCTCGCCCCAACCCTCTCCCGCGAGCGGGAGAGGGGTACGTTGCCTCTCCCGCACGGGAGAGTGAGCAACTTGCACGCCCTACAAGCCGGTCATACCGAGCGTGTTGTAGCCGGCATCGACGAACGTGATCTCGCCGGTGATGCCGGACGCGAGATCCGAGCACAAAAACGCCGCCGTATTGCCGACTTCGTCGATTGAGACGCTGCGACGGAGCGGCGCGTTCTGCTCGACGTGATCGAGCATCTTGCGGAAATTCGCGATGCCGGCCGCCGCGAGCGTCTTGATCGGCCCGGCCGAGATCGCGTTGACGCGCGTTCCTTCCGGACCGAGATTGAACGCGAGATAGCGCACGTTCGCTTCGAGGCTCGCCTTGGCGAGTCCCATCACGTTGTAGTTCGACAGTGCGCGCTCGGCACCGAGGTAGGTCAGCGTCAGCAGCGCGCCGGCGCGGCCTTTCATCAGTGGTCGCGCGGCTTTGGCCAGCGCGGCAAAGCTATAGCTCGAAATGTCGTGCGCGATGGCGAAACTCTCGCGTGTCAGGCCATCGAGGAACTCGCCGGCCAACGCCTCGCGCGGCGCGAAACCAATCGAGTGCACGACGATGTCGAGCCCATCCCAATGCTTGCCAAGCTCGGCGAACAGCGCATCGATCTGCGCGTCGCTGGTCACATCGCACGGCAACACCAGGTTCGAGCCGAACGCGACCGCGGCCTCGTCGACGCGATCCTTGAGCTTGTCGTTGACGTACGTGAAGGCGAGCTCGGCGCCTTCGCGATGCATCGCGTTGGCGATACCCCAGGCGATCGAGCGGTGATTGAGCACGCCGGTGATCAACGCGCGCTTGCCGTGCAGAAAGCCCATGAATCCTCCGCAAGATGGCCTGATCGAAATGGCAGAACCGAGAGTTTAACCGAGCGGCGATTTGGACGAGCCCGATTCAGTCGAGCCCGATCAGTCGAGCCCGATCAGTCGAGCCCGATCAGTCGAGCCCGATCAGTCGAGCCCGATCAGTCGAGCCCGACTCGGACGAGCCCGATTCAGTCCGCGTCCTGCGCACCGACCTGCACGCGATCGCCCGGGTGCAGCAATTTTGCCTCGAGCGTCGGATTGAGCCGCTTGATCTGCGCGAGCGGCATCCGCTGCTTCTCCGCGATACCGGCCAGCGTGTCGCCGGGTTTCACCACGTACATCGGCGCGTTCGTCGTCGCTGCGGCGATCTCGACCTCGTGGCCCGGAAGCAAAAGGCGCGTCGTCGGTCCGACCGTAGCGCTTTCATCGAGCGCGTTCGCCGCAGCAAGCACGGCGACAGGAACGCCCGCCTGCGCGGCCCAGGAAGCGAGCGTGCTGGTGCGCGCTGCGCGCTGCTCGCGCCAGTCGTTCCAGAGCGCGACCGGAATCTTCTCTGCCGCGGTCTCGAAACGTTCGACGTGGTCGGCCGGCATCGTCAGCGCGTACGGCACGCCGGCGACCATGCGGTTGCGCCGAAACGCCGCGTTGAGCCGCTTCATGTCGGCCCGATCAAGGCCGGCAAGGCGCGCGGCAAGACGCACGTCCATGCCCGATTGCAGAACGACCGTCTTCAGGCGCTCACCCGGCGCGAGCTCCGGCAGCGTCACGCCGAAACGCTGCGGATCGGCGATGACGCACGACAACGCGAGCAAGCGGTCCAGATGATCGTGCGTGATCGGATTGAAGGCGAGCTTGCCGAGCTCCGCGGCCGATAGCGCGTGCGCGTCGCGACCGCGCAAGAGATTCTTCACGCGGTATTCGCCGCTGTTGAATGCCATGTCGGCGAGGCGCCAGTCGCCGAATTCCTTTTCGTAGCGTTCGATCAGCGCCAGCGCGGCCGTTGTCGATGCAGCGACGTCGAGTCGCGCGTCGTAATCGGCATTGATGACGAGTCCTTCTTCGCGCGCCGTATCCGGATCCAGCTGCCACATGCCGGCCGGGCGGTCTGCGCGCGCCGCAATCGGCTCGTAACCGCTTTCGACGTACGGCAACATAGCGAATTCGCCCGGCAGATTGCGACGCTCCAATTCGTCGATGACGATGAGAAGAAGCGGCAGCGCTCGATCCCAGCTGGCCGCGAACCGGCGCGGAGAAGACGTGTAACGGTGCGCCCAGCGCAGGACTTGCGGGCGGTAATCGCACGATGTCATCCCAAAACGCCCGCGCAGCTGCGGCCACGGCGATAACGCTTCGACCGTTTCCGCCGGTGCGACCGCAGGCGGCGCTGGCTCGACCGGTTCGGCGGCAGGCGGCGCGGGCAGCGGTTCGACCGGCGGCGGTGGCGCGCGCATCGGCGCGGTCGAACACGCGGCCAGCAGCGCGGCCGCGAGCGCGAGCACGGTCGCGCGCCTCTGGACGTGAGGTGTCACGCGCCAGGCGCCCGGAATTCATCCTTGCGCCGACGCAGTTCGGCGAAACGGCCGACGCGATCCGGCACGTCGGGCAGGGCGGTCACGATGGCGTCGGTGTCGACGCGCAGGAATGGATTGCACGCGCGTTCTTCGGCGAGGGATACGGGCAACGTCGGCGCACCGCGGTCGCGCAACGCGCGGGCTTGTGCGGTGCGCCGAACCAAAGCGGGATTGTCCGCATCGACGGTCACCGCGAACGCGCAGTTGGCGACGGTGTACTCGTGGCCGCAGCAGACCAGCGTGTCGCCGGGCAGTGCGGCGAGACGATCCAGCGAGGCGAGCATCTGCTCCGGCGTGCCTTCGAAGATACGCCCGCAGCCGACGCTGAACAGCGTGTCGCCGCAGAACACGATGCCGTGTCCGTGATACGCGATGTGCGTGCGCGTATGTCCCGGAATGCCGAGCACATCAAAACGCAGCGGCAGATCGTCGAGCTCGACGCGATCGCCATGCGCGACGCGATGGGCCGCGAGCGCGATGCGATCCTCGTTCGGTGCATAGATCGGGATCGGACGCCCGTGAATCAGCGCTTCGGTGCCGCCGATGTGGTCGGGATGGTGATGCGTCAGCAGAACCGCGGCGAGATCGAGCCCTTCGCGCGCGAGCGCGGCGCGAACCGGCGCTGCTTCGCCGGGATCGACGACGATCGCCTTGCCGGACGCGTCGGCGAGCAGCCAGACGTAATTGTCCGCAAGCGCAGGCACAGCGAGGATGCGCAGGTCGTCGCTCATGGGCGGCGCGACTATAGCCAGCTGCCTTGCGAGCGAGGTTAAGTCGGCATTAGCGCGTTACACTTCACCGAGCTTCCCATCCCGTGCGCCTGCGTGAGACCCCCTTCCCGACCGCTTTACGCCTTGCCGGAGATCCAGGCGCTGCTGCGCGAGGAGCTTGGCGTCCTGCCCGCGCACGCGGCGCGCCAGCCGAGCGGCCGCGCGCTGGTGCTGCAGCCGGATGCGGCGGTGCGCAATCTCGGCGCCGATGTCGCACACCTATCGCTGACGCGTCTCTACGCGACCGGCGACACGTTCGCCGGCGATGTGGTCTGCTCGGCGCGCGCTCTGCCGATGGAAGACGAATCGTTCCAGCTGGTTTTCGCGCAGCACATCGGCGATGCGCCGCCGCTCGAAGGCGGCGTCGTCGACGAGATCGCGCGCGTGATGACGCCAGGCGGCCTCCTGTTGTGGTTCGGGTTCAACCCGTGGAGTCCGTGGCTGGCCTGGATCCATTGGCATACGCGCGGCGGCGGTCGCGTTCCGCAGACGCTGAATGCGGATGCGCTGCGTCGACGCCTGCAGAAATCGAGCCTTGCTCCGGTGGCGCTCGATTATCTGGGCGGATTTTGGCCGCGTCGCAGCGTTGATACGGACCTTGCCGATCCGGCCGAAGCGCAGCGAGGACGACTCTGGGCTCCGCTGCGCGGCGCGTACCTTTTCGCGGCGCGCAAGCAGCGCGCGGTATTGACGCCGTTGCGGCCGCGCGTAAAGCACACGGGCGTTGCGCTCGGCGCGCGTCTCGCGGGCACGCCGAGCCAGCGCGCCTGCGCATGACGGCACGATCGGCGGAAACGGTGGAGGTTTTCACCGATGGTGCGTGCCTGGGCAATCCCGGCCCCGGCGGCTGGGGCGCTCTGCTGCGTTTCGGATCGCGTGAGAAGGAGCTCTCAGGCGGTGAGACGGACACGACCAACAATCGCATGGAGTTGATGGCTGCGATTGCCGGCATCGAAGCGCTGAAACGCGCCTGCACGGTCGTCGTCACGACGGACTCCGAATACGTTCGCCGCGGCGTCGAGGAATGGATGGCGCGCTGGCAAGCCAACGGCTGGCGGACCAGCGACAAGAAGCCGGTAAAGAATCGCGACCTCTGGGAACGTCTCGCCAGAGCACTCGCCGATCACAAGGTGCGCTGGCATTGGGTACGCGGCCACGCCGGCCATGTCGAGAACGAACGCGTCGACAAGCTTGCGCGCGAGGCGGCACTCAAGATAAAGAACGACATGGGAACGGTCGCGACCACGCGAAGCGCTGGAGAAGCATGAGACAAATCGTCCTCGACACCGAAACCACCGGCCTCGAAGTCCAGCGCGGCCACCGCCTGATCGAAGTCGGTTGCGTCGAGCTCGCCGAGCGCCGGCCGACCGGACGCACGTTTCACGTCTATCTCAATCCCGACCGCGCGATCGACGAAGGCGCGCGTGCGGTGACCGGCATCAGCGACGATTTCCTGCTCGACAAACCGCGCTTCGGCGACGTCGCGGCCGAATTCCTTGCCTTCATCGACAACGCCGAGATCATCGCGCACAACGCCGAGTTCGACGTTGGTTTCATCGACGCCGAACTCGGACTCGCTGGCGCGGGATGGGGCCGCCTCGCCGATCACGCGCGCGTGCTCGACACGCTCGCGCTCGCGCGCGAGAAATTCCCCGGCCAGCGCAACAGTCTTGACGCGCTGTGCCGACGATTCGGCATCGACAACAGCCATCGCGAGTGGCATGGCGCATTGCTCGACGCGCAGCTCCTCGCCGAGGTCTATCTCGCGATGACCGCCGGCCAGGGCCTGCTCGGCTTCGGCGACGAATCGGCTGAACTCGCCGCGCGTACCGTCGCGCGCGAGCTGCAGATCATCGTTCGCCCCCGCGTCGTGCGTGCGCCCACCGAGGATCTCGTCGCACACGCCGCGCGGCTTCAGGCCATCGAGAAGATGAGCCGCGGGGCGTGCTTGTGGCTGCGCCTGGCGGCGCAGCACGTCGAAGTTTCGTACGGTTAAAAGAAAAACGTGTCCAGGTCGGAAACAAAGATTCGATCGGATGACTGGACAGCGCCGATATCGGCAACGGCCGGCGCCCCGGTCGTGCGCGGAAATCCGAGCCCGCGCTGATCGCTGGTCCAATTGCCGGTATTGTTTCCAATCCCTATGGCCGGACTGCCTGGCAGAAGGTTCATCGTGCGCGTAGTGCCTCCTATCCAGGCTAGCGGGGCGAGCTTCGGATCTTCGGTCAAGACGATCACGCCTTGGGTGTTGTCGTTCGAAGACATCACAGCGTTGTCCGCGCCCGACAGAGTGCCGCTCTTGATGTACAAATCGGTGCCGCTCGCCATCGCCGCGGAGGTGTTCTTTGCAATGATCGTGCTTAAGATATTCGCGACGGTTCCCCTGAAATAGATGCCGCCGCCATGGTCGAGGGCATTGGAGTTGGAGGCGATCGTCGAGTTGAGGATCAGAAGATTGTTGACACTCGCGAAGATTGCGCCGCCGCTGTAGTGCGAAAGGTTGCCGGAAAACGTGCTATTGACCACCGTCGTATCGAGGTTCTGCGAACCGCTAAAGATGCCTCCACCGAAGCCATCGGAAGTATTGTCGGCAACTGTGGAGTACCCGATGGTTATCTGGCCGGCCTTCGCTCCGCCACCTGCGCAGGATCCGCCCAACGCGCCGTGCGCGGTGTTGCCGACAAGTTCGCTGTATTTCGCCACCAGGCTGTGCGATGACGCACCTCCGCCCCACGCATTTCCATTAGAATCAACGATCACCGTATTCCCACTCACTTTGCTGAATACGATGGATATTTTTCCATTTGGCGCGTGAAGGCCGCCTCCGAATGCGTTACCGGTGCTGCTATGTGCGATGCAGTCTTCCACCAAACTCTGCTTGAGGTAGATGTTGGCGTCGCTATAGATGCAGCCGCCGCCGATCGAGGCTGAGGCATTTGCGTATCCATCCACGACTCTCAAATCTTCGATATGTAATGTACCGGTGAAGGGGCTATAGACCTGGTGTCTCAACACGCGCGACTGAGCGCCGCCCGAGAGAGTTACGGTTCCGGAGCCCTGCGGCGGCCCCATCAAAGTGATCTCCGTCTGATGCAGGACGATTTCCCCCGCAGTCAGTGTGATCGTGCTGTCGATCATGCCGCACAGGGCCGGCAACTGGCTGAAATCGATCGTGTCCCCGGATAGTGCGTGCACTGCGATGTAGCGGAGCGATCCAGGCGCTGTCGTGTCATTGCACGTCTGCACCGGCCAGTTCTGAGGCGCGTCCGGTGCTCTGCCATGTGGAACCGTGATCGTGGCAGCGGCATCGACTGGGTCAGTTGAAGCCTTACTGTTGTCGAATGCTGAAGTCGCCAGCAGCGCAATCGACAACGCGCTAGCGAGTCGCCGACGGACCGGGTGTGCCGTCATCCGAGGACTGGCTGCGAGTACTTGCGGGTACGAGCCTTGGGTCGTCGCAATACGAATTGTCACGGGCTTTCTCCTGATCATTGCCGTGGGAACGGCGATCAATACGAGAAAGCGGTAACAACCGGACACTCAAAAGGGCGGCGTGGCATGACTTGCCGAGTCGCCGCCGCGGTGCAAACGTCGCGTATGCAGCGCTAGCGCGCCCGAACGAGAATCACCGTCACGTTATCCGCGCCACCCTGATCCAGCGCAGCCAGCACCAGGTGATCGACGCATTCCTGCGCAGTCAGCTCCTCGCGCGCAAGGATCGCCGCGATGGACGCGTCGGTAACTTCTTCGGTCAGCCCGTCGCTGCACAGCAGCAGCTGCATGCCGGCATTGAGCTGGCCTTTCGCACTGCCGATGCGCATCGACTGCGGATCGGTGACGCCGAGCGCCTGCGTGACCACGTTGCGATGCGGGTGGCTGCGCGCCTGTTCGCTGGTAATCGCGCCCTGATCGATCAGTTCCTGCACATAGGAATGATCCTGCGAGAGCTGCTTCAAACCCTTGTTCCAAAGATATACGCGGCTGTCGCCGACCCAGGCGACCTCGAAATCGCGCTCGCCGCTGATGCGCAGTGCCGCGATCGTGGTGCCCATCGGCAGCGCTTCGGAGCGCTTGGTCGAATGGCGGATGATTTCCTCGTCCGCAAGCTGGATCGCCGGGATCAACGCGGTGCCCTTGCCGACCTCGCGCACCAGCGTATCGCGCGCGAGCGCGCTGGCGACCTCGCCATGCTCATGGCCGCCCATGCCATCCGCGACGAGCCACAGGCCGAGATGCGCATCGGCGTAGTAGGTGTCTTCGTTATGTTCTCGGCGCAGGCCGACGTGGGTGCTGTGTCCGAACTCGATCATGCGCTGCGCGAGTAGGGTAGGTGGATGGGGCCGAACGGCGGTGTCGGGTCGGTGCGGCCCGGCCCCGCAGCGCCCTTGTGGCCATAGCATGCCGCGCGGTTCGCGCCGGACGCAAGCTGCGCCGCCGCGCCGTTACTGTGAAAGCGTGGCGGCCGAACGTCCCGGCCACGGCTGGAAGGGCTGGAAATGAGCGCCAAGCCATACGGGAGGTGAACTGCTCGTGCATCCATCAAGGCGATCTTCAGGGCAATTTCCTACATGTCGTCGAGACGCCTGCCGATGCGCGCGCAGGCTGCTCTGAGTCAGACTTCTTCATGAGTCGTACAGCGGCAGGGCGTTGGCTTGCTGCGTCGGCTGGCAGCGGCGAGTCAGGCTGCCATCCGTATAATGAATTTCGGAGATCGATGATGAAGATGCGCACCGCCACCCTCGACGCCGCCGCTGCAGTCAATCTGCTGAAGCACGCGCGTTCGGTGTGCGATCAGTTGAACCCGCTCGGCGTGCCGATGACGATGGCCGAATTGCAGCAGCGCGCACAGATCGTCGACAGCGTGATCCGCGCCCGCGCCAAGCTTCAGCTGCTGCGCAACCGTGCCATCGCGCTCGAGAACGCCGTCGAGCGCTTCAAGGCACGCAAGGCCGGCAACGCCGCGTAGCGCCCTCTCGGCAATCAACTATTGATCGCGCACGCGAAATCGATTCGCGCCGACGCGTCGTCGACATACCGCCAGCGGCGAATCATCCTGCGCGGATATCCGGCCGTATCGCCGGTGCAGTAGAACATCGATTCGTGGAAATAACCCGTTCGGACCCCCGTCTCCGACGCGATCTCGAATTCGATCGGCGTCTTCGAACGGGGTGCGATCACGGAAGCACCGACCCATTCCATCATTGTCTCTCGAAATAGAACGTCCAACAGCACCGGCGAAGCGTGGCACTAGTGACCCGCCGCCGTCTGTAGATTTTTGAAAAATGCATCATCGCTCGGCGCTGGCTGAACGGACGCGGAAACCTTGGAGTAACGAGGAAGCCGTCTGACGACGGCTCCCCGGCCCGCGGTCGCTGGTGGAGCCTTGAGCTCCGGCACCGTGCGCGGCGGCGCGAATCGCAGACTTGCAGGCGGCGCGCAGTATGCCGTCAGGTCCGCCGCGGGTCTGTAGGAAATTTGCCGTTGAATTGCAACGAATCGCAACGGCGTCGGCCGTCGGCGGAAAATTTCACATGCGCACGCCGCGCGCCGATGTCGCCGCGCCGGACGGCGCGGCGATTCTGTCGGACTTACTGCGGCGCGAGGGAGACGATCACGATCATCACCGCGACACACGTCGCGATGACGCCGAGCGCCTGCCAGCCGGAAATGCCGGGTTGGTGATGGGTGATGTTCATGCTGCGAGCTCCGCCTTCCTGGCGCGGAATCGCGCCAGAGCGCTTTCGAGTGAAACCGCACGATCGCGCAGCTGCTGCAGTTTGCGCGAGGCGTTGATGACCGCCGCGATCACTCGCGCGCGATGCTCGATCTGCGCCGGCGACATCGGCAGTCCCATTGGACTTAAGTTGGCGCACGCGTCCCGTGCGTGCTGCATGACGGCGACGGCCGCCATGACATCTTCCGCTGCATTCTTCACAAGCATGACCTGTCTCTCCAGAACGAGGTGCTCGTCGGTCGACGTGATCGGTGCTGACGTCTCGTCGTCCCATGGCGCCGACAGCCGACCGCGAGTGTGCTCATCCTCACTTTTTCGGGTTGAAACGTCTTCGGCAGATCGTTGTGGGCCCGTGTAGGCGAATTCGGACAGGCGTGTAGGATCGAAGGCGGGTTTGCGCCCGTTTTCGCCGCCGTGCAGCGACGCTCTGGCGGAGTCATGAGCAGACCGGACGAGCGCGTGGCGGGAATCCACATCGAACCCCGTATCCACAGATAGAGCGTCCGCCGAACCGTTCGTCTGCCACGACTGCGTTCGGGCCATCGCATCGCACCCCCAAGGCATGTCTGCGATGTGCCCCATTCGGCGGACGCTCGCTGTAGTACAGGGCCTTACGCTGGCGGCGCCATAAGGTGGCCGAACCATTTGGAACAACTCGGCCTGGTCAGGGCGATCCTCGGCGGGTTCGCCTTTACATTCGTGTGGGCGCTCCTAGTCCACCCGGTGGCGTCGCACAGTTTTCCCTTGGCGTTTGGTGCAAGCCTCTCGGCCGCAATGGCGTTCAGGGTCAGCGCGCTGGGGTCGGTGCACGCATGATTCGCGGTTAAGAGCGCCTATCCCACCGATCTTGAGCCGCTTCATCTGGAAATATCACTGGCGTTTCTGCTGGGTATTCTGTGCTTCGTGGTCGCGACGGGGAGCTGCGGCTGGCTGAAGAGCCGCAGGGATCGGCTACATATCTTCTTCGATCGCGGTGATTTCCGCGATCGGAGTCGCGGCGGTGCTACTGCTTTCCTTGGGCTAGGCGTTCGTAACAAGTCCGCCCGCGGCACGCAATCGAAGAAGGGCGACAGCCGCTACGTCCCGCCCGCATCGGCCCGTGTCCGTTTCGTCACATAAGTCTTGCTGATGGTGCGCCACGCGGGTTGAATCGCCTCTGATCTTGGAGGCAACCATGCGCGTGCCACTGATGTTTGCGATGCTGATGCTGCTTCGGCTTACGGCGGCCCACGCAGAGTTCGAATGGAGCGCTTACGGAGGCGACGGTCGCGGTCAGCGCCACGCGCCTCTCGCCGAGATCACGCCGAAAAATGTCGATCGCCTAGCGGTCGCCTGGACGTTTCGAACCGGCGAGTTCGGTCAGGGTTTCGATCGCGCCGCCGACGCGTTGACGTTCGAGACGACGCCGCTCGAGATCGACGGCACGCTGTATTTCGCCACCGCGACCGGGAAGGTCTTTGCGCTAGACGCCGAACACGGCACCGAACGCTGGCGCTTCGACGCCGCCATCGAGCGCGGTCGCGACTATTCGGAAATGACCTCGCGCGGTGTCAGCTTCTGGCGTGACGCCGCCGGGACCGCCGGCGCGGCGTGCGCGCAACGCATCGTCTTTGCGACCATCGACGCGCGTCTTTTCGCGATCGACGCGAAGACCGGTAAACGCTGCGTCGATTTCGGCGCGAACGGCGAGGTCGACCTTTCAAAAGGCGTGCGGCTGGTCGAACGCCAGCTCGGCAATTATCAAGTGACGTCGCCGCCGGCGATCGCAGGCAACGTCGCCGTGGTGGGTTCGTCGATCGGCGACAACCGCGGAACCGACATCGAAATCGGCGTCGTGCGCGCGTTCGACGTGCGCAGCGGTCGCGAGCTCTGGCATTGGGACCCGATTCCGCGCACCGCGAAAATGCCGGCCGACGCGGTCAATCCGGATTTCGGCGAGATCGAGGGTCAGCAGGCGCATTGGACCGGCGCCGCAAACGCCTGGGCGCCGTTTGCGGTCGATGCCGAACGCGATCTCGTGTTCATCCCAACCGGCTCGGCGAGTCCTGATTTTTTCGGCGGCGAGCGGCCCGGCGATGGTCATTGGGCTGATTCGCTGGTTGCGCTGCGGGCGTCGACCGGCGCGTTCGTCTGGGGCCGCCAGCTTACGCATCACGATCTTTGGGATTACGACACGGCATCGCAGCCGATGCTGGTCGATATCGACCGCAACGGATCGAAAGCCGCCGCCGTCGTGCAGCTGACCAAGACCGGGCAGGTCTTCGTGTTCGAGCGCGAAACCGGCGCGCCGTTGTTTCCGATCGAAGAGCGCACGGTGCCGCAGGATGTCGTCGATGGTGAATCGCCGTCGCCGACGCAGCCGTTCTCGTCGTTGCCGCCGCTGGTTTCGCACGCGCCGGTCAAGCCCGATGACGCCTGGGGTCTGACATTCTGGGACCGCGATGCGTGCCGCGAAAAAATCGCGGCGCTGAAGAGCGAAGGCATTTTCACGCCGCCGAGTCTTCAAGGATCGATCGAGCGTCCCGGTTATGCGGGCGGCTCGAACTGGGGCGGCGGCGCGTGGGATCCGGAAAGAAAACTCCTGATCGCGAACGTGATGGACTTGCCGATGGTCGTCACGCTGATTCCGCGCGGCAAGCTCGGCGCGGAATACGACTCCGGCCTCTACAAGGATTGGGAATTCGCGCGCCAGACCGGAACGCCGTACGCGATGCGGCGCAAGCTGCTCGATTCACCGTGGGGTGCGCCGTGCATTGCGCCGCCGTGGGGCAAGCTCGTCGCCGTCGATCTCGCGCAGGGCAAGATCGCCTGGGAAAAACCGCTCGGAACTTCGCGCGACAAGGCGCCATGGCCGTTATGGTCGATCGAAGGCGCGCCGAACATGGGGGGACCTTTGACGACAGGCGGCGGCCTCGTCTTTATCGGCGCAACAACCGATAACTACTTGCGCGCGTTCAATACGGCGAGCGGAGCCGAATTATGGAAAGCGCGTCTTCCGGCGGGTGCGCAGGCAACACCGATGAGCTACGAAGCCGGCGGACGGCAGTTCGTGGTCATCGCCGCGGGCGGCCATGCGAAACTTGGCACGACGCGCGGCGACTACATGATCGCGTTCGCGTTGCCGAAAGCGCAATGAACCGACTGCCCGAGATCGAGGAGATATCGTGAAACCGAAGCTTCTTTATCGCATCGCTTCGATACTGCTGGTCCTGTTCGCCGCGGCCCACACCGCGGGTTTTCTGCGCTTCGTTCCGCCGAGCGCCGAAGGAATCGCCGTGCGCGATGCGATGTATAACGTGCACTTTGCGCTTCGCGATGGGACTTATACGTATGGAGGCTTCTACAACGGCTTCGGCCTCAGCGTCAGTGTGTATCTCTTGTTTGCGGCATTTCTCGCCTGGCATCTCGGCACGCTGGCGGCTCGCGATCCCAAGGCGATCGGGATGCTCGGGTGGATGTTCTGCGTGGTGGAGATCGCTCAGGTTGCTATTTGTGTGAAATATTTCTTCCTGCCGCCGATCGTATTCACGGCGGTTGTTGCGCTGTGCCTCGGAGCCGCGGCTTGGCGCGTGCGGTCGATCGTCTGACGCACCTGCGCGCCTGAGGCGGCACGATTTTCCGTGCGCTGCGCTACCGGCAGCGAATCCAGCGCTCGATCAGTCGCCGTTGTAGCGAAGGCCTTCGACGATCGTCGTGCCGTCGGGTTGCGTCGGAATATGCGCCCAGCCGACGAGACCCTCGGGCGTCCGCACCAGGTAATCCGGATTCTGGCCGTACTCGTTGTCGCCGCTCACGGCGTTCAGCAGGATCGTGATCGGCGTCTCCGGCGCGAGCGTTGCAAGCACTTTTTTCGCGCCGCCATGCGGTGCGTCCGCATTGCGCACGGCGGTCAGCATGAGCGATGCCTTGGTCTTGCTTTCGATGCCGACATAACGGAACGGCTGCGCGACTTCGGCGAAATGCTTGCCGTCGAAGCGAAACAGGCGGCGGTGGTCGTACGTGTAGTCGGTGTCGCCGAACACGTAGATCTCGGCCGTCGGCAGAAACACGAAGTCGTTGCCGGGTGATTCGAAGATCGCACTTGCCGGATCTTCGAACTTGGAGAGAAGGCGGCAACTCGGATCGTCGCTCGGGCCCGAGTCGCAGGCGAGCGCAAGCGTCGGCAAACCGTGACCGAATTCGAGCAGCAGCGGCTCGGCGACGGACACGCCGGCCTGTTCGACCTCCTTGAGATACGCGGGCGGCGTCGTCACCGGCTTCGCATTTGCTTTCGGATACCAGACCCGAACGCCTTCGTCCTTGAGATCGAGCCGCGTCAATTCCGGAAACCACGTCGACGGATCGGCGCCGAATGCGCTGCCGCACGGCAGGATCGCGAGCATGACGAGCAGCGGGCACGCACGCATGAATTTCTCCTAATGGATTCCGACACCGACACCGAAACTGAAATGCACGCGCGGCTGCTCGTAAGGAAAATTGACCGGCCACATATGCACGGTCGCATCGGCAACGAGCGCAAAAACGACATTGTGCTCGTCGACGCGCGTCGCGCGCGTGCCGGCCATGTGTCCGCGCAATGTCACGAAACGGCCGGCGGGATAGTCGAACGGTTCGACGTAACCCGGAATCGCGACGATGAAACGTCCCAACGTCGGCGCGTTCTGATCGGGCCGTTGCGCGCCATCGAGCGGATAGGCGACGATTTCGACTTCGGTCGTCTCGGCAAGATTGCGCACGTCGATGATCTTGCCGCCCCAGACCACGTCGGCGCCGTGGTAGCGTTCGGGCTCCGCGGCCATTTCTGCGGGGGTTGTCGCGGTCGCCGGCGCGTCCTTGAACACGGGCGTCGCGCAACCCGAAAGCGCGAACAGGGCGGTAAGAATCGCAGGCCTCGAAACAGGGCGGAGATGACGACGCATGCCCGGACACCATGAACTGAGCGAAGACGGTCTGCTATTTTCCACTGATCCGGCCCGGCTGGATATCGATCTGATTCACGACTTCCTCTGCCGTGAGTCGTATTGGGTTCCCGGCATCCGCCGCGAGTTCGTCGAGCGGGCGATCGCGCGCTCGATCTGCTTTGCGGTCTACGGAGAGAACCGTCAGCTCGCTTTCGCGCGCGTGATTACAGATGGCGCGGGATTCGCGTGGCTGGCCGATGTGTTTGTGCTCGGCGATCAACGTGGACACGGGCTCGGCAAACGCCTGATCGAGTTCGTGCTTTCGCATCCGGATCTGCAACGGATCCGGCGCTTCATGTTGGCGACACGCGACGCGCATGATCTCTACGCGCGCTTCGGCTTCACGTCGCTCGCGCATCCGGAGCGTTTGATGGAACGCTACGATGCGGATGCGCTTTCGCGCTGACGCCGGCGCCGGATATCACTTTTCCTTGAGCCATTCCAACCGCTGAGCGCCGTAGCGGCTCTGCGCGAGCAACTCGCGCAGCACCGGCAGCAACTCTTCGAGCTGCCGATCGAATTTCCACGGCGGATTGAGGATCGCCATGCCGCAGCCGTTGAGACGCAGCGCGGAATTGTCTGGATGCAGAAGAAGCTCGGCGGCGAGCACACTCGATGCGCCGCTGCGCTCGGCGAGCCAGCGATGGAACGGCACGATGTGCTGGCGCAGCTTGATCGGATACCAGACCGCGTACGTCGCGTTGGGCCAGCGCGCGAGCGCCGCGGACAACGCGCCTTCGATCTGCAGAAATTCGCCGACCTGCGCTTCGAACGGCGGATCGATGAGCACCAGCCCGCGCTTCTGTTTCGGCGGCGTGAGCGCCTTCAGCGCTTCATAGCCGTCGCGCTGATGCACGGCGAAGCGCGCATCGCCTCGAAAGAGCGCCTTCAGCGCGGTCGCTTCGTCTTCCTGCAGCTCGCACAGGATCGCGTGATCATGCTCGCGGAGGACCAGGCTCGCCAGCAGCGGCGATCCCGGATACACCGCGAGCTCGGCGCCTTGCCCGGCGTTGAGCGCGCGCACGAGATTCACGTAGATGTGCAGGAGCGAAGGCAGGCGCGTGCTCGCCAGCAGGCGCTGCACGCCGCCCGCGTACTCGCGCGTGCGCGTGGCTTCCTCGCCGCGGAGGTCATAGCGGCCGCGTCCGGCGTGCGTATCGAAATAGCAGATCGCGCTCTGCTTGCGCTTGAGCGATTCCAGAAGGCCGAGCAGGATCGAATGCTTGAACACATCGGCAAAGTTGCCGGCGTGGAATGCATGGCGATAGTTCATCGGCTGCGCGCGCGTCAGGGGATGCGAGAGAGCGTTGTTCATGCGCGACAAACGCCGAAACGGTTCGACCGCTTTGCGCACACGCCGGCCGATGCGTACCATGCGGGCCGTGAGCCTGCTTTGTACCAGCTTCCCGCTCGATCTGCGACGCATCTCGCGCTTGCGGGCCGTGCGCGCGGTGGTGTGGGTGCTGGCGCTGGCGCTATCGGTGACCAATGTAACGATGGCCGCGATGCCGTCGATGGCCTCCGCTGCCGCCAGTTCCGCTCCAGCGGTTTCGCACCGCATGTCCCGCGATGCGCACTGCGCAGGCCACCCCGTGCCGGCTTTTGCGCATACGCACTGCGCGGGACAAGCGGCCGCCAATGCACATGCGAGCCACGCCGGCGATGGCTGCGGCTGTTGCATCGGCAAGACATGTGCGTGCGTGCAAGTCGGCGACGTGCCGACCGTCATCGCGTTGGTCGGCTCGTTGGCGCCGTCCGCGCGACCGTTTCCCGTGCGGCCGTCGCGTCCTTACGCCGCGATCGAGACACGACTCCTCCGACCTCCGATCGCCTGATTCCCGGATGTTGTCGGCGTGCCGATGCGGCGCGCTTTTCGCGGCGTTCGTGTTGCGCCGTAGCGTTTCGATGCGCGACGCAGCGACGTCGCCACGGTTCGGAGGTCTCCGATGAAATGCCACGATGCCGATGCTTCGCTCGCACGGCTTCAACGGTCGCGACGGCGCTTCGTGCAAGGTCTTGCGCTCGGTGGCGTCGCTGCGGGATTCGGTCTGGCGCGCATGCCCGGATTCGCGATGGAAAGCGCGGATGCGAACGCGCCGCGTCGCAGCGTGCTGACTGGCACTGATTTCGATCTTGCGGTCGGCGAGCTCGCCGTCAATTTTACCGGCGCGATGCGTCACGCCACGGTCGTCAACGGCCAGCTTCCCGCGCCGCTGCTGCGTTGGCGTCAGGGCGACACGATCACGCTGCGCGTACGCAACACGATGCCGGTACAGACCTCGATCCACTGGCACGGCATCATTCTTCCGGCGGACATGGACGGTGTGCCCGGCCTCAGTTTCATGGGGATACGGCCGGGCGAGACTTATGTATATCGCTTCACCGTGAACCAGGCCGGGACCTACTGGTATCACAGTCATTCGCGCTTCCAGGAACAGGTCGGGCTGTATGGACCGATCGTGATCGAACCGCGCAACGGCGAGCGCTTCCCGACCGATCGCGAACACGTCGTGCTGCTCTCCGATTGGACCGACGCCGATCCCGAGCGCATCTACGCGACATTGAAGAAGCAGAGCAACTACTACAACTTCGGCAAGCCGACCGCGGGCGATTTCTTGCGCGATGTCGGCGCGCAAGGCCTCGGCAAGGCGCTCGCCGAGCGCCGCATGTGGAATCGGATGCGCATGGATCCGTCGGATCTCTCCGACGTTTCGGCCACGGCTTATACCTATCTGATGAACGGCGCGCCGCCGGCGCGCAACTGGACCGCGCTGTTCTCGCGCGGCGAAAAGGTGCGGCTGCGTTTCATCAACGGCGCAGCGATGACGTTTTTCGATGTGCGTATTCCGGGACTCGCCTTTACCGTCGTCGCCGCCGATGGGCAGGACATCGAGCCGGTAACGGTCGACGAATTCCGTATCGGTCCTGCGGAAACGTGCGATGTGATCGTCGCGCCTTCCGACGATCGCGCCTACACGATCTTCGCGCAGTCGATGGACCGTTCGGGCTACGCACGCGGAACACTCGCGCCACAGAGCGGAATGGAAGGCGAAATTCCGGCGCTCGATCCGCGTCCGCTGCTGACCATGCGCGACATGATGGGCGCGATGGATCACGCCGCGATGGCTGGCATGTCGCATCAGGCGACGCAGGATTCATCGCCCGCTTCGACGGGCGCCAACGAGAATCCGGCCGCGGCGATGTCCGGCATGGCGGACATGCCCGGAATGAATCATGGCTCGACACGCGCTTCGCCAGCGTCCGGCCATGCGGCACCGGAATACGGCCCCGGCGTGGACATGCGCGTCGACACGCCGCGCACGAATCTCGACGATCCCGGCATTGGACTTCGCGACAACGGCCGCCGCGTCCTCACGTACGCAGACGTACGCACGATCGGTGCGCCGATTTCCGCAGACACCGATCGCGAGATCGAGCTGCATTTGACCGGCCATATGGAGCGCTACATCTGGTCGTTCAACGGCCAGAAATTCTCCGCCGCTGAACCCTTGCATCTCACGCACGGCGAGCGCGTGCGATTCGTGCTCGTCAACGACACGATGATGACGCACCCGATCCACCTGCACGGCATGTGGAGCGAGCTCGAAACACCCGACGGCGGATTTCTCGCGCGAAAGCACACCGTCGTCGTGCAACCGGCGCAGAAACTGAGTTACCGCGTCAGCGCCGATGCGATCGGCCGCTGGGCCTATCACTGTCATCTGCTGTATCACATGGAAGCGGGGATGTTTCGCGAGGTGGTGGTCGCATGAGCGCGCGAAAAGGACTCGTTTCGCGCGTGCTCCGGCTGGCAATCGGCATCGGGTTCGCCGGGAGCGTGGCCGCACCGGTTCGTGCGCAGCCGCTTGACGAACCCTCGTCGGAAAAACCGTCGCCGTCCGTGCGCGGCGAGGACCGATCCGCGGCGGATTCGTCGGCAACGCCCGCGGGCTCCAATGCGGGCGCAAAACGCGCCGAACGGGCGCCATCCGAGGCATCGCTTCACGATGATCCTGCGCATCCCGAGGACCCGCGCACCCAGGCTTCTGAGCAAAACCAGCATGTCGCGCCGCCGCGGCCGAGCCACCTCATGGGCCCGATGCCTGCGCAGGAGATGACACGGGTCATGGAAATGGACGACGCGGCGCCGCTGGCGATGCTGAAGTTCGATCGCCTCGAATACCGTGATGGAGACGGTGCCGCCGCGGGATCGTGGAAGTTCTTAGCGTGGGCCGGCGGCGACCTCGACAAGGTTCAGCTGCGCAGCGAAGGCGAACACGCTCGTGGGCGTTTCGATCACGCCGACGCGGAAATCCTCTGGGATCACGCGGCCGCTTCGTTCTGGGATACACAACTCGGTGTTCGCCACGACTTCGGCGTCGGCCCCGATCGGAACTGGGCCGCGTTCGGCGTGCAGGGACTTGCACCGTACTGGCTCGGCATCGAGGCGACTGCATACGTCGGCGATGCCGGTCGCACCGCGTTGCGCGTCGAGGTCGACTACGAGCTTTCCTTGACGCAGCGCCTGATCCTGCAGCCGCGCTTCGAATTCAACGCGTACGCAAAGGCCGACCCGGCTGCCCGCATCGGCGCGGGAGTATCGGACGCGGAAGTCGGCTTGCGCCTGCGCTACGAGATCCGCCGCGAGATCGCGCCGTACATGGGCATCGAGCATGTGCGACGGTTCGGCGCGACGGCGTCGTTGGTCGAGCGCGACGGCATGGACGCCGGCGAGACGCGTTGGGTCGCCGGCGTGCGGATCTGGTATTGAGCCGCGCCGAAGCGGTAAGTCATTCTCCGCGGTTCGTCGCTCGAGCTCGATTCTCCCGAAATCCGTGCCGTGAATCGCCTCGCCGCGCGCGCGGTTCCGGTTCGCGTCGCGATCGAATGTCCGGTTTCCGCTGCATTCCCGTAACTCCACAGAGCACAAAAGCCACTTTGATACGAAGCCGGCCGTCCGTCGGTCTCGATCGTGCTTACGAATGGAGAACGCCCTTGCGCACCGATCGCCCGAACCCGATTCACGCCTTCCCGTTGCGGCCGCTCGCCGCCTGCCTCGCGCTCGCTTTCAGCGTAGGCGCGCTGGCGGGCTCGGGCGCTGCGCGCGAAAGTGCCGCTCATGGCGAGATGTTGGCAAATGCATCGACTCGCGCGAAGCAGAAAAGCGCTACACCGAACATACCCATTCCGCAGACATGGACCGTGAAAAACTGCGACGACTCCGGCCCGGATTCGCTGCGCGACATCCTGCAACCGACGAATGCGCAGTCGAACGATACCGTCGATCTGAGCCAGCTGCCGACGCTGTGCGGCATGACCGACAGCAAGATCACGCTCACATCCGGCCAGATCGTGTTGAGTCAATACAACCTGACGCTGCAAGGGCCCGACGAGGGATCCGTCACGATTTCGGGCGGCAATGCTTCGCGCGTTTTCCTCCATCAAGGCACTGGCCTTCTGAAGATGTCGTCGCTGACGATTGCCGATGGTCAGTACCACATCGCAGCCGACGCGTATGGCGGATGCATCAAGAGCAATGGCAGCGTGTACATGAAGAATGCCCGCGTAACCGGATGCAAGGCGACCAGCGATCTCGGTTATGCCTCCGGCGGTGGAATCTGGGCGTCGAGTGAAGTCACGCTGAAGTCCAGCAGCGTTTCCGCGAGTGAATCGTCCGCTCCGCAGAAGTGGGGCGCCGGCGGCGGAATCGCGACGCCTGGGACCTTCGGGTCGCTCTACAGCACCATCGGCGGCAATGCCGCGCACGACGGCCAAGGCGGCTTCGGGGCCGGGGGAGGCGTCTATACGAACGCCGGCATGGTCGTCTTCGCCTCCACGGTCGAAGGCAACACGGCATCTGTGGGCAGCGCGCTGATCACGGCGGGTCCCGTCTTCCTCGCCAACGCGACGATTTCGGGCAACACCTCGAACGTCTGTTGCGCAGTCGATGTGTTCGACGGCGCTTACCTCACCATCGCGAACAGCACCATTGCATTCAACACGTCACCCGCCGATTTCGGCTACGGCGCGGTGTACTTCGCCGGTCCCTTATCCAACAGTCCGCTCACGCTGCAGAGCTCGATCATCGCAAACAACACCGCCGGTGCCGGTAACGTCGAAGAGGACCTGTTTCTCGCCAGCGGTCAAGGGGTGTTGTCAGGTGCCGACAATCTCGTCATGGCGACGAATCTACCGGTTCCGCCGCCCGGCGTGATCACGGTGACCAGCGATCCCAAACTCGGCCCGCTGCAGTTCAACGGCGGCGCGACGCGTACCCGCGAATTGCTTCCGGGCAGCCCCGCGCTGGCCAAAGGCAATGACAACTGGATGCCGGCCCTGATTTTCGACCAGCGCGGCCCCGGCTATCCGCGAACGACCGGAACCGGCGCGAATATCACGACCGACATCGGCGCCATCGAGTTCGATCCGATCTTCCGCGACGGTTTCGAGTGAGACGACGGGCTGCGCTCGCCTGAAAGCCGAAATGGGGCCCTGCGCGTAGCTCAAGCTGCGCGCTGGCTGCTTCGCGTGCCGGTTCGGCGTGAAGGCCGGGCCACGCGACTTCCTCATCGATGCGAACGCGTGCGGAATGTCCGTCTTCGCCTTCGTTCCCGTAATTCCACACCAGCAGCAGGCCGGTCGATAAAAAATCGCCGGCCGCTTTCCTCCGCAACCACCGCTGACTGGAGAATTCCGATGCGCACGCGTCGTTCTAACACGCTACAGGTTTCACATCTCCGGCCGCTTGCGGCCTGTTTGGCGATTGCGTTCAGTGCTGAAACATTTGCTGGATCGCCGGTGGCCCTAGGTTCCATCGCCGGAAATCATCTGCAACCGTGGGCGACGCTCGCGAGCGCACGAGGGTACGCGCGTGTCGCTGCGATGGGTTCAACGAGCACGACACTTATCGGCGGGACGCCGGAACATCCCACTGCGACGTTGTTTGTAACGAACTGCAACGATGACGGCCCAGACAGTCTTCGTGCCGCGGTTGCCGGTGCGAACGCGAACGATGGTTCGACGATCGAATTCGATTTGAACCAGATGCAATGCAGCACGATCTCGCTGACAACTGGTCAGATCGATATCACGGCCAATAACCTCACGTTTGCTGGGCCGGGTGCAGATCTTCTTACGATCGATGGTGGGTACGGCGCGGGATACTACAATCGCATCTTCAAACATTCCGGTACCGGTACGCTGAGGATCAATGGCCTGCTTCTGACGGACGCCAAGTACGTCGCCGACGCGAATCAGAATCCGAAAGGCGGATGCATCTATTCAGCCGGCACGGTCGCGCTTTTGGATTCGACGGTCATCGGATGTCGCCTGACGGCAACGACCGGCCTGGCTGCCGGCGGCGGAATATTCGCGAGCGGGCTCACGATGGACGGCAGCACCGTGAGCAAATCCCTGGCTGCAAGCAGCGGCGGCGCCGCAGCCGGCGGAGGCGTATTCGTTGGAAGTGCGGGACTCACGGCGACATACAGCACGATCGAAAACAACACCGCCCACTCGTATTCGCCAGCCTTTGCAGGATCCGGAGGTGGCATTGCGGTTCATGGCTACCTTGGCTTGCAATTCTCCACGATCGCCGAAAACCATGCGGAAACCGCGGGCGGAGTTTTCGCCTTTGGTCTCGGCGCGGCGGGCATGATCGTCGAAAGCACGTTCTCGGGAAACACCGCGCTCACATCCGGTGGCATGGAAATCCAGGGACTCGCGCGCATGTACAACGATACGGTCGCGTTCAATAGAGCGACCGTCGTCGGTGCCACCGCAGGCGCGCATGCCGAGTCTCTCGCGGCGAACGGTTCCATCTTCGCGTACAACGTGACAGATGACGGAAACGCCGCGGTTGAATCGGACGTGCAATCGGACGACGGTGTCATCACCGGCGCGAAAAACCTGATCATGGCCGCCAACGCCACGATGCCGCCGGCGGATACGTCGCATGAGTGTCCGAGACTCGCACCGCTGCTCGATAACGGCGGCCCTACGCGCACACATGCCTTGTTGGCGGATAGTCCGGCCATCGACATGGGCAGCAATATGAAAGGCCTGCAAACGGACCAGCGAGGTAGCGGGTTCGACCGCGTCGTTGGCCTATTCGCCGATATCGGAGCCTACGAATGGAGCGAAGGGTCGGGCGACGTGATCAACATGAGCGGGTTTGAGGCGTGCGGTTGAGCGTTTCTTCAGTTCCTCGGCTCCTTGGACTCAATCGCCAGGACCGCTGACACCCTCGGACGACGGCCGATTCGTCGCCGACGGAGTTCGATTCGAATCGTCCGAGACGGTTGCGAGTGACGCGACGAGTTTGTTCACCTGAAGCCTGAAGTGGGCCTCGCGCGTAGCTCAAGCTGCGCGCCGGCTGCTTCGCGTGCCGGTTCGGCGCGAAGGCCGGCGACGCGATCTCCTCATCGATGCGAACGCGTGTGGAATGTCCGCTTTCGGTTTCGTTCCCGTAATTCCATACCAGCAGCAGACCGGCTGATCACGAATCACCGGCCGCATGCCTCCGCAATCAACGCTGACTGGAGAATTCCGATGCGCACGCGTCATTTGAGCACGCTACAGGTTTCACGTCTTCGGCCGCTGGCGGCTTGTTTGGCGATTGCGCTCAGTACCGAAGTCTTCGCCGCGAGTGCCATTCACGATCAAGCCACGGCCCTGACCGATCCCGTCGCTGCGGTGAGAGGCGAACGCTCTTTGGCTGGCGCAGCGTTTCAATCGGCAGTCGGGAAATCGGCCATCGCCGCGCCCGCCCAGCCGACGACCACATTTCTTGTTACGAACTGCAACGATGCCGGTCAGGACAGCCTTCGTGGCGCAGTGCATCGCGGCGAATGCGCTTGGCGGTGACGCCACGATCGAATTCGATCTGAGTGCGGCGGGTTGCAGCACGATCACACTCTCGACGCGGAGAGATCGATATCTCGGTGAACAACCTCACGATTGGGGGTCCCGGTCCCGATATCGTGACGATTGATGGCGGATACGCCTTGGGACACTCGAATCGCATCTTCAAGCATACCGGGCTGGGCATTCTCCATCTTGATCATCTCGTGCTCACCGATGCGATCTATTCGACTGCGGGGAATCAGCAAGCGAATGGTGGATGCATATATTCCAACGGCACCGCGTACCTGAGCAGCACACGGTTGGATAGCTGCCGCGCTGTGGCCGACACTGCGTCTGCCACTGGCGGCGGTGTATGGGCTCGCGGTGTCAAACTGATCGATAGCGTCGTGACCAACTCCGGGGCCTCATCGAGTCAGTCACCAGCCTCGGGCGGCGGAATTTTCGCTGATATGCTGGGATTTACGGTCAAGGGAAGCACGATCAGCAACAATATCGCTGCTTCGTACGCGCAAGTTCCCGATAGTTCTGGCGGTGGGGCTGAGTTCCGTTCGAACGGGATAATAGAAAATTCGACTATGTCGGGGAATCAGGCGCAATTTGGCGCCGGATTTGCTTCGACTTTGTCAATCGCGATCGCAAACAGCACGATAACAGCGAACAGCGCGGTTCAGGGCTACGGCGCTATGAAAGTCTAGCGGAGGCGCAAGCATCTACAACTCGACGATTGCCTTCAACACGGCCAACGAATATGGTCGCGTCGCCGGCGTGAGCGCCGGCTCAGTTTACGCAGTGAGTTCCATCATAGCGAATAATGTGAATCGGAACGGCGGTGGCGAGGTCGAGTCTGACGTCAAGTCCGGCGATGGTCATGTCGGTGGCTCCAGCAACCTGATCATCGCTGCAGACGCGACGACGATGCTTCCACCCGATACGCTGAATGGTTGCCCGCGACTCGCGCCGCTTTCAAACAACGGTGGCAATACGCGTCACACATGCGCTGTTGCCCGGAAGTGTCGCCATCGACGCGGGCGATGATCCGTTCACGCTCGGCACCGATCAGCGAGGCACCGGGTTCCCGCGGGTGGTCGGCGCTCGAGCGGATATCGGCGCCTATGAATGGAGTGCGGGATTCGGGCGATACCATTAACCGGAGCGGCTTTGATCCGTGCGACTAACGCAGTTATTCGCGTCGCCTGATCCGCGGGAACGCGGATCGAAGCGACTCGCATGGCATGAGAGTTGGCCGTCGATACGCCTGCGTCGCGAACGTGGGATATCTCAGGGCGATCGCGAGATAGCCGAGCAGCCGCGTGATCGCGGCAGCAATCTCGATTCGCTGCTACGCTTCGCCGACGCCAAACCGGGGTCGGCCATGAAGAAGCTTCTGAAGTGGTTGCTTTCGTTCGTCGCGATTGCGATCGTCCTCACCGTCGCATTCTTCATCCACGTCTGGTACTTCAAGCCGTACAGCGTCAACTGGTTCTACGGCCGCGTCTTCGGCCAATTCGCACTGCAGAGCCCCGAGCTCCTGAGCAATATGCGCATCCTGCCGCCGTGGCTGGATTTCTACAGCAGCGATCTCGACGACGCCTCGCCCGCGCACGAGGCGGCGATGGCGGACATGATCAAGCGCGATGTCGACACGTTGCATCGCTACTCGCGCGATGGGATGGATAGGAACGGCCAGCTTTCGTATGACGTGCTCGACTATTTCCTGACGATCCAGGTCGAAGGCGATCGCTTCCGCGACTACGATTTTCCGGTCAACCAGCTGGCCGGCATCCAGTCGAGTCTGCCGAACTTCATGGCGCAGACGCATCAGGTCAACAACAAGCACGATGCCGATGCGTATATCGCGCGGCTGGACAAGTTTCCGCAGAAGTTCTCGCAGGTCATCGAAGGTCTGAAGCTGCGCGAGTCCAAGGGCGTGATCCCGCCGCAGTTCACGGTCGAGGAAGTGCTGACGCAGATGCAAAGCTTCATCGGCAAACCGGCGAAGGAAAACATGCTGTACACGAGCTTCAAGGAGAAGCTCGACAAGATTCCCGCCGACAAGATGGATCAGTCCGCGCGCGACACGCTGCTCGCGGGTGTCGCAAGCTCGATCAACAAGAGCGCTTATCCGGCGTATCGCCAGCTGATCGACTATTTCAAGGCGCTGCAGCCGAAGGCGCATGGCAACTTCGGGGCTTGGCACCTGCCGGACGGCGATGCCTACTACGCGTGGTGCGTGCGCATGCACACGACGACGGACATGACGCCCGAGCAAGTGCACACGCTCGGTCTCGCCGAAGTCGCGCGGATCTCGGCGGAAATGGATGCGATCCTGAAAGACAAAGGCCTCGTCGACGGCAGCATCGGCGCGCGCGTGCAGCAGCTCGCGCACGCGCCGGACGCGACGTTCCCGAACACGGCGGACGGCAAGAAGGCGATGCTCGCGCAGTACCAGGCGATTCTCGACGAGGTCAACAAGGGCCTTGGCGATGCGTTCGACGTGCGGCCCAAGCTCGGCGTAGAGGTCAGGCCGGTGCCGGAATTCGCCGAGAAAACCGCGCCGGGTGCGTATTACGAACCCGGATCGTTCGATGGCACGCGCCCCGGCGTGTTCTACGCGAACATGCGCGACACGGCGGAGACGCCAAAATTCGCGATGCGCACGCTGGCGTATCACGAAGGTATTCCGGGCCATCACTTCCAGATCTCGGTTGCGCAGGAACTGCAGGGCGTGCCGTTCTTCCGCCGCGTGCTGCCGTTCACCGCGTACGCGGAAGGCTGGGCACTGTATGCCGAGCGTCTCGCCTGGGAGCTCGGCTTCGAGAAGGATCCGCTCGACAATCTCGGCCGTCTGCGCGACGAGATGATGCGCGCGGTGCGTCTCGTCGTCGATTCCGGCATTCACTACAAGCACTGGACGCGCGAGCAGGCGATCGCGTACATGATGGACAACACCGGCATGGCCGAATCCGATGTCACGGCCGAGATCGAGCGTTATTTCGTCGATCCCGGACAGGCGCTCGCGTACAAGGCCGGCATGCTGAAGATTCTCGAGCTGCGCGAGAAGGCCAAGCAGGCGCTCGGCGCGAAGTTCACGCTCGCCGGATTCCACGATCAGGTGCTGACCCACGGCGCGCTGCCGCTGGCGCTGCTTGAACGCGTCATCGACGATTGGATCAAGCAGAAACAGGCGAGCTGACCACCCTTTCCCCTCTCCCGCTCGCGGGAGAGGGTAGGGTGAGGGCAACGGGTGACAACCATCACCAGGACTCGCTGACAGCTGCGCCTGCCGTACCGACGGGCGAATCGCGATGATCCTTCCGCACCGCCGATGGTGCGGAAGGAGACGTCATGAACCTCTCGAATCTCGACGCGTTGGTACAGGATCTGCGCTCGCCGTCCCGCGAGACGCTGGAAAAATACTTGCCGATCGTGCTCGCGATCGTCGCCGCCTGGCTGCTGGCGCGCGGCCTCAGGAAGATGTTCTGGATGGCGTTCGGCCTGTTCTGGGCGTTTGCGTGGATGCATCCGTTTCGGCATCTGGTTCATTGACGCGCGCTGCGGAGACGCGGCCCGCTGAACCTGGGCGGTTTGCGTTCCGGCTGCACTGCGCATATTCGACGGTTGCTACCATGCGGTGATCGCCGCATCGCGCGCCGAATTTCCATCGCAGGACACCGTCATGAGCATGCAGGACACGATCGCGCTGATCGACCGCTACTACGCCGCATTCAACCGCGGCGACTGGAACGCAATGCTGGAGTGCCTCGCGGACGATGTCGTCCACGATCTGAACCAGGGTCCACGCGAGAACGGCCGCGATGCGTTCCGCGCGTTTCTCGCGCGCATGGACAAGAGTTATTCCGAGCAGCTGCGCGATATCGTTGCGCTGAGCAACGCCGATGGGGCGCGCGCAGGTGCCGAGTATGTCGTGCACGGGACCTACAAGGTGAGCGACCAAGGTCTGCCGCCGGCGAAGGGTCAGAAATATGTGTTGCCGGGCGGAGCGTTTTTCGACATACGTGGCGGGCGTATTGCGCGCGTGACGAATTACTACAACCTTGAGGATTGGATCGCGCAGGTGAGCGCCTGAGAACGCGTCGTCGCTCGATTTCTCAATCCCATCGCCCGCTCTGCTTTACCTCTCCGGCTTGCGGGAGACATCGCCCGCGGTGCGAGTGAGGGAAGGTGTGACGGCGTCTCAGCGTGCCCTCACCCCAGCCCTCTCCCGCAAACTGGAGAGGGGCGCGCGCAGTCGGCGTTACCTCGGATTCCTTACTCCGCGCGCATCAAGATCCAACACCTTCTTCCGCCGCCCGCCAGAGATACCATGACGCGACGGTGCGAAACGGTCGCCATCGTTCACCGCGCGCTTCGACGGCGGCCGGCAAAGGCAATTCACGCTTGCGGAACGCAAGCGAGAATCCTTTGCGGATGCCGTAGTCGCCGACCGGCAACACGTCGGGCCGGCCGAGTCTGAAAATCAGCAGCATCTGTGCTGTCCAGCGGCCGATGCCGCGGATCGAGGTCAGATGCTCGATGATCGCCTCGTCGTCCATGCACCGCGCCTTGGCGAGTGTCGGCACGTGACCGTCGATCGTCTTCGCGGCGAGATCGCGGAGCGCCAGCAGTTTGGATCGCGAGAGTCCTGCACCGCGCAGGTCTTCGTCCGCGAGCGCGTTCAACGCGCGCGCGGCCGCGGTTCCGCGAACGCGCGGCATGAGCGCGCGCACGCGAGAGTGGATGCTCGACGCGGCGCGCGCATGCAGCTGCTGGTAGACGATGGCTTCGGCGAGCACATCGAACAGGTTCGAAGCGCTCTTGAGCTCCATGCGAAACGGACCGACGCGTTCGATGAGACGTGCGAGTATCGGGTCGGCCTCGCTGAGTTGCCGCAACACCGCCTTCGAGTTGAAGCCTGGATCACCGATGAGCGCCGCGCTCGTCGCCTTTGCTGTCATCGTCGCTCCCACGTTCTCCCGCGCCGCGTACCGCGGCGACCGGACATCACGCGGTCTCAACTCATGCAGACCGCTTCGACATTGTTGCCGTCCGGATCGAGCAAAAAAGCCGCGTAATACGTCGGCGAGTAATCTTCGCGCAGGCCCGCTGCGCCGTGATCTTTCGCGCCGGCCTTGATGCCGTTCTTGTGGAAGCGATCGACCGCTGCGCGATCTTTCGCCTTGAACGCGACGTGCGTACCGCGATTCGTTCCGCCACCGCCGGCATACAGCCACAACGCTGGCGCGCCTTTCGGACCGAAGCCGGCACTCGAGTCGTCGCGCGAGGAGAGAACGTAACCGAGCGGCGCCAGCGCGGCTTCGTAAAAACGGACACTGGCGTCTAGATCCTTCACTTTCAAACCGATGTGATCGTACATGGCAGACCTCCGCGATGGGGAAGTCAGCGTACGGCGCCGGCGCTGAGTCGATCTTGGAAAATCTTGCGATCCCCGCGGGCCGCCTGGCGAAACCGCCGCGGCGATACGCCGGCGGCGCGATGGAACGTGCGCACGAAATTCGAGAGATCACCGAAGCCGACGTCGAACGCGACATCGCTGATCGAATGCGCGCCGTCGGCGAGCATTCGCGCCGCGCGGCGCAACCGCGAACGCACCAGATATTGATGCGGCGTCACGCCGAGCACCGCGGAGAACAAGCGCAGAAAGTGAAATGCGCTGAGCCCGGCATCATTCGCCGCGCTATCGAGATCGAGTGATTCGTGCGAGCGATCGTCGATGCGCAGCGCGGCTTCGACGGCGCGCTGCCGGTCGCGCGCGTGCACGACGCGGCGGTCGGCGTTGCGGCCGGACACGGTTTCGACGCAGCGGTGCGCGAACAACAGAGCCGCTTCGTCGAGGCCGACATCGCTCCGTCCGTCCGCGATCGACTGGGCCAGCTCACCGATCACCATGAGTTCCGGCAACGGTGGCACGCCGCCGACTCTCCAGAGTTTCGCCAGCTCGGTGCGCGAACCGCGGATCAGTGTGTCGAGCGTGGCCGGCCTGAATTGGAACGAAAGGCACTCGTCGCCGCAGTCGTGATGATCGTGCGTGCAGACGAATTCGTCGCCCGCGTGTCCGACCAGCACCGAGCCCGCGACGAGCTCGAACAGCTCGCCGCGATAGCGATAGCCGAAGCTGCCTTTGCGCACGTACGCGATCGAGAAATTTCGATGGACTTCGGTGTACGGCGTGTCGCCCGGCCGGGCATCGCATCGATAGTCGACGACGGCGAGCGACTCGCGTTCGATGAGGGTCGACGAGGCGGACATAGGTAAAGTGTACTCGCGGTTTCGAATCGCTCAACGCAGCAAGGAACGGGCCGTGGGTTCGAGCAGCAAGCGTTCGGGCGGCGATTTCAATCGTTGGCGGAGCTCGGGCAGGAGCTGCGTCGTCCAGTGGGACGACGCGGCCAGGCGAGTCTCGTGCTCGTGGAGCGCCGCATCGCTTGCGAATCGCGCGAACCAGATGAACACATGTTCGCCGGTGCGAACGGGGAGACGCGGGAACGTGTTTTCAGCCGACTCGGTTTCGAAGCGGGCGATCGGAGTGCTGCCGGCTGTCGCGAGCTCCGGCGTAATCTGAGCGTCGAAAAATTTCTTGAATGCCCCGCCGACGGGCGCGTCGAAGTAGTAGATCGTCGCGACGATACGCGCCGACGATCGTTCGGTCGCGCCGGCAGGTGCGCGCGCCGCTGTGGGCGGAGCGAATGCGAAATCGCCTGAAACCGGCCGCAGCAGCAGCACGTTGTCGGAATCGATCATCGTTGCGTTCGCCGCGTCGCGATGCGCTTGCCAGACCGGTCCGCCGTAAAACGCCTGCAGCGATTGCGCGCGCGACGCCATGTCGGGAAAGCCGCGTATCCATACGAAACGATCCGGCCGATCGAGATCGCAGAACTGCCCGACAAGATGCATGCCGACGGCTTCCTGGGTTTCGACGAACTCGCGTTCGAAAAGATCGATCAGCACATCGCGCCGGCCGGGCTTGAGCGTGTATTGGCGCAGCTCGATCAGCGCGCAGCAGCGTGCAGCGGGAGGTGTGGTCATCGTGGGTTCCTCGTTGGCCGGTGTCGCGGCTGCAGTGCTGGCCGCGACGGCTATTGTCGAGACGAGCAGCGCGGTGAACACCGAAGTTCGCAGTGCGCGGGCTTTGTGGCGGACTATCGGCTTTCGGCAGCGCATCGGTGCTCCGTCATACAGCGCCACTCTACGCACGCGCTGCTGACACTGTCTGTCAGCAGCGAAGACGTCTTCGCGGCCAAATGCGGCGACTTCGATGGGGCCATTCGGCTAGGCGCGCGCCGCGCAATTCGCTACCGTAGCGGCATGATCGACGTCAAAACCTTCACCGGTCCCGAAGTCGCGCCGCATCTCGACGCCGTCGCCGCCTTGCGCATCGCCGTGTTCCACGACTGGCCCTACCTTTACGCGGGCGATCGCGAATACGAGAAGAACTATCTCGCGACCTACGCGAAGTCGCCGGAAAGCCTGTTCGTGCTCGCCTTCGATGGCGATCGCGTGATCGGCGCATCGACCGGAATCCCGTTGACCGACGAAACCGCTTCGTTCCAGCAACCATTCATCGATCGCGGCATCGCGCTCGACGAGGTGTTCTATTTCGGCGAATCGGTTCTGCTCAAGAACTATCGTGGGCACGGTCTCGGCCATCGCTTCTTCGACGAACGCGAACGCTACGCGCGCAAGCTCGGACGTTTCGTGATGACGGGATTCTGTGCCGTCGAACGCAATGCCGCCGACGCGCGACGCCCCGAAGGTTTCCGCGGCAACGACGTGTTCTGGAACAAGCGCGGCTACCAGCGCCAGGACGACATGTTCTGCCAGCTTGAATGGCAAGAGATCGGCCACGATATGCCTACGTGCCATCGTCTGCGCTTCTGGCTGCGGCCGCTCGACAACGTACGCGGCTGAGGCGCATGCGTTTCCCTCTCCGCTTGCGGGAGATGGCGGGTGGGGGCAACGCTTGAGAGGTTCTCCCAGGGCTTGCCTCATCTGCCTGCGGCCTCTTCTCCAGCAAGCGGGAGAAGAGAACATCGGGCTTTCATGGCTGACGGGACGCTGAGATGAGATTGAAAATCGCGACCGCGCAATACTCGATCGGTGAGCCCGGCGATTTCGCCGCGTTTGCCGCGCGCGTCGGCGATCGCGTCGCGCAGGCGGCGCGCGCAGGCGCGGGTCTGGTCGTGCTGCCCGAATATCTCTCCCTCGAAGCCGCCGCCGGGCAACCGGTCGACGTGCGCGCCGATTTCGCGCGTTCGCTCGCCGCGCTGCAGGCGCATCGCGACGATTACGTCGCGCTCGCCCGCGACCTCGGGCTGCGGCACTCGATCTATCTCGTCGCCGGAACATTCCTGCTCGACGTCGGCGGTGGGCACTACCGCAATCGTGCGTATTTCGCCTCGCCCGACGGCAAAGTCGCGTTTCAGGACAAGCTGACGCTGACCGGATTCGAGCGCGCTTCGATCGTGATCGAACCCGGCGACGCATTGAAGGTGTTCGACACCGAGTTCGGCCGCGTCGGCATCGACGTCTGCTACGACTGTGAATTCCCGCTCTACGCGCGCGCGCAAGTGGAAGCGGGCGCGCGAGTGATCCTGGTGCCGAGCTGCACCGACACGGACGCCGGCGCGAATCGCGTACGTCTCGGCTGCCAGGCGCGCGCGATGGAAAACCAGATCTACGTTGCGTGCGCGATGACGGCCGGCGAGGCACCGTGGAGTCCCGCGCTCGACGTCAATACCGGCACCGCGGCGATCTACACGCCGATCGATCGTGGGTTTCCATCCGACGGCGTACTCGTGCGTGCCGAATCCGGTGCGGATTGGGCAATTGCCGACGTCGATCTCGCCGCGCTCGATGCGTTCAAGCGCGATGCGCAAGTCGCGAATGCGAACGACTGGATGGCCCAGTTGCGGCCGCTGGTCGTGAATGCGCGCGTTGAAGCGTTGTAGCGAGCCGGCCGCTCAGCGGTGACTCACGTCTCAGCGGCGACGGCGGCCCGCGTTCGACAGGCTCTTGGCTGGCGGTGTAACGAGGCCGAGCATTTGCTCCGCATGTGCCAGCGTCTCGCGCGTGATGTCGATGCCGCCGAGCATGCGCGCGATTTCGTCGCGTCGTTCCGCGCCGTCTAGTGTATCGATGCGCATCTCGGTCGAATCCTTGCTGCTCGATTTGACGACGCGCAGATGATGATGGCCGAGCGCCGCAACCTGCGGCAGGTGCGTGACGCAGAAGACCTGCGATCGCGCACCGAGATCGCGCAGCTTGCGTCCGACGACTTCGGCGATCGCGCCGCCGATGCCGGCATCGACTTCGTCGAACACCATCGTGCCCACCGGATCGAGGCCGAGCGCGGCAACTTCGAGTGCGAGGCTGATGCGCGAGAGCTCGCCGCCCGAAGCGACTTTGCGCAACGGCCGCGGCGGCGTTCCTGGATTCGCGGCGACGAGGAATTCGCAACGCTCGGCACCGGCCGGGTCGGGCTCGGCGCTGGCCTGGGGCAATAGTTCGACTTCGAACGCACCGCGCATGCCGAGCTCGGTCATCAGCGCGGTAACGGCGGCGCCGAGCTTGCGCGCTGCCGCGGTGCGGCGCGCGGTCAGGCGACGCGCCATCGCGTCGTAGTCGGTTTTCAAGCGCTTCTGGTCGGCTCGAAGGTTTTCGATGCTCGCGCCCGCGCCGCGCAACGTCTCCATTTCGTCGCGCAACGATGTTGCGTGCGTGCGCAGTTCGGCCATCGGCACGCGATGTTTGCGGGCGAGTTCGTGCAGTTTGCCGATCTGCGCTTCGACTTCGGCGAGGCGTTCCGGATCGAGCTCGAGCGTACTTTGATAGCGCGCCAGCGTGTCGCTCGCTTCGTTGAGTTGAATCTGCGCCGCATCGAGCAGCTCGACGATCGGCGTCATGCGCGCGTCGAGCGCGGACAGGCGCGTCGCCTCCGCGTGTGCGCGCGCGACGAGACCGATCAGCGCGAATTCGCTGTCGCCATCGATGCGCTCGGCGAGCCCGCTGCCGCCTTGCAGGAGTTGGCCCGCGTTGGCGAGTCGGCGATGTTCGTCTTCGAGCGCGGTGAGATCGTTTGCAGAGAGTGCGTGACGATCGAGCTCGTCGAGTTGATGCGCGAGCCATTCGATGCGTTCGACATGATCCGTGCCGCGCGAGAGTTCCGCGATGCGGGCGCCGGCATCGCGCCAGGCCTTGACGATGCGCGCGACCTCGCCGCGTTCGGGCAGCTCGCCGGCGAACGCATCGAGCAGTGCGAGCTGCTGCACGGGTTCCAACAACGCCTGATGTTCGTGCTGGCCGTGGATCTCGATCAGTCCGGATGCGAGCGCCTTGAGCTGCGTCAGGCTCACCGGGCGCCCATTGATCCACGCGCGCGAGCTGCCTTCGCTGCGGATCACGCGGCGCAGCTGGCATGCGCCGTCCTCATCGAGCTCTTCGTTCCGCAGCCAGTCGCAGAGATCCGCGCGGTCGCGAAGGTCAAACGTTGCCGCAAGCTCGGCACGTTCGCAGCCGTGGCGGACCTGGCTCGCGTCCGCGCGGCCGCCGGCGAGCAGCAGCAGCGCATCGACCAATAACGATTTTCCGGCGCCGGTTTCGCCGGTGACCACGGTCATGCCGGCGCCGAACGCGATCTCCGCTTCGGCGACGATCGCGAAATCCTTGACGGTGAGGGTTTCCAGCATGGAATGGGCAGAAGGAACGTGCGGCGGAACGCTAGCATGGGGCTCGCGAACGGCCAAGGCGTGTGTTGAAGGCGTGCGGTTGCGACCTCATTGAGTTGGCCTAAGTGAGTAGTTGGCTCAAGCGAGCCGCTATTGCTACTGCGTCGGGCGCTTGCTAGCGTCCCCAGCACGATTTGCCGCTTTCGCGGCTTGGACCTATGCCCGTATCCGCCAGCCATCCGCTCGACGCCCGCGCTCGCCAGCTGCTGCGCGCGCTGATCGCGCGTTATATCGCGGAAGGTCAGCCGGTGGGTTCGCGCACGCTGGCGAAGGCGTCAGGGCTCGACGTGAGCCCGGCGACGATCCGCAACATCATGTCCGATCTCGAAGAGTTCGGGCTGGTCGCGGCGCCGCACACATCGGCCGGTCGCGTGCCGACTTCGCAGGGTTATCGCGTCTTCGTCGACAGCCTTCTCGAAGTCCAGCCGCTCGATGAGCCCGCGGTCGACAAGCTGCGCCGCGAGCTGCCGACCGAAGCGGCGACGCCGGATCTCCTGAGCAGCGCGACGTCGCTGTTGTCCGAGATGACGCATTTCGTCGGCGTGGTCAGCGTGCCAAAGCGCGAGGAATTTCCGTTCCGCCACATCGATTTCGTGCCGCTCGATGCCGGCCGGTTGCTGGTGATTCTGGTGTTCACCGATGGTCAGGTGCAGAACCGCGTGATCGCGACACAGCATGCTTACGGTCCGAGCGAGCTGGAGCAGATCGCCAATTACCTGAATGCGAATTTCGCTGGCATGCGCATCGATGAGATCCGCGCGCGGCTCCTGCGCGAGATGCAGGACGAGGGCGTACGTCTCAACCGGTTGCTGTCGGCGGCGGTCGAGGTCGCGCAACAGGCGTTCCAGGGCAGCGCGGGCGGCGACATGCTGGTCGCGGGCCACACCAACCTGATGGGCAAGCAGGACGCGACCGATGTCGATCGCCTGCGCGACCTGTTCGAGGCATTCCAGCGCAAGCGCGATCTTTTGCAGCTCCTCGAGCGCTGTGCCCGGGCCGAGGGCGTGCGCCTGTTCATCGGCGAGGAATCGGGTTTCGCGGCCCTGGACAAATTCAGCCTGGTGACGGCGCCGTATGGCGTCGGCGGGCGCGTTCTTGGCGTTCTCGGCGTGATCGGGCCGACCCGGATGGCGTACGAGCGCGTGATTCCGGTCGTGCAGGCGACGGCCGGGATCATCTCGGGCGCCTTGAAGCGGGCGCAGGCGCCCTCATAGTCATTGATTGTGCGGGGTTTTTCCGGCGTTCCTGGGCCGGATCGCCCGTCTGATTTTCGAATGCTCCGGCCGCGCTTCGCAGGCCGGCGCGGTTGCCATGGAGAACGTGAGAATGACGGAGAACAGCGATCCGCTCGCGCGTCGGGGCTCGGCGGATGCCGCGTCCGATCGCGGTGCGGACGAGACCGTGATGGGCGATGTCGACGTGTTGACGCGACAGCTCGACGAGTACGAGGCCAAGCTCGCCCAGATGCGCGAAGTCATGCTGCGCGAGCGCGCCGAACTCGAGAACCAGCGCAAACGCCTGCAGCGCGATCTGGAGCAGGCGCGCCGCTTCGCCAACGAGAAGCTGCTGGCGGATCTGTTGCCCGTCATCGACAATCTCGAGCGGGGATTGGCCGTCGAAGGCGGCGATGATGCGGCGCTGCGCAGCGGGGTCGAATTGACCTTGCGCGAGCTCGCGCGCGTGGTCGACGCGAATGGCCTCAAGATCGTCGATCCGGCCGGACAGCCTTTCGATCCCGAACGTCACCAGGCAATGAGCATGGTGCCGAGCGCCGAGCACAAGCCGGGCACCGTGGTCGCCGTGATGCAGAAGGGCTACGTGCTCAACGATCGGCTGCTGCGGCCCGCGCTGGTCGCGGTATCGAAGGCGCCGGGCACCTGAATCACTTGAAACAGTGGCGCAAACCCCAATTTTTTGCGCCATCAACGGCCCTCGGGCCGCACCGAATTAGCGCGGGAGAGTAAGAGCGATGGGCAAGATCATTGGTATCGACCTCGGCACGACCAACTCGTGCGTCGCGGTCATGGAAGGCACGACCGCCAAGGTCATCGAGAATTCCGAGGGCGATCGCACCACGCCTTCGATCGTCGCCTTCAAGGACACCGAGGTGATCGTCGGCGCGACGGCCAAGCGCCAGGCGGTGACCAATCCGAAGAACACCTTCTATGCGGTGAAGCGCCTCATCGGCCGCAAGTTCACCGATGCCGAGGTGCAGAAAGACATCGGCATGGTGCCGTACAAGATCATCGCGCACGACAACGGCGATGCGTGGGTCGAGACCGCGGACGGCAAGAAGATGCCGCCGCAGGAAATCTCGGCCAAGGTGCTCATGAAGATGAAGAAGACCGCCGAGGATTATCTCGGCGAGAAGGTCACCGAAGCGGTGATCACGGTGCCGGCTTACTTCAACGATTCGCAGCGCCAGGCGACCAAGGACGCCGGCCGCATCGCGGGTCTCGAAGTCAAGCGCATCATCAACGAGCCGACCGCGGCTGCGCTGGCCTATGGCCTGGACAAGAAGGGCGCCGATCGCAAGATCGCGGTCTACGATCTTGGCGGCGGCACGTTCGACATTTCCATCATCGAGATCGCCGAGGTCGATGGCGAGAAGCAGTTCGAAGTGCTGGCGACGAACGGCGACACGTTCCTCGGCGGCGAGGACTTCGACAAGCGCGTCATCGATTATCTCGTCGATGAGTTCAAGAAGGATCAAGGCATTGATCTGCGCAACGATCAGCTTGCGCTGCAGCGTCTGAAGGACGCCGCCGAGCGCGCCAAGATCGAGCTTTCGACCGCGCATCAGACCGAGGTGAATCTGCCGTACGTCACGGCCGATGCGTCGGGTCCGAAGCATCTCAACATCAAGCTGACGCGCGCCAAGCTCGAAGCGCTGGTCGACGATCTGGTCAAGAAGACGATCGAGCCGTGCCGCACCGCGCTCAACGATGCCGGCCTTCGCGTTTCGGACGTCGGCGAGGTGATCCTCGTCGGCGGCCAGACGCGCATGCCGAAGGTGCAGGAAGCGGTCAAGGATTTCTTCGGCAAGGAGCCGCGCAAGGACGTCAATCCGGACGAAGCGGTCGCGGTCGGCGCAGCGATTCAGGGCGGCGTGCTTTCCGGCACCGTCAAGGATGTGCTGCTGCTCGACGTGACGCCGCTTTCGCTCGGCATCGAGACGCTCGGCGGCGTGTTCACCAAGCTGATCGAGAAGAACACGACGATCCCGACCAAGGCCTCGCAGGTGTTCTCGACCGCGGAGGACAACCAGTCCGCCGTGACCGTGCACGTGCTGCAGGGCGAACGCGAGCAGGCGCGCTTCAACAAGTCGCTGGCCAAGTTCGATCTTGCCGGCATCCAGGCCGCAGCGCGCGGCATGCCGCAGATCGAGGTCACGTTCGACATCGACGCGAACGGCATCCTGCACGTCGCCGCGAAGGACAAGAACACCGGCAAGGAGCAGCGCATCGAGATCAAGGCAGGTTCCGGCCTCACCGAGGACGAGATCCAGCGCATGGTGCGCGACGCCGAGGCGAACAAGGAAGAGGACAGGAAATTCCACGAGCTCATCGCCACGCGCAACAAGGCCGATCAGCTCGTGCACGCGACGCGCGCGGCGATCAAGGAACACGGCGGTAAAGTGCCGAACGACATCGGCCGCATCGAGGAAGCGCTGTCGGAACTCGAGAAAGTCATGAAGGGCGACGACAAGGCGCAGATCGAGTCGCGCATCACCAAGCTCGAGGAAGCATCGCAGTCGCTGCATGCCGCCGCCGCGGCCGGTGCGCAACCGGGCGCCGACGCGGGCGCGCAAGCGCAGCAGCAGGGCGGCGGAGCGAAGAACGACGATGTGGTCGACGCCGAGTTCACCGAAGTCAAAGACGAAAAGAAGTGACGTGACGCCGCCGCCAGCCTTCAAGGCAGCGGCGGCGCTTTCACATCGCTGATCTCATATCGCGAAGCCGCGAGCGGACGTTCGATCCGGAGCGGAATGGGGCCGAGATGGACAAGGGGAGACTCGAAGCCTTCACCGATGGCGTAATCGCCGTGATCATCACGATCATGGTGCTCGAGCTGAAGCCGCCGCACGAGCCGACCTGGCGCGCGCTGTCCGACAACGCACATGTCTTTCTGAGCTACGTGCTCAGCTTCATTTACGTCGGCATTTACTGGAACAATCATCACCACATGCTGCACGCCGTCAAGCACGTCAACGGCAAGATCATGTGGGCGAACCTGTTTTTCCTGTTCTGGCTGTCGCTGTTCCCGTTCACCACGAGCTGGCTCAATGAAGCCGCGCCTGTGCCGGCGCCGGTGCCGACGGCGGTTTACGGCGTGGTGTTGTTGCTGACCGCGCTATCGTGGGTGCCGCTGATTCGACTTCTGGTCGAAGCCAACGGCGGCAGCAACAGCACGTTGGCACGCGCGCTCGGCGGTCCATGGGGCAATTGGAAGGTAACCGTGTCGCCGATCATCTATCTGCTCGCCATTGCATTGGCGTTTTTCGCGCCCATCGTGTCTTGCGCGCTGTACGCTCTGGTGGCGGCGCTGTGGTTCATTCCCGATCGTCGCATCGAAAATAAAGTATTGGCCCAATGAGCAAGCGCGATTACTACGACGTTCTCGGTGTTGCTCGCACGGCCGGCGACGAGGAGCTCAAGAAATCCTTCCGGCGCCTCGCGATGAAATGCCATCCGGATCGTTGTCCCGACGATCCCGCGGCACAGGACAAGTTCAAGGAGGCCAAGGAGGCCTACGAGATACTGTCCGACTCGCGCAAACGCGCGCTGTACGATCAACACGGCCACGCTGCATTCGCGAATGGAACGGGCGGGCAGGGCGGAGCCGGTTTCGCCGACGTCGGCGACATCTTCGGCGATATTTTCGGCGATATTTTCGGCATGGGCGGCGGACGTGGGCGTCAGCGTCGCGGCGCGGATCTGCGCTACGTCGTCGAGCTCGATCTGGAAGAAGCCGTGTTCGGCGTAGAGAAGCAGATCGACGTGCCGACGCTCGTCGAATGCGGCAGCTGCAACGGCGCGGGTTCGGCCGACGGCAAGACATCGACGTGCACGACCTGTCGCGGCCAGGGTCGCGTGCGCATGCAGAACGGCATCTTCTCGATCCAGCAAGCGTGTCCGCACTGCGGCGGTACCGGCAAGGTCATCGCCAATCCGTGCGCGGAATGCCGCGGCGAAGGGCGCGTCGAAGACGATCGCACGCTGTCGGTCAAGATTCCGGCCGGCGTCGACAACGGCGATCGCATTCGCCTCGCCGGACAAGGCGAGGCGGGTCCGTCCGGCGCGCCGTCGGGCGATCTCTATGTCGAAGTCCGCGTGCGCGAGCACGCGATCTTTCGCCGCGACGGCGACGACCTGCACTGCGAAGTGCCGATCCGGTTCGCGCAGGCCGCGCTCGGCAGCGCGTTGTCGGTGCCGACGCTCGATGGCGAGACCAGTGTGTCGATCCCCGCCGAAACACAGACCGGCAAGCTGTTCCGACTGCGCGGCAAAGGCGTGAAGTCGGTGCGCACCGGCCGCACGGGCGATCTTTTTTGTCACGTCGTCGTGGAAACGCCGGTCAAGCTCACGCGCGAGCAGCGCGAATTGCTGCAGCAATTCGAGGCGACGTTCGAGGGCGAGAAAGCGGCGGCGCATTCGCCGCTGTCGAACTCGTGGCTCGACGGCGTCAAGCGGTTTTGGGATCGCGTCACGTCCTGAGCATTGCGTTCGCGCGCAAATAGCGCGGAACTGCAGAGATCACTTTCGCCGCGCAGGAACGAATCGACGCGTCGGTGCGGTACGCTATCGCGATCGCAGCCGCGGAGTTCCCGATGAATCAGACCGTACCCGTCGCGGTCCACGGTGCCGGCGGCCGCATGGGTCAGGCGATTCTGCGCCTTGCGCTCGCAGAGCCGCGCACGCCGGTGGTCGCGGCGCTCGTGAAACCCGCATCGCCGATGGTCGGTACGTCGCTTCGCGAGCCGTTCGGCGCGAGGGCGGGTCATCTCACCTACACCTCGTCGCTCGATCGCTCTGTCTCGCCGACCGTATTGATCGACTTCAGTTCGGCAGACGCGTTCGACGATGTTCTCACCGTCGCGGTCACGCGACGGCTTCCGCTCGTCAGCGGCACGACCGGCCTTTCGTCCGAACAGCGTGCGGCGATGACGCGAGCCGCTGCCTCGATTCCGCTCTTTTGGAGCGCGAATTTCAGCGTCGGCGTCGCCGTGCTCGCGCGTTTCGCGCGCGATGCGGCGACGGCGCTGGCCGGGTGGGACTGCGAAATCGCCGAAGTGCACCACCGCCACAAGAAAGATGCCCCGTCGGGTACCTCGCGCATGCTCGGGCGCGTCGTCGCCGAAGCGCGCGGCGACGATTTCGATCGCGTTGCGATGTGGGATCGCACCGGCTCGAGTCGGGCGCGCGATCCTTCCGAGATCGGTTTTGCGGTCGTCCGCGCCGGTGACGCCGTCGGCGAGCACACGGTCGTGTTCGCGACCGATGGCGAGCGCGTCGAGCTCACGCATCGCGCGACAGACCGCGACATCTTCGCCCGCGGCGCGCTTCGCGCAGCCCGCTGGATCGCCGGACGCGCACCCGGCCGCTACGCGATGGCCGATCTGCTCGAATCGGAAAAGTCCTGATCCTGCGACGCCGGCGAACGGTGGCGCACTCATCTCGAAACGGTCTCGGTGCCTGAAAAACTCTTTCCCGCCGCAAGTCCGCTACGGCTGCGCTCTTGCCAGTCGCCGTCCGTCCTGGCGCCGCTCCTTTTCCGTGTCTTTACGGTCTTTACGCCGGTTTGTGCGCCGGTGAGGGTTTACGGGCCAGTGCCGCAATTGATTTGTGGGCGCGCGCCGGTCAATATCCGCCACAGGGCTGATTTTTTGTTCAGCCGGAGGGCGCAGCCCCAGGGGTTCTGAGCTGCGACCCGAACCGCGGTCGAATTGCCGGTCAGCGAGCGCCCGCACCGCATTTAGCGGTACGGCTTCGCGCGGCCGAAGCAATGCCCGCACCTCGCATTTCTTGCTGGGTCAAAGGAAGGGGACTGATGAAACTCCAGAAACGCATTTACGTCTTCATTGCGTCATTGCTCGCCCTCGGCGGCACCGCGATGCAGGCCTCGGCCGCTCAGGGCCCGGTGCCGGTTGGAAACGGGATCATGGTCGGCGCGTCGTATCAGAACGACATATCGCTGCCGCTGTACTACCTGCCGGCGCGCCCGAACCTCGACAACGGCGAGCGCAACGACGGACCCGAAAACCCGCAGCTGCCGAACAATCACATCGACAGTCCGGATCCGGTGATCCAGCACACGATGGCGCCGTCGCCTGAGATGCCGGTTCCGATCCTGAACTTCAACGGCATCCCGTTCCCAGGCGTCAACTGCAACTGCGCACCGCCGGATACGAACGGCGAAGTCGGCGAAACGCAGTTCGTGCAGATGGTCAACGACGGTTTCCAGGTGTTCGACAAGGCCACCGGCAACTCGTTGCTCGGACCGCAGAGCATCACATCGCTCTGGGCCGGTTTCGGTGGCGTCTGCGAGACCCATGGCGACGGCGATCCGGTCGTTCTCTACGATCAGCTCGCCAACCGCTGGCTGATTAGCGAATTCGCGGGCAACAGCGTCCCAACCGACGAGTGCATCGCGATATCGACGACGAGCGATGCGACCGGCACGTGGTCCCGTTACGGATTCCATCTGGGCACGAATTTCTTCGATTACCCGCACATCGGCGTGTGGCCCGACGGCTACTACATGGCGATGAACATCTTCAATTCCTCGGGCACCGCGTTCCTCGGCCCGCAGGCGTTTGCGTTCGATCGCACCGCGATGCTGGCAGGCCAGCCGGCCACGTTCGTGACGCCCGGCATCACCGGCGGACCGAGCGAGAACGCGTTCCTTCCGGCCGATCTCGACGGTTCCATCCAGCCGCCGCTCGGCGCACCGAATCCGTTCGTCGAGTTCCCGGGCTCTGGCGTCTATAAAGTGCGCCAGTTCCACGCGGACTTCGCAGTGCCGGCCAATACCACGTTCACGCTGTTTGCGAGTCCTCCCGCGGCCGGCTTCACTTCCCTTTGCCCGGGTAACCGCGCCTGCGTACCGCAGCTCGGCGGTACCGGCGGCAACGCGATCGATGGCATCGGCGATCGCCTGATGTTCCGCCTTACGTACCGCAACTTCGGCGATCACGAAGCCGCGGTCGGCAACTATTCGGTGAACGCCGGCGGTGTTGCCGGCGTGCGCTGGTTCGAACTGCGCAACGTCATCGCGGGGCCGGTCACGGTTTTCCAGGAAAGCACCTACCAGCCCGACACGACCTGGCGTTGGATGGGTAGCGCGGCGATGGACTCGGCCGGCGACCTCGCCGTCGGATTCAGTGCATCGAGCGCCTCGATCCATCCGTCCGTGCGCTATGCCGGCAGACTCTCCACCGATCCGTTGAACTCGCTCGCGCAGGGCGAAACGGACATGTTCGACGGCGCCGGCAGCCAGACGGGCACTTCGAACCGCTGGGGCGATTACAGCGCGCTGACCGTCGATCCCGTCGACGACTGCACGTTCTGGTACACCAACGAGTACTACCAGACGACCAGCCAGTTCAACTGGCGCACGCGCATCGGCAACTTCAAGTTCGATCAGTGCGGCACGCCCGGATTCACGCTGAATCCGTCGCCGCAAAGCCAGTCGGTCTGCGCGGGAACGCCGGCGACGTTCGACGTCGACGTGGGTTCGGTTTCCGCGTTCGATAGTCCCGTCACGCTCAGCGCTTCAGGTAATCCTTCGCCGTCGACCGCGACATTCGCGCCGAATCCGGTGCCGTCGTTGCCGGGCGTCAGCACGCTGACGATCGACAATACCTCAGGTGTCGCCGACGGCACGTACCCGATTCAAATATCCGGAACGGCAACCGGCGCGGCCGACAAGACCGCGAATGTCAGCCTGACCGTCGCCGCCGCAGCGCCGGGTGCACCGTCGCTGACGAGCCCGGCGAACGGATCCACGCAGCAGCCGCTCCGCCCGGTGTTCACCTGGACCGGCACCGCCGACAGCTACGTCATCGATGTCGCCACCGATTCGGGCTTCTCGAACATCGTGTTCACGGCGACGGTTGCCGCCACGACCGCAACGCCGAACGCGGATCTGCAGTCCAACACGCAGTTCTTCTGGCGCGTGACCGGATCGAACATCTGCGGCGACGGCGCCGCCTCGTCGACGTTCTCGTTCACGACCGTGCCCATCCTGCACACCGTGACGCCGCTGAACGGCGCGAATGGCTCCATCGTTCCGTCGACTCCGCAGAGCGTCATCGACGGCGAGACGACGGCCTTCACGGTAACGCCGGACAATGGCTTCGTGATCAGCAGCGTCACCGGTTGCGGCGGCAGTCTGTCGGGCAATACCTATACGACAGGCCCGATCACGGCGGATTGCACCGTCATCACGGCGTTCGCCCCGGTACCCGACGTCGCGCTCACGATCAACGACAACCGCACGTTTGCGCAGTACGGCAACACGCTGATCTATTCGATCGTCATCAGCAACTCGACCACGGCACCGGCAAGCCCGATCAGCGTCAGCAACGCGTTCCCGCCCGAGCTTGATATCAGCACGGCGACGTGGACTTGCGCCGGCGGCAGTGGCGCGACGTGCACGGCGAGCGGCACCGGAGCTTTGAGCGACAGCGGCGTCGTGGTGCCGGCACACGGCAACGTGACGTACACATTGACCGCTACGGTTCTGGCCAACAGCGCATCGAGCCAGGTCGATAATCAGGTCTCCGTGACCGGTCCCGGCGGAAGCCACAGCGCGGACGACGTGGATACTCTGGTGATCTTCCGAGCCGGATTCGAGCTCGGCGACAACGGCGGCAATGTAACGCCGACCGTGCCGGCCGGTCCTGCGCCGAAGACCAAGTCGAAGTAAGCCAGTCGAATCGAATCAGAGATAGAAGCAAGTCACATTGCGGCCGGGCCAACATGGTCCGGCCGCAACGTTTTTGTGCCCGGTGTTTTTTTCCGATCGCGGCGCGCAAGACCAGCGTCCAGATCGTCGCGAGGAGTGCGCTCGCGCCGTCAGTCGCGCGAGCCTGGCGATCTCGTCGGCCGCTGATGGCGCGAATGCCCGGCCTGCGCGGATGTTTCCTGACTGTCGATGCCGAGCGACATCAGCGCGCCGCTGTTCGCCGGGTCGAGCCAGTCGCGCAAACGCGTCGATGCACTGCTGCCGGTCCATCCGATCGCGAGCTTGCCGTAGCAATCGGTTTCGTCGTTGGGCTGACTCGGATTGGTGCCGCTGCACGCCGCATAGCCGCCGGACAGCGTGCCGATCAGGAGCTTGTCATGCCCGCCGCCATTACCGGCGACGACGAAAAGTCCTGAGCCCGAAGAGCCGTCTTCGGTCGTACCCTCGAGATACGGGCCGGTTTCCCAGTGCGTGTTCACACCGCCGGTGCCGATGCAATTGTCGATCGTGCCCGGCATCGGGCCTGACGTGATTTTCTTGGCATCGCCGGAGGGATGATGGAGGCCGATCGTTCCCGATGGCGTCGCGCCGGTCGCGTCCCATCCAGCGTAATAGACGTCCCAATCTGCGCTGGGCGCAGCGGCGAGCTCAACGAGCGCGAAATCCGCATCGGCGCGCGACGCGCGCAGGGTCGCTCCGTGCTGGTCGTCGTTGAGAAACCCGCCGCCCGGCGGGCTGAGGCCGCTGCACGTCGTCGACTGGTAGTTCCAGTACACGACCATCGAATCGGCTTCGCTTTCGCGCGAGATGCAATGCGCCGCGGTCAGGAAATAATTCTTGCGATCGTGGGGCACGTCCGCGAGCAGCGTGCCGGTGCAGATGAAGGTGCCGTGCTCCACATCGTCGACGAATTCGTAATACCCGACTGCGCGGATCTCGTTCGGGTACGGCTGGCCGAGCGGACAGACGACATTGACGTTGCAGGGACCGGAAGTCCCGGGCCCCGTATCCAGCGTTCGCTTGAAGAGGTCCCGGAAACCTGCGCCGACCGTCGCGATTTCAATGAAGTTCGAACGCGCAGCGCCCGCGGGAATGCGCAGCTCGATCGTAGCGGTATCGCCAGGAACGATCGACGAATGGAATCGGCTATCGCGGGCATCGGCCGCGGTGTACGGACCCTGGTAATAATTATCCATGCCGATCACGTACAACGCCGCACCCGGCGGCAGATCGAGACGTGAAAACCCGAACCGCAGATCGGTCGCGCCGCTCGCGCGCACGCGCACGCGCCAGAGCCGCGATCCGTCCGGCAGCAGCTGCCAGATTCCGTGGTGCGCGCTGTCGATCGAGACATCGATGATGTCGGCAGTGGCCAGCCGCTTCGTCGGTACCGTCGCAGACAGCGCGGGCACTTCGGTTTCCGCGCGACGCTGTGCGGCGTCGAGCGATCCGACATCCTCGATCGGAATCGTGAATGTCGTGCTTTCGGGATGTGCCAGCGTGTAGGGCAGTTCGCCCTGCCGCGCGGACGCGAAACTCGCGCCGGCGAACGCGATGCACAGCGCAAACCGCAGCGCTTGGTGCGGAGCAAACCGACTGCACACGTTTCGTTTCATGTTCCTTGTCGACTCAATGAAAGTTGGTGCCCGCAAGGATGCCAAAACACGCCGCGACGAGCAGCAGCCCGACCGCGAAGATCGAAGCGAGGCCGATCGCGACGCCCTTGGCCGTGCGCGGTTGTCCGCGCGTCGCGAACCAGACAATCAGCGCGATGATCCCGATCCACGGCAGCAGCATCAGGATGATGATCGCCGCGTTGTCGCCATTTCCGAGCAAGCCGGCGAACAACGAGATCACGACATAGCCGCCGATCAGCATGCCCCATGCACATGCGACGCCGAGCAGCAGCGAACCGCGTGGATTGCGCGGACTCGGCGACGTCGCCGGCGTCGGAACCGGTGTCGGGTCGTTCATCGGAAATCCTCGAGGATGAGCATGGAATCGCGGTTCAAGGATAGCTTCGCGCGGCACGCGCCCGCAGCTCGTCGAGCTTTGCCGTGGGGCCGTCGCGATAAAACAGGTTGAACGTATCGAACGGGATCACCCGGCCGTCCGGTTGCGCGATATGCACGCACGATTTCTTGACCGCGCGCAGATCGAAAGAATACGCATCGATGAACTGCATGATCAAAACGCGAAACACATTGCGGTAGTTCCATTCGGCAGGCGCCTGTACGGCCGGCAGGCAGCACAAGAGATCGGACAGCGAGCAGGCTTGCGATTCCGGCGAATGATTCGTCGCGAACAATTCGAACACGTGCGTGCGTAGCGCTTCGTCGCGCTCGACGACGATCGTGTTGCGACCTTTTGCGATGAGCGTCTCCGGCGAGACGAAGCGCGTCAGCGGAACGGTCGTGCCGCCGAGCTTCAACGCGTACGCCATCGCAAGGCAATCCGGATTGCAGGGCACTGGAATCAGATCGTCGGGCTCGAACACGGATGTCTGTTGGAGAATGCGTCGGCGCACTTCGGTCAGCGTCAGCCGGTCGCGCGATGGGTCGTAGTTTTCGAGCCGCCCCGCAGCCTGGATCGGCTGGAATGTCACGCCGCGGACGCACGGCTGCTGCAGCGCGAAGTCGACGATGCTGCCGAGTTCGCGGTCGTTGAGGCCCTTCTTGACCGTGACGACGAGCGTGGTCGACACGTCGTGCTCGTTGAGGTATTCGAGTGCGCGCCGGCGCACGTCGGCGAGCTTTGCGCCGCGAAGATCGAGATGCACTTCGTCGCGCAGCGAATCGAACTGCAGATAAAGCTCGAAGCCGGGTTCGTACTGCTTGAGGCGCGCCGCGAAGTCCGGTTCCTTCGCGATGCGCAGGCCATTCGTGTTGACCATCAGGTGCCGGATCGGTCGACGCTTCGCCGCATCGAGTATCGCGAAGAAATCCGGATGCAACGTCGGCTCGCCGCCCGAGATCTGCACGACGTCCGGCTCTCCTTCGTTGGCGACGACCGCATCGAGCATGCGTTCGACCGTCGCGAGATCGCGAAAACCCGGCCGATGCGGACCCGAATCCGCATAGCAGATCGGGCAGCGCAGGTTGCAGTGATCGGTGATCTCGACCAGCGTGAGGCAACTGTGCTGCATGTGCTCGGGACACAGCCCGCAATCGTACGGACAGCCCCAGCGCTGCTCGGTGTTGAAGCGACGCGGCATTTCCGGCGTCTTGATGAACACCTCGCGCGCCTTGCGATAGTAGGCCGCGTCGTCGGCGATCAGCACGCGCTCGCGGCCGTGTTCCGGACACCACTTCTCGAGAAATACGCGCTCGTCCTTGAGCAGAATCTTCGCTTCGACCCGCGCGAGGCAGATCGAGCAGATCGACACCGCGCTGTCGTAGAAGAGGTACGGCCTCAGCTTCGCGCCCACAGATTCCTCACGAGTCGCGGCAGGTCGCGCCAGTAGTAGCACAGGCCGGCGATACAAAGCAGCTGGATTCCCGAAACGAGCCCGAAATAGGCGTATGGCACCGGTTTGATCGCGTCGATGACGAGGCGAAACGCGAGATACGCGATCATGAAGAATCTGAAACGGTCGCCGTCGCGCGTGAATGCTTTGCGACGCGCGTAGATCAGCGCCATCAGTGCGAGCAGAAACATGATCTCGTAGAGTTGCGTCGGATGCCGCGGCACGCCGTCGCCGAAATCGACGCCCCACGGCAGCGTCGTCGGATTGCCGTAGGTGTGGTCGGGCAAGCCGGCAAGAAAGCAGCCGACGCGGCCGATCGCGATACCGATCATCAGCGGAAACGCGAACGCATCGCCGCTCGATCCGTGCGCGCCGATCGCGCGCTTGGCGATCTCGACGCCGGCGAGTCCGCCGAGCAACGCACCGACGATGGTTTTACCTTCGAGCAGCCGGCGCCAATCGGGAAAATCCGCGAACGCATTCCGCGGATCCTCGATCCAGTAGCCGAGCTTGGCGCCAAGCGCGGCGCCGGCGATCGCGGCGACCGCGATCCAGACGCTGCGATCGGTATCGGCCAGCACCGGCAGCGCGAGTCGCCGGCGTTCGAAAAGGAACGCGCGAAAGCCGACGACGTAGGCGAGCGCCTCGATGATCGTGTGCAGAGCGACCGCTGGCATGCGCCGTCGCTCGCGGCTTCAGTCGCGATGCGCGGCGTTGCGGTCGCGGCCGGCGCCGATCTTGCGGTCGAGCCCGCCGAACAGCTTCTTGAACAGGCGCGACAGTTTGCCGCGCTTGGTCTTGCGCACCTTTTCTTCTTCGCTGGTCAGCCAGGCGATCTGGATCACACGGCGCTCGCCTTCGTACGGGAGGTGGCCGTGGAACGAATTGTCGGCGCGCTTGAACGCCGCGAGCGCACCGTAGAGCGGCTTGATTTCGGGCGCGGCGAGATCGTCGATGTCGTCGACGCGATTCAGGAACCTGAAACAGCCGTCGCTGGTATCTGGCCACGATTCGTTGAGATAGAGCAGCGCCGTCGCCACCTTGGAGCGGCTGTCGGTGTGGATCGTGCCGTGGCGCTTGTTGAGCGAACGGCAGATCGTCACCAGCGTGGGATACCCGCCGAGGTGCGGAACGCCAAGACGCTCGCCGAGCGCATCGGCGAAAGCGGGCGCGGTGATCTCGTCCACAAGCCGGTTGATGCTCGGCCCGCAGTCCTCGCGCGCATACGGGAAAAAACCTGCGCCGCTGTAGCGCGGGAAGTCCTGGTTCAGCGCTTCGCGCGCCGACGCGGGCAGCTGCCTATCGGCGATGACGAAGGCGAACGGCTCGCGCTGAACGCGGGTTGCAGGATCGGCGAGGCGGACGGGATCGATGAGTGGCGCGGTGTCCATGGTTTGCATTGTATTCCGTGACGGAGATGCCGGATCCGCCGGCCTGATCCGGGTGCCCGTGCGGGCAAAATCCTGTAGAATTTCGACTCGCCTCGATTCCTTTCACGCCCGGCCTACGGACTGGTCCCGCCAGCCCGCGGGTTCTGTCGCACCTCAAGTTCCGTCGAGGTCAGGCGCGGGCAACCACGATTCAGGACAGGCGAACGCATGACGTCACCAGCCCTTCTCGCCCTAGCCGACGGCACGCTGTTTCGCGGTGTCGCCATTGGCGCTTCGGGCAGAACGGTCGGCGAAGTCGTGTTCAACACTGCGATGAGCGGCTATCAGGAGATCCTCACCGATCCCTCCTACAGCCGCCAGATCGTCACCTTGACCTATCCGCACATCGGCAACACCGGCTGCAACGCGGTCGACGCCGAATCCGCCCATGTGCACGCGGCCGGCCTCGTCATTCGCGACCTGCCTTTCGCGGCGAGCAGCTGGCGTTCCGAAGAAACGCTCGACGCGTACCTCGGTCGCAACAACATCGTCGGCATCGCCGAGATCGACACGCGGCGACTGACGCGCATCCTGCGCGACGGGGGCGCGCAGAACGGCTGCGTCGTCGCCGGTGCGGATATTTCCGCCGAAGACGCGATCGCCGCGGCGCGCGCGTTTCCCGGCCTCAAGGGCATGGACCTCGCCAAGGTCGTTTCGGCGAAAGAACGCTATGCGTGGCGTGAAGGCAGCTACGATCTCGACAAGACCGCATTCGCGACGCCACCGCTGCGTTTTCGCGTCGTCGCCTATGACTACGGCATCAAGCGCAACATCCTGCGCATGCTGGTCGATCGCGGCTGCGATGTGACGGTCGTTCCGGCGCAGACGCCGGCGAGCGAAGTCTTCGCGCTGCGTCCGCATGGCGTGTTTCTTTCCAATGGTCCCGGCGATCCGGAACCATGCGACTACGCGATCGCGGCCACGCGCGAATTCATCCGCGCGCGTCTGCCGCTGTTCGGCATCTGTCTGGGACATCAGTTGCTCGGCCTCGCCGTCGGCGCGCGCACGATCAAGATGAAGTTCGGGCATCACGGCGCGAATCATCCGGTCATCGATCTCGACAGCGGCCGCGTGATGATCTCGAGCCAGAATCACGGTTTCGCCGTCGATGAAGCGACGTTGCCTGCGAATGTCAAAGCGACGCACCGTTCGCTGTTCGACGGTTCTCTGCAGGGCATCCGCGTCACCGATGCGCCCGCATTCAGTTTTCAGGGGCATCCAGAGGCGAGTCCCGGCCCGCATGACGTGGCCGGCCTGTTCGACCAGTTCACCCGGCTGATGGAGGCGCGCGCGGCTGCCGCGGCGTAAAGCACGATGATTCCAGACCTCAAGATCCGCACCGTATTGAGCGCCGCACTTGCGATCTCGTTGTGCGTCGTAGCCGTACCCTCGCTGCACGCAGCGCAATCCAAGACAACCTCCACGGCGAAGAAGAAACCCGCGCCGGAACCGGCAAAACCGGTCGGCGAGGTCGTTCAGTACGAAGCGCTCGAACAGAATGTCGGCAGAGACATCGTCATCGAAACGACATTGAAGACGACGCGCCGCGGCACGCTGATGAAGTACACCCAGCCTGCGCTGACGCTCAAGGTCACGCCCGAAGCCGGCGGCTTCGAATTGACCGTGCCGCGCGAAACGATCAAGACGATCACCGTGCTGCCGCCGCCCGCGGTGCTCGACAAGGACGCAGGAACGAGCGGTGCCAAGAAGAACTGATCTCCGTTCGATCCTGATCATCGGCGCCGGCCCGATCGTCATCGGCCAGGCCTGCGAGTTCGATTATTCCGGCGCTCAGGCGTGCAAGGCGCTGAAACAGGAAGGCTATCGCGTCGTCCTGGTCAATTCGAATCCGGCGACGATCATGACCGACCCGGAGACGGCCGACGCGGTCTACATCGAGCCGATCAACTGGCAGACCGTCGAAAAGATCATCGCCAAGGAGCGGCCCGATGCGCTGCTGCCGACCATGGGCGGCCAGACCGCGCTCAATTGCGCGCTCGATCTCGCCGATCACGGCGTGCTGGAAAAATATGGCGTCGAGTTGATCGGCGCATCGCGCGATGCGATCCGCATGGCCGAAGATCGCGAGCTGTTCCGTCACGCGATGATGGACATCGGCCTCGAATGTCCGAAAGCCGAAGTCGCCAGATCGTTCGAGCAGGCGCTCGAAATCCAGGCCAAGGTCGGCTATCCGACGATCATCCGGCCGAGCTTCACGCTCGGCGGGTCCGGCGGCGGCATCGCCTACAACGTCGAGGAATTCGAAGAGATCGTCCGGCGCGGTCTCGAGCTCTCGCCCGTGCACGAAGTGCTGATCGAAGAATCGGTGCTGGGCTGGAAAGAGTTCGAGATGGAAGTCGTGCGCGATAAGGCGGACAACTGCATCATCGTCTGCTCGATCGAGAACTTCGATCCGATGGGCGTGCACACCGGCGATTCGATCACGGTCGCGCCGGCGCAGACGCTGACCGACAAGGAATACCAACGGTTGCGCGACGCGTCGATCGCGGTGCTGCGCAAGATCGGCGTCGACACCGGCGGTTCGAACGTGCAGTTCGGCGTCAATTCCGAGAACGGTCGCGTCGTCGTCATCGAGATGAATCCGCGCGTGTCGCGCTCGTCGGCGCTGGCGTCGAAGGCGACCGGTTTCCCGATCGCGAAAGTCGCGGCCAAGCTTGCGGTCGGCTACACGCTCGACGAGTTGCGCAATGAAATCACCGGCGGCAAGACGCCGGCGTCGTTCGAGCCGACGATCGACTACGTCGTCACCAAGATTCCGCGCTTCGCGTTCGAGAAATTTCCGTCCACCGATTCGCGACTGACGACGCAGATGAAATCGGTCGGCGAAGTCATGGCGATCGGCCGCACGTTCCAGGAGTCGCTGCAGAAGGCATTGCGCGGCCTGGAGACCGGCATGAACGGGCTCAATCCACTGCGTCTGGATACGGCGACGCCGGATGGCCTCGCCGCGCTCAAGCGCGAGTTGCGCGAGCCGGGTCCGGATCGCGTGTTCTACGTCGCCGATGCGTTTCGCGCCGGGCTTTCGCGCGAGGACGTGTTTGCGCTGACGCATATCGATCCCTGGTTCCTCGTGCAGATCCAGAATCTGGTCGCCGTCGAAGCCGAGGTGAAGGCGGGCGGTCTTGCCGCGCTCGACGCGGCGCGCATGCGTACGCTGAAGCGCAGGGGATTTTCCGACGCGCGCCTCGCCGAGCTCGTCGGCACCGACGAAAACGCGATCCGCCATTTGCGCCGCGCGTTCGGCGTTCGGCCTGTGTACAAGCGCGTCGATTCGTGTGCCGCGGAATTCGCGACGACGACGGCTTATCTCTACTCGACGTACGAGGAAGAATGCGAGGCCGATCCGACCTCGCGCGACAAGATCATCGTGCTCGGCGGCGGCCCGAACCGCATCGGGCAGGGCATCGAGTTCGACTATTGCTGCGTCCACGCCGCGCTTGCGCTGCGCGAGGACGGCTACGAAACGATCATGATCAACTGCAATCCGGAAACCGTGTCGACCGACTACGACACTTCGGATCGCCTGTATTTCGAGCCGCTGACGCTCGAAGACGTGCTCGAGATCGTCGACAAGGAAAAACCCAAGGGCCTGATCGTGCAATACGGCGGCCAGACGCCTTTGAAACTCGCGCGCGCGCTCGAAGCGGCCGGCGCGCCGATCATCGGCACGTCGCCCGATTCGATCGATCTCGCCGAAGATCGCGAGCGGTTTCAGAAGCTGATCGATAAACTCGAGCTCTCGCAGCCGCCGAACCGCATCGCGCGCAACGCGGACGAGTCGATCGCGCTCGCGCGCGAAATTGGTTATCCGCTCGTCGTGCGGCCGAGCTACGTGCTCGGCGGACGCGCGATGGAGATCGTCTACGACGATGCCGATCTCTCACGCTACATCCGCGAAGCGGTGCGCGTGTCGGAATCCTCGCCGGTGCTGCTCGATCGGTTTCTCGATCACGCATCGGAAGTCGATGTCGACATCATCGCCGACGCCGAAGGCAACGTGCTGATCGGCGGCGTCATGGAGCACATCGAGGAAGCCGGCGTGCATTCGGGCGATTCGTCATGCTCGCTGCCGCCGTATTCGCTGACGCCACAGGTTCAGGACGAATTGCGCCGGCAGGTCACGCTGCTCGCGCGCGAGCTCAAGGTGGTCGGACTCATGAACACGCAGTTCGCGATCCAGTTCGACCAGAACGGCGTCGAAACGGTCTACATCCTCGAAGTGAATCCGCGCGCGTCGCGCACGGTGCCGTTCGTGTCGAAGGCGACCGGTGTCGCGCTGGCGAAGATCGCCGCGCGCTGCATGGTCGGACGCACGCTTGCCGAACAAGGCGCGACACGCGAGGTCGTTCCTGCGTATTACTCGGTCAAGGAAGCGATTTTTCCGTTCCTCAAGTTCCAGAACGTCGATCCGATTCTCGGCCCCGAGATGCGCTCGACGGGTGAAGTCATGGGCGTCGGTCGCAATTTCGGCGCGGCGTTCGCGCGCGCGCACGAAGCGGCGAGCATCAAGGCGCCGTCTTCCGGCAAGGCGTTCCTGTCGGTGCGCGACGCGGACAAGCAGCGGCTGCTCGAAGTCGCAACCGATCTTGCGGCGCGCGGCTTCAGTCTTGTCGCGACCGGCGGCACGCACGCCTTCCTGACCTCGCACGGCATCGCCTGCGAGCGCATCAACAAGGTGCTCGAAGGCCGACCGCATATCGTCGATCTGATCAAGAACGGCGAGATCGCATTCATCGTCAACACCACCGAAGGCAAGCAGGCGATCGCGGATTCGTTTTCGATTAGGCGCGAAGCGCTGCAACAACGCGTGACCTATTCGACGACCGTCAGCGGCGCGCGCGCGCTGTTGCACTCGCTCGATTTCCGCGACAGCGAAGACGTTCACAGCCTGCAGGAATTGCACAAGGAACTTGCGTGAGAAGAGCACCGATGACACAGAAGGGCGCTGAGCGGCTGCGCAGCGAGCTGGAAAGGCTAAAGAGCGTCGAGCGCCCGCGCATCATCCAGGCCATCGCTGAAGCGCGTGCGCACGGGGATCTGAAGGAAAATGCCGAATATCATGCCGCGCGCGAGCAGCAGGGGTTCACCGAAGGTCGCATCAACGAGCTCGAAGCCGCGCTTTCGTATGCCGAAGTCATCGACGTCAGCCGTTTGAACGCGGGCTCGCGCATCGTGTTCGGGGCGACGGTCGATCTCGCCGACGAAGATTCCGGCGAGGCCGTGAGTTATCAGATCGTCGGCGACCTCGAAGCCGACATCAAGCAGCGCCTGATCTCCGTTTCGTCGCCGTTCGCGCGCGCGCTGATCGGCAAGAGCGAAGGCGACAGTTTCGAATTCCAGGCGCCGAACGGCACGCGGCGCTACGAGATTACGGCGGTGCGCTACCAGTCGTGAGCCATTGAGCGCCGCGACGACAGCTCCGATGAAACCGTTCACGATCCGCCGCCGCGTCAGCGCGTTCGTTCCGCAGGCGTGGCCGGCCGGCGTGCATCCGGTGCTCGCGCGAGTCTATGCGGCGCGCGGTGTGCAGGGCGACGACGTGCTCGAACCGCGCCTGGCGCGCATGGCCGATCCTTCTGCGCTCGATGGGCTCGAAGCGGCCTGCGCACTGCTGACGGATGCGATTGCAAACGATCGACGCATCTGCATCATCGGCGACTTCGATGCGGACGGTGCGACCGGCACCGCCGTTGCCGTGCGCGCACTCAGAATGCTTGGCGCGCGCGACGTGATGTATTCGGTGCCGAACCGTTTTCGGCACGGCTACGGACTTTCGCCCGGACTCGTCGAAGAGCTTCGCGGCGATGCGCCGACGCTGATCGTCACGGTCGACAACGGCATCGCGAGCCACGCGGGCGTCGATGCGGCGCATGCGCTCGGCATGCGCGTCGTCGTTACCGATCATCATCTGCCCGGTCCGACATTGCCGGCAGCGGACGCGATCGTGAATCCGAATCTCGCCGGCGACGCGTTTCCGAGCAAGGCGATCGCCGGAGTCGGCGTGGCGTTCTATCTGATGCTGGCGCTGCGCGCGCGCCTGCGCGAGGTTGGCTGGTTCGGCGGAGCGCGAACCGAGCCTGATCTTGCGGTGTTGCTCGATCTCGTCGCGCTCGGTACGGTCGCCGACCTGGTGCCGCTCGATGCGAACAATCGCGTGCTGGTCGCGGCGGGATTGCGACGCATGCGTGCAGGACGTGCATGCGCTGGCGTGAATGCGCTGTGCCGCGCGGCCGGGCGCGATCCGGCGCGCATCGTCGCATCCGATCTCGGCTTTGCGCTGGCGCCGCGGATCAACGCAGCGGGGCGCCTCGACGATATGCGGCTCGGTATCGAGTGTCTCCTCGCCGACGACGCTGCGGTCGCGATGAATCTGGCGCAGCGGTTGTCGGACATCAATGCGCAGCGGCGAGACATGCAGTCGACGATGGTCGAGCAGGGCGAGGCGACCGTTGCGGCTTTCGTTGCCGAGCACGGTGGCGATGCGGTTCCGCATGGCGTCGTGCTGTATCAGGCGGACTGGCACGCGGGCGTGGTCGGGCTGGTCGCGTCGAAAATCAAGGAACGCTTGCATCGACCGGTCATCGCGCTGGCGCCGGCGGAACCGGGCAGCGGCGATCTGCGCGGCTCGGCGCGTTCGATCGCGGGATTTCACCTGCGCGATGCGCTCGCGGAAGTCGATGCGCGCTGTCCGGGTCTGATCGTGCGTTTCGGCGGTCACGCGATGGCCGCCGGCCTCAGCCTTGCGCTCGCAGACCTCGAACGCTTCGCGGCGGAATTCGACGCAGTCGCGCGAAGCCGCATCGCGCCCGAACTGCTCGAACGCGTGCTGTGGAGCGACGGTGAGCTCGGCGCGTCGGACTTCTGCTTCGAGCTCGCGACCGCGCTGCGCTTCGCCGGGCCATGGGGCCAGGCGTTTGCGGAACCGGCGTTCGACAACGTGTTCAGCGTCGAGTCCTGGCGCGTCGTCGCCGAGAAGCATCTGCAGCTTCGACTGCGGGTCGACGGCGGCTCGAGTGCGATCGAGGCGATCATGTTCGACGCGATCGAGTTCGTGCCGCCGCCGGACCGTGTCCGTGCGCTGTATCAGCTCGAAGTCGACGAGTGGAACGGCAGCGAGCGCTTGAGATTGCTCGTGAGACACATCGAGCCCACGTAGCTTTCCCCTCTCCCGCTTGCGGGAGAGGGTAGGGTGAGGGGCTCTCGAGCGCCGACGTTAGCGGCGCGGGCGTGCCGGACCGCGAAACACGTGCTGCCGTCACCCCAGCCCTCTCCCGCAAGCGGGAGAGGGGAAAGGTTCTTGCGCAAGAGTGAGAGGAGAAAGGCGTTTGCGCTAAAATCCATGATTCATCCTTGGATCCAGAACGTCATGGCGACCACGCACCCGCTCGACACCAACCAGATCCGCGCGCGCATCGGCGATCTCAAGGAGCGCGTGGCTTCGCTCAGGGGGTATCTTTGACTTCGACGTGAAGTCCGAGCGCCTCGAAGAAGTCTCGCGCGAGCTCGAAAACCCGGATATCTGGAACAACCCCCAGCGCGCACAGGATCTTGGCAAAGAACGCGCGATGCTCGAGCGCATCGTCGGTGGCATCCGCACGCTGACCGATTCGCTCGGCGAGGCCGGCGACTTGCTGAATCTCGCGCTCGACGAAAAGGACGAAGGCACGGCCGCGGCGGTCGCCGACGATGTCGAGGGTCTCGCCGCGAAGGTCGAAAAGCTCGAATTCCAGCGCATGTTCTCCGGCAAGATGGACAGCGCGAACGCATTCGTCGACATCCAGGCCGGCGCCGGCGGCACCGAAGCGCAGGACTGGGCCGAGATGGTGTTGCGCATGTATCTGCGCTGGTGCGAGCACAAGGGCTGGAAAACCGAACTGCTCGAAGCGTCGGCGGGCGAAGTCGCCGGGCTCAAGAGTGCGACATTCCGCGTCGAAGGCGACTACGCGTACGGATGGCTGAAGACCGAGATCGGCGTGCATCGTCTGGTGCGCAAGTCGCCGTTCGATTCCGACAACCGGCGGCACACGTCGTTTGCCTCGGTGTTCGTGAGTCCCGAAGTCGACGACGATATCGACATCGAAATCAATCCGGCCGATCTCAAGACCGACGTGTATCGTTCATCGGGCGCCGGCGGGCAGCACGTCAACAAGACCGAATCGGCCGTGCGCATCACGCATATGCCGAGCGGCATCGTCGTCGCCTGCCAGACCGAACGCTCGCAGCATGCGAACCGCGATCGGGCGATGAAGATGCTGAAGGCGAAGCTCTACGAGATGGAACTGCTCAAGCGCAACGCGGAAAAGGATGCGCTCGAGGCGACCAAGTCGGACATTGGCTGGGGCTCGCAGATCCGCAACTACGTGCTCGATCAGTCGCGCATCAAGGATTTGCGCACCGGCATCGAGCGCACGGATACGCAGAAAGTTCTGGACGGCGATCTCGATGAGTTTGTCGAGGCGAGTTTGAAGGCAGGCCTTGAGGCGGGCGCGAAACGCGCGGATGCCTGATCGCGGTTTGTGCTTTGCGCTTTGTTGGCATACGATATGGGTGCCCATATCGACGGACAAGACACCGCTGTGAAGACCACCATAGACATCGCCGACGACCTGATCAGTCGCGCGAAACTCGTGCAGAAACGCGACGGCGTGACCTTGCGCGCGCTGGTCGAAGATGGGCTGCGTCTGGTGCTCGATCGCGATGTTCGCAGGCCGAAGTACCGATTCGCGCCGATCGTCGCCGGTAAGCCGTTTCGGAGCGGCACGTCGACAGCCGACGTCAACGCGCTGATCGCCGAGGCGAACGAACGCGCGTCCATCGGACACGAAGTCCGTGGCGTCGCGGAGTCGAGCGCGACTGACGCGGTGCGCAAGAGAAATGCACCGGCCCGCAAGAAGCGCGCAAAGCGCAAGGCATGATCGCCGTCGACACGAATCTGCTTGTCTACGCCCATCGCGTGGACATGCCGCAGCATGTTGCCGCCGCCGCGGCGTTGCGCGTGCTGGCCGAGGGCGGCCAGCCGTGGGCGATCGCCTGGCCGTCGGTGCATGAGTTCTTCGCGGTGGTGACCCATGCGAGATTCAAGCCGCCGTCGACGCCCAGGCTCGCCTGGCTTGCGATCCGCAATATCGCCGCTTCGCCGAGCCTGCGGCTGATCGGCGAGGGCGTCGATCATATGCAGTGGCTCGCCCGTTTCATCGGGCGCGGCGACGTCAGGGGTGCGATGATCCACGATGCGCGCATCGCGGCGATCTGCCTCGCGCACGGCGTCAACGAGCTCTGGACCGCTGATCGGGATTTTTCCCGGTTTCCGGAACTGAAAACCCACAATCCGCTGACCGCATGAGCGAAGACGAAAACAAACTGATCGCCGAACGCCGCGAGAAACTGCGCGCGTTGCGCGCGAAAGGCATCGCGTTTCCGAACGATTTCAAGGTCGACGACTTCGCCGGCGATCTGCAGCGGGAATACGAAGACGCCGAGCGCTGGAATGCCGACGCGATCGCCGGCGCAAATCGCCGAGTCCGCGTGGCTGGCCGCGTCATGGCCAAACGCGGGCAGGGCAAGGTCGCCTTCATCCCGATCCGCGACTTCACGGGCGAGATACAGATCTTCGCGCAGGCGAATGCGCTCGGCGATGCCTACGAGATCATCAAGTCGCTCGATCGCGGCGATATCGTGGGCGCGGAAGGCACGATGATGCGCACGAAGGCCGGCGAGCTTTCGGTCAAGGCCGATGCGCTCAGGCTGATCACGAAGTCGCTCAGGCCGCTGCCGGACAAGTGGCATGGGCTTTCCGACGTCGAGCAGCGTTACCGGCAGCGCTACGTCGATCTCATCGTCACGCCCGAATCGCGTCGCGTGTTCGCGCTGCGCTCGGCGATGATCCGCTTCATGCGGCAATGGCTCGAAGCCGAGCCGCGGCGTTTCATGGAAGTCGAAACGCCGATGATGCATCCGATCCCGGGCGGTGCGACCGCGCGACCGTTCGTGACGCATCACAACGCGCTCGATCTCGACATGTATTTGCGCGTGGCGCCGGAGCTTTATCTGAAGCGTCTCGTGGTCGGCGGATTCGAACGCGTCTACGAGATCAACCGGAATTTCCGCAACGAGGGCGTTTCGACGCGGCACAATCCCGAGTTCACGATGCTCGAGTTGTATCAGGCCTACGCGACCTACGGCGAGATCATGGATCTCACCGAGGCGATGATCCGCGAAACGGCGCTCGCGACGCTCGGACGTACCGCCTTGACCTGGGAAGGTCGCGACGTCGATCTCGGCCCGCCGTTCCGGCGCTGGGCGATGAGCGAGGCGGTGCGCCACCACAATCCCGAAATTGCCGAAGGCGATCTTCGCGATCGCGCGGCGATGGCGCGGCATTGCGCGCGGCTCGGATTGCACGTCAAGAACGAATACGAAACCGGCAAGCTTTTGACCGAAATCTTCGAAGCAACGGTGGAGGCGACGCTCGTGCAGCCGACCTTCATCACGCAATACCCGACCGAGGTATCGCCGCTCGCGCGGGCGAGCGATCACGATCCCGAGGTGACGGACCGCTTCGAGCTCTTCATCGGCGCCAAGGAAATGGCGAATGGCTTCTCCGAGCTCAACGATCCGGAGGATCAGGCCGAGCGCTTCCTGGCCCAGGCACGGGCCAAGGAGGCCGGCGACGACGAGGCCATGCACTACGACGCGGACTACATCCGCGCGCTCGAATACGGCATGCCGCCGGCGGGTGGCCTGGGCGTCGGCATCGACCGGCTGGTCATGCTGTTCGCGGACGTGCCTTCGATCCGCGACGTGCTGCTGTTTCCGTACCTGCGGCCGGAGACCTAGGGAAAACCGCCGCGCCATTTACGCTCTCCCGCTTGCGGGAGAGGGTAGGGTGAGGGCACGTTGGTTCAACACCGCATGCCCGGCTATTTCTCCTCTCCCGCAAGCGGGAGACGGGACAAGCGTGGCCTCGCCGTCCGCGCGTTACGCCATGTGCGAAACCGCCGCGAAAACTCGCCCGAAGCCCCTGATTTCTCGGCAAGACCATGCTTCTCTGCATGGCGAGTGTGCTAGCCTAGCTCTGCCACGACTCGGCGATTGCCCCGACGGGAATCGTCGTGCCCAGCAGATGGATGAACCGGGATCCGCAGAGGTCGGTCGGGCGGCCGGAAAGATCGGCGCCAGACAGGGGGCGACCGGGTCATCATCGCGGAGAGCTTGGTGAACGTATTAATCGTCGACGATCAGCCTTCTGCGCGCACGATGCTGCGACATGTCGTCGAAGGCATCGGGCCAGGCATCCGGGTCTCCGATTTCGGCAATCCGGTCGAGGCCTTGCGCTGGTCCGAGGGCAACGGCGCCGACCTTCTCCTGCTCGATTACCGCATGCCCGAAATGGACGGGCTCGAGTTCGCGCGCCGGTTCAGACGTTCGTTGTCACGTCGTGACGTTCCGATCGTCCTGATCAGCGTCGTCGGCGACGAGCCGGTGCGGCAGGCGGCCCTCGAAGCGGGCGTCATCGATTTCCTGGTCAAGCCCGTGCGTCCGCGCGAATTGCGTTCGCGCTGCAAGAATCTGCTGCAGATGCGCCAGCAGGGCGAATCGGTCAAGGAACGCGCTCGTTCGCTCGAACAAAGGGTCCTTGCCAGCCTGCAGGAAGTCGAGCAGCGCGAGCGGGAGACGCTGTTCAGGCTGGCCAAGGCGATCGAATACCGTGATCTCGGCACCGGAATCCACCTCCTGCGCATGTCGCATTACGCCGAGCTGATCGCCGAAGCACTCGGCGTGCCCGAGGAAGAGGGCGCGATCCTCACGCTGGCCGCGCCGCTGCACGATATCGGCAAGATCGGCATCCCGGATGCCGTCCTGCTCAAACGCAGCAGCCTGACCGACGAGGAATTCTCGGTCATGCGCCGGCACCCGCTGATCGGCTACGAGATCCTGCGCGACAGCCAGAGCCGTTTCGTCCAGATGGGCGCCGTAATCGCGCTGCGCCACCATGAGCGGTGGGACGGATCGGGCTACCCGGACGGGATCAAGGGCGAGGACATCCCGCAGGCGGCGCGCATCGTGGCCGTGGCCGATGTCTTCGACGCCTTGACCTCCGAGCGCCCTTACAAGCGGGCCTGGAGCGCGGACGAGGCTTTCGACTACATACAGGCGAATCGTGGCACGCTTTTTGATCCCTCCTGTGTAGATGTGCTACTCGCCAATCAAGCACGAATCCTCGACATCCTTCACGCCAAGCTGGCGCCGCCCGGCCTGGGGCTCTGAAGGATGTCAGTCGTGTCGCCCTGGTTCGAAGGAATGAGCCCGCTCTTCGCCCGCCTGCGCGCCTCTTACGCGAACCGGCCGGATAGCGAGCACGGTCAGGCGTTCGTGCGCCTGGCGATCCTGGTCGTCGTCCTGATCTACCTCTGCGGCGTCGGCACGGTCGCGGGTTTCCAGGATCCGGACCTGCGCACGGTCCTCCTGTACGTGCTGATCGAGTCGCTGGTCGGCACCGGCATCCTCGTCGCCATCGCGCGCCAGCCTGGCGTTTCGCGTGCGCGGCGTGTGGTCGGCATGGTCGCCGACTACACCATGATGGGCGCCGCGATGCACCTGATGGGCGCGCATCTCGCGCCGGTCTACGTCGTCTATCTCTGGGTCACGATCGGCAACGGCCTGCGTTTCGGGCCGCGGTTCCTGCTCGGCGCGGTGGGCCTGGCGAGCCTTTCGTTCCTGTTTGTCATCACCACGACACCGTACTGGCTGGAAAACCAGGCGCTGGCCTGGGGCCTCCTCGCCGGTCTCGTCGCGATTCCGGCTTATCTGACCTCGCTGCTGCGCGCGTTGACGCGCGCGACCGAGGAAGCACGCCGCGCCAACGAAGCGAAGAGCCGCTTCCTCGCCAACATGAGCCACGAGTTCCGCACGCCGCTGAACGGCATCGTGGGCATGTCCGAGCTCTTGGCAACGACCAAACTCAATGCCGAGCAGCGCGAATGCTCGGACGTTCTGCAGGCGTCGGCATGCACGCTGCTCGCGCTGGTCGAGGATGTGCTCGACATCTCCGCGATCGAGGCTGGCAAGCTCAAGCGCGTCGACGGCGATTTCCGCCTGAGCGACACGCTGCGCGGCATCCAGCTGATGTTGCAGCCGACCGCGCAGAAGAAGGGCCTGGTCTTCCAAGTCGACATCGCGCGAGAAGTGCCCGATTTCCTGCACGGCGACGGCAATCATCTGCGTCAGGTGCTGGTCAATCTCGTTTCCAATGCGGTCAAGTTCACCGAGCAGGGCCGCGTGCTCGTATCGGTGAGCTGCGTCGGCTCGCCCTGGGAAAATCGCGCGCTGCTGCGCTTTTCGGTGCGCGATACCGGCATCGGCATTCCGGAATCCGCGCAAGGCCGTATTTTCCAGGCGTTCGAACAGGCCGACGCCGGCCACGGGCGCCGTTTCGGCGGCACCGGTCTCGGCACCACGATCGCCAAGGCGCTAACCGAATTGCTCGGCGGCCAGATCGGTTTTGAGAGCCGCGAAGGCGAGGGTTCGCATTTCTGGGTCGAGATGCCGTTCGGTATCGCCGCCGAAGCCGAGGCTGCGCAAAGTCAGAAGGCAGCCGAAGTCGCGTACGGCGGCGAGAACGTCATCGCGTTCGACGATCCGTTCATCCGCCATCGCGCGCGCGTGCGTCCGTTGCGCCTGCTCGTCGCGGACGATCAGCCAGCCAATCTCACCGTGCTGTGCCGTCTTCTCGAAAAAGCCGGCCATCAGGCACAAACCGTCGACAGCGGCGAAGATGTGCTCGCGGCGCTCGAGGATGGACATTTCGACGGCGTCATCATCGACCTGCACATGCCGGGCGTCAGCGGTCTCGATGTGCTGAAGCAGGTGCGCGTGATGGAAGCCGGCGCGCAGTCGTTGACGCCGTTCGTCGTGCTGAGCGCGGATGCGACCGCGTCAACGGTGCGTGCGTGCGAGCAAGCCGGCGCGCGCGCGTTCCTGACCAAACCGATCGCGGTGAATCGTCTGCTGGATGCGCTCGCGGATATCGCGCTCGGCTCGTCGGAAAGCCAGATCAAACCCGCGCAGGTCGTGGCGGAAGCGGCGGCGTCGGAAACGGTCATTTCGCGCAACGTGCTCGACGAGCTGAAAGAACTTCAGCTCGGCAACGATTTCCTCGGATTGTTCCTCGACGAATGCCTGCGCGATGCGCTGAAGAGCATTGGCGAGCTGGAAAAGACCGGCGCCGGCACGCAGTGGGACATGTTCCGCGATCATTGCCACGCACTCAAAGGTGTCGCCGGCAACATGGGCGCCGTGCGCCTTGCGAGTGCGGCGTCTGAAACGATGCGGCTGGGCAACTGGCAGCTGGCGCGCGAATGGCGGCCGCGGATCCGTACTCTGCGCGAGCAACTCGAAGTCGCTCGCAACGCATTGAAGACAGCTTCGGTATCTCAGGAATCGGAACGCGGGCCGGATCGAATCAGCTGATCGGGCCCGCGTTCACGGTATTGCGGAGGGTTTCCGTAAAGCTTCAGACCACGGCCGACATGCGCGCGAACGCAGGTTGTTCCTGCGCGGGCTCCGACTCGACAACGGCCGGACGCTTCTGCTGAGCGCGGACCAGGCGCTCCATCGTGCGCAGCGACTTCTCACCGAGTTGCAGTGCGGTGTCGACCCACACTTCGGTGACCTGCATCAGCTCGGCCAGCGTCACCGGCTTGGCGATCTGGCGGACGCGGTTCATCGCCGCGCGCGCGTGCGCGATGCGATGGTTGCGACGGATCAGTTCGTGAACCGCCTGCACGCCTTCGCCCTTCGGCACAAGGATGTCGATGACACCCATGCGGTGCAGATCTTCGCTCGAATAGATCGTGCCGTTGAGCATCATCTCTTCGGCGAGGCGCGGGCTGACGCGCTGACACAGGAACGAATACGCACCCATGCCCGGGAAGAGATCGAACAGCACTTCGGGAAAGCCCATGCCGATGCCGCGTTCTGCGACGACGGTCTGGCACGAAAGCGCAAGCTCGAGTCCGCCGCCGAGCGCGTCGCCCTGGACGAGCGCGACCGTGTGCGCATTGCGGTTGAGCGCGGCGTGCAGCTCATGCACGCCTTCGACGCACAGGCGCGCGTAGGCGAGCAGATGTTCGCGATTGCGCTCGCGGATCAGGCGGCAGAACAGTTCGAGATCGCCGCCGAGGTTGTAAACGTTTGCATCCGAAGCCATCACGATGTGCGCAAGGCCGCCATCGTTGTTGGCGGCTCGCATCGTGAGCTGATCGGCAGTACGCTTGAGAAACTCGCGCATCTCCTTCATCAGCGGCACGGAGAAGCACGCGCGGTATCCCGTGTCGCGCGGGAAACGATGTGCGTGCATGAAACACCAGTAAGCGTTGTCGACTGCGTCTTCTTGTGTGCGCAGCAAACGGAAATCTTGGTCACGATGTAAAACTTCGACGGCGGTCATGGTCGGAAACCCCTCAGCTTGGACGCCGCCACGTTGATCGTGCACGTAGCGGCTATGCGCTGCACCCCTCCAGTGCCCCCAGGATCGGGACGATCAGTTTCAGTGTAGCGCAAAAATTGTGTGAAATTTGACACCTGATGTCAGATATGCAAATGCATCTTAAGGCCCTGTTTTTGCGAAAACCCGGGCGAAAGGGGGCATAAAATCCGCCTCCGCCAATGTTTAACAATCGTGAAAATTATCGGTTAAGTGACTTTTCCATCGCATGCCAGTTATTGGCATGATTATTGACTCTTAAGAACCGACCGCTGCGTCGGTCATCCAGGAGCAGAGGGAATCGCGGTGACCAACGAGGAGAGGGCACGCTCGGGCGCGCGTTCGGCGCGGATGCCGATGCAATCGACCGTGCTCTTGAGCCGCGGGGCTGACGCCTGGACGACGGATATCGAGGACATCTCGGCGTCCGGGGTTCTGGTGCGCAAGCCCGACGGCTGGGGGCACCGTGTCGGCGACCTGTTCGCGCTCGACATGATGATCGGCGCCGACCTCAACATCCATCTGGAGGCAACCGTCGCGCGGGTGACGGCCGAGCACATCGGGTTTGCGTACACGCGCATCCCGGCCGAGAAGGAGGCTCCGCTGTGGAATCTCCTCGGCGGTTACGCCGACCGGCTCGAGTACTTCCGGACCTGACCCGAGACTTCGCAACTGATACGTCGGACCTGAACGCGCCGAACGCCGATCGCGACTAGGCCTGCGTCGCGGGGGCCGCTTCGGCAGGCGCCGGGTCACGCAATTCGCGGCGCAGGATCTTGCCGACATTGGTCTTCGGCAGCGAATCGCGGAACTCGATGTACTTGGGCTGCTTGTAGCCGGTCAGGTTCGCGCGGCAGTGCGCGCGAACGTCGTCGACGGTGAGCGTCGGGTCCTTGCGCACGATGACGATCTTGACCGCTTCGCCGGATTTCTCGTCGGGCACGCCGACTGCCGCGACTTCGAGCACGCCCGGCTGCTGCGCGACGACGTCCTCGATTTCGTTCGGATACACATTGAAACCGGATACGAGAATCATGTCCTTCTTGCGATCGACGATGAAGACGAATCCCTGATCGTCAATGCGCGCGATGTCGCCGGTGCGCAGCCAGCCGTCCGCCGCAAGCACCTTCGCGGTCTCGTCGGGCCGGTGCCAATAGCCCTTCATGACTTGCGGTCCGCGCACGCACAGCTCGCCGATTTCGCCGATCGGCAGCGGCTGGCCGTCATCGTTCTGGATCGAGACGTCGGTCGACGGAATCGGCAGCCCGATCGATCCGTTGTATTCGGGAATATCGAGCGGGTTGATGCAGACCGCAGGGCAGGTTTCCGTAAGGCCGTACGCCTCGGCCAGCGTGCAGCCGGTTGCTTTTTTCCAGCGATCGGCGACCGCGCGCTGCACGGCCATGCCGCCGCCGAGCGTCAGGTGCAAGCGTGAAAAATCGACCTTGTCGAAACCGGGCGTGTTCAAAAGGCCAGCGAACAACGTGTTGACGCCAGTCAGCGCAGTGAAACGGATCGTGCTGATCGCTTTCACGAACGCCGGCATGTCGCGCGGGTTCGTGATCAGGTGGTTGTAGCCGCCGACACGCGCGAAAACCAGGAAGTTCGCCGTCAACGCGAAGATGTGATACAGCGGCAGGGCGGTGACGACGACTTCCTCGCCCTCGCGCATGTTCGGGCTGATCCACGCCAGCGCCTGCAGCATGTTCGCAACCATGTTGCGATGGGTCAGCATCGCGCCCTTGGCGACGCCGGTTGTGCCGCCGGTGTATTGCAGGAACGCGATGTCGTCGCCGGTGATGTCGGGCTTGGGCGCTTTGGCGCGCGCCCCGCGGCGCATCGCGTCGTTGAAGCGGACGGCGCCCGCGATCGAATACGGCGGCACCAGCTTCTTTACATAGCGCACCACGAAATTCGTGATCGCCGATTTCGGCAAACCCAGCATGTCGCCGAGACCGGTGCAGATCACGTGGCGGCAATGCGTTTCGCCGAGCACCGCGGCCAGCGTGTGCGCGAAGTTGTCCAGCACGACGATCGCCGCTGCGCCCGAATCTTCGAGCTGATGCTTGAGCTCGCGCGCGGTGTACAGCGGATTGGTATTGACCAGCGTCAAGCCGGCGCGCAGCACGGCCATGATCGCAATCGGATACTGCAGGACGTTCGGCAGCATGATCGCCACCCGATCGCCCTTGGCCAGCTTCAGATCGTTGAGGAAATAACTCGCAAGCGACGCGCTCAGCCGATCGAGGTCGTCGTACGTGATCGACTTGCCCATGTTGACGAAGGCAGGACGATGGCGGAAGCGCTCGCAGCATTCATCGAGCAACGCTGCGACGGAACGATAACGGCTCGGATCGATCTCGGCCGGAATGCCCTTTGGGTAACTTGCCAGCCAAGGACGATCGTTGCTCGTCATGAGTTCTCCAGACCAGCGGGCGCCGCCTGCGCCCGCTGTTGTCCTCGTGGTTCCATCGAGGCCCCCACGCGGCGAGAATTGCAGCATAAGCCCAGAAGAGGCGGCAAGCCGCAATGCAACGCAGGATCGGCGAAGATTGCAAGTGTACGACGCGATTCGTTCTCGGCCTGGCGATGGTCGTGGTTGCAGCCGGATGCGCGCGACCGCCGGACGAGGTCCAGATCCGGACCTCGATCGAGACCATGCGCAGCGCCGCCGAAGCGCGCCAGCCCGCCGGCGTGACCGGCGAGATCGCCGAGGATTTCACCGGGAACAATGGCGAGATCGATCGCGACGGGTTGTCGCGGCTCCTGAAGCTTCAGTTCCTGCGCAACGAGTCGATCGGCGTCGCCGTCGGCGCCATCGACGTCACCGTGGAGGGCGACCGGGCGACGGCGAAATTCGATGTGACATTCAACGACGCCTCGCGGCGCTGGCTTCCCGGCGGGCGCGAGACCTATGCCATCGTCAGCGGCTGGCGGCGCGAAGGCAGCCGCTGGATTTGTTACAACGCGAGCTGGACGCTTTCGACTTAGCGCCGCGCGCAGCCGCTGCTCAGATCCGCGCCGCCGCGCTGCGAATCGTCGGCGCGGCGGCGCAGAATTGCGCAGCCTGGATCGATATGCGCCGATGTCAGGCTGCTTTGGCCGCGGCCGGACCGGGCCGTCCGGCAAGCTGGCGCAGCACGTAAGGCAGGATGCCGCCGTGACGGTAGAACTCGCGCTCCTTCGGCGTCAGCAGCATCACGCGGACCATGAAGCGTTTTTCGACGCCGTCGTCAGCGCGAGCGATAACGATCGCTTCGCGCGTGTCGGGCGTCGTCAGTCCGGAGATCGCATAGGTTTCCTTGCCGCTGAGGCCGTGCGATTTCGCGTTTTCGCCGTCGCGGAACTGCAGCGGCAGCACGCCCATGCCGACCAGGTTCGAGCGATGGATGCGCTCGAAACTTTCGGCGATGACGGCCTTGACGCCGAGCAGCAGCGTGCCTTTGGCCGCCCAGTCGCGCGACGAGCCCGTGCCGTATTCCTTGCCGGCGAGGACGATCAGCGGCGTGCCCTCGGCTTTGTATTTCATCGCGGCGTCATAGATCGCGAGCTGCTGTCCGCTCGGCACGTGCAACGTGTAGCCGCCTTCGACGCCGTCGAGCATCAGGTTGCGGATGCGGATGTTGGCGAACGTGCCGCGCACCATCACGTCGTCGTTGCCGCGGCGTGAGCCGTACGAATTGAAATCGACCGGCTGCACGCCGTGCTCGATCAGGTAGCGCCCGGCCGGCGAATCCTTCTTGATGTTTCCGGCCGGCGAGATGTGATCGGTCGTGATCGAATCGCCGAACAGGCCGAGGCAGCGCGCGCCCTCGATATCGCTGACCGCACCGGGCTGCATCGTCATGCCGTCGAAATACGGCGGATTCTTGATATATGTCGACGGCTCCCAGCGATAAATCTCGCCCTCGGGTGATGGGATCGCGCTCCAGCGGCTGTCGCCCTTGAATACGTCGGAGTAGCTCTTCGTGAAAAGCTCCGGCCCGATCGAGCGCGCGATCAAATCGCCGATTTCCTTGTTGGTCGGCCAGATGTCCTTGAGATAAACCGGCTTGCCGTCGCTGCCGTTGCCGAGCGGTTCCTTGGTCATGTCGATGTCGACGGTGCCGGCCAGTGCGTACGCGACGACGAGCGGCGGCGAGGCGAGATAGTTCATCTTGACTTCGGGATGCACACGGCCTTCGAAGTTGCGGTTGCCGGACAGCACCGATGCGACCGCGAGATCGCCGTCGAGTGACGCCCTTGCTGATTTCATCCGGCAGCGGACCCGAATTGCCGATGCAGGTCGTGCAGCCGTAACCGACGAGATAGAAGCCGAGCTTGTCCAGTTCGTCCAGAAGTCCGGCGCGCTCGAGGTAGTCGGTGACGACCTTCGAGCCCGGCGCGAGCGACGTCTTGACCCATGCCTTGGCCTTCAGGCCCTTCGCCACGGCTTTTCGCGCGAGCAGACCCGCGCCGATCATGACCGCCGGATTCGATGTGTTCGTGCACGACGTGATCGCCGCGATGACGACGGCGCCATCGTGCAGATCGAAATCCTCGCCGCGCATCGAGACGCGCTGGCCGCGCCCGCACGCGCTCTCGTCGTGACCGACCGCGGTGCCGCCGCCTTCGTTGGCGAAGCGCTCGATACTGCCGTTCTTCTGCTTGCGGTTCGCGGTGAGCACGCTGATCGCTTGCTTGTAGCTCGCGCGCACATCTTGCAAGAGCACGCGATCCTGCGGACGCTTCGGACCGGCAAGCGAAGGTTTGACTTCGCCAAGGTCAAGCTCGAGCGTCGAGCTGTATTCGGCGTGCGGCGTCGTCGCGTCGTGCCAGAGGCCTTGCGCTTTCGCGTACGCCTCGACGAGCGTGATCTGCTTCGCGTCGCGTCCCGAAAGTCGCAGGTAATGGATCGCTTCGGCATCGATCGGAAAGATCCCGCAGGTCGCGCCGTACTCGGGCGCCATGTTGCCGATCGTCGCGCGATCGGCGAGCGCGAGATGCGCGAGACCGTCGCCGAAGAATTCGACGAACTTGCCGACCACGCCGTGCTTGCGCAGCATCTGCGTCACGGTCAGGACGAGATCGGTCGCGGTCGAGCCTTCCGGCAGGCGGCCGGTCAGCTTGAAGCCGACGACTTGCGGGATGAGCATCGACGACGGCTGCCCGAGCATCGCGGCTTCGGCTTCGATACCGCCGACGCCCCAGCCGAGCACGCCGATACCGTTGATCATCGTCGTGTGCGAATCGGTGCCGAACACGGTGTCCGGGTACGCATGCCATTCGCCGTCTTTTTCCGCCGTCATCACGACGCGCGCGAGGTATTCGAGGTTGACCTGATGCACGATGCCGGTGCGCGGCGGCACGACCTTGAAGTTGTCGAAGGCCTTCTGGCCCCAGCGCAGAAAGCTGTAGCGCTCGCGGTTGCGCTCGAATTCGATCTTGACGTTGAGATCAAGCGACTCGGCCTTGCCGAACGAATCGACCTGCACGGAATGGTCGATCACGAGCTCTGCCGGCGAAAGCGGGTTGATCTTGTTCGGATCGCCGCCGAGTTTTTTCATCGCATCGCGCATCGCGGCGAGATCGACGATGCACGGCACGCCGGTGAAATCCTGCAGCACGACGCGTGCCGGCATGAACGAGATTTCGGTGTCGGGTTCCTTCTTCGCGTCCCAGTTCGCGACCGCCTCGATTTCCTTCGCCGTGATATTCGCGCCGTCCTCGTGGCGCAGCAGATTCTCGAGCAGGATCTTCATCGAATAGGGCAGGCGCTTGAGATCGAAACGCTGGCCGAGCTTGGCGAGGCTGCGGATCTGGTAGTGCGTGCCGTTGACCTCGAGGATGTCCCGGGTCGAAAACGAGTCGTTCATTCGATGGTTCTCCTTGCGTCTTTTACGCGCGCGTTGCGCGCGGCGGCCTTCCGTGGAACGGAGGCGGGCGTGAGCCCACTATTATCGCCGATTTGGTTACTTTCCTGCGACTCGTCGCGGTGTTTAGCTGTGGCTTGAGCCCTCCCCTTCAAGGGGAGGGTTGGGTGGGGATGGTGTTGTTGGTTCTATGTTCGCCGTGTTCGATTGATTTTTTTTGGATTGATAGCGCAACGCGAAGACCGACTCACGTCCCTGTGTATTTTCGTCCGCCATCCTGGCGGCCGAGTCACTTTCTCTTGCTTGCCCAAGAGAAAGTAACCAAAGAGAAGGGCACCCTCGCGGCCGCGGTCGCCGGACTCCTGTCCGGCGACTTCGCGAGGCCGCTCCGAAGGTTCGCTGACGGTACGTCCGTGTGCCGACAGCGAACGCGCGCGCATCGTGCGCGCGCCCTTTCGGGTTTTTCCCTACGCGCCCTCGCCGCGGCCGAGAGGGACCCGGTAGGAGCCAGAGCGCGGCCGTCCTGGCCGCAGAATCCAAAGCAACGTCGCTTTGCGGCTTTGCTCTTGACTCTGGGTCCCTCTGTGCCGCGGCGAAGGGCGGACGGAAGAGGCCCGCGTGCGCCGCACGCGGGTGAGCGCGAGGGATCGCGCTCATTTCGCTGCAGGCACAGGATGTGCCGTCAGCGAAACCCCGGCCGCCCGTAGCGCACCGGCGCACAGCGCCGGCGCGACACCGAGGGTGTGTTCTCTTTGGTTACTTTCTCTTGCACAAGCAAGAGAAAGTAACTCGGCCGCCAGGAAGGCGGACGAAACCACACAAGGACGTGAATCGGTCCTCGCGAAACCCAAAAAACCAGAGAGAAGCAGAGACGCTGGATCCTGGCTTTCGCCGGGACGACGAGAGATTGAGAGCCGATCGCAAGAACGACGAAGGACCATCCCAGCCTCCGCCGGAACCACGAGATTGAAACGCGAGCGCCAAAACGAAAGAAGAAAAAACCTAACCTCGATCCAACGTACACCTAGCCAACAACCCCCTCGCCAGCATCGCGTATTCGCGACGCCGCAACAGCAACCGGAATTGTCCGCCGCCGACTTGCCGCCAGAGCACGGCGGCGCGTACCGCAGCGAGCAGCATCGCGCGGATCTGCTCGACATCGTGCGGGTTGCCGAGGTGCGCCGGGTTGCCGTGCACGATCACGCGCGGGCGCAGGTGCGAGAGCGTGTCGCAATAAAGCGCGGCGAGGCGCGCCTGCACGTCGGTGTTGAGGAGATCGAGGCGCGCACTGGGCTCAATCGTTTCGATGCCGGACCGCAGGCGCGCACGCACCGCCGTTTCGCGATCGAGCCGGCGCGCGATGCGCAGCACGTTGAGCACGAGTTGGGTAAAGGCAAGATCGCGTGTGCCGTCGTCGAGCTGCGCGATCAATTGCTCCAGACCAAGGCGCACGCCCGAGATGCCGCCGAAGACGTCGGCCGAGCTTTCGGCGTCGATGCGGAAGATGCTGGCGAGACTGGCTTCCGCGCTCGCGGTTTCGGTCAGGCCGCTGGTGGCGAGCTCATGAACCATCCGGCACGCCTGGAATACGCCGGCGAGCGCGATCACGCGGGCCTCACGCATCGGCATCGTGCCAGCCTCCGAACGGCGCGTCGCTGCGCTGGATGATGCCGCCGCCGAGGCAGACGTCGCCATCGTAGAAGACGACGGATTGGCCGGGCGTCACGGCGCGCTGCGGTTGGTCGAACGTCACTTCGCCGGTCGTGCCGGAAATGCGTACCGAGCAGGCCTGGTCGACTTGCCGGTAACGCGTTCTCGCTGTGCAGTGGAACTCGGTGGCATCCGGCGGCGCACCGGAGACCCAGGTCAATTCATTCGCCGCCAGCTTTCGCGATTGCAGCCACTCATTGGCGTTTCCTTGCGCGGCGATCAGCACGTTGCGCGCGACATCCTTGCCGACGACATACCACGGATCGCCGGCGCTTTCCGCGCGGCCGCCGATGCCAAGGCCGCTGCGCTGGCCGAGCGTGTAGAAGAAGACGCCGCCGTGCTCGCCGACCGTGTCGCCGTCCGGCGTATGGATCTCGCCGCGCCGTCCCGGAATGTAGTCGGCAAGAAACGCGCGGAAATCGCGCTCGCCGATGAAGCAGATGCCGGTCGAATCCTTCTTCGCGTGCGTCGGCAGCATCGCGTCGCGGGCCATCGCGCGGACGTCGGTCTTGTCGAGCTCGCCGATCGGAAACAGCGTCGCCGACAGCGCTTCCTGCTGCAGCGCGTGCAGGAAATAACTCTGGTCCTTCGCCGCGTCGCGCGCGCGAAGCAGGCGCCAGCGGCCATCGACGCAGTCGGTGCGTGCGTAGTGGCCGGTCGCGATGCGCTCCGCGCCGAGCGCGCGCGCATGATCGAGGAACGTTCTGAACTTGATCTCGCGGTTGCATAGCACATCGGGATTCGGCGTGCGGCCCGCGCGGTATTCATCGAGAAAATGCGCGAACACCTGATCCCAGTACTCGGCGGCGAAATTTCGAAGGTGCAGCGGAATGCCGAGCCGCGCGCAGACCGCGAGCGCATCCTTGCGATCGGCATCGGCGCGGCACGCGCCGTTGCGATCGTCCTCTTCCCAGTTCTGCATGAACATGCCGGCGATCGGCGTATCCGACCGCTTCAGCAGGAGCGCCGCGACCGAGGAGTCGACGCCGCCCGACATGCCGACGATGACCAGTGACGGCGTCATGCGATTCAGGCCGACGCCGTATCCGACGGCAGCCAGTGGATCGCGTCGAGAGGAATGCGACGGCCCGTGAGCCAGTCGTCGATGCTGGCCAGCACCATCGGACTGCGCAGGCGCGCGGCCTCGGCGGCTATCTCTTCGCGGTCGAGCCAGAGCGTGCGCAGGATGCCGTCATCGAGCGCGCGCGTCGGATGGTGACGAATCGGCACCGCGGCGAACGTAAAGCGCACGAAGTGGCGCTCGGAATCCGGATTGCGCCACTGCTGAACGCAGAGGAGACAGTCGAGCGCGACGTCCCAGCCGGTTTCCTCGAGCGTCTCGCGCACGGCGGCGGCCTGCAGCGATTCGTCCGGATCGAGGTGTCCGGCCGGCTGGTTCAGCACGATGCGTCCGCGGATGTCCTCTTCGACCAGAAGAAAACGCCCATCGCGCGGCACGACGGTTGCGACCGTGACATGCGGACGCCATATGGCATCGTCTGCGGCCAGCATGGCCTTGATGGAATCTGGATGCGTGTCCGAAACAATCATGTCGGAAAGTCTACAGGAGCCGCGTTGCGGCGGCTGGTGTTGGCGATGTCGTCGGCTCGATGCCGTCACGGTACGCCGCATATGACGCAAACGGGCAGGACCGCGGCGCTATACTGAGGCCGTTCGGTGAGAAATCGAGGCTCATGACCCAGCAAACCGACCGGCGCAGCGAACATGGCCCCGGCCTCGTCCTGGAAGAGGCGCGGCCCGAGGTCGCGCGCCCACCGCTCTATCAGGTCATCCTGCTCAACGACGACTTCACGCCGATGGATTTCGTCGTGGTGGTCCTCGAAACCTTCTTCAACCTGGATCGCGAGCGGGCCACGCAGGTCATGCTCCACGTGCATACTCGCGGCAAGGGGGTCTGCGGCGTCTTTACAAGAGAGGTTGCGGAAACAAAGGTCACCCAGGTCAACGAATTTTCACGTACCCACCAGCACCCGTTGTTGTGCACTATGGAAAAGGCCTAGCCGGCCCCAATCTTGCACGGTTGGAACAATACCGCTGGAACTTGTGGAGACGTAACGGATGTTCAGCAAAGACCTCGAGCTCACCATCGGCCAGTGCTACAAGGAAGCCCGAGAGCAGCGTCATGAGTTCATGACCGTCGAGCACCTTCTGCTCGCGCTGCTCGAGAATCCTTCAGCCGCCGCGGTTCTGCGCGCCTGTAATGCCGACATCGGCAAGCTCGGCCGCGACCTGCGCTCGATCATCACCGAGACCGTGCCCGTGCTGCCGCCGAACGACGAGCGCGACACGCAGCCGACGCTCGGCTTCCAGCGCGTGCTGCAGCGCGCGGTTTATCACGTGCAGTCGTCGGGTCGCAAAGAAGTCACCGGCGCCAATGTGCTGGTCGCGATCTTCGGCGAGAAGGATTCGCACGCCGTCTATTTCCTCGGGCAACAGGAAGTCTCGCGCCTGGACGTCGTCAATTACATCTCGCACGGCATCGCCAAGATTGGCCAGGAAACCGGCCAGCAGCCGCAGGGCGAGCCCGGTCGCGAAGCCGAAGGCAGCGAAGAGCCGCGCGGCAATCCGCTGACCGAATTCGCCAACAACCTCAACGATCTCGCGCGGCAGGGCAAGATCGATCCCTTGATCGGGCGCCAGGAAGAAGTCGAGCGCACGATCCAGGTGCTGTGTCGCCGCCGCAAGAACAATCCGCTGTACGTCGGCGAAGCCGGCGTCGGCAAGACCGCGCTGGCCGAAGGTTTGGCCAAGCGCATCGTCGAGAACAACGTACCGGCCGTGCTGAAAGATTGCACGATCTGGGCGCTTGATCTTGGCGCGCTCGTCGCAGGCACCAAGTACCGCGGCGATTTCGAAAAACGCCTGAAGGCCGTCATCGCGCAGCTCAAGAAAGAGCCGGGCGCGATCCTCTTCATCGACGAGATCCACACCATCATCGGCGCCGGTTCCGCATCCGGCGGCACGATGGACGCGTCCAACCTGATCAAGCCGATGCTCGCCTCGGGCGAGATCCGCTGCATCGGTTCGACCACGTTCCAGGAATTTCGAGGCGTGTTCGAAAAGGACCGCGCGCTCGCGCGGCGCTTCCAGAAGATCGACGTCGTCGAGCCGACCATCGCCGACAGCATCGAGATCCTGAAGGGTCTCAAGACGCGGTTCGAGGAACACCACAAGGTCGAATACACCAACGACGCGTTGAAAGCGGCGGTCGATCTCTCGGTCAAGCACATCGCCGACCGCCTGTTGCCGGACAAGGCGATCGACGTCATCGACGAAGCCGGCGCGCGCCAGCGTCTTCTTCCCGAAGACCAGCGCACCGGCATGGTCGACGTGCCGGAAATCGAGTTCATCGTCGCACGCATGGCGCGCATCCCGCCCAAGCAGGTCTCGGTGTCGGATCGCGACGTGCTGAAGAGCCTCGATCGCAACCTCAAGATGGTCGTGTTCGGCCAGGATTCGGCGATCGATGCCCTGGCGAGCGCGATCAAGATGGCGCGCTCGGGTCTTGGCAATCCGCAGAAGCCGATCGGCTGTTTCCTGCTGGCCGGTCCGACCGGCGTCGGCAAGACCGAAGTCACGCGCCAGCTCGCGATGCAGCTCGGTATCGAGCTCGTGCGCTTCGACATGTCCGAATACATGGAATCGCACTCGGTGTCGCGCCTGATTGGCGCGCCTCCGGGCTACGTCGGTTTCGATCAGGGCGGCCTGCTCACCGAGCAGATCGTCAAACACCCGCATTGCGTGCTGCTGCTCGACGAGATCGAGAAAGCGCATCCGGACGTCTACAACGTGCTGCTGCAGATCATGGACCGCGGCGCGCTGACCGACACCAATGGCCGCGAAGCCAACTTCAAGAACGTCATCGTGGTGATGACGACGAACGCCGGTGCACAGCAGGCCGCACGCCGCACGATTGGCTTTGTCGAGCAGAATCACGCGACCGACGCGATGGAAGTGATCCGCCGCGCATTCAGTCCGGAATTCCGCAATCGTCTGGACGCGGTGATCCACTTCAACGCGCTCGACTTCGAGCACATCCTGCGCGTGGTCGACAAATTCCTGATCGAGCTCGAGATGCAGCTGCAGGAGAAGCACGTCTCGCTGAACGTCGATGCCGATGCGCGTCGCTGGCTCGCCGAGCACGGATTCGATCCGCAGATGGGCGCACGACCGATGGCCCGCGTGATTCAGGAGAACGTGAAGCGCGCGCTGGCGGATGAGCTCCTGTTCGGCAAGCTGGCCGAAGGCGGCAAGGTCAGGCTCGTGGTCAAGGACGACAAGCTCGAGGTCGAATGCGAAGCGGCGGAGAAGTTGCCGGCGGTGGTCGAGTAACGCACGCGGCATCCGCGTTTTCGAAGAGGCCGGGACTGCAAAGTCCCGGCCTTTTTCTTTTGCGCTTCGCATGCCGGGGCGCGGAATCTTTCTGCCGGAATTCTCCCAGAAAAAACCCATGCCTCCGGGAACGACGCCGCCTGGCGCCGCGCTCACGCTGGTGTCGAGCCCGTCGCGACGCTTTTCGCATCGCCGGGCTCGAGTTTCAGCCATCCATCAGCAACGGGCGGACCAGGAGGAAGGTTATGCAATACACGACATGGAAACAGCGCGCGTTGCCGAGAACGCGTCTCGCAGCGGGCATGGCGTTGGCGCTCGGCGTGGCAGGTTTCGGCGTCCAGCCGAACGTGGACGCGCGCGCGACATGGCCGGAGGCGGCGCCGGCCGGGCCGCGCGAGGCTGACGTTCCGGCGCGACCGGCAACGACCTACGAAGTGACGAGCTGCGCCGACGACGGCACGGCGGGCACGCTGCGTTACGTCATCGAACACGCCGGCGACGGCGATACGGCCGACCTCGGCAGCCTCTCGTGCAGCGCGATCACGCTCGCGAGCGGCGAGATCCTGCTGCCGATGAACAACTTCTCGATCGTCGCCGCGCAGCCGGTCACGATCGATGCGGGAGGCACGAGCCGCGTGTTCGAGCACGATGGCGTCGGCACGCTCTATCTCAAGGACATCAACGCGGTGAACGGATATTTCAAATACAACACCGCGACCGCGATCCCGAAAGGCGGCTGCATCCTCTCAGACGGCCTCGTCGTGCTGAGCACGTCGAGCGTCTCGGGCTGCGGGCTCGTGAACACGCTCGGGCAGGTGCGTGGCGGCGGCATCTACGCGTCGACCGGCATCCATGCGTATGAATACAGCGGCGTCGCCAACAACACGGCGAGCGGCGTCTCGGCGATCGGCGGCGGCGCCTACAGTTTCGGCTCCGTGTACTTCCAGTCGAGCAGCGTGTCCGGCAACTCCGCGCTCGCCGTGACCGGCGCGACCGGCGCGGTGATCGAGGGCGGCGGCCTGTTTACGTCGGGCGTGGCCCGGCTGATCAAGACCGCCGTCAGCGGTAACCAGGCTCATGCCGACAACGGCACCGCGACCGGCGGCGGCGTGCAGGCGTCGACGGGCGTCTACCTCGGCTACAGCGCGATCAGCGGCAACATCGCTTCGGCGCCGGGCAGCAGCGGTGGCGGCATCGACGCGCAGCGCTACTCGTACGTCTATTACTCGACGATCGACCACAATCAATCGGTCAACAACGCTGCGATGGCGTTCACCGGACTGTCCGGCGCGGTACGCATCGGCAACAGCACGGTATCGACGAACGCCGCGACGAGCGGCTCGTCGGCGATGTTTTCTTCGATACCGACGTTCATCAACAACTGCACGATCGCGTTCAACACGGCAGCGGGCAACGACGCTGGGCTGTATTTCTACCCCGGCGCGACGCTGGATATAGAAAGCACGATCGTTTCGAACAACTCCTCGGCGACCGGCACGAGCTTCGATTTCGTCTCGCGCGGCGCGGTCACCGGGTCGCACAACCTGATCATGAACCCGGGCTCGGCGGTGCCCGGCGACACGCTCACCGGCGTCGACCCCGAGCTCGAACCGCTCGCCGCGAATTTCTCGCTGCAGATTCCGTTGACGCATGCGCTGGCGCCAGCAAGTCCCGCGATCGACCGCGGCTCGAACCCGCGCAACTTCACCTCCGACGAGCGCGGGTTCTTCCACGAGCGCGTGTTCGGCATCGCGCCCGACATCGGCGCCTACGAATACGACGGCGTCGACAACGACGCGATCTTCCAGAACGGTTTCGACTGAGTCGTGCGGCGAGCGGTCGAACGGCACGACCGATCGCACAATCCGGGCCGTCGTCGACGCGACGGCGGCTCGGAGATTGTGAGTGAACAGGGATGAATGCCGCTTCAGGTGCGCGCGCGGGCGGGCGAGATCATGCGGCCGCAGCGATCGAATTCACTGGCGCGTACCGCGCGACAAACGCCGGCCGGCGTTCCGGCATCACTTCATGCGGTACGTGATGCGACCCTTGGTCAGATCGTAAGGCGTCATCTCGACCTTGACCTTGTCGCCGGTCAGGATGCGGATGTAATTCTTGCGCATGCGGCCCGAGATGTGCGCGGTCACGACGTGGCCGTTCTCGAGCTTCACGCGAAACATCGTGTTCGGAAGGGTTTCGAGAATCGTCCCTTCCATTTCGATGACATCGTCTTTGGACACTTTTTTCCTTGGCTTTCGGGAAGCTATCCCGCAACGGCGCGCGATTCTGCCACGATCGCGCAGGCGCGGGAAGCGAAATGGCACCCGGAAGCGTGCGTCAGGCGATCGCCGCCGCACCGCGGAACGTCGAAGGGTGCGATGCCGAGCCGCTTTTTCAGCTTTGGGCGTCGTCGCCGCAATCTGACGGATTCGGCGACGCTGCAAGCTCCTGCGGCCGCAACGCGGGAAAAATCGCGCGCCACGATCCGGACATGCCTTCACGTTCGCAGAGGTCCTTTACGCGTGCACAAAATGCGCTGCGCTCGATCTGGATGGCACCGAGCGTGAAGAGGTGTGGCGATGCGACTTGCGCATCCAGCAGCGGAAAGTCCCACTGGCGCAGCGCGCGCGCGAGCGCGAGCAACGCCAGCTTCGAGGCGTTCTCGGCCGCGCTGAACATCGATTCGCCGAAGAACATGCGTCCGATCGAAACACCATAGATACCGCCGATGAGCCTATCGCCGTCCCACACCTCGATCGAGTGCGCGTGACCGAGCTCGTGCAATCGCTGATAGGCCTTGCGCATCGGCGCATCGATCCACGTGCCGCGCTGGCCCTGCCGCGGTGCCGCGCAGGCGCGCACGACCGCATCGAACGCGCTGTCCGCGCGGATCGTCCACGCGCACGCGCGCAGCGAGCGGGCGAGGCGCCGCGGCACATGCATGCGAGCGGTCTCGAAAACGGTGCGCGGATTGGGCGACCACCACAGGATCGGCTGACCGCGCGAATACCACGGAAAGATGCCGCGCCGGTACGCGGCGAGCAGGCGTTCCGGACTGAGATCGCCGCCGGCCGCGAGCAAACCGTCCGGTTCGCGCAGTGCTTCGTCGACCGGCGGGAATTCCTTCGGCGCGAGCGGGTCCAGGAACGGAATGCGGATCACTGGCGATACGGCGAGTGTTCGAGGAGCTCCTCGCCGTAATCCTGAAGCAAGCGGCGCTCGCGCGCGAGCGCATCGGCAATCGCGCTGCGGAATGGCGCATCGGCGATCCAGTGAAAGGAATGCGTACGCGTCGGCAGGAATCCGCGGGCGAGCTTGTGCTCGCCCTGCGCGCCCGGCTCGAACGACTGCAGGCCTTCGCGCAGGCAGTAATCGATACCCTGGTAGTAGCACGCTTCGAAGTGCAGGCCTTCGACGTCTTCCGCGCTGCCCCAATAACGGCCATACAAGGTCGTCGTGCTGCGCAACAACAGTGCGCCGGCGATCAGGCGTCCCTCGCGCCGACACAGCACGGCGAGCACGCGACGCGGCATCGCTCGGCCGAGGTGGCGGAAGAAAGCGAGTGTCAGCGCCGGGAAATTGCCCTTGTCGTCGAAGGTGGCGAGATAGAAGCCGTGCAGCGTGCGCCATTCGCGATCGTCGATCTCGTCGCCGTGGCGAATCTCGCAGACGACGCCTGCGCGCTCGACGCGCGCACGTTCGTGGCGGATGTTCTTGCGCTTCTTGTGATTCAACGCGCCGAGGAATTCATCGAAATTGCGCCAGCCTTCGTTGCGCCAATGGAATTGCCAATCGAAACGCGGCAGCCACGCATCGTCGGCGAAGGCTTCTACATCGGCGGCCGACGCGAAGTTGAGATGCGCAGAGGAAAGACCCAACCGGCGCGCCTCGCTACGGATCGTCGCGATCAGCAACGCGCGAAGCGCGCTCGCATCGCCGCTTCGGTCGACCAGGAGCCGCGGTCCGGTAACGGGCGAATACGGCACGGCGCAAAGGAGCTTCGGATAGTAGGAAAGCCCGTTTCGCGCGTACGCGCTGGCCCAGGACCAGTCGAAAACGTACTCGCCGTGCGAATTGCCCTTGAGATAGAGCGGCGCGGCTGCGACCAGCCGCTCGCCGTCGTAGAGTCCAAGGTGATACGGCTGCCAGCCCTGCGCCGGTTCGATGCAGGCGTTGCGTTCGAGCCCGGCGAGGAACGCGTGATCGACGAACGGGTTGTCGTCGGCCAGCAACGCGTTCCACGCGTCGGCGTCGATTTCGTCGAGTGTCGCATGGAAGCGGACTTTCATGGCGTCGCCGGCCGGCGATCCGTCATTCCTGCGAAAGCCGGAATCCGGTTTGATCGACCCATGCAAAATGGCTCCCGGCTTTCGCCGGGACGACAAGCTGGCAGCTCAGGCCCCGGAATCGAGAAACTTTTCGGCATCGAGCGCTGCCATGCAGCCGAAACCGGCCGAAGTGACGGCCTGGCGATAGACCTGGTCGGCGACATCGCCCGCGGCGAACACGCCCGGCACACTGGTTGCGGTCGCGTTGCCTTCGAGGCCGCTCTTGATGCGGATGTAGCCGTTGTGCATGTCGAGCTGGCCTTCGAAGATGCCGGTGTTCGGCGTATGACCGATCGCGACGAAGAGGCCGTGGACCGGCAGTTCGCGCGCCGTCGAATCGACCAGGCTCTTGAGGCGCATGCCGGTAACGCCGTTGCCGTCGCCGAGCACTTCGGTGACCGCGCTGTTCCAGATGATGTCGATCTTGCCGGCGTTCTGTTTCTCGAAGAGTTTGTCCTGCATGATTTTTTCGGCGCGCAGCTTGTCGCGGCGGTGCACCAGCGTGACTTTCTTGCAGATGTTGGAGAGGTACAGCGCCTCCTCGACCGCGGTGTTGCCGCCGCCGACGATCGCGACATCCTGATCACGGAAGAAGAAGCCATCGCAGGTCGCACACGCCGACACGCCGCGGCCTTTGTACTTTTCCTCGGACGCGAGCCCGAGATACTTCGCCGTCGCGCCGGTCGCGATGATCAGCGCATCGCAGCTGTAATGGCCGCTGTCGCCCTTGAGACGAAACGGGCGGGTCGACAGATCGACGCTGTGGATGTGGTCGAACACCATCGCGGTCTCGAAACGCTCCGCATGCTCGGCCATGCGCTTCATGAGCTCGGGTCCCTGCAGACCCTCGACGTCGCCGGGCCAGTTGTCGACGTCGGTCGTCGTCATCAGCTGGCCGCCCTGGGCGAGCCCGGTGATCAGCGTCGGCTTGAGGTTGGCGCGTGCCGAATAAACCGCGGCGCTGTAGCCGGCGGGTCCGGAACCGAGGATGATCAGGCGCGAGTGGGTATTGGTCGTCATGTATAATCCGCGCCGCTTTTTCAGGCGGCTTTTTCGTAACGTTTCTGCCGACGCCGGCGTCGTAGAGACCTGCCGGCGACTCCGATTCCCGACTTGTCGCACCTGCCGCAACGCGGCGTGCGCCTCTGCGGGGAACGCGGAGAATGAGGGGGATGCGGGCGCGCTTCAAGGGGCGTGCCGGAATGACCGGGTTTGAGACGCCGCGCTTGCGCGGCCGTGCGGAAAGTTTCCGCGAACTGATGAGGATCGTTTGATGCGTATCGGTGTTCCTGCGGAAACCAAGACCCTGGAGGGCCGCGTCGCCCTCGTGCCCGCGGCCTGCGCGGATCTCGTGCGCCGTGGCCACGAGGTGTATGTCCAGGCCGGCGCCGGGCAGAAAAGCGGGTTCTCGGACGAAGAATACACGCGCGTCGGCGTCAAGATCGCATCTACCGCGAAGAAGCTGTACGAAGTCGGTCAGATCATCGTCAAGGTCAAGGAACCGATCGCGGGCGACCTTAAGCTCTTGCGCAAGGATCATCTGCTGTTCTGCTATCTGCATCTCGCGCCGGAGCCCAAGCTCACCAAGGAGCTGCTCGATATCGGTCTTACCGGCATCGCGTTCGAGAGCGTCGAGGAGACCGACGGTTCGCTGCCGCTGCTGGCGCCGATGTCGATCATCGCCGGTCGCATCGCGGTGCAGATCGGCACGCACCTTCTGCATCAGCCGGCGGGCGGCAAGGGCAAGCTGCTCGGAGGTTTGCCGTCGACCGAACGCGGCAAGGTCGTCGTTCTCGGCGCGGGCGCGGCGGGCGGAAACTCCGCGGCGCTGGCCGCGGCCGGTGGCGCGAACGTCGTGGTCTTCGACAAACGTCCGGATCGCCTCGCGCAGATGATGAATCTCGGCAGCAACGTGACCGCACTGTATCCGTACGAGGAATACGTCGCGCGCGAAGTGCGCGACGCCGATCTCGTAATCGGTGCCGTGCTGATTCCGAGCGCGAAAGCGCCGCACGTGGTCACGCGCGCGATGGTCAAGTCGATGGAGGCCGGCAGCGTGCTGGTCGATATCTCGATCGATCAGGGCGGCTGCTTCGAGACATCGAAGCCAACGACGTATGCCAAGCCGACGTATGTTGTCGACGGCGTGACGCATTTCTGCGTGACCAACATGCCGGGTGCGGTGCCAAAGACATCGTCCGAAGCGATTTGTGCGGCGATCCTTCCGTACGTACAGCGCCTTGCATCCGACAAGAACTGGCGCAAGAACGAGCCGCTGAAGCGCGGCATCAATATCGAAAATGGCAAGATCGTGCATCCGGCGCTGAAATGATTTCCTTCTCCCGCTGGCGGGAGAAGGTGCCCGAGGTGGAGGGCAGGTTGGTTCGGGCTTCACTGCACCCACGCCTACGGCGCGACCTCTCCCGCAACCGGGAGAGGTGTTTGAATAGAAACAATCGTTTATCCGCATCTTTTCAGGTAAATTGACCGGGTGGCGCGAGATACCAGAGCAAAGAAGCCAACACCCCGCCTCGACGAGCATTGGCAGAAACGCCTGCGCGAGGCCGCCTTCCTGCTCCTTCTGCCGCTGGCGATCTACCTTCTGGCGTGCCTGCTGAGTTACAGCCCGAAGGATCCGGGCTGGTCACACGTCGGCGAGCCCGACCACATCCACAATTTCGGCGGCGCGTTCGGCGCATGGATTGCCGATCTCGGGTTTTATCTTTTCGGCGTCGTCGCGTACGCGTTGCCGTTGCTGCTGCTCGGAATCGGTGCCGTCATCTTGCGCGGCGCGACGGCGGTCGAACGCTCGCCGCTCGAGCCGACGCTGCGTCTGATCGGTTTCGTCGCGTTCTTCATCGCGGGTTGCGGCCTCGCGTCGCTGCACATCAACGCGCCGACGCTGCTGCCGGCCGGCGATGGCGGCATCCTCGGCGCACTGGTCGGCGGCGGATTGATGAAAGGATTCGGCTATCTCGGCGCGAGCCTGTTCCTGCTCGCGCTGTTCCTGGTCGCGATCACGCTGGCGACCGGTCTTTCGTGGTTCCGCCTGATGGATACGATCGGCCGCGCGTTGTTTGCCGCCGCCGCGTGGCTCGGCGGACGCTGGCGTCGCACCGACGACTGGAATGCGGCGCGTGAGGCACGCATCGAGCGCGAAGTCGTGCGCAAGGTCGAGACGGTAAAGCAATCCAAGCGCGATCCGATCCGCATCGAGCCGCTGATTGCGCCGATCGAAAAGAGCGAGCGCGCGTATCGCGAGACGCAGATTCCGCTGTTTTCCGGTGCGTCGCGCGAGGGCGAATTGCCGCCGCTGTCGTTGCTGGACGAGCCCAAGGTACAGCTCAAGGGTTATTCCGAAGAAACGCTCGAAGCGTTGTCGCGCCAGGTCGAATTCAAGCTCAAGGATTTCCGCATCGACGCGCAGGTCGTCAGCGCGCACCCGGGTCCGGTCATCACGCGGTTCGAGATGCAACCGGCGCCCGGCATCAAGGGCAGCCAGATTTCGAGTCTCGACAAGGACATCGCGCGCGGGCTTTCGGTCGTCAGCGTGCGCGTCGTCGATGTGATTCCTGGCAAGTCAGTCATTGGCCTGGAAATTCCGAACTCGAACCGCGAGATGGTCTATCTCTCGGAAATACTGAGCTCAGGCAAGTACGACGCGCTGAAGTCGCCGCTTTCGCTCGCGCTCGGCAAGGATATCGGCGGCGCACCGGTCGTCGTCGACCTGCAGAAGATGCCGCATCTGCTGGTGGCCGGAACGACTGGCTCCGGCAAGTCGGTCGCGCTCAACGCGATGGTGCTGAGCCTGCTCTACAAGGCCAGCCCGCGCGACGTGCGCATGATCATGATCGACCCGAAGATGCTCGAGCTTTCGGTCTATCAGGGCATTCCGCACCTGCTCGCGCCGGTCGTGACCGACATGAAAGAGGCGGCCAACGCGCTGCGCTGGTGCGTCGCCGAAATGGAACGCCGCTACAAGGTGATGTCCGCGGTCGGCGTGCGCAATCTCGCCGGATTCAACAAGAAAGTGCGCGACGCCGACGACGCCGGCCAGCCGCTGCTCGATCCGCTGTTCCGTCCAGATGCCTCGCAACCGCAGCTGACCGCGCAGCCGTTGCAGGAGCTGCCGTACGTCGTCGTCATCATCGACGAATTCGCCGACATGATGATGATCGTCGGCAAGAAGGTCGAAGAATTGATCGCGCGGCTCGCGCAGAAGGCGCGCGCGGCCGGCGTGCATCTGATCCTGGCGACGCAGCGCCCATCGGTCGACGTGATCACGGGCTTGATCAAGGCCAACATTCCGACGCGCATCGCGTTCCAGGTATCGAGCAAGATCGATTCGCGCACGATCCTCGATCAATCCGGCGCGGAAACGCTGCTCGGCCACGGCGACATGCTGTATCTGCCGCCGGGCACCGCGACGCCGGAGCGCGTGCACGGCGCGTTCGTCGACGATCACGAAGTGCACAAGGTCGTCAACTGGCTGCGCACGCAAGGCGCGCCGGAATACGTCGAAGGCGTGCTGGAGGAAGTCCAGTCGCTCGGCAACGGCAAAGTCATCGGCGACTACGGACTGCCCGAAGATGCGCCGGGCGCCGAGGGCGGCGAGGACTACGACGAGCTGTACGATCAGGCCGTGCGCATCGTCACCGAATCGCGGCGCGCGTCGATTTCCGGCGTGCAGCGCCGGCTCAAGATCGGCTACAACCGCGCCGCGCGGCTGATCGAAGTCATGGAAGCGCAGGGCATCGTCACGCCGCCGGAGACCAACGGAAACCGCACCGTGCTCGCGCCGCCACCGCCGTCGGATTGAGCGAGCTTCCCCTCTCCCGCTTGCGGGAGAGGGGACAACGAGGGCCGTTGCGCTGAACGTCAGCTTGGCATCCCATAATGTGCGCTTCGCTCTCGACGACGCTGATTCCATGCGCGCACCGCTCATACCGTTCGCTTTCCTTGTCGCCGGTCTATTCGCGGCGACCTCCAGCGCCGCCGACTCCGCGCGCTCGCGCATGCAGGCGTTTTCGAAGGATCTCAAGTCCGTCACCGCGAACTTTACTCAATCGGTGACCGATGCCAACGATCATCGCGGCGACGAGTCGCGCGGAACGATGGCGCTGCAGGCGCCGCGTCAGTTCCGCTGGGAAACGCAAAAGCCGTACCAGCAGACCATCGTCGCCGATGGCCAGCGCGTGTGGGTCTATGAGCCCGAGCTGGAGCAGGTCAGCGTGCGCAGCCAGAGTTCGGAGGAAGCGCATAGTCCACTGACCGTGCTGACCGACCTCTCGCAGCTCGATACGCAGTTCACCGCGAGCGAATCGGGTGAGCGTGATGGTCTCGTCTGGCTGAAACTGGTTTCCAAAGCGAAGGAACCGGAGTTCGAATATGCGGAGCTCGGTTTCTCCGCCAGCACGCTCGACCGCATGCTGTTCAAGGACCAGCTCGGCAATACAACCGAAATACGATTCTCGGACTGGAAGCGGAATCCATCGCTTGCCGCCGATACGTTCAAGTTCACTCCGCCGAAAGGCGTCGATGTGATCGGCAATCCGGATGCGGGTGCGGAAGTGTTTCCGGTCAAGGATTGATGCGCGATTGGACGAGTGCCGCGAGAACTCCGTGCAGCGCGTCGCGACCGTCTTGCCGATGGAGTTGTATCGGTGATAACCGCTTCACCGCGCGTTCGCGTCGGCAAGGATTCCAGAGATCAGTGCGTCGTCGAGATCCTCGAAAGTCAACGGTTCCGCAGGATTTGCCGGCGGAGTCTGCAGCGCGAGCTGCCACCAGCCCACATCGCGCCACGCGCCGTGTTTGTATCCGACATTGCGGTACACGCCGATCGGCGTGAATCCCATCGCTTCGTGCAAGCCCACGCTGGCCGCGTTCGGCAGCGAAATTCCGGCGAACGCATTGACATAGCCTTGCGCGCGAAGGAACGCGAACAAGCGCAGATAGAGGCCGCGTCCGATGCCAGTGCGCTGAGCCGATGCGCGCAGGTACACCGCGACGTCGACGCTCCAGCGATAGGCGAGACGCGAGCGGTTCTCGCAGGCGTATGCATAGCCGATGACCTCGCCGCCCGCAGAGACCGCCAGCCACGGATATTGCCTGCCGATGCGGCGGATGCGCTGCGTCATTTCGGCGGCGTCCGGCGGTTCGGTCTCGAACGAGATGGTCGTTTCGCGTACGTACGGCGCGTAGATCTTCGCGATCGCGCTTGCGTCGTCGTCGGCATCGGCGACGCGGTATTCGACCTGGGACATGTGGACTCCGGAGTGAAGCGCTGGCATATGATGCAACGATGCCGCGCCGCAAGCCGCCATCGCAAGCCGCATCGCTGTTCTCCGAACCCGAAGCGCTGAAGCCGCTTGCCGAACGCATGCGGCCGCGCGATCTCGATGAGATCGTCGGGCAGCAGCGTCTGCTCGGACCGGGTGCGCCGTTGCGCCGGGCGATCGAGTCCGGGCACGTGCATTCGATGATTCTGTGGGGCCCGCCCGGTTGCGGAAAGACGACGCTGGCGCTGTTGCTGGCGAAATACGCCGACGCGCGCTTTCAGGCGATATCCGCGGTGCTGACCGGATTGCCCGACGTGCGCGAAGCCCTCGGCGAGGCGGCGACGAATTTTTCGCAGGGCATCCGCACCGTTTTGTTCGTCGACGAAGTGCACCGCTTCAACAAGGTGCAGCAGGACGCGTTCCTGCCGCATATCGAAAAGGGCGTCATCGTGTTCGTCGGCGCAACGACCGAGAATCCGTCGTTCGAGCTCAATTCCGCGCTGTTGTCGCGCTGCCGCGTGCATGTGATGGATGCGTTGCCGCCGGAAGCGATCGTCGCGGCGTTGCATCGCGCGCTCGGCGACAGCGAGCGCGGGCTCGGCGGACGCGGCATCGAGATCGACGATGCATCGCTCGCGCAGATGGCCAGAGCCGCCGACGGCGACGTGCGCCGCGCCTTGACGTTTGTCGAAATCGCGGCGGAGATTGCCACCGACGGCCGCATCGATGAAGGCACGCTGGCTCAGGTGCTGGCCGATCGCACGCGCCGTTTCGACAAAGGCGGCGAGCAGTTCTACGACCAGATCTCGGCGCTGCACAAATCGATTCGCTCGTCCGATCCCGACGCGGCGCTGTACTGGCTGACGCGCATGCTCGATGGCGGCGTCGATCCGCTCTATCTCGCGCGACGCATGGCGCGCGTGGCGGTCGAGGATATCGGCCTCGCCGATCCGCGCGCGTGGCGCATGGCGCTCGATGCGTGGGACACGTATGACCGGCTCGGCAGTCCCGAAGGCGAGCTCGGGCTTGCGGAGCTCGCGCTCTACCTTGCCGTCGCGCCGAAGAGCAACGCCGCGTACATGGCCTTCAATCGCGCGAAGGAAATCATCGGCGAAACAGGAACGCTCGACGTCCCGCTGCATTTGCGCAACGCGCCGACGCGCTTGATGAAACGGCTCGGGTACGGCAAGGATTATCAATACGACCATAGCGTCGAAGGCGGCGTGGCGCTGGATCAGCAGTGCTTGCCCGATGCGCTGGCCGACGCAACGTTCTATGAACCGACCGAGCGCGGGCTCGAAGGACAGTTTCGAGAGAAGCTAGAAGCTTTGCGCACGGCGCGGCGCATCGCGCGCGAGGAAAAGTAACGTGATCTTCCCTCTCGCGCCTGCGGCAGAGGGAACGGTGAGCGACGAGCGGAGTGTCTCCGCCGAGCGTAGCCTCGCGCGCGACGAGAGTAGCGTGATCTTCCCCTCTCCCGCTTGCGGGAGAGGGTAGGGTGAGGGACGAGCGGAGTGGAGCATCTCTGCCCGCGCAGGGTCTTGACCTCTTCGATCCGCGAGCGTGATTCGATCTTGGAATCTTGATCTCCGTCGGCCCTCTCCCGGACGGAGATGGGGTTTGATGTCGCAAGGACGGGTCAAGACTCGACGCGCCTTGAGGAGAGTCTGCTTGACTCAGTCCCGATTCATCCACTCGATTCCGCGATAATCGCTTGCCCAAACTGCGGATATACCCCCGTGCCCGAATTGACCCAACGCTCCGTCCTGCGCGGCGTGCTCGCGCTGCCGCGCACGATCTGGCTGCTCGCCGCGATCAGCTTGGTCAACGACGCGGCCAGCGACATGATCTACCCGCTGGTCCCGCTTTATCTCGCGTCGATTCTGATGGCGGGGCCGAAGGCGCTTGGCGTGATCGAAGGCATCGCCGAAGCCGTGTCGAGCGTGATCAAGCTCCTCGCGGGCGTGCTTGCCGACCGTTCCGGACGCACGCGCATGTGGGTTATCGCCGGATATGGCGTTGCCGGTTTCGCGCGGCCGTTGATCGGCCTGACGACGAGCTGGATCGGCGTGCTCGCCTGCCGGTTCGCCGATCGCGTCGGCAAGGGTTTGCGCACGGCGCCGCGCGATGCTTTGATCAACCACAGCATTTCGCCCGATCAGCGTGGGCTCGCGTTTGGATTCCATCGTGCGATGGACAACCTCGGCGCGGTGGTCGGTCCACTCACGGCGGCTGCGCTGCTCGCGCTCGGCGTCGGTTTGCGCGATGTGTTCCTGCTCGCGATCATTCCCGCGATCCTGGTGCTCGCGCTCGCGTTCGCCGTGCCGGAGCCGGAGGCGCCGCCCCAACTCGCGGGCCAGAAATTCGGCTGGACATTCGCCGGACTGCCGCACCCGTTCCGTCGTTATCTTTGGGTCCTCGGCCTGTTTACGCTCGGCAATTCGTCAAACATGTTTCTGCTGTTGCGCGCGAACGCGCTCGGCGCCGGCGCGACACGCGTGACGTTGATGTGGGCGCTCTTTTCCGCCATCGCAGCGTTCCTGTCGACGCCTCTTTCTGCGCTGTCCGATCGTTTCGGCCGCGCGCGCGTGCTCGGCATCGCGTGGCTGGCTTATGCTGCGGCGTATGTGCTCATCGGCCTGTTGCCCAGCGCGGATTGGGCGCTGTGGGCAGGTTTCGCCGGTTACGGCGCGGTGACCGCCGCGCTCGAAGGCACCGAAAAGGCGCTGGTCGCCGATCTCGTTCCGCGCGATCGGAGCGGCACCGCGTTCGGCTGGTACAACCTCGTGTCGGGAATTCTGCTGTTGCCGGCCTCGATGATTTTCGGCTGGCTATGGTCCGCGCTGGGACCGATCGTCGCGTTCGGTTTTGGCGCGGCGTGCGCGTTGGTCGCTGCGATTCTGCTGCGCGTGTGGGTGCTGCCGAGCATGGGCGAGGCATCGCAATAGGTGCTTTCCCGCAGATGACGTAACGGCCGCCCGCCCGCGCCGCGCTGCAACTTGCTGCGCGTGAAAACCCGGCGTACCGTCCGCGCACCACTCGGGGACGCGAGGTGTTTCATGCGTATCGGCATTGCGGCGCTGATCGGCGCCATCGTGATGTTTGTCTGGCAGTTTCTCGCCCACATGGTTCTGCCCATCGGCACCATGGGTTTTCGCATGCCGCAAAACGAGGATGTGGTGTTGCAAGCCGTCACGACCGGTCTGCCGACGTCGGGCATCTATCTATTGCCGAGCATTGATCCGGCCAAGATGAGCGACGAGGCCGTGGTCAAGGCGTGGAGCGAGAAAGCCGCGAAGAATCCGATGGTGTTCGCGGTCGTGAGCCCTCCCTCGAACGAGGGCATGAGCATGACGCCGCAGCTCGTCAAGCAGTTCATCACGAACCTGCTCGGCGCGTTCCTGATCGCGTTCGTGCTCGCGGCGACGGCGTGGACCATGAGCATGAGAGTGATCGGATCGGTCGCCTTCGGGGTTTTCGGCTGGCTATTGAACATCGTGCCGCAATGGAACTGGTATCGGTTCCCGGCCGATTTCATGGTCGGCAACCTGCTCGAGCAAGGCATCGGATGGCTGCTTGCCGGCGTCGCGATGGCCTGGTGGCTCGGCCGCCGCTAAAAAAGTGAGGCCGGGCCGCGCGCGGCCTGGTCGCGGCGGCTGCGCCGCTTCGTGAGGAGGTCAGCCGCAGTTGCCGACTTCCTCACGAGCGAGCCCGAAAGGCCAGCAACCTCACGAGAGCGCGCGGCGCTCGACCTCATGGGTATAATCCGCGCCCTTTCGTTTCCGCGGATTCGCCTCATGCTCGATCCGGCCCTGTTGCGCGGCCAACTCGATGCCACGGCCGAGCGCCTCGCCGCGCGAGGCTTTTCTTTACCCAAGGCTGAGATCGAAGCGCTCGAAGCGCAGCGCAAGAGCGCGCAGATCGAAACGCAGGAGCTGCAGAACCTGCGCAACACGCGCTCGAAGGCGATCGGCATCGCCAAGAGCAAGGGCGAGGATGCGTCCGCGCTGCTGGCTGAAGTCGCGGGCTACGGCGACCAGCTGAAGGCGAACGAGCATCGTCTTGCGGAAATCCAGCGAAAGCTTGCCGACATCGCGCTCGGTATTCCGAATCTTCCGAACGACTCGGTGCCACACGGCGGCGACGAGACGCAGAACGTCGAGCAGCATCGCTGGGGCACGCCGCGCGCGTTCGACTTTGCGGTCAAGGATCACGTCGAGCTCGGCGCACGCAAGGGCTGGCTCGATGGCGAAACAGGATCGAAACTTTCAGGCGCGCGCTTCACGGTCCTGCGCGGCGAGGTCGCGCGTGTGCATCGTGCGCTCGCGCAATTCATGCTCGATCTGCATACCGGCGAGCACGGTTATCTCGAATGCAACGTGCCGTTGCTGGTCAATGCCGAAACGATGCAGGGCACCGGACAATTGCCGAAATTCGAGGAGGATCTTTTCTCCACGCAGGTCGGTGAAACCAAGCGCTATCTGATTCCAACCGCGGAAGTATCGCTGACCAACATCGTGCGCGATGCGATCGTCGATGCCGACACGCTGCCGATGCGCATGACGGCGCACACGCCGTGCTTTCGCGCCGAAGCCGGCAGCTACGGCAAGGACGTGCGCGGCATGATCCGCCAGCACCAGTTCGAGAAAGTCGAGCTGGTCAGTATCAGCCGCCCGGCCGCGAGTTGGGACGAGCACGAGCGCATGACGCGCTGCGCCGAAGTCGTGCTGGAAAAACTCGGATTGCCGTATCGCCGCGTGCTGCTTTGCTCCGGCGACATGGGTTTCGCGGCGGCGAAGACCTACGACCTCGAAGTCTGGCTGCCGTCGCAGAATGCGTACCGCGAAATCTCTTCGTGCTCGAATTGCACGGATTTTCAGGCGCGGCGCATGCAGGCGCGCTGGCGCAATCCGGAGACCGGCAAGCCCGAGCTCGTGCACACGCTCAACGGTTCTGGTGTCGCTGTCGGCCGCGCGTTGATCGCTGTGATGGAGAACTACCAGAACGCGGACGGATCGATCACGGTTCCCGCCGTACTTCGGCCTTACTTGGGCGGATCCGAGCGCATCGAGTAGCGCTGCGTCCACAGCTGCTCGTGCGTTGCGAATCGGGTAGATTCGCGATGACGGAACGTCGGATCGGGCGCGGCTGACTCAACTTCGCGCGCGAGGCCGATGGTGAGATCTCGATCGAGGAGACGCGCCATGCTCGTGCTGTTGGTCAAAGTGGTGATAACGGCGGTGCTGGTGGTCGCGATCAGCGAGATCGCCAAGCGCAGCTCGTTCGCCGGCGCGCTGCTCGCGTCGTTGCCGTTGACGTCGCTGCTGGCACTGATCTGGCTCTATCACGACACCGGCGACGCGCAGCAAAGCGCGAGCCTCGCGCGCGGCATCTTCTGGCTCGTGCTGCCTTCGCTCGCGTTCTTTCTTGCATTTCCGGTGGGCGTGCGTGCCGGCTGGGGTTTCTGGCCGGCGATGGGCGCCGGTATCGGTGCGACCCTGGTCGCGTATGGCGCGATGATCGGCCTGGACAAGGCCTTCGCGCTTAAGCTCTTCATGTAGAAGGTCAAAGCGATATACGACGAGCCATTGTCGCTGCGCGCAACGTTCGAGCGTTAGTTAAATCCTGGAGCAAACCTTGTCCGCGCTTTCCCGCTGGTTGGGACGCATCATCGATCGAGCGCTCGCGCGTTTTTCGGCCTCATCGCCGCTCGCGCATTCGATCCGCGAGAAATTCCGGCACGATCTTCGCCAGCAGGACCGATACGCCGACCTTCGCCGCTTGGCGCGTTTCGAGTATCAGGTGTTCTCGCAAGGCGGGGAGGACGGCGCGATTCGCGAAATCTTTCGTCGCATCGGCGAATCGAACCGCGTGTTCGTTGAGCTCGGCGTCGGCAACGGGCTCGAGAACAATACCGCATTCCTGCTCGCGCAAGGATGGACCGGCGTATGGGTGGAAGGAAGTCACAAGAATCGCGCGGCGATCAGCGCATCATTGGCGCGCGAGATATCGGATGACCGTCTGAAACTCATCGATGCCGCAGTAACCGCCGAGAACGTCTCCGGCCTCTTGCAGGGCGCTTTGGGGACGACAGAGTTTGACTTTCTGAGCATCGATGTCGACCGCAACACATACCAGGTCTGGGCCGCGCTCGACACGCTGAAGCCGCGCGCCGCCGTCGTCGAATACAACGCACATTTTCCGGCGGACTGCGCTTGGATCGCCGACTACGATCCTTCGAAATGGTGGAACGGAACATCGTACTTCGGTGCGAGTCTCAAGGCGCTCGAGATGCTCGGCGCACGCATGGGATACGCGCTGGTGGCTTGCGACATCGCCGGCGCGAATGCGTTTTTCGTGCGCAACGACCTCGTCGGCGACAAGTTCTGCGCGCCGTTCACGGCCGAAAATCACTACGAGCCCGTTCGCTATTACCTTCACGGGCGCGCGGGCCATCCTGCGGCACTGCACGACTGACAGCGGCGACGCGCGCGTCGATCGGCGCGCGACGAAGATCGTTCAAGTCACCGAGAATCGGGGCTGGAAGTCACGCCGTTCGCATTCGGCGTGAGCGCACGGACAACATTCCTGGTGTGCCGCCGCGAGCGATGCACTCTCGCATGCCGTGCCGCAATAGCTGCTGCCCTCTCGCGCGATGCGCTTGCACTGCGTGCGTGCGCAGGTAGGTCTTTCCGTATTTTCCATGACGTTTTCCGAATATCCACGAACGCTGCGAACCTGGTCCCGCACAAAGCACCTCCGCTTAATGCACCCTTGCGTCGAAGCTGAATGGGGTTTGCCTGCGGATCGGTTTGCTTCGTGCGCATGTTTTCGTTGCGCTCATCTCGGCGCGTCAAAGGAAATTTCGAAGAGATCGATGTCAGCGCCGACAAGAAGAGTCTCTTCGCGCGCGGCGGCGGTCGCAGCCCATGCTATGGTGAGACATGGGGGAAAGCCGACGCGACGAAGGCCTGGTCCGCGCTGTAGGTCCGTGGGGACTGGCGGCGAGCATCGTCAACATGGTCGTCGGTGCGGGCATCTTCGCGGTGCCGGCATCGCTCGCGGCTTCGGTCGGTCCGTACGCGCCGATCGCGTTCGTCGTCTGCGCGATCGCGATCGGATCGATCGCGATCTGCTTCGCGGAAGGCGGCAGTCGCGTGCCGACAAGCGGCGGCGCGTACGGGTATGTCGAAGTCGCGTTCGGCCCGCTGGTCGCGTATGCCACCGGCACGTTGTTGTGGTTCTCCGATCTGCTCGCCTGCGGCGGAGTCGCCGCGGCATTGGCCGATGTCGTATCGAGCCTGTTCGCGCCCGAATGGCGTGCGGCGGTGCGTGTCGCGGTCGTGTTGATCGCGATCGGCACGATCGCGATGATCAATATCGGCGGCGTCGCGCGCGGGGCGCGCTTCGTCTCGGTGGCCACCGTCGTGAAACTGATTCCGCTCGCGATCTTCATCGTCGTCGGCGCGACGGCGATCGACCCGGCGAACTTCGCGGCGCCGACGCACATCGATACGCAAGGCGTCGGGCGCGCCCTGATCCTCGCGTTGTTCGCGTTCACGGGAATGGAAGTGTCGCTTTGCGCGAGCGGCGAAGTCGCGCGGCCGACGCGTACGATTCCGCGCGCGCTGCTCATCGCGATGCTGTCGGTGACGTTGCTGTACGTCGCGATCCAGGTCGTTGCGCAGGGCATTCTCGGACCCGCGCTCGCGAAATCGACCGTTCCGCTCGCGGACGCGATGGGACAGATCAGTCCGGCGCTGCGTTTGTTGTTACTGGCCGGGGCTGCCGTTTCGATGCTGGGCTGGCTCGGCAGCGATATTCTCGGAACGCCTCGCATCCTGTTCGCGTTTGCGCGCGACGGTTTGATGCCGCGCGCGCTCGGACGCGTGCATCCGCGCAGCCATGCACCGCATGTCGCGATTCTTTGCTACGCGGCGTTGGCGATCGTACTCGCGCTGACGGGATCGTTCGCCGAGCTTGCCGTGCTCTCGGCGCTGACGGTCACCGTGCCATACGTCGCCGGTTGTGCGGCGGCGTGGCGCTTGGCGCGCCGCGGCGTCGCGCTTGCGGGTGAGCCGCTCGGATTCCGCTGGCTGGGCGTCGCGGCCGCGATCGGAATCATCAGTTCGTTCGCGCTGGTCGCGCTCGCGTCTCCGAGCGAGATTCTTGGATTCGGAGTGGCGATCGTGATCGCTGTGGCGATCTATCTGATACAGACGCGCGCCATCCTCGCCCGCTCATAGGGAGCGATTTCATGCGCGATCAGCGCAGTTGACTGTCCTTGCTGCCGCGACGGTTGTAGCCGCTGAATGCGTGCTCATCGCGGTCATGCGCTTCCTGGCAGGAGACGCACAGTCGCACACCGGGCACGGCCTTGCGCCGGGCTTCCGGAATCTTCGCTTCGCATTCCTCGCAATGCGTGCGGCTGCGCCCACGCGGGATGCGGCTGCGCGCGCGCTTGACCGCGTCGTCGACGGTCGAATCGATTTGTTCCTGCACGGCGCCGTCGCCGGCCCAGCCCGTTGCCATGTTGCGTCTCCGGATTCCGTCAAGCTCGATGCGCATTCGGCCGAGTGTTCCGGTCGAACGACAACTATCCGCCCAAACCGAAATGGGGTCGAGGGGAACCGCCCTCAACCGTCGTCGCGCCCTGCATCGGCGGCGCAGGAGAGGCCGGCGCTCAAGCGCCCGCGTGTTCCGGCAGCGCTTGCTCGCTGGAATTCGTGGCCTTGCGCCGCGCCAGCGCGGCCGCGGCGAGCAGCGCTGCGATCAGCAAGAGAATCATGTACACGATGATCGGCACCGGTGTCGTCGCGATCTTTGGAAACATCTTGGAGCGGAGGAACGTCGAATAGTTCGTCGCGTCATGCAGGTAGATCATCAGGAACGTGCTGCCACGCGACTTGAGGAAAAACCACGTCATGATCAGCGAGAGCGCGATACAGGTATAGAGAAATATTGCGTGCTCGCCGAGACCCATGAGCTTGTCCTCGGTGGCGTACAACGGTACGTGCCACGCGTACCAGACGATGCCCACGATCACCGCGGCGCCAAGCGGCGACATCCTGCGCAAGAGCTCAGGCAGCAGCACGCCGCGCCAGCCGATCTCTTCGCCGAGCGGTCCGTCGACGATGGCCATGACGAAAAAGAACATCGCGAACTTCAGTGGCGTGACCGCAGACGCATCGAATTGCACGCTGTGTGTCGCATAACCGGCGATCACCACGCCGGCATTGATCAGGATGCCGAACCATGCGAAGAGATACAGCGAATCTGGAACGCGCCAGCGCACGACACTGCGTGCGAGGTTCACGAACCCAGCGCGGCCGCGAAAGATGGCGACGGCGATGACGGCGGCCAGCGCGGGTCCGAAGTTGGAAAACACGAGCCAGACCACCGTTCCCAGGAACGAGGCGCGGCCGAAGCCTTCGTGTTCCATCGAGAACGGCAGCATGCCCGTGCGCGCCATCGCGACGGCGACCGCGTAGATGCAAGCGAAGCCGAGCGCCAGCGCCGTGAATACCACAGCGGTCTTGACGGCAGGATCGGATCGGATCGACATCGGTTCAGGTCCCTCGCAATGCCAGCGGTCGACGCGGTTCGCCCATGGCGCCATGGCCGATACCAGCGCCGTGGCCAAAACAGCTTTGATGCAAGGCGGAGCCGGAAGGGTTGAAGCAGCGAAAGGGCGACGTCCGTCTCTTGACGCACCCGCGACCTGTGACTTCGAGGATGAGCCGTCAGCGGCGATCTATCTCCGCGTGGTTTGGCTGCAGCAAGGGCGCGCTTGGGCGTATTCCGCCGGGCTTACTCGTTCGCCTGGTCGTCGGCAGCATCTTCGCCGCGGGGATCGATGAAGTCGTCCTGCTCGAGTCCTTCCTCGGCAGCCAATTCCTCGTCGCGCTGCGTCTCGTCGCCGAAGTCGTCCTCGTCGGTCGGCGAGTCCTCGATGCTTTCGAGCAGATCGTCCGGCAGATCCGACTCGTCGTCCTGATCGAGCATGCGTCTCGGTCCGGTCATGTCGGCAGTCTCCTGGGTCAGCGAGTGAGTACGTTGGCGACATCGCCAGCGTACCACCGTGGCAGGCAAGCCGTGTAATCCCGGCAACTGGGAGGATTCGACAGCTGTGCATCAAGTGCACGCAGACGAAACGGTGGCGCGCATCCCGAGATCGCACGCGCATCAGAGCGGAGCGATCTTCGAGGCGCCGTTGTCGCGAATCCGCGTCGCGACCGTCGGCAAAGACCATTTCGCGCGCGCGGCTTCGCCAATGAAAGTGCGGATTCGGCTTTCGTCCGTCAGTGCCGGCCCCATTTTTTCTCGCGCTGTTTCCAGCCGGAGAGGATCGAGCCCGCGCGAGTGGTAAAGCGGCGAGGCTCGCCATCACGCCGGCGACCGACTCGGATACGCGGTCAGTCCCAAAATCAGGGGAACACATGCGGTGATGTGCTACGCGCGATGGCGCGCCCGCAGCAAAAAACCGCGACGGGGCGCGGCTTCGAGAGGATGGCGATGTTGCGGGATACGGAATTGGTGGAGCGGAGGAGGATCGAACTCCCGACCTTCGCATTGCGAACGCGACGCTCTCCCAGCTGAGCTACCGCCCCACACGAGGGCGCGAATCATAGCGTGTGGCTTCGGGATCGCCAAGTCGCGAACGCCCTTCGAGGCCCTGGACCGGCCGCTTCACGCCGACAAGGCGATCAATCGCTTGCGCAGCGCCGCGTAATCGGCCGCGAGCGGCTCGTTCTGGGCCGGTCGGTCCATGAGCGTCTGCAGCGACTGCGGCACTTCCATCGGCGTGCCGATCAGCGGCTCGATGATCTCGCTCGAACTTGGCCGGGTGCGCGGTTGCCGCGAGCGCGTAGTCGCGACTGTCGCCGCGCGCGCGCAGCCGTGCAAGCACGCGTGTCGCGGTCGCGGTATGCGGGCAGATCAGCGTCCCATAGCGCTGGCGGCTCGCGCGGATCTCCTCACGGATTTCATCGTCGCTGACCGATTCCGCGGAAAGCGCCTTGCGCAGCGCGCCGTCGTCCGCATAAAGCCAGCGCAGCCGTTCGAAATTGCTCGGCGCGCCGACATCCATCGCATTGGCGAGCGTGGCCACGCCGACGCGCGGCACGTAGTCGCCACCGGCGAAGAAGTCCGGCAGCGTGCGATTCGCGTTGGTCGCGAGCACGATGTCACCGACCGGAAGGCCCGTCGCGCGGGCGAGCACGCAGGCGAGTCCATTGCCGAGATTTCCGGTCGGGATCACGAAATTGAGGCGCCGTCCGTGGTCGAGCCAGTGACCGAGCGTGGCATAGGCGTAATACGTGATCTGCGGCAGGAGGCGTCCGAGACTGATGCTGTTCGCCGATGTCAGCGGCAGCGCGTGCTTGAGCAACGGGTCGCTGAGCGCACGCTTGACCAGCGCCTGGCAATCGTCGAACGAGCCGGCGACCCGCAGCGCATGCACGTTGTCGCCGAAGCAACCGAGCTGGTGCGCCTGACGCGGCGAGACGCGCCCGTCCGGATAGAGAATGACGACGCGGAATCCCGCGCGCTTGTGAAATGCCGCGGCGACCGCGGCGCCCGTGTCGCCGGACGTCGCGACCAGGACCGTAAGCACCGGTGCCCCATGCGCGCGCAAGCGCGCAAGGCACGCCGCGAGAAAACGCGCGCCGAAATCCTTGAACGCCGCCGTCGGGCCGTGAAACAGCTCGATCATCCAGCTGCGCTGCGCGAAGGCGTGTACCGGCACCGGAATATCGAGCGATTCCGCGCAGATCACCGGCAACGCAGGTGCGAGCGCGTCGCCGACGAAAAACGGACCGAGCAATCCGGCCGCGAGCGTCGGCAATGGTTCGCGACCGCTGAACGCATCGGTGCGGAACAGAGGCAACGCGTCGGGTACGAACAAGCCGCCGTCCGGCGCCATGCCCGCAGCGAGCGCGACGCTGAACGGTTCGGGCAGCGTGCCGCCGCGTGTGCTCAGGTATCGCATGCGATCACCTCGGTCGCCGGGCCGGCGACGGGCGACAGCCACGTGTCGCTGTCGAGACCATTCGAAGCGAACTCCTCGCGCATCGCGATAGCGATCGCTTGCGCTGCACGCTCACCATCGCACCAGGCGAACACGCTCGGTCCGGCACCGGAAATGCTGGCGCCGACCGCGCCCGCGTCGAGCGCCGCGCGTTTCACGGCGCGGAAGCCGGGAATCAGCGCCATGCGGCGCGGTTCGATCAGCACATCGTCGAGCCCGCTTCGGATCAGGTCCAAATCGCCGGCATAGCAACCGGCGAGCAGTTGCGCAAGATGCGCACTCTGCGCAACGAAGGTCGACAAATCATAACTGCCTTCGAGCGCCTTGCGCGCGGCGCGCGTTTCGATAATCGCGTGCGGGTGCACCAGCGCGCAATGGAGGCGCGTAGGAACCGGAATGGAAACGAGGCGATCCGGCGTCGAGAGCACGAGCCCGCCGAGCAACATCGCGCCGACATTGTCGCCGTGACGGCTGCCGCTCGCGACCGCTTCGCCGTCGAGCGCGAAGGGATAGAGCGCGCGCCGCTCCAACGGCGGCTCGAGCAGCGCGTTTGCGGCGACGAGCGCGGCGACGGCGGACGCAGCCGAGCCACCCATGCCCGAACCGAAGGCAATGCCTTTCTCGATTTCGATCTCGAAACCGCAGCGGAGCGCGTGCGCGTTGTCGAGCGCGATCAGCGCTGCGCCTGCGGTGTTGAGCTCCGCCGTCATCGGCAGCGCGACATCGCTGCCGCGAATTTCGACGATGCGAACGCCGCGTTCGTTGACGCGGCGCACGGTGACGCGATCGCCGGGTCCGGCGATCGTGTGGCCGAGGATGTCGAAACCGACGCCGACATTGCCGACGCTGGCCGGTGCGAATGCGGTCGCAGCGCGTGTCACGGTTGCGCTCCGGGTGTCGCTCGGATGCGAGGCATGAATGCAGCAATTCGGCCGTGCGATCCATGCATCGCGACGCCATGCAAGCGAACGCTCCGGGCTCGGTTCGCAATCACGGCAGCAACGCCAACAGCGCGTCGTGCAATACGGCGCGTCGCCAGCCTTCGAGTGCCGGTGGCCAGCGACGACCGACGAGCAATGTCTCCAGGTGGCGGCGCGAGCACAACAGACCTTCCGGCAGATCGAGCTCGCGCGCGCGCGTCGCGACCGCATCCTTCAACGCGGCGAGTGCAGGTTTCTCACGCAGCGATGGCGCGCGCGGAATCGGCTCGAACGTCAGCTCATCGTCGGCGAGCGGACGACGCAGCAGCTCGGCGAGCTCCGCGCGCGGACCGCTGCGCAATCCGCGCAAGCCTTTGGTGCGCTCGGCGAGCTCCGTCGCCTCGCGCGGCGGATGCGCACTGAGATCGAGCGCGGCGGCGTCATCGAGAATCCACGGCTTCGGTGTATCGGTGCGTCGCGCGGTCGCATCGCGCCAGAGCAGCACCCGACGCAGCAGCGCTTGTCGTTCTGTCGGCCAGTCGGCGGCACCGCGCAGTCCCGTCTGCGGCTGCGCATCGGGTTCGCGCTGACGGGCGCGATCGAGCAGGCGCGCGCAATCTTCGGCGAGCCAGGCCGTGTAGCCGCGCGCGGCGACGCGTTGCGGCAAGGGCCGCTTGCAGCGCCGGAAGATGGATAACGTCGTGCGCGGCATATTCGATTTGCTGCTGCGTGAGAGGACGCCGCAGCCAGTCCGAACGCGTTTCCGCTTTCGGCAGTTCGATGGCGAGTATTTCGCGCACGAGTTTCTGATAACCGAGACCTGCGCCGAGCCCGGCAAATGCCGCGGCGATCTGCGTGTCGAAGAGTCCGGCGATGGTGTTCGGAAAACGTGTCGCCAGCGCTTCGAGATCTTCGCTGGCGCTGTGCATGACGACCGTTCGCGCCGGATCGGCCAGCACGGCACCCAGCGCATCGAGCTCGATGGATGCAAGCGGATCGATCAGCGCCACGCGCTGGCCGAAGGCGAGCTGAATCAACGCCAGGCGCGGAAAGAACGTATTGACGCGCATGAACTCGGTATCGATGCCGAACGTCGCCGGCGCGTGCGAGGCGAGTTCGAGCAGTGTCTCCGTGCGATCGATCCAGTCGGTCAAGACATTCCTTAGTTGATTGGCGAGGCGTCGATAGCCTAAGGTGCGGCGACGGGCTTGTCAGCCCGATGTTCGAGCAAAGAGTCCACCGATCAATGCCCGGCACCGAAATCGCTCGCAAACAGCACGCGCTGGGCGGCGCGGCGGGCATCGTCGTGCTGATGCTCGCGCTTGCGTACCGTTTCTTTCCGGGGCTCCTGAACATCGAACCGCAGGCACCGCAGCAGGTCGCGGCGACCGCTCCGGTCCCGCGGGCGTCGCCGCCCGCCAATTGGGTTGCCGTCGAGGCGCCGCCGGCGACGACCACGGCGCCGGCGCCATCGCGGCCGCCCGAACCGGTTGCCGGAACTTCACTCGAAGACGCGATCCACATGGGTCCGCCGGTGCCGACCACCAAGCAGATCGCGAGTCTTCTCAAGAAGGCGCGTGCTGCCGAACAGCAGGGCAACGTACTTGAGCCGAAGGACAGCAACGCGGTTGCGCTTTATAAACGGGTGCTGGTCGACGATCCGAACAACGACGAAGCATCGGACGGGCTCCTGCGCATCGCCGGTGCTTTGCGCGACTGGGCGCGCGCGGCGATCGATCGCGCCGATGAAACGGCCGCGCAGCGTTACGTCGCCGCGCTGGCCGATGTTCCGCACGACGACAGCGATATCAAGATACTGCGCGATCGTCTCGCGACGTTGCACAAGGTCACGCCGTTGCTCGCGCACGCCGCGACGCTGCTCAAGGCGGGCAATGTGACGGAGCCGGCGGACGACAACGCGCTGGGTGCGTATCGCAGAGTGCTAGAACTCGATCCGGAAAACGCGCTCGCCGACGCGGGACTTGCCGAAATCGAGCGCGGTTATCTCGATCGCGCGCTGTCCGCGGCCGCGCAAGACAAATTCTCCAGCGCCGACGCCGCGCTCGCGCAAGCCGCGGTGATCCGCCCGGGTTCGCGCGATCTTCTGGAAACGCGCGGCCGTATCGACGGCATCCGCCGTCAGCGCGCCGAAACGGTTCTGGCGCAGGCGCGCTCGGCGCTCGATGCCGGCAACGCGGATCTTGCCGACCAGCTCGCCAAACAGGCGCAGACGATCAGCGCGGACCTCGCCGGCCTCGACGATTTCGCGACGCGTCTGCGCAACGCGCGTCTCTACGCCAGCCTGAAACCGGGACAGGTGATTCGCGACCGCTATCTCGACATCGCCGGCGAAGCACCCGCGATGGTGGTCATTCCGACCGGCGAATTCGTGATGGGATCGCCGGCCGACGAATCCGGCCACGCCGATAACGAAGAGCCGCAACGGCGCGTGCGCATCGATGTTGGCTTTGCGCTCGGTCGAAGCGAAGTGACGGTCGGTGAGTTCGGCGAATTCGTGCGCACCGCAAAATATGTCACCGAAGCCGAGAAGCTGGGCGCGAGCGCAGCTTACGACGAGAGCTCCGGACGCATCGCCGATCGCCGCGGCGTGACCTGGCGCGACGATTATCGCGGCGAGCGCGCGGCGCCTGCGCTGCCGGTCGTGCATGTGTCATGGAACGATGCGAAGGCTTATCTGAAATGGCTCTCGCAACACACCGGCAAACGCTATCGGTTGCCGAGCGAGGCCGAATTCGAATACGCGTTGCGCGCGGGATCTGCGGCGCGTTTTCCGTGGGGCGACACTAATCCCGACAAGCCGCTCGGCAACTTCACGGGCGAGGGCGATCGCTCGCCCTCGAAGCGGAGCTGGACGCTCGCGTTTCCGCATTACAGCGACGGCTACTGGGGACCTGCGCCGGTGCGCAGTTTTCCGCCCGATGCCTACGGACTCTTCGATATGGAAGGCAACGTGTCCGAGTGGGTCGAAGATTGCTGGCACGACAATTACGTGCGCGCGCCGCGCGACAGCAATGCGTGGGTCAATCCGGGCTGCGAGCGTCGCGTGGTGCGCGGCGGTTCGTGGGGCAGCGATCCGGATCAGGTGCGCTCGGCATTCCGCATCGCCGCACCCGCCGATACGCGCAGTGCGCGCGTCGGGTTCCGCGCCGCCCGCGATCTCTGAACGCGAGGCAATGCCGATTCGATCGCGAACGCGTTCGGGCTGCCAACGCGGCGTCCGCGCAGTATGCTCGCCCGAGGGAAACGAGGAGAACGCTCATGGGTCCTTACGGTGACGCCTCCGCGGGCGGCATGCCGCGGCGCGGCCTCAAGCTCTGGCCGATCCTGCTGTTTGTCGTCTATCTAGGCTATTACTGGCTCAGCCATCAGGACACCACCTCGTACACCGGGCGCAAGCAGCTCATCGATACCTCGCCGGCACAGGAAGCCGCGCTCGGCTTGCAGTCGTATCAGGAAATTCTTTCGCAATCGCAGGTCGTCACGAGCGGTCAGCTGCCGCAGCAGGTCAAGGAGATCGCGCGTCGATTGATCGACGCCGCGCCGAAAGTCGAGCAGTACTACGCGCAGACGAAGAACGTTCCGGCGTCGACCGACTGGGCCTCGTATCAGTGGGACGTCAACGTGCTGCAATCCGACGAGGTCAATGCGTTCTGCCTGCCCGGCGGAAAGATCGCGGTGTACACCGGCATCGTGCCGGTCGCGCAGAATGCGGACGGACTCGCGGTCGTGATGGGCCACGAGATCGCGCACGCACTGCTGCGCCATGGCGGCGAGCGCATGGCGCAGCAGAAACTCGTGCAGCTCGGCACGATGGCGGCCGGCATGTCGGTGAGCGATATGGATCCGCAGCAACAGCAGATGGTGATGGCTGCGCTCGGCGCCGGGGCGCAATACGGCATGTTGCTGCCGTTTTCGCGCAACCACGAATCCGAAGCGGACCATGTCGGTCTCTTGCTCGCGGCTGCCGCGTGCTTCAATCCGCACGAAGCACCCAAGCTCTGGCAACGCATGGGCGCGTTGGCGAAGCAGAAGCCGCCCGAATTCTTGTCCACGCATCCGGCCGATACGACGCGCATCGATCAGCTTAACGCGTGGATGCCGGAAGCCGATGAAGTGCGCCAGCATTTCTGCAGCGGCGGCGCGCCGGCGGCCGCGGGTCAGCCGTAACGGCGCAATACCGCGCGCACGCTGCCGAGATAACCGCCGCCGAACAGGTTGAGATGGTTGATCAAATGGTAGAGGTTGTAGATCGGCGCGCGCTCACGCCATTCGCGATCGATGCCGGCCTCGGCTTCGTAGGCCGCGAAGAAATGCTGCCGGCGGTTCACCGAACAGCGTCAGCATCGCAAGATCAGTTTCCGCCCAGCCGTGATGCACGGCGCCAGCATCGATCAACGCGAGCTCGCCGTCGGCGCACGCATGGAGGTTCGCGATCCAGAGATCGCCATGAACCAGCACGGGCGGCGCGGCCGGCGCGAGATCGGCGAGCCGTTCGCAGATGCGATCGAGACGGTGCGTGTCGTTTTCGTCGAGGAGTCCGCGCGCGCGCGCGTGCTTTGCCTGCGCGCGTAAGCGGCGCTCGGCAAAGAACGAATAGCCGTCGACCGAACGCGTGTTGTCCTGCGGACTGTCGCCGCACCAGCCGTCGGCGTCGAAGCCGAAAGATTTCGCGGCCAAGCGATGCATGCGGGCGAGATCGGCGCCGGCGCGTTCCCAGTCGCCACGTTGCGGACGGCCCGAGCCGAGGTCCTCGATCAGGATCCCGTGCTCGCAGACGGCGAAGACATCCGGTACGCGCAATGCGCTGGCTTCGCGCAGCGCAGCGAGGCCGCGCGCTTCCGCATCGAAAAACCCGGCGGGAGCGCCGTGCCGCACTTTCGCCAGCGCCGATCGCCCGTCGCGCAGCCTGATGCGATGCAATCCGTCCGGCAGGCGGGCGAGCGCTTCGTCGTCCATCGTTGTCGGTATCGGCACTCGAAGGTTGTCTCGGCTGCGGCCGCCCCGTATCATGCGCGCCCGCTCTGGAGAGGTGGCAGAGTGGTCGAATGCGCCGGATTCGAAATCCGGTTTACGGTTCTACCGTAACGTGGGTTCGAATCCCACCCTCTCCGCCATCGACCTGTCCTATCAGAGACAGAGACTCGATAGACCACATGAATCGCGCCGAAGAGGCGCGATTTTGCGTTTTGGGGTCCGAACTGCTTCGCGGCCACGAGCCGACTATTGCTCGATTTCGAGCGGATGTCTCCAGCTCGGAATAACCCCAGGAACGCGCAACTTGCAATTTCCAATTGTTAAGCGGTTGGCGCGAGTCTCCGCGCTTGGCGTCGAGACAAGCTTGTAGCGTTACCATCGTGGGCATGCAGTTTTCTCTTCCTCGTGCCTGTCTCGCAACGATCGCTTCAATCTGTTGCGGTGCAACGATTTTCCGCCCAGCGCAAGACTGACGCGCCGTTCGGCGACAAAGTACCGAAGGCGTGCAATCCTCTCAGGGAGATCCCGATGTACGACTCATCCACCCAGTCCGATCTGATCCGCTTTACCGGCGTCGAGGCCGGATCAACCGTCATCGACGTCTATCCGGGCGATGGCGACTGGACGCGGCTCTTCTCCGACCTCGTTGGACCGAAAGGACGCGTGTATAGCTTCGTGCCGGCCGAAGTCGCGCATTTCAAGAACGACCCGGTCGGCCGCATGCGAGAGCTTGCGAACGAGGCGGGCCGAGAGAATGTCGAAGCCGTGTCGGCAAACGTCGTTGCACTGGCGGATGTAACGCAGCCCGCCGACGTCCTATGGCTGCACCTCTTCTACCACGATCTCCACACCACACTGATCCAGGCCAAGGGCGCGACGGCTGCCGACTTCAATCGAGCGGTTTACGATCAGCTCAAGCCCGGTGGCTCGTACGTCATCGTGGACCACGCTGCGACCGCCGGCTCAGGGACAAATGATACTCAGTCGTTGCACCGTATCGACCCGGCCGTCGTCCGCAAGGAGGTGGAGGCAGCCGGCTTCGTACTCGACGCGCAAAGCAACCTGCTCGCGAAGAAGGACGATCCGCACTCGGCCAAGGTGTTCGAGCCTTCGATCAAGGGCGAGACCGACCGCTTCGCCTACCGGTTCGTGAAGCGATAGGTTTGGAGTGGAATTGAGCTTAGGTTGCTCAAGGTGCGCTAAGCTACTGAAGGAGAAGGGCACGAAGACACAAATCCACTAGTGTCTTTCTCCGTAACGTGAGTTCGAATACTAAGCGCTCCGCCATCGACCTGTCCGATCAGAGACAGAGACTCGATAGTTCTCGCAAATCGCGCCCCTGTGGCGCGATTTTGCGTTTTGGGGTCCGAACTGGTTCGCGGCCACGAGCCGACTATTGCTCGAATTCCGGCAGAAGTCTCCAGAAGGAATTTTGCGAGTTCGGAGTTCGAAGCTTGCAATCCGCGCTTGTTAAGCGGTTAGCGCAAGTCTCCATGCCTCGCGGACGAGACAGCATTCTGCTGGTCTCCAAGGCAGCGCGTCGCACTCACACTGCCACATCGTGCAAGCTGTTGCGGGGCAACAGCATTGACCTAGGCCGCCCATGACTAAGTCTGCAAACTTCAGAATTGGCGAAAAGGTCATTAAGAGTTCTGCGAGATGGGCCACTAACGATGACGGTGCGTGGCCCCCTGGCGTTGGCATCGGTGAGGTCGTCGAGGCGCCACAAAGTTCCTCTGAGTTCGCTGCAGTTGAAGTGCGGTGGCATGAAAGTCGAAGCACGGAACGCTGCGAGGATCTCGTTGCTGCCGCATCGAGTTTTGCGCTGGATCAGTTGGCAAGCGCATGGATCGAAGCTCAGGAACAGAGCGATCACGGATCGCCTGCAGTGCAGACGGTGATCGACCTTTCGTATAACGACGCTGACTTGTGCTGGGGCTTCGTTGAGGCCGTAGTTAAGAAAGGGATGACTACCGAAATTGGCGGAGCTCTCGCAGCTGGCCCAGTTGAAGACCTTTTAGTCTACTTCCCAACTCAGTATTTCGATCGAGTCAAGGCAGCCGCCATGACAGACGAAAGCTTCCGTGCTGCGTTACGTATGGTCTGGCTCGATGGAAACGACTCTCCCCTATGGCGGGAGTTCTACCCTATGGCGGGAGTTCTACGCCTTCGTCGGCACGGAACCGCCATTCCCACCAGGTTGGGACAAATCCTGAAAGCCTACACTGACGACCTCGCCGGGACGTGTTCTGGAGGGACAAAGAGCACTTAGACACAAGACGCCGAATCCACTATCAGCGCGCAGCGCTATCCGAAGACGAGGAGTTTGCTGCTAGCGAGAAGGAATTGCGGGAATCGCCAAACCGCTTCGTCGGCGCGGCACCTCTGATCGTACTGACGCAGGCGCCCGCAAACTCCGATGCGATCGGGTACGTCTGGGTCGGTCTGAACGCTCGGCTGACCGGATGGTCGCTGCGAGGGACTCAGATCGTGGTCCCGGATGTCGGACACGCTATCGAACTTGAGCGCCCCGACCTGGTAATTGATGCGCTCGAGAAGGCTATCGCGCTCATCAAGCAGTAGTGGTAGCGATTCAGCGATATGTTGTTGAATACATTAGGCCCACAAGACAATGAGTCCACTTTGATCATTGGCCGTAACGTGGATTCGAATACACAGTGCCCGCCCTCGACCTGTCCTATCGGAGACAGAGACTCGATAGATAGTGTGAATCGCGACCTTGTGGCGCGATTTTGCGTTTTGGTGTCCCAACTGCTTCACCGCCACAAGCCGACTATTGCTCGATTTCTATCAGAAGTCTCCCGCCGGAATTTCCGCGAGTTCGGAGCCCGAAGCTGGCAATCCGTGCTTGTTAAGAGGTTAGCGCGAGTCTCCACGTCCGAGCACGGAGTCACACGCGCACCATGTACGAGCCATATCACGGAATTAGTCAAAGCTGCTTGAGAAGATCGGGTCGTGCGGATCAGCTGTGAGTTCGATCGTCGACGTGCTGCGCCAAGCGCTTCAAGTGGGCGTAAACGCTCGCATCCGCCCGACAAGGGGACGCGGCTCTGGATCGTGCACGGCGACTAGAAGGCGGCGTAGTGCTTCACCCTGATTTACCGAGTCCTTCCCGCGCACTGAATGCCTGATGATATGAGACAGTGCCGTGCGGCCGAGATAAATCAAACGAGATCGCCTGGAAGTATTCAGGCGGAACATCCGGAAGAATGAGATTCGGATCGGCCTGGAAGCCAAAGCGGCTGTAGTATTTTGGGTCCCCGAGCACTACACAGCCGGCCGCGCCATGCTCGCGAAGGATACGCAAAGCATCGTGCATAAGGCGGGAACCCACGCCACGACGTTGATGTTCAGGCAGTACTGAGATGGGACCGAGCCCGAACCAGCCAGGCGCACCATTCGATATAAATACCGGCGACACAGCCACGTGTCCGATCACAGCGCCCTCAGCATCCGCGACGCGTGAGATCGTGAGGAGCCCGGCCTCACGCAACGCGGCGATGATGAACTGCTCGGTGTGACTCGTGTGTGGTGCGTTCGTAAACGCAGAGATCGTCACGGCTTCAATTGCGGGAGCATCAGCCGCGGTCTCATTTCTGATCTTGATATTCATTGGGACTATTCTGCGCGCGTCGTGAGTGTCTCGAGTCCGGCGACGTCGATCATCCACAGCAGGGTGTCTGTTTCAAGTGGAATGTCGGACGTGGCCAGAAACAGCCATACCTCATCCACGATCCCGGGATCATCTCAGCTTCCAGCGGTCACAGCCGTTTCGCGAGCGATCGCGGGAGTTCGTCCGCTCGTCGCAGTGAAAGGATTTTCGCCCAATCGAGGTCTCATGGAGATCGCACAATATCGGAGCTGTTGTTTCTCGCCGTTGCACGATTACGGGAGGATCCGATGCGCCGCTCCATCACTGATATTCCTGCCGTGCGCCTGTTCCTACTCGGCGCGATCCTCATGGCGTCGACGCCGGTGCGAGCTCAGCAAACCCGCGTCGTCGTGGTATCGGGCGACGCCGCCCCTGACGGCAACGGCGTGATCGCGAATCTCATCGCGGATTCGTCGCCAGGCGACACCGGCCACGGGCCGGCACTGAACAACGCAGGTCAGGCGGTAACGCCCGCACTGCTCGACGAGACGAGCGGCGGCGACGCGGACGATTCGGGCCTCTTCCTCTACGACGGCGCGCGCCTCGTTCAACTTGCGCGCGAGGGCCAACCGTCGCCGGATGGAGACGGCGTGCTGAACCTCTTCAACAATGCCGAGCCGATCGCACTGAACGCCGGAGGCCGCACCGCGTTCCTCGGCTTTCTGAGGCATAGCTCGAGCGGCGAGCTGCTGGCGCCGGCAATATTTTCGATTGGACCGACCGGCGAGGATCTCTCGATCTTCTTGCGCGATGGCGATCCGTCGCCCGACGGCGACAGTACGATCCAGTACGTATTGCAACCCGCTTCGCTGACCGATGCGGACACGATTGCATTCAGCGCCCGATTCGCATCCGCGGATCCACTCGGCGACTCCGGTATGGTGCGCGGAAATCTGCTGACCGGAGACGCGGCCGTCGTCGCGCGTGCGGGACAGAGCGTACCCGGCGGCAGCGGGCAGTTTTCGCTAATCAGTGCGATCGCGGCCAGCGATGCTGGCAGCGGAGTTTTCTTCGGCACGATCCGGGGCAGCCAAGTCTCGGTCGACGATCAGGGCGTATTCCTCGCCAACGCTTCGGGCGCGCTGACGACCATCGCGCGCTATGGGGACGCCAACCCCGACGGCCCCAATCTCTTCAATGCGATCCAGGGCACCGGCGCGTCGCCGGACGCCTCGATCATAGGCATCGGTGCTTTTCTTGCGCAAACCGTCGACGGCGGGATCACGAGCGACGGCCTGTTCGAGTTCCAGGACGGCGCGCTGAATGCCGTCGTGCAATTCGACGATCCGGCGCCAAACGGCGGCCTGTTCGTCGGCTTTGGTGCGCCGAAGTTCCAGCCAGAGATCATTCCCATCGAGCTGAATGCGCGGGGTCAGCTCGGGTTCTTCGGCTTCGTGGCGCGCGGCGGCAATACGTTCCGCGGAATCTATCGATGCGATGCGCCGGGCCAATGCATCGAGATCGCGATCGATGGCCAGCCCGTTGGAGACGGGAACGGGGTGTTCCAGCTCGACAGCACGCCGTCCGCATTTACCAGCGACGACGTGCCCCACATGAACGCGAACGGCGACATCGCGTTCTTCACCAATCTCGTCGATGCGGACATGGGGATTACCGCGAATGAGGGCATCTTCTACTACAGCGATGCGCGCGGACTTCTGAAGGTCATCCGCAAGGGCGATGCGCTCCTGGGCAGTACTGTCGCCGATCTCCGTTTCAGCGGTGGATTCAACGACGCGGGTCAGGTTGCCTACAACTTTGCGCTTGCCGACGGGCGCAGCGGGCTTGCGATCTGGTCGCCGTCCACGACCGATGCCATTTTTCGCGACGGATTCGACTGAGTCACCTGCTTATGAAGAAGCCGATTGGGGTGACCCTCAGAGCACAATCAAACGAGATCCAGGCGATCCGATTCCAGGCATGTCTTGGCTTATCTTTTCGAACATGAAGACTGCATGACGCCCGACGATCCATAAAGGCGCACGGCAATGGTCTGCAAAACCCACAACGGCATGCTCATCATGACTGCGGGCCGAGAAGTCTTCACGTTCCACGCGAATTTCAGATACCCCGGAAAAGTCTTAAGAAGGACAGCCGCCTGAGGGCCAAACGGGCGCGATCCTGAGGCAGACCGCCGGTTTCCAACAACGGACGGCGTGCATGCACATCCTGGAGAGGATGGGATTTCCAAATGCCGTCGAGAATTGCAGATGTCACTGCATCCGGTGCAGCCCTTTGGACTGGAGGTTTCTGTCGATCTCATCGAAATTGAGTCGCGAGTCGAAGTTCGACCGTCCTCCGTCCCATCTGAAACTGAGCGTAGCGCGGTCCACGTACTGATTTTCGATTTGCACGTCAGTGATGCCGCTCACGGCAGACAGCACTTGAGATGCCTCTGCACCTATTGCATAGATTTCGGCCGGAGCCGATGTCCTCTTCACCATCATCGAACTGCGCATAGTTGTTCCCCTTGGCCAAGCACGCACTTTACGTGCCGACCGCTGAACAGGACGTTCGAATCCTTGCGGACCGCACAGGGGAACACGAAGTCCCTGCAACATTCCCTGTTCGTTCCCTGATGGCTCCCTGATCCTTTCCCTGTTAAGAGAGCACGATTTCGGCCGCCAGGTGCCTCGAACCCTCGCCGCCTCCGGCGTTGAGCCCAAGAACTGGGCCGGAGACGCACGAATTACCCTGTTAATTTCCCTGTTCACGGGAATTTCGTCGGAGACGAGTTGATGCAAGACTGTGCACACCGCCATCGACCTGTCCTATCAGAGACAGAGACTCCGTAGGCCTCACGAATCGCGCCAAATGGCGCGATTTCGCGTTATGAGGTCCGAACTCCTTTCGGCCCGCTGTCGCACAATCGCTCGATCTCGCGGCGTTGTCTCTGCTGGCCAATTGGCCCAGTCCGGAGTCGCCTCCGCTTCCATCGTAAGGGCCGGTCGTTGTCGCGAACCTCCATGCTCGGTCGCGCAGACTCGGCGTTTTCAAACGATGCTCGTGAACTCTAGATGCTGTCGCCCGCGTCGCTGTTGCGCGGCAACAGAACGGGATTCGCGGTGATCCATGTTGCTGGCAACGCTGCAAGCGTTCACGCACTGGAAAACTTGCCGTCTATCAGTCGCCATCGAACCCGTCCGCAAAGATCTCGTCGGTCGGCGATGGGCTGTACAGCTCGGTGCTGTCGACAGGATCGGTGGCGCTGTAACCCCCGGTCACAAGGACCTGGCCCGAATTCAGGAGAGTCGCCGTATGCACGCGGCGCGGGGTCTGCATCGGGCTGGCTGAGTTCCATGTATTGCTCGCGGGGTCATAAAGTTCAGCCGATGCAAAGGTCGTGCTTGACCCGAGGCCTCCGGCGACGAGTACCTGGCCGGAGTTCAGCAGCGTTGCCGTATGCGAATTGCGAGCTGTCGCCATCGAGTTGGCGGAAGACCACGCATCCGAGCCGGGATCATAACGTTCGGCGCTCGCGATGCTGTTGAAAGTGGCGTCCGCGCCACCGGTCACCAGCAAGCTCCCGTTTGCGAGCTCCGTCATCGCGGGAATCACGCGGGCAGTCGCCATCGAGCCCGCGGCTATCCAGCTCAGCTGGTTGGGGTCGTAGATCTCGGCGGTATTCGTGGGCGCGAAACTCGAGTCGTCCCCGCCTGCCACCAGGATCGCTCCGTTGGAAAGCACCGCTGCGACGTGATCGGCACGAGCAGCGTTCATATCGGCAATTGGAGACCAGAAGTTCGCGCTAATCGTATACAGTTCTGCACTGGCATAAATATCATTCCCGGCAAATCCACCGGCGACGATTACATTCCCGGACAGCAAATAAGACGCGGTGTGCCCGGCCCGTGGGACCGCCATGGTGCCGCCGTCGCTCCATGTGCCGGCTGCCGGATCGTAGAGTTCCGCGGAAGCCGTCGCCTGGAAAGTGTCGTCCGTGCCGCCGACCACGAGGACCTTCCCGGACCCCAGGAGGGTCGCCGCCGCTCCATACCGCGCGGTGGCGAGCGAACCGGTGGGCTGCCAGGTGTTGCTGACGGGATCGTATAACTCGGCACTGCTCAGAACGACATTTGTCCCGACACCACGTCCTCCGACTACGAGAACCTGGCCCGACTGCAACAGAGTCGCGGTGTGAGCCGCGCGAGCCGTGTTGAGCGAAGCGGCCGATTGCCAGGAATCAGCTCTCGCATCAACTCCGGTGTGCAGGATCGGAAGAACGGCGAGGAGAAAACGCAAATACAGGGATACGTCGGATCGGTGCAATGGACGCTGGACGCGAAGCGGCTTCCGCGAGCAACTGGACAAACCTTCCATGTGACCATCCTTCTCGACAGGATGCCCCCAGGTTGTCGTTAGTTTTCTCCCCAAATTCAGGGTATGCCCGTCTCGTTGGACGGTCAACTGGCCCGGGCGACGCTAGGGCGCGCATCAGTGGCGCGCTCAGAAACGGAACCGGCACCTCGAGGTACGAACACACCTCGACATTTCGCAAGCACCACTCGCGTTCGTCCCTGCGGACGGATCGGAGCCTCACGCAGTGACACGTACGACGTTGGACTCTCTCCGCACCGGTTCTGCATGTAGCGGGTTTGGTTCGCGCAGGCGTCGCCGAGCGCTAAGCTACGGCCTCGCGGTCGCATGGAGAACGCACATGAAACGAGTCACAGGAATCGGCGGAGTCTTTTTCCACGCCAGGGACCCCGCTGCGTTGCGCGCTTGGTACGAGACACACCTCGGCCTCGATGTGCAGGGCTGGGGCGGAACGGCGTTCAGCTGGGCTGACGCCGATGGAAATCCAATGAAGGGAACCACGATCTGGTCGATCGGCGCGGCGGATGGCAACAACTTCGCCCCGAGCAAGTCGCCTTTCATGATCAACTACCGGGTTGAGAACCTAGCCGCGCTTCTTCAGGCACTTCGCGAGGAAGGCTGCCATGTTCTCGACAAGATGGATGACTCGGAGTACGGCAAGTTTGGATGGGTCATGGATCCCGAGGGCAACAAGGTGGAGCTCTGGCAACCGCCACCCGGTCAATAGGCCGCCACAAGCCACATCGAACCGACGCCTGACGGCTCGCGCGAGCGCAGGCCGTTTGCGCCGCTATGCGGAGCGTCGAGTTAGCTCCATTCGCGATCCCGAAACGACGACCGCCGGACGAAGTCGGGTAGCCTTCACCGCTTGCAGGTGTGCACTAGAAACGGAGACCGAAAGTGGCCAACAAAAATACGATTTGCCTGTGGTATGACGGCACCGCCTTGGATGCGGCAAAGTTTTATGCGAAGACGTTTCCAGACAGCGGGGTGGGCGCCATTCATCGCGCACCCGGCGACTATCCCTCGGGCAAGCAAGGCGATGTCTTGACGGTCGAGTTCACCATCATCGGCATTCCCTGCCTCGGCTTGAACGGAGGTCCGGCGTTCAAGCACAACGAGGCGTTTTCGTTCCAGGTGGCGACCGACGACCAGGTCGAGACCGACCGCTTGTGGGGCGCGATCGTCGGAAACGGCGGCCAGGAAAGCGCATGCGGCTGGTGCAAGGACAAGTGGGGTCTGTCGTGGCAGATAACGCCTCGGATTCTCATGGACGCGCTCGCGGATTCTGATCGTGCGGCGGCCAAGCGCGTGTTCGATGCGATGATGCAGATGAGAAAGATCGACATCGCTGTGATCGAAGCGGCGCGACGGGGCTGATGCCTTCCTTCACGTAAAAACAAACCCGCATCGGTGGCCGCGTGCGCATGCCCGGATGGTCCTGGTGGCGCACGAACGGACGCACCTGCTTGCACGGCTGCTCGTCGTCTGACGGCCTGGTTGCGGGGTGGAGTGGCAAGAGTCGCCCTTGTCCCGGAAGTGGAGCGACAATGATCTCGTTTCCATCGGGCCAGGGGACGCAACGATGAAGACCAATCACCTCTATCGGATGCGCTTCACCTATCCCGAAAGTTGGTCGGTGCGTCTCGCGGGACCCGATAGCACCGAATCGCAACAGTTCTTCATTGCCGAAGGAACGTGCGAGGGCCGGATCACAGGGCGGTTGCGCGCGTCCAACCATCCGCGACGAAGGGGCGATGGAACGTTCGAGCCCAACTTCCACGGAGTCATCGAGACGACGGACGGCGCAGTCATTTATCACGAGTGCCGCGGGTACGGGCGTGCGTATCCTCCGGGTCGGCGGCAGATCGTGGTCTCGGCGTTTCACCTCAGCGACGATGCCAGATACAAGTGGCTTAACGATGTTCTTGCAGTGGGCACCGGAGAAGTCCGAACCGCGGGCGAGGGTGGTTCGGTCCTCATCATCGACTGGCACGAAACGGTGTGGGAACCCATCGCGGAGTGACAATCGGAACGGCATCCATGCCCGTGCTCGATCGCTATTGATTCTTGGTGGCGTTCTCGGCGTGCCCATCTTACGCAGCGACCGTCGACGCGGACGTAGACTTCATCAGGGACGATGCGGACCTGGCAAGGAAGTGTCCGAGCCCTGCAACGACAAACGCCACGACGCCGGTGTCGTCTGCGCCCTTTGCAAACACGTGATCGGCCATTGAAGAGAAAGTTGCGATGATCATGGCGCTACGTTTCAGCCTTCTGCTCTTGTCGCTCACCGCGATTCCGGCGGCTTTCGCGGCAACCGCTGAAAAAGTCATCGATGCGAAGGAATCCGCGCGCCTCGCCGGCGAGGTCAAGAACGAATTCCTGCACGCGTGGAACGGCTACAAGGAATATGCGTGGGGCCACGATGATCTCGCGCCGCTGACGCGCAAGCCGCACGACTGGTACGCCAGGCCGCTGCTGATGACGCCGGTCGATGCGCTTGACACTTTGCTGCTAATGGGCCTCAAGGACGAAGCGGACGCGGTGCGCGAGCTGATCGCGACGAAGCTCGACTTCGATCAGGACATCTACGTCAAGAATTTCGAAGTCACGATCCGGTTGCTTGGCGGTCTCTTATCGAGTTATCAATTGACCGGCGACGAGCGCCTGCTGCACAAAGCCGAGGATCTCGGCCGGCGCCTGCTGCCGGTGTTCGATTCACCGACCGGCCTGCCATACGTCGAAGTGAATCTGCGTACCGGAAAAACGCGTGGCAAGGAAACGAATCCGGCCGAGACCGGCACGCTGCTGCTCGAATTCGGCACGTTATCGAAACTGAGCGGCCATTCGGAATTTTATGCGAAGGCGAAACGGGCGCTGGTCGAAACCTGGAAGCGACGCTCGCCGATCGACCTCGTCGGTTCGAGCATCGATGTCGAAACCGGGAAATGGCTCGATCCGGAATCCCACATCTCAGGCGGCATCGACTCGTACTACGAATATCTCTGGAAATGCTGGCGCCTGTTCGGCGATGAGGAATGCCTTGCGATGTGGAAGCCGTCGATCGCGGCGGCGAATCGAAATCTCGCCGACGAAGTCGATGGCGCGCTCTGGTACGGCTACGCGGACATGAACACCGGCAAGCGCACGCATACGTACTTTGGTGCGCTCGACGCATTTTTTCCCGCGTTGTTGGCGTTGTCGGGCGACGTCGCGCGCGCAGGGCGATTGCAGGATTCGTCATTCCGCATGTGGCAACGCAACGGGATCGAGCCGGAAGTGCTCGACTACCGTACCGGCAAGATCCCATATCCGGGTTATGCGCTGCGACCCGAAATCGTCGAATCGACGTATTACCTGCACCATTACACCGGCGATCCGAAATACCTTGCGATGGGCCGCACGCTGTTCCGCGATTTCGTCAAGTATTGCCGCACGGGTACGGGCTACGCGGCGCTTTCGGATGTCGTCTCCAAGAAGAAAAAAGATCGCATGGAAAGTTTCGTCTTCGCCGAGACGTTCAAATACTACTACTTGTTGTTCGCACCGCAATCGATCGATTTCGACGCCATAACATTCAACACCGAGGCGCATCCGCTGAGAGCGACGTGGCTGCGTGCACAACCGGCGAAAGAAGCAGACAGCAAGCGCGTGCACTGAGCCGAGAGCATCACAATCCTGGGCCGCTTTCGAGGCCGAGCAGGCGAGTGCATAGATGCGCAGATACCGAGCCTGGATCGTGGCGAGCTTTCCGTTGTGCGGATGCGACCAGTCGGCGTGCCGCGGCGACGTATGCCGCAACCCAGCTCGAAATTCGAGCGTGAAAGTGATGATCGCCCCTTTGACGTGCATGCCGATCATGACTTCGGTCGCGACATGGGCGCGGCCTTCGGCGACAATCGAAGCATGGCGACAAGGATCTTTTTCAGTTTCGATTACGCGCGCGACGTTTCGCGCGTGCAAAAAATTCGCGAGCTCACGGATGTGATCGCGAACGCACCGGCAGGCTTCGAAAGTGCGCACTTGTGGAACGAGACCGAACGTCAAGGCGACGAAGCAGTGCACGCTTTGATCGACGTGGCGCTCCGCGTCACGAAGGTCACGGTCGTCTGCATTGGCAGCGCGACGGCGGCGAACAAGTACATCGACTACGAAATCCAGCAGTCGATCGCGCGCGGCAACGGCATCTTCGGCGTGCGGATTCACGGGCTTGCCGACGCCGACGGGCGCACCGACGTCGAAGGTCCTATTCCCGCGCTGCTGATCGAGAACTGGTACGAGGTGCATACGTACTCGAATCAGGCCGCGCTCGCCGCCTGGATCGAGGAGGCAGCTCGCGACGCGACTCAGTTCTGACGATCCGTTCGGACTCGTCGCCGAAGAGCAATCCGTTCAGTCCGAATCGGGTTGTGATCGCGGCTGAGATCCTCAGCGCATCCACGAAGGTCTTGGTCGAGTCGCCGCGCCAGCACCGAACGTTCCGGGCTCATTCTTCGAGCGTCATTTGGCCATTCCGAAGCTCCCTCAAAAAAACCGTCCATCTCGCATCAGCGGCACCATTCGCATTGCCCCGCCGCGACTGGGGAAAAACCCTCAAAGGACGATCCATTCACATTTCGCAAACAGTCTTGGAACGACCCTTCGGCACGGCGGCATGGTTCGTGCTGCGCAGGAAGCGCGGATTTCGGGGGATCAGCATGAAAGGTAAATGGCGGCGTTGGTCGTGGTTCGCTCTCGCAGGCATTCTGTGCCTCGCGATGGCGACGTCTGCATCCGCGCAGGTCGTGGTCACGGTCGACGGAGACACCGCTTACGCGACCATTTCGCTCACGGACGGTAACGGTGTGACATATGACGCCGACGTCACGATCGTGTTCGATACGCCGCAGCACCTGACGCCGCGCAGCCTCAACCTGACGGCAGAGCTGGTGGATCCCGCGCAGATCGATGCCCGCCTCGCCAGCACGGACAACTGCATCGGCGCTGTCTGTCCGCTGATCGATCCCAATTTTCCCGTCATGATTACGGTCGAACCGATTGATTTTCCATTGATTTTCTCCAATAGCTCCAGAAAGGGCCAGGGCCACTCGGTAGACCTCTCCTTCCTCAATACCTATCAGTTCGACGTTCATACGCACGACCTGATCTACCAGCAGGGAAGCCTGTACCGGTTATTCAAGGCGCCGGTCGGAGGCGATTTTCACGACGTCACCAACGACGTCATGCCCGGCAGCGTTCGCGTCCGCGGGCGCGGCGGCGCCTTTTCGCAATTCGTTGTCGCCAGCGATCCGCGCTATGACGTTCTGGGCGGTCCTCTGCTGGTGACGACCGGCAAGATAGCGGCGCTCAACCTGCGCATCTTGTCGGCAGCGCTCAGCGACGGGCTGCGCCTCGACCTGCTCGACCTGCTCGCACAAGTGGATGCGCTGCTGCTCGTCGATCTGGTCGGCGCCATCGCCACGCTGGATGAACTGATCGGCGTCATCGACGAAAACGCCGGCACCAACATCGCCAACGTATGGACGGCCCAGCGCAACGTGGTCAATGATGCGGGCGAAATGGACGAGCTCGCCGACACCTTGCGGTTCAGCATGATGCGCATGCTGGGTGGCAGCGCAAACCCGTAGCCGTCATGCCAGCACGCTTCAACGCCTACGTGCCCGACTCCGCGGCACTCGTCCGCTTGCTCGAGGACGACACGCCCTACCGCATCGGCCGCAGCGCCGAATGCGAGGTGCGCGTCGATCACTGGTCGATCTCGCGCTTCCACGCCGAGCTCCTCGGCTCGCGCGACGGCTGGTCGCTGCGCGACACAGGCAGCAAGAACGGCCTGCGCGTGGACGGCCACCTTTCGTTGCGCGCGGAATTCGACCGGTCGAGTTGGTTTTCGATCGGCGATGTGTACTGCTGGTTCGAATTGATCGATGACGCCGCGGCCGAGCGGCACCGCGCCGAAGGCGCGACGCGCCGCGCGACATCGCGCGCGCTGTCGCAACAGCTCGTGCCCAACCTCGGCATTCGCGCGTTGATTCCGCAGACGCTCGACGTCGTGCTCGAGCTCGCCGGTCTCGAACGCGGCTTCGTGCTCTATTCCGATAGCGGCGACGCGTTGCGCGTGCGCGCGAGCCGCGGCTTCGCCGTCGACGATATCGCGAACGATCGCTTCGCCGGCAGCGCGGCAGCGGTCGAGCGCGCGCTCGCCGAAGGCAACAGCGTCGTCTGTTGCGACGCGACCGAATCGCCCTGGCTCGGCGTGCGCCCGAGCGTGCGCCTCGGCGGCATTCGCGGACTCGTCTGCGTTCCGTTGCGCCTCTCCGGCCGATCCATCGGTGCGATCTACGCGGACAGCCGCAAGCCCGGGCCGCCGGTGACCGAGCTCGATCTCGAGCTCATCGAAAACGTCGCCCGCCATGCGGCCGCCGCATTCGAAGCGGCGCGGCTCGAAGGCGATGTCGCCGATGTCATGCGCTCGGCGGCCGACGCCGGCATTCGCGCTCCGCTATGGAGCGATGTGCGCCCGTCCGCGCCGCCTCCGGAAGGCTGATCGTCGCACCACGCAGCGGGCGGCTTGGCGCCGGATCGAGACGGCTCCGGCTGTCCGATCGTGGGCTTCCGCGCTATCGTGCGCGCATGACCCACGATGCCGCGGTGCAGACGCCTGCCATGTCGTCAGGCGCGGCCACGCTGACCGGCCTTACCGCCAGCAGCGAGCTGCACCCGGGCGATCTGCTCGGCGGCCGCTTCCGTATCGTTTCACTGCTCGGCATCGGCGGCATGGGCGTCGTCTATCGCGCCCGCGATCTTTCACTCGATATCGATGTTGCCATCAAGCTGCTGCGCCCGGAGCTCGCGCGCCGGCCCGGCGCTTTCGAGCGGTTCCGCACCGAGCTCCTGCTCGCGCGCCAGGTTTCGAGCCCACACGTCGTGCGCATTCACGACATCGCCGAGCACGACGGCCGCTGGTTCATCAGCATGGATTTCATCGACGGCGAGTCGCTCGAAGGCTACCGCGACCGCGTCGGCAAGATTCCGCTGGACGGCGCGCTGGCGATCACGCGCGGACTCTTCGATGGACTTTCTGCGGCACACCAGCGCGGCGTGATCCATCGCGATCTGAAACCTGCGAACGTGCTGCTCGATCGAAACGGCCACGCCTTCATCACCGACTTCGGCGTCGCGCGCAGCCTCGGCGCGACCGGCGTCACGCAAAGCGGCATCATCGTCGGCACGCCGGAATACCTCTCGCCGGAGCAGGCGCGCGGCGAGACGGCCGATGCCCGCAGCGATCTCTACACGGCCGGCCTGATCCTGTACGAGATGCTGACCGGCGCATTGCCGTTCGCCGGCGGCACGCCCGCGGAAACGGTGATTCAGCGCATCGTGCGCGCACCGCCGTCGCTGGCGCGCGCCCGCCCGGACCTGCCGCGCTGGCTGCACGCATTCAGCGATCGGCTGCTCAAGATCCAGCCGGTACATCGTTTCGCCAGCGCGAAAGATGCGCTGCGCGCGCTCGATACCAAGCGTGTTCCGCGTCCGCCGCTGAACCGCCGCGCGATCTTCGTCGCCACGCTGGCGATCGTCGCGATCGGCAGCGGCGCAGCCTACGTGTGGCGTCATCCGTTGCCGCTGCGCCAGTTGATTGCGCCAGTGATACCCGCGACGCCGCGCGTGGCAGTGATGCCGTTCTCCGCACCGGATGGCGATGCGGAACTCGGTGCGCTCGCACGCGCGCTCGAAGCGCACGTGCACGAATGGTTGCGCACCGATCCGAAGCTTGCCGTCGTCTCGCGCGAACGCGTGCACGACGCGATCGCACGCACCGCGCCCGACGCGAGCGGCGATGCCCTGGCCAAGCTGATGCCGAACGTGGTCAGCGCCGCGGGTGCGACGCGTTCGCTCATCGGCAATCTCAAGCACGACGGAAACGGCATCGAGCTCGATCTCGTTTGGACGAATGCCGACGGCGACGGAACGCCGCGAATCGTCGCCGCAAAAGGTGCAGATGCAGCGGCCATTTTTGCGTCGTACACGAAAACTTTCGCCGACGCGTTAGGCGACGAAGGCGTGCGTGTCGGAGCGCCGCCGCCGATTGCGCCGTCGGCGCTCGCTGCGTTCGGCCGCGGTCTCGTCGCGCTCGATCAACATCGACCGGAACAAGCGGCCACCGAACTTGCCGCGATCGCCGCAACGCCGCCGCCGAGCGCGCTCGTCGCGCTGAATCTGCTCGATGCAGAGGAGCAGGCGCATCAGGATCTGCCGGCGCAGAACACACGCGCCGCCGCGCTGAAAACCTTTGCGCAGGATCAGAGTCCCGCGGCGCGCACGTTGCGCGCGCGTGCCGAATCCACGTCGAGCGACAGTCCGCGCGGAGCCGCCGAGCTGGCGCACGCGATCAAGGATTTTCCGCACGATCCCGAACTCGTGCTGCAGAACGCGAAGGCGCTCGAAGCGCAAGGCGAGGGCGCGCAGGCGATTGCGTTGCTCAAGGACTTCGTCAAGTCCGATGATCAGGATGCGCGCGCGTGGTTTCTGCTCGGACGCGCATCGATCCTGCAAGGCGAGGTGCAGCAGGCGGTCGAGGATTACCTCGTTCGCGCGCTCGTTTTGAACAGCCGCGCCGGCGACCTTGCCGCGGAGGCGGAAACGCGCAACGCGCAAGGCTATGGTTTCGAGCGGCTCGGTCAGCTCGACTACGCAATCGAGCAATACACGCGAGCGGCCGCTATCCGCGAAAAAATAGATGACAAGCACGGCTTGGTCCAATCGCTGAGCAATCTGGCGATCGCGCAGGCGGTCAAAGGCGATCGTGACGGCGCGAAGGCGAATCTCGAAAAGGTCAAGCAGCTGCTCGAAGGCATGGGTGATCGCGCGAGCCTCGCCGATCTCTACAACAACCGCGGCGTGGTCGCCGAAGAGCAGAGCGATTACAAGGAAGCGCTGGCGTTGTACCGCGAAGCGTTGGCGATCCGGCAACAGCTCGACGAGCCTGCCAAATTGGCGGAGAGCCTCAACAACGTCGGCTTCGCGTCGTACCAGCTCGGCCGGTTCGACGACGCATTCGCGTTCTGGCAGCAGGCGCTCGCATTGTATCGGCAGCTCGACGACAGCAACCGCGAAATCGGCATCGCGCAGGATCTCGGCTTGCTCGACATCGCACGCGGACACTTCGCCGCCGCGCGGGAACGCATGGAGAGCTCTCTCGCTACCGCGGAAAGCAAGCAGCTCGTTGAAGAAGCCGCCGTCTCGCATACGAACTTGAGCGAGCTTGCGTTGCTCGAGGGTTCGTTCGCGGACGCATCAACGCACGTCGCGCGCGCGCAAGAAGCATTCAATCGGCGTTCCGATCGTCGCGGGCAGATCGAGACGAATCTGATCAAGGCCAGGATTGCGCTCGCGACGGGCGACCTCTCTGCGATCGACGCAGCGCTGGCGGCGATACCGGCCGACGCAGAAATTTCCAACGAGCAGCGAGCGGCGTTTCTTCTCGCCGGCGCACGGCGCGCGTATCTCGGCGGCGATCGTGCGGCGGGCGCATCGAAGCTCGAAGAAGCGAGCAAGATTGCCGCGGAATCGCATCTCGGCGTTCTCGACTTCCGCATCCGCATCGAGCGCGCGCGACAGGCGATCGCGGCGGGCGAGACGGCTCAAGCGAACGCGCTGTTGAGCGCATTGCACGCCGAGACCACGTTGCTCGGCCAGGTTCCGCTGCGCCTCGAACTGCTGGAACTCGAAACCGCGTCCGCATTGCGTGCAGGGAAAAGGAGTGACGCGGCCAACGACTATCGCCAGACACTGCCGCTGCTCAAGGACACCGGACGCTACGCCTACGCAACGACTCTGCACGAGCTTGGCGCGCGAGCGTTGCCGCCCGGCGGCGCGGACGCTTCGGCGGCGAAGGCCGCCGCGGCATCAGTGCGCGCGCAACTTCTGGCGGACGCGCCGCCGCCAGCGAAGTCGACGCTCGAGAAGCAGCTCGACCTGCGCTTGAAACAGGATCTCGGCGATGCGCAGTGAGTCGAAGGATCGCGCGAACCTCGAACGCAAACTCGATGGCGTTCTGCAGCAGCAGCGCGAGTTGATCGACCGCCTGCAGCAGGGCCAGAATTATTTTCAGCACCTCGCGCGCTCGGTCTGGCGCGTGCAGGAGGACGAGCGCCGGCGGCTTGCGCGCGAGCTTCACGACGGTGTCGGTCACAGCCTGACGGCGTTGATTCATCTCGTCGCGCAGGCATCCGCTGCGCTGGTCGAGCGGCCGGACGAAGCGCGCGAGCGGCTCGATCGCGCGCGCGCGGTTGCACAAACGACACTGCAGGAAACGCGCGCTCTGTCGCGACTGCTGCGCCCGCAGATCCTCGATGATCTCGGGCTCGAAGCGGCGTTGCGCTGGCTCGCGCGCTCGTTTCACGACGATCATCGCTTGGCGGTGAGCCTCGATTTCGATCAGCCGTTCCCGATCGTCAATGACGACCTTGCGACGCTGGTGTTCCGCGTCACGCAGGAGTCGTTGTCGAACATCGCGAAGCACGCGCAGGCGAATACGGTGGAAATCGCGCTGCATCAACGCGCTTCTTTTCTCACGTTGTCGATTCGCGACGATGGATGCGGCTGCGATGCGGAGAAAGCGCTTGGCGCCGGGAGTGAAGGCCAGAGCAGCGGCCTCGGCGGAATGCGCGATCGCGTGCGCTTGTTCGGTGGCGCGCTGCGCCTCGATTCGCAGATCGATGCGGGATGCAGCGTATCCGCGCAATTTCCGCTCGCGGTTGCGGCGGCAGGAATCTCCGGATGATCCGCATCCTGATCGCGGACGACCACACGGTGTTGCGCGAAGCGCTGGTAACGACGCTACGCACCAGCGGTGACTGCATCGTCGTCGCCGAGGCCGGCGACGGCATCGGTGCGATCGAGCAGGCGCACGCGGTGAAACCCGACATCGCGGTTGTCGATATCTCGATGCCGCGCCTCAATGGCATCGAGGTGGTTCGGCGCATGACGACCGAGCTTCCGCGCATGCGCGTCCTCGTGTTGACGATGCATGAGGAGGAAGAGTACGTGCTGCAGGTCGTGCGTGCCGGCGCTTCGGGTTACCTGATCAAGCACGCGGCAACCGCGGAGCTTCTCGAGGCGATTCGCACGGTCGCCGGCGGCGGTGTGTATTTCGGACCATACGCGACGCGCGTGCTGGCCGAACAGCTGCAGCAGCAGCAGAAGATGCCGGCGGATCCTTATGGCGCACTTTCGGCGCGAGAGCGCGAAGTGCTGCACCTCGTCGTCGACGGTCTGACCATCAAGGAGATCGCGCAGCGGCTCGAGATCAGCACGAAAACGGCCGAGAACCATCGCGGCCGTGTGCTTACGAAGCTCGGCGTGCGCAACAGCGCCGAGCTGGTGCGATATGCGATGCGCAAGCACCTGGTCGATTGATGCGGTATCGCGGCACGCACAGCGGGCGATGGCATCGATCGCTGAGCTTGGCTAGGCTACACGCATGAGCCAGATTTCCGTCCCCGTCGCCTACGGCGAACTGATCGACAAGATCACGATTCTCGAGATCAAATCCGCGCGCATGCGCGACGCGGCCAAGCTGGCCAACGTGCGTGTCGAGCTCGACCTTCTGAACGAGACCTGGTATGCCGACCCGGCCTCGCGCATCGACATCGCCGCCGAGCGCGCGACGCTGCGCGGCGTCAACGAGGCGTTGTGGGACATCGAGGACGACATTCGGCGCAAGGAAAAGGCAAAAGCATTCGATAGCGAATTCATCGAGCTCGCGCGCGCCGTATACATCCGTAACGACGAGCGCGCGGCACTCAAGCGTGCGATCAACGTGAAACTGGGTTCGACGCTGGTTGAAGAGAAGTCGTATCAGGACTACCGCTAAGGTCCGAATGGATCCGCCAACGTTGGGCGAGACGGATCGCCGGAAGCACGGGAGGCTATGACAAAGCAACTCCTCTTCATCCAAGGCGGCGGCGAAGGCGCCCATGACCAATGGGACAATAAGCTCGTGGCGAGCTTGGCGGACAAACTCGGCCCCTCATACGAGATCAGCTATCCCCGCATGCCAAATGAAGGCGATCCTTCGTACGCGGCGTGGAGAGCCGCGATTGCGAAGGCGATCGCCGGACTGTCGGAAAATCCGGTCCTGGTGGGGCATTCCGTCGGGGCGACAATTCTCGTCAATGCGCTCGCCGAAGGCCCGATTCAGAAGAAGCTTGCGGGCATTTTTCTTATGGCGACGCCGTTTGTTGGTCCTGGTGGCTGGCCGAGCGAGGACATCAAGCCGGCGCGCAATCTTGGCGCGCGATTGCCGGAGAACACGCCGATCTATTTCTATCACGGGAGCAAGGACGAGGCGGTTCCCATCGGTCACGTCGAGCTTTACAAGCAAGCCATTGCGCATGCGCACGTACGCAGACTCTTCGGGCGCGACCACCAATTAAACAACGATTTGTCGGAAGTCGCCGCCGGGATTCTCGAGCTGGCATAAGGCAGCGGCGTCCTGACCTGGAATCCTGCGCATCCGAAGGATTGCTGCCACTCAGGCCGCGAGACCGCTCGGTCGCGCGGCGACGAACGCCTCCAGGCGCTCGATCGCATCGTCGACCTCGACGAGGTCCATCACGTCGCGATACTCGAGCTTGGCGCCCCAAGGCAACGCGTCGGCAGGTTTGCGGCGGAACTTGCGTGCGGCCGCATCGTAGCGGTCGACGCACCAGCGGCGATCGGAATACGGGCCCGAGCGGGCCGGATTGCTCGCCGCATGCAGGCCGAGCACGGGCGTTCCGACTGCATTGGCCATATGCATCGGCCCCGAATCGGGACACAGCACGAGCGTCGCGCGCGAAAGGAGGGCGAGCAATTGCTTCAGCGTATCCTTGCCGATCAGATCGAGCGGGCGCGAGTGCATGTGCGCGAGGATCGCGTCGCCGAATTCGCGTTCGAACGCATCGGGACCGCCGCATAGCACGACCTGCCAGCCGTGTTTCAACGCGGCGTGATCCATCACCGCGGCGTAACGTTCGGGTCGCCAGTTGCGCTTGCGGTGACTGGAGACGGGACTCACCAGCAGCGTTGGTACGCCATCCGGAATGTATCGCGACGCGAACACGCGCGCGTCGTCCGGAATCGGAATGTTCCAGCGCACGTCGGTCTGACGCAGGCCGAGCGGCTCGAGGAAGCTCGCCATCGCATCCAGCACATGCTCGCCCGTGCGCGCCGGAATTCGGCAATTGACGAAAAATCCGTGCAAGTCCTTCGAGCGGGCGCGGTCATAGCCGATACGCAACGGCGCATTCACGGTCCGGCTGAGCAGGTTCGCGCGCAACGCGACCTGCATGTGCAAGAGCGCATCGAAGCGACGTCCGGCGAGTTGTTCGCGCACGGCCCGGTACGCGCCGCGGCCGTCGCGCTTGTCGTAAACGATGAATTCGACCCCTTGGATGTCGCCCAGGAGTTTGTGCTCCAGACGGCCGATGAGCCAGGTCAGCGCGGTTTGCGGCCAGTGGCTCTGCAGCGTGCGCACGATCGGGACGACATGGGTCACGTCGCCGATCGCGGACGTGCGCAAGAGGCACAGCGAGGTCGGCGGCGCGGGAGCAGGGCTTTGATCCATGCGGGACTTGCTAGACTTCTCGAACGCCCCGATCTCGGGACCAGCATCCGAACTTGGCAGAGGCATGAGCGACGCGCAAGTCCAACCCACCGCCGACGGCGCGATTCTGTTCGATGCAGCCGCCTGCGGCGGCGCTCGCCCGGACGCGGCGTGGTTCGATCCTGCGCACTGGGCGGCTCAAGGCTGCGCACAAGCGCGTACCGGCGGACGCGGCGGCGTTGCCTTCGTGGAGACGCCGGCGGGCGGATGCGTGCTGCGGCATTACCATCGCGGCGGACTCGCCGCGCGCGTCGTCGCCGACAGCTACCTCTGGACCGGCGCGCCACGCACGCGTGCCTTTCGCGAGTTCCATCTGCTCGATCATCTCGTCGCATCGGGCTTGCCGGCGCCGGCGCCGGTCGCCGCGCGGTATGCGCGCCACGGCATACACTATCGCGCCGACCTGATCGTGCGGCGCATTCCGGCCACCGAAACGCTCGCCGATCGCTTGGCGCAGGGCGCACTCGACCCGCTTATGGCCGAGCGCGTCGGTGCGACGATCGCGCGGTTTCATACGGCGGGCGTGTGCCACGCCGATCTCAACGCGCACAACATCCTCATCGACGATCGGGGAAACATTTCGCTGATCGATTTCGATCGCGGCCGTTTGCGCAAACCGGCATGGAGCTGGCAACAGGGCAATCTCGCGCGGCTGCGTCGTTCTTTCGACAAACTCGGCGCGCGCAAGCGCATGCTGGATTTCGATGTGCGGTTCTGGCATCCGCTGCTCGGCGCCTATCACGCGACGCTGGCCGGCCGTCCGCTGGCGCGAGCGCCGCGCGGAGCGACGCGATGAGCTGGGCGCTGCGCTTCCTCGGTGTCGGCAATGCGCAGGCCGCGCCTGTGCTGGGTTCGGCGTGCGGCGTGCTCGAACGCGACGCCGAACCGATCCTGATGATCGATTGCGGTCAGGAAGCGCTGAGCGCTTTTCTCGATCGCTACGGTGCGCCGCCACGTGCGCTCTACATCACGCATCTGCATATGGACCACGTCGGCGGCCTCGAGCGATTGTTCTACCGGATCTATTTCGATCCGCGGCTGCGCGGCCAGACGCGACTTTTCGTGCCGGCCGCGCTGGTGCCGTTGCTGCAGGCCCGCGTCGCCGACTATCCGGAAGTGATCGCCGAAGGCGGCGCGAACTTCTGGGATGCGTTCGTGCTGATCCCGGTATCGCGCGGTTTCTGGCACGAGGGATTGTGGTTCGACGTATTTCCAACGCGCCATCACGCGCCCGGCACATCATTCGGCATCGCGCTCGCCGGATCGTTCGTCTGGACCGGCGACACGCGCCCGATTCCGGAAATGCTGGCGCACTACGCGGCCTATAACGAGCTCGTCGCGCACGACTGCGCGCTGGTCGGCAATCCATCGCACACCGGCGTCGAGGATCTTGCGCGCGAATATGCCGACGAGTTGCGTACCAGGCTTATGCTCTACCACTACGCATCGGATGCCGATGGGAACGAGCTCGCGCGCCGCGGCTACCGCGTGGCGCGACTCGGCGAAGCGGCAGCGTTGGCGGCGCCGAAGGCAACCGCAACAGCGCGCGAGGCGGTCAGCTGATGGGCCACCCGATTCCGCTCGCGCTCGACACGGCGCCACGCGATCTGCGCGGCCGGCCGCTGACGGACTTGCGCATCTCGGTCATCGACCGCTGCAATTTCCGTTGTCCGTATTGCATGCCCGAGGACGACTATCCGCGCGATCACCAATTCCTCAGCAAGGCCGAACGGCTGCGCTTCGAGGAAATCGAGCGGCTCGCACGCGTCTTCGTCGGTCTCGGCGTGCGCAAACTGCGCCTCACCGGCGGCGAGCCGCTGTTGCGTCGCGATCTGCATGAGCTCGTGCGTCAGCTCGCACTGATTCCGGGCTCGATCGATCTTGCGTTGACGACCAACGGCAGTCTGCTGGCCGAAAAGGTCGACGCGCTGCGCGCGGCCGGGCTCAATCGGATCACGCTCAGTCTCGATGCGCTCGATCCGGAAACGTTCCGCACGATGTCGGGCGGACGCGGTGACGTCGATACGGTACTTGCCGCGATCGCCGCCGCCGAACGCGCCGGTTTCTCGCCGCTCAAGATCAACGCGGTCGTCATGCGCGGCGTCAACGATCTGCACGCGCTCGATCTGGTCGAACACTTCCGCGGCAGCGGCCACATCGTGCGCTTCATCGAATACATGGACGTCGGCACGTGCAACGAGTGGCGGCGCGATCTGGTCGTGCCGAGCGCGGAGCTGCGCCAACGCATCGATGCACGATGGCCGCTGGTTCCGCTCGAGGCGAACTACGGCGGCGAAGTCGCGCAACGCTACGCGTTCGCCGACGGCGCCGGCGAAATCGGCTTCATCAGCTCGGTGAGCGAGCCGTTCTGCGGCGACTGCTCGCGCGCGCGACTGTCCGCGGACGGACGCTTGTATACCTGTCTCTTCGCGCGTTCGGGCCACGATCTGCGCGGGCCGATGCGCGCGGGCGCCAGCGATGCGGAGCTTGCGGGCTTGATCGGCGCCGTCTGGAACGCACGCGACGATCGCTACAGCGAGCTGCGCGCGAGCCTGCGCGGCGGCGAGCGCGAGCGCGTCGAAATGTACGAAATCGGCGGCTGAGCACGATGGCGCGCAAACTTTCGCATCTGGATTCCGCCGGACGGCCGCGCATGGTCGATGTCGGCGGCAAGATCGCGACGCGGCGCGAGGCAACCGCCGAGGCGCGCATTCGTTTTCCCGCCGATGTCGCATCGACGCTGCGCGCGCAAGGCATGCGCTCGGCAAAAGGATCGATCGTCGATACCGCGATCATCGCCGGAACGATGGCGGTCAAGCGCACGCACGAGCTGATTCCGTTCTGTCACCCGCTTGCGATCGAGCGCTGCACGTTCGACATCGACTTCGCGAAATCAAATGAACTCCTCATCCGATGCACGGTCGCAATCACGCACAAGACCGGCGTCGAGATGGAAGCGCTGACCGGTGTCTGCGTGGCCGCGCTGACCGTCTACGACATGTGCAAAGCGCTGTCGCACGAAATCGTGATCGGTGACGTGCGCCTCATTCAGAAGAGCGGCGGAAAACGGAATGTGAAGAAGGGCGGAGCGGTGCGGTGAAGATCAAGCTGCTCTATTTCGCGAGCCTCGCCGATCGCGCCGGGCGCAGCGCGGAAACGCGCGACACTTCGGCTGCAACGCCGCAGGATCTGTACGCCGAAGTCGCCCGCGAGCATGCGTTTGCTTTTTCTTCCGGCCACGTGCGCGTCGCGATCAACGGTGCGTTGGCGGGCTGGGATCGGCCGCTCGCGGACGGCGACGAAGTCGTATTCCTGCCGCCGGTGTCAGGTGGATGAAACGTTTCGAGCTGCGCGATGCGCCGATCGATGCCGCCGCGGAGCGGTCCGCGCTCGAACATCCCGCGGCTGGCGGCTGCGTGACGTTCGAAGGCTGGGTGCGCGATCACAACGATGCGCGCGCCGTGACGCGACTGGATTATCAGGCGTACCGACCGCTGGCCGAGAGCGAAGGCGCCTCGATTCTGGATGAGGCGTGCGGACGATTCGGCCTTCGCGCCGCGCGCTGCGCGCATCGCGTCGGAGCGCTCGCGATCGGCGACTTGGCGGTCTGGGTTGGCGTCAGCGCGGATCATCGCGACGCCGCGTTCGCCGCGTGCCGCTGGATCATCGACGAAGTGAAACGGCGCGTGCCGATCTGGAAGAACGAGCACTATGCGGACGGCGAATCGGGCTGGCTGCATCCGAACGCGTGAGAGTGGCCGCTGAAGGGAGGCGGCCCCGTCAGCCACACCCCGGCACCCGAATCACTCACTACCGTTGCTTCCTTCCGGACCTGGCGGGATTTGCGAGCTATCGTCGCGAGGGGACCGACGGAGCCACCATAAAACTTTGCGTCCGGAGATGTTACGAGGACGCGGGACAATACTTCAAAACTGGCGGAGAGGGCGGGATTCGAACCCGCGAAGCGGGGATAAGCCGCTTACACACTTTCCAGGCGTGCTCCTTCAACCACTCGGACACCTCTCCGCATGACACACCGGGCGGGATTGTTCGGCCCATCCATGGGCCTCACCCTCGCTCCGCTCGGGCCAGCCTTCGGCTGTCCAAATTCGTTCCGGACGAATTTGTCGAACCCGCGAAGCGGGGATAAGCCGCTTACACACTTTCCAGGCGTGCTCCTTCAACCACTCGGACACCTCTCCGCATGACACACCGGGCGGGATTGTTCGGCCCATCCATGGGCCTCACCCTCGCTCCGCTCGGGCCAGCCTTCGGCTGTCCAAATTCGTTCCGGACGAATTTGTCGAACCCGCGAAGCGGGGATAAGCCGCTTACACACTTTCCAGGCGTGCTCCTTCAACCACTCGGACACCTCTGCGCATCGCACGCAGCCCGCTCGCGCGGGTCGCGGAGGATACTAGGCGGGTCGGCCACGTACAAGCAAAAGGCCGCGCCAACACAGTAGCGAAGGCTGTTCGTTGCCGATAGCCGCACGCGACCTCAGCAACGCAGCGCCGCCATTCAGGCGCTGCGATTCTTCGCCCGCATCACGCGCTGCTTCTCGCGATTCCAGTCGCGTTCTTTTTCGGTGTCGCGCTTGTCGTGTTCCTGCTTGCCTCGCGCAACTCCGAGATCGACCTTGACCCGATTCTGCTTCCAGTACAGCGCAAGCGGAATCAGGGTATAGCCCTTGCGTTCGATGGCGCCGACGAGCTTGTCGATCTCGGCGCGGTTGAGCAGCAACTTGCGAGTGCGTCGATCGTCGGCGATGACGTGCGTCGACGCTGAAATCAGCGGCACGATCGACGCGCCGAACAGGAAGATCTCGCCGTTCTTCACGATCGCGTAGGCATCGCCGAGATTGATGCGGCCAGCGCGAAGACTCTTGACCTCCCAACCTTGGAGCGCGATGCCGGCTTCGTAGTGCTCGTCGATATGGTATTCGTGGCGTGCGCGCTTATTCAGCGCGATCGTGCCGCCGGCGGCCTTTTTCTCCTGGGCTTTCGTTTTTGCCATGTCCGCTACAATTGCCGTTGCCTGCTCGTGACGTATCGAGTTCGTGACCCATCGAGAGCCGTGATCCAGATCCGCCGCCACGCGCTGGTCCGCTATTCGCCCGCGCAGATGTTCGATCTCGTGAACGACGTCGAAGCATACCCGACGCGCTTCACGTGGTGCGCGAACGCCGAAATCGTCGAGCAGGAGGGAGATTCGGCGCTCGTGGCGCGGCTCGATCTGCGCTTCGCCGGCCTCACTCAAAGTTTCACGACGCGCAACACGACCGAGGCGCCGCATCGCCTGCACATGCATCTCGTCAAAGGTCCGTTGCGCAGCCTCGAAGGCGAATTCACATTCACTGCGCTTGGCGCGCCCTCATCCGGCCCTTCGGGCCACCTTCTCCCGCACGCGGGCGAAGGCAAGTCGGAGCGGCCTGCGTCCGCACGTTCACTGAGCGGTTGCAAGATCGCGCTCGCGCTCGATTTCGAATACGCGGGCTTGCTCGCCGGCCCTGCGTTACGGCTCGGTTTTCAGGGTCTCGCCGGCCGCCTCGTCGACGACTTCTGCCGCGCCGCTGCGAAGATCTATGACTGAGACGCTGAACATCGAGGTCGCGTACGCCGAACCCAAGCGCCAGTTTCTGCGTCGCATCACCTTGGCGTCCGGCGCGACCGTCGCGGACGCGATCGCTGCATCGGGTCTCGAAGCGGAGTTCGCGATCGATGCGTCGAATCTCGCGGTCGGTGTCTGGTCGAAGGTGGTCGCTCGGGACACGCCGATCAATGACGGCGATCGCGTCGAGGTTTATCGACCGCTGACGGCCGACCCGAAAGAAGCCCGGCGTCGCCGCGCGGGCCGCTCTTCGCGTCAGCCCTGACCCTGCTTCTTCTTCTTCTTTTCCTTGTCCTCGTCCGGGCGCTTTTCGTCCGGGTACTGGCGCTTGTATTTGCCCGCGTCCTTGATCAGCGCGGCGGGATCCTCCGGGAAATAGTCCCCGTCGATCTTCACCAGCGCTTCGTCCTTGAAATAGAGCGTCAGGTCCTTCGAGTCCATAGAATTCCGGCCGCGGCGGATCGTCGAAACATAGTCCCAGCGGTCCTGATCGAACGGACTGACGACCGACGGCGAGCCCATGACCAGCAGCACCTGGCGCTTGGTCATGCCGGGCTTGAGCGAATCGACCGTGGCTTTGTCGAAAAGATTGCCCTGTTGCACGTCCACCTTGTAAACGAGGCCGCAACCGGCCAGCGGAACGGAAACGAGAAGGGCGAGCCAGCGAAGGCGCATGCGTCTTGGACCGGAAGTTCGTAAGGGGCCGGATGATACACTATGCGTCTGAATGCAAAGGCGAATGCGGGCATGACCATGGAATCGACCGATCTGCGCAAGGCAGGCCTCAAGGTCACCCATCCGCGCATGCGCATCCTCGAGATCCTCGACACGCACGACGGCAAGCACATGACCGCCGAGGACATTTACCGGCGCCTGCTCGATCATCACGACGACATCGGCCTGGCAACGGTCTATCGGGTGCTGACGCAGTTCGAAGCGGCCGGCATCGTGCTGAAACACAACTTCGAAGGCGGCCAGGCGGTCTACGAGCTCGACCGCGGCAAGCACCACGATCACATGGTGGATATCGAGACCGGCAAGGTCATCGAGTTCTCCAGCGAAGAGATCGAACGCCTGCAGCGCGAGATCGCGGAAAAGCACGGCTACACGATCGAGGACCACAGCCTCGTCTTGTACGTGCGCGCGAAGCGCAAGGCGCGCTGAGCGTTACAGCGCGGCGATCGCCGGGGCGAGCCACAGCGAAAGGCCGGCAAGTCCGCAACCGATCAGCGTCGCGGCGAGCACGTCGCTCGGATAGTGCAGTCCGAGCACGACGCGCGACATCGCCACCAGCAGCGTGAACGGAACCAGGATCGGCGCGAGCACCGGAAAATACGCGAGCGCGATCAGCGTGAAGCTGACCGCGTGCAACGTATGTCCGGAAGGAAAGCTGAATTCGTCGAGCGGCGCGACGTAGGGCACGATGCCGTAGTGCGCGCGGAATGGACGCGGGCGTCGCGTCCAGCGTTTGAGTCCGCGATACATTGCGGCGGCGACGATTCCGGTCAGCGCCATATGCAGCGCAGTGATTGCGCCGCGTGTGCCGGCGAGCAACGCGAGACCGGCCATCAGCGCATACCAGAAGCCGCCGTCGCCCAGACGGCTGACGACGCCAAAGAATCGGCGCAACGCTTGGCGCGCGCCCCAGCGGTTCATCGCCAGACAAAGGCGTCGTTCCGCGCTGCCGGCTTCGAGGCGCTGCCAGGTCGTCATGCGGCCCTCCGCTGGGCAAGATCGCCGAGGAGCTCGGCGAAACTCGCCGCGACCGAAGCGGGATCGAGCCCGCCGACGGCCGCGCGCGCGCTTTCGCGCAGTCGGCGACGTCGCGGCGCATCGTTCGCAAGGGCCACGGCGGCGGCGACGAAGGCATCGCGATCGTGCAGCGAAACACAGGCTCCGACATCGGTCGCGCGCATGTGCTCGCGCGCAGCGCCGTAGTCGTACGCGATCACCGGCACGCCGCTCGCGAGTGCTTCGAGCGTGACGTTGCCGAACGTCTCGGTGACGCTTGGAAACAGAAAGAGATCGCCACTCGCGTAGTGTCGCGCCAGATCCGCGCCGCGTCGCACACCCGCGAAGACGAAATCGGGATGCGCTGCGGACAGCGTCTTGCGCGCCGGACCGTCGCCGACCAGAACGAATCGCGCCGTCGGATGCTGCGCCTGGATCGCGCGGAACGCAGCCACCGCGAGATCCAGATTTTTTTCCGGCGCGATGCGGCCGATGCAGATGACGGCGAGATTGTCCTCGCCAAGGTGCCACTCGCGGCGTAGCGCTTCGTCGCGCTGCTGCGGATGAAACAGTTTCGTGTCGACCGCGCGGCGCAGGAGGCGCACATTGCGAAAGCGATTCGTCTCGAGAAACGCCGCGAGCTCGACCGTCGGCACCAGCGTCGCGTCGGCGCGATTGTGGAAGCGGCGCAGATACGCATAGACGATCGGCGTGAGGAAGCCCAGGCCGTAATGGCGTGCGTAATCGTCAAAGCGCGTATGGAATCCGGTGCTGACCGGAATGCCGAGCCGCCGCGCCGCGCCGAGCGCCGTGAGTCCGAGCGGTCCTTCGGTCGCGATGTAGAGAACGTCCGGCCGTTGCTGCGACCAGCGGCGACGCAGACGCCGATGCGCCGGCAAACCGAAGCGGAGTCCCGGGTAGCGCGGCAGCGCTGCGCCCGGCATCGGCAGGTGATCCAGGCCCGCGATCGCGGCAGCCTTGTCGTCGTCCTGTCGCGGCCGCACGATTTCGATCGAATGGCCGATCGCGGCCAGTCCCTGCGCCAACGACTGCACAGTCAGTGCAACGCCGTTGATCTCGGGTGGCCAGGTCTCGGTGACGATCGCAATTCGCATGCGGCTCCGCGGCTTACTTCCATGCCGCGCAGCCTGGCGCTTGCGTCTGAAACGCGTATTGCGTTCGCGTGGCGTATCGATGACAGTCGCCGGGTGCGCTGTAACACGCCTGTCATGAAACGGTCCTAGCGTGCTTCAATGTCCGCCAATCCAGGCACTTACACGCCATTCTTGACGGCCGGGAGCGGGCCCGCGCTGGCCGTGCGCCGGCGGCGCGAACGCGTCGGCGCGGTGCTGGTTCTCGGCGGCACGACCGTTGTCTTGGCAGCCCTTTTGGTGATTCCGGTCTTTCTGATCGCCAGCGTCCTGCCGTGGACACCACTGCCGGCGGGCGCGTGGTCGGGTCTTGGCGTTCTCCTGGCCGGGACGTTCAAGGCCGCAATCTGCGCGTGGCTCGTCGCGCTGCCGCTCGGCATCGCCGCCGCGATCTTCAGCGCGGAGTTCTCCGCACCCGGATTCCGCCGCTGGTTCAAACCGGCGCTGGAGATTCTTGAGGCAATCCCGACGGTCGTGCTCGGCTTGATCGCGTTCGCGACGCTTTCGCCGTGGCTCAAGACGAACATCGGGACGTTGCTGGCTTTGCTGGTCGCAGTGCCGGCGTTGCTGCTCGCGGCGGGGATGGGTTTCGGCGCGCGCTTCCGGCGCATTTCGGGATGGCTGCCGTTCTGGCTCGTGCCGGCGTTGATCGCTGCCGTGGCCGTGATCGTCGCGTGGCTGGGCCCGCATCAGATCGGCTGGCTCGTGCCCGCGAGTCCATGGAACGCGGTGCTGGTCGGACTCGCGCTCGGGCTCGCCGCAGTGCCGCTCGTATTCTCGATCGCCGAGGATGCGCTGATGCTGATTCCGTCGACGCACGCGCAAGCGGCGTTCGCGCTCGGCGCGACGCGCTGGCAAGCGCTGAAGTCGATCGTGCTGCCGGCGGCGCGGCCGGGGCTGGTGGCGGCGATCGCTCTTGGCGCGTCGCGCTGTCTCGGCGAGACGATGATCGTGTTGATGGCGAGTGGAAATACGCCGCTCGCGGATGCGAATCCGCTGACGGGTTTGCTTACGATCAGTGCCGAACTCGCGGTGGGTCTGCCCGAAGCCGCATCGCCCGGCGGCGCGTATCGCACGCTGTTGCTCGCCGCCCTCCTGCTGTTTGCGCTGACGTTCGTTTTGAATCTCCTTGCCGAACGTGCACGCGCCCGTTCGCATCGACGCGCGGACCGCGCGATGTCGCCCGCATGAGTCGCGCATCGTGGGAAAGCGGCGGCACGTGGCTCGTCGGCGGCGCGGCCGCGGCGTGTCTTGCCGGTGTCGTGATGGTTCTCTGGATCGTGGCGGCCGCGGGACTCAGTGCGTTCTGGCCGTCGCGTGTCGTCGAGCTGCGCCTCGCCGACGGCCGCGAATCGCTCGGTGAAATCGTCTCCGATGATGGCGATCGGCTGGTCATGCGCCAGAGTGAGATCGAGCGCGCCGGCGGCAGCTACGTGCGTATCGCTCGCGCTTCGATCGCCCGTCGAACCGAACCTGCGGATGCGTTCGTTGTGGCGCTGGCCGATGGGCGTCGCGTGTTCGGCCGCGGCGATGTGGCCGTCGCAAAATCCGCGGTCGAAAACGTGCCCGCGCCGGCGCCGATCGAAGCGACGCTGTGGCCGAATTCGCTCGGGTTCTTTGGCAGCGCCGGCGTTTTCCTGCGCCAGGCCGGACGTTTTCTCGTGACCTCGAGCGCCGCATCGACTCTGGTCGGCGGCGCGCTTCCCGCGCTCGTCGGCACGGTGACGCTTGTCCTGCTCATGAGTTTGATCGTGATGCCGTTCGGCGTTGCCACGGCCGTCTATCTGCATCGGCGGCGCGGATTCGCGGTAGGTCTCCTGCGCAGCGCAATCGGCAATCTGGCCGGTGTGCCGTCGATCGTTTACGGCGTGCTCGGACTCGGACTTTTCGTCCGCGGCCTCGGCGCGGGTATCGATCGCTGGCTCTTTTCCGATCGCCTGCCGGTGCCGACGTTCGGCAGCGGCGGACTGCTCTGGGCCGCGCTGACACTGGCGTTGCTGACGTTGCCCGTCGTCGTGGTCAGCGTCGAAGAAGGACTGGCGCGAATTCCACCCGGCCTGCGCGCGGGTTCGCTGGCGCTCGGAGCGACGCGCGGCGAAACGATCTGGCGGCTGCTGTTGCCGGCGGCGCGCCCCGCGTTGCTGACCGGTTTGATTCTGGCGATTGCGCGCGCCGCGGGCGCGGTCGCGCCGCTGATGCTGGTCGGCGTCGTCAAGCTGGCGCCGGCGCTGCCGGTCGACGGCGAGTTTCCCTTTCTGCATCCATCGCGCGAGTTCATGCATCTCGGCTTCAGCGTCTACGACGCGGCGCTCGCGAGCCCGGACGCGCTGCGCGGCGTGCCGCGCGCTTACGCGTGCGCGTTGTTGCTGGTCATCGTTGTGATCGCGTTGAATCTGACGGCGATCGTGCTGCGCAATCGGTTGCGCGAACGCTATCGTGAGCTGGAAGCGTGAGCGGTTCCCTCGCCATGAGCACTGCCACATCCGGTCCGTCTGCGGAAAGCGCAGCATCGACGCCTTCGACGCCGGGCGCGCCGGCTGAAGTCGAGATCGCGCTGGAGCTCGATACGCTCTCGCTCTGGTACGCAAGCCGGCAAGCGCTGGATGGCGTGACTTTCAGCGTGCCGGCGCGACGCATCACCGCGCTGATCGGACCGAGCGCTTCGGGAAAATCGAGCCTGCTGCGCTGCCTGAATCGGCTCAACGACGAGATTGCGGACAGTCGCGTCGAAGGCCAGGTGCTGATTGGCGGCACGAACATCTATGCGAAGGACGTGGTCGTGCACGAGCTGCGCCGTCGTGTCGGCATGGTGTTCCAGAAACCGAATCCGTTTCCGTTGTCGGTGTATGAGAACGTTGCGTACGGGCCGCGCCTGCTCGGCGTTCGGGATCGTCGCGAGCTCGATGCGCGCATCGAGTCGGCGCTCCGATCCGCGGCGCTTTGGGACGAAGTCGTTTCGCGTCTCGATGAAAGCGCGCTCGCGCTGTCGCTGGGTCAGCAGCAGCGTCTGGTCATCGCTCGAGCCCTTGCGGTGGGTCCGGAAATCCTGCTGATGGACGAACCGGCGTCGGCACTCGATCCGGCGTCGACGCTGCGATTCGAGGAGCTGTTGCTCGAGCTCGCGCAGCGCTACACCGTGCTGCTGGTGACGCACAATATGCAACAGGCCGCGCGCGTCGCCGACTACACGGCGTTCCTGCATCAGGGCCGGCTGATCGAATTCGGCGAGACCGATGCGCTGTTCACGAACCCGCGCGAACGGCAGACCGAGGACTACATTACCGGGCGTTACGGATGAGAAACCGGGATGCGGGATTCGGGATTTCGAGATTCGAGAGGCCGCTCTTCGCGCATGAAGACCGGTCGCCAGGACGATGACCTCGTAATAATCCCAAATCCCAAATCCCAAATCCCAAATCCCAAATCCCAAATCCCAAATCCCAAATCCCAAACAAATGGATCGTCTACATCTTTCCCAGCACATCTCGCGCCAGTTCAACAGCGAGATCGAGGACGTGCGTCGCCAGGTGCTGGCGATGGGCGGTCTCGTCGAGGAGCAGATCGCGGCGTCGTTGCGCATGCTCGTCGAGCGCGATGCGACCGGAGGCACCGAGGTTCGCGAGCGCGAACAGCAGGTCAACGCGGCCGAACTCGCGATCGACGAGCGCTGTGCGTACATCCTCGCGCGACGCCAACCGGCCGCGTCGGACCTGCGACTCGTGCTCGCGGTCGTCAAGATGCTGGCCGATGTCGAGCGCATCGGCGACGAGGCAAAACGCATCGCGAAACTCGCGGAACGGCTGGTCGGCGAGGAGGGCGGCACCGACGTGACCGCTTCATTGGCCGAGCTCGGCGCGCTGGCGCGCGGTCAGCTGCGCGGCGCGCTCGATGCGTTCGCGCGGCTCGACGAGACGCTCGCGCTCGACGTCATGCGCCGCGACAAGCAGCTCGACGAAGTCTACAAGAATCTCTTCAACGTGCTCGTCGAGCGCATGCAGCATGCGCCGGGGCAGATTCCGATGGAACTGGATCGACTCTGGTGCGCGCGTTCGTTCGAGCGCATCGGCGATCGCTGCAAGAATCTGTGCGAGTACGTCTTGTATCTCGTGCGCGGCAAGGACGTGCGGCATTCGGGTCTTGCGAAAAGCGAGGGTGACGCTTCGCGATCGCCTTGAAGCGGTGCGCGGAACAGCGCGACTTTGCGCGATGCGATGTCAGTGATCGGTTGATGGCGCGTCGCATCGAACGGGTTGCCCGTTCGCGACGACAGACCTCGCCTCCGAATTCGCGCCGTTCTGCACGATCGCGACGATCACGCCATCGACGCATTTCTCGCCGGCTTTCGGCGCACGCGTTACCGCAGCGGCGCGCGAAAGCGCATCGCCTTTCTTCTGATAGTCGGCGATCCGTGCCGCGCGCTCGGCTTCGGAAATCCCGCGGCTTTTGCCTTCGTCGAAAAGATCCGGACGAATCAACTTGAAGCGGTGATAGCCGTAAATCCCGGCGCAAAGGCTCGATATGGCGATCAATATCCAGAACGCGGCTTCTTTCATCGCTGCGTCCGCCGCTCAGGTCGAGCCCGCATCGCACACTGATGCATCGCTGTCGCGACACGCGATGCAAGCTCGCGACAACCGCCGATTCATGCGGACCTCAACTCCGCCGCGTCCCATCCGGGTCGAGCCTTGAAGCGATCGCCGTGACGTTGCGCGAGCGTTTGGAGTTTCGCGCGCAGCGCGTCGGCGCCGGTTGCGCGGATGTACTGAATCGGACCGCCGCGGAACGGCGCGAAGCCGGTGCCGAAGATCACGCCGGCATCGAGCAGATCCGCATCGTCGACGACGCGATCGTGCAGACAGGCGACCGCTTCGTTGAGCATCGGCAGGATGAGCCGGTCTTCGAGATCATCGGGCGCAACGTAGTGCGGGTCGACCTCGGGTTTCTTCGGCCTGCCGTTTTCCCACGTGTAGAGGCCCTGACCATCTTTCTTGCCACGCTTGCCGCTCTTGGCGAGATCATCGAGCTCCTTCGGCACATCGAGTCCCAGGAATGGCCCGAGCTCCTTGCCGACCGACGCGGCCACATCGAGGCCGACCGTGTCGGCAAGCTCGATCGGTCCCATCGGCATGCCGAATTTTTTTGCGATCTTGTCGATCACCGGACCGGGTACGCCTTCCTGATAGATGCGCATCGATTCGAGCAGGTACGGCATCAGGATGCGGTTGACGAGAAACCCAGGCGTGCCATTCACCGGCAGCGGCAGTTTGTCGATCGCCTTGCAAAATGCGAGCGCGCGTTTTTCGTTGGCGGCGTCGAGGCGGTCGTGGCGCACGATCTCGACGAGCGGCATCAACGCGACCGGATTGAAATAGTGCAGACCGAGAAAACGGCCGGGTTTCTGCACGGCCGAACGCAGCTCGTTCAATGGAATGCTCGATGTGTTCGTCGCCAGCAACGCGTCGGGCTTGAGTGTGGGTTCGGTGCGGCGATAGAGCTCCTGTTTGGCTTCGAGATTCTCGAAGATCGCTTCGATCGCGAGATCGGCCGTCGCGATGCCGCTGCCTTCGACGTCGGCTTTGAGTCGGGCGAGTGCCGGCTCGATGCGATCGGGCGTTTTCAGACGCTTGTTGAAAAGCTCGCGCGCGCGATCGAGCGCGGGTGCGACGTATTTCATTTCGCGATCCTGCAGCGTCACGTCGAATCCGCGCAGAGCGCACCACGCGGCGATGTCGCCGCCCATCACGCCGGCGCCGATCACGTGCACGCGTCGAATGCCGGCGTCGACATCGCCGCCGAGTCGCTTCAAGCGTTCCTGCAGGAAGAACACGCGGATCAGGTTGCGGCAAGTTGGAGTTTGCGCGAGCTTGGCCATCGAGCGCGCTTCGAGCTTCAGGCGCTGCGACATGCTCGAACCGCCGCGACGCCACACTTCGATCAGCGCGAACGGCGCGGGATAGTGTTCCGGGCGCGCTTTCGCCGCGGTCTGCTTGCGAAAGACCGGCGCGAGTACCTGTCGCACAGGCCAGATGTTCGTCGCCCATGCGAGAAGTCGCTGCGCGATCGGACGCGCGCGCGGATGGCCGATCAGCTCCTTGGCCGTCTCGACGAGAAGTTCCGGCGTGCTCAGCGCATCGACCAGACCGATCGCTTTCGCGTTCTCGGCGGATGCGGCGCGACCGGTCAGCATCAACTCGAGCGCTGCCGGCGCGCCGATCAGTCGCGGCAGCCGCGCGGTGCCGCCCCATCCGGGATGCAGACCGAGCTTGACCTCGGGAAGTCCGATGCGTGTCGAAGGATCGCGCGACGCAACGCGATAGCGACACGCGAGCGCCATTTCGGTGCCGCCGCCCATGCAGTGCCCGTGGATCGCCAGCACGCTCGGGCAGCGCAGGCGCGCGAGCTGCTGAAATATGCGCTGACCGCTCTCGATGTTGTCGAGCACGGTGCCGGCCTTCTCGTACTGGGCGAATTCCGAGAGATCGGCGCCGACCGCAAAACCGGCCGGCTTGCCCGAGTGAATCACCACACCGCGCGGCGGCTCGAACGACAGGCGTTCGACGATTTCCTGCAGCTCGTCGAGCACGGCGCGATTGAGCGCGTTGACGGAGCTGCCGGCGCGGTCCAGCGTCAATACGACGATGCCGTCCGCGTCGCGTTCGGAGCGCCAGTTAAGGAAACGCAGCCCCTCGAACATGAACGGCTCCGGCAGAAAGTGGGAAGGCTATGATCCCGGCAAGCCGAGCGTCGGGTCAATGCAACCGTTCGGCATTGAAAACTAAGGTATTTTCCCCGGCGAATCCGTTACCATGACGGTGCGGCCCGCTGCCGCGTCTGCTGCGTGCGAGGACGGAGAAGGCCTTGGCCGAAAAAGCCGCCGAGATGCTGGTGACGCAGAAGCTGCTCGAGCAGATTCTCAAGTCGTCCGGCAATCTCATCGCGCTGGAGACGACGCACGTCAGCGACGCGTTGACGCAGTTCCGCACGCTCGCGATGCGCACCGGCACGTCGATGTATCTTTGGGATCCGGACGGTGGTATTTCCTCGCTGCGCGAAAGCGGGTTGCGCGTGCCGGGTTCCAAACGCATCACCGACGCGCTGCGCTACGTGCTGCAGAGCATGCATTTCGGCATCTATCTCTTCACCGGTTTCGAAGATCACCTCAAGCCGCCCGACACGGTGCTGCTGCGGCGCATTTCGCGCATCCACACCGGCAACGAACGCAAGATCGTGTTCCTCGGTGCCAACCTCAGCGTACCCGAGGAAATCGAAGGATCGTTGCAACGCCTCAACCCGGATAGCGAAGTGCGCGCGCCGCCGCGCCTGCGCGACGGCAGATGGGTATCGTGATGACGGCGAACGAAGGCCGCGGATCCGTCCTCATCGTCGCCACCGATCGCGACGATCGTCGCGTGCTGTTCGATGCGCTCGACGCGCAGGAATTCGATGCGATCTACACCGCCAAGGACGTCGCGCAGGCGCGGGCGTTCCTGGAGCAGGATCCGCAGATCGATTTGGTGCTGCTCGAATTCCTCGATGACGCGCGTTCCGCGCTCGCGTTCTGCAGTGAGTTGCGCCAGTACCATCCGAGCGCGCCGGTGCCGGTGATCGGCATCCTCGCCGGAAACACCGCGCGGCAGCAGGCCCACTGGGAACGCATGCCGCCGGGCGTGGTCGAGTGGATCACGAGTCCCGTGCACGCCGGCGAAGCGTTGACGCGCATCAACGCGGTGCTCGCCGTGCGTCGCGAAACGACGCATCCGGCTGCGGCTCCGACCACAACCGGAGATCGCTATCACTTCGCGTTCGATGGCAGTCTCGACGAGCTTGCCGTCATCGATCCGAAGAGCGGACGCATTCTAGACGTCAACGCGACATTCGTGCAGCGCTCGGGATTCGGCCGTGCGCAAGTGCTCGGCGGCCGCATCGAGAGTTTCGACGCGACGCTGTCGCCGGATCAGCGCGCCGAATTGAATCTGAAGCTCGGTCGCGAGGGCAGCGTGCGCGCACGCGCGCAGAAGCCGCGCGCGGATGGAACGACGTATCCGATCGATCTCCACGTGCGCCTTGCCGTGCAGGATGGACGGCTGGTGCATTTCTACACGTTCCGCGAAGTCGGCGAGCTCGGTCGTTATCAGCACGTGCTTGGTCTGCTGGCGCGACTGACCGAAGCCGGCGGCGGCGATGAAGGCGTTGCCGCGGCGATGCGTTCGGCCATCGATTGGCTCGCGCTCGACTTCGCGTTGCTCGTGCAGGCGTTGCCGGAGCAGACTGGCGAAGCGCTGACGCTGGCCGCGCATCACCGGTTCGCACCGGCCGCCGACACGCCGGATCCCGCGCAGCAATCGAGCGTCAAACAAGTGCTGGGCGGCAAGGAAATCATTCAGCTCGCCGACGCCTGGCGCAATCTCACCGACGATGCGTTCGTGCGCGACCGCCGCTTCGAATGCCTGATCGCATTGCCGCTGCTGGACGAGCGCCGCGTGTGCCTCGGCGCGCTGATCGTCGGACGCCGCGATCCGATGTCCGGCAACACGACGGTGATCGATGGCCTGCGCCTGATCGCGCATCGGCTTGCGCTCGATCTCGAGTTGCGCCGCGTGCGCGACCAGGGCCGTGCGCGCGGATTGCAGGACGCGCTGACCGGCTTGCCGAATCGACTCCTGTTCAATGACCGTCTCGAATCGACAATCCAGGAAGCGCACCGCACCGGCGAAATGTTCGCGGTCGTGTTCGTCGACCTCGATCGTTTCAAGAACATCAACGATTCGCTCGGCCACGCGGTCGGCGATCAGGTGTTGATCGCCGTGTCGAAACGCTTGCGCGCGAGCGTGCGCGCGTCCGACACGGTCGCGCGCTATGCGGGCGACGAGTTCACGATGATCCTGCGTCACATCGTGCAGCGCGACGACGTGATGCGAATTGCCGACAAGGTCGTGCGCGTGATGGAAGCGCCGCTGACATTGGCCGGCGGGCTCGAGTTGCACATCACGGCGTCGCTTGGTTTGAGTTTCTATCCGGACGACGCGACCAATGCCGAACGCCTGCTCAAGCACGCGGACGTCGCGATGTACACGGCCAAAGGCATGGGCCGCAATAATTATCAGGCCTACGTCGCCGTGCCGGAAGAATCGCATCAGCAACGCCTCGCGCTCGAAGCGAAGTTGCGTCAGGCCGAAAAGAACGGCGAATTGCGCGTGCACTACCAGCCGCAGGTCGATGCGCGCAGCGAAGACATCGTCGGCATGGAAGCGCTGATCCGCTGGGAGCATCCGGAGCTCGGCATGATCAGCCCCGGATTCTTCATTCCGCTCGCCGAGGAAAGCGGCCTGATCGTGCCGATCGGCGAATGGGTGTTGCGCGCGGCGTGCGCCGACGCGCGGCGCTGGCAGACGAAGTTCCACCTTCCGCTGCGCATCAGCGTGAATCTTTCGCCACTGCAGTTGCGTCAGCCGGGTCTGGTCCAGCTCGTCGCCGCGGTGGTCGAGGAGACCGGGCTCGATCCGCATCTGCTCGATCTCGAGGTGACGGAGAGCATCAGCGTCAAATCGATCCCGAACCTCTTGGAAACGCTGCAGGCGCTGCGCGATCTCGGTTGCCAGATTTCGATCGATGACTTCGGCACGGGCCAGTCCTCGCTCGACTACATCAAGAGATTCCCGGCCGACCGCATCAAGATCGACCAGGCGTTCGTGCGCAACATCGGCGTCGATCCGGACGACGAGGCGATCGTGCAGGCGACGATTTCGATGGCGCACAACCTCAATCGAGCCGTCGTCGCCGAGGGCGTCGAGATCGAGGAACACCTCGAATTCCTCCGCGAGCAGGGCTGCGAGGTTCTGCAGGGCTATCTGTTCTGCCGTCCGCTGCCGGCCGCGAGCTTCGAGAACCTCCTGGCGGAGCGCGAGCGGCTGTTCAAGAATCTCACCGAGCCTGCGCGGCGGGGTTGATCGGCGTTGCATGGCGCCTTACGTTGGCGTGGCGGATGGGGAAGACGCGGAGCGGCCCGGCCGCTGGCGTCATGCCGTTGTGCTGCGCAATATGAAAGGGCGCCGACCGCGGGGAACCCGGTCGGCCCGAAACTATTTCCGCCGGCCGCGGTCTAGCGTGCATGCCTGACGGGTCGGTACAAGGGAGAACGGCCCGGATGGGCGAAAACGACGTCGATCAGGCGCTGGTTCTGCGCGTCCAGAAGGGCGACAGACGCGCATTCGATCTCCTGGTCAGGAAATACCAGCACAAGCTGGTCAGCGTCGTCGGGCGTTATATCAACGACTGGAGCGAATGCCAGGACGTCGCCCAGGAAGCGTTCATTCGCGCCTACCGCGCGATCGGCGCGTTCCGCGGCGACAGCCAGTTCTATACCTGGATCTACAAGATCGCGATCAATACGGCCAAGAATTATCTGGTCTCGCAGGGCCGCCGGCCGCCGACGGACGATGTCGCCGTCGAGGACGCCGTGCTGTTCGACGGATCGACCCGGCTGCGTGAATCGGCGACACCCGAACGTGAACTTTTGCGCGAAGAAATTGAACGAACCGTGTTCGCCACGGTCGAAAGCTTGCCCGACGAGTTGCGCACTGCGATCACGCTGCGCGAGGTCGATGGGTTGAGCTACGAGGAAATCGCCGAAGCCATGCATTGCCCCATAGGAACGGTGCGCTCGCGCATTTTCCGTGCGCGCGAAGCGATCGATGAGACGTTGCGACCGCTGTTGTCGGAACAGGAGTAGTCAAAGATGAGCCAGCCAATCGAGGAGCAGCTGTCGGCCTTCATGGACGGCGAGCTCGGCCGCGACGAAATGCGGTTCGTGCTCAAACGCGCCGAGAGCGACCGCGGTCTGGTCGGACGCTGGACGCGCTATCACGTCGCCCGGCAGGCGCTGCGTCGCCAGGAAATCGTCGCGCTGCGCACTGATTTTTCGTCCACATTGATGGCGCGGCTCGATGCCGAAGATGCACCGCTTCGTGATCGAAACACCTGGCTGCGCTGGGGTTCGGGCGGCGCGATTGCGGCCGCTGTCGCGGTCACCGCGCTGATGGTCACCAAGCCCGCGACGGAGCCCGAACTGGTACCCGTTGCCACCACCGCGCCGGCACCTGCGACGCGCGTGAATCCGAGCGTCGCCGCGGCGGCGCCGAGCCAGGTTGCCTCGGCGAATCCCGCATTGAATCCGGTGTTCCAGACGCCGCTCGTTCCGAACTCGCCGATCCAGACGACGGTCGCGAGCTTCGGCTCCGATCTGACCGAGCCGGTCGCGTTCGATCCGCGGATGCAGTCGTATCTGATCCGCCATTACGAGGCCACCGGCACCACCGGACAGGCCGATTTCGTGCCATACATTCTGCTGGCTCAGCCGGCGCAGTCGCCGGAACAGAGGGCCGCGGAGAACCGCTGACGTCGATGCGCTCACCGGGTTGCGCGATTGCGGTTTGCTCGATCGCGTTGTTTGCCAGCCTCGCCGCGAATGCTCAGGAACTCACACCGGAAGAGCTGCTGAGACGCATGAGCGTCTCGCTGCGCCGGGTCGACTTCGAGGGGTCCTTCGTTTATCTGCACGACGGTCGCACCGACGCGCTGCGCATCTTTCATGAAGGCGGCGAGCCGGAACGCGAGCGTCTGGTCAGCCTGACCGGCGCGCGCGGCGAGATCGTTCGCGACGGCCATTCGATCGCCTGTTTACAGTCCAACTCGATGCCGACGTTGTTCGCCAATCGCGCGGAAATGCGTCTGCTCCCGCTGGTGCCGAACGTGCGCGAGCTCAGCGCTCAGTACAGCCTGAGACTTGGCGGGGTAGATCGGGTCGCGGGCTACGACGCGCGCATCGTCGATATCCTGCCGCGCGATCCGTACCGTTACGGCTATCGCCTGTGGTTGCAGCAGGGCGATCAGCTGTTGTTGCGCTCGGCGATTGTGGATGCAGCGCGGCGGCCGCTCGAGCAGTTCATGTTCGTCGCGCTCGATATCGGCGAGAAACCGCGTGAGACCGATCTCTCACCGGGCGGAAACATCAGCAGCGCGGCGTCGCCGGCGGACGAAGTGGCGATGACGACAAGACCATACTGGAACGTCGCCGACGCGCCCGCCGGATTTCATCTGATTCGCACCCAAAGGCCGCTCGGCAACGCCTCGCATTCGGAGCATCTGGTTTACACAGACGGCATCGCCAGCGTTTCGGTATACGTGGAACCACAAGCGCAGCCGGCGCCGATCATCGCCGAATCGACTATCGTGCACGGCGGGGTCAGCATCCACTCGCTGGACTCCGGCGGCGTGCATGTGACGGCGCTCGGCGACGTGCCGCCGGCGACCGTGCAGGCGATGGCGCGCAGCGTGCGCGCAAGCGGTACCGATTAAGCGGCATCGATTGAGCGGTAACGATTGACTGAAGGATGGCTTAAAACAAGCCATCTTGGTGCGTCCGAGCTGGAACTTTGCTCGAATGATCCCCATCCAAGCGGGTGATCGGTGCCAGGCTCGATGGCCGGATGAGTAGCGCGGCCTTGTGTTCGTGTGTCAACGGAGCCGCGAGAACTTGCGCCCGTTTCAATTCAAAGTGAGCGAATTCACCGTGACTTTCGAGTCGAAGCTAGGGAATAGACGAGGTAGACGTATCATGACAAAAGCGAGAACAGGGATATCGTCCCGCTGGTTGCTGGCCCCGCTGATGCTCGTGCTGGTGAGCACCAGCGCATTTGCGGCGGCGGAGCTTCCCGATTTCACCGGCCTGGTCGAGAAATATGGACCTGCCGTCGTCAACGTGCAGGCGACCGGCAATCCGGAAAGCCAGTCGGACGATGGCGACGATCAGGACGTGCCCGAGATCTTCAAGCGCTTCTTCGGGCCCGGCGCGCCGATTCCGCATCCGCGCGGCGGCGGCCAACGCATATCGATGGGCTCCGGTTTCATTATTTCCGCCGATGGCTACGTGCTGACCAACAACCACGTCGTCGACGGCGCCGATCAAGTGACGGTTCGTCTTTCGGATCGCCGCGAGCTCGACGCAAAAGTCGTCGGCACGGACGCCCAGTACGACATCGCATTGCTCAAGTTGAACGCCGGCAATTTGCCGGTCGTCAGCCTTGGCGATTCGAAGAACGTCAAGGCCGGTCAGTGGGTCGTCGCGATCGGCTCGCCGTTCGGCTTCGATCATTCGGTCACCGCCGGCATCGTCAGCGCGATCGGGCGCAACTTCGGCGGCGCCGATCAGCAGTACGTACCGTTCATCCAGACCGACGTGCCGATCAATCGCGGCAACTCGGGCGGCCCGCTGTTCAATCTCGGCGGCGAAGTCGTCGGCATCAATTCGCAGATTTTTTCGAACACCGGCGGCTTCATGGGCGTTTCGTTCGCGATTCCGATCGACATTGCGCTGAACGCGGTCGATCAGATCAAGACGACCGGTCACGTCAGCCGCGGCATGATCGGCGTGCAGATTCAGAACGTAGACCGCGAGAATGCCAAGGGACTCGGCTTGCCGCGCATCGGTGGCGCGCTGGTCAACAAGGTCACGCCGGGCAGCAGCGCCGACAAGGCCGGCGTGCAGGTCGGCGATGTGATCTTGAGTTTTGCCGGTCATGAAATCGCGACCTCGGCCGACCTGCCGCCGCTGGTCGGTTCGACCAAGCCGGGCACGAAGGCGAATCTCGTGGTTTTTCGCGACGGCAAGGACATGACGTTGCCTGTCACGGTCGGCGAACTGCCGGGCGAGAAAACGACGCTGGCGAATGCCGCGGGCGGCGGCGAGGCGGCGTCGCCGGCCAATGCGCTCGGCGTCGTGGTCGATGATCTCACCGCCGATCAGCGCAAGCAGCTCGGTATCGAGAACAACGAAGGTGTCGTCGTGACGCGCATCAGCGGCGCGTCGGCGCGTCGGGCCGCGCTGGCGCCTGGCGACGTCATCCTGATGATCGGCCGCAAGCCCGTCAAATCGATCAGCGACTTCAACGCCGCCGTCAAGGACGTCAAGCCGGGCGATTCGGTCATGCTGCTGGTGCGGCGCGAGGAGGCGACCAGCTTCATCGCGGTGCCGATTCCGAAGAAGGGCTAGGTCGTCTCGATCCTTGCGAAACGACGGCCATGGGCGTCGGCGCCGCAAAGCGCCGACGCCTTTGCTTTTGCGGCCGGCGCAGATATGTCGGATCGAGCGCCCCGGCGGTCTCCGGGACGGGCAATTCGGCGCTTCCGCGCCGTTTCTGCGATAATTCCACGCTTGTGTCCGTCGCCGGCTCCCGGCCATCCGCTCTCGATGCTGCTCATCCGCAATTTCTCGATCATCGCGCACGTCGACCACGGCAAATCGACGCTGGCCGATCGCATCATCCAGCTTTGCGGCGGCCTCTCCGAGCGCGAGATGGAAGCGCAGGTGCTCGACAACAATCCGATCGAGCGCGAGCGCGGCATCACGATCAAGGCACAGTCGGTGTCGCTGCCCTATACGGCGAAGAACGGCAAAACCTATCAGCTCAATTTCATCGACACGCCCGGGCACGTCGACTTCAGCTACGAAGTGAGCCGCTCGCTCGCCGCGTGCGAGGGCGCGTTGCTGGTCGTCGACGCGGCGCAGGGTGTGGAGGCGCAGTCGGTCGCCAACTGCTACACCGCGATCGAAATGGGCCTCGAAGTCGTGCCGGTGCTCAACAAGATCGATTTGCCGACCGCCGATGTCGATCGCACCAAACAGGAAATCGAGGCCGTCATCGGCATCCACGCGGATGATGCGATCGCGATCAGCGCCAAGACCGGCGAGAACGTCGACCTGGTACTCGAGGCGATCGTTGCGCGTATCCCGCCGCCGCGGCCGCGCGATACCGACAAGCTGCAGGCGCTGATCATCGATTCATGGTTCGACAACTATCTCGGCGTCGTCTCGCTGGTGCGCGTGATGCAGGGCGAGATCAAGCCGCGCGACAAGGTCCTGGTGATGTCGACCGGACGCGCTCACGAAGTCGATCAGGTCGGCGTGTTCACGCCGAAGCGGACGCCGCGTGAAAAGCTCGCGGCCGGCGAAGTCGGCTGGGTCACCGCCGCGATCAAGGATGTGCACGGCGCTCCGGTCGGCGACACGCTGACGCAGGCGCGCGATCCGGCGCCGCATCCGTTGCCGGGTTTCCGCAAAGTGCAGCCGCGTGTGTTTGCGGGACTCTTTCCGGTGGTCGCCGACGACTATCCGGCCGTGCGCGAGGCGCTCGACAAGCTCAAGCTCAACGACGCATCACTGTACTTCGAACCCGAGACCTCAGAAGCAATGGGATTCGGCTTCCGCTGCGGGTTTCTCGGCCTTCTGCACATGGACATCGTGCAGGAACGGCTCGAGCGCGAGTACAGTCTCAATCTGATCAGCACGGCGCCGACGGTCGTCTACGAAGTGCTGCAGACCGATGGCACGATCCTGCAGCTCGACAACCCGGCCAAGCTGCCGCCGGCGCAGTACGTCGAGGAGATTCGCGAGCCGATCATCGTCGCGAATATTTTGACGCCGCCGGATTTCGTCGGCAACGTGATCACGTTGTGCGAGGAAAAACGCGGCGTGCAGCGTTCGATCCATTATCTGGCGACGCAGGTGCAGATCAGCTACGAGTTGCCGCTGGCCGAAGTCGTGCTCGATTTCTTCGACAAGCTGAAATCGGTATCGCGCGGTTACGCGTCGATGGATTACCACTTCGAGCGTTTCGATGCGGGTCCGTTCGTGCGTCTGGATGTGCTGATCAACGGCGAGCGCGTCGATGCGTTGAGCCTCATCGTTCATCGCACCCTGGCCGATCGGCGTGGGCGCGAGCTGGTCGAGCGCATGAAGGATCTGATCCCGCGCCAGCAATTCGATGTGGCGATCCAGGCCGCGATCGGCGCTCAGGTCATCGCCCGCTCGACGGTCAAGGCGCTGCGCAAGAACGTCTTGGCGAAGTGCTATGGCGGCGACGTGACGCGCAAGCGCAAACTTCTGGAAAAGCAAAAAGAAGGCAAGAAGCGCATGAAGCAGGTCGGTCGCGTCGAGATTCCGCAGGAAGCCTTCCTCGCTGTCCTGCAGACGGACACCAAATAAGCGGGCGCGAGGTCGCGCCGTAGCAAACCAAGGAACGATGATGGATTTCGATTTCGCACTGCTGCTGGTCATTCTTACCGCCGTCACGGGAATCCTGTGGCTGGCGGACCGACTGCTGCTGGCGCCCGTGCGCCGTCGCCGCGCCGCGGCGCTCGAGAACATGAGCTCACTGCCCGCGACCGAGCGCAAGACGCGCGCCGAAGAGGCGCTGCGCGAGCCGGTCATCACCGAATACGCGCGCTCGTTCTTCCCGGTACTGCTGCTGATCCTGGGGTTCCGCTCGTTCCTGGCCGAGCCGTTCAAGATTCCGTCGGGCTCGATGATGCCGACGCTGCTCGTCGGCGATTTCATCCTCGTCAACAAGTTCGCTTACGGCTTGCGTCTGCCGGTCCTCAATACCAAGATTCTCGCGGTCGGCGAGCCCAAGCGCGGCGACGTGTTCGTGTTCCGCTATCCGGAGAATCCGAAAGAGGACTACATCAAGCGCGTGATCGGGCTGCCAGGCGACGAGATCACCTATCGCAACAAGACGCTTTACATCAACGGCAAGGAAATCGCCGAAAGTTATCTAGGGCCCTATACCGGCCCGTCGGAGCCGAGCAACCGGATGACCGGCGCGCAGGTCAAGCTGGAACAGCTCGAAGGCGTCGATCACCGTATCATGGAGCTCCCGCAGCTGCAGATCGGGCACGAGGGAACGTGGAAAGTGCCGGATGGTTACTACTTCGCGATGGGGGATAATCGCGATAATAGCCTCGACAGCCGCTTCTGGGGCTTCGTCCCGGAGGCAAACCTGGTTGGCAAGGCGCTGATCGTCTGGATGAACTGGGACAACGGGATCGATTTCGGCCGCATCGGCACGCTGATCAAATAGGCCGCTTCCGGCCGCTCATCGGTAGCAACGGGGGAACAGCATGAACATGCAGCGCAATACACGCGGAATCACGCTGATCGGGTTTCTGGTGCTGCTTTGCATCGGGGGCTTCTTCGCGTACATGGTGATGCGGTTGCTGCCGATGTACGTCGAGTATTTCGGCGTGCTGAAGACCATGGAAATGGTCAAGAACGAGCCGGGCGCGGCGCAGAAATCGCTCGACGAAATCCGCCGCGACGTGATACTCAAGTTCAACACGCAATACGTGGACGAAGCCGACGTGCCGCCGCAGGCGATCCAGGTTCGTCGCGAAGGCGGCGCGGCCACCCTTCGCATCGCCTACGAAAAACGCGTTCCGTTCGTCTACAACATCGATCTCGTCGCCACCTTCGACAAGTCGGTCAATCTCAGCAACGCCGGTGCCGAATAACGCGACCTCCGCGCTCGGTCATGTATTTGCCAATCCCGCGCTGCTGGCGCAGGCGCTGACGCATCGGAGCGCAGGTCAGCACAACAACGAGCGGCTCGAATTCCTCGGCGATGCGCTCGTCAATCTCATCGTCGCCGAGCTCATTTTCGAACAGCATCCGCGCGCCGACGAAGGCGAGATGACGCGCTTGCGCGCCGCGCTCGTGAACGGCACGGCGTTGGCGGCGATGGCGCGCGACGCTGAGATCGGCGACATCTTGCATCTCGGTCCTGGTGAGCTCAAGAGCGGCGGCTTTCGCCGCGACTCGATTCTCGCCGACGCTTTCGAAGCCGTCATCGCCGCGATCTATCAAGACGCTGGCTGGTCGACATGCCGCGCGATCGTGCGCGGTCTTTTCGCCGAACGTAGCGCAACAGGCACCGGCACGCCGAAAGACGCCAAGACGCGGCTGCAGGAACGGCTGCAAGCGCTCGCGATGGCATTGCCGGTGTACGAGCTCGTCGCCAGCCACGGCAATGATCATGCGAAGACGTTCGAAGTCGAATGCCGAGTCGATGAACTCGCCATTCGCGCGTCGGCATCCGGCTCGACGCGGCGCGGAGCGGAGCAGGCCGCTGCGGAACAAGTCCTGCTCATGCTCGATGCCGGATCGAGCGCATGAACGAGCAATCCGCATCGCCGCATCGTTTCGGTCAGGTCGCTCTGGTCGGCCGTCCAAACGTCGGCAAGTCGACCCTGCTGAACGCATTCGTCGGAGCGCCGCTCAGCATCGTCACGCCCAAGCCGCAGACGACGCGCCATCGCATCGTCGGCATCGCCACGCGCGCGGACGCACAAGTCGTTTTTCTCGACACGCCGGGTCTGCATCAAGGCGACAAGCGTGCGATGAGCCGCCAGCTGAACCGCGTCGCGCGCCAGGTGCCTGGGGAAGCCGATGTCGTGATCCACGTCATCGATGCGCTGCGCTGGACCGACGAGGACGAAGACGTCTGGCGCGTCGTGGCCCAGGCTTCGAAACCACGACTGCTCGCAATGAACAAGGTCGATCGCGTCACCGATAAGGGACGCTTGCTGCCGTTCGCGGCCGAGCGCATGCGCGAACACGACTATGCCGCCGTGCATTTCATCGCAGCGCGGCGCGGCGACGGCGTCGAGGCGCTTCTGGACGACGTCATCACACGCTTGCCGGAAGGCGTCGCCGTCTATGGCGACGACGAAATGACCGATCGCAGCGAGCGTTTCCTCGCGGCGGAATTCATTCGCGAACAATTGATGCTGAATTTCTCCGCGGAATTGCCTTATGCGGCCGCGGTCGAGATCGAGAGCTTCGAAGATGCCGGCGGCGTCGCGCGGATCGGCGCCGTGATCTGGGTCGAGCGCGAAGGACAGAAGGCGATCGTGATCGGCGCCGGCGGCCGCCAGCTCAAGACGATCGGCACCGCGGCCCGACGCGCGATGGAACGCATGTTCGGCCGCCGCGTATTCCTCGAACTCTGGGTGCGCGTGCGGGAATCGTGGAGCGACGATGAAGCGATGCTCCGGCGGCTGGGTTACGGCGATTGAAGCTGTCGCACGCGCTCAAACTCACAGTGCGCTCTTTCATGCCAGCAGCGGAACAACATCGTCATCCACGCTACAGTTGTCCGTTCGACGGCTAGGCTCGGCAACGTCCCGTGTCCGCCACGCGCATCGAGCAGCAACCCGGTTTCGTCTTGCACGCGCGGCCATGGCGCGAAACATCAATGCTTATCGAGGCATTCTCGCGCGACCATGGCCGTGTCGGCCTCGTCGCGCGCGGCGTGCGCAGCGCAAGAAGCCGCTTCCCGCGCGCGAGTCTGCAGCCGCTGCAGCCGCTTTTGCTGAGCTGGAGCGCACGCGGCGAGCTCGGTACGCTGACTGCCGCCGAGCAAACCGGAACGCGCTGGATTCTCTCGGGTGATGCGCTGCTCGCCGGCATCTATGTCAACGAGCTGGTGCTGCGTCTCACCAGTCGCAACGATGCGCATTCGACGGCGTTCGCGGCCTATACGGAATGTCTGGCGCGGCTGGCCGAAGGGACGGACATCGCGTGGACATTGCGCCGGTTCGAACGCGACTTTCTCGCCGACCTCGGCTACGCGCTGATGTTGACGCAAAGCGCGGACGGCGCGCCGATCGATGCCGCCGCGAGTTACGCGTATGTCGCCGACTCCGGCCCGATGCCGTGGCGTGAAACCAGCAGCTTGCCGCGGGTCAGTGGCGCCGCATTGATCGCGCTCGATCGCGACGAGACGCCCGCGGCTTCGCAATTGACGGAATTGCGCCGGCTGATGCGCTCGGTGATCAGCCATCTCATCGGCGGCAGTCTCAATGCATGGGGACTTTCGTCACGCCGTCTGCTCGACATCGCCGATGGCGCGGCACCTGCAGCTCCGAGCTCGGAATCGTCCGACTTCGTCTAAACGGTCGGAGGGTCGGAAGCGAGCAGCTTCGCGCGCACAGCGGCGCACGCAGCAAGGAAATCGGCCATCGCTGCCTTTGGCCAGGCGTTTTCTGCATCCAGGGCGGACCTCAGCACCGCGCCGGCACGAGCGAGCGCGGGCGTTCCGCAAAATCCGGCCGATGCATCGAGGCGATGCAAACGATCGCGCAGCGCAGCGGCGTCAGTGCGCACGGCGAGGCTGTCGAGCTCGGCGGGCAATGCATCGAGCTCGGCGACCAGCAACCCGCGCAGCGCCGCAACGATCGATCGGTCGCCACCGACGGCGGCGAGCGCGCTCGCATCATCGAGTTGCTCGCCGACGTCGGCGCTTCGCGTGGCCGTTTGTCCGCTCGAGGATTCGACATGGCGAGCGAGCAGCGCACGCAGCGCATCGATGCTGACCGGTTTTGCGATCACGTCGACGAATCCCGCGGCGATCAGCGCGCGGTGAGCCGTTTCGTCGGCGCTCGCGGTCGTTGCGATGGCAGGTGTCCGTCGCGACGGTCCGGATTCCGCGCGAATGCGGGCGAGGGCCTGTGCGCCGTCGAGCTCGGGCATGCGCGCATCGAACAAGAGCAAATCGAACAGCGTGCGCCGCGCTTGCGTGACGGCTTCGGCGCCATCGCGAGCGAGCTCGCAGCCGAACCCCAGCTGCGCCGTCGCTTCGGCGAAGAAGCGAAGCGTCACGGGGTTGTCGTCGGCGATCAGGATCTTCGGCACGGCGGCTTGCTGGAGATGCGAGGACGGCAGAATGGCGCCCGTCACGACGATCGTCAATCGAACGGACCTGCCGCGCGTGAAGGCGCCACAGAATGCATCGAAGGCGATCAAATTCGATCACGTGTGAGCGAATTCCGAAGCGAACTCCGACGTCGAAGAATGACATATGGAGCGTAATTGGGCCGACGCGGGCGAGGAGCGAGAGAGTGCGAAGTCGAACAAATCGCGCGGACAGCGTGGTATCGCCGTGCGCCGCCGCCGCGCCGAAACGTAGATAATCCACAAGGTGCCCCAAGCGGCTGACGGTCGCACGAAGCCGTCTTTCACTCTGCAGGCGTCGCATGCCCGACCAAGAAGTCGAAATCACCGATCTTTCCCACGATGGCCGCGGCGTCGCACACGTCGACGGCAAGGCCGTTTTCGTGATCGGTGCGCTGCCCGGCGAGCGCGCCATCGTGCGCATCGCCGCGCGACATCGAAATTTCGACGAAGCGCGCATTGAGAGTCTGTTGACGCGATCGCCGCTTCGCGTCGAGCCGCGCTGCCCGCACTTCGGGACCTGCGGCGGCTGCGCGCTGCAGCATCTGTCGGTCCCCGCGCAGATCGAAGCCAAACAGCGCGTGCTCGCCGAGAATTTCGAGCGCATCGGCAAAGTCGAGCCGCGGCGCTGGCTGGATCCACTCACGGACGAGGCCTGGGGCTATCGCCGCAAAGCTCGTCTTTCAGTCAAGTGGGTCGCGAAGAAAGGCAAGGTGCTCGTCGGTTTCCGCGAGGACAATCCGCGCTTCGTCGCCGATCTTTCCGTCTGCCACACATTGCTGCCGGAAGTCGGGCAGCGCATCGCCGCGCTCGGCGAGCTCGTCACGTCGCTCGAGGCGAAAGGCGGGATCGCGCAGATCGAAATCGCCGCGGGCGACGCGACGGTTGCGCTCGTGTTCCGCAATCTGCAGCCGTTGTCGGCGTCGGATACGGCGAAGCTCATGGCGTTCGGCCAGGCGCACGATCTGGCGATCCTGCTGCAACCGGGCGGGCCTGAGAGCGTTCACACGCTGTGGCCGCACGACGTGCGCTTGTCGTTTCGTATCGCAGAATCCGACGTCGAAATCGCGTTCAAACCGCTCGATTTCATACAGGTCAACGCCGGCATGAATCGGCGCATGATCCGGCGCACGCTCGAGCTTCTCGATCCTCAACCGGCCGACCGGGTCCTCGACCTCTTCTGCGGGCTCGGCAATTTCACGTTGCCGCTGGCGCGGAGTGCCGGGTGCGTCGTCGGAATCGAGGGCGACGCCGCGCTCGTGGCCCGCGCGCGCGAAAACGCTGCCGCGAACGGCATCGCGAACACGGAGTTCTTCGCTGCGGACCTCGCGGCCGATCAGCGCGGCGCGCCGTGGGCCATTCGCGACTATGACAAGATGCTGCTCGATCCGCCGCGCTCCGGTGCTGCGGCTGTATTCGAATATTTGCCGCGCAAAGCGAGCCGGCGCTTGGTCTATGTGTCGTGTCACCCGGGGTCGCTCGCGCGCGACGCCGGTACGCTCGTGCAACAGCATGGGTTTGAACTGGTCGCGGCGGGCGCCATGGACATGTTTCCGCACACGGCTCACGTCGAGTCGATTGCGCTGTTCGAGCGTTGAGACTTCTTGGCGCGATGTCCATACGAAACGGCGCGGCGCCTGACTCACTCGACTGGAACCAAGCGATGGCCGTCGAAATCGAACGCAAGTTTCTCGTCACCGGCGACGCCTGGCGCCGCGACGTTTCGCACAGCCAGCGAATGGCGCAGGGTTATCTCGCCGGGCCGCCGGCGTCGCGCTGCTCGGTTCGGATCCGCATCGCCGGCGACGATGCGCATCTCAACATCAAGTCGGCGACGCTCGGTGTCGAGCGCGACGAATTCGAATATCCGATCCCGCTCGCCGATGCCGGACATCTGCTGGCGGCGCTGGCCGGCCGACGCGTCGAGAAAACACGCCATCACGTCGTAGCCGGACGGCATGTGTTTGAGATCGACGAATTCATCGGTGAAAACGCCGGACTGGTCGTCGCCGAGATCGAGCTCGCGCGCGCCGACGAAGCATTCGCCCGACCGGCGTGGCTCGGACGCGAGGTCACCGATCTTTCACGTTATTACAACGTCAACCTGGCGACGTATCCGTATTCGCACTGGAGCGCCGAGGAGCAGGCCGCGCCCGACGCGACATCTGCTCGGACGTGACGTCGTCGTCGACCGCGATAGACTACCGGTTCCCTGAACCGAGCCGCTGCTACGAATGCTGATCATCGGCCTGCCCGGAAAGACCCTGACCGACGAAGACCGGCGCTGGCTGGCGACGCCGCAAGTCAGCGGCGTGATCCTGTTCACGCGCAACTTCGAGAGTCGCGATCAGGTCACGGCGTTGATCGATGACCTGCGCGCGGCGCGGCCTGATCCGTTTCTGGTCTGCGTCGACCAGGAAGGCGGCCCGGTACAGCGTTTTCGACCCGGCTTTACGCGCTTGCCCGCGCTGGCGCGCATCGGCGATCTCTTCGCACGTGATGCGAATGCCGCCGTTGCGCTCGCCGAGGAGCACGCATGGCTGATGGCGAGCGAGATGCGCGCGATCGGCATCGACATCAGCTTCGCGCCCGTCGCCGATCTCGCGCGCGGCAATCTTGCGATCGGCGAGCGCGCCTTCGCCGCCGATCCGGAAACGGTGTCCGAACTCACGCAGGCGTATCTGCGCGGCATGCGGCTTGCCGGCATGGCGGCGACGCTGAAGCATTTTCCCGGTCACGGCAGCGTCGCCGAGGACACGCATTTCGACGCTGCGATCGACCCGCGTTCGCTTGAAGTCCTGCGCGAAACCGATCTCGTGCCGTTCGCCGACGGCATTGCCGCCGGCGCCGATGCGGTGATGCTGGCGCACGTGACGTATCCGGCGGTCGACGCGCGGCCGGCCGGTTGTTCGCGTATCTGGGTCGAAGACATCCTGCGCGGCGAGCTCGGTTTTCGCGGCGTCGTGTTCGGCGACGACATCGGCATGGCCGCGACCGAATCGATCGGCGGCATCGGCGCGCGCATCGAGGCGCATCTTCTCGCCGGCTGCGATCTGGTGCTGGCGTGCGGCGCATCTATCGTGCCCGAGGCGTTGGCGGCCAGCCGGCACGCCGAGCCATGTGCGCCGGAGAAAGTGGCCTCGCTGCAAGGCGCCGTCGCGCAGACCTGGCAGTCGCTCGACGACAATCCGCAGCGGAGCGGTTTCGTTGCGCGCGTCACGGCGCTGGACAGCACAACCGTAGGGATTGGCTGATGCGCCCCGAACTTGGCGACGCATTGGCGCGCGCGGAGCTCGTGCACGACCACGACGCGCTCGCGCGCGCGATTGCCCGGATCGGATCCGACATCGATCGTGTTCTCGCCGGTGAACGCGCGGTTTTTCTGACCGTGATGCAGGGCGCGCTGATTTTTGCGGGGCAGCTCGCCACATCGATCGAGGCGCCGCTCGCGTTCGACTATGTGCACGCGACGCGCTATCGCGGCCTGACATCGGGCGGAGAGCTCGCGTGGATCAAACGGCCCGCGATGTCGCTCTCGGGCGAGACGGTGCTGCTGGCCGACGACATTCTCGATGAAGGACACACGCTGAAAGCGATTCGCGATTTTTGCCTTGGCGAGGGCGCGCGACGCGTGCTGGTCGCCGTGTTGTGCGAGAAACGACACGCGCGGCGCGTGTCCGGCATCGCGGCGGATTTCTGCGGCGTCGAGGTTCCGGACCGCTACGTGTTCGGCTACGGGATGGACTACTACGAGCAGGGACGCAACCTGCCCGCGATCTACGCGGTGGACGCATGAGCATCGAACTGGCTGTGATCGGCGGAACCGGGCTATATCGTTTTCCTGGCCTCGAAGACATCGAGAGCGACCATGTCGATACACCGTACGGAAAACCGTCCGGCGACATCGTCATCGGCAGCGTCGGCGGCAAACGCGTCGCGTTTCTGGCGCGCCATGGCGAAAGCCATTCGATCGCGCCGCATCGGATCAACTACCGGGCCAACATCTGGGCGCTGCACCGCGTCGGCGCGCGTCGGATCGTCGGCGTGAATGCGGTCGGCGGAATTCGCGAGGACATGGGACCGCGCGTGCTGGCGGTTCCGGATCAGCTGATCGACTACACCAGCGGTCGACTGACGAGCTTCAGCGATGCGCAAGGCGCCGGAGTCAAGCACATCGATTTCAGCGAGCCGTACTCGACAGCGTTGCGCGGCGCGTTGATCTCGGCGGCAAAAACGGCGGACATCGCCGTCGTCGACGGCGGCTGCTACGGCGCGACGCAGGGCCCGAGGCTCGAAACGCGTGCCGAGATTGTGCGACTTCGCCGCGACGGCTGCGATCTGGTCGGGATGACCGGCATGCCGGAAGCCGCGCTCGCGCGTGAGCTCGAGTGCGAGTACGCGTGCCTCGCGCTGGTCGCCAACTGGGCCGCGGGATGCGGCGACCAAATGGAAATCAGCCTCGACGAAATCTACGCGAATCTGGAAGCCGCGAGGGCTTTCGTGCCGAAGATCATCGGGGCTCTGCTGCAGGGTTAGCGCATGCTTCGCGGCGAGGGCCGAGCTACAGCGAGCGCAAGCGTTTCCAGACGGCTTCCACATCGGCGCGGTCGTCTTCGGTCATGTCCTTTCGGGGCGGATCGAGCGTCCGTGGCTTTCCATGACGGAGCGCGCGGGTCCGACCTTTCCTGCATCGAGCAGGCACGTGGCGAAATAGGCGGCCTATACGGCCTCTCCGGGTGCTGTGGTCCGACCGAAGCAACGTAGTCGACGATGGCCGCGTTGAATTCGCGAATCGCCCGATCGATATCGCCGACCAGGCATCGCGTCTTGGCCAACGGATCGTCAGCACGTCCGCATCGTCGAGCGACTGCTCGCCGAATGCGGCCTTCACGCGTTCTGCTTGACTGGAAAGCAACCGAGCTGTGTCGAGTCGATGTGGCCCGTGCAGGTCGCGGGTGATGATGGCTCGTTGATCGGAAAGCGCAATCGGGCTGGGCGGGTCGAGAAGGGTGCGCAAACGGGTCCAGCGCTCGGTTTCCTTGTCATCGACCCGCGGGGTCCCTCGGCGCGCTGGCGAGCGAGTCCGATCTGCGCCTTCGCATCCACCGTCTGATGATCATAGGTATCTGATCTTAAAGTAGGAAAGGGCGTCGAGCGCAGGAGCGACCCATTGTCGTCGATATCCACAGTCGGCTCAAAAACCTGTCCGAAGGGCTTGATTCTCCACGTTAAGCAATTGTTATACTCCCTCGCCGTGCGGCGCCGAAAAACTCCGAACGACGTTGCTGGGGGATGTTGGTGGCGTGCGCACGCAGTCCAACAGCTCAGAGGCTTCATCGATGCGTACCGGTACTGTGAAGTGGTTTAACGATGCCAAGGGGTTCGGGTTCATTGCACCCGAAGAGGGCGGGGAGGATGTGTTTGTTCACTACTCGGCCATCAATTCGCAAGGATTCCGCACGCTCCAGCAAGGACAGCGGGTCAATTTCGAGGTGGTCCAGGGACCGAAAGGCTCGCAGGCTGCGGGCGTGCAACTGATCAAGTAACCGTTTTCGATTTGGCGCCATCCCTGAGCCCCGTTATCGCGGGGCTCTCTTTTTCGTGCGTCGCGCTCAGCCGGCCGTAGCGCCGGACTGCGCCGCTTTCCCCGCGCCAATACTGCGCAAAGCCGCGGCGAAATCGCGCGCCTGGCTGGCGGCATCGCAGAGGCGCGCGCGCACCGCTTCGCGCAACGCCTGGCGCTGGGTACGCAGCGCGCGTACGTCTGCGGCAACCGCGACGGCCCGTTCGATGTAGTCGTCGCGGTCGCGCGCAACCCATTCGTCCTTACCGAGGCGCCAGAGCAGGCTCGCGCTCTGCCGGCTGACGAACGTCTCGCCGGGGAGCGCGACGACTGCGCAACCCATGAACAACGCATCGCACGTCGTCGTACATCCCGAGAACGGAAACGGATCGAGCGCGATGTCGACGCCGCGATAGGCCGCCAGCAGCTCCGCGTAAGGCCGCTGTCCATTCAGGACGAGGCGCTCCGCATCGATGCCGTGCGCCGCGAAGCGTTCGAGCGTATGCGCGCGCGTTTGCCCATCGTCGAGCAGTCGCGCTCCAAGGTAAAGACGCGAACCCGGTGTGCGCCGCAGGATCGCGGACCATGTCGCCACGACATCTGCGTTGAGCTTCGCCAACCGATTGAACGATGCGAACACGATCGCCTCGCCGCCGGCATGCGAGGCGCTCGGCGCATCATCCGGCGGCGTGTAGCAGAAACGACCGGACGGCAATCGCACGATGCGTTCCGTGTAGCGTTGGGACGAGTCCCTTGGCGTCAACCATGCATCGCTGATCCAGGCGTCCATGGCAGGCACGGCGGTCGTGTCGAACCAGTCGAGCCAAGACACCTGCAGCGGCGCGACACGCTGGGCGACGACCGCGATGCGGTTCGCGGTCGAATGGCCGGCAAGGTCGATGACTACATCGAGCTCAAGCGCGCGCAACCGTTGCAGCAGCGTGCGATCGTCGAGGCCGGAAAAGTCGAACCATTCGTCGGCGAGCGCTTGCAGTCGGGTCGTCGCTCCGTCGTGCGTCGGCTGTAGCGCGATCAACAGATGGCGGTGGCGCGTGCGATCGAACGCGGCCAGCAGGCCGGGCAGGAAGCTCGCGACCGGACCGGCATTGAATCTGGGTGAAAGCCAGCCGATGCGCAGCACACGGTGTGGATCGGCCTCGCGCGACGATGCGAAAGGAGTGGCGAACGTGTGCAGATGTCGTTCCGCGAACGTGCGGAGCGTATCGAACATCGTGTGATTGTCCTCGGCCGGATCGTAGTGCATCAGGACCAGATACCGCGCGAGAGTCTCGGCATCGTCCGCGCGCGCCAGCAATTGGCGATAGAGCGCCAAGCCTTGCTCGGCGTCGCCGCGATCGATCAGCGCCGTCGCGCGAATTTCGATCGGCCGGCGCTCGAGCGGATGCAGCGCGTGCGCTCGAGCGCACCATGGCAACGCTTCGCTCGGACGTGCGAGCCCGTGGAGTGCCGAAGCCAGCGCGAGAGCTGCGTGGTAGTCGTCCGGATGCCGCTCGGCGCGTGCGCGCAGCAGTTCCGCGTGCTGTCGCAGCGCGTGTGCGGCCGCGAAGTCCGACAGAACATCTGCAAGCGCCGGCACGGCATCGAGGAGGCTCGGATGATTGGCGACATCGAGCGCCGCATCGGGATCGGCCGCGCGCAGATGACTTTGTACCAGCGCACGTCGAAGCAATGCATGTTCCGGGGCTCGCTCGACGAGCGGGCGCAGCGCGGCGATTGCCTCGCGCGGAGGCGCCGACTGCGCAACGCGCAACGCGGCCGCGATCTGATCATCGAACGACATGGGAACCGAAGACATGTCTCAAGATAGCGCAGCGGCGCGCGTCGCGGCAGCCGCCGTCGATCGCGACCGACCCGCCTACGGATCCGTCGTCGCGATCATGGCCGGTGCCGGCGTCTTGCCGGCGTGCAGATCGGCGAGCAGTGCGTGGGCTTCGTTCGTGCGGGCGTTGGCTGGCCCGAACAATCGTTCGCGCTGCTGCACTGCGCGCTCGACCGTCGCGATTGCGTCGCCACGTTTGCCCGCCCGGGCCAGCACTTCGCCGAGCGCCAGGCGCGTCGAAGCGGCGAGCGGGTGATCGCCCGTTCCGACCAGCGTGTCGTAATACGCGATCGCTTCGCGCAGGTTCGTCTGCGCGTCGTCGAGGTGAGCGGTGTCGGCGAGTGCGCAGCCGAGGTATCGCTGCGCCAGAGCGCGCTCGAGCGAAGCGGCGCCGTGGATCCGCGTTGCGACGTCAAGCGCGGCGCGGTCGCTGGCGATGGCCGCATCGAGCTCGCCGCTCAGCCGTTGCGCCTCGCCGAGCCGCGCCTGGTCGGTGGCGACATCGGCTTCGTGGGCCGCATCGCGATCGGCGAGCACCTGGCGCAACTCTTTTTCGGCAGCGCCGGATTGGCCGCGCAACATGGCGATCCATGCCAGCTCGCTGCGCACGCCGGTGATACGCGAGGAAGCTGCACCGAAGCGTTTCGTCCAGATTTCGCGCGCGGTCGCCAAGGCCTGTTCGGCTTCGTCGTAGCGTCGCTCGTGAACCAGCACTTCGCCGAGCGCATCCTGCGTCTCGGCGAGATAGGTGCTGTCTGGCCCGAGCAGATCGCGTTGCGTTGCGAGCGCCTGGCGCAGTTTTTTTTCAGCTTCGTCGTAGCGTCCGAGCGGCGACAGATCGTTGGCGATCGCCACCATGATCTGCGCGACATAAGGATGGCGCTCGCCCATCACCGACTTCGCGTTCGCCAGCACCTGCTCATTCAGCGCCAGCGCTTCGGCGTGACGCCCGGTTTCCGAATAGATGAGCGCCAGCGTCTGCCGCGTCGCTCCAACCGCCATGCCGGAGGTGGGCCCCGACGCGGCTTGGTGTTCGATCGCTTCCTTGAGCTCGGCCTCGGCGTCCTTGTAGTCGTGCAATCCCCAGTGCACCGATGCCTTCGCGTGCAGCGCTTCGCCGAGGAGCTCGGGTTCTCCGAGATGCGAGCGCGCTACCGTTTCGGCGCGATTCGCGTCGGCGAGTCCATCGTCGTAACGGCGGGCATTGATGTCGACGAACGTTCGCAGATAGAACGCGCGCACGACGCTGGCCTCGGGCGGCGATGGCAAAGCATCGAAGCGTGCGATGCTCCGGTCGAGCAGTGTCTTTGCGCGCGTACTGTCGCCGCTCGAACGGACGGCGTTCGCGAGTTCGAGCTCGGTGACCGCCGCGAGTTTTTCCCGATCGCCGGCGGCATCGAGTCCGGCAATCGCCTCTTCGTCGAGCTTGATCGCCTGCGGATAGAGCCCGAGTCGCGAGTAGATGCCTCCGAGTGTCGCTTTCAGTTCGGCCTGCAGCGAAGGCTGTGCGCTGAGATCCTTGTCGATGTGCTCGGCGCCCTTGTCGAGCAGTTCACGCACGCTGACCTGCTTGCCGGCGTTCGCGCGGGGATCGGCGCCGGCGAAGAGGCCGAGCAGGAAGTCCTTGACGGCAGCGGTCGTTTTCGTCTCCTGCAGCGCACGTTCCGCTTCGCGCGCTCGCTCGCGCGCTTCGAACGCGATCGCACCCGCGCCGACCAGCACGACCAGCAGCACGGCCGCCGCCGCCGCGAGCGGCAGCCAGTGGCGCCGCACGAATTTGCGCATGCGATAGCCCGCCGTGCCGCCGACAATCGGCCGGCCCTCGAGCACGGCGCGAAGGTCGTCAGCGAATGCGCCGACGCTCGGGTAGCGTGCTTCCGGCAATTTCTCCAGCGCGTGCGAGACCACGCGTTCGAGGTCGCCGCGCAACAACCGGCGCAATGATTGCGGCGTCGCTGCGCGCGCAGCAGCGATGGCTTCGTTCGATCGCTTGTCCTGCTTGCCGGTTTCCTTGGTCCTGCGCAACGCGAGGCTGAGCGGCTCCGCTGGATATTCGACGATCGCCTTGGCAAAACTGGCCTGCCCGATCTCGGCTTTCGGATAGGGCAGGCGGCCGGTCAGAAGCTCGTAGGTCAAAACGCCGAGCGCATAAACATCGGTGGCCGTCGTGATCGCATCACCGAGCACTTGCTCGGGCGCCGCGTATTCGCGCGTCATGACGACGGTTTGCGTGCCTGTGAGGCCCGCTGCACTGGGTCCGGGCTCCAGCAACTTCGCGATGCCGAAATCGAGCAGCTTCACGACGCCGTCGTGGGTGACGAGAATGTTCGATGGCTTGAGATCGCGGTGCACGACGAGATTTCGATGCGCGTACGCCACGGCCGAACACGCCTGCAGCATCAACGCCAGGCGCGCGCGCACGTCGAGCTTGCGCGCATCGCAGTAGCGCGTGATCGGTTCGCCTTCGACGTATTCGAGCGTGAAATACGGAGTGCCGTCGTCGGCCAGCCCGCCGTCGTGCAATTGCGCGATGTGCGGATCGACCAGCCGCGCCAGAATCTCGCGTTCGCGCAGAAAACGCAGGCGCACTTCGGCATTGGCGAAATCGGCGCGGATGCGCTTGAGCGCGACGCGTTGCGCGAAGTCTCCATCGTCGCGTTCGGCGAGGAAAACCTGCCCCATGCCGCCTTCGCCGAGCAGACGCAGCAGCCGATACACGCCGATGCGGATACCGACGCAATCTTCGGGGTTTTGTTCGTCCTCGATCAGGTTGCCCAGAAGACCGCTGCCGTCGCCGGCGAAAATCGGCGCGGGTTTCGCTTGCGCGCGCAGCAGCGCTTCGACGTCGCCGCGCAACGTCGGATCATCGGCACAGGCTTCGGCAAGCCACGTGCTGCGAGCATCCGGAGGCACGTCCTGGCTGCGCAGGAAAAGATCCTTGATGCGGTCCCAGCGCTCCATCACGACGTGATGGCGGCCGACATCGATTGCTGCAGGCAGGCGCGGGCGAGCTCCCAATCGCGACGCACTGTGCGCTCGTGCCGGCCGAGCTCGTCGGCGATTTCCTCGAACGTCAGGCCGGCAAAGAAGTGCCATTCGACCAGTCGCGCGAGATCGGCATCGCGGCCGGCGAGCGTGGTGAGCGCCGCATCGAGCTCCAGCGCCTGCTCGGCGGTGGCCGTGGCAAGGTCGAGCGTGGCGACATCGGTGTGTTCGGCCACGCCGCCGCGCTTCACGCTGGCGCGGCGCCGTGCATGATCGACCACGATTTGCCGCATCGCGCGTGCCGCCAGCGCGAAGAAATGCGAACGATTGCGGATGCGATCGGTGCGGTGGCCGCTCAGCCGCAGATACAACTCGCTGACCAGCGCCGTCGGCGACAGCGACGAGCCTGGCGCGAAAGCCTTTTGCCGGCGCGCGCAGCGCTTGAGCTCTTCATAGACCAGCGCGTACGCGGTCGCTTGCGCGTCGGAATCTCCGGACTGCGCGGCGTTGAGCAATTCGGTGATATCGGCCTCTGGGGCCATCGCGCGCCTTCGCTGCGGTGTCCGGCGTCAGCATAGCAGCGCGGCGTCAATCCGATGTAGAGACTTATGCCGCAAATTGCAGACGCGCCAGCTCCGCGTAAAGACCATCCTGGCGCACCAGCTCGGCGTGCGTACCCTGCGCGACGATGCGGCCGCCGTCCATAACGACGATGCGGTCGGCGCGCTGCACGGTTGCGAGGCGATGCGCGATGACCAGCGTCGTGCGCCCGTGCATCAGCCGTTCCAGAGCTTGCTGAACGTAGTGCTCGGATTGCGCATCGAGGCTCGACGTCGCTTCGTCTAGCAGCAGAATGGGCGCGTCGCGCAACAGCGCGCGTGCGATCGCGACGCGCTGCTGCTGTCCGCCGGAAAGCCGCACACCGCGTTCGCCGAGATAGGTCTCGTAGCGTTCCGGCAATGCGTCGAGGAAGTCGTGCGCCTCGGCTGCGCGAGCGGCGGCGAAGATCGCATCGGCGTCCGCTTGGCTGCGGCCGAATCCGATGTTGTCCGCCGCGCTCGCACCGAACAACACCGGGTCCTGCGGCACTAGCGCGAAGCTGCCGCGGAGTTCGGGCAGCGCAAGCGCGCGCAGATCAATGCCGTCGAGCGTGATGCGGCCTTGCTGCGGATCGTGGAAACGCAGCAGCAGCTGGAATACCGTGCTCTTGCCCGCGCCCGAAGGTCCGACCAGCGCGACGGTTTCGCCGGGCTCGATCGCTAGCGAAAAGTCGTGCAGCGCGGCGCGATCCGGGCGCGACGGATAGCGAAACTCGACATGCTCGAAGCGCACCGCGCCACGCACCGGCGCGGCCAGCGGCGCGATGGTTTTCGGCGAGCGGATTTCCGCGATCGTGTCGAGCAATTCGCCGATCCGGCCGAGCGCGCCGGCCGCGCGCAGGAGATCGCCCCAGACCTCGGTCAATGCGCCGACCGAACCGCCGGCGAGAATCGCATACAGAACGAACTGGCTCAGCACGCCGACCGCCATGGTGCCGGCAATGACGGCTTTTGCGCCGGCCCACAGCACGAGCGTGATCGCGCCGAATGTCAGCAGGATCACCAATGCGGTCAGCGTGCCGGTGGTGCCGATGCGGCGCCGCGCAGTCGCGAGTGCGCGCGCGACCGCGGCGGAATAACGCGCAGATTCCTGCGGCTCACGCGTGTAGGCCTGCACAGTGTGCATGGCGTTCAATGCTTCGCTCGCAATCGCGGACGCGTCGGCGATGCGATCCTGGCTCTCGCGCGAGAGCTTCTGCACGCGACGCCCGAAGATCACGATCGGCAGCACGACCGCCGGAATCACCAGCGCGGAGAGTCCTGCCAGGCGCGGGCTCGAAAGAATCATCATCGCCGCCGCACCGAGCAGCGTCACGACGCTGCGCAGCGCGACCGAAAGCGTCGACCCGACCACCGTTTGCACGAGCTCGGTATCGGCGGCGAGACGCGAGACCAACTCGCCGGTACGCGTTTTCTCGAAGAACGCCTGATCGAGCGTCAACAGATGATCGTAAAGCGTTCGGCGCAAATCGGCCGCGACGCGCTCGCCGAGCAAACTCACGCAGAAGAAGCGCGCGGCGGTCGCGACCGCGAGCACGGCGGCTACGGCAAAAAGTCCGAGAAAACTCGCATTGATCGTCGCCGCGTCGGCGTTGGCGAAGCCGCGGTCGATCATGACGCGCACGGCCTGCGGCAGGGTCAGCGTCGCCGCGGACGACATCGCGAGGAAGGTGAGCCAGCCGAAGATCAGCGCGCGATGCGGCGCAAGATGCGGCAGCAGACGGAACAGCGTGTGCAGGCGGCGCGGAGAAGCGGTCGGGGTGTCGGTCATCGGGAGCTCGCCGGGTGCGCTCGCATCGACATGCGGCCTCGCCGCGGGTGTTCAAGCGCTCGATTGCTCATATCGCGACGACCTGGCCGCGACCGCGGGTCACATCGCCCACGCGCGCGATGAGTGCCGACACCTCGGTCTCGGGCAACTCGAGCTCGAGCTCCACGCCGTCCTCAAGAAAATGCTCGTCCCGCTTGATCGCGGCATGATCGCGCAACCAGGCGTGCAGCGCCGCGGCGGAGGCGAAATCGCAGCGTACGCGTACGACGGCGAGCGTGACCTTGGGCCGTTTCGCGGCGAGCCGCAGGCATTCGGCCGCGCACCCGCCGTACGCGCGCGCCAAGCCGCCCGCGCCGAGCTTGATGCCGCCGAACCAGCGTGTCACGACCACGACGACACCGTCGACCTTCTGCCCGTCGATCGCCTGAAGGATCGGCTTGCCAGCGGTCCCGGCGGGTTCGCCGTCGTCGTTGAAGCGGTAAAGCGGACCGATGCGATACGCCCAGCAATGGTGTGTCGCATCGCGCTCGCCGATGCCCGCCACGAAGGCGAGCGCCGCGTCGACATCATCGATCGGGTAAGCGCGCGCAAGAAAACGGCTCTTGCGCACCTCCTGCTGGAGGCGCGCTTCGCCGGTGATGACGAACATCGTGGACATGCGCCAGCATACGCAGGCGAGCGCGGGATCGCTCGCCTGCAGTCGGTGGAAGGGCGAATCGCCCTTCGGATGCCGGATTAAGGATCGAATCCGTCGGCAAAGATGCGATCGCTAATCTGTCCTGCGATGCAGGCGTCGCCGCCGGCGGCGAGGCGGATATTGTCGATGGCCCAACCGGGCGCGTTCTGGAAGCTGTCGCTCTGCAGACGGAAGCGGACTTTCAACGTCGCCGCGCCATTCGCATCGGCCGGCAGACTGACATGGTGCGTCTGCCAGCTGCTCTGGCCTGAGCACGAATAGACGCCATTCCAGGTCGATCCGTTAGTGCTGTACTCGACGTAGCCATAGTCGTAGCCGGATTCGGTGTCGCAACGATCGTCGAAGTCGAGCGTGACGTCGCTGTAGCCGGTCAGATCGTAGGACGTCGCCGTGGTCAGCGATCTGCTGATGTTGTCCTGGTAGTTCGGTGTGTTCCACACGTGGGTCGTGTCGCTGCCGACGCCATTGACGATGACCCACGGCGATTGCGCGGTCCACAACGAGCCGCCGTTCTCGACGTCGTCGGAGAAGATCTCGCAGTCGTGCAACAGCGCGAAGTTCTGCGTCACCGCGCCGCCTCCGGCGAGCGCGATGCCTTGAACGGCCTGAGTCAGATAACGCGGCGCGCTGACCGTGACGTTGAACGTGCCTGCGAACGTGTGCGCGGTGTAATCGCCGCTCGTCGCATCGCTCGTCGTCTGTCGCGTTTCGCCGTCGTCGGGATTGTTGAGCGCCACCGTCGCTGCGACCGCGTCGCCGGTCGCGAGATCGCTGACTCGGCCGTCGAGCGTGCTGATTTCATCGGCGGCGCCGACATCGAAGAACGCGGCGTTCGGCGTGCCGGCGTTGCTGTTGACGTCGGTCGCCTGCACGTAGACGAAGTGACGCCCGGACGAAAGGCCCGTGGTTGCAATCGTGCCGATGCCGACTTCGGCCGACGAATCGAAGGCGCCGTCGCTGGCCTGCAGCGCCGTGCCGGGATCCGTGCCGTCCCACGGCAACGCATCGAGATACGCGAGCGCGCTCGCGATATTGTGCACCGGCTGCGTGCCGTTCGAATTGTTGAAGCGGCTGCTGTCGAGGTTCGCCTGCAGGTTCAAGGTGTCGCCGGCGATGACGAGGTCCGGAGATGCGGTGACCTGGATCGTGTCCGGGCCGAGCGGCAACTGATAAGGCGCGTGCAGCGTGCGTGCGACGTAGCGCAGTGCATCGAGGTTCGTCGGCGCGGTGTTCGCTTCGAACGTCGCGCAATCCTCGAAGAAATCGAAGCCGTTGGTTTCGATCGTGAACGCTGCGACGCCGAGCAGGCCGTACATCGAGTCGTCCGTCGTGCCATCGGTGAAGTAGAGCTCGTTCGATTGCTCGGGCGTGTAGCCGTTGAAATAGGCCATCCGGCGACCAAGCGTGGTCAGCGCGGTCACGTTCGGCGAATCGGTTTGCGTGTCGCCCCACGGCCACAATATGAGCGCCGCGTTGCTGTGCATGTCGATGAACACGCCGCTGGTATCGTCGGGCGCAACATCGCCGCCGTCGCCCGACGGATTCGCAGGATCCATCGGCCCGTTGCGGCGGTCGGCGAAAAGGCCACCGGTGCAATTGCCGTCGCTGTCACACGTGCCGGCGACGTACGAGAAGAGATTGGTCGTTTCCGGTTCCGGCGTGCCCTGGATGTGGAGGTTGTGGTTGCTGCCGTCCTGATACGGACCGTGGAAGGTCTGACTGCAGGCGTTGTCGTCAGATCCGCCGCCGAGCAGGATGTTCCAGTGCCATGGGAAATTGCGATTGAGATCGATGCCGAACTGCGAAAACTCGTCGTCTCCGCACTGGTTGACGTTGCCGAAAGCGTCGTCCATGTTTTTGCGGTGGTAGATCTGCTGCTCGGCTTCCTTGCGCGCCTCCGGGTTCGCCTGCAGGATCAAATGGAAATCGTTGTGATCGACGAGCCACGTCGCCTCGGGATCGCTGCCGTAATTGTTGACGAGCCATTCTGCGAAGCGCGTGCCGATCTCGGCCGGCGTGTATTCGCGCGCATGGATCGAGAAATACGCGGCCATCTTCGGGCGGTCGGGATCGTCGGCGAGCGTCGCGAAGTTCGTGATGTGCATCGCGAACATCTCGTAACCTTGCGTCGGATCCTGGGTCTTCTGCCAGGCCGGGCCGATATCGTCGATGGCGGCGATATCCGGATGACCGGAAGAGAGGTCGTCCATCGTCTGGTAGGTTTCCTCGACGGTGCGGAAGCACTCGTAACCCGGAATGCCGTTGAGGCCGAGACCGCGTGATGCCGCCAGCGTGGCCTTCGAATAGAACTCGCGGAGGCGTGCCGTCGCGGCCTGGTCGATCGTGACGGTGAGGCCTTCGGCTTCGAGCGCGGCGATGCCTCGACCGGTGGTGTCGACGCGCAGCACGTTCCGCTTCTTGTCGAGGATGACGTGCTCGAAGTGTCTGGCGGCGCGCTGCAACGCGGCCTGGTCCGGATAGTGGGCCTCGACGACCCAATCCTCGGCGCGCGCCGCCTGCATCGACGCGAACGCGACGAGGACTCCGAATAAAGTCTTGCGCATGATGATCGACCCCCCAAAGGAAGGCGCGATCATAGCCGGCGAAAGTCCGCCGCGACAGCGGCCGGTCGTGAAAAATGCGATGAATTCAGATTCGCCGATTGTAAAGAAACACGGGTCCGCAAGGCGTGCCGATCTCAGCCGCTCCGGTGCGGCGCAAGACGGAGTTATTCGAGCTGCGCTTTCGCCCATGCCGCATCGAGCGCCTCCATCGCATCGCGCGGCTTGATCTTGGCAGCCTTGTGATAGGCCTCGGCGGCATCGTCTTCGCGCTTGTCGCCATGCAGCAGCAACAATGCGTTGCCGTATTCGATCCAGGCGATCGGCGAATCCGGGGTCAGCTTCAGCGCCTGCTTGAGATTTTTCTCGGCGTCATTCGCATTTGCGCCGTACGTCAGTTTGGCCAGCATGCCGCCGACCTTGGCGACGATCTCCGCGTGATATACGCCGAGGGCGGTATGCGCTTCCGCGTGCCTGGGCGCGAGCTCCAGCGTCGCATCCAGCGCTTCGCGCACCTTGCCGGCGAGACCCTGCGCCAGCGCCTTGCCGATCGAAATGGTCTGGCTGAGACGGCCGAGCGCGAACGCGCGCCGGTAATGCGAGTTGGCTTCTTCAGGCAACGCGGCAACCGCTTCGTCGGCGAGAGCGACCAGACTTTCGTAGCGCGCCGTCTTGGTCGGCGCATCGTCGACGAGATAGGTCGCATGGATGCCGCCGGCCTTGACCGCGACCGAAGCGCCGAGCGCTTTCAACGCGACGCCGGTATCGTGCGCGTGCTGAAAATCGCCGCGATGGAATGCGCGCCATGCGTCCTGAAGTTGAGTTGCGATCGCTGCCGCGTCCTTGCCGAGCCTGGGATTCTTTTTCAGCAGCGCGGCGATGCGTTTCTCGTCGGGAAAGGGTTCCTGATCGCCGGCGTGCAAGGCGGACCACGCCTTGGCGAGCTTGGCGCCGTCGTAGTCGAACGCCTTGTCGGAGTAGGGAAATGCAGCCCAGGCCTTCTTCGCCATCGTCGGATCCTCGTCCTTGTCCTTGAAGCTACGAGCTTTGAACGCGACCATTTGAACACGCTTGCGATCGTCCGCCAACGCCGGCCCGCGGCGAGCCGGTAAACTCCGCCGACCAGCCCTGACGCCCTTGAGTCCGCCGGCGAGTCCGGCCCGCGCAATGACCCGAAAATCGACCGATTCGAACGCTCCCTCGGCTCGCGCCGAGGAACTCCGCCGTCGCATCGACGACGCGAACTATCGCTACCACGTGCTCGACGAGCCGACGATCGCCGACATCGAGTACGACAAGATGATGCGCGAGCTGCAGGAGATCGAAGCCGCGCATCCAAAGCTCGCGACGCCGGATTCGCCGACGCAGCGCGTCGGCGCGGCGCCGCTCAGCTCGTTCGCCGAAGTGCACCACGAGATTCCGATGCTGTCGCTCGCCAACGCGTTCGCGGAAGATGAAGTGCGCGATTTTGTGCGCCGCATCGAGCAGAAACTCGAACGCGGGGCCCCGCAATTCTCCGTCGAACCGAAATTCGATGGTCTCGCGATCAGTTTGCGCTATGAGAACGGAATTCTCGTGCGCGGCGCGACGCGAGGCGACGGCGAAACCGGCGAGGACGTGACTGCGAACCTGCGCACGATCAAGTCGATTCCATTGCGCCTGCACGGCAACGGTTGGCCGCGCGTGCTCGAAGTCCGCGGCGAGGTGTACATGCCGCGTGCGGCGTTCGAGAAATACAACGACGAAGCGCGTGCGCGCGGCGGCAAAGTACTGGTCAATCCGCGCAACGGCGCGGCCGGCAGCGTACGTATGAAAGACCCGGCCGAGACCGCGAAACGTCCGCTCGCATTCTATGCGTATGCGGTCGGCGTCGTCGAAGGCGGAACGTTGCCAACGACGCATTCGGCGACGCTCGCGGCATTCAAGAAATGGGGTTTGCCGGTGAGTGGGCTGATCGATACCGCGCGCGGCGCCGATGCGTGTCTCGGCTACTACGCGCGTATCGGCAAGCAGCGCGACAAGCTGCCGTTCGATATCGACGGCGTCGTCTACAAGCTCGACGACTACGCCGGCCAGCGCGCGATGGGCTTCGTCGGCCGTGCGCCGCGCTGGGCGATCGCGCACAAATTCCCGGCGCAGGAGCAGCAGACGACGGTCGAGGCCATCGAGATCAACATCGGGCGTACCGGCGCCGCGACGCCAACCGCGCGCTTCGCGCCGGTGCACGTCGGCGGTGTCACGGTGACCAACGCGACGCTGCACAATGCGGACCAGGTCGCGCGCCTCGATGTGCGCGTCGGCGATACCGTGATCGTGCGTCGCGCCGGCGACGTGATTCCCGAAGTGGTTCGCGTCGTTCTCGAACACCGTCCGCCACGCACGAAACCATGGAAGATGCCGGCGCATTGTCCGATCTGCGGCTCGGACATCGTGCGCGAGGAAGGCGAGTCCGTATCGCGCTGCATCGGCGAGCTGACCTGCACGGCGCAGCGCACGCAGGCGCTGTTCCATTTCGCGTCGCGCCGCGCGATGGACATCGAAGGTCTCGGCGAGCGCTACATCGACGAGCTCGGCGATCTCGGCTATGTCAAATCGGTCGCCGACCTTTACAAGCTGCACCTGGACGACCTGCTCGAAATGAAGCGCCGCGCCGACGAGCGCGACGGAACGACGCCGGAAACCGTGAAGTCCGGCAAAGTAGCGACGAAGTGGGCCGAGAACTTGATCGAAGCGATCGAGCACAGTCGACGCACGACGCTGGATCGGTTCCTGTATGCACTCGGCATCCAGCATGTCGGCGAAAGCACCGCGAAGGCGCTCTCGATCTGGTTCGGTGATCTCGGTCTGATCCGACACTTGCCGTGGCCGATCTTGAAGCTCGTGCCCGATATCGGCGGCGAAGTGGCGCGCGCGATCGATGCATTCTTCCAGCAGCAAGGCAACCAGCGCGTCATCGACGATCTGCTCGCGCGCGGCGTCGTTATCACCGATGCGCATCCGCCGTCGGCGAAGCTGCGTTCATCGCTCGACCTCGCCAGCGTGCTGACCGAGCTTGAAGTGCCCAAGCTCACGGAAAAGCGGGCGGAACAGGTGGCTGTCGCATTCGATTCAATTGCGACGCTCGCCAGGGCGAAGATTGCGGCGCTTGTCGAAACGGGCCTGCCTCAGGACACCGCCGATGCGCTGCACGAATTTCTGAGCGTGCCGGAGAGCCGCGATCTCGTCCAGCGCTGCGCGAAAGCCGTCGAACAATTGCGCAAGGCGACCCAGAGCGCTGCGGCCGATAAAGCGGGTCCGCTCGACGGACAAACGGTCGTCTTGACCGGTTCGCTGTCATCGCTGACGCGCGACGAAGCGAAAGGTGAGCTCGAATCGCTGGGCGCAAAAGTCGCGGGCAGCGTGTCGAAGAAAACCGCGTTCGTCGTCGCCGGTGACGCGGCCGGCTCGAAGCTCGACAAGGCGACGGAGCTCGGCGTCGACATCTGGGACGAAGCGCGCCTGCTCGAATTCCTGCGTAAGCACCATGCGTGAGCCGTCGATCGCACGCGCGTCGCTCGAGCTGCGCGCGAATCTTTACGCGCTGATCCGCCATTTCTTCGCCGAGCGCGGCGTGCTCGAAGTCGAGACGCCGATGTTGAGCGAAGCCGGCAACACGGAACCGAACATCGAAAGTTTCAGCACCGTATTCAGCGGGCCCGCCGCGGCGAATCCCGGCGAACGCTGGCTGCGCACATCGCCCGAGCACGCGCTGAAACGACTGCTGGCTGCGGGTATCGGCGATTGCTACGAGCTCGGCCGCGTGTTTCGCAACGGCGAAGCAGGGCGTCGGCATAATCCAGAATTCACGATGCTCGAATGGTATCGCGTCGGCTTCGATCATCACCGGCTGATGCGCGAGTGCGCGAAATTCGTCGGCGTGGCGCTGGAGTCGGTCGGGCGATCCGCGAATGTCGTCGAGCAGAGTTATCGCGAGCTTTTCCTGACCGCGCTCGACATCGATCCATTCGTTGCTCCGATCGATCGGCTACGCGAGCCGCTCGCCGAATCGCAAATTGATCTGCAAGGTCTTTCGCGCGATGACTGGCTCGATCTTCTGCTTACGCTCCGCCTGCAGCCCGCGTTCCCGTTGGACCGGATCACGCTCGTCTACGATTTTCCGGCGTCGCAATGCGCGCTGGCCAAAGTGCGCAACGCCGATCCGCCGGTGGCCGAACGCTTCGAGCTTTTTATCGGCCCCTCCGAGCTGGCCAACGGCTACCACGAATTGACCGATCCGAGCGAACAGCGCGCGCGCTTCGAACGCGACAACGTGCGCCGGCGCGCGCGCGGGCAGCGCGAGGTCCGCATCGACGAGCGCTTTCTCGCTGCGTTGCCGCGTCTTCCGGCCTGCGCCGGCGTTGCGCTCGGCATCGAACGTTTGCTGATGTGCCTCGCCGGAACGGACGACATCGGCGACGTCATCGCATTTCCATTTGCCGACGCGTGATCTGGCGCGAGACCGATCGCAAGCGCAGTCGCGCGACGCATCCGCGCGCGTCGACGCGATTTTCGAGCGTCAACGATCCGCCGTGCGCTTCCACGATTTGTCGCGCCAGCACAAGCCCGATGCCCGAGCCGCCGCGTTTTGTCGTGAAGAAAGGCACGAACAAGTTTTCGCTCGGCGGCAGACCCGGTCCGCCGTCGATGATCTCGACGATCAATGAGTCGGCGCCGATTCGCCAGCGCAGCCGCACGTCGCCGCCAGTCGTCAGCGCGGCGTCGGTCGCGTTCTGGATCAGATTGATGAGGGCTTGCTCGATCTGATCGGCGTCCGCGTCGAGGCGAACGCTCGGGCCTTCGTCGACGTGCACTGCGATGCGTTGCTCGAGCTGCGCGATGCGCCGGGCGAGATCGTCGAACGAAATCTCGGCGCGATGCGGCGGCGGCAAACGCGCCAATGCCGTGTAGCGCGCCATGAAACGCGCCAGCGCTTCGGCACGATCGCCGATGATGTCGAGCGCATTGCGCGCGTCCTCGCGCCAGTCAGCTGGCAGGGGTTCGGTCGCGATGAGCTTCGACAACGTCGCGGCCATCGAGCGGATCGGTGCCAGCGAATTGTTGAGCTCGTGACCGAGCACGCGCAGCAGGCGCTGCCAGGCGAGGCGTTCTTCTTCGCGCAGCGTACGGCTGAGATCGGTGACGACGAGCAGATCGTGCGGTTTGCCGCCTTCGCGAAAACGCGCACGACGCACTTCCCAGCGACCGCTCGCGCCCGGGAACGAACGCTCGACGAGACGCGTGTCCGCGATATCAAGCCAGTCGCCGAGGCCGAGATCGGCGGCGAATCGGCCGTCGAGTTCGGCAAAGCGCGCGCCGAGGAGCCGTTCAGCAGCAGGGTTCGTGAGTTTCAGTCGACCCTTCTCGTCGAATGCGATGACGGCGATGTCGAGGGCCGCGATGACTTTCGCGAGCAACGCGCTCTTTTCCTCGAACGTGAGACGCTGCTCACGCAACGTCTGCGACAGCGCGTTGACCTCGATGACGACGTCGCCGATCGCGTCGCCGCGTCGCGCGCGCGAGCCGCGCAGGCTGTAGTCGCCTTCGCGCAATGCTTCGAGAAGATTGGCGAGCGTGTTGAGCGGATAGACCGCGCGGCGCCGCACGGCAAACGCGAGGCCGAGCGTGATCAGCGCGACCACGCTCCAGATCGCCAGCGCGCGCCCGATGTCGTCGGCGACGAAATAGAGCGCGGCCAGCAAAGCGAGCAGGCCCGGCGCCGAGGCCAGCAGCGTGCCCGCCAGCAGGCGCGTTTCGTAGTTCCAGCGGGAGGAGTCGCCGCGCATTTGCGAAGGAGTGTAGCGGACGTGTCGCCGCGGACTGCGCCGGCGCGGCGTCGCTCACTCGATGCCGTATTTTTCCATCCGTCGATACAGCGACGGACGGCTGAGGCCGAGCAAGGTCGCGGCGCGCTGGATATTGCCGCCGGTACGCTCCAGCGCCTGGCGAACGAGTTGCTCCTCGGCCTGATCGACGGTCATCGAAGCGCTGGCCGCCAGCGCTGCTGCGCCGGAGAGCGCGTGCGTCGCCTCGGGTTTCAGATTGAGCGCGGATTCCTCGAGCGTGTCACCGTCAAGCATCAGCACGGCGCGTTCGATGACATGCGAAAGCTCGCGCACGTTGCCCGGCCACGCGTAACTCTTCAGAGCGTGCAGCGCGGACGGCGCCAGCCGGATCTCGTCGCGCTGATAACGGCGCGCGAAATGCGCCAGAAATGCCTCGGCCAGCAGGGCAATATCCTCGTCGCGTTCGCGCAACGGCGGCAGTCGCAACTCGACGGTGTTGAGGCGGAACAGAAGGTCGCGCCGGAACGCGCCGCGCGCGACCTCGGCGGCGAGATCGGCATTCGTCGCGGAGATCAGCCGCACGTTGACCTTCAATGTGCGCGACGAGCCGACGCGCTCGAGCTCGCCGTCCTCGAGCACGCGCAGCAATTTCGGCTGTTGCGCCAGCGGAATGTTCGCAATCTCGTCGAGAAACAGGCTGCCTCCATCGGCGAGCTCGAAGCGTCCGATGCGGTCGCTCTTGGCATCGGTGAATGCGCCGCGCACATGGCCGAACATCTCGGCCTCGAACACCGATTCCGGAATGCCGCCCATGTTCACCTTGACCAGCGTCTTGCCCGCGCGCGCGGAGCGCGCATGCAGGCGCCGCGCGACAACACCCTTGCCGGTGCCGTTCTCGCCGAGAATCAGCACATTCGCATCGGTCGGCGCGACGCGATCGAGCTGCGCCAGCACACTCTTCATCGCCGGCGATTCGGCGATGAATTCTTCGTCGGTCTCGTCGCGCAGGATTTCGTTCTCGCGTTTCAGCCGCGCCGCTTCGCCGCGCGAATCGGCCAGCGCGAGCTGGTTGCGGATCACGCTCATCAGGCGCTGGTTGTCCCACGGCTTCTCGATGAAATCGCCAGCGCCGTGGCGCATCGCCTCGACCGCCAGATCGATCGTGCCCCAGGCGGTCATGACGACGACCGGAAGATCCGCGTCGAGCTTCTTGATCTCGCGCAAAAGATCGAGGCCTTCGGCGCCCGACGTCGTATCGCGCGCGTAGTTGAGATCGATCAGCGCAGCGTCGAAGCGCTGCTTGCGCAGCGCATCGAGTGCTGCACGCGGGCCATCCGCGGCCGCCGAATCGGCGCCTTCGGCTTTCAGCAGCAGACGCAGCGCCTCGCGCACGTCGCGCTGGTCGTCGGCGATCAGGATATTCGGTCGTGCTGGATTGGGCATGCGTTCTCCAAGATGCATCCTGCGTCGCGCGCGTGGGCTCGGCAAGTCAGGTGTGTGCCGGCGCAGTCTCGATCCAGCCGTCGAAGAGGCGCACCGTGCGTTGCGCTTCGGCCGCGAAGGCCTCGTTGTGCGTCACCTGCACGATGGTCATGCCGCTCCGGTTGAGCTCGTGCAGGAGGTCCATGATCATGCGCGCCTGGCTCGAATGCAGCGCGCCGGTCGGCTCGTCGGCGAGCAACAGTTTCGGATGCGTGATCACCGCGCGCGCGACCGCGACCAGTTGCTGCTGGCCGCCGGACAGCTGGCTCGGATAAAGATCCTTCTTGCCGACGATATTGAAACGGTCGAGCAGATCGCCGACCTGCGCCGCACGTTCTTTCGAAGGCACGTCGCGATATTGCAGCGGCAGATCGAGATTTTCCCAGACTTTGAGATCGTCGATGAGATGGTAGTGCTGGAAGATGAAGGCGACCTTGTCGCGCTGGAGCGACTGGCGACGCCGGGTGTCGAGCTTGCCGACGTCGATGCCGTCCAGCGCGTACTGCCCGCTCCAATCGTGATCCATCAAACCCAGCACATTCAACAGCGAGCTTTTCCCGGCGCCGCTCGGTCCCATCACGCTGATGAATTCGCCGGCAGCGACATCGAGAGTGATATTGCGCAGCACCCAGGTGCGCCCGCCGCCGACGGCATAGGATTTTTCGACACCGCGCAATTCGACAAGAGGCATGGAGATTCCCGTTTCGTTCATTCGTTGCGCAACGCGACGATCGGGTCGATGCGTAACGCGCGCCGCAGCGGCGTCAACGTCGATAGACCGATGACGATGCCGAGCGCCAACACAACCAGAGCCACGCTGATCGCATCGTATTGACTGACTCCATAGAGCTCGGCGGTCATGAAGTGTCCCCAGGCGAAAGCGAGCGGCAGGCCCAGCACGACGCCGGCGATGAAATAACGCATCGCGCGTCCCGATGCGAGTGCGAGCACCGCACGATCGGAGGCGCCGACCGCGCGCCTGAGACCGAATTCGCGCGTGCGACGTCGCACGGCATGCGCAACCATGCCGTGCACGCCGATTGCCGCAAGGAGCAACGCGGTACCGGCGAACAACCCGAACAGCTCCAGCAGGAAACTCCGGCGGGCGAGCGAGTCGGCCACGCGGTCCGACATCGCTTGCGCACCGTAGACGGGTACTCCGGGGTCGATCGCGGCGGCGAAGCGACGTACTTCGTTCACGATCACGCCGGACGGCGTCGTCGCACGCACGACCAGCGCCAAATCGTTGGGCGGATCCTCGCTCTGCCCGTGCGCGAGATAAACCTGCGGAGCGGCATCGATATCAAGAGCATGCTGGCGCACGTCGCCGACCACGCCCACGATCGTAATCCATGGCGACTTCTCGTCTCGCCCACCGAGCTGAATCAGTTTGCCGAGCGCGCTTTCGCCGGGCCATTCGCGCCGTGCTAGTGCTTCGTTCACCACGGCCACCTGCGGTTGGCCTTGTCGATCCGTCGCGGTGAAAAGTCGGCCGATACGCAGCGGAATCTGCAATGCGGCGAAATAGTCGGGCGTCGCGTACACGCGATCGAACTCCGGCACTTTGGACTCGACCAGCGGCCGGTCCTTGATGTGGAAGCCGGCCGTATCCCAATTGCCATCGAGCGGCAGCGGGGTCACGGCGCCGACATGTTCCACGCCGGGCAGGCCGCGCACGCGCGTTTCGAGTTGATCGAGGAATGCCGAAACTTTCTTCGGATCGCGATACGGCTGGCCGACGATCGCGAGATTGAGCGTGGTTACATGCACGGGCGAAAACCCGGGATCGACCGCAAGCAGCCGCCCGAAGCTGCGCGCCATCAATATCGCGCCGAGCGTCAGCGCGCACGCAAGGGCGATCTGCGCGATGACCAGAGCCGATTGCAGCCGCGCCGCCGAGGGCCCGGTCGAAACGCGGGCCGCGTCGCGCAGCGCGTCGTTCAACTGAGGGCGACTGCCGCGCCACGCGGGCCACGCGCCGGCCGCGAAAGTGACGGCGATGGTCAGCAGCGACGCAAACGCGAGCACGCCACCATCGACATGAACGTCGCGCAGGCGAGGAATCGATGCGGGTCCGAGCCTGGCGATGACGTGAGCGATGCCGAGCGCGATCACAACGCCGGCCAGGCCTCCGGCGAAGCCGAGCATGAGACTCTCGCCGAGCATCAGCGATGTCAGTTGCGCGCGTCCGGCTCCAAGCGCGGCGCGCACGCTGAGTTCGTGACGCCGCGATGCCGCGCGCAACGACATCAGTGCCGCGATATCGACGCAGGCGATCAGCAGCACGATGCCGACGCCCGCAAACAACAACCATAGCGACCGGTCGACATTGCCGACCAGGGCCTCGCGCAGAGGATGCACCTCGAACCGCGCGTCAGCCGGATAGTCGTCCGGAAACGTGCGAATCAGCGTCGGCGCGAGCTGGTCGAGCACCGCCTGAGCGGACGCGAGGCTGGCGTTTTCGTTGAGCCGGCCGATGGCCTGCAAGTGCAGACAGCTCCGGCACGCCGGCGGTAGCGGCGCCGCGTAGCCGAGCGGACGCCAGACGTCCGGCGGGCGGCCGCGCATGGCCGGCAGCAGCGCGGCGAAATCCGCCGGCAGCACACCGACGACCGTGTACGAGCGTGAACCGAGCGGAATGCGTCGGCCGACCACATCCGGATCGCCATTGAAGCGGCGTTGCCAGAGCGCGTGGCTGAACATCACGACATCGTTGCGGTTGGGCTGGTCCTCGTCCGCGGTGAACATGCGCCCGAGCTCCGGTGTCACACCGAGGATTTTGAAAAAATCGCGCGTCACGCTCTGGCCGTTGACGAGCTCGGCATCGCCACCATCGGCGATATTGGGCTGCCAATCCGCGCTCGCCGCGAGGGCAGCGAGCGATCCGACAGAACGCTGCCAATCGAGCAGCGTCGGATAGCCGACGGTGATGGGATTCCGGTCTGCATCGCCGTTGCGCTGCGCGACGGCGATCAGCTGTCCCGCCTGACGAAACGGAAGCGCATCGAGCAGAACCGTCTTGACGACGCTGAAGATCGCGGTGTTCGCGCCGATGCCGAGACCGAGCGTCGCGATCACTATGAATGCGTATGCGGGCCGCTCGAGCAGCGAACGGAGCGCATAGCGCAGGTCTTGCCACAAGGCCGAGGGAATCATGCAGCTAATACTCCTTCGCGCATTTCGTCCCCATGCGGTTTTTCGATCGCGCTGTCCATTGCGGAACACTCGCACGCGATCTTATTCATGCCGCAGGGCCACGGCAGGGTCGACGCGCAGCGCCCGATGGACAGGAACCAGGACCGCCAATACGATCGCGGCGGTGAGCACGGCAAGCGCGACGACGACGACGGGTATGTTGACCGTCTCGATGTTCTGCAACGATCGCGTCAGCAGACGCGCGAGCGGAATACCGGCGGCGATGCCGAGAGCGAGGCCGATGCCGAGCTGCCATGCGCTGCGGCCAAATACGTTGGCGAGCACGTGACGCGCCGGAGCGCCCAGTGCGCGACGAACGCCGATTTCGCGCGTGCGGCGGCTGACGGTGAAAACCATGACGCCGTAGAGACCAACCGCGGCGAGCGCGAGAGCAATCGCACCGAACACGCCGAAACTCTTGGCGATCACACGCTCGCCGACGGTTGCATCGCGGATCACCGCGGCGTAGTCGCGCACCCAGTAGAGCGGCGCGTCGGCATCGATCGCGTGCATGATGGTGTCGAGTCGCGGCGCAAACGCGAGCGGATCGCCGCGTGTGCGCACCGCGATCGTGGCGATGCGGAACATGTCCTGACTCAGCGGGCGCAGCATGGCGGGCGTCGGCTGTCCACCGGGCGTATCGAGCGTCAATGCACCGATCACGCCGACGACGGTGACGCTCGCGCCATCCGGGTCGCGCGGATCGATCCGGAAACGCCGGCCCAGCACGGACGCGCCATCTCCAAAGCGTTCGACGAACGTGCGATCGACGACGGCGACCTTTTCGGTGTCGGCGCGATCACGGTCGTCGAAGAAGCGTCCCGATTCGAGTTTGACACCGTAGGCACCGAGAAAATGTGCGTCGACGGCGCCCGAAAAAAGTTGCGGCAAGGTGACGCTTCCCGGCGCGACGCCGATCGGTAGAACCTCGTGGAATCCGTTGTAGAACGTTCCGGGCAGCGATGTGCCGACACTCGCATCGACGACATCGGCGTCCTCGCGCAGACGCTCGGACACGCGCTCGTAGACGCGCAGCTGATCCGCCGGAGTCGGATGCGCGTGTGTCGAAAGCGCCACGCGCGCGGTGAGGAGATGCGCGGGCTCGATGCCGAGATCGGCGCGATCGATCGCGCCGATGCCGCGCACCAGAGTGCCGACGCAGATCAGGAGTGCACACGACAGCGCGATCTCGCCGACGACCAGCGCGCGGCTGATGCGCGCAAAAGGCCCGCCGGCCACGCCGCGCGCACCTTCACGCAGATCGCTGGCGACGGCGAAGTCGCCGGCACGAAGCGCGGGCAGCAGGCCGGCGGCGAGAGCCGTCAGCAAGGCCGCGCCGAACGCAAGCAACAGCACCGTCCCATCGAGATCGAAGCGCAGCCATTGCGGGTAAAACTCGGTCTGACTCATCACGCTCTGCTGCCAGGCGACGCCGGCTCGTGCCAGCACGAACGCGATCAGCATTGCCGAGACGGTCAGCAATGCGCTTTCGGCGAAAAGCCGTGCGATCAGGCGTCGACGACTCGCGCCGAGCGCGACGCGCAGCGCGAGCTCCTGGCCGCGTCCGAGCGTGCGCGTGAGGAGCAGGTTCGCTGCGTTCGCGCACGAAATCAGCAGCACCATGACGACCGCAGCCAGCATGCTGGCGAGCGTGTCGCGCGTGGTGCGATCGGCCGCCATGCGTGCGAGCGGCTCGGAGCGGAACGTGCGGCCGAGAAAGCGGTCGGGGTCCGCGCGCGCCGCATCGGCGAACCAGCCATCGAACGCATTCGCGACGTCGGCATCGCCGACACCCGCGTGCCGTCGCGCGATGACCCAATACGCGTATTCGTCCACCGGCAAGCCGTCTTTGATCGTCGTTGCCGGCAGCCACAGATCTTCGTTGCGCGGATACGTGAAATCTTTCGGCATGACACCGACGACAGTGGTCGGCTGACCGTCTACGCGGACTTCGCGGCCGACGATGGATGGATCTCCGCCGTAGCGTGCGCGCCACAGCGAATACGCAAGCATCGTCACGGCCGGCGCGCCGGGTTTCGCGTCGTCGTCGGAGAAGTCGCGGCCGATGAGTGGTGCGATGCCGAGCACGCGAAACAGATTCGCCGTCACGTGTGCGCCGTGATAGCGCTCCGGCCGGTCGAGATCGCTGAGGTTGATCGTCGATCGGCCCGCTGCCGCCACATCGGCCTTGCCGGCGAGATAACGCCGGATTTGTGCGAGATCGCGGCTGTCGACCGGAAAGACGTCGCCGAGTCCGCCATCGCCATGGAAACCGGCCTGCAGCAATTCATCGGGTTTCGCGAACGGCAGCGGACGCAGGATGAAACCGTCGAGCAGCGTCAACATGAAAATCACGCAGGCGAGTCCCGCGCCGAGCACGCCCGCGACGAGCGCGGCGAATCCCGGATTCTTCAGGCTCGCGCGCAACGCGTCGCGAAGATCGTGCAGGATTCCGTTCATCGGCAGGCAACTCCCCTGACTCGTTCGACCCCGGCTCGTTTCATTCGTAGCGCAGCGCTTCGACCGGAGCGGTTCTGCCGGCGCGGCGCGCGGGCAGCCAGCACGCCGCGAGCGCGATTGCAGCGAGTACCGCGACGACGACGACAAGGCTCGGCAGGTCCACGGCGCCGATGCCGAACAACTGGCTTCTCAACACGAAGCCGAGCGCGAGCGCGCCCAACACGCCGAGTCCGAGGCCGATCATCGTCAGTCGCGCACCGTCGCCGAGCACCTGGCGGCAGATGCGCGACGCATCCGCGCCGATCGCCATGCGTAAGCCGAATTCATTGGTGCGTTGCGCAACGGCGAACGCGAGCACGCCGTAGATGCCGATCGCAGCGAGCAGGAGCGCGATCGCCGCGAACAGACCGATCAACTGCATCGGCACGCGCCGACCGGTGAGCGAGAGCTGCACGCGCTGATCGAGCGTCGCGATATCGAAAAGCGGTTGCTCCGGATCGACCGAGCGGACCGCCGCGCGCAACGGTTCGACGAGACTCGCCGGCGCGGCGCGCGAGCGCACGGCGAGATAGGCGCGCGCGTCCGGACGCGAGCCGAAGTCGAAATAGAACGTTTCCTTGCTGGCGTCGGCGGCGAGATTGCCATGCGTCACGTTGCCGACCACGCCGACGATCGTATAGACGTCCGAATCGCCGGAAGAGCCGAGATACAACGTGCGCCCGACCGCATCGCCGGCGGGAAAGTGCTTGTGCGCAAACAGCTCATCGATGACGACATCGCGCGAATGTTCGTTCCAGTCCGCGCGCGCGAACGTGCGCCCGGCGATGAGGGGAATACCCATCGTCTTGAAATAGTCCTCGTCGACTCGGCGCAGCGCCGCGTGTGGTTCGACGCCGGGCGTGCTCTGGCCGATGACGCGAAACATCTGTCCGGCGTTGGTGCCCGAGAAGGGCAGCGTCGTGGTCAAACCGGCGGCGTCGACACCGGGAACCCGGCGTACTTCTTCGAGGATGCGCGCGAATGTTCGGGCCTGTGCCGCTTCGTCCGCATACTTTGCTTCGGGCAGCGCGATCGCAGCGGTGAGTACGCCGTCCGAAACGAAACCCGGATTTCGTTCCATCAGCTTGCCGAAACTTCGCAGCAGCAATCCGGCGCTGGCGAGCAATGCGACGGCGAGGGCCAGCTGAACGACCACCAGCGCATCGCGCGTGAGTCGTGCGCTGCGGCCGCCGGCGGCAGTCCGACCGCTCTCGCGCAGCACGCCGCCTCGCGCTTCGGCGCGCGGGCGCGACAGGATCGGCAATACGCCGAACAGCGCGCCGGCGAGCAGCGAAAGACCGAGCGTGATCGCGAGCATCTCGACGCTGGGACCGAATCGCACCCAATCGGGCAACAATCCCGAAGCCGCGACGAGACGGCCGCCGCCGATCGCGAACGCAAGGCCAAACGCGCCGCCGATCAGCGCAAGCATCATCGATTCGACCAGGAGCTGCCGGGCGATGCGCCTGCGGTTCGCGCCGAGCACGGCGCGCACGCTGAGCTCTTTCTGCCGTGCCGACCAGCGCACCAGCATGAGGTTGGCGACATTTGCGCAGACGATCAGCAAAACGAGCGCGACTGCGAACTGGATCAGCGGCAGTTCGCGCACGCGCGAGCCGGCGAAATATTCTCGCAGCGGCACGACCGCCACGGTGTAGCCGTTGGCCTCGACCATTTCGGCGTACCAGCTGCCGGCACTGCCGGTCGCGCCAAGGCGTTGCATCGTGTGGCGGACGCTGAGATCGCATTGCGCTTTCACCTGATCCGGCGTCGCGCCCGGCGCGAGCCGGCCGATGCCTTGCGAGAAACCGGTGAAGCGCCTGTCGTCGGTCGTGTCCGCCGCGGCGAACGCGAACGGCACGAACAGCTGCACGTCGCGCGTCGGGAACAGGAACGCCGGCGGCATCACGCCGATGACGCGATAGGACTCGCCGCTGAGACGAAGGTCGCGGCCGATGATCGCGGGATCGGCGGCGAACCGGTTGCGCCACAGCGCGTCGGCGAGCACGACGACCTTGTCGTTGCCGGGCCGAGCCTCGTCATCGGTAAACGTGCGACCGAGCGCGGCGCCGATGCCGAGCGTCGAAAAAAGCGACGGCGTCGCTTTCAACGCGCGCACGCGCTCGGGCGAACCGTTGCCGAGCAGATTGAGATCGACGTTGAGATACAGCGCGCTGTCGGAGAATGCGCTGACGTCGCGGCGGCGATCGAGGTAGTCCGGAATCGACTCGACGTTGCCGTTGGCATCCGGACCCATCTTGGTATTGCTGTCCTGGATATAGACCAGCGATGTGTCGTCCGGATAGGGAAGGCCGCGGTAATAGACACCGTCGATGAGGTCGGACACGAGCGCGTTCGCGCCGATGCCGATGCCGAGCGTCAACGCAACCGCGAGCGTGAACCCCGGCCGCGCGACGAGGCGGCGCGCGGCGTACTGCACATCGTTCATCAGCTCGGAAAACATGAGAGCGGTCCCCGCGAGGTGCATGCCTATTCGTAACGCAGTGCATCGAGCGGCGCGGCGCGGGCTGCTCGACGCGCGGGCAGCCAGCACGCCAGCAGCGCTGTCGCCGCAAGCACAGCAATGACGATCGCCAGACTCGGCGGATCGACCGCGCCGACGCCGAAGAGCTGGCTGCGCAAGACCAATCCGAGCGCGAATGCGCCGAGCATGCCGAGTCCGAGACCGAGGCCGGTCAGGCGCGCGCCGTCGCCGAGCACCTGACGTCGAATCCGCGCGGTGTCGGCACCGATCGCCATGCGTACGCCGAATTCGCCGGTCCGTTGTGCGACGGCGAACGCGAGCACGCCGTAGATGCCGATCGCCGCGAGCACGAGCGCCAGCGCGGCGAACGCGCCGATGAGCTGCATCGGCACGCGCCGGCCCGCGAGCGAATGCTGCACGCGCTGATCGAGCGTCATCACGTCGAACAGCGGCTGATCCGCATCGACCGCGTGCACGGCCGCGCGCAGAGGCTTCGCCAACGCGCCCGGCGGGCCGGACGTTCTGACGATCAGCGCGACCGTATCGGTCGGCATCTGGCCGTAGTCGAGATAGTACGTTTCCTGAGTGACGTCTTCGCCGAGATCGCCGTTCTTGACGGTGCCGACGACGCCGACGATCGTGAATTGGCGGCCGCCGACCCCGGGCCGATCGAGATCGAGGATTTGACCGACCGCATCGCCCTTTGGAAAGCGTTTGCGCGCAAACAGCTCGTCGATCACCGCGACTTTGTTCGCGCTGTTCCAGTCGCTGCGCTCGAACGTGCGTCCCTGACGGAGCGGAATGCCCATGGCCTTGAAATAGTCGGCGTCGGCGGTGCGCATGAACGCGTGGGGCGTCGCGCCGTTGTTGGGATGGCCCTCGATCACGTAGCTCGATCCCGCATTGTTGCCCGACATCGGACGCGCATCGACGAGACCTACTTCGGCTACGCCCGGGAGGTTCCGCACGGCATCGAGAAAGCGTGCCATGGCGGACGCGCGCGCCGCATCATCCGGATACTTCGCCCCGGACAGCGCGATCGATGCGGTGAGCACGCCGTGGCTTTCGAAACCCGGGCTTTCCTCGATGACTTTGGTGAAGCTGCGGACGAGCAGTCCCGCAGCCGCAAGCAGCGTGACGGCGAGCGCGACCTGCGCAACGACCAGCGTGCTGCGCAGCGCGCGCGCCTGTCGGCCGCCACCGCCGAGACGCCCGGAATCGCGCAACGCCTGCTGCGGTCGTGGGAGGCCGGCCGAAAGGATCGGCGCAAGACCGAACAGAATCCCCGCGCCGAGCGCAACGGCGAGCGTGAACGAAAGCACACGCAGGTCGAGGCGGAGTGAAACCCAATCCGGCAGCAAGCCCGAAATCGCGACGAGGCGCTGTCCGATTGCGGCGACGCCAACGCCGACAACAGCGCCTGCGACCGCAAGCAGCAGCGCTTCGATCAGAAGTTGCCGCGCGACGCGGCCGCGACTCGCGCCGAGCGCGCTGCGCACCGAAAGTTCCTTCTGTCGCGCGGAAAGGCGCGTGAGCAGCAGGTTCGCGATGTTGGCGCAGGCGATCAACAATACCAGTGCGACGGCGAGCTGCAGAAGTAACAGCATCCGCGTCTGCTCGCCCGCGAGCAGCGTGCGCAGTGGACGAACGTTGACGGTGAATCGCGCTGCTTTCATGAACTGCGCGAACTGCGCACCGTCGCCGCCGACCGCGCCGACTCGCTCCAGGTTCCGGCGTATGACGAGATCGCATTCCGCCTTGACATCCGCGAGCGTCGCGCCCGGCGCGAGACGTGCGATGCTGGTCGAGAATTCGAAGCCGCGCTGGTCGTCGGCTTTCTGCGCGGCGGTGAATGCGAACGGCACGTAAAGCTGGGTGTCGCGGCCCGGAAACATGAATCCGTGCGGCATCACACCGATGACACGGTAGCTCTCGCCGTTGAGGTGCAGGTCGCGTCCGACGATCGCCGGATCGGCATTGAAGCGATTTCGCCACAGGTCGTCGCCGAGCACGACGACGCGATCGGCACCCGGGTTTGCCTCGTCTTCGGTGAATGCGCGGCCGCGCGCCGTCGTGACGCCGAGCGTCGCGAACAGCGAAGGCGTTGCGCGAATGCCGTGCACGCGTTCCGGCGCGCCGTCGAGCGCGAGGTTGAAATCCTGGTTGGTGTAGAGCGCGCTTTCGGCGAGCGCGGGCACGCTGGCGCGGCGGTCGAGATAATCGGGAATGGAGGCGCCGGTGGCGTCGAGGCCCATGCTCGGATAGCGGTTTTCGACATCGATCAGTTGGGCGTCGTCGCGGTACGGCAACGAGGTGAGATAAATGCCGTCGATCAGGCTGAACACGAGCGTGTTGGCGCCGATCGCGAGCGCCAGCGTCAGCAGCGCGGCGATCGCGAAGGCCGGTCGCGCGGTGAGCGAGCGCAATCCGTAACGCACATCCTGAAGCAATTTGTCGATCACTAGAAACTCCTTATTGCAGCGCTTCGCGCGGTGCGATCGCGCTGGCGCGGCGCGCAGGCAACACGCAAGCAAGCAGCAGCGTCGCCAGCAACAGCACGCTTACGCCGGCCAATGTCAACGGATCGCTGGCGGGCACGCCATACAGGATTCCGCGAGCCGCGCTCGCACCGGCGAGCGCGAGCGCGAGCCCGACGCCGATGCCGGCGCTGCCGATCGCAAGACCATTGCCGAGCACAAGCCGCGCGATGCGGCGGCGTGTCGAGCCGAGCGCCTGTCGCACCGCGAATTCATGTTCGCGTTGCCCGACCGTGAATGCCATCAGGCCGTAAAGGCCGCCGACGGCCAGCACGAACGCGATCGCGGCGAACGCGCCAAGCAGAATCAGACTGAGTCGACGAGCGGCAAGCGCGTCTGCGCGTACTGCGGTCAGCGGCCGTACGCTGTACGGAATGCCGGTTGCATCGCGCTTGAGAGCGTCGCGCAGTTCGCGGATCAGCGCATTCGCTGGCGCGCGCGAGCGCACCACGATGTTGAATTCGCTCGCGCCGGCGGGGCGTTGCGCGATGTCGACATACACCGAGCCGAGCGGCGCGCGTTCGAGCCGGCGCTCGTGCACGTCGCCGACGACGCCGACAATGGTGAGCGTTCTGAGGTCACCGTCCATGTTGCCCATCTGGATGCGCTGACCGATCGGGTCCTCGTCACCCCATGCGGCGCGCGCCGCTGCCGCGCTGATCAGTGCGGCGTGCGGGCCGTCCGCGCGATCGCGGTCGTCGAACGTGCGTCCGCTGAGAACAGGAATGCCAGCCGCTTTGAAATAGGCGCTGCTCGCGACGCGAAACTCGGCGTAGCCGATCGGCCGCGGCGCGTGTTGAATGTCGGTGACGCTACCGTCCCAGAATGCGCCATCTGCCGAGCTGACCGCGAGCGGGAGCGAACTCACGCCGCCGACCGCGTCGACGCCGGGGAGTTGCGCCAAGTCGCTCATCAGCGTTTCGTAACGACGCGCGGTCGTCGCGGCGGCCGCGGTATCGCGCGACCACGGTTGCGAAACCTGCACGTTGACGGCGCCGTCGGCAACAAAGCCGGGATCGACGGCGAGAAGCGCGAGGAAACTCCGTCCGAGCAGCGCGGCTCCGACCAGCAGGACGGTCGTCAGCGCCGTCTGTACGACGAGCAGGATGCTGCGAGTGCGCAGGTGGCTTCGGCTCGCAGACAAACCTCGGCTGCTTTCGCGCAATTCGCCTACCGGATCCCGCCGGCGCGAATTCAGCAACACGGAGACCGCGGCGACGAGCGCGATGGCAACGGCGGCGAGAAAACTCGCGGCGACGATGCCTGCGCCAAGATGGATCTCGTCCGCGCGCGGCAGCGCATCGCCGGCGGCGTGGACCGCAAAGCGGATCGCGAGCGTGGCGGCGCCGAGCGCGAGTGCGGTCGCGGCGATCGCGACGAGCAGACTTTCGAGCAGGATTTGCAGCGCCAATCGCGCGGCGCTGGCACCGAGCGCGGCGCGCACGGCAAGCTCGCGTGTGCGCGAACCGTTTAGCGCGAGCAAAAGATTGGTCGTGTTGATGATCGCAATCAGCAGCAGGAATGCGGTGCCGGCGCCAAGCAGCAGCAGTGCGTTGCGAGCCGGCGCGGCGATCGCATCGCGAAGTGGCGCAACGTCGAACGCTACCGCATCGACCGCATCGCCGAACTGCGTTTTCAAGCGCCCGGCCAGCGCATTGGCGGCGATCCGGGTCTGACCGAGATCCGCCGACGCGCGCAGGCGCGCCACCGCATCCCAGTTGTGCGCGGATCGCGATGTGTACGGCGGATCGAGATAAGGCCGCCAGGCATCGACGCCGGCAGGAAACGCAAAACCGCGCGGCATCACGCCGATGACCGTGAACGGTTCGCCTTCGATCTCGATGCGGCTGCCGATGACATCGCTTCGCGCGCCGAGCAGGCCGCGCCAGAGTGCGTCGCCGATCACGGCGACTTTTTCATGTTCATCTTTGGCGAACGTGCGGCCGAGCTGCGGCGCGACGCCGATCGTGCCGAAGAAATCGCCGCCGGTCGTATCGATGCTGGCGCGAACCGTGTTGTCGCCGCTACGTATGGTGCCCGGGTATGAGTTGTGGAACGCGCTCGAAGAGAGCGAACCGAGCGTGGCGACGAGATCGTCGTAGTTCGCCTGGGCGAGCGCCATCGTGTGACCGTCGGTGGCGACCTCGCGGATCTGCACGAGCTCGTCCGCGCGCGGGTAGGGCAGTGCGCGCACCAGAACGGTTTCGATCACGCATGAGATCGCGATCGCCGCAGCCATGCCGGTTGCGAGGATCAGCACCGCGAACGCGGCGGTGCCGGCGCGCGAGTGGAGACTGCGCAAGGCGAAGCGGGAATCCTGCAAGAACCTCATCGCGAGAGACCCATCGTCATGTCGCCGCGGGCTCGCTGCGCGGACGCAGGAGGCGCTGATCTTCCTCGTGCCGGAGTCGATGCATCGTTTCCTCATCGACGACACGGCCGTCGAACATGAAGATCTTGCGATCGGCGAAATCGGCATAGCGCGGATCGTGCGTGACCATGCAGATCGTCGAGCCGGCCTTGTGCAACTCGTCGAGCAGCTTCATGACCGCTTCGCCGTTCTTCGAATCGAGATTGCCGGTCGGCTCGTCGGCAAGCAGGATCGAAGGTTGGCCGACCAGCGCGCGGGCTACGGCGACGCGCTGCTGCTGACCGCCCGAGAGCTGCGCCGGAAAATGCTTCACGCGATGCGCCATGCCGACGCGTTCGAGGGCGGCGATCGTGCGCTCGCGGCGTTCGGCCTTGGACACGCCTTCGCGATAGGTCAGCGGCAGCTCGACGTTCTCGAACACCGTGAGATCGCCGATCAGGTTGAACGCCTGGAACACGAAACCGATTTCGCGGTTGCGGATCTGCGCGCGCTCGGACGCGCCGATGTCGGCGACTTCGCGGCCGTTGAGCGTGTAGGCGCCGTCGCTCGGCGTGTCGAGCAGGCCAAGGATCGCGAGCAGCGTCGACTTGCCGCAGCCGGACGGGCCAGAGATCGAGACGTATTCGCCGCGGCGGATGTCGAAATGCACGCCCGCGAGCGCGTGCGTTTCCACTTCGTCGGTCAGGAACACCTTCTTGATGCTGTCGAGGCGGATCAGCGGGTCGCTGGCGGGTGTGGTGTTCATCGTCTTGGTCACGCTCTCGTAGTGGAATGGATGGATATCCGATGCAAAGGCCGGATCGAACGTTTCATCTGAGGCGCACGCGATCGTTCTGGTCGTAGGCGCTGGTGTCCGAAAGGATGACCTTGTCGCCGGGATTGAGGCCCTTGACGATCTCGATCAGGTTGACCGAGCTCTTGCCGAGCATCACCGGCACCCGACTCGCGACATCGCCGGCCGCATCGAGTCGGAACAGGCGGACTTCGGAATCGGGCTGGCCGAACGCGGGCCGGCCGACGTAGACGACGTCGGGCAGGCGCTCGATCTGGATCGTGCCGTCGACGGAAAGATCCGGACGCGCGCCGGGCGGCAGTTTGCCGTCGAGCTCGACATCGACCTGCACGGTGCCATTCTGCACGGCGGGATCGACGCGCAGCACTTTGCCGTCGACGATGCCGTTGCGCGTGTCGACCTTGACCGGCTGGCCGAGCGCGACGTCCTTCGCCTGTGTTTCCGCGATGCGCAGCTCCGCCATGAGTTCACCCGGTCGTGCGACGCGCGCGAGATTCGCGCCGGCCGCAACTTGCTGGCCTTCCTCGACCGGCACCTGCTGCAGGATGCCCTCGATGCCGGCGCGTACATGCAGCGCGTCGGCTTGCCGCTGACGCAGCTCGCGCGTCGCGATGAGCTGATCGAGCCGCGCCTGTTCGGCGGCGACTTGCGAGGCGATGTTGCGGCGGAATTCGACGACGCGCTGTCCCTCGATCGCCATCCGTTCCTTGTACTGCTCGAGGATGACCATGCTCTTCTTGTATTGCACCGCGGGAATCACGCCCTTCTCGGCGACGGGCTTTTCCGCCTCGGCCTGCATGCGCGCGGTTTCGTATTCGCTTTTCACCTGTGCCAGCGCGGATTGCTCATCGAGCAGCTTGGAGTTGAGATCGGTGCGCTTGGCGGCGAGATCGGACTGCGCGGCGGTGACGGCGGTTTTCGCGGCCAGCAGTTGATCATCGACTTCGGGATTGCCGAGCTCGAGGATGACAGTGTCGGGCTTCACCATCGCGCCGGGCTTGATCACGATGCGCTCGACGTGCGCCGCGGTTTCGGCCGCGATCCAGCGGATCTCTTTCGGTACCAGCGTGCCGGGCCCGCGCACTTCGCGCAGGAGCTCGCCGCGCTTGACCGTATCGACGAGCACGCTCGAACGCTCGATGGACGGAATGGCGGGTCCGAGCGCCGAGAGTCCGGCGACTGCGACGATAACGAGGACCGCGATACCGGCGCCGATCAGATACTGGCGGCGTCGTTTGCGTTGCTTGAGTTCCGGGCGAGCGATATCCATACGCGACGGAAGAGCAGGGAGCGTGCCAGCGGGCAAGGCGTCGGTCGAGGTCGTTGCTGCCGAAGCAACTACGTGCTGCTAAACTGATATTAAACAGTGATATATGACACTTATCGAATCTGAAATCTCGTGTGGGCGCCGCGGCGGAAACGACGTTCGTCGGCGTCACTGTCCGCAAACGTACACGGCTCTTGATCGCAGGCGTACACCGCGAGCGGCCGCGAGGCACGGCCGCGCTGGGTTTCGTCTCGAGAGTCGCGGATCGAAGACCTTCCGCGGCTCGGTGGTCGATGGATAGGCTCAGGCGGCAAGCAGATGGCGGCGCGCACCCCGTGGTGCAGGAACGCTGCCCAGGGCGGCAGCACGGGTATCTGAATGCCGCAACGCGCTGTGTTCGCAAGCGGCCTGTCGAAGAACCGCAGGCCTCGCCGTCGGACCTCGCTTCGTTCAGAACTCGAGCTCCAGCGACGCGCACAGGTAATCGATCATCGGTGCGATGCGCTTGAATGTATCGACGACGGCAGGAAGCAACTCGTCCGATGTCACGATCGAATCGGCGATCGAGGCTCCCGCCGCGAAACTCTTGCGCTTGATGTCCTCGATCAGCTCATGTTCTGGATCGAAGCCGCGCGGGGGACGCGACAGGCGTTCGCCCCAGAACTCGAACCGTCGACGAAACGGAGCCGAACGCGCCGCTTTCTTCCAGGCCGCCGGATTGTCCGCGAGGAACTCACGAATCGTCTTCAGCGTCGGCGCCTCCGGATGCCAAAGTCCACCGCCCGCGAAACAATCGCGCGGATGGATGTGCAGGTAGAAGGACGGCGCTTCGAGCTCGCGCCTGCGCTCGTGCGCGAAGCGTGCGCCGGCCCAGGTCTTGTACGGTTTCTTGTCGTTGGCGAAGCGCGTGTCGCGATAGATGCGGAACAGCGAACCGCCCTGCGGCCGCGGATCGGCGCGGAAATGTTTGCTGATTTTCGCAAGCGGTGCCTGCATGTCGGTGATCAGGCGCAAGAACGGATCGCGCAAGACGTTTTCGTAGCGCGCCTTGTTCGCCGCGAACCACTCGCGGTTGTTGTTGGCCGCGAGATCGCGCTGGAAGCGGAACGTGGCGGCGGAGAAATAGCGTTCGGCCATAGCCGTGATGTCCTCAGAGGATTGTGCGGCCCCATTGTTCGAGTTGGTCGAGCACGGCGAACTGCGCGGGCGTCGTCGATTCGTCCGTGCGCAGCGCGGCGATTTCGGCGAAGTATTCCTCGAGCGTGCGCGGTGTCGATGGTGTCGCGGTTTCGAGGCGCCGGCGCCGCTCGATCTCCCAACGTTGCATTTCCTCGGCGTCGAGCGTGTGCGGCCAGTTGCGCGCACGATAGCGGAAGAGAAGTTCGGCACAACGTGCATCCTTGAATCCGAACGCGCGCGTGCCGAGTTGTTCCGGCGGCGTTTCGCGCACCGCGCGCAGCAACGGGCGGTCGTCGTCGGAGAAGAAGCCATCGTAGAGTGCGATGTCGGTGTCGGTAGCCGCCATCGGCTTGGTTTCTCGCGCAAACACCTGTCGGACCTTTTCGGCAATGCCGTTCGCGGTGCGCAGTTGTTCGAGATGACGCAGGTTGCGCTCGGTATCGAGCATGATGCGCGACGTGTCGGTAATCTGCAGCACGCTCAACGGCGCCAGCGCGGGCGAGCGGTTCGCGTGCACGACTTTGAGCGGAATGCGTTCGATGCCTTCCGGAAGGTCGGCGCGACGCGTGAACACGCGGTCGGCGATCGCATCGGCATCGAGCTCGATCAGCGGCGTCGGATCGCTGTCCAGATCAAACACGATCACGCCGCTCGGTCGCGTCGGATGACCGGCCAGCGGAGCAATCATCGCTAGAGAGCCTCGCGCTATCGGGTAGCGCGAGGACACGTGCAGCAGCGGCGTCATGTTGACCACGTCGAGCAATTCGAACACGCGCTGCTTGCGACGCAACGCGAGATGCCAGTCCCACAGGCGCGGCTGACGCGCGCGAAGCACGCGCGCAAGACCGAGCAGCGCCTCGACATCCGACAACGCATCATGCGCGCGATGCTGCGCGATGTGATTGGCTCGCGCGAGATCTTCGAGGCGGAAACTCGGCGAGCCGTCGTCGCGTCGTGGCCATTCGATGCCGTGCGGGCGCAGCGCATAGCACATGCGCGCGAGATCGATCACGTCCCAGCGCGAATTGCCGTTTTCCCATTCGCGCGCGTAAGGGTCGTAGAAATTCCGATAGAGGAGGTGGCGCGTGAACTCGTCGTCGAAACGCAGCGAGTTGTAGCCGACGGCGCAGGTTCCGGGTTCGGCGAGCGGCTCGTGCACGCGCGCAGCGAACTCGGCTTCGATGACGCCTTCGAGCTCCGCGCGCTGCGGGGTAATGCCGGTGACGAGGCAGGCGCCCGGCGAGGGCAAAACGTCGCGCGCCGGTTTGCAATAGAACGACACCGGTTCACCGAGCACTTCGAGATGGGCCGTGGTGCGCAGCGCGGCAAATTGCGCCGGACGGTCGCGGCGTGGGTCGGAGCCGAAGGTTTCGTAGTCGTGCCAGAGGAAAGTCTGCATCGCACATCCGTTGCCTGATCCCGCAGCGTAGCGTTGCTGGGCCGCGCCTGACAATTCCGCATCGCCTGTTAGACTCGCGCCCGATGCCGGCCATCGGGGAGGCGAGGCGGACGTCGATAAAGGAGACGCGTGATGCTGCACGAGGACAACCTGATCTGGATCGATCTGGAAATGACGGGTCTCGATCCCGATCGCGATTCGATCCTTGAGATCGCGACGATCGTCACCGACAAGGATCTGAACTTCCTCGCCGAAGGTCCGGAATTCGCCTTGCGCCATCCGCTCGAGCAGCTCGAAGCGATGGACGACTGGAACCGCAATCAGCATCGCAAGTCCGGGCTGTGGACGCGCGTGCTCGAATCGACGATCGATATCGGCACTGCCGAGGCGTTGACGGTCGAGTTTCTTGCCCAGTGGGTACCGGCCGGAAAGTCGCCGATGTGCGGCAATTCGATCTGCCAGGACCGGCGTTTTCTATACCGATTGATGCCGCGGCTGGAGCGCTATTTCCACTATCGCAATCTCGATGTTTCGACGATCAAGGAGATCGCGCGGCGCTGGGCGCCCGATCTCAGTCGCGGATTCGCCAAGGACTCGACGCACACCGCGCTCAGCGACGTGCGCGATTCGATCTCGGAGCTCAAGTACTACCGCCCGTACATGGGCAGGCTCGCAGGAGTACTCGAGGCGCCCTGAATCTGAGACGATTCAGTCGAGCAAGTCGCGCAGGTCGTCGGGAATCGTCCAGTCCGGATGCGCGCGCTGGAACAAGCGCAGGCTTTCGGTCGCTTGCTGCCGACGCCCTTGTTGATCGAGCTGGCGAATATGCGCCAGCCAGTCCTGCGGCGCACGCTGCACGTCGTGCTGCAATTCGACCGATCCGCTCGGCGGCGTCGGTGAGGACAATGTGCGCATATTGTCCGCGGCTGCACTCTTTTCCACGACGGCGCCGGGAGAAGCTGCGCGTGTCGCGGGCGCGGCTGCGCCGCTCGCGGCGGCGTTCGAATCGCGGCGATCCTTCGTCTGCTCGCGCTGTCGCGCGGCATCCGGAAACGCTTGCGGCGGAGGTGCCGACGGGGCGGCAGCCGGTTGCGATGGCGCGGGCGATGCCATTGCGGAAGGCGCGGCGGGCTTGCCGGCCTTCAGGAGTTTGCGTGGCGTGCGCTTGAGCTCGTCCGCCGGGGCAACGCGGCCGGCCGCGCTTTCGGCAGGCAACGGTTCGGCGCGCGCCGCATCACTCGCGGGCGATTCCGCCTGCTGCGCGGCTTTGTCTTCGCGCTTCGCGCGCGCGGGCTCGCTGATCGGTTCGACCGGCACGACACGCGGTGCGGCGGTCGGCAACGCCGATTCGTTTTGATTCATCACATCGTGGCCGACGCGCCAGGCGATACCGGCGGCGAGTACGAGTCCGGCGGCTGAACCCAAGCCGACGACCCAGCGTTGGCGCCGCGGCGCCTTGCCGCTGTGCACCGCGCGCGCGGCCTCGCCGAGCACGGCGCGATCGAGACGGCGCGGCGGTTCGTAGCGTGGCAGGCGTCGATAGAGTTTGCCGGTGTCGCCGCCGTCGTCGCGCAGCAGATCGTCGACATCGCGGTCGGGATCGCGGATGTTCATGTCGCGAACCTCGCGCGGATGCGCGCCAGCGCATAACGCAGGCGCGATTTCACCGTCTCGCGGCCGGCGCCCGTAATCGAGGCGATTTCATCGAGGCCAAGGCCGCTCTCGACGCGCAGCAGGAACGCCACGCGCTGTTCATCCGGCAATTCCTCGAGTGCGAGCTGCAGGCGCCGCCGCTGCTCGAACTCGGTCAGCACACGGTCCGGCTGCTCGCCTTCGGGTGCATCGAGATTGCGGAACACGGCTTCGGTTTCCTCGTCCGAGGCCTCCGGCCGGTGGCGCCGGAAGCGGTCCACGATGAGATTGTGCGCGATCTGCAGCAACCAGGTCGTGAACTTCGCTTCGGGCCGATAACGCTCGCGCGCCGCGATGAGCCGGCTCCACGTGTCCTGGAACAGCTCGTCGGCGTCGGCGCGGTGACGCAGCGTGCGCAGCAGGAAGCGATAGAGCATTCCGCGATGGCGCCGGTAAAGCATCTCGAAAGCGAGCAGGTCGCCTCCGGCGTAAGCGAGCATCAGTTCCTCGTCGGTCTGGTCGGACCCCATGCCCGAGAGGTTAAGACATCGGGATAGAGGACGTCACGGATGGCAGCTGATGAAACGGCGCTCAGGCGCGATCGGGGTTCGCGCCCCGTGGACGAGCGGAGCGTGGTCCGCGGCGCCGCATTCACGATTTGACGATGGCCACGGAATCGGCGGCTACGATCAACGCGGGTCGCTGCGTGGCGAATGGCGGACTTCGAGATGAAACCCCGTATCTCTCTTTAAGCGTCCGCCGAATCGATCGTCTTGCCACGACAATTGCGCTAGGCCCCCGGCATCCCCCAATCACACTGCCGAGGGGTCCGATCGGCGGACGCTCCCTTCCTCGCTCGAAGTGCGTGCCTTGCATCGAGTGCATTCGCCCTGTCCCGCTCGCTGGGAGAGCTGGGGTGGGGAACGTTGGTTCGCAGTGTCAGGAAGCTAGCCCCGGCAACATCCCGGCCCGGCTGCTTTCGGTCGGTGTGATGCAGTCTCTCGCGCCGAATCGACGATGTTTCTCTCAGCGTTCGAGATACCGCGCTGTGCGAGCCGGAATCGCGTTTGCGACTCGGAGTTGCGCAGACCTCGAGACGCGAGCGGAATTTCGACGATCGTGTGGCGGACTCCGCCACCAAATTACGAACTATGTATCGACCATACGCGCGAGCGCGTGGTCCCGCCCCCGTGGACATGAGTGCGGAGGCTCATGTCCGCTGGCGGGCGGCTTTTCATCGAACAACCCTTCGCGGGCCGCACGCATGCCCCGCCTTTTGCGATCGTTCGGCACAAGCGAGGGCGTGCGGGCGTCCGCCGAACAATCCGCCGACGGATCGGAATTCGTCGGCGCATCTCGTGCGCTGGAGAACGCACGCCAGGAAGGGACCGGTTTCGACGGACGCCCGCTGATTTGGAATACGGAGTTCGGTGGCGCGGTCCGCCAAGCGAACGCACCGGCGACGGCCGCAGGCGCGCTTGGTCAAAAGGCACTGAGGTTTCCGACGCGACCGGCCGGCACGTCAGGAGACCGTCAAGTCCTCGCTGTCGGCGGCGAAGTGCCGCGCCCATTGCCGTTCCCTGACGCATTCGACGCGCGCCCAGATCTTGCTCGACATCGCGTCCTTCCAGACGTGACTCAGCAACTTGGTGAAATTCGCATCGCGTCGCGCGCGACGTTCGACGCGGGCGATGATGCGCGGCCCATGCTTGCGCAACAGCGATTCCAGCGGACCCGCGGAAAGGATCGCCAGCGTCGCGCTCGAGATGTCCCGGTCGAGCACGGCGAGAATGAATTCGAACGCATCGTTCGGCGCGTCGTCGCAGAGGTCCCACACCTTCTCCACGACCCACGCGAGGTCTTCCCGGGTCGCGCCGGCTTCGGGCGTCTTCTGCAGCGTGAGCCAGCTCGTTGCGAGGCGTTGCCGGTCGTTCGAACTCATCGACATGGAATGGTCGTTTCCCTGAAATCTATGCGCACGCGTCTTGGCCGACGTCTGCGGCTCTTCGAGTGCTAGTTACGGAATAAGGCAGTCGTTTCCGCCACGAAACGCGCAGCGCGCAGCGCACGAGCCACGCCACCGAGTCCGCACCGTGCGAAACGGTCCGGAATGGTGGGAGCCTCGACGTAGCGCGGATGGCGGGAATCAACACACTTTTACGATTCGTAGAGATGAACGCGGCGATGATGAGCGCGCGCTTCAAGAGGTGAAATGACATGCTTGCCGATCGGGATTCACGGGCCGCCGCCGTGCAGATCACGCTCGATCCGACGCGAAACAGCATCGCCGCCGCCGGCGCGGCGGACCTGCCGGCGTGCTCGCGGTCCGGTGATTTCACGCTGGTCGTGACGGCAGGCGAATCGCTCGGAAAACGTCTCCTGGTCGGCAGTGCGCCGGTTGTCATCGGACGCGGCGTCGGCGTCGATCTGCAGGTCATGGACCCGACCGTCTCGCGTCACCACTGCGTGGTCTGGCGCGCATCCGGGCGCTGCTGGGTTCGCGACCTCGGATCGACCAATCGGACACGTGTCAACAAGCGGTGCTCGATCATCACCGAGCTCTTCGACGGCGACGTCGTCGTCATCGGGCAAACCGTTCTCTCGATCGGCGCGAGCCGGCGCGAATCCGAGCAAGCGGCAGGCAGTTAGTCCGCCGGTCGCGTGTGTCGATCGTGACGCGCGCGATTGCTGCCTCTGATCGAAGGCGACGCTTTTCAGTATCCTCCGGTACGCGCTCTGGCTGAGCCCCCGCGACTCTGCGATGCTTGGCGGGGAGCCCGGGTGGCGAAATCGGTAGACGCAAGAGACTTAAAATCTCTCGACCGCAGGGTCATCCCGGTTCGAATCCGGGCCCGGGCACCAAAACGATAATCGTTAGGCGCGGTAGACAACCGATGGGTGCCGCAATCTTCGGTGCATTTGTGAGAAACGAGTTCCGCGGCCATCCGATGCTGGCCGGTCGCAACCGGGGCATGGGCAAGATGAGGGCACAAAGGCACTTTCGCCGATGTGAGACCCAAAGATGATGAAAGTGCAGATGCGCTGATCCGCGTGTCCTCAAACCTGTCCTGTCGTCCGCGACCGACGGTGTCGCGACTGAATTCGCCGGAGCGGCGGCAAGCCGAATGTTCGACATCACGGCGGATCCGGACGGCAACCTCTGGTACACCGAATACGACGCGGGCAAGGTCGGCCGTATCACTACGGATGGCATCGCCACGGAGTTCAGTGCCGGTATTGCCCTTGGCGCACAACCCGTAAATATCGTGACTGGTGCGGAGGGCAACCTTTGGTTTACGGAAGCCGGAACAGGTTACGTCGCCCGCATTACGCCCGGCGGCGGCGATCCGATTTTCAGCGACGGCTTTGAGTAACGAACCCACTGGGCGAGTTCGACCGCTTGCGACCGCCATGCGAAGAGCTCAAAGCCATGAGCTGTAGTACTCGCGTATATCGCGTGCTAGCCCGCCTGCTCCGGTGCGACGACTTCACAGCAGCGACCGCACTGGACGTGCCGCAGGTGACACACTTGCCCGACCATCGGCAAGGGAACGGCTCACATCGAGCTACGCGCGCCCGTCGCCGACCATCTCCGCGCGCTCATCGACCTAATCGAATCCATTGCGAAAGATGAGATCCTGGCTGTGCGGCTGTAGCTCGTAGGCACCGATATCCACGCCTGCTCCGTACTGGCGCACAAAGGGCGCACCGCGTTGGTCGCTGGTCAGGCCGGCATTGTTGTTGCCATGGTCGATCGCAGGACTGTTGGCGGCGAGCGCGTGGACATACGTTCCTCCGCCGTAATACCCGAGCGGAGTCATCAACGGATCGTCCGTCAGCGTGCCCGGCGGCGACACCATGGACCGCATGATCAGATTTGCCGAACCGGAAATCGTGCTGCCATAAGCGCTGAGGTCCTGGCGATTTCCGGGTGAGTAGTTCTGCGCGATGATCGAACTCTCGAGGTCGGCCGTCGTTTGGTAGACCCCTAATCCAGCGGCGACGAGATAGCGCGTGCTGGTGGAACCGGATGTGTTGAACGCAATCGTGCTATTGCTGAGCGTCAACGGCGAAGAGGTGTACACACCGCCCAATACATAGCGAGCCGTGTTGGTCGAAATCGTACTGTTGATGATGGCCGCGGTACTAGACGCTCCGCCAACCAGCGAAATGGCCCCTACATTGCGCGCTTCATTGCCAAGGACTACTGAACCTGCAATCAAGGCGCCGCTCTCGCCGAACAGTCCGCCCGCGTAGCTGTAATCGTGTCCGCCTGCGGTGAGTGGACTCGCATAGTTGTACTTGATCTGGCTGTACTGAACGACGACATTGCCGCGTGCGGTGGCGCCGCCACCCGTTGCGAAGCCGTCTCCGTAGATGTGGTTGTAGTACACGGCGCTGCGATCAATATACAAATTTCCCCCCGCGTAGACGCCGCCCCCGGCCGCAAAGCCGGCGCTTGCGATGCGGTTGAAAGACACCGCGCCGTCGATGAGGTGTATGTCACCATAGGCAAAAATTGCCCCTCCGGTCGCACTGACGAAAGAACTAAGGCGGGGGTCGGACACGCTGCAGTCGACGGCCTTCGCCAGGTTGAGCACGACCGAGCCGGCGGAGTACAGACAGCCACCCCTCAGATAGTACGAGGCGGCCGTAGCGCCATAGGAGCCGTCCCTCAAGTCAACGCCAGATATCGTCAGCACGCCGTGCCCGGAGTGCCTCAGCACTCGACCCGTCAGCCCAGGGGACGGCTCGATATCGAGAGTCCCGCGGCCAGGGCCGAGCAACGTGACGTCGTCGGCAGTGAGGACGACTTCCCCGCTGGTCAATGAAATGGTTGCGCAGGTGAGCTCCGTCATGTCGATCGTGTCACCGCTGACGGCGACGTTGGCTGCAGCACGCAGGCTCCCAACGCCGCTGTCGTCACAGTTGAAGACGCGTAGTGTTGTTGATGGGCGTGCCGGCGGGCCTCCCTCAGCGGACATCCTAGAGTCCGGGGGCCAGGCATTGAGCGACATGTCCCGCGGGTACGCCGCGCCACCAAAACCGTGACGGTCCATGGCGTCAATGTGGTTCGCACAGGCCAGCGACAATGCCGCGGCGAGTGCGGTCAATCGCGGAATCCAGTGCGAAGAATGGCGGATCGACATAGCGCCTCCCCAGGCTGGCCATGAAGGTGCCACAGGTCATCCGGCTTGCGGAGTAGGCAGCGAGGCCGGTGGCTTGTCTAGGTTATACGTAAAAGAAGGGCCCCGCCCGATATCTTGCCTTCCATGCTGGTCGCGTCGCTTGAGATGCCGCTGACTATCCTCACGTCTGGTCCGTCACTGACAGGGAGGTCACCATGAGCCGGCGCTGCAAGTCGTCTAAGATGAAGTCCGGCGTGCCGCTTTCGGTTCCGGCCTCGCGCTACGTCGAGCATTGCGTCGGACCGCAGCATGAATGCAGGTGGCTGCCCTGGAGAGCTGTCGGCTGTCTCCCAGACTTACATAGCGACAGCGCGCTGACGACACGGACGACACCGGATGTCGAACGGGCTCGACCAGACACACACGCGATTCAATGCGGCTGCGTCGCCTCCGGAGATGACGCAACCGCATCTTGCGGCAGCGTCACCTTGAATTCGATTTTCGCCAGCTGCTCGGGCGCCTTGCCGATCTTACGCAGGAACGGCAGCCAACGCGGGTCGTCCCGGATGTTGGCGAACATCGGGTCGTCGGCAATCTCGACAAGGCCGGTGTCGTGGTAGGCGACGGCCTTGTCCAGCCACTCGAAAGCACGATCGCTCTCATGGCGATAGGCCATCACATAGGCGATGTTGTAGGCGGAATCTTTCTCGTATTTACCGATCAGCTCCGCGAGCGTGGCATCCGATTCCGCCTTTTTTCCCAGCGCGTATTGGGCCATCGTCACACCCATGAGGCGCCAGTTCTCGTCCGCCTCCTGTTTCATTGCGACCAGTGCGGCGGCCGCATCGCCTTTGCGCAGCAGCGCTTCGCCGATGTTGTACTGCGTGCCGACACGCCCTGGGCTCAGACTCAGCGCCGTGCGATAACTCGCGATGGCGTCATCCAGGCGTCCCATGCGGGTGAAGTCATAGCCCAGGCTTCCGTGCCGCGCCGGATTCAGCGGATCGCGCGCGACAGCGTATTCGTCGAGCTCCAGGGCTCGGTCCAGGCGGCCGAGATCCTGCGCCAGGCCGGAGGCAGCACCAATGGTGTCTGGATCGGTCGGCTCCAAAGCCAGTGCGCGTTCGAGGTAGCGCGCGGCGGCGTCGAAGTCGCCATCGTAATCGCTCGCAATGCGGCTAAGTGAGCGCAAAGCCGGAGCGAAATCCGGGTCGGTTGCGAGCGCCTTCTGGGTCGCCTCGCGCCCCAGCCGGTAACTTTCGTCGATGGGTTTCAGGCCCTTGTTTGCCTGCGCGAGGTAGGTTGCGGCGAGCCCAACCCATGCCGCGGCGTAACCCGGATCGATGGCCACAGCCTGCTGGTTCGCCGCGATGGATTCCTCGAGGTTCTTCGCGGTGCCTTTGCGCAGCAGCTGACGCGCCTGCAAGTAGAGCGCATAGGCCTTGGGATCGGTTTCCCGCGCTTTGGGTGTTGCTCCAAGCAGCTCGATTTTCAGATGCGCTACGACCGTCGCGGCGATCTCATCCTGCACCGAGAAAATATCTTCGAGGGTTCGATCGTAGGTTTCGGACCACAAGTGAGTGTCGGTGCGCGCGTCGATCAGCTGTGCGGTGATGCGCAGGCGATTGCCGGACTTGCGCACCGAACCCTCCAGAATGTGGGCGACATTGAGCTGCCTGGCGATGTCGGAGATCGCAACGCTCTTGCCCTTGAAAGCGAACGCCGACGTGCGCGAAGTGACGTGCAGCGCGGGAATTTGCGCCAACAGATTCAACAGTTCTTCGGACAAGCCGTCGGACATGTATTCCTGGTCCTTTTCGGCGGACATGTCCAGGAACGGCAGTACCGCAATCGACTTGTCTGGAACCTGCGCGACGATCGCGGTTGCATCTTTGTGCAGCACGAATCTGTCGGTCAGCAGCAGCACTACGGCCAGTGCCAGCAGGGCGATGATCCAGCGATCGAGTTTCTTGCCGGTGCGATGCGCGATCGATTCGCTGCGATCCAGCGTGCTCTCGAGTTTCAATCCTTCGGGTGTGATCTCGTAGAACCAGGCGAACGCGATCCAGAACGGAAAGCCGATGACACCCGCAATCACGAACCAGCGCGTCAACCATTCCGGTGCGCCGAACGCGGGGCCGAGTTGCGCGATGCCTTGTGCCAGCGCCCACACGCCCGCGATATAGAGCGCACCGGCACGCAAGACATTGCGGCGACGGAGTTCGCCAAAGAACGACCGCATTCGAGCCCCTGACCTCTAGCGGATGCCGAGCATCTTAGCCCATGAGGTGCCTCGGCCCATGCGGGCGGCCCAGCAATCAGAGCCCGCAAGCGAGAATCGAGGACTACCTCGCGGCGGAATCGTCGGCCGCATAACGCCGACGAGCGGCGATTTCCGCCGGTGACTCCGCTTGTGTTTTTCACGCATTCGCTGCGACGCCGCCACTACCCTGATCGCGCAGGCAAGGATCTCGCGCTTTTGCGGCGATAGACGGCGGAGTGCCGAAGGAACGTGTGGCGATGGATTCACCGAAGTTGGGCAGCTCGCGCCGGGACGGCGCCGGCGATTCGCATTTCGAGTCGGCTCCGATCGCGGATGTGCGTGTCGGCGTGCTGGTGCGCTAGCATGCGATTCCTCGTTGCCCTGCGCGAGGTCGACGCCGACCTGCATTGCGTGATGATCCCGGATCTGCCCGGATGTCGCGCCGTCGGCAGGAATCCGCAGCAGGCGATCCTCTATGCGCGCCGTGCGATCGGCGAGCATTGCCGCATGCTCGCGTGCGCGGGCGAACCAATGCCGGAAGCGCAGCCACTTGCGCATCACACGCCGCTTCCGGATTTCTTCGAAGAAGCCACGTGGACGTCCGTCGACGTGCCGATCGAGCAATACTTCGAGCGTCGATAGCGGCGCTCCGCGTCGGCAACGACGACGAAGTTCTCGCTCCGTGTCACGCGCCTTTGACCGAAAGCGCGCGCGCGCGTACCCTCCGCGCTCGCCATGCGCATCACTTTCGAGCTCGAAGCGGCGGATATCGAACGTTTCCAGGCCGTGCTCGCGCGGGCGCGGCACATGACGCGCTGCGCCGATGAGGTCGATGTGATCGACGCGACGAAATACGCGCTCGATCATCTCTCCGCGAGCTCGGCACCGGCGTATGTGCGCAAGCGCCTGGTCGAAGTGCAGCGCTTGATCCTGATGCTGGAAGACGAGGCGTGGGCGCTGTCGGATCCCGAGCGTTCGGACGTGTTGGAGACGCTGGCCTACTTCAGCGATCCGGACGACTTGATTCCCGACGAAATCGAAGTCATCGGACTGCTCGACGATGCGATCATGCTCGAACTTCTGCTGCGGCGTCAGCGGCGGGTGCTCAACGCGTATGCAGAATTCTGTGCCTACCGGACCACGCTCGCTGCGATGCCCGGCGATGCCGAGACGCGATGCATGCACGCGCGCAATCTCGCGGAGCGGCGTATCAAGTTGCACAAGCGCATGCGCCGGCGGCGGACGCAGAAAGCAAAGAATTGAGCGGATGCGTTGCACAGTGCATGCGCCACGTCGCGCGCGATCGGGTCGAATTTCCGCACTCGCGGTCTCGCGCAATGATTCACGGACGGCTGCCCGTTGCTCGAATCACCCGCGTTCCGTGCTTCTCCGCGCGACGAAAAGATAGCTATTGAACGGCGTCCGCCCCCAGAGCGGCGAGACCTGCACGTCGAAACCCATCGCGCGCAGCGGCGCTTCGATATCTTCGCGGCGCGGAAAGCAGGCGGTCGGATAGCGCATCCAGCCGATCATGCGCGCCAGGCGTTCCTCCACAAGCGTGGTTCGAAACCGCCAGCTGTGATCGCAGAGAACACTGCGAATCATCAGCAAGCCATTGGATGCCACGCGTTCGGCAGCGTCGGCGAGCGCGCGTCGTTGTGGATCGGCGGGCAAATAATGCAGGAGATCGACGAGGGCGACGTCGCCGCGGAACGCCGGCATCGCGGCCGCGGAACCTTTCGCGAACCGAAGATTGAGATCGTCGCCAGCCGCAGTGCGCGCCGCGGCAATCTTGCGGACGTCGAGATCAAGGCCACGGTACGGCGCACGCCGCCCGCGCTCGTGCAGATATTGGCCGAGCAAACCAAGTCCGCAGCCGATGTCGAGCAGCGCGTGCTGCGATTGCCCGAAAAGCGACGCGGCCGTCGCGAACACGGGATCCCAACGCAGCTTGCCGCGTGCATAGGATTGATGCGGGCGCAAGCGGTAGCGCGCGGCGATGCGGGCGATGATGGCTTCGTTCGCCGCGTCCTTCATGAAGCCTCGTATCCGTGCGCGTGGACGTCTGCCATGCGCGATCCGACGGCGGTGCGTGTCACGCGGGCCAGGTCTGCGCGAACAGGCGCTGGAAATTGCCGCCGATCACCTTCTCGATCACGCGCTCGGACTTGCCGCGCTTCGCCAGCAGCGCGGCGATCGTTTCGAAACGCCGCGGCGTGTTGAGATCCGGCACGAACGTATAGACGGCCGTCGTTTCTCCCGGTGCCGACACGCCGCGTTTCTTGCGCTCCGCGATTTCATCGGCGAACGCTTTCTTGTATTCGTCGGTCAGTTGCACGGCGGAGATCGTGCCGTCCGTGCCGATGCCGACGTGGTCCTCACCGCAGACATCGAGCGCGTGTTCAATATGCGCGATGACATCCTCTGCCATCGGTTGTCCGCTGGTGCGCAGATACGGCATCAGATAAATGCCGACGACGCCACCGTGCTCGGCGAGGCTGCGCAGCGTCGCGTCGTTCTTGTTCCGCGGAAGATCGGAAACGGCAGCGCATCCCGCGTGCGTGATGGCGACCGGCTTTTTCGAAGTCGCGATCGCTTCGTCGGTCGTGCGACGTCCGCAATGGCTGAGGTCGATCAGTACGTCGTGCGCGTTCATGCGTTCGACGAGGTCGCGACCGAACAGGCTGAGCCCCGCGTCGGCGGGTTCGAGGCAGCCGTCGCCAACCAGATTGCGGCGGTTGTAAGTCAGCTGCACGATGCGCACGCCCAGACCACGGAACGTATCGAGCCTGGCGAGATCCTCGCCGAACGGCGTCGTGTCCTGAAAACCATAGATGATCGCGAGCCGTCCGGTGCGCTTGGCTTCGGCGAGATCGCGCGCGGTCCGGAATTTCATCAGCACGTCGGGATGCGCGGAGATCTCGCTGTCCCAATGTGCGATCTGCTCGATCGCGCCGTCGTAATCGCGTGCATAGCTGCCGACCGAGCCGACGGTTAAGTTCACGGCCGTCACTCCAGATGCGCGCACGTCGGCAAGATCGGCGGCATCGAGCGCGGCGTCGGGCTTGTTTGCGCTGCCGGGGCCGCCGAGCGCATCGATGACGGTGACGTGTGCATAGCGACGCCACGTCGGCGCTGCCGCGCCAGCGGCGCTTGCGTTCGCGCCGGGCAGCGCGGCAGCAACCGCTCCCGCGGCAAGCGCGGTGACGAACTGGCGGCGTGAAACGGGCGGGGTCGTCATCGGATCGGCTTCCTGGCGAAGGACGAACAAGGATTGTGGCGGGCGGAACCGTCAACGCACAAGCCGGATGTGCGACGGCGCTGTTTCGACATATGCTCGGCACGCCGATGTCGTCGTGTCGCTTCGCGCATCGGTTCCCACGGCGCCAGAGACGAGACCATGCAATTTTTTTCGGTATTGCGCGAACTCGACGCGACACAGCGCAAGGTCGTGCTGGCCAGTTTCCTCGGCTGGACGCTCGATGCCTTCGATTATTTTCTGCTGGTCTTCGTCATTCCAGAGGTCGCGCAGGACTTCAAGGTCGGCATCCCGGAGGTCGCTTTCTCGCTGACGCTGACGCTCGCGATGCGGCCGCTCGGCGCATTCATTTTCGGACGCCTTGCCGACCGCTACGGCCGTCGGCCGGTATTGATGGTCGACATCGTGCTGTTTGCCGTGCTCGAGGCGGCGTCCGCGCTCGCGCCATCGCTCGCGGTGCTGCTCGTCGTGCGCGCGCTGTTCGGAATCGCGATGGGCGGCGAGTGGGGCATCGGCGCGTCGTTGGCGATGGAATCGATCCCGGCGAAAGCGCGCGGTGCCGTTTCCGGACTACTGCAGGAAGGCTACGCGGCCGGTTATCTGATCGGTGGCCTGCTCTACATCGCGCTGTTCGACCACATCGGCTGGCGCGGCATGTTCGCGCTCGGCATATTGCCGGCGCTGCTCGTGCTGTATATCCGTCGCCATGTTCCGGAATCGCCGATCTGGCGCGAGCATGTGCGCGTGGCCGTGCGACCGAAACTTGTCGAGACGATGCGTGGGCGTTGGCCGCTGTTTGCCTATCTCGTCGTGCTGATGATGGCGTTCAACATGTTCAGCCACGGCTCGCAGGATCTATATCCGACCTTCCTCAAGCAGCAGCTGCATTTCGACACGCGCACGGTGGGTACGCTGACGGTGGTGCTGAACCTCGGCGCGATCGTCGGCGGTCTCTTCTTCGGCGCGTGGTCGGAGAAGGTCGGACGTCGTCGCGCGATCGTCACCGCATCGTTGCTGGCCATTCCGATGGTTCCACTCTGGGCGTACGGCGGGTCGGTCGTCTTGCTTGGCGTTGGCGTGTTTTTGCTGCAAGTCATGGTGCAGGGCGCATGGGGCGTCGTGCCGGTGCATCTCAACGAATTGTCTCCGGATGGCGTGCGCGGCACGCTGCCGGGATTTGCGTATCAAGGCGGCAATCTGCTGGCGTCGGCCACCGCGCCATTGCTTACGCGGTTCGCTGTGTCGCACGACAACGACTACGCGCTGGCGATGTCGGTTTTCATCGCCTGCGTCGCGGTGTTCCTCGCGTTGGTGACCGCGTTCGGTCCGGAAGCGCGCGGCGCAAAGTTCGGCGCGCGCGCAGGCGCATGACGCGAGCACACGCAGCTGCTAGGCTCGCGCGCTCGTTTGGAGTTCCCGATGAAAGTTGAAGCCAACAAGGTGGTCTCGTTTCACTACGCCGTTAGCGAAGGCAGCGCTGCGCCGGTCGAATCATCGCGCGATCGCGGCGAGCCGCTGGCGTTCCTGGTCGGTCATGGCGGGCTGATTCCAGGACTCGAAAAAGCGCTGATCGGACGCGAGCCCGGCGAGCGTTTCGAAGTGGTCGTGACGCCGGCGGAAGCCTATGGAGAACGCCGCGAGGATTTCACGCAGCGCGTGCCGAAGAAATACTTCCGCGACGCCGAACACCTGAAGCCCGGCATGACGACCGTGCTCAGCACGCGCGAAAGCGGTCAGCGTCAGGTGACCGTGCGCAAAGTCGGCTCGAGCGTAGTCGACGTCGATCTCAATCATCCGCTTGCCGGCAAGACGCTCACGTTCGATGTCGAGATCACCGACGTGCGCGAGGCGACGCCCGAAGAGATCGCGCACCGTCATGCGCACGGCACGGGCGGACACGGGCACTAGGCGAGGCGCGCGTTCATTTCCTTCGAGTCGGCGCAAGACTGCTCGTCGCACCTTGCCCACAACGATCGTGTTTCGAAAAACATCTGCGCGAGCACGCGTAGGTCGGAGCGTCTCCGTTGCGAGCAGCTCTCGCACGCGAAACCTAACGGCTGCGCGCGATCGGCTCGCCGTGCGCAATGCCTTCGAGCACGCGCTTGCCGTACACGAAGTGCTGGTTCCACCACGCGCCGTCGAGACGATCGAGGCGCACGGTACCGCCGGTGTTGGGTGCGTGGACGAAACGCTGCTCGCCGACGTAGATGCCGACGTGGCTGATACGTCGCCCTTCCGCAAAGAACACGAGATCGCCGGCTTGCAGGTCGTCGCGATCGAGCCGGCGTGCGCGCAGGTCGCCCATTTCGCCGGACGTGCGCGGCAACGCGACGCCGGCGGCATCGCCGAACACGTAATCGACGAGACCGCTGCAATCGAAACCGCCCTCCGGCGAGTTGCCGCCGAATCGGTAGGGTGTCCCGACCAGTGCGATCGCTCGAAAAAGGACCGCGTTGGCGGCATCGGCGCGCGGCGTTCCCGCTTCGAGAGGCGGCTCGGTGCGGTGGAAGGGAGTGGAACAGGCCGTTAGAAGGGCCAGCAGGGCAAGCGCCGTAATGCGAGCGGGGAGTTGCGGCACGCCGCTAAGCTCGCTGAGCCCGGCCGCGCTGTCAATGCCGGGAAGGGTCGGACAGGCCGAAATCCCAGCGGTTTGCGTCAGCCCGTGCCGCCGCAAACTGTCAGTTTTGGACGCGCGGCGGCGACCGGAGCGGCCGGCGCGGGCTGCGATTCCAGGAGGTAGGTCTGCAGGTCCTTGACCGTTTCCTCGAAGCTTTCGAGGCGGCCATTGGCAGCGATGGCGACCGGCTGCGGTATGTTGCCGGCATCGAGCAGACCGCGCACCAGGTCGCGCTGATGATCGGTAAACGCGGGGTCCTGCAAGGCTTCGTCGAGCGCGCAGATCAGCGCCGCCAGCCAGCCGGATGACGGCGAACGCAAGGCCAGCAGAAGTTCGTTGGTCGACGCTTTCATGGGATTCCCCGTGATCGGCTCTGTGTTGGAAGATGCAGATTTGATGCCAGCCGTGTGCGTTGTCGTTCGGTTAGGCTTCCAGTCTGGCGCCGGGGTGATCTGATGCGGTTTCCGATAGGCCTGAGGACGGTATTTCACGCTCGCACCACGGCGCGTTTTCCCACGTGCCCGGACGTCGCCTTTGCGCAGGTTCGTGCGCGATCCCGGTTCATGCACTATCCGACGCCGACCCGCGGTGATCGATGACGGCGGCCGCACGCGACTCCGATGTATTGATTCTCGGCGGCGGCGTAATTGGCCTCGCCTGCGCGTACTACCTGCTGCAGGCGGGCCGCGGCGTGACCGTGCTCGAGCAGGGCACCGTCGGATGCGGCAGCTCGCACGGCAACTGCGGCACGCTGACGCCGAGTCACGCGACGCCGCTCGCGATGCCGGGGATGATGCGATCGGCGCTGCGCACGCTCGTGCAGCCGGACGCGCCGCTGCGCATCGCTCCGCGTCTGGATCCTGCGCTATGGCGCTGGCTGTTTGGTTTTGCGCGTCGCTGCAACTGGCGTGATTTCCGCGCGGCGACGCGCGCCAAGGCGCCGCTGCTGCTGCACTCGCGCCGGCTGGTCGAAGAAATGATCCGCAATGAATCGCTCGATTGCGAATTCGAAGCGAGCGGCACGCTTTACGTCTTTCGCGACGGTGCGGCATTCGAACATTCGGGCTGGCTGCCGCGCGCGCTGAACGACGTCGGACTGCCGATCGAGACGCTGGACGCCGCGCGCGTGCACGCGATGGAGCCGGCGCTGAAACCCGGCGCGGTCGGCGCCTATCTCAATCCGGGCGATGCGCATCTGCGGCCGGACCGCTACGTCGCCGAGCTCGCGCGGCTCGTGCGCGCGAAGGGCGGCGTGATCGAAGAAGGTGTGCGCGTCGAGTCGATCGAGCGTGAAGACGCGCGCATTGCGCGAGTGCGCACGAAGCGCGGTGATTTTTCGGGTCGTGAAATTGTGCTTGCGCTCGGCGCCTGGTCGCCGCCATTCGCGCGCGAAATCGGGCTCGACCTGCCGATCCAACCCGGCAAGGGTTATTCGATCACGTACACGCGTCCGGCTCCTTGCCCGCGCATGCCGCTCGTGCTGAAGGAACGCAGCGTTTGCGTGACAGCCTGGAGTTCCGGTTATCGTCTGGGCAGCACGATGGAATTTTCAGGCTACGACACGTCGCTGAACCGGACGCGTCTCGACGCCATCCGGCGCGGCGCGGCCGAGTATCTGATCCAGCCGGAGGGTCCGGCAGTGGTCGAGGAATGGTATGGCTGGCGGCCGATGACCCCTGACGATCTGCCCGTGCTCGGGCGCGCGCCAGGCACGGACAATCTGGTGCTGGCGACCGGACATGGCATGCTCGGCGTCAGCATGTCGGCGATCACCGGTTTCTTGGTCAGCGAAGTGGTTACGGGCAAACCGCCTTCGCTCGATCTTGCGCCGTACAGCGCCGCACGCTTCGGCTGATCACACGGAAACGGGGGAATCCATGCGACATCGGCATCTTGTTCTGGGCACCTTGCTCGCGCTCGCCGGCGTGAGCGCGTTCGCCGACGACGCCGACAACAAGGCATCGAGCGGCGACCCGGTGCAATTCGACTGGAGCGTCAAGATTCCGCTGCGCGACGGCGTCAAACTCAACGCGACGGTGTATCGGCCCCTCGATCAGAAAGGACCGCTACCGTGCGTGTTCACGCTGACGCCTTACATCGCGCAGAGCTATCACGATCGCGGCATGTATTTCGCCGGTCACGGCTACGTGTTCCTCACGGTCGACGTGCGCGGCCGCGGCAATTCGGAAGGCGAGTTCACGCCGCTGTTGCAGGAGGCGAAAGACGGCCATGATGTGGTCGAATGGCTCGGCTCGCAATCGTATTGCAACGGCAAGGTCGCGATGTGGGGCGGTTCCTACGCGGGCTACGATCAATGGGCGACGGCAAAGGAATTTCCCTCACACCTCGCCACCATCGTTCCGGTCGCATCGGCCAAGCCGGGCGTCGACTTTCCGATGCGCAACAACGTGTTTTATCCGTACGACACGCAGTGGCTCACGCTGGTCAGCGGTCACGCATCGCAGGACAAGATCTTCGGCGACGGCAATTTCTGGAGCGCGGGGTTTCGCCGCTGGTACGACGCCCACGCGCCGTTTGCCGAGCTCGATCGCTACATTGGCAATCCATCGCCGATTTTCCATGGCTGGGTCGAGCATCCCGAGCAGGATGCGTACTGGGACAGCTTCGGCCCGACGCGTGAGCAATACGCCAAGCTCGATCTGCCGATACTGACCATCACCGGCGATTACGACGGCGATCAGCCCGGCGCGCTCGCGTTCTACCGCGACTACATGCAGTACGGTCCGGCGTCGGGGAAAGGCCGGCACTACCTCATCATCGGTCCGTGGGATCATCCGGGCACGCGTACTCCGAAGGCGGAAGTCGCGGGCCTCAAGTTCGGCGATGCTTCGCTGCTCGACATGAACGCGCTGCACAAGTCGTGGTACGACTGGACCATGAAGACCGGTCCCAAGCCCGAATTTCTCAAGGACAAAGTCGCGTTCTATGTCGTCGGCGAAGAAGCGTGGCGTTACGCGCCGACGCTGGATGCGGTGACCGTGCGCACGGAGACATGGTATCTCGATTCCGCCGAGAGTCACGCGAACGATGTGTTCGCTTCGGGTTCGCTGGGCGGGACGAAACCCGGCAGCGGAAAGCCCGATCACTACGTTTACGATCCGATGGACGTGTCGTCCGCGGAGTGGGAAACGGTGGATGTACCCAACGGGCTGACCGATCAGCGCGGCCTGCTTGATTCGTCGGGCAAAATACTCGTGTATCACTCCGCGCCATTCGCGGCGGACACCGATCTCGCCGGTTTCTTCAAGGTGTCGGCGTGGATTGCGATCGATCAGCCGGACACCGATTTCGCCGTTTCGGTTTACGAGATCAAGGCGGACGGCAGCAGCGTTGCGCTCTCGGACGATGTGTTGCGCGCACGCTATCGCAAGGATCTTCGGCAAGCGGAACTGGTGAAACCCGGCGCGGTCGAGCGCTACGACTTCAACCATTTCACGTTCGCAGCGCGGCGCATCGCCAAGGGCAGTCGTCTGCGTCTGGTCATCGCGCCGGTGAATTCTCTGTGGAGCGAAAAAAACTACAACAGCGGTGGCATCGTCGCGGCCGAACACGGCAAGGACACGCGCAAGGTCACGGTGAGGCTGTATCACGACGCCGCGCACCCGAGCGCGCTGTATGTGCCGATTGCGGCCGCGAGTTCGGTGCACGGCAAGTGAGCGTGTTCGCGGCCGCGATGTCGGAGTCGCGCAGGCGTCGACGCGCGTGCGCCCGGCGACGCGCGGGTTCGCTTGTACTTCCGTTTGAATAGCGAGTCCGCGACACATGCAAGAACGCGATCTGATCGTCATTGGCGCCGGTTCCGGCGGACTCGCGATCGCCTTGCGTGCCGCGGGACATGGCGCGCGCGTCACCTTGCTGGAACCGAACGCACTCGGCGGCACCTGCGTCAACGTCGGCTGCGTGCCGAAGAAGATCATGTGGATTGCGGCGGAGCTTGCGGAAGCGCAGGTGGCCGCGCGCGAAGTCGGGTTCGACACCGCGCCCGGTGAGCTCGACTGGATCGAGTTCATACGCCGCCGCGAGGCCTACATCGCAGACATTCACGAGAGCTATCGGCGGCGACTCAAGCTGTTCAACGTGGAATTGATCAGCGAATACGGTCGCTTCGTCGCGCCGAACCGTGTCGTCGGCGGTGCGCGCGAGCTCACCGCGAAGCACATCGTGATCGCAACCGGCGCGCAACCGCGGCGACTCGCGATATCCGGCGGCGATCTCGGCATCGATTCGGATGGATTCTTCGCACTGCGCGCGCGCCCGCGCAATGTCGCCATCGTCGGCGGCGGCTACATTGCCGTCGAGGTCGCCGGCGTGCTGCATGCGCTCGGTGCGGCGGTCACGGTGTTCGTGCGCGGCGAACACCTGCTGCGCGGATTCGATGGCGAGCTCGCCGCAGAACTTTCGATCGCGATGACGATGCGTGGCGTATCCGTGCGCAATGGTCGCGAGCCGATCGCGGTAACGCGCGAAGGGGAAAATTACGTTCTGCATTTTCCGCAAGGCGAGAAAGTCGGCGGCTTCGATGAGTTGATCTGGGCGATCGGGCGCGATCCGAACACGTCGAGTCTGCATCTCGATGCGGCCGGCGTCGAGGTCGATCGCGGCGGCCACGTGCAGGTGGATGATTGGCAGAACACGAATGTTCCAGGACTCCATGCGCTCGGCGACGTGACCGGACGACTGGCGCTGACGCCGGTCGCCGTCGCGGCGGGACGGCGGCTTGCCGATCGGTTGTTCGGCGGCATGCCCGATGCGCGGCTCAACTACGCGGACGTTCCGACCGTGATCTTTGCGCATCCACCGCTCGGAACCGTCGGTCTTTCGGAAGAAGCTGCGCGGCAATTGCACGGCGATGGCGTCGTCGTCTATCGCGTGCGGTTCCGACCGATGTTCGGCGCGCTGACGGGCGACGGCGAGCGCACCTTCATGAAACTCGTTTGCGTCGGCACCGACGAGCGCGTCGTCGGCATCCACCTGCTTGGACGCTCCGCCGACGAAATGCTGCAGGGATTCGCGGTCGCGCTCAAAGCCGGCGCGCGCAAGGCGGATTTCGACGCGACGGTCGCGATCCATCCGACGTCGGCCGAAGAGCTCGTGCTGATGGGCGAAATGAATCGCACGCCGGTCATCTGACCGGCGTGTCGTTCAATGTTTGCGTACGGAGTCTTTGCCCGCGCCGTCGCCGAATACTTCGACCATCAGCGTGAACGTGCGCAGCTCGCCCGGACGCATCGCGCCGACGCCGACGATCTTGCGATCGATTTCCTCATCGCGATCGTTGCGGATAGAGAGCACCATGGAATACTCCCAGGCCTCGCCGTCGGACGGATGACGGATCGTACCTTCGACGCGCAGCGCCGAAGTCGCCTGCGCCGAGCGCTGCGCGACAGCGGGATCGAAACGAAGATGATGCTTGCACGCAGGACAGATGCTCGAACTTTCGAGAATCGTCGTCTTGCAGTGCGGGCAGATTCGCGTTGCGCCGGCGGTTCCTGGTTTGGCGGGTGCTGGCCGCGTCGTACTCACGAGCCCGAACCGTTCTCCGCACCGTTGCGATGAGCGACCTTCGTGCCGGTCTTTTCATCCCAGCCGAATTCGACCTGACCGCGCATGCGCGATCCGGCGGCGACGGTGAGCGAACCGGCCTTGAGATCGCCGATCAGCACGCCCGATTGCTGCAGCTCGACTTGCGATGCGGCATCGATGTTGCCTTCGAGCTCGCCGGCGACGGTAACTCGCTTGGCGCGCACGCTGCCATTCAACTTGGCGTCCTTCTCGATGGTCAGATCGCCTTGCACGTTCACGTCGCCCTTGAACTTGCCGGCGATGCGGACGTGACCGGTACCTTCGATCTTGCCTTCGATGGTGATGTCGGACGCGATCAGCGATTCCTTGGCGTCGGTGCGCTCGCTGGTCCAGCGCGCCGCGCTTTGCTGCGCCCCGAAGTCGGGTGTGGTCACGCTTTCCTTCACGGGAGCGGGGACCGGGTCGGACGGGTACGGCACAGATTCCTTCTTGGCCGCGGTCTGTTGATTGAAAATAGCCATGGTTGCGTGCTCCGCGTCAGGGTTTTCTAGCGTAGCACGGCACTTGCAAAGCAAACCTGTGACCAAGCTCACCGAATGTTGCTGAACGTCCCGTTGCGTAACGGATTTTTTGCAATCGCTCGAGCGCGCGATGGCGGGCTTCCCGCGCGCTAAAGGTTGCGCGGTTGACCATCCTTCGTCGCGGAATCGTCGAGTCTCGCCGCCGGCATGGGCACGATCGGCTCGATCGTCGCGGTTCCGGAGTCCTGCTTGAATTTCGGATCGTACGGATTGTTGCTTTCGCGCAGCTGCTGATACGCGGTCGCGCCGTCGATCGATCCGCCGGTCAGGATGCCGAACGCAGAGAACGAGTTGCCGTCCAGCTCCGAGCGTCCGCTCGCACCGATGTTCACCGGCTTGACGTTCTTGCCGCCGCTGCCGACCTTGAGATTGCCGATGGCGCCGACGCGCGAACCGGTCATGTTGGCCTTCACTTGTGCCCAGCGCATCTTGGCGCGCTCGAGCGCGACCGCATCGCCGTAGGTTTTCTTCAGATCACGCCAGATCTCGTTGGCTTTGGTGAATTCGTCGGCACTGAGTTGCGCATAGATCAGCTCGCGCGCCCGGACGTAGTCGGTGTCGTTGCGCTCGGCGGCGAGCGCGGCCCATGCCATCGCGAGCGGCCTGTCGGCCGGCACGCCTTCGCCGTTCGCGTACATCACCGCGAGATTGTATTGCGCGGCCTTGTACGCCCACGACGCCGAGGCCCGATACATGTCCACCGCGAAGCGATACTGCTTGCGCTTGACCGCATCAACCGCGCGATAGAAATAGTATTGCCCGGGCCGGGCGTCTTCTTCGGGCGTTCCAAAACCCCATTGCGCCGGTTTTTCAGTCGTCGACGCGGAATTGTAGTTCGGGGCATCGTCGAGTGCGGCCGCGGTTTGCGGTATGAGCAACGCAGCGAGTGCGGCAGCGAGACCGGCTGCGACGAGCTTTGGCGTGTCCAAGACCTTCTCCGACAAGACGATGATGGAATGCAAACGCGACGCTACGCTCTCGCGTGTACGCGGTCAACGAGGCGTACGAGACTCTTCGGACTATTACATGCGGAACACGCCGAACCGCTGCGGCTCGATCGGTGCATTCAATGATGCAGAAATTGCGAGTCCGAGTACGCGGCGCGTATCGACGGGATCGATGACGCCATCGTCCCACAGCCGCGCAGTCGCATAGTACGGATGACCCTGACGCTCGTATTGCTCGCGGATCGGCGCTTTGAACGCGTCTTCTTCGTCTTTCGGCCAGGTTTTGCCGGCGGCTTCGATGCCGTCGCGCTTGACCGTTGCGAGCACGCTCGCGGCCTGCTCGCCGCCCATCACGCTGATGCGCGCGTTCGGCCACATCCAGAGAAAACGCGGCTGATAGCCGCGTCCGCACATCGCGTAATTGCCGGCGCCGAAGCTGCCGCCGATGATCACGGTGAACTTCGGCACGTGCGAGCAGGCGACCGCGGTGACCATCTTCGCGCCGTCCTTGGCGATGCCGGCGTGCTCGTATTTCTTGCCGACCATGAAACCGGTGATGTTCTGCAGAAACACCAGCGGCACGTTGCGCTGATTGCACAATTCGATGAAGTGCGTGCCCTTGAGCGCGGATTCGGAAAAGAGGATGCCGTTATTGGCGACGATACCAACCGGGTAGCCGAAGATATGCGCGAATCCGGTAACCAGCGTCTTGCCGTAACGTGCCTTGAACTCGTGAAACTCCGAGCCATCGACGAGACGCGCGATGATCTCGCGAATGTCGAACGGAATACGCGTGTCACGCGGGACGATGCCGTAGATGTCCTCGGCCGGGTAGAGCGGTTCGCGCGGCTCGCGCGTCGCGAGGGCGAGATGCTTGCCGCGATTGAGATGGGCGACGATGTCGCGCGCGATCGCGAGTGCGTGCGCGTCGTTTTCGGCGAAATGGTCGGCGACGCCGGAGATCGACGTGTGCACGTCGGCACCGCCGAGCGCCTCGGCGTCGACCACTTCGCCGGTCGCGGCTTTGACCAGCGGCGGTCCGCCGAGAAAGATCGTGCCTTGTTCCTTGACGATGATCGTCTCGTCGCTCATCGCCGGCACGTACGCGCCGCCGGCCGTGCACGAGCCCATCACCACCGCGATTTGCGGAATGCCGAGCGCGCTCATGCGCGCCTGGTTGTAGAAGATACGGCCGAAGTGATCGCGGTCCGGAAAGACTTCGTCCTGCAGCGGCAGGAACGCGCCGCCCGAATCGACGAGATAGACGCACGGCAGCCGATTCTCGAGCGCGATTTCCTGAGCGCGGAGGTGCTTCTTGACCGTGATCGGAAAATACGTGCCGCCTTTGACCGTCGCATCGTTTGCGATAACCAGGGTTTCGGTACCGTTGACGCGGCCGATGCCGGTGATGATGCCCGCCGACGGCGCCTGGTTTTCGTACATGCCGTGTGCGGCGAGCGCGGAGAACTCGAGGAACGGCGAACCCGGATCGAGCAACGCGCGGATGCGCTCACGCGGCAGCAGCTTGCCGCGCTCGCTGTGTTTTGCGCGCGCCTTCTCGCCGCCGCCTTCGGCCACTTTGGCGAATTCCGCTTTGAGCGCATCGACCAGCCCGCGCAATTGCGTCGCGTTGGCGTGGAAGTCAGGCGAACGCTGATCGATTTGCGAGCGGATGGCGGGCATCGGTCGTCACGCGTCGAAGGAAGGGCGTCATGAAAGCACAGCGCATCGACGCCGCGCCAGTTTTCGGCGCCCGAAACGCAACCGGCCGCTCATGAGCGGCCGGCGCGGTGGTGCAAATCGTGCGAAGACGAATCAGCCGTTGCCGTCTTTCTTGTCGCCGCCGCCGGCATCCTTGGTGTCTTTCGCGGCATCTTTGGTCGCTTCCATCGCGTTGCCCGCGGCGTCCTTGGCCTTGTCCGCAGCCTGCGATGTCGCTTCCGCGGCCTTCGCCGCATCGTTCGACACCTGCTTCACCGTGTCCGAAGCCTGCTGTGCGGCTGCGGCGGTGGCGTCGGCCGCTTTCTTTGCCGCGTCGGCGGCGGCATCTGCGGCTTTCTTGGTCGCTTCGGCGGCCTTGTTCGCTTGTTCCTGTGCCTGCTGCTGCGCATTGTCGCTGCACGCGGCCAATGCCGCGAACAGGGCAGCGATCAATGCGATACGTTTGATGCTCATCGGAAATCTCCCCTCTCTTGGTTGCGGCGGCGAGCGACGCTCGCGGCCGTCGGTCAACATCGCGATCTAAGCGAGCTCGATCGCGATGGCGGTGGCTTCTCCGCCACCAATGCAAAGCGATGCGACGCCGCGCTTGCCGCCGGTTTTCTTGAGCGCGTTGATCAGCGTGACGATCAAGCGCGCGCCCGACGCGCCGATCGGATGACCGAGCGCCGTGGCGCCACCGTTGATGTTGAGTTTCGCGTGAGGGACTCCGAGCTCTTTCATCGGCGCCATCGCGACGACGGCAAAGGCTTCGTTGACTTCGAAGAGATCGACGTCATCGACCTTCCAGCCGATCTTCTTGAGGAGCTTGTCCATCGCGCCGACCGGCGCGGTCGTGAACCATTCGGGCTCCTGCGAATGCGTTGCATGGCCGACGATGCGCGCGAGCGGTTTCAATCCGCGCTTCTTCGCTTCGTCCGCGCTCATCAGAACCGTCGCGGCCGCGCCGTCCGAAATACTCGACGAACTTGCCGCCGTGATCGTGCCGTTTTCCTTGCGGAACGCCGGCTTCAAAGTAGGGATCTTGGTGATGTCGGCCTTGCCGGGCTGCTCGTCGGTCGCGTATTCGACTTCACCCTTGCGCGTCTGCACCTTGACCGGAACGATCTCGTCGACGAACGCGCCCGACGCGATCGCGGCTTGCGCGCGTCTCACTGACTCGGTTGCGAACGCGTCCTGATCGGCGCGCGTGAATTTGTATTTGTCGGCGCACAATTCGCCGAACACACCCATCGCCTTGCCGTCGTACGGATTGGTCAGGCCGTCCCACGCCATGTGATCGACCGCTTCGAAATTGCCGTAGCGGTTGCCGGTGCGCGAATTCGGAATCATGTGCGGCGCGTTGGTCATCGATTCCATGCCGCCGGCGACGACGATCGCGGCCGAGCCGGCCTTGATCAGGTCGTGCCCGAGCATCACCGCTTTCATCCCGGAACCGCACACCTTGTTGATCGTCGTGCAGCCGGTCGCGGGTGGCAGTCCGGCCGCGAGCGATGCCTGACGCGCCGGCGCCTGGCCGAGATTCGCCGGCAGCACGCAGCCCATGATCACTTCGGACACGTCGACGGGCGCGACGTTGGCCTGCTCGAGCGCCGCCTTGATCGCCGTCGCGCCGAGCGTCGGCGAAGGTACGCCGGTGAATTGTCCGAGGAACGAACCGATCGCAGTGCGCTTGGCGCCGACGATGACGATGTCCGACATGAAGACCTCTCGTATGGGATGAAATGTGGCGCGGGCCGCGCCGACACGATCTGCTGATTATCGCTCTGTTGCTGCGATGCGGCAAACCATGTTCCAAAGACCATGCGCTTCGCCTATACGCCAGTCGGTGATTCTCGCGCTTTCGTACACTGGGCGTAGGATTCCAGAAACAGTTCGACCAGGTCGGGGTCAAACTGGCGCGCCCGGTTTTCGAGGAAGTGCGCGCGGATGCGCTCCTCCGGCCAAGGCGGTCGATACGCCCTGGTACTGGTCAGGGCGTCGAACACGTCTGCAATGCTCACCAGTCGAGCGAGCTTGTGAATCTCTTTGCCCGCGACTGCACGCGGATAACCGGCACCATCCCAACGCTCGTGATGTTGGGCAACGATCAGGGCGATCTCCCTGAATTCCTCGGGGTCGGCGATGTCCAGCAGTTGGAATCCGAGCAGAGTGTGCTTCTGCATGCGAAGGCGTTCTTCCGGCGTGTATGACCGCGGGGAGTGGATGAAGTCGGCATCGAAAGCCAGCTTTCCGACATCGTGCAGCGCGCTCGCTCTGGCAAGAACGCCGAGAGTGCCATCGTCCAGACTCATCGCACCGCTCAGAGACGAGGTTACGGAGCACACACGCAGCCCGTGGGCAATGGTTTCGGCGTCGTGTAGCCGGAGCGCCTCCGCGATCATTGCGCAGCGATCGTCCACTGTGTCGATCCCTGACCAGCGGATCGATTGGCTTTGCATACACATCCATGAAGGACGAGTCTACAGATACACAATAGCACTTGGCGCACGCGCAGGTAATGGAACGGTGCGCAGAGCGCGGAAAGGACGCAACTGGGCCAAGGACACGATCTGGCACGGCGGCAAGCCGCCGCAAGATGCTAGCTCTTGCCGTGGAACAGCTCGCGTCCGATCAGCATGCGGCGAATTTCGTTGGTGCCGGCGCCGATTTCATAGAGCTTGGCATCGCGCAGAATGCGGCCGGTGGGGTATTCGTTGATGTATCCGTTGCCGCCGAGCGCCTGGATCGCGTCGAGTGCGACTTGCACTGCACTCTGCGACGCATGCAACAGGCATGACGCCGGATCGATGCGCGATTTCACGCCGCGATCGTAATCCTGCGCGACCATGTAGGCGTACGCGCGAGAAGATTGCAGCGCGGTGTACATGTCTGCGACCTTCGCCTGCATGATGCCGAATGTGCCGATCGGCGCGTTGAACTGCTTGCGCTCGCGCACGTAGGGCAGGGTGGCGTCCATAGCGGCCTGCATCAGGCCGAGCGGTCCGCCGGAAAGCACCAGTCGTTCCGTGTCGAGGCCGCTCATCAATACGCGCACGCCTTCGTTGACTTCGCCGACGCGGTTCGCGTCGGGAATCTCGCAATTGTCGAAGACAAGCTCCGACGTGTTCGAGCCGCGCATGCCGAGCTTGTCGAGCTTCTGCGCGGTCGTGAAACCCTGCATGCCTTTTTCGACGATGAACGCGGTCATGCAGCGCGAACCCGCCGGTCGGTGCGCGGTGCGCATGTAGACGAGCAGAACGTCGGCGTCCGGACCGTTGGTGATCCACATCTTCGAGCCGTTCGCGACCCAGCGGTCGCCCTTCTGTTCGGCGCGACAGGTCATCGATCCGACCACGTCGGAGCCGGCGCCGGGCTCGCTCATCGCGAGCGCGCCGATCCATTCGCCGCTGCAGAGTTTGGGCAGGTACTTCTTCTTCTGCGCTTCCGTCGCGTTGTTGGCGATGTTCTGCACGCAAAGGTTCGAATGCGCGCCATACGACAATCCGACCGAACCCGAGCCGCGCGAGATCTCTTCCATCGCGACGACGTGAGCGAGATAGCCGAGATCCGAACCGCCGTATTCGCCCGCGACGGTGACGCCGAGCAGGCCCATCTCGCCGAACTTTCGCCACAAATCGGCCGGGAACGTGTTCTCGCGGTCGATTAAATCCGCGCGCGGCGCGATTTCCTTCTCGGTAAACGCGCGCACGCTTTCGCGCAGTAGATCGATGTCTTCGCCGAGCGGGAAGGGACGCATGGGTCGGAGCCTGGAATTGGGGATCGGGATTGGGGAATCGGAAAGATAAGCTTGGGCGCTCGTATTGTGCTTCTACGATTCCCTATTCTCCATTCCGATTTCCGTTCTAAGTTACTGCCCCCGCATCCTGCCCTGGAACCGCGGCGCATGGTTGCCCATGTGCGGCAGCTTGATCTTGCCGATCGTGACGATGCGTTCCTCGGCCATGCGGTCGGCGGCTTTGTAGGTCGGGATGCCATCGCGCTTGGCGATCTCGAAGATGCGGCCGACGTTGTAGTAAATGGTGCGCATCATGCGCATCGCGCGCTCGCGGTTGTAGCCGTCGATCTCGAGCGACACGTTCATGACGCCGCCGGCGTTGACCGCGTAATCCGGCGCGTAGAGGATGCCGCTCTTCTCGACCTCATCGCCGATCGCGTCGGTGGCGAGCTGATTGTTCGCCGCGCCGCAGATGATCTTGCACTTGAGCCTCGGCAACGTCTGCTCGTTGACGGTGCCACCGAGCGCGCAAGGACTGTAGACATCCGCGTTGGTATCGTAGATCTCGTCGAGGCCGACCGCCGTGCAGCCGTATTCGTCGACGGCGCGCTGGACCAGCTCCTTGTTGATGTCGGTGACAAACACCTTCGCGTTCTGCTCGCGCAGGAGTTTGATGAACTCGAGGCCGACGTGACCGGCACCCTGAACGGCGTAGCTGTACTTGCCGATGTCCTCGTTGCCGAAACGGTGGTTCAGCGCCGCCATCAGGCCCTGCAGCGTGCCGAACGCGGTAAACGGCGATGGATCGCCCGAACCGCCGTGCACCTGGTGCACGCCGGTCACGAATTCCGTTTCGCGGAACACCCATTCCATGTCGTTGACGTCGATGCCGACGTCTTCGGCCGTGATGTAGCGGCCGTTGAGCGAGTTGACGAAGCGCCCAAACGAGCGGAACAGCGCCTCGGACTTGTCCTTGGACGGATCGCCGATGATCACGGCCTTGCCGCCGCCGAGATTGAGGCCGGCGACCGCGTTCTTGAACGTCATGCCGCGCGACAGGCGCAACACGTCGTTCAGCGCTTCCGCCTCGGTCTTGTACGGCCACATGCGCAAGCCGCCGAGCGCGGGCCCGAGCACGCTGTTGTGAATCGCGATGATGGCTTTGAGCCCGGCGTCCTTGCTGTGGCAATAGACGATCTGCTCATGGCCCGTGGCGGCAATGGTTTCGAATAGCATCGGTTTGGACTCCAGCAGCAGCCGCCGCGTCGGCGTCGAATGCGTCGAGGACACGGCGCACGCCTGTGAAACCACTTGAGGCGGGTTGGTTAACTGATTGTAGGTGTTGGGATTAAGAAGACGAAACGCGGCGCTCGACCGCTTCGCGGCGCGTAGTGTAGCCGGCCCGGCGCAGGGGCAACAGTGTGAGCGATCGAGGGCACGCCGGAACCGGCGCTTTGCGCTGCACTCCGAATGCGGACTTTTCCGCGAGCGCGAACATGCCGCAAGATGCACGCGGGGAGTTGGTGTCGGAGGAGTGGAACATGCGGATGTTTCTACGCGGGCCGCTGTCGGCGGCCATCTTGTGCGGCCTGGTTTTCGTCGTTGAAGCGGCGCCTGCCGCCGACGCGCGCGAGGACGTGTTTCGCGCGTTTCAGAAGATGATGGATTCGCGTTTCGCCGTGGACATCATCACGGTGTCCGGCAGCGACACGATTCGATCGCACGGCGACTACGACACTGTCGAGCGCATCCACTTCAAGAACGACAGGATGGAAATGGTCGTGATCCCGGAAGGCACCTGGATGCGGAACGGGGACGAATGGACGAAACCGCCGATCGACATGAGCGGGATGGTCAAGCAGTTCATTCCAAAATCGATCGACGACATGCGCGCCGTGACGAAGAGCGCGTCCGATGGCGGCATGACGACCTGGAATGGCGCGCCCGTGCATGCGCTCACGTACGACGTCGATACGACGATCATGAACATCCACGTGGTCTCGACCAGCAAGATCTATCTCAATGCCGCGGGGCAGATCGTGCACGCGGAAAGCGACGGCGAAGCGATGGGACGCAAGTCGCACACGACGCAGGACATCCGCTACGACGACAGCATCCGGGTCGTCGCGCCGAAGTGACCTCGGGCTCGGCTGCTCCAGGCGAGCTCGGTTCGATGTTTCGAGAAGGTCCTGCCCGGGCGCAGGCCTGCAATTTCGGCCTCCGCGCATTTGGGCCTTGAATAAAACGAACGATCGTGCTATTTTAGGCGCATGCAAACGGCTGCCGTTACCAGCAAAGGCGCTGCGACCCGCGATTCGATCATCGATCGCGCCTATCAGATCGTGCGCAAGGAGGGCTTCGAAGGCCTATCGATCGGCACGATCGCCGATTCGGTCGGCATGTCCAAGAGCGGCGTGTTCGCGCATTTTGGTTCGCGCGAGGATCTTCAGCTCGCGGTCCTCGACGCAGCCGCACGGCGTTTTACCGAGCACGTATTCCTGCCCGCGCTGCGTGAACGCCGCGGCCTGCCCCGCCTCGAGGCGATCGGCCGCCGCTGGATGAAATGGCTGCGCAGCGAGCAGGGCGGCTGCCCGATGGTCAGCGCGGCGATCGAATACGATGACCGTCCCGGAGTGATTCGCGAACGCGTGATTTTCTACCAGACGCGTCTGCGCAAAGAGCTCGCACGCGCGATCGACATGGCGGTCGAAAGCGGCGAGCTGCGTAAGGACACCGACTCTGCGCAGCTCGCCTTCGAGATCTTCGGCGTCGAACTCGCCATGCACCACGACAGCCGGTTGTTCGGCTTCGACGACGCCCTCGAGCGCGGCGAACGCGCGCTCGATCGGCTCGTCGCGTCCTACCGCAGCTGATTCCGGAGGATCGACCCATGCTCGTCGCTGCCACGTCTCAAAAAAGCACGATCGTTCGTAACGATGTTTTGCCGAGGCTTGTGCGCACCGCATTTTCGCTCGGCAGCTGGCTCGCACCGCGTGCCGCTGTCGAACGCGCCGTGGAAATCTTCTGCAAGCCGTCGGACATCGCGCGTCAACGCGCCGCGAGTGCCGACGACGGCGGCGCGCTGGCCTCGCGCCTAACGGTTGGCGAGCACGACGTGCAGGTATATCGCTGGGGGGATCCATCCGCTCAGCCGTACGTCTTGCTCGCGCACGGATGGTCCGATTTCGCGCTGCACTTCCTGCCGCTCGTGAATGCGTTGCGCGCTGCGGGTTTCGCGGTCGTCACGTTCGATCAGCCCGGCCATGGACGCAGCTCCGGCGAGACAGCGACGTTGCCGGAATTCGCGCGCTGCATTGCCGCGGTCGGTCGTCATTTCGGTGCCGCCGCGGCCGTGATCGGACACTCGATGGGCGGCGCGGCGGCCGCCATCGCGCTACACGATGGACTCGCGGCGGATCGCGCCGTGCTGATCGCGCCGCCGGCCGATCTCGCCGCAGCGGCCGATCGCTTCGCCGATCTGGTCGGCCTCGCCGCGCACCTTCGCGCGCGTCTGCATCGTGCGCTCGAAGCACGCGCGTCGGTGCGATTCGCCGATCTCGAAGCGCATCGGAGCGTGCCGGCGATCGGCAAACCCGGCTTGATCATCCACGATCTCGCCGATCGCGAAGTGCCGTGGGCTGAAGGCGAACGCTACGCGCGCTACTGGCCGGCGTCGCGCATGCTGAGCACAACTGGCTTGGGCCACAATCGCATCCTCGGCGACACCGGCGTTATCGGCGCAGTGCTCGATTTCCTGCGCGGCAAAGCGGTCGGCGAGCGTGTCGTCTCGACACCGGAACTGCCGTTCGGCTTCGCGTGATATGGCGTCGCCACGTCAGCCTTTGCTGCTGCGCGGATACTGTGGAATCGCGTCGTTGATGACTTCCCACGCGAGCTTTTCCTGCGTCCAGATTTCGCGTTCCGGCGGAAACGAATCGGCGGCGTCGAGCGTCGCGGTCGGGACGTCGACGACGTCGGGACGCCTGTCGCTGCGATAGAGCAGCGGCGTTCCGCAATCGCCGCAGAAACTGCGTTCGATGTGCGGCGACGAGCGGAAGGACTTCGGTTTTCCAGCGATAAAGGCGAAGCTCTCCGCCGGAAAGATCGTCCACGCCACCGCAGGCGCTCCTGACGCGCGCCGGCACGACGCGCAGTGACAAAGCGTGCGGGCGAGCGGCGCGCCGTGCGCGCGGTAGCGGACTCTGCCGCACAGGCATCCACCATCGCTTGCATCGTGTGTCATGTGCATTTCCTCGTTTTGATCATGCTGTTCGACGATCACGCGTTCGGCGATTCTGGTCAGGGCATTTTCTTCGTGGCGATTCTTGTCTGGACGCTTGTCGTCAGGCTGCCGTAGACGTTCGGTGCACAAGCACGCCGCCGATCACGAGCGCGATGCCGGCGATTTCGATCGCGCCCGGAATCTGCCGCAGCACGAGCGCACCGATGAGACTCGCCATTGCCGGCAACAGTGCGAGCATCAGGGCGAACGTCGAACGCGGCAGCCGCGCCATCGCGAGCTGATCGCACACGTACGGAATCACGGATGAACAGACGCCGACGCCGATCGCAGCGAGCAGAAGACGCGCGTCACGGAACGCAACCAGCGCGTCGTGAAAACCGATCGGCGCGGCTGCGATCGCCGCAATGAGCATCGCCGCGCCCAAACGATCGATGCCCGACGCGCCGCCGTCGCGTGCGAGTGCGTGGCCCGCCACGATGTAGCCGGCGAACAGCGCGCAATTCGCGAACGCGAACACATATGCGAGCGGATCGCCGCCGATGCGCACGTCGGTCAGCAGAAAAACGCCGGCGACCGCGACCGCGAGAGCAGCGACATTGCGTGCATCGCGGAGTCCTGCGACGGCGAGTCCGATCGGCGCCAGGAATTCGATCGCGCCGACCGTGCCGAGCGGAAGCCGCGCGATAGCCAGATAAAAGACCGAATTCATCGCGGCCAGAATCGCGCCCATCGCGATCAGCAGACGCCATTGGGGCGCGGTGGCTTTCGCAAGGACGCGCCACGGCCGCCGCCACATCGCGAAGGCGATCGCGGCCGTGCCGATGCGCAGCCACGCGACGCCCAGCGCGCCGACGTACTGAAACAGCAGCACCGCGAACGCGGGGCCGAGGTAATGGAAGACGGCGCTGACGAGGAAGAACGCGTGCGGCGGGATCGCGTCGGCCCGAAAAGCGCTCGCGGTTGCAGATGGCATTGCAGCGAATTTCATGACGGTATCCATGCCATTACGATCGATGTGCTATTGTCGAAGGCGTGATACCGATAATGAATATCCATGCAAAGGCAAAGCGCCGAAATAATCTTCAATGGCAAGGAAAATAGCTAGAAATTCCTTCGATAACGTAAGCAGCGTTCTGGATGCGACGAATCTCGACATCCTGCGCCTGCTGCTCGACGAACCTCGGCTCGCGATGAGCGAGCTTGCGCGCCGCGTCGGCATGTCGGCGCCGGCTGTGACCGAGCGCGTGCAGCGCATGCAGGATGCCGGCGTGATCCGCGGCGCCCGGCTCGATGTCGATCAGGCGGCGCTCGGTCTGCGCATCACCGCGTTCGTGCGCGTGCGGCCGATGCCCGGCCAATTGCAGAATGTCGGCGAGCTCGCGCGCAAGACACCCGAGATCGTCGAATGTCACCGGGTGACCGGCGAGGACTGCTTCATCATGAAAGTGCTGGTCGGCCGCGTGGAGCTGCTCGAAGCGGTACTGGACGAGATTCTGAAGTTCGGCAATACGACCAGCTCGATCGTGCAATCGACGCCGGTTCCGCTGCGTGCGCCGCCGTTGCCGGACGCCGACGATCGCTGACGGGGAGCGCGCCACCACGCCATGCCGACGCCAATTCACCTTTCGCGCTTGCAGCGTCGCGCCGACGCACGAATTCACCCCTTCCGCTCGCGGGAGAGATTGCGCAGGCGCGAGTGACGGAAGCTCGACGCAAGATTTCCCTCGTCCGGCGCTTCGCGCCACCTTCTCCCGCTTGTGGGAGAAGCGGACAGAACGCGCAAAGGCCGCCCGATCGGCCCATGCAACGGCGAACGAAACACGACGGCAGTACAATTCACGCTTAGCCCAACGATCGACCCTGTATGAGCACGCCCGCCAAGCACGTCGTCAGCGACCCATCGGCCGAGCGCGCGCCGCTGCGCTTCGTCACCGCGGCGAGCCTGTTCGACGGCCACGATGCCGCGATCAACATCATGCGCCGCCTGATCCAGGCGCAAGGCGCCGAAGTCATTCATCTCGGCCACAACCGCGCAGTCGAGGACGTCGTGCGTGCGGCGCTGCAGGAAGACGCCGACGCGATCGCGGTGTCGTCGTACCAGGGCGGCCACGTCGAATATTTCAAGTACATGGTCGACATGCTGAAACAGCGCGGCGCTTCGCACGTGCGCGTGTTCGGCGGCGGCGGCGGCACGATCACGCCCGATGAGATTGGCGAGCTGCAGGCGTACGGCGTCGAGCGCATCTATCACCCGAACGACGGCATGCATCTCGGCCTCGTCGCGATGATCGAGGATGTCGTGCGGCGCGCGCAGGAAGGCCGGGATTCGGGATTCGGGAATAGGGATTCGTCAAGCGCGCCTGCACCGTCGCTGGACGACGAGATCGCGGTCGGCCACATGCTCAGTGCGATCGAGGACGGTGCATTCGGTGAAGCCGAACTGGCGCTGCTGCGCAAACAATGGCAGCGGCCATTCGAATCCCGAATGCCGAATTCCGAATCCCGAGGGCGCGAGGCGCCCGTCGTCGGCATCACCGGCACGGGCGGCGCGGGCAAGTCGAGCGTCGTCGACGAATTGCTGCTGCGTTTTCTGCACGCGTTTCCACAGATGCGCATCGCCGTGCTGGCGGTCGATCCGACGCGGCGTCGATCCGGCGGCGCGCTGCTCGGCGATCGCATCCGCATGAACTCGCTGCGCTCCAAGCGCGTGTTCATGCGCTCGATGGCGACGCGTCGCCAGCATGCGGCGACGAACGTCGTGCTGAAGGATTGCATCGCGTGTCTCAAGGGCCTCGGGTACGACCTCGTCATCGTCGAGACGGCGGGCATCGGCCAGTCCGATTCGGAAATCGTCGATCTCGTCGATTTCCCGATGTACGTGATGACCAGCGACTACGGTGCGGCGAGTCAGCTCGAGAAGATCGACATGCTCGACTTCGCCGAGCTCGTCGTGCTCAACAAGTTCGACAAGCGCGGCGCCGAAGATGCGCTGCGAGACGTGCGCAAGCAGTGGAAGCGCAACCGCACCGCGTTCAAGCTGAAGGACGAGGAAGTTCCGGTCTATCCGACGATCGCTAGCCAGTTCAACGATCCGGGCGTGACCTGGATGTTCGCGAATCTGTGCCGGCTGCTGCGTCAAAAACTGCACGTGCCCGCTGAGAAGTGGACGCCGGATGTCGATACGTCGCTGAAGGAGCCGCGCGCGACCGTGCTGATTCCGGGCAGTCGCGTGCGCTATCTCGCAGAGATCGCCGAGCAGGGGCGAGCGATCAATTCGGATATCGGCAAAGAGGCCGAAGCGGCCGATCGCGCGCAGGCGATGTGGCAAGCATTGCACGAGGTCGAAGATCCGAAGCTGCCGAAGTCGCTCGATCTCTACGATCCGGCCGATCTTCTCAAGGCCGAAGCCACCGATCGCAGCGTGCTCGTACTGCGCCAGCGTTATCAGGACGCGTTGAAATCGCTCAGCACCGAATCGATCGCGCTGCTGCGCGAATGGCCGCAGCGTCTGAAATCGATCACCGACGAGCATTACGCGTACGAAGTGCGCGGCAAGCAGGTCGAAGGCAGCAACTATGTCGAATCGCTTTCGCATCAGAAGGTGCCGAAGATCGCGGCGCCGACATACAAGAGCTGGGGTGAGCTGCTGACGTTCCTGACCAAGGAAAATCTGCCCGGCGGATATCCGTACACCGGCGGCGTCTATCCGTATCGGCGCACGGGCGAAGATCCGACGCGCATGTTCGCGGGCGAGGGTACGCCCGAGCGCACGAACCGTCGCTTTCATTATCTTTCGATCGGCCAGAAAGCCGCCCGGCTTTCGACCGCGTTCGATTCGGTCACGCTGTACGGCGAAGATCCGGCGGAACGTCCAGATATTTACGGCAAGATCGGCAATTCCGGCGTCAGCATTGCGACGCTGGATGACATGAAGAAACTTTATTCGGGCTTCGATCTGTCGGCGCCGACGACGTCGGTATCGATGACGATCAACGGTCCCGCGCCGATCATCCTCGCGATGTTCATGAACACCGCGGTCGATCAGGCGATCGAGAAATATCTGCGCGCCGATCAGACGCGTTGGGACCAGGCGCATGCAAAGCTCGAAAAGCTGTTCGAGGGCCGCGAGCGTCCGCGCTACGCGGGCATGTTGCCGAACGGTAATGACGGGCTTGGTCTGGGACTGCTTGGCGTCACGGGTGACCAGATTCTCGATGCAGAGACCTACGCGAAGATCCGCATGGAGACGCTCGCCGTCGTGCGCGGCACCGTGCAGGCGGACATCCTGAAGGAAGATCAGGCGCAGAACACCTGCATCTTTTCGACGGAATTCGCGCTGCGCATGATGGGCGATATCCAGCAGTTCTTCGTCGAGAACAAAGTCCGCAACTTCTACTCGGTGTCGATTTCCGGCTATCACATCGCCGAGGCCGGCGCGAATCCGATTTCGCAGCTTGCGTTCACGCTGTCGAATGGCTTCACGATCGTCGAGTATTATCTGGCGCGAGGGATGACGATCGACGACTTCGCGCCGAACCTGTCGTTCTTTTTCTCGAACGGCATGGATCCCGAATACAGCGTGATCGGCCGCGTCGCGCGGCGCATCTGGGCGCGCGCGATGCGCGAGCGTTACGGCGCGAGCCCGCGCAGTCAGATGATGAAGTATCACGTGCAGACGTCGGGCCGTTCGCTGCATGCGCAGGAAATCCAGTTCAACGACATCCGCACGACGCTGCAGGCGCTGTATGCGCTGTTCGACAACTGCAACTCGCTGCACACGAATGCCTACGACGAGGCGATCACGACGCCGACCGAAGAAAGCGTGCGCCGAGCGGTGGCGATCCAGCTCATCATCAACCGCGAGCTCGGCTTGAACTTCTGCGAAAACCCGTGGCAGGGCAGTTTCATCATCGACAAGCTGACCGACATCGTCGAAGAAGCGGTCTACAAGGAATTCGAAGCGATCAGCGAGCGCGGCGGCGTGCTCGGCGCAATGGACACGATGTACCAGCGCGGCAAGATCCAGGAAGAATCGCTGTATTACGAGCAGAAGAAACACGACGGCAGCCTGCCGCTGATCGGCGTCAATACGTTCCTGCCGAAGGAACACGCGGGCGATATCACCACGACGATCGAGCTGATCCGTTCGACGACGGATGAGAAAAGCCAGCAGATTGCCAACGTGCGGGCGTACCAGAAAGCGCGCAACGGCTACGCGAAGGATGGCTTGCGACCGCTGCAGGCAACCGCTCGCGAGCGGCGCAACGTGTTCGCGTCGCTGATGGACGCCGTCAAGACTCACAGCCTTGGCCAGATCAGCCATGCGCTGTACGAGGTCGGTGGCGAGTATCGCCGCAATATGTGACGCGGGTTTCGCCCGCAGCGCTCGTCCTGATTGCTCTGGGATAGCCTGCGGCGATTCGTGCGCGCAGCGGCTTGCGCGAAATCCCGGGAAATATGCAATCGAGATGATGACGAGATGAAATACCTGCTGCTGATCTACAACGACGACACGTTGCTCGACACGCTTGCGGTGGGCGAAGCCGATGCGATGATGCGCGGATGCTTCCGCCACGCCGACGAGTTGCGCGACGAAGGTAGTCTCATCGAGTCGCAGCAGCTCGAAGCGCCGGCGACGGCGAAGTCGGTCCGCTGGCGCAACGGTCGCGTCAGTGTCGTCGACGGACCGTTCGCCGAAACCAAGGAAATGCTCGGTGGTTTCAATCTGATCGAAGCCGACAGCCTCGAAGAAGCCGTGCGCATCGCGTCGGAGTTTCCGTGGGCTCGCACCGGCTGCGTCGAAGTGCGGGCGGTGCGGGATATCGACGAAGTGCGGCGACGCGTCGGCGCGTGACGGAGCGAACGGTCGCTGCAGCCCTAGCGGCCACCGCATTCAGTCGCCGAGAAACTTCGGAATTCCGACCTGCAGTCCCTTGCCGGGCAACGCCATCATCGTCGATGTGCCGTGCGCGACGAGCTCGCCGTCATCGTTGTACACGCTTGCAACCGTGTAGCTGATCTGGCGTCCGGCACGCAGGCACTCGCCTTCGGCGCGCAAGTGTCCGCGCACCACAGCCTTGAGATAGTTGAGCTTGAGATCGACATTCACGAGGCCGGCATCATCGGGCAAGCGCAGGAATGCAGCCCAGAAGGTGGCCGTGTCGATCAGCGTCGCCAGCACGCCGCCATGGACGATGCCGAAAGGTTGCATATGATCTTCGCGCAGCGTGAGCTCGATGCGACAACGGTCGAAGTCGAGCGCGGCGATGGTCATGCCGATCAATTTCGGATAAGGCGCGGTGTGCACGAGTTCCTGCACCGCCTCGATGTACGCGGGATTGGGGGTCATGAATGTCTCCGTTCGTTGTCTCTGTCACGCAAGGAACGCGTCGAACTCGCGATTTGAGACGGCCAACGCCGCGCGGGTCAAGCATCGCGGCGACCCACCCGGTTAGACTGGCTTCTCGCTCGAGAACGGTTACGGAAAGGCGATGCTGATAGCCATCACCCGCGCTGTGAGTCGCGCGCTCGACGCCTGCGAGCTTTCCTACGTTGAGCGCAGCCCGATCGATGTCGATCGGGCGCAACGTCAGCACCGTGCTTACCAGGACGCTTTGACCTCGCTCGGTTGCCGCGTCGTCGCGTTGCCGCCGGAGCATGAACTGCCGGACGCGGTGTTCGTCGAAGACGTTGCGCTCGTGTTCGACGAGATCGCGATTCGCACGCGGCCCGGTGCGCCTTCGCGTCGTGCGGAAGTCGCGTCCGTCGCCAATGCACTGGCATCGTATCGAACGATGCGCTCGATCGAAGCGCCGGGCACGATCGATGGCGGCGATGTGCTCCGCATCGGGCGCACGATCTATGTCGGCCGCTCGGCGCGCAGCAATGCGGCGGCCATCGAGCAATTGCGGGCGATCGTCGGTCCATCCTCGCTCGGTGCACGTGGCTATGTGGTGCAGCCGGTGTCGATTCGCAGTTGTCTGCACCTGAAATCAGCGGTGACCCTCATCGCCGATATGACCGTGCTGATCAACCCGGATTGGGTCGATCGCGCCGTGTTCGCGCATTTTCGCCAGATTGATATCGATCCCGATGAACCGCACGCCGCAAACGGGCTCCGCGTCGGCGGCGGCCTGATTTATCCGATGAGTTTTCCGCGCACGGCACAACGTCTGGCGGACGCGGGTATTGCGGTGACGCCCGTCGACGTGTCGGAGCTTCAAAAAGCCGAAGGCGCCGTCACCTGCTGCAGCATCGTGTTCAACGAGAACGCAGCCGCGTAAATCGGAGTGCGCGGCTCGGGCAATGCCGAATCGCTCGAAGCGGTTGGGGACATCCAATAGTCGCGTGCGCTGGACCTGCGGGGAACTCGCATTTAGGATCGGCGTCCGCTTTCGATGGAGGTATCCCGCCTTGCAACGCACGATGCTGTTTCTCGCCGCGCTGTCCGTTTCGTCTGCCGCACTCTGCGCATCGGCGCCCACGTTCGATCCGAAACGGCTTTCCGATGAAGTCAAGACGCTGTCTTCGGACGCGTTCGAAGGTCGCGGTCCGGCGACCGCGGGCGAGACGAAAACAGTCGCGTACGTCATCGAGCAAATGCAGGCGGCGGGTTTGCAGCCCGGCGGCGATCCATCCGGCGGTGCGAAGGGCGCACGTTCCTGGACGCAGGCTGTGCCATTGCTGCGCTCCGAAATCAAAGGCACGCCGAAACTCAGTGTCGATGTCGGCGGCAAGAAAGAGCCGCTGACCCAGGGCGAGGACATTGCGGTGCGCGCCGCATTGGACGGCTCGAAATCCGTCGCGATCGCGAACGCGCCGATGGTTTTCGTCGGTTACGGCGTCAGCGCGCCGGAGCGCAAGTGGGATGATTTCAAAGGCGTCGACCTGCACGGCAAGATCGGCATCGTGCTCATCAACGATCCCGATTTCGAAACGGGCAGCGGCGATTTCGGCGGCAAGGAAATGACGTATTACGGCCGCTGGACGTACAAGTACGAAGAGGCCGCACGCCGGGGCGCACTCGGACTCCTGATCGTCCATGAGACCGAACCCGCGTCGTACGGCTGGAAAACCGTCAAGAATTCCAATATCAACACGCAGTTCGACATCGTGCGCGACCAGCCCGCGGCCATTCATCCGAAACTCGAAGCGTGGATCCAGCGCGATTTCGCCGTCGATCTCTTCAAGCGCAGCGGTCTGGACTTCGATGCACTGAAGAAACAGGCGCAGACGCGCGAATTCAAACCGATCGTGCTGAACGGCGCGACGTTCTCCGCCGACTATGCGGTTGATACGAGCGTAATCACGTCACGCAACGTCGTCGGCCGCGTCGAAGGCAGCAAGCGGCCGGACGAAACGGTCATTTACAGCGCGCACTGGGATCATCTGGGCGTCGGCGCGCCGGATGCGAGGGGCGATCGCATCTACAACGGCGCGGTCGACAACGCCACCGGCACGGCGGCTCTGATCGAGCTCGGCCGGGCATTCGCGCATGCGCCGCGTCCGCAACGTTCCGTGGTTTTCCTCAATGTAACCGCCGAAGAAAAAGGACTGCTCGGTTCAGAGTACTACGCATCGAAGCCGTTGTATCCGCTCGCCAAGACCGCAGGCGTCATCAACATGGACGCGCTCGATCCGATGGGCCCGGCGCGCAACTTCACCACGTCGGGCAGCGTCAAGTCCGATTTGCAGGACATGCTGGTCGCCGACGCGAAGAAGACGGGGCTCGTCTATTCCCCCGATCCGCATCCGGAAGCTGGCCACTTTTTCCGCTCGGATCATTTCTCGTTCGCCAAACAGGGCGTGCCCGCGTTCTCGTTCGCATCGGGCAATGATCTGGTCAACGGCGGCGTCGCGGCGGGTGAGGCCGCGCGCAAAGACTACGTCACCAACCGCTATCACCAGCCCGCCGACGAATGGCAGGCGAATTGGACCTTCGCCGGCATGTCGCACGATCTCGGCGTGCTGTATGCCGTCGGCGCCGAACTTGCGAACTCGAATCAATGGCCGGACTGGGCGCAGGATTCGGAGTTCCGAGCGAAGCGCGACGCGAGTGCCAGCGAACGTCGCTGAGCCGGATCAACGGCGAAACGGCGGCCGCACGCACGATCCGGCCGGAAGGCTTGGAGAACATGCGGGACGACTGTCTCGCCGTCGCCGCTGCGAACGGCTATCCTGAGCCTCCCGTTTCGCCACGACAGGACGTTGCCTCATGACTCACCCGCTCTATTCCGCGTCGGTACCCGTGTTCAAGCAAGCGCTCGGTGCGCTCGACGCCATTCTCACCAAGACCGAAAAGTACGTCGCGGAGAAGAAAATAGAACCCGACGCGCTTCTGCAGGCGCGCCTTTTCCCGGATATGTTTCCGTTCGTTCGTCAGGTGCAGATCGCCTGCGATTTCGGCAAGAGCGTGCCGGCTCGTCTGGCGTCCGTCGACGTGCCCTCGTACGAAGATAACGAACGCACATTCGCCGATCTTCACGCACGGATCGCCAAGACACTGGCGTTTGCCGGCGGCGTCGACGCGGCGAAATTCGCCGGCAGCGAAGGGCGCGAGATTGTGCTGCGGCCGGGCACGCCGCGCGAACGGCGTTTCGCCGGCGGCGAGTCGTATCTTCTGAGCTACGGCATTCCGCAGTTCTTTTTCCATGTGACGACGGCCTTTGCGCTGCTGCGCCACAACGGCGTTCCGATCGGCAAGCAAGACTACATGGGCGAAAGCTGAGCCTGGCTTGCGCGGGTGCGCGAGCGATCAGCGCCCGCGCATCCGCGCCGTTCTACCGTGCAAACGCTCGCGAAAACGTGATCGCTGATCGGGTCTTGAGGCGATCGGTGACCCGAGTCTGTCGCAATGCGTACGCCTCAAACCGCGCTGGCGCAGGTGGTTTAGCGACAATCCAGCCATGCAGCCCTCGCGTTCCCGCTCATCCCAACACCAATCTCCATCGAGCGTTTCGCACAATCTATTCTTCGCGCTGCAACCTGACGAGGAAATCCGTGCGCGGATCGAAGCCGCCGCTCAGCAGTTGAAGAACGAGCATTCCACGAGCGGCCGCTGGATCAAGCCGCATCGCTTTCACTTGACGCTGCGCTATCTCGGCGCGCACGCGACGCTGTCGGAGACATTGATCGCCGCAGCCGGCGATTGCGGCGATCGCGTGCGTGTTCCCGCGTTCGCGTTCGTGCTCGATGTCGCCGGCAGTTTCGCGAACCGCTCGATTCCATGGTGGATCGGTTGCCGCGACATGGCGCCGGGTCTCGACGCTTTGTGGGATGCGATCTCGACGGGTCTCGATGCGCACGGACTTCCTGCGCCTGCCGAGGATCGCGCGCCGCACGTCACCGTCTTGCGTGACGCAGACGGGTTGTTGCCCACGACCCCGATCGAGCCGATCGCATGGCCGGTCAGGGAATTCGTGCTTGTCGACAGCCTGCTGGGCGCTCGTGCGAGTCACACGGTGTTGCGACGGTGGCGCTTGCCGGGCTAAGTCGAACAAAGAAGGACAACACTCAGCGCATCGCGATCGATCCCTCACGGTTTCCGCATTGCCGTTCCAGGCGGAATGCCGTTCAATGCCTCCTCATGAATCGAATCGATGAATCGACGGCCGCGAAAGGACTCGCAAGACGCCTCCTCGCCGACGACGAGCCGCCGTCTTTCAGCGTCGAGCGGGAAAACGGCAAATCCGATTTTGTGCTGATCTGCGATCACGCCGGCCGGCGCATTCCGCGCGCGCTCGGCACACTCGGCGTCGCCGAAGACGAACGCTCGCGACACATCGCCTGGGATATCGGTGCGCGCGGCGTCGCTTCGGGGCTTGCGGCGCACCTTGACGCGGTGCTCATCGCGCAGACGTATTCGCGCCTCGTGATCGATTGCAACCGGCCGCTCGGCGCACCGAGCTCGATCGTGACGCGCAGCGAACGCACCGATGTTCCCGGCAACCATGACCTCACAAACGCGGACAGATCGGCGCGCGCGCAAGAAATCTTCGTGCCGTACCATCGTCGCATCGCCGAGGAGCTCGATCGACGTCGCTCGATCGGCCGTCCGACGCTGCTGATCTCGATGCACAGCTTTACGCCCGTATTCAACGATGTCGGGCGGCCCTGGCACATCGGCATGTTGTACCACCGCGATACGCGGCTTGCGCATGCGCTGCTCGGCTTGATCCGGGCCGAAGGTCGCTGGGTCGTCGGCGACAACGAACCGTACTCGGTCAGCGACGGCACCGACTACGCAATCCCCGTGCATGGCGAACAGCGCGGTTTGCCGCATGTCGAGATCGAGATTCGCCAGGATCTGATCACCGACGAAGCGGGACAGTCCGAATGGGCGAAGCAGCTTGCCGGCTGGCTGATCCGCGTGCGTGAGGCCGGCGGGATGACCTGAGCCGACCGGCCGATCGGTCGGGCCAAACACGACCTGCCCGCGTTCATGCGCGCGAACGCATACTCGTGTCGCGGGATCGGCCATGGGAGGCATTCGTGAAATCACTGCTCGGAAGGCTTGCCGCGCTCGTGCTGATTTCGGCCGCATCGATGAGCGCGCACGCCGATGCGCGCACCGACGTGCAAGGCGCGTTCGCGCGCGTGATCGACGCCGGAGGATTCCGCGCGCAGGCGAGCGGCCGAGTGTTCGGGCCCGATTTGCCAGCGATGTCGGGTCTCATCGAAGTCGTATTCCCGAACCGCATCCACGCACGCACCGACGCGATGGAATTCATCGTGACTCCGCAAGGCGCGTGGGTCAGCGCGCTCGGCGTGTGGGTGCCCGCGGATCCTTCGCTGTTGCCGGTCACGGCGTTCGATCCGGCCGCGATGCGCAAGGCGATCTCGTCGATCCGCGACGCGCGCGAGGAGGGCACCGCGAAGACGGCACAGTGTGCGGCGCGCGTCTATCGCTTTCGCGCGTCGGGACAGCTGCCCGGCGCGGACGCGAACGGCGACATGCGCGTGTGGATCTGCGAAGGCAACGGTCGGCCAGCGCGACTGGAGGCAGCCGATGCGCACAGCGGCGAGCAGCTCAGCCTCGATTTCGACTGGGCGCATCGCCCGCGCGTCGATCCACCGGACGAATAGTCACGCCGTTGTCGACGCGCGCTCCAAGTCTCAAACCTCGAGGTAATGATCGAAAAACGCGATCGTGCGCACCCATGCGAGCTTCGCGGCGACCGCCTCGTAGCTCGCCTCGCTCGAATCGTTGTGCAAGCCATGCGGCATGGTTCCATGGATATACAAGTTGTAAAGATCGATAGCGCGCTGGTCCATCGCAGGTCTCCGCTGGCGAAACCAGCGGGCTTAGCAAGGCGAGCCGCGATTCCGCATGTCCGGCGATGCGGATCGATTCATTGTGCTCGGCTCGGGGACTTCGTTGATGATCCCGAGCCACGGAATGCTCGGACGTTTGCGGCCGGCGGACTCTGCAGAGCGTTTGTGCGCCCGCTGCTGACCTCGTTTGGACGGCTATCCGCGTGCCGCTCCCGGGCGCGGGTGGCGCCTCACATCGGATCGTCAGCAATTGTCGCTTGCGCGCGGCGCGAACTTGGGACTACTCTCGATACGGACCTTGAAAGTTAAGGAATGTCCGGCCCAGTCGTCGTCGCGGCGAGAACATGGAGCCTGTTCCTTGTTTTCAACGCATTCCCGCAGCGACGGGACTGCAGCGATGCTCGTCCGGTCGTCCCCTTGAGGTTCACCATCAATCCCGAGGGAGAGTAGACATGCGCAAGTCTCGATTCCTGAGTCGCGTTTTCGCTTCAACCGTGGTCGCTGCACTGGTCGCCACCGCAGCTCATGCTGCCGCCCGACCAGAAGGTCCGTGCACGCCTCCGGGGGCGTGGACGACGGGCACCGATTTCCCCGGCACCGAAGTGCGCGCTTGGGGCGCCTTCTTTCCAGTGGACGGCAGGTTCTATCTGATGGGGGGCCGCGCGGACGATACCGCCGGCGACGACTTCACCAACATCAACATCTACGATCCGGCGACCGATACCTGGTCGCAGAGCGTCGCGACGTTTGAAGACAACCAGGTCAACAACATGGTCGGCGGCGTGCTCGATTTCGGCGGCACGCAATATATCGTCGTGGTCGGCGGTTCGGCGGCCGGCGCTACCACAGCGACCTCGGATGTTCGCCAATACGATCCGGTCACCGATACGTTGACCGTGCTCGATCAGGATCCCTGGATCGGAAATACCGACGGCGCGATGCTGCCCGGCGGCGCGGCTGTCTATCAGAACAAGCTCTTCGTGTTCGGCGGGTTCGACATTGGCATCGGCATGCTCGATACGATCTACCAGTTCGATCCGTCCGCTGCTGCGGGCAGTCGCTGGACAATGATGAGCGCCACCTTGCCGACGCCGATCGGTTACATACCGACCACTACCGCGAACGGATTGATTTATCTGTTCGGTGGATCGACTTGGGATTCCGGCGGCGGAACAATCCTGGATTCCGCGGAGTCGTCGGTTTACAGCCCGGATGCGGACGCCATTCAGCCGGTCACCCCGATTCCACGCGCGACAGCGGAAACACGCGCCGTCACGGCGCTGGATGGCACAGTCTGGGTACTGGGCGGCGGACGCGATTCGCCGAATCCGAGCAATGAAGTCGACGTCTACGATCCCGTCGCCGACGCATGGTCGATCGGTCCGGCGTTCGTCAATCCGCGCCGTAATTTCGCCGCCGATGTCGATCCGGCGACCGGCAATGTCTACGCTGTCGGCGGTTACGATTCCGGCGGTGCGCCGAACGCGTTCAACGAGATATTCGCGGCCTGTTCGCCGATCACCGACCGTATATTTGCGGACGGTTTCGACGGGCCCTGAGCGGCTGCAGCGGAAGTCCTCTCCCTACGGCCGGTGGCAACACCGGCCGTTTTTTCTGAACGCCGATTCCGCGCAAAAGCCGCGAATCGGCGCGGCTTCTGCTCCAGAAGCGCACAGCGCGCGGATCACTTTGTAACGTCACCGGACACCGGCGTACGGGCTGATTTTCCGCGCTTGTGTGCGCGTTCGCACGCGACTACGCTCGGTTGCCATGTGCGGATCCGGTACCGACCTCGCCGAATGGCGCGACAGTGCGCTGCGCTTCGAAGGCGCGCTGAATCACTGCGTGCTCGGACTCGGGCGCGCGATCCGACTACTGACGATTGCCGTCTTCGCTCGCGGGCACGTGCTGCTCGAAGGCAATGTCGGCGTCGGCAAGACGACCCTGCTGCGCGCAGCGGCGCGCGCACTCGGCGGCGACTACGAACGCGTCGAAGGCACCATCGACCTGATGCCGCAGGATCTCGTTTACCACACGCACATCGATCGCGATGGTCGGCCGCGCGTCGATCCAGGACCGCTGCTGACGCACGGCGAATCGCTCTCGGTGTTCTTCTTCAACGAGATCAACCGCGCACGACCGCAGGTGCACTCGCTGCTGCTGCGCGTGATGGCCGAACGTACGCTCACCGCATTCAATACCGAATTCCGCTTTCCGTATCTGCAGGTTTTTGCCGATCGCAATCGCGTCGAGAAAGAGGAAACGTTCGAGCTTCCCGGCGCTGCGCGCGACCGCTTCCTGATGGAGATCGAGATCGCGCCCGACGACACGACCGATGTTCATCGCAGACTGATGTTCGATGCGCGTTTCCACGACACCGATGTTCTGGTCGCCGAAGTGCCGGCTGCGATGCTCGATCATCGGAGCTTGCCGGCCGTGGCTGCGATGATCCAGTCGGAAGTGCGCGCGGGTCCGGCGGTGGAAGCATTCGTCGATCACCTGCGTCGCGCGACGCACGATCCGCGCGCGTACGGCATCGCGCTCGATGGCGTCGACATGACCGATCTGATTGCCACTGGCGCAAGTCCGCGCGGCATGAGCATGCTGGTGCGGGCGGCCAAGGTCTCGGCGTGGCTTATCGGACGCATGGACCTTTCACCCGAGGATCTGCGCGCGGTTTTCCACGAGGTCATCGCGCACCGCGTTTTCTTCACGCCGATCTACGAACTGCAGCGCGGGCGTCTGGGTCGCGAATTTACCGAGGCCGTGCTGCGGGCGGTGCCGGCGCCCTGAGGAATCGTCTGGTGTCTGACGCAAGCGCCGTGTTCGTCGAGTACCGCGTACGCTGGAAGACATCGGCTCTGCGCCCGGGCGCATTCCGTGGGGTGCACGCGGGCGCCGGCGATCACATTCGCGGGAGCGTTCCGCTGCACGAGCACGCCGATCCACGTCGACTCGATCTCCGGGCGACGCTGCGCGATCCGTTCGGCGGATTGTGGGTGCGCGAATTCGAGCAGAATTCTGCGCTCAAGGTCGTCGTGCTCGCCGACATGTCCGCTTCGATGAGCTACGTCGGACGTCACGACAAGCGCGAGGAATTGCGCCGGATCTCGGTCGCGCTGGCGCGCACGGCGTGGCGCAACGGCGACGCGTTCGGCTTCTATGCCGCGAGCGAGGCGCCGTTGTTCGATCTGATGCTGCCGGCGCGCGTCAACCGCGGGGCAGGCGATTGGATCGAACGAAAACTCGCGCACTTCGCGCCGAGCGGGCAGCGCGCGCGCGGTCTGCTGCGCACGATCCCGTATCTGCCGCATCGTCGTGCGCTGGTTTTTCTGATTTCCGATTTTCATTGGCCGCGCGAGGATTTGCCTGAGCTGTTGCGCGGGCTGGCGCATCACGCGGTCGTGCCGATCGTGTTGTGGGATCCCGCCGAGGTCGATGCGATTCACCGGTTTGGGATTGCGATATTGCGTGATCTCGAAAGCGGCGAGCGTAGATTCGTCTGGCTGCGTCCGGGACTCATCAACGGTTTGCGCGCTCGGCGCAAGCGCCGCGAGGATGAATTGCGTCAGGCGTGCCGGAGCGCGGGCTGCGTGCCGTTCTTCGTGCGTGGCCGCTTCGATCCCGCATTGCTTACGCGCCATTTTCTGGAGGCCGCCGCGTGACGCGAGATTTCGTCCTCTGGACCGTGCTGTCGGCAGCGTTGGCGAGTGAAGCGCGTGCCGCCGTCGATGACATCACGGTCGATGTCGGTCTGCGCGATACCGGTTACATGCTCGGCGATCTGATCGACGAGCGCGTCGAAGTGCACCTGCCCGGATCGTTGCGGATCGATCCCGAGTCATTGCCGCTGCCCGGCCGCGTCGCGCCGTGGCTCGAAGTGCGCCGCGCGACTCTGGGTCCGCGCGGCAGATCCGGCGATCAGACGCTCATAGTCACCTACCAGATTTTCGCGGAGACCGAGACAGCGGCGCGCGCGGCGTTGCCTGAATTCGTGCTGCGGGCACGCGATGGCACCGACACGCACACCGTCGATGTTCCATCGCGATCATTCCTGCTTTCACCCGCGCTGCCGGCTGCGTTGACCGATCACGATCGCGAACTGCAGCCGTCGCCGGTGCCGATGCCGGTGTCGCTGTCGCGCGCGATCGCCGGCGCGCTCGCAAGTCTTGCGCTGGCGCTCGCGTGCGCGGGTTATCTCTTGTGGCGTTACGATCGTTTGCCGTTTCTGCCGCACGCGCCGGGACCGCTCGCGCGCGCGTGGCGACGCTGGCGTCGCGGCAAGCGCGGGTTGTCGTCCGAGCAACATGCGGCATTGCTGCGCGACATGCACGCGGCGTTGAGTCGCAGCGCCGGTGAGACACTGTATCCATCGACGCTCGAACGGCTGTTCGAGCGCGCGCCGTATCTCGCGCCGTTGCGCGAACAAATTGCGCGTGTGTTCGCGGCGTCGTGGAGCTCGTTCTACGGCCAGAACGAACAGGCTCCGCCGTCCACGATGAGCGTGCTCGCGTTGTTGCACGATGCTGCCGACCGCGAACGCGGCGTGCCATGTTGACGCATCTGCATTGGACGTATCCGTGGGCGCTGTGGGCGCTGCCGCTTGCTGCGCTGCCGTTGTTCGATGTTGGCGCGCGCGTGTTTGCGTATCCGCGCACCGCGGATTGGCCGGCTGACAGGGCGTCGACGGTGTTGCGAGCGCTGTTGCGCGCAACGGGAGCGCTGTCGGTCCTGGCCCTCGTCGTTGCCTCGGCCGCGCCCTATCTCGAAGGCGGTTCGCAAACGTTGTCGGGGCAGGGCGCCGAGATCGTCATCGTGCTCGATCGAAGCGGCAGCATGTCGGAACCGCTGATCGGCTCGACCGGAGCGAACGATCGTCACGAGGACAAGATCAACGCCGCGCGCCGCGTTCTGCTCGCTTTCATGCGGCGCCGGCCCGGCGACACGTTCGGCATGACGACATTCAACGCGTCGCCGATCGGCGTCGCGCCATTGAGCGAAGATCGCGGGCTGGTCGAAGCGGGCCTGGTCAGCGCCGAAGCGCGCAGCGAAGGCTACACGGCGCCGGCGAGCGCACTCGCACTCGCGCTCGACTATTTTCGCGGTCGTCCGCTGACCGCGGCGCGCATCGTGCTTCTCGTGTCCGACGGCGGCGCGACGATCAGGGAAGAAAACCGCGAGAAGTTGCGCGCGCTGTTCGCGCAACGGCACGCGTCGCTGATCTGGATTTACACGCGCGGCGAAGAGGAGCCGAGCATCGTCGCGCCGCGACGGAACACCGGGGAGGATAGTCTTTCGCTGCATGAATTCTTTGGCAGCATGGGCAGTCCCTACGAAATGTTCGAGGTCACGAGTCCCGAAGGCCTCGAACACGCCGTCGCCGAAGTCGGGCGGATGACCAATCTGCCGACACGCTACGAGCAGCGCTTGCCGCGGCGCGATCTCGCCGCACCGATGTTCGCGCTGGCGTTGGTCGGCATCTGCCTGCTCATCCTGGCGCGTTCGCTGGAGGTGCGCGAATGGCAGGTCTGAAGCGCTGGATAACGCCGTTGGTCTGGGTGCTGTCGTTCGTCGCGCTCGCGGCCTGCCTGGTTTTTTCGGCCGAGTGGTTCACGACGCTGCGCATCAACTCGGCGATCCGCGCGCGGAACGTGGAAGAATTGAAACCGTTGCCCGCGGATGATCGAGCGCGCTACGCCGCCGCGTGGGATTTCGACCGTGCGCAGCATTTCGATGATGCGGTCGCGCTGTTCAACGAAGTGCGGGCGACGACCGATCCCGCGCTGGCGGCGGCGGCATGGTTCGCGCTCGGCAACGCGTATTTCGAGAGCGCCATCAAGGCGAGCCGGGATTCGATACACGAAGGTCCGAGCGAAAGCGCCGAGTTCGATCTCGCGCGCGATGCGTACCGCGCCGCGTTGCGCATCGAACCAGAGCTCCATGGCGCGCGTTACAACCTCGAATTGCTCGAACGTCTTGCGCCGGCGCGGCCCGCCGAGGGCTGGCGGCGGAATACCGATCCGATTTTGATGCAGCCGGACCGCCACAACGGCTGGACGACGATCCTGGAAAGCGCTAAGCGCGGTCTGCCGTGAAATACCTGCGCGCAGTTTTCCGATTCATCCTGGCGCGACGGTTGCTGGTCCTGCTGCTCGCCGCGCTGGTACTGGTGCCCGCGTTCTTTACGCCGCGGCTCGTGCTCCCGGGCGGCACGTTTTCGTGGCTGTTCGTGATCGACATCAGCGAAAGCATGAACGTGCGCGATGTCGATGCGCGCGATCCGGCCGAGTCGCGCCTCGATCGCGCGAAGGCTTCAGTGATTGCCGCGCTGGGCAGCCTGCCGTGCGGCTCGCGCGCGGCCGTGGCGTTGTTTGCAGGCACCGACACCGTGACATTGTTCGAGCCCCTCGAAGTGTGCCGCCATTTTCCGGCGATCGAGCAGGTAGTGCGCAATCTGGACTGGCGCATGGCCTGGGATGGCGATTCGCGCATCGAAGCGGGGCTCGATCAATGCGCTGCATGAGGCGGCGAAGCGCAATCTCGATCTCGTATTCATCACCGATGGCGACGAAGCGCCGCATGTCGAAACGCCGCGCCTTTCGGATCTTCTCTCTCTGCGCGGGCGCACGAAAGGCTGGCTGCTCGGCGTCGGCTCGCCCGAGCCGCATCCGGTGCCGCGACTCGATGCGCAGAACCGCGTCGTCGGCTACTGGACCGCGATGGACGCGGCGCGCGAAGGTTTCCATCCGAATCTCGTCGAGAAGATCGAACAGGCACGCGGCGGTGAGGACCTGGAGAAGTCCGGGGCACTGAACGATGTCGTCGAGCATCGCTCCGCGTTGCACGCCGCTTATCTCAAGCAGCTCGGCACGGCGGCCGGGCTCGGTTACGCGACCGCGGATACGCCGCAGCAGCTGGTCTACCTCTCGACCGATGCCAGGATCGAACGTCAAGAGAATGCCGAGCGCGACGTGCGGCCGATTTTCGGCTTCGCCGCCGTGTTGTTGATTGCGATCGACTGGTTGAGCTCCGGTGCGCACGGGCTGCTCGCCAAGAGACGCCGTCTACGACCCGCGGCGTCGTACGGGGCGCGCTGATCGTCATATAGCGCCGCTATCGACGATCGAAAAAGCAGCACCAGCCGCGTCTTTACATTCGACTCGCCGGAATCAAAAAGGGCGGGCCGCGCCTGGATGTCGTGATTCAACGCCGTTTGGCGTTCCACCTGAGAGTAGCTGTTTCCCTTCACACCCGGCTGGGACCGACATACAAGGAGTTCGAACATGCAACGCGATGAACGCAAACTTGCACGCTCGCTGCGTCTCAATCCGCTCGCTGCGTGCCTCGTGGCCATGCTCGGCGTCGGAAACGCGTCGGCCAGTCAGGCGCATCCGGGCAACGTCATCGTTGTCACGAACTGTCTTGACAGCGGCGCGGGCAGCCTGCGCGCGGCCGTGCAGAGCTCGGGAGACGGCGACGATATCGACCTTACGCAATTGCCGTGCAGCAGCATCTTTCTTACCAGCGGACGCATCGACACAACGCACAATCTGCTGCTTCGTGGCCCGGGATCGGGTCTGTTGACGATCGATGGCGACCACACCGATCGCGTGTTCAATCAGAATGCGAATGCGCAGCTCGCGGTGTATGGCATGACATTGACGCACGGATACGGTTTTCTCGCCGGGGGGTGCATTTATTCGGCGGGACCGGTTCTGTTGAATGACACGGTGATCACGGGCTGCAGCGTGATCGGTGACGCCGGGAGCAGCATCTATCGAGGCGGCGGCCTCTACGTGAACTCCGAGTTGATCGCGACCTCCAGCAAGATCGTCGACAACGAGGTGTATACGACGCTCGGCGGCGCGGTCGGCGGCGGCGTCGCGGTGACCGGCAATCTGGTCCTGGTCGATAGCACGATCAGTGGCAACAACGCGCAAAGCGCAGCGGTGTCGGGCATCGTCGAAGCGGGCGGCGCGGATGTCGGCGGAACCTTGTATGCGCAATATTCGACGATCTCCGACAACTTCGCCGCGGGTCTGGGTTCGGGAACCGGCTTGGCCGGTGGCGCGCGGTGCGTGGGTCCGGCCGAGATTCGCTACTCGACCGTTTCCGGAAATTCAGCCGGCGCTGTCGGCGGCCTGATGATTTATGGACACAACTCGACGTTGACGTCGCTGATCGCGAACAGCACGGTGTCGGACAATACGGCCGTCGGCGTCGGCGGCATTTACGGCCACGGTACGATCACGATCGCCAACTCGACCATTGCGTTCAACACCGAATCCAACGGGCTCGGCGCCGGCCTGCGCATGGAATACGGAATCGCCGACGTGGAAAGCTCGATCATCGCGAGCAACGACGGTGGATCGTCGACGGTCAACATCGGGCTCGGCATCGGCGGCGGCGTCTCCGGCGCCAACGACATCATCGGTCCGTCCGGAACGACGACCTTGCCGCCGGATACGATCCAGGCCGATCCGCTGTTGTCGCCGCTCGCCAACAACGGCGGTCTGACTTTGACGCATGCACTGCGTTCCGGGAGCCCGGCGATCAATGCGGGCAACAACGTTCAGGGTCTCAGCAACGATCAGCGCGGACTCGGATTTGCGCGCGTGCTCGGACCCGCGGCCGACATCGGCGCGGTGGAATTCGACAGCGACGTAATCTTCGCGAACGGATTCGATTAGCGTCCGTTGCCGGGCAGGAAGCGGTATACCCGGGCCGGCCAACGCGTCTGCAACGCGCTGATTCGAGTGTGTTTCCGGCTCGTGTACAAACGGACCGAGCGATGCTGCGCCTGCGCTTTCATGGCATCCGGCGCCGGAGTAGATTGCGCACCTCTGGTGCGGACCTCACTTGGGGAGGAACGTTATGGTTTCACTCGCGCAGCTGTGGCTTCCGATTTTGTTGTCGGCCGTGTTCGTCTTCATCGCGAGCAGCATTCTGCACATGGTCTTGCGGTTCTGGCACGGGCCGGATTGTCGAGGTTTCACCAACGAGGACGAAGTGCGCGCATCGATGCGCAAAGGCAGCGCTGGCGCCGGAATCTACATGCTTCCGTATTGCAAACCGGAGGACATGAAAAAGTCGGAAACGATGCAGAAATTCAAGGAAGGACCCATCGCGTTCATATTCATACGCCCGAGCGGCCCGATGAACATGACAACGCCGCTGATCCAGTGGTTCGTGTTTTGTCTGCTCGTGTCGATCTTCGCGGCGTATCTTGCCGGGGTCACGCTCGCGCCTGGCGTTGCATCGATGCAGGTATTCCGTGTCGTCGCCACTGCGTCGCTGATGGGTTACGCGTTCGGATCGATTCCGATGGGTATCTGGTGGGGACATCCCTGGCGCAGCGCGATCAAACACGCGATTGACGGCGTCATTTATGCGCTGATCGTCGGCGCGACGTTCGTCTGGCTGTGGCCAAGCTGACGCGGACAGGCGGCCGCGCGTTCCCGCAGGCGCTGTCTCTATTGATCGGATAGTGGATCATCCTTCCGTCGCCGGGCAGATCCGACCCGCAACATTCTTGTCAGGATTGCTGCCGTATCATCCGCCGACGGGAGGATTCCATATGCCCAGATATTTCGAAGTGTCTTCACCGAGCAAACCGCTGAGTTCGCTGAGCGCGGCCGATGCGGTCGCCGGAACGATGAATGCCGTTGCGCTGGATCTTGGCGTTCGCATCGTTGCGGTCCGTCATTCGAAGCCCGGCGTGTTCATCTACACGTACAGCGATCGACGCCGCAGGCGGCGGGGGCTCGTCGTGGAAACATTGCGCAAGGACCCGCACTTCGCCGACTACGAATTCAGCGGCGAAGGCGACACGGCAGAAGGCCCGTTCCGGTAGCGAAGGGCGAAGGCGTCGGCTCACGCGCGTGCGTACTGGCGGGTTCTCCGCTCGAAATATGGAACAGGACGTTCAAGGGGAATTCGGCGGGCGAAGGTTGTACGTCTATGAAACGGTGCGCCTGCTGAGTTCGATCGCGTTCGGCAATACGGCGACCTGCGGTGACCGCCTCGATGGCGGCAACGTCGCGCGCATCGCCGGCGAGAACGAGTTGATCGGCGGGTCCACGCCGACGCCGCCCACGGGGACGATCTCAGCCGATCCTTTGCTCGGCCCCGTTGCAGGACAACGGTGGCCCGACGTCGACGCTCGCGTTTTTGGCGGGAAGCCCCGCGATCGATGTGGGCAACAATGTCGGTGATTTCGCGACCGATCAGCGTGGAGCGGGGCACTCGCGGGTGTTCGGCAGTGCCGCCGACATCGGCGCCTTCGAGGTGCAGACCGGCGACTTGATATTCCGCGACGGGTTTGCTTGAGGGCATCACCGCGGCGCGATCTAAAAAAAGAGGCCCGAGCAAGATGCTCGGGCCTATCCTCAGCCGAACCGCAGTTGTCAACGGTTGCCGGCCCTCCCCTAAAAATCGACTCCGTCGCTGAATATCTCATCGGCCGTATCGAGTTCGAAGGCACCGATGTCGGCGCTCGAGCCGATCACTCTCGGATAGCCGTCGCCGCGCTGATCGTAGTTCAGGCTGCCCGCGTTGCTGCCCGCATCGATCGCAGGGCTGAAAGTCATCAGCTTGTGCGTCGCGGTCATGCCGCCGTTGTAGGCGAGCGGTCCCAGGTTCGCGTACTTGTTTTCGATCGTGTCGGGCGGCACAGTCATCGATGAGAAAGTGATGAGGTTGTGCGTGCCGCTCAGCGTGCCGGCATCGACCGTGGACGTGCCGACGTCGTCTTCGACGTTCGAGCCGGTGTATACGTCGTAGTTGTTGCTGATGATGGTACTTTCGAGCTCGACATTCGTGTTGAAGACGAAGAGTCCCGCGCCGTACGGCTCGAAGAAGTTTTCGTCGTTGAAGGCGATCGTGCTGTTCACGATCCGTGCCGGGTAATCTTCGATGTCGACGCCGCCGAAGACGACCGCGTGGTTGCCCGATATCGTGCTGTTGGTCATCGTGATTTCCGACGTCGCATATTGCCCGAGCACGAACACGCCGCCGCCGGTGCGCGATGAATTGCCGCGAATTGTCGAATTCTGGATAGTCAGATTGCCTGCGCTGTAGAGTCCGCCACCGCGAGCGACGTAGGCGCCGCTGTATGAGCTGTTGCCGTCGATCACGCTGTATTTGGCGATAAGGCCGGTCCTGGCGTAAACGCCTCCGCCGAGGCTCCACGTTGTCGTCGAATAGGAATCGTTGCCTTCGACGAAACTGTCCAGAAGCGTGACCGCTCCGGGCGTCGAAATGCCGGCGCCCTTGACCCAGTAGCCGCTCGAGCGCGCCGAGCTGCCGAGTACCGAGCTCGAATCGAGCGTGACGCCGTTCTGCGCGTAGATCGCGCCGCCGTAGGCGCCGTAATGCGTGCCGGAGTTGTAGGCCTTGCAGTACTTCACTTCGGAATTGCTGAGGAACACGTCGCCGGAAGAGAAGATGCATCCGCCGCGCGCCGCATCGACCTGCGCATCGGTGAAGTACTTCGCGCCGTTCTTGACCATCAGATCGTTGACGTACAGCGTGCCGCCGCCGGTATGCAGCAGAACGGGGGACGCGTGATTCGCATCGACCGCCAAGCTGAGCGGCCCGGGGCCCTGCAAGGTCAGATCAACCTGCGTCACGGCGATCGCGCCGGTCGTGAGCGAAATGACACTGCAGCCGGTGCTGGTGAGATCGATCGTATCGCCGTCGTGCGCATTGTTGACCGCATCGCGCAGGCTGCCGGAGCCGGAGTCGTTGCAGTTGGTGACCGGAATCGTGTTGGTGGGCAACGCCGGAATCGGCCGTTGCAGCACGGCGCGCCAATGGTGTTCCAGCGCCTTGCGATCGATCGGCTCGTGAATCCACGAGTCGAGAACGGATGGGTCGATCCGAGCGTTCGGCGGCCCGCTCTGGCCCACGACGGGGCGTGGACTCGAAGCCCAAGCCGGCGACGCGACGCCTGCGACAGCGAGCGACACCGCCAGGCAACGCGCCAGCGGCGTCATGCGCAACGTGCCGCGCTGCGTGGGATGAATAGCGTTCATTTGCAACCTCCCTGAGACCTGACATCGGCCCTCTGGCGAGGGCTCAACCATCCATCACGCAAGAAACGCCACAAACCGGGCGGCACCGGGCCGGAGGCGGGGTTGCGCGGACTGGCTGGAATCGTTTTCAGGCGCTGGCCGGGTGCAGCGACTCCTTTTCGAATACAAAGGGAGTGCGGAGCTTTACCGGTGTGAGGAAGATGTGTATAGCGCGAACCGTGGCGGACTCGACGTCGGCGGAAACGGATCGCTGATGCTTCCGGCCGATTACAGCGACAGCGGCAACACGACCGTCGACGCGCTGGCATTCTCGTTTCACGCGGGATCGAACGATGTGACCACCGTCGTTCTGATTCTTGCCGCCGTGTCTGCGGGTTGCGGTTGCGACCACTCGGCTCTCCGTTGAATGCCGCGCGCCTGCGCCATCGCTGATCGCGGATCGGCAAACGCCTGGCACCGTGCGCAAAGCCATTGGCGAGGTGCGCAAGGCGATGCCCGAGCCTGAAGCGATCCGCCCGGCGCTGGAGAATTTGCGCGACTCTCTTGCCGCGCACGTCGCCGAGGCGTCAGTTCCCGGCACCGCATTCGATCAGAACCTCCCAGATGCTCGCGTCGGCGCGGTGAATTCACGTACGTCGGGTTAGGCGCTCGCGAGTTCGCTGATCGCGACGAAATCGCTACGAAGAAGTGCGGACCGCGTCTGCGGTCACGCAGTCCGCGCCGCAAGAAAACGCTAGGAGCTCTTTACGCGCGTATCCGTCGCGATCCAATTCACTTCCCAGGTCTTACCGCCGTCGCCTGAGAACGCCTGCTCGAAGCGGCACGTGTCCGCCGCAGGGCAGGTAATGATGAACCGGACAAACACCGGTTTGCCGTCGAGGCTGTCCGACCCGAAGAACTCGCCGCGGCCGTTGCTGAATCCGCCGATCGTCGGCGCAGTCAGCACGCCGTTGCGAAAGCTGGCGTAGTTGAGACTCCACTGACGCGTGTCGGGGTTGTAGAGACGCAGCGAGACGCCGGCGATGTGTCCTGATGGCCCGGTCACGTCGAGCTCCACGATGTTCGCGCGACCATCCATGATCGCGCGGACGACGGACGTACCGTCGAGCTCGACCCATTCCTTCGATCCCGACAGCGGATGCGCGAGACGCGAAACGTGCGTTTTCCAGGTACCGAACTCGAAATCGAAATCGTTCTGGCCGCTGGGCTGCGCGGCGGGCGCGGTCGTGCACGATAGAAGACAAGCGCAAGCGAATTCGCGAACGCGCATGGTTGTTCTCCGCGGAATGCCGCACCACTATCGAGTGCCGACGTGGCGAATTTAAGAACCGCTTTGAATGTCTCGCGCCGTGCCATTTCGGCGATGCCTCGACAGAAGCGAAGGACGCGTCGACGCGATGCCGTCGACGTTCGCGCTGCCCGCACACGCCTGGAAGTTTGCGGTCGCGGGTAAACCGCTAAGGCAGCACGCCGTCCGCGACGAGTCGCCGGGCGACCAGGACAGCGCCGTCTGTCGTCAGGTGCCCGTAGTCCCATGTCACCAGTCGCGCTGGGCCGTCCGGCGTATGGGTGAGACAACTTGCGTTCGTGCAGAACACATCGATGATCGAGAAATAGGTGACGTGCCGCGGTACGAGTTCACGCCGCATCGCGCGATCGGCGGCGAAAACGCTCGGATCGAGGCCGGTCGCAAGTCGCTCCGGTACGGAATGGACCGGCCGCGACTCGGCCCACGCCTGATACAGTAGCTTGGGCAATCCACCTTTCCATCTGGGCGCAGGGCCAACCACGACGATTTTGGCGACGCCGGCTTTTTGCAGTGCGTCGATCGTTGCGATAAGCGCGGCTTTTGCCGCCGTCGGCGACTGCCAGTCGCCTTGGTAACCGGTCCACGCAGCGAACAGGATCACGGTCTGCGGTTTCAGATGTGCGATCTGCGCAATGACCCATGCGTTGCTCTTCTGGCAGTTCGGCGCCGCAACGCCGAGCATCGGCGGACAAGCGTCGCGCGTGAATTGGGATAGTCCGATCTTGTCGCCCAGCACCGCCTTCAAACCGGGATAAAGACGTGCGGCGTGCGAATCGCCCCACACGACTGCGTGGCCGCGACCCGCCGACGTGTCGGTGCAGAATGGCGCGAAACCATCAAAGGGTTGCGTAGCCGACAGCCAGCAATCGGGATAGCGCGCATCGGTCTTGTATTCGTACTGGAAATTGGCGATGGCCTGCACTTCCGGCGGGAAACGCGAGGGGATGCCTCTTTGCGCGTAGGTTCCGACGCCGACGAGGCCGGCAAGAATGGAGAATGCGACCAGCGCGGGCACCTTGAACGAACGCCGTGGGCCGAAGCGGATCGGTTTCTCGACGAAAAGGTACGTCGCCCACGCCAGCGCGACGCTCGCGATAGCCGCTGTCACGCGAACGAGGGTCGATGGCGTGCCGATTTCCACGATGGTCGCGAACGAAAGGATCGGCCAATGCCACAGATACAGCGGATAGCTGATCAAGCCGATCCATACGAGAACATTCCGCGACAGGACCTGGCGGTTGAACCACCCTGAGGGGCCGGAAGCGATGAGCAGAAACGTGCCGCCGGTCGGTAGCAAGGCCCACGGGCCAGGAAAGGCGAGGTCCGTACTGAACAGCGCGATCGAAATGCCGAGTGCTGCCACACCCGCCATCGAGAGACCATCGGCGATCTTGCGCGGCATCGGATCTCGTGGTTCCCAGTCGCGCATCAGCAACGCCAAGAGGCATCCGATTTGCAATTCCCAGAAACGACTCAGCGGCGAATAAAAAGCGGCGACGGGCGATGTGTGGACGGTCGCCAAATTGATCGCGAACGAGATCGTGCCGACGCCGACGACGAGACCCAATGCGCCGCGCCGCATTCTGGCGAACCACCAGAGCGCCAAGGGCCAAACGAGATAGAACTGCTCTTCGATGCCGAGCGACCACAAGTGCAACAGTGGTTTTGATGACGCCGACGCGTCGAAATATCCAGCTTCGCTCCATAACGCAAAATTCGAGACGAAGCCCATGCCCGCGGCGATGTGCTTGCCGAGCTGCCTGTATTCGTCGGGCAGCAGCGTGATCCAGCCGAACGCGTAGCAGGCGGCGACGACGACGAGCAACGCCGGAATGATCCGCTTGATGCGCCGGGCATAGAAATCGGCGAACGAAAAGCGTCCTCGCGCGAGCTGCCCGCAGATGACGCCGGAAATCAGATAGCCCGAAATGACAAAGAACACGTCGACGCCGACGTAGCCGCCGGGCAATCGTCCCGGAAATGCGTGGAAGATGACTACCGAAAGCACTGCAATCGCGCGCAGGCCGTCGATGTCGCGACGATAGCCATCGTCGCGTGAGCGCCTGACTCCGGGCTGCGAATGAGCAAATGCGTCCGGAGACGCGCGGTCCGCAGCGATGTCAGGCATGCCGTTGGCCGAATTCGTAGTCAATGAGTGTTCGGCGACATGCTGGTTTCTCGCGGACGCGCTTCTGTGGGAGGCGGCCTCTGAGGCTCGGCGGTTGGCGAACGGTGCGGCGATTCTAGCGAACCGACCTGCGCTCGCGAACTGTCATTTGGACGCCGGCTCGGCCGGCACTTCGAAGCGTGGCAATAGCCGGTAAGATGAAACCCATCAGCCGGGGGGCGGGGATGCGGTCTTTCGTGTCGGAACGCCGGCGGTCCAGGCTGGCAACGGTCGGGCCGTGCGCGTGAAATATCAGCACCGCGTCCTCGGCATGTTGTCGTTGCTGGCGATCATCACCTACCTGGATCGGGTCTGCATCGCCGTGGCCGGGCCCGAGATGCAGGATAGCCTGCATATCAGCCCGCAAGCCTGGGGCTGGGTGACCAGCGCATTCTTCTTCTCTTATGCCGCGTTTGAAATTCCCACCGGCGCACTCGGCGATCGGATGGGTTCGCGACGCGTGTTGACGCGCATCGTGACGTGGTGGTCCGCTTTCACCTCGATGACCGGCTCGGTGTCGAGCTACCCGTTGTTGCTGCTGGTCCGGTTCTGCTTCGGCGCCGGCGAAGCGGGTGCGTATCCGAATGCTTCGATCGTGATCGGCCGCTGGATTCCGCAGCAGAATCGCGCGCGCGCATGGGGAATCATCTGGATGACGAGTCAGATCGGCGCCGCCATGGCGCCGTTGCTGGTCGTACCGATCCAGTTGCACTACGGATGGCGCGTATCGTTCTATCTGTTCGGAATCCTCGGTGTCGTCTGGAGCGTGGTGTGGTACCTGTGGTTTCGCGATTCGCCTCGCGAGATGAGCGGAATCAGCACGGTCGAGCTTGAGGAAATCGGCGAGGATCCGCCGCCGAGCCACGGCGGAATGCCATGGGCGACGGCGCTGCGTTCGCCGGCGTTCTGGCGGGTGGCGGCGATCGGTGCGTCCTACGTGTACGTGATCGGATTCTTCCAATCCTGGTTGCAGACGTATCTGGTCAAAGGGCGCGGATTCACGGCGGCCGCGCTCGTGTTCTCGACGCTGCCGTACATCGTCGGCGCGTGCGCGAATGGCATCGGCGGGATCGTCAGCGACATGCTCGTGCACAAGTACGGGTTGACGACGGGGCGTCGCATCGTCGGCGTGTCCGGTCTCGGCACGGCCGCGATCTTCATGGCGGCGACGATTGCGGCAACGAACGGACTGTGGTCGCTGATATTCCTGTCGCTGGCCTATGCCGGCATACTGTTTCAACAGCCGACGTTGTGTGCAACCACCGTCGACATCGGAAAGGGCCACGTCGGCGCGGTATTCGGATTCATGAACACCGCATCGAACGTGTCATCGGCGGTGTCTTCGGTCGTATTCGGATATCTCGTTGCGTATTCCGGCGGTTACGAGTTGCCGTTCATCCCGATGCTGGTGCTGCTGTGCGTGGGCATCGTGCTGTGGCTGAAGGTTGATCCGACGCAGGTTGTCATCCCGGAGTCTCGATCGCGGATTCGCGAGTCTTACGTAACGACCCAGTAGCAGTAGATGAACTGCTGATCGACGCCGGCAGGCGTGCGATGCCATTCGGTGACGTGCTTGACCAACCGGAATCCCACGCCGAACTCGTCGTGCAGGGCGTTCGGGTCATACCGTACGACGTCGAGCCCGCTGCACTTCTGCGGTCCTTCGGGGCCGAAAGTCGCTACGATGAGGCAGCCGCCCGGCTTCACGGCTCGCGCGACCTGGCGCGCATAGGCGATGCGATCTTTCGCGTCGGTCAGAAAGTGAAACATCGCGCGGTCGTGCCAGACGTCGTAGCGGTGCTCGGGAAACGCAAACGTCGTGACGTCGCCGCAGAGCCACTCGACGTGGTCTGTTTCGTTAGCGAGCCGCGCTTTCGCAACCTCCAATGCGGCCGACGACAGATCCAGTACGGACACGTGACGATAGTCGCGGGCCACGAGGTCATCGGCCAGCGTCGATTCGCCGCCGCCCGCATCGATGATGCGCGCGTCGCGGTTCGTCGCAGCTTCTTCGATCAGGGTGAGCGAAACGTCGAGATGCGCGCGATACCAGCTGACCTCGTCGGGCCGCTTGGTCTGGTAGACGTTCTGCCAGTGTGATCGGGAATTCATATGGTAGGCCGTGCCGCAGATTCCAGACAATCGCCGCTGGACTCATCCGTTCCGTCGCCACGGCAAACGCCGCGCGTACGAGAACATTCCGAGAAGATCGCGTGGACCGCGATCCATATCGTAGCCTGGCCGCGGAAAGTTCCGTTTTGGACTGCTTGCCCGGGTAGTGCGGGCCGATCGCAGACCAATGAGAACGGAAAACAACGTCCGTGCCGTTCGACTTATCCCATGCGTTTGAACAAGTCGATCAGGGAGTCGGCATCGCGCGGACCGTCGTAACGCTGACCATTCACAAAAAGGCTCGGCGTGCCATTGACACCGCTGCGCACGCCGCTGGTGAACTGTTGACGCACGCGCGCGGAGAATTCTCCATTCAGAGCGGACTCGATCAACGCCTGGTTGAATCCGAGCTGCGTCGCATAGCCGACCAGGCTGCGTTCGTCCAGCGCCTGCTGGTTTTCGTAGAGGAGATCGTGCATTTCCCAGAAGCGGTCGATGGTGGCCGCTGCTTCGGCGAATTCCGCTGCACGCTCGGCGTGCGGATGCGCGTTGCTGAGCGGGAAGTTGCGGAACGCGAAACAGAGCGAATCGCCCATCGCCTTCTGCACGGCCTTGAGCTCGGGATAGGCTTCACCGCAATATGGACATTCGAAATCGCCGTATTCGACGAGCACGACGCCCGCGTCGAGCGGTCCCTCGATGTGATCGTCCGGTCCGACCGGCGGCTTCAACTGACTCATGATCCGCTCCTACTGCGCGGCAGATTTTCTAGCGCTGCGAGGATGCCGTCGGCACCGGGATTGACATCGATGGGCGACACGTATCGCCAACGGACAACGCCGGCCGCATCGATCACGAAGAGTGCGCGCTGAGCGGTACCGCCAGCGGCTTCGTAAACGCCGTAGCGTCGTGCCACTTCGCCCTTGGGTTCGAAGTCGGCGAGCAATGGAAAATGCAGCTTGCGATCGTTCGCGAATGCCGCATGGCACCACGCACCGTCAACCGAGATGCCGACGATGTGCGCGTCATAGTCGCCGAATATGGGCAGCATCTCATTGTAGAGAGCGACCTGATCGCCGCACACCGGGCTCCAGTCGGCTGGATAGAACACGAGCACGACGGGGTGCCCGCGCAGTTCCGAGAGCGACATCGTCTTGCCGGGCGTCGATTGCAGCGTAAAGTCAGGTGCTGCTTGCCCTTGCGTGACGGAAGAAAAGGGGAGGCTCGGCATGTTGCCCTCACTGGTCGGCGATTTCTGCCCGAGAAACGATCTCAAGCAGATTCTAGCGAATCCGTCTCCGCAGCCGAAGTTGCCGTAACCGAAGTCATCAGGGATTGGTGCGTCTCGGGAGGTCTTCGCAGAGCCCGCAGAGTCAGGTGGGACGCCCCGGGCTGCGCGGGCCGACGCGGCTCTCAGTGGAGGCCATCGCCGTCCAATAGGCGCGAGCCCTGCGCACCGGCCTCTACGCAGCAGCGAGCTGAGGCATACTGCACCCAGCTGGTTGGCTCTCTCTATGGATGGTCCCGTTCAACTCCATGAAGACCTAATAAACATGATGACCCTCCCGGCTACAACAGGCTCGCTGCAAGCCTTCGATGAAGATGCCTGGGACGATCTGCTGAACTACATAGAGGAACGCCGCGTCATCCCGATCATCGGGCCGGACCTCTTGCGCGTGCAAACCGACAGCGGCCTGCGACCGCTGTACGTATGGCTGGCCGAGAAGCTCGCCGCGAAGCTGGCGGTGGATGTCGTCGGACTTCCGCAACCGCTGACGCTCAACGACGTGATGTGCTGCTACCTCGGACAACGCGGTCGGCGCGAGGAAGCGTACACACGGTTGCGCTCGATCATGCGCGAAGTGGAATTCGCGCCGCCGCTCGCATTGCGGCAGCTCGCGCAGATCACCGATTTCGATTTGTTCGTCACGACCACGTTCGACCCGCTGCTCGAAAACGCGATCAATCTCGAGCGCCATGGCGGTCAGGCGACGACGGAAGTGATTGCCTATGCGCCGAACAGGGTTTCTGATCTGCCGGTCGAACGAAGCCAGCTGCAGCGCACGGTCGTCTATCACCTGCTCGGCAGGCTTTCGGCATCGCCGACATATGTGTTGTCCGACGAAGACATGCTGGAGTTCATCTGTGCGCTGCAGTCCGAGCACCTGACGCCGGAAAAGCTCTTCCACGAGCTTGAGCACAACCACCTGCTGCTGATCGGCAGCGACTTTTCCAACTGGCTGGCGCGCTTGTTCCTGCGCATGGCCAAGCGTAAGCGGCTTTCCGATCCGCGCGATGTCACCGAGGTGTTCGCCGACGATCACACGTTGCAGGATGGACGACTGGTTTCGTTCCTGCAGCAGGTCAGCGTGCGCACGCGCGTTTACGGCGGCGCCGAATCCTTCGTCGCCGAGTTGCACGAGCGTTGGAGCAAGCGCCAGCGCAACATGGCTCCGGCGAACGGATCGAGCAGCACGCCGCAACGTTTCCTGCCGCCAGCCCGTGAGATGCCGGAGAACGCGATTTTCATCAGCTACGCGCGCGAAGACCTGCCCGCCGTGCAGCGCCTCAAGGCCGCGCTGGACGCGGCGGGATTTACCACCTGGTTCGATCTCGACCGCCTCGAAGGCGGCGACGACTACGATCGAAAGATTCACTCCAATATCAAGCGCTGCAGTTTCTTCGTACCGGTGATCTCGGCGACGACGCAGCGCCGGCACGAGGCGTATTTCCGTCGCGAATGGAGCTACGCAGTCGATCGTGCCCGCAACATCGCCGACGGCGGCGTATTCATCCTGCCGGTCTGCATCGACGATACGCCGGAATCCGAAGCGCTGGTGCCGGAAAATTTCAAGTCCTTGCATATCGTTCGAATGCCGGGCGGCGAGCCGCCACCGGAGTTCCTGCGTCGGCTCACGGATCTGTTGCGCGGGCGGCACGCATGAACGCGACCCATGCGGGCCAGGCCGCGGTCACGATCGATCCGGAAAATCCCTGGCTGGGTCTTTTTTCCTACTCCGAGGAAACACGCGCGTACTTCCACGGACGCGACGAAGAGGCAGCGGAGCTCGCGCGCCGCGTGCAGCGCAAGCTGCTCACCGTGCTGTTCGGTCAATCCGGCCTCGGCAAGACATCGTTGCTGCGCGCAGGCATCGTGCCGCGCTTGCGCGCCGAAGGTTATTGTCCGGTGTACGTGCGCGTGGATTACGCACCCGAATCGCCAGCTCCGTCCGAACAGATCAAACAGGCCATTTTTCGCGCCACCGCGGCGGCCGGTTACTGGACTCGGCCTGGTGCCGCGATCAAGGGCGAATCGTTGTGGGAGTTTCTGCATCATCGCGGCGATCTGTTGCGCGACGCCGATGGTCACACGCTGCTGCCGCTGTTGATCTTCGACCAGTTCGAGGAGATTTTCACGCTGGCCCAGGCCGACGATGCCGGCAGAGTGCGCGCCAAGCAATTCCTCGAAGACCTCGCCGACCTCGTCGAGAACCGTCCGCCCGCGGCGCTGGAAGCTCGGCTGGAGCGGGATGACGAAGCCGCCGAGGATTTCGATTTCGCGCGTGCCGACTACCGCATCATGATCGCGCTGCGCGAGGACTATCTCGCCCATCTCGAAAGCGTCAAGGGCATCATGCCCTCGATCACGCAGAACCGCATGCGGCTCGCGCGCATGACCGGCGCGCAGGCACTGAGCGCGGTGGTCAAGCCCGGTGGTCGCCTGGTATCGCAGGAAGTCGCCGAGTCGATCGTCCGCTTCGTCGCCGGCGGTTCGGAGCTCAGCAACGCGGAAATCGAGCCTTCGCTGCTGAGTCTCGTTTGTCGCGAACTCAACACGGTTCGAATCGCGCAGGGCCGCGCCGAAATTTCCGCCGATCTGCTGGCGGGTTCGCGCGACACCATCCTCAGCGAATTCTACGAGCGCGCGCTCGCGGACCAGCCGGCCGGCGTGCGTCGCGTCATCGAAGACGATTTGCTGACCGAGTCGGGCTACCGCGAAAGCCTGGCCGAAGAGCGCGTCAAGAAGGCGCTGGTTGCCGCCGGAGCCGCGCCCGGCGCGCTCGCGACTTTGGTCGATCGACGTCTGCTGCGCATCGAGGAGCGGCTCGACATGCGCCGCGTGGAACTTACCCACGACGTGTTGTGCAGCGTCGTGCTTTCCAGCCGCAATTTGCGCCATGAGCGCGAAGCACGCGACGAGGCGGAACGCCAGCTCGTCGCGCAGCGGACGCGCGAGGAAGCTTCGCGTCGCGCGCTGGTCCGCGCGCGCATGGTCGCTGCGGTGTGCGCCGTGCTGATGGTCGTTGCCGTCGCCAGTGCCGTGTTCGGCTGGATCAACCTGCGCCGAGCCCGCATCGCGGATGCGGGCGCACAGAATTCCCGGCTGCTCGCCGAGAAGGCGCGTGGCGATGCCGAGAAACTCGTCGGCTTTCTGATCGAGGATTTCTACGCCGAGCTGGCGCCGACTGGCCGCCTCGAAACCCTCGGCAAGCTCGCGCACATGACCGTCGGTTATTACGACGGTTTGCCGGCGGAGCTCATCACATCGCGTACGCAGATCAACCGTGCGATGGCGTTGATCCGCGAAGGCGCCGCGCAAAACGCCAGCGGCGACGTGGATACCGCCTTCAAAGCCTTGAGTGAAGCGCAAGATGTGTTCGAAAAGCTCAACGCCGCCGGAGATCACAGCGAAGCGGTGACTTATGGCTTGGCGCTGGCGCTCTATCATCAGGGCAACACCGCGATCAACGGCGGACGAGGCACCGCCGAGCAGCTGACGCGTGCCGCAGACTTGTTGCGACCGCTGGTATACGCGAAAGACAGCTCGCGCCAGGTCAGGCAGCTCTACGCGGATGACTTGAACTATCTCAGTCATGCGCAGTCGTTCGAAGTGGGCGTCACGACGTGCCAGGAAGCACGCAAGATCCTCGTCGGTCTCGGCGCACTGGATCTCTCGGATCTCAACGCCGCGTCGGCGTATGCCGACACCGCCGATTCGGAAGCACGCCACCTGCTGTCGCTCGGTCGTGTCGACGAAGCGCAGAAACTCGAACAGGACGTGTACGATCTTGCCGAGAAGGTGCTCGCGCAGCGTCCGAGCGACCTGCGCTCGCTGAGCGACCGATTCTTTGCGGCAAACCTGCTCGGGACACTGGCGCAGCGTCGGCACGACTACGTCAATGCGGCCGACTATGCGAAACGCGCTGCGCAAGCCGGCGAGGATTCCGTTCGCTTCAACCCGTCGGACTTGAGCGCCTGGGGATTCTGGATGACCGGACTCGGGCAGGTCGCCAATCTGCAGTTGGAACGCGGCGAAGTTACGCAATCCATTGCCACGCTGAACACGCTTCTTGGTCTGGAGCAAGACAAGCGGCGGCCTTCCAGCCTGGGTCCGGTCGCGTGGTTTCACTGGATTTCGCTCGCCGAACTGCAGACGGAGCTCGGCGATTCGGCGGCGGCGCAGCGAGCGCTGAAGTCCTTCGTTCGCGATACCGGCGAACTGGTCGCTCAGCTGGCACCAGACGACCCGAGGCGTCAGATTCTGGCAACGCCGGACTTGTCGGTGGGCAGCCACCTGCAACTGATCGAAGGCGCGGCGCAGGGTGCGTACAACAATGCGATGGCGGTCGTCGAGCGCGTCGGGCAGATCAAGGTCGCCGCGACGGCCGTCAATTCCATTATCGCGAAGAACAATGTGCTGCGCGGCAACTTGAACACGGCTTCGGCCGCCGCCATTCGGCTCGGTCGCTACGCGCAGGCCGAAACGCTCGCGCGCAGATCGCAGTCTGTGCCCGCCGACCCGACGTCAGACCAGGATCCGAAAGAGCGGAACTCGCGAGCCAGCGTCGTCCTGGCGCATGCGATCGTGATGCAGGCTCGCATCGATGAAGCGCGATCCACGCTGGAACCGGCGCTGACGTATTACCGTCAGCAACAGCAAGCGGGTGCGCTCCGCGCCACGATCCGTTACGACTTTGCCTACGCGCTGTATGTCAGCGCGCTCGCCCGTGGCGCAGATGCGGAGGGGCGCGCGCGGCGCAACGCCGACCTGGCCGAAGCGGCCAAGCTGATCGATGGCGCACCGGCCGAAGTGAGGCGCACGGCGACTTTTCGCGAGTTGGCCAATTGGATCTCTTCCGCACGCGCCTCGTAGCGTCGCCGGAACGTCGCATGGTGCATCAAGCGAATCGCATCCGCTCCGACGACACGGTCAAGGCGATCGTCGCGCCGCTGGTGATCGGCATTACCAGCCATCGCAACATTCCGACGCACGAGGTTGCACCGATACGCCAGCGTGTGCGCGATCTTTTCGCCCGCCTGCAGACGGATTTTCCGCATCTCCCGCTGGTCTTGCTGTCCGCGCTGGCCGAGGGTGGCGATCAATGGGTTGCCGAGGAAGCGCTCGCCGCGAACGTGCGTTTGATTGCCGTGCTGCCGATGAGACGCCTCGAGTATGCGCGGGACTTTGCCGATGCCGCCACGCGCGCGCACTTCGATTCGCTGTGTTCTGCCGCAGAAGTCATCGAGGTGACTGAGGTTGCGGACGGCGCGCCGAGCGTGGGCAGCCCGGAGCCGATCGGGCAGGAGCGCGATCTGCATTACGCGAACGCAGGTGTCTACGTCTCCGATCACTGCCACATTCTGCTGGCGATCTGGGATGGCAAGGCTTCCAGCCTCATGGGCGGGACCGCGCAAATCGCGAACTACCACTTGACCGGTACGAGGCCGTCGGCGGCGGGGCGCCGTCGCAGCGATGCGCATGGACTTCTCGGCAATCACAATGAGCGGCTCGCGTATCACATCGTCTGCTCGCGCGATCAGCCCGACGGTTCGCCGGCGCCGCCACTCGAGCCGCTGCAGACCTGGTGGCGCACGGGAGAACGAGCGTTGCCGGGCGATGGCCCGATGCCAGAGGAATTCCGCACGACGTTTGTGCATACGGATGACTTCAACGTCGACTCCGAGAAATATTCCGCACGGATCGTCGCGCATCCGGGACTGTCGGCCGTTGCCGATGTGCGTACCGAGGGAGCAATCAATCGCCTGTTCCAGGGCGCCGATTGGCTGGCCATCCATTTCCAGCGCCGTGTACTGCTGGCGATGCGCGCGCTGTACACGCTCGCGGCGCTGATGGGCATCGCGTTCGCGGTGTACGACAATCTGCCCGCGCAGGACAACATGTTGGTCGTGTTTCTTCTGCTGTTCGCGCTCGGCGGTTTCGTGGTCGTGCTGGCAAACCGCCGGGGCTGGCATCGCAAGTATCTGGACTATCGCGCGCTGGCCGAAGGACTGCGCGTTCAATCGTACTGGCAGCGGGCGGGTATCTCGTTGACGGGCGACGCGGAATTCGCGCGTGACAATTTCCTGCAGAAACAGGACGTCGAGCTCGGCTGGGTGCGCAACGTGATGCGCGGCGCCGCGCTCGAAACGAGTGCGCCGGTCCGGCCTGACGAAAGCCAAGTGCGCAACGTGATCCGCGAATGGGTCGGCGACGGACAGCACTCAGGGCAACTCGATTACTACGAGCGCAAGGCGGCGCAACGCGCGCGCACGCATCGCTTCACCGAGACGATCGGCCTTGCCAGTCTGTGCGTCGGCATCGGCATCAGCATCGTGCTTGCGGTGTTCGCGCGACACCTGTCGCCGGACGCCAAGAATATTCTCGTCATGATCATGGCGGTGTTTTCTATCGTCGCGGGCGTACGCGCCGCGTACGCGTACAAGAAAGCCGACAAGGAACTGATCAAGCAATACCGCTACATGCAGCGCCTCTTCAACGAGGCGCGCGTTGCGCTCGATCATGCGGCCGACGCGGATGCGCAGCGCGAAATCCTGCGCCTGCTCGGCGAAGCCGCACTCGCCGAACAGGTCGAGTGGGCGCTGATGCATCGACAGCGGCCGCTCGAGCACAACCGGCTCTGACGGTGCGCGGCTAGTCGCGAAGATCGAAACCGTCGGCGAAGATGCGGTCCTCCAACTCGTAGGCGCCAATATCTGCGGCGACACCGCAAGCTGCCGGCGCCGCTGTCGTTGCAGTTGGTGACGAAGACGACGTCGCCACCGGCCGGATGCGCGTATGCAAGCGCTCGGGGCGATGCCGAGCTCGCGCGACGGGCGAGCAAGGAAGCCGTTGACGCCGGAGTCGACGCGCTATTCGACGCGTATGACAAATCGGCCGCTCGGCTCGTATCGAGAGCGCCGAGCGTCGCAGCGAGGCAGGCGACCAACGGGCGCAGGGGCAGGCGCGATCGCGTACCCAGGTTTCGTTCCATTTGCGCGGCCCCTCGCGATGCGCGGGACGACCCCGCGTCTGTGCATAACGCGGGTCAGGGCGAACTTGCGCCACGCTTGGGATCAGCGACTTGAAGAACGGGCAGCGATCAAGGTTCGAGCAGCGCAGTCACCGGCCGTCGGGGTTCTTTCGAGTAGCTACCCGGACGGGTGTGTACCGGCAACACGCGGAGCGGCGTGCGCAAGCGCAATCATCGCGATCGAGCCGGCAATCAACGACGTGTACAGCGTCGCCGCGCGCCAAATGACCAACGCCGTGGCCATGTTGGCGGGCGTAACCCAGGGCGCGAGCGTCGCGGTCAAGCCCAGTTCGGCGCCGCCGCCGCCAGCCGGTATGCCGGTCCAGAGTGCGGCATGAAGCACGCCGACCTGAAGCAGGAAGGTCAACGCCAACGAAACGGGATGGCGAAGCAACAGCAGTGTGAGCCAGAGTACGCCATAGCGTGTCGTCCATTGGACGGCAGTCAGTCCGAGCATCCACAGAAAGAACAAGGGCCCGGCCGCGACGATCAGCGAAACATATGTGCGCGAGCCATTAACAAAAGTCCGCAAGGCATGTTGCGCGCGGCGAAGGTAGGATGAGCGCTCGAACAGGCGATTCGGCGCGAACACGAACGACAGGATTTTCCGTCGCGCCAGCCAGATCGTCGCCAGCAATATCATCGTGACCGCCGCCGTACCGAGTGCCGCGGCAGTCATCGCTTGCGACAAACCCGAACCCGCGAGCGCAAATGCCACCAGCGGGACCGAGATCGAGAAAAACACGAGGTCGGTGCCCTGATCCACGGCCATGATCGTCGCCGCGCCCGCGGCCGACGCGCCCGCGCGGCGCAAGTAATAGATCGTTGCCACATATCCGCCGATGCCGGCCGGCGTCGCAGCGAACGCGAGGTCGGTCGCGAGCGAAATGGCGAAGGAACGAACCATCGTCGTCGGTGTTTTCAGCCTGTGCAGGAGCAGATGCAGCTTCAGCGCCCGCGCCATCCAGCTGGCGACGACAAGTCCGAGCAGCGCCGCGTAGCCCTCGATGGCGATGTTCGCGGCGGCAGCGAGCGTACTTCGACCGCCGAGCAGGAAAGGAATCGCGAGCGTTGCGATGAGTCCCGCCACGAGCAGCAGACGCTGCGGACGGTTTGCCTTGAATGCGGCGCTCGCCGGTTGCGTAACGGCCGCCATCATCGCGGCCTCGACAACAGCGTCGTCATGGCATTCGTCGCCGCGTCGTTGCGCGCAATTTGCGCGGACCATGCGCGCGACGGCACGCGTTCGCCGCTCGATGAGTGCGAACGCCCGCGCACCGTCATGACTTGGAGCGGGCCTTCGGATCGCGCCGTTCGTAGCGCGTTCTCATCACGAAATCCCAGAAAGGCGTCGTAACGCCGAAGTTGCAATCGGGGTGATAGTGATGCACGTGATGAGCGCCGGCCCAGCGTTGCATGAACGCATTGCGGAAGCGCATGCGGTGGATCAACGTGTGACTCCATCCGTAGGCCGCATAGCCGGACGCGAATCCGCCGGCGAAAAGCAGCGCAATCTCCTGCGGAGCCACGAGTCGAAGGACCTGGGCCATCGCCAGGATCGCCAACGGCGCAAAGAAGAACGGCAAGGAATCGTCGCCGAGCGGCCGCTCGTGGTGTCGTTGGTGACCCTCTTCGAAGATCGGAGTGGAGCCGTGAAATAACCACCTGTGCAGGCAATATTCGACGAAACTGAAAGTGAAAACGCCGGCGGCGGCCACGCACAGCGCGGTCGCGACGCCCAGATCGAGCAGCCGAAAGGCTCCGCATAGCAGAACGGCGCTTACGACCGTGTCCGACGCAAGTCCAAGCCAGCCGTTGATTCGTGTTGAGGACAGCCGCTCAAGGGAGCGCTGTAAGGGGCCGAAGCCTTGCATCTATCGTCGGTCCTGATGGTCGATCATGTCGCTTCGAGAAAACAGCGGACGGATCGTTTCTGGGTGGGGTGGGGAGGAGCCATCTTGTAATGACTCAGCCTTTCGATTCGTTTTCATGGGACAGCATACCCACCGTATGCCGTCCATGCCCAGTACGCAACGACCATTGCGATAACGTCAGGATTATTCGAGTGGCTCGATGTCTCCGGGGCGCCAGGCCCCTGTCGAACCACGGTTCGAGCGGGCCGTACAGCCGCAAGATCACGTTCCAGCACTTGCCGGGCTCGGTCTCGTGGCTCAGGAAAATGTCGGGCGCGTGCTCCGTCGACATTTGTGCCAGCAGCGCGGAAATATCCAAAACCGTTCCTTCGCCAGATCGAGCCAAGGCCCATCGTCCTGTACGAAGCGTCTGATGCGGCGTGACCAGTCGTGGAAACTCGATGTTTTTTTCCTTGAAACGACGTGCCGTCGAAGCAGACATCAAAGATGACGTCATTCGTCTGCACTTCGAATGCGCTGATATCTGCGGACACGCTCAACCCGTTGACGAGCCGACCGCGCGGACTTATTCGAGTTACATCGTCGGGAATGCACGCGCGAGCAAATCGCGCGCGGCCTGCACCGCCCGATCCTCGAGTTCGCCGTAGTGGAATGCCGCAGAGCAGCCTGCGCACGTGACAGTCTCGTCCCAACGCGGATCGGCGGTACGGATGAACTCGCTCCCGCGGCACTGCGGACATTCGATGCTGAGGTCCATGCTTGATCTCCAATCGCGCGCGATGGGGTTGAGGCCATCCGTGGCCGGCGTCATTCCGATCAATCAATCGCACGGCGACTCCCGGGGAGGGAGGAGCGAGTGCACGAACGGGTGGAAAGTGCACCTCCATTACAGCCGCCTCGACAAGCAGACACCCGTAATCTTCTCGGCGACGGGCGGGAACATGACTAGGTGAATTGCCACTTGCACATTCGCCAATGCAGCGCGCGCGTGCAGTCGTGTTCAGCTGCGCAAGAATTTGAGCAAGTCACCGTTGATCACATCGGCATGCGTCGTACACATGCCGTGCGGGAAGCCCTTGTAGATCTTGAGCGTTGCTTTCTTGAGGAGTTTCGATGACAGCAACGCCGAGTCGGCGATCGGCACGATCTGATCGTCGTCACCGTGCATGACGAGCGTCGGTGCATCGATATGCCGCAAGTCGGCGGTGAAGTCCGTTGCGGAGAATGCCTCGATGCAGTCGTACTGCGGTTTCGCGCCGCCCATCATCGCCTGGCGCCACCAATTCTGGCGAACCGGTTCGCAGAGAGGTGTGCCTTGACGATTGAAGCCGTAGAACGGTATTGGAAAGTTCCAATAGAAGTCGGCGCGATTGGCCGCGAGTTGTGCGCGCAAACCGTCGAATACGTCGCGCGGCAGGCCACCCGGATTGGTCGGCGTCTTCAACAACAACGGCGGTACGGCGCCGACCAGAACCAGCTTGGCGACACGGCCGGCCCCGTGACGTGCCACATAGCGCGTCGCCTCGCCACCGCCGGTCGAGTGACCGACGTGGATGGCGTCGCGCAAATCGAGATGCGCGGCAAGGGCGGCGACGTCGGCTGCGTACGTGTCCATATCGTTGCCGAGAGCCGTCTGGGTCGAGCGGCCGTGACCGCGGCGATCGTGGGCGATGACGCGATATCCCTGCTGCAGGAAGAACATCATCTGCGCGTCCCAGTCGTCCCAGTCGTCGCTGGCGAGCGGCCAGCCATGATGGAAAACGATGGGCTGTCCGGAGCCCCAGTCCTTGTAGTAGATCTCGGTACCGTCTTTGGTGGCGATCGATTTCATTTCGTTGGCCCTTTCGATGAATGAGTGCGGATGTTGGATAAATGCGGCTGTTGGATGAATGCGGATGTTGGATGAATGCGGATGTTGGATGAATGCGGATGTTGGATGAATGCGGATGTTGGATGAATGCGGATGTTGGATGAATGCGGATGTTGTGGCGCCGCTCGCGTCACCAGAAGTAGGGGAGCGGCAAGCAGCGCGCTTGCCACGCCGGCTGCCGAAACGCGACCACGAAACCGATCGATCCGCCCTGCATTGCTCTGCTGCCTTTGGCCGATTTGTTCACTCGAATGCTCCTCGCGGATTGAGCTCGCAGGCGACCGCGTGTTGCTTCGCTTCGATGTCGCTGCCGGAGAACTTTAGGATTGAGCGCAGGCGTCGGGTAGATATCTGCACGACCGCACGGTGTTGAGCGCGACGCATCAATCCGCGCCCCGATCCGGCGGTTCGCGGATTCGATCACTGGACGGGAATCACGCCGGGTTGTCGCGATCCTTCAGCAGAACACGATGAATCTAGCGGGCTCGTCGTTGCTGGCGTCGCGTCCGATCGTGTGAATGTCCTGCGGCCCATCGTGGAACGTTTGGCCCGGATTCATGTGACCGGCTCGCTGGCCGCGACGCTCATGACAATGGATCCCTCGAGCACGTAGACGAATGCGTGAGCGTCGTGACGGTGAACGCGGTCCGCCGCTCCGGGTGGATACTCGACCGCGAGAATCAGGACTTCCTGGTTGGGATATTCCCGTAACTGTTGTGTCATCGGCGTCGTGACAATGGCCGCGGAAGCGGCGCTGGCCGGACCGTCGGCGACGACGCCGCCGGAGCAGAGCAGGGCGGCGAACGAAGCGAATGGGTTGGCGATACGCAGGGGATCTCCTGAGCGCGCAGAAAACGTGCGCATCAATTCCGCGAACCGCTGTGCCCGCTTGTGTTACCGGCGGCTCTTCTCAGACGTCTCTCGTTATGGACAGCACTTCTGCTCGGGTCTACCATTTTGGTGATGAGCGCGCTTCGACCGCGTGGAGGTCATGACTGATGAGCATGCCCTCCAAGGTTTCGACCGACGATCACGATCCACTGATATCCAGTTTCTCGGCAAGTTACGCCGGTGTCGTCGCCTTCATCGCCGTCGCGACGGAAGGCAGCTTTGCGCGCGCGGGTGAGCGACTCCATATCGGTCGCTCGGCCGTCAGCCGCAGTGTGCAAAAGCTGGAATCACAACTCGGCACGCGTCTGTTTCAACGGACGACGCGGGCCACCTCGCTGACGCGCGAGGGTGAGCTGTTTTTCGAAAATTGCCGTCCGGGCGTAGAGCGGATCCTGCAAGCCCTCGAAGAGATGCGCGATCTGCGCGAAGGACCGCCGCGAGGACTGCTGCGCGTCAGCGCTACGCTCGGCTTCGGACGCAAAGTCATCGCGCCGCTGCTGGCGGCCTTTCACGCGCGCTTTGGCGAAGTCGCGATTGAGCTCGTGCTCGATGAACGGGACGCCGACCTCGTCACGGACCGTGTCGATGTCGCGTTCCGTGAGGGCGTCCTGCAAGACTGTCAGGTCATCGCAAAGCAATTGATCCCGATGCAGATGCTCATCTGTGCGTCGCCGGTCTACGCACGCCGACGCGAATTGCCAGTGTCTGTGGAGGACGTCGGCGAGCATACCTGTGTCAGTCAGCGTCTCTCCAACGGGCGGCTGCGGGATTGGAATTTCAAAGTGGATGGCCGCCCGTGCAGCGTCACGCCGCGGGCCAATCTGACGTTCAACGATCCCGAACTGGTCCTGCAGGCGGTCCTTGATGGCGAAGGGCTGGCCCAGCTGGCGGCCTATCAGGTTTGCGACGCGCTGCGTGCCGGCTCCCTGGTGACTTGTCTGGAACAATTCTCGCCCGACGATGGCGGTCACTATCTCTGCTATCTGAGCCGCCAGCAGTTGCCGAAACGCATCCGCGCATTCGTCGATTTCGTCACGACGCAGGTGCGGGCGCTGGACCTCGACTGTTCCGGCATTACGCATCGCGCGTGATGAGAGCGTGCGCGCGTGCAGGCGCCCGGCGTTGCCGTCGTCGACGCAGAAGCTTGACGACCTTTGATTGGTGCGCTCAGGGAAACACCGCGCGGCCCACCCAAGGGCTAGTCGTCGCGAGTGCGGGCTCCTACGATTTGCAAACACACGTCACCCGGTTGCGCGCGCCGCCACGCGCCGGCTTTTCTCCTCAATTGTTTCGAGGTCTCACATGAAAATCGTAGTCATTGGAGGTACCGGCCGCATTGGCAGCAAGGTCGTGGCGCGTTTGCGCGATAAAGGCCATGAGGTGATTGCCGCGGCTCCGGCGACTGGGATCGATGTCCTCACGGGCGAAGGTCTCGATGCAGCGATGGTCGGCGCGCGTGTCGCGGTGGATCTCGCCAACTCGCCGTCCTTCGAGGATGCCGCCGCGCTCTCCTTCTTTCAGACGGCTGGACGAAACATTCTTGCTGCCGAAAAGAGGGCCAGCGTCGGCCACCATCTCGCGCTTTCCGTTGTGGGAACCGAAAAGCTCACTGCCAGCGGCTACTTCCGCGCCAAGCTTGCACAGGAAAATCTGATTCGCGCGTCCGGTATCCCGTACACGATCATACATTCCACTCAGTTCTTCGAGTTCCTGCCGGCTATTATCCAGTCGGCAGCCGATGGCTCCATGGTGCGGCTCTCGTCGGCGCTGGTGCAGCCGATCGCATCCGAAGACGTGGCGGAGGCGGTGGCGCGCCTCGCTTTGCAGCCGCCCGTCAACGGCATCGTCGAGATCGCGGGGCCCGAGCGCGAATCGCTGGCCGGTCTGGCGCAGCGCTTCATGAATCTCACCGAAGACCCGCGCGAAGTCGTCACCGATGTGCATGCGCCGTATTTCGGCGTCGACATCGATGTGGAGACGCTGGTTCCAGCCCACGCGGCATGGAAGGGTTCATTGGACTTCGAGCACTGGCTCGAGCAGTCCGAGTTTGCCGGCTACGAGCAGCGGCGCGATCTTTACTGACGGATTGGTGGCCGCTGCCGAGATGGTGGGTGGAGAAGACACATGGTTCCGTTGCAACCACCGCCGACAAGTCTCCTGGACAAGTACCGCGGAGAAGATGCGCAGCCACTCTACACCGGACGCGTGCGCGTAACCGGTGGCGAGGCAGCGCACGGACGCGCCTCCGGCAACGCAAGATCCGACGACGGTGCTCTGAACGTGCACCTGCGCCTGCCAACGAAAATAGGTGGACCTGGCGGCGGCACGAACCCGGAACAGCTGCTCGCCGCGAGCTATGCGGCATGCTTTCACGGGGCGCTGACGCTGCTCGCGACACGCTCGAACGTGACCCTGGTCGATGCGTTTGTGGACGTCGCGGTGACCTTCGCACGCGACCCGATCGATGGACGCTTTCTGCTTTCGGCCGACGTCCGCGTCGGGCTTCCTGGCGTCGATCGAAAGACAGCCGCCGAGCTCGTGCGGAACACGGAACGCATCTGCCCTTACGCCAAGATGTTTCGCCAGGGCATCGCTCACGTCGTTGCGCTTTCGTCAGAGTCGTTTTCGCCGAATGCGTCGGAGGTCCCTTGAGCTTACGTCAGCGGACAGGCGATACCGGAGTCGTGTCATGTCCTTGAAGTTCGTTCGTCTCCATCCGCAGCACCGCGGCCTTGCATGGACTGGGGGCCGTCTGCCGTGGCTCTGGTTCATTTCCGAGCACACGACCGACTTCGCGCGATTCGAGTCGGCGCTAAGGATGATCTCCTCTTGAGTCCGCGCGTCCTGACTTGCGCAAAAAAATAGCTCGTCGACCGAATCCAGCAAATGCCCCAACCATGCATGGACTTTCCTTGGCGTCCAGTTGGAACTGCTACACGACCTCGAAGCGAGGTATGAACGCGGAACGAATCTCGCGGACCGGCAACGGCGCAGTGGCGCCTCTACTACGGGCTCGCCTCAAAGCCGCTGCAGAAGATCGTATCGTTCGCGCCGCAGTCCCGAACCGCGGATTGCAGTTCGTACGCGCCGAGATCGCGTGGACCGTCGAGGTTGGAAACGCTGGCCAGATCGACGTCGCGTGGCAGATTGTCGAGGTCCCGGTCGGCGGGGTTGCCGGCCGGCGCGACGTCGATCGCGAGCGAGATCCCGCGCAAATGGAAATCCCCGTTGCCGGGATCGACGAATGCGGGGTCGCCCTGGATGATGTGCTGGCCTGCGCCGAGCGTCGCCGTTTCCAGCGACAGGATGTAGTCGAGCGTCTCGCCGTTGCCCGAACCCGTGTATGCGATCGTCGGCAGCGAGCCCTGCGCGACGATGCTGTTGGTCATCGTGAAGCCGGTCTCCGCCCGAATCATGGCAGCGCCGCCGATCGTGTTGTAGGCGAACGTGCACTGGTTCAGCGTGGCGGCCGCGCTGCCGAATGTGACGAGCTCGGCGGTGACCGCGTTGCCGGCGAGCAGACAGGTGTCGAGTTGCAGCGGCGAATCCAAGCTATCGGCCACGCGAATCGCATGCGCGCCCTGGTTGCCGCGCATGGCCAGCTGTTGCGCACGCAGAATGCCATCAGTCTGGATCAGGATCGCCGAACCCGCGGTCGGATTGTCGCTGCCGTCGACGGCGCGGTTGTTCGAGACCGTGTTGCACTCGATGCTGGTCGCGCAATGGCCGGAATAGGCGTAAACGAGACCGCCAAGGTATGCGAAATCGGCGTAGGCGAAGGTGTCTGCATAGATGCCGCTGCCTTCGGGCGCTGCGTTGCTGTCGATCCGGGCACCGCCGAGTTGGACCGATGCATCCGCGGAAGATCCGAAGTCCTGATAGGGGATGAGATAGACGCCGCCGCCGGTGTGATAGGCGCGATTCTGTTCGATGCGCACGGGGTTGGCCGGGTCGCTGGCGATCAGGTCCGCCTGGGCGACACCGCCACTGCCCGAAATCAACGCGATGCCGCCGCCGTACTGTGCGGTGTTCTGGTACACGACGCCGATGTAGTCGGCGATCCTGTATCCCGGCGACCCGATATGCACGTAGGCACCGCCTACGGCAGCGATGCCGCCGCCATAGCCGCTCGTCGCTTCGTTCATCGCGATCCAGGTCTGGTCGGCGTCGATGTGCGCCGAGGCGTTGTCTTCGATGCGGATTCCGCCGCCGGTGGCATTGGCGGTGTTGTTGGTGATGAACGTGTTCGCGTTCAGATACAGATCAGCCGCGCCGCCATTGCCCTTGACGCGAATACCGCCGCCATTTTCGGCGATGTTGTCGAAGATCGTCGTGTTGTCGATCAGCAGGTTGCCGACGCCGGCGTAGTCGACACCACCGCCCTCATCGTCGTTGCCGCCGATGACGTCGTTGCCGCCGGTGATGGTCAGGTGCGAGAGCGTGACGCTGATCGCGCCGCGGATCGTGATCACGCTGGTGCCGGCTCCGCCATCTATGGTCGTAGTCCCGGATGACGTCGTGGTGGCGCAATGGGGTACGCCACCGATGAGCGAGATGTGGCTTTGCTGACCCTGGCTGATCGAGAGCGCCTGGTTCGAATAAGTCTGATTGGTGGCGATGTAGACCTTCGGAAAACTGCCACCGACCTGCGCCGACGCCGCGGTGATCGCCGCCGCGATCGTCGTGTAGTCGCATTGGGTGTCGGCGCCGACCCAGTAGTTGGTCGCGTGCGCCGGCAGCGTTGCGCCAAGTAGAGCGAAGGCGGCAAGCCAGTGCCGCCGCAGCACGCCGCGATCAAATCGGTGCATGTCCGTTCTCCTTCCCCTTCGAACGCCCGATGCAGGCGCGGCTCGAGTAACGCCGTCCGGCGTACGGTTAGGACATGGCGATTCGCGCACCGGGCGCGTCCGGCGGCGTCGCGGCAGTTTTCCCCGGATTCAAGCCGCTCTCGATCGGCAAGAGCGGACAGCTGACTTACGCGATCTCAGCGACCTCGACGGACGCCCGATGTGCTCCGAGAACCGCGCCGACGGAAGCGGCGATGATTGCTGCAATCGCGAGCCACTGAAATGCGCTCAGGTGCTCGTTGAGGAACATCAGGCCGAGCAAGGCGCCCATCGCGGGCTCGATGCTTACCAGGATGCCGATCGTGCGCGCCGGTAGTCGAGTGAGCGCGTACATCTCGAGTGAAAACGGCAGCGCAGAACTCAGCACCGCCACACCGATTGCGAAGGGCAGCGCGGAAAGAGAGAACAGCGCGGTGCCCGCGTGTATCAGGCCCACGGGCACCGCCACGAGTGCACCGATGGCTGACCCGAGCGCCACCGCGTCGCTGCCGAAGGCGGCGCCGGCACGGCGGCCGAGCAGAATATAAGTGGCCCAGCCGACCGCCGCACCGAGCGCATACAGCACGCCGACAGGATCGAGTGCTTGCGTCTGCCCGCGGTACGGAAGCAGAAGCGCGAGCCCGGCGACGACCAGGGCGACCCACAGAAAGTCCAACGCGCGGCGCGAGCCGAACATTGCGATCGCGAGCGGTCCGAGGAACTCCAGCGCCACCGCGATGCCCAGCGGGATGGTGCGCAACGACATGTAGAAGCAAAGGTTCATGACGCCGATGGTGAGGCCATAACCCGCCAGCGAAGCCCAGCCGTGGCGACCCGCGAGACGGCGCCACGGCTGCCGCAGCAGCCACAAAATCAACGCGCCGAGTCCCAACCGGATCGCCGTGGCGCCTTGCGCGCCCATCAGCGGGAATAGCTGCTTCGCCAACGCCGCGCCGCATTGGAAGGAAAGCATGCCCAATAGCAACGAGCCGACTGGCAGCAGGGGGGAAGTCAAGCGCGAGGACATCGTGCGGCTTACTCAAAGGTGCGGTAGACAGCATCATCACCGCGCGCGCCGGCAAGAACCAGTGAGCGACCCTGTTCTTCGCGATCGTTGCTGACAGTGTCCTGTCAGCAGCGAATGCCGCGCGCCCTGTCAGGATCTCCCACTTTACCTTCGCGGCCGAGAATCCTTCGCGCAAACCGGCTCACTCGGATCTTCGGTTGGAGCGACCGCGTCTTCATCATCGTCTGTGTTTTTTATCGGACACGATATCGCCATTTGAAAAAGCGGCGGCCGCCACGAAGACGGCCGCCGCAAGGACCTTCCCATCAATGATGCGAATCGGCGAACAGATCGGACATCGTCGAAACGTTGGAATCACAAGCATGGTTCAGGCAAGGCAGGTTGAAGCCTCCTTCCAACGTCTTGAGCAACGAATAGTGCGTATAGAACTGATTGCTCTGCACGCTTCTGCGACTATAGTTGGTGTCGACGATGGTCATGACCTGATTGGTATTCGGCGCCAGGCTGTAGTCGTTCTCGTCCCATAGCAAGACGATCGCGTTACGCCCATCCCTCCACGCCGGCGAGTCATGGATCGCGTCGACGATGCGTTTCGCGGTGATATCGCCGCGATAGATCAATGCCGGATTGAGCCCTTCCTGCGAGCCGTCATCACTGGGATCGTAGTTGCAGAATGCGCCCGCGTTGCCTCGGCCGTGCTGGTCGTTGCACTGGTTGGGCGCGATGAACGAAAACGTCGGCACGCGTCCAGCGCGCAGATCGGCGAACAGTCCGTCCGAGCCTTGAAAGTCGACGATGTTGTTCAGGCTGTTGTCGCGGTCGGCGCCCTGCTGCACGTTGCGGAAATAGACGAAGGGTGCGTGCTTCGCCGCATAGAGTGCAACAACGTCCGCCGACGTCAGCGGCGGATCCAGAATCGGCATGATCGCGCTGAAATTGGTCAGATTGCTGTAGAAGCCGTCCGCGAAGTTGACGCCATCGGCCCCTTCCGGCGGCAGGCTTTCCTCATACGCCTTCCAGCTGCGATGCCGGGCGACGAGTTGATCGGCGATGGTCTTGCCGACGACATTGGACTCCGCCGCGATCGATGTCACCCCGTCGATGTTGATTTCGCCGGGCGGCCCCTGCGTTTCGTTGGTGTCGTCGATCGCTGGTGTCGCGGCATCCGTACCGGTGCCGGCGATAGGGCAGATGTTCCCGGTCGGCGGGTTGTCGGTCGCAGCGACGCCGGTCGCGAGATTCGTGCTGCAAGTTGCGTTATGCCAGTCTGGATTGTTGTCGCTCAACACGCCGAAGTTGGAGCCGCCGACCGCTTCGAGGTAGTTGGTCAAGCTCGGATGGGCGACTGCGAAATAGTTCGTTGCGAGATTGGCCGATCGCGCGTATTGATTGAGGAACGGCGCGTTCGGGTTGTCGAGAATCTGACTGTAGCCGTGATTCTCCATCATGATCACGAACACGTGATCCAAGTGCGGGATGCCGTGGGGCACGGGGCCTTCGGCGGCGAAAGCAGGAGTTGCCAGCGCCGCGGCCCATAGGCCAAGCGCGATAGCGGTCTTGTTCATCGATGTCACCTTTCCGTTAGGGGGACGGGAACGAGGGGCTTGCGTGCTGGAAGCAGGGCACGACGAGCGGCGACAGTCTATGAGCGGTGTGAGACGGTTCCGTTGCGGATTCGAGGCGCTTGAAATGTAGCAACGACGTCATAATCGGCGTTCCGCGCCGACGGCCATCGCACTCCGAGGAGTGGACCGGGTGACCGGTCAATCGCGATGATCGCCGGTGGTCAAGTCACGGGATACGCATGCTTCACCAACACAATAATGAGCATCGTTCGCCAATCGGATGGAGATCAGCCATGGCGCGTTCATTCCAGTTCGGCGTTTCAACGGTGGTTTGTGTCGCGATGCTGAGCCTTTTGGGTTGCGCCGGACCGCCTGTTCGAGAATCGGCCCGACCGTGGACGTTTGCCGTTTCGGGCGACAGTCGCAACTGCGGCAATGTCGTGATGCCTGCGATTGCAGAAGGGGCAAAGAACGACCATGCGGCGTTTTACTGGCACCTCGGCGATCTGCGAGCGATCTACAAGGTCGACGAGGATTTTGCCGCCGAAGATCGGTTTCATTTCGCATCGCAGCCACCGACCAAGGAAGAGTATCTGCCGCTGGCGTGGCCGGATTTCACTCAGCATCAGGTGAATGCGTTCGGTTCAATGCCGTTCTTTCTGGGCATCGGCAACCACGAGACCATCCAGCCGAAGACTGTCGATGAGTTCCGGACGGAGTTTGCGCCGCTGCTCGATCGCCCGGAGCTGCACGCGCAACGGCTGAAGGATGCTGCAGGTACGCCGGTCATTCCCGTTACGGCATCGAATCAGACGTACTTCCATTGGACGCAACGTGGCGTCGACTTTATCAACCTGGATAACGCGACCCACAACGCTTTTGATGATGCGCAGGTGAGCTGGTTCGACGCCGTTCTGGCCAGGGACCTGGCGGACGCAACCGTTCGCAGCATCGTCGTCGGTATGCACGAGGCATTGCCCTACAGCAGATCCAACGCCCATAGCATGTGCGACAGCGCCGACGGCATGCGCAGCGGGTTGCATGTCTATGGCCAGCTCATCGAGGCCCGGAAGCACAAGCCCGTGTATGTCCTCGCCAGTCATTCGCACTACTACATGGCCGATATCTTCAACACGCGCCATTGGAACGACACGGGCAAAGATGCCGTGCTGCCGGGCTGGATCGTGGGCACCGCGGGGGCTGTACGTTATGCGCTGCCTCCGAACACGCCGCAGAGTGCCGACGCCAGGGAGAAGACCTACGGCTACCTGATCGGCACCGTCGCCGCCGACAGCCGCATCACATTCTCCTTCCGAAACATTTCGAAGGATGACCTCCTGCGTACGCGTGGCACATATACGGAAGCGACGGTTGATATGTGCTGGGACGAAAACTCTCAGATTGAGGCCATGCGCGACCGACCTGCGAGCCCGAGCCCGTGCCAGTGATGATGCGGGTTGTTCGTTTTTTGTCCGCTTTCATTTTTCTGCCGAATGAGGCCCCGGACTGAACGCCCCGGCGGGCCCGGGAAACTCGACCGGACTCTCGTAGCCGTCCGTGGAAACGGATGAAACGCCGAAGAACCAGTCATCGATGTTCACGTCTTTCAACAGCAGCGAAGTGGCATTCGTGACCAGTCGGCTGTTGCTCCAGTAGGGCGCCGTGGTGTCGCGCCACCACACGCGATAGCTCGTGGCGCCGGGGGCCGCGGTCCAGCTCACCGTGGTGTCCATCGACACCGCGCCTTCGGTCTTGACCTCAGTCGGCGGCGCCGGAGCCATGGCCAGTGCCGCCATCGTGATGGCGTTCAGGCGCGCGACTTGCGCGAGGTATGCAAAATCGATGGCGTCGAGGACGTCTCCGTAGTGCACGCCGTTCTCCGTGCGCACATCTTCGTGCTCGCGCGTGTAGTTCTCGATGGCCTCGGTGAAGCGCACAGCCGGATAGCCCGCCGCCAGCATCGGTACCTGATCGCCGCCGCGACTGTAGCGATCGGTGCGGTAGACCATGCGCACGCTGAAATCCTTCAGATAGCCGTCCGCCAGGCCGCTGACGAAGCGCGCGAGATTGCGCGAAGGACTGTCGACCTCGCCGCCGTTGTAGCGCCGGCGCGTTGCCTGCTCGGGCGTTTCGGTCGAGCGCGTGCCTTCGGAAAACACGCGGACGTGCGTCGCATCCCTGATGCCGTTCGTTCCCAAAGTATTGCCAACGATGTCGTTGTTCAGGGCTGCTTCGACGGACCAGTGCTGGTCGCGCGCATATTGCGCCAGCAGTTTGCCGCCATAAAGGCCCTGTTCTTCGCCTGAGAGTACGGCGTAGACCAGCGTGGCGCGGAATTTGTGCTTGGACAAAACGCGAGCGGCCTCCAGGACCGCGGCGGTGCCGGAACCATCGTCATCGGCACCGGGTGCATCGCTCTTCGCATCCATGACATCGCGAACGCGCGAATCGATGTGACCCGATATGACGATGACACGATCCGCATCGCCCGTGGCGCGCTGGATTGCCAACACGTCCACGATCGCGGTCGGCTGTGCGATGCGTTCGCCCGTCACGGTCTGCTCCGGCGTCTCGATCTGCAGGCAGCCATTGCAGTGCCCGTTGATCTCTTCGAAGCGACTCTTCACCCAGCGCCGCGCTGCGCCGATGCCGCGCGTGTTCGACTGCGTGTCGGACATGGTGTGTCGCGTTCCAAAGCTCACCAGCTTGGCGATCGTGGCGCGCAATTCATCCGCCCGCACGTCGTCGGCGATCGACCGCAGCAGCGGCATTGCCGGAGCGGGCGGCGCGGGCGTTCGGGCGCGAGCGTCCGCCGGCGCCGCGGCCAGCGCAAGAACCAACAGCGTGGCAATGTGCATTGAGAATCTCCTTGACGGGATGCTGTCGAAAGAAGCGCGGTTGCCGCAACGTTCAGCCGGCGACTGGTTGGGCAGCGCGGTTGGGAGTCGAAGCTGGCGGACGATCCTAACGCGAGCCAGCAGCCAAATCTCCCGCCAGCGCGGCAGCTAGCCCCCGACGCTGCTCCGAATTGCGAGCTATTGCTCCTGCTACGAAGCCGTGCGCTGATGCGCTCGGCTAGGCGGCTCTTCAAACCGGCCAACGGCCTGGCGGGAACTGGACGATTGCGACGAGCGCCGGTTTGTTCTGCTTGCCGTGCGCAAAGCGTTGATGACACTAGGGCCTTCGTGTTCTGGTTCCTGTCGGCACATCGGCGATTTTCGCCTTGGCGTTGTCAGGGATCCGCTGGCGCAGCGTCGCGAACGACGATGAAACTTCCATCCCACGAGCCGTCGTAGTCGCCGGGCTTGATGTCGTTGTGATCCGAACCCGCGAAGCGCGCCTGACCCGGACGAATTTCAATGGTCACGTCACCGCCATCCTTGGCGTGAATCACGCCCATGTGCACGGCGGCGCTGCAGATCGACGAGCCGTCGGTGTAGCGCCCGCTGCCGGCGACCCAGCTCGCGACGGGTTTCCCGGCGGACAGCGGAACGCGTACCGCTCGCCGTTCATGCCGCGCAGGTCGAGGTCAAGCGGACTGGTCTGCCAGTCGATCTGCGCCGGCGACCGGCAGAGTTGCGCGGCGTGTACGCGTTGCGCTGCGCGGGCGCTGCGACGCGCGCAGCGAATGCGGACACCAAGGCCACCAGGAGCGAACGCAATGTTCGCGCAGTAGCGGGCATCAGCGCACGCCCGCGGGCGCCACCACGTTCGCATAGTCGTAGCGGCTGTCGATCAACGAGCCATCCGGCAACCTGATGGTTTGGCGCAGCAGCGACCCGTTTGCTTTTGATACCCAGAGCTTGGAGTCCGCACCTCCGTCGTTGTGCAGGCTGTAAACAGCAGTCGCCTCGCCATCGACGGCGTCCTCGCCGAGAGCGCGACACGTCTCGTCGCCGGAATCGCTTTTGCGCTTGTCCTGTGCATTGCGCAGCATTTCCGATGCGCTGATCGGACTGCGCTGCCATTGGCCATGCAGCTGGACATAGACGATTCCGCCGGCGAAGATCGTCTCGGTGGTGGAGGCACCCATACCTCCATGGGCGGATCTGCTGGTGAAGATGTGATGCGGCGTCTGCATCTGCTTGATGCCGGCGTCGTAGACCGGATCACAGGACGCGTCTGCCCGCGCCGGCCCTGCAAAGGTCATGAGTGCGCACGCAGCGCTGGCAATCCAAACGGCCGATCTTCGAACGTCATGCGATTTCATTCGACTCTCCTGATGGATGCAATCGAGGCCGAGAGGTGAGGGTCGCGGCCATGCAGATAGCTTGTGCGGCGAAGTGACGTACGAACTGATAGCCGATTGCGCCGGCACGGCCAGCGAAAACATTTCGGGCGCTGCTGAACGCTGTTCGCTGTACTCGCTGCATTTCCTTTCTCCGTCAATCGTCGCCAGGACCACGCGCCGCGCATTGCGATCCGTTCAGGCGGCCAGCAGCCTCGTTCATGGTCGATCGTCGTCGCGCCGGCTGGCGTCGAGCGAACAATCGCGCCGCGCTGCTGCGGTGTCGTCGGCGTCGCGCTGGTATTTTTCTGGCAGAATTCCTGCTGCCATTCTTTCGTGATGCAGCCAATGTCGGCGTTGGAAAAGCCGATCTATCGCTTCGACGAATTCGAACTCGATCCGGGCGAGCGACGCCTGCTTGGTCACGGAAAGCGGATCACGTTGACGCCCAAAGTGTTCGATACGCTCGTGCTGCTCGTCGAGCGAGCCGGACATGCCGTCAGCAAAGACGAGCTGATGGCCGCCTTGTGGCCGCGCGGCTTTGTCGACGAATCCAATCTCACCAAGCACATCTGGCTGATTCGCAAGGTGCTCAACGACAACGAGGCCGAAGCGCGCTTCATCGAGACGGTGCCCAAGTTCGGTTACCGTTTCATCGCGTCGATCGCGCAATGCGTCGAGCCACGTCGGAGTGGCGGCGCCGTCGCGACGCCGGAGGCCGCGCCGGTGTCGTCTGGACCGACCACGACAGCTGTCGAGCGTCATTCCGTATCGGGTGCAAATCTGCCTCCGGAAAGGCACCCATCGTCGACCGGCACGGCGCGCGTCGTCGCACGTTCAACCCGTCGAAGGCGCATCGTCGGAGCCGCGGCCGCTACGCTCGCGGTTTTCGCCGTCGCCATCGCGGTGTTTGTCCGACGCGCGGCGGAGCCGCCGTCCTTTCCGCTCGATGCGACAGGCGCATCGATCGCCGTCGTCGATTTCGACAATCTTTCGCACAATGCAAAAGACGCATGGCTCGATCCGGCGATGACCGAAATGATGGCGAATGAACTCACGGTTGGCGATACGCTGCACGCCTTACCCGATGAACTGGTGCGCGTCGCCCGCGCCGATCTGGACGCGCCTCTCGCCGGCGGCTATGCGCGTCAGAGCCTCAGCATCCTGCAGAAGCGTCTGGGCGTCGATTACGTGTTGAGCGGGAGTTATCTCATCTCGGGTGCGAACGAGGAACCGGAAGTGCGACTTGACCTCTCGCTGCAACGTCCGCGCGACGGCGTGACGATCATGACGCTTTCGCGTTCTGCGCCGCTCACCGAACTTCTCTCACTTGTCACGGACATGGGCGCCGCGCTGCGCGGCAAGCTCGGCATCGTGCCCACGAATCCCGCCGAACTCCGCGCGCTCGCGAACGTGCAGCCGCCGACCTCCGAAGTCGCGCGCCGCATCGGCTTCGCGCTCGATGCGTTGCGCAAATACGACCCGGCGCGTGCTCGCGACGAACTACTGGATGCGGTCGCGCTGGCGCCCGGCTATGCGCCCGCCTACGCGTATCTTGCACAAGCGTGGTCCGCGCTCGGCTACAAGACGAAGGCGCTCGCCGCGGCGCAGCAGGCCATGGCCTGGCTCGATCCTCTGCCACAGGATGAGCGCCTTTCGATCGAAGCGCAGCTCTATGCGGCACAGTTCGACTGGCCCAAGGCGGCAGAAGCGTTGGGCAAGCTCGTGACGGCGCGCCCACAGGACCCTTCGCTGCGCTTGCGACTGATCAGCGCATTGCTCGAAGGAGGGCGTCCCGACGATGCGCGCGCTGCGTTGACCGAGCTGCGCACGCTGCCTGGAATGAAGGACGATCCGCGGGTCGAGCTTGCGGCCGCGCGCGAGGCGAGTGCGCGCACCGACCCCAAAGGCCGCGCCGAACATGCGGAGCGCGCGCTGCAGCTTGCGCTCGCGCACGACAATCCCGGCCTAGCGGCCCAGGCGCGCGAAGAGCTTGGCGTGGCCGACTACGATCTGGGCCGGTTCGACCAGGCGGAAAGATTGCATCGCGACAACATCGCCTATTTCCAGCGCGCTGGAAATCCGCACGACGAAGCGTTTTCGCATCAGGCCCTCGCGAACGCCTACTCCGACCATGGCAACCTTGCCAAGGCGCGCGAGGAATACCAGCGCGCCATCGCGCTGTACCAACAGATCGGCGATCTCGCCGGACAAGCGTCGAGCTACGATGCGATCTCGACGATGCTGTGGGGCGCCGGCGACGCCGACAGCGCGAAAGTCGCTGTGCGCCGCGCGCTCGATCTCACCCGCGAGACAGGCGATCTCGACCGCCAGGCATGGAATCTCAACGCGCTCGCCACGCTTGAAAGCGACGATACGGCAAGCGACGAGGCGGGCGCGCAATTTCGCGAAGCGATTGCCGATGCGCGGCAGATCGGCAAGCCGGCGAGTTGGTATCTCTCCGCTTACGCCGGCTATCTCGAGTTGCGGGGAAAGCTCGACGACGCCGCGGCGCAATGCGTGCAGGCGAAAACCGATGCCGGCACGTCGAGCGATCGTCAACTCGTCGCATACGCCGAATCGCAGTGCGCGGCCATCTCCCTGGATCAGGGGGACGTCGACGGGGCGGTTGCGGCTTACCAGCGATCGCTGGCGGCCGCAGGCGACATTCACGATCGCTACTTCGAAGGCGTGGCCGAACTAAGCCTTGGACAAATCGACATTGGGCGCCGCCATTGGTCATCCGCGCGCGATCACCTGAAGAAATCGATCGATGCGTTCACCGCCATCGGCGAGACAGCGGGTGAAGCGAACGCGCAGAGTTTGCTCGCGCTGGCGTACTCGGCGATGGAAATGCATGCCGAGCGCGATCAGGCCGCGGCGCGCGCCGGCGAGCTGCGTGCCAAGGTCAATCAGCGCCAGCAGGTCTTCGTCGTCGATCTGGCACTCCAACAGTTGCGCGCCGAAGCGGGCGACGTCGATGCAGCCGTGTCCGCGCTGCGTTCGATGTCCGCGGATGCCGCGCGGCGCAATTGGGTTTCGCTCTCTCTCGAAGCGGGTGTCGCTGCCCATGCGCTGCTGGTTCAGGCCGGCAAGAACGAACTCGCCGACGTGCTGCGGGCCGATATCGACAAGACGGCGCAGGAACATCACTTCGAGTGGGTGCGAGCGCGGCTCAAGTAATTCGCCGCCGGTTTGGGTGCCGCGCTATCGTCCGACTGCTCACATTGCTGCGCCGCTTCGTCGCCGCTGCCGAGGCTGAGACGCAGGCCAATGCATCTCCTACCCGGAGCGCTTTTTCAGCGGCGAGCCGGATGCCGCCTCATGGTAGATTTCGTGAAGGTCCGAGATGATGCGCTGGGTGGGCCCGCTGTCGAGCCGATAGTAAATCGTCTGCGCCTCGCGGCGCGTCGTGACGAGCCCTTCCTCGCGCAGCACGGCCAGGTGCTGGGACAGTGCCGACTGGCTTAAGTCGATGCGGTCATTGATCTGACCCACCGACAACTCTTCGTCCACGAGCAGACACAGCACGCGCAAACGTTGGCCGTTCGCCAGCACCTTTAGCAGTTGCGCTGCTGCGTCCGCGTTCTCACGCATGGAGTCGGCGTCGAAGGCTCGAGGGGAAATCGATGAGCGCTTCGGCCGCTTCTTCATCGGGCGACGTGCTCGCTCACCGGAGCGGCCACAAGCTTCCCAAGCGACAGGGTGGCTCGCAATCGAGCGCCGGGGTCGCGGGACAAGGCTCCGAAGTAGATGACCCTTGACATATATATAAGATATCACTAAATTAGACGTGTGGCAAGTAAAGCCGCATGATCAAGATCAAGTCATCGGCCAGCTCGCTGGCGCAAGCTGGTCCATCGTCAGGGAAGTGGGTACGCCCGGCGAAGATTGCGGTCGGGAAGCACTCCCTTTCGCAAGATGCGCACGGGCAATAGCGAGTCGATCTCCGAGAAGCATGCGATGAAAGCTCTCGGCATCTCCCGCCGGAAAACAGGCGGAGGACTCATCAACCGGGAAGGATCACTATGAACATCGATCGTGCCGTCATGGCGTTTGCGGGGACTGTCGTCATCGTCAGTCTCGGATTGGCTCACTTCGTTTCAGCGTGGTGGCTGCTGCTGACGTTGTTTGTCGGCGTCAATCTCCTGCAGGCCTCGTTCACGGGCTTTTGTCCGCTTGCGACGGTCTTGCGCCGGATGGGCGTCAAGAGCGGTAATGCGTTTCAATGACATCGCCCTGCAGCGTCGGTCGCGGATGAATCTTCGAAGCGTCCTACGCATCGTCTTCATCGCCGTGGCGATCGAAGTCGTGGCGGGCTGCTCGGCGCCGTCGGCAGCGCCAAAGGCAGCCACGGCGGTCGATCTCGCGACGATGACGGTCGTGCCGGAAACGACGCGGCGCGAGCAAGCCTGGGATGGCGTGGTCGAAGCGACCAATCAGGCCACGATGTCGGCACAGACCGCCGGCCGCGTGCTGGAGTTGCCCTACGACGTCAACGACTACGTCGAGGCCGGGGCCGTGATCGTGCGCTTCACCAACGTCGAGCAGCAGTCAGGGCAACATCGGGCGGAGGCGCAAGTCCGTTCGGCACAAGCGGCGTTCGACGAGGCACAGGCGAACTACACGCGGATCGCCGAGATCTACCAGCGCAAGCTCGTCGCCAAGGCGCAACTCGATCAGGCCACTGCCCAACGCGACAGTGCGCGCGCGGTGCTGGAAGCTGCGCAGGCCTCATTGCGGGAAGTGGCGCAACAGCTCGACTACACCGTCGTGCGCGCGCCTTACTCCGGCATCGTTACCAAACGCTTCGTGCAGATCGGCGAGTCGGTGCGCGCCGGGCAGCCTTTGATCGCCGGGGTCTCGCTCAACGAATTGCGTATCAACGTGCAGGTGCCGCAAAGCGCGGTGAACGCGATCCGTCGCTATCACACGGCGGACGTGCTGCTCGACGGAGAGGGCGGACGTCGGGTCACCGCGGCCAAGCTGACCGTATTTCCTTACGCCGATGCCGAGACGCACACCTTCAGCGTTCGTCTCGATCTGCCGGCACAGGAAACGGGACTGTATCCGGGAATGACCGTCAAGACGGCGTTCGCGATTGGCGAAGCCGAGCGCTTGCTGATTCCGAGCACGGCGCTGGTTCAGCGCAGCGAAGTCAGCGGCGTCTATGTCGTGGCGGAGAATCGCGTTCGCCTGCGTCAGGTGCGTCTGGGTCATCGCTTCGGCGATCGCATCGAAGTGCTGTCCGGGCTCAGCGCCGGCGACAAGATCGCTACCGACCCCAACGCCGCGGCGCTTTATCTCAGCAGAGTCCACGTCGGCGAGGGCGCCTAAATGGGCGACAGCCGTCTCGGGTTTTCCGGCCGCATCGCCAAGGCGTTCCAAACCTCACCGCTGACGCCGATTTTGGCGCTGATGGCGCTCCTGCTCGGGTTCTTCGCCGTGCTGGTGACACCGCGCGAAGAGGAACCGCAGATCGATGTGACGATGGCGAACGTGTTCGTGCCGTTCCCGGGCGCCGATGTGCACGATGTGGAAAACCTGGTCGCGTTTCCGCTCGAACAGAAGCTCGCCGAGATACAGGACGTCAAGCACGTCTATTCCGTCAGCCGCCCGGGCATGGCGATCATTACGGTCGAGTTCGAAGTCGGCGTGCCGCGACAGACGGCGGTGGTGCGTCTCTACAATCAGGTTTATCAGAACCAGGATTTCGTTCCTGCGGGCCTGGGCGTAGGCCCTCCGCTGGTACGGCCGATGGGCATCGAAGATGTTCCGGTGATGGCGCTGACGCTGTGGACGGACGATGCGGAGCGAGGTGCGACTGAACTCGCCGAAGTGGCGCATACGCTGGAGACCGAGCTCAAGCGCATTCCTGGCACCCGCGACGTGTACACGATTGGTGCCCCAGATCGCGCCGTCGTGGTCGAGCTCGACGCGGCCAGGCTTTCGTCTTATGGCCTCTCCATCGACGCCCTGTCCAGCGCGCTCAAAGCGGCCAACGTAGTCATGCAGGCAGGCGATCGCATCGGCGAGGATCGCGACACGCCGGTGACTGCGGGAACGTTCCTCACCGACGCGGATGATGTCGCAACGCTGGTGATTGGTCTTAAGAATGGCCAACCTGTGTTCCTGTCGGATGTCGCTGACGTCAAGAGGGGGGCCGACTTGCCGGCGCGCTATGCGTGGTTCGGCGCGCCTGCCGGCAAAGGAGGGCCCGAGCATGGCAACGCGCCGGCGGTGACGATTGCGATCGCGAAGAAAACCGGAACGAATGCCGCGGACATCACGCAAGCGGTGAGGCGGCGCGTCGAGCAATTGCGCGGCGTGATGATCCCGACAGGCACGCACGTCGAGGTGACGCGCGACTATGGGAAGACCGCAACGGACAAAGCCGACAAGCTCATCCACAAGCTGATCTTCGCCACCTTGTCGGTCGTGCTGCTGGTGCTCTTCACGCTCGGCTGGCGCGAAGCCATCGTCGTCGGCAGCGCGGTCATCATCACGCTGATGCTGACCTTGTTCGCATCGTGGGCGATGGGGTTCACGATCAACCGCGTCTCGCTGTTCGCGCTGATCTTTTCGATCGGCATCCTGGTCGACGATGCGATCGTCGTCGTCGAGAACATTCATCGGCACATGGCGCTCGGCGGAAAATCGTTGAGCGAGGCGATTCCCGAAGCGGTCGCCGAAGTCGGCGGACCGACGATCCTCGCCACGTTCACCGTCATCGCGGCGCTGCTGCCGATGGCGTTCGTGTCGGGATTGATGGGACCGTACATGCGGCCTATACCGATCAACGCCTCGGCGGGCATGCTGTTGTCGCTTGCCGTGGCGCTGATCGTGTCGCCTTGGCTCGCGCTGAAATTGCTCCGTCACAAACACCCGCGCGCGGAGGAGGGCGATGACCAGGACGGCAACACGCGCCTCGATCGCTTGTTCCAGCGCGTCATGTCGCCTTTCCTCGACGGCGCCTCGCGCGGTGCGCCGCCGCCGCATTCTTTTCGCCGCGATCGCCGGACTGGTGCTGGCGGCGGCGGGTCTGGCGATCGTCAAAGCGGTGATCCTGAAGATGCTCCCGTTCGACAACAAGTCGGAGTTTCAGCTTGTCGTCGATATGCCGGAAGGGAGCACGCTGGAGCGCACCAACCGGTTGCTCGTCGAGCTCGCGCAAGCACTCGACGCGGTTCCGGAAGTCGAGAATTATCAAGGCTACGCCGGCACCGCGGGCCCGATGACCTTCAACGGCCTGGTGCGGCAGTATTATCTGCGCAGCGGCGCGATCGTCGGCGACCTGCAGGTCAATCTGATCGACAAAAGTCTGCGCCAGCGTCAGAGCCATGCGATCGCGCTCGCAGTCCGGCCGGCGCTTGCGAATATCGGCGCTCGCTACGGCGCTTCAATCAAGGTCGTCGAAGTGCCACCGGGGCCGCCGGTCCTGGCGCCGATCGTCGCCGAGGTTTATGGCCCCGACTACGCCGGCATTCAAAGAATCGCCGGTGCGCTCGAGGCGCGGTTCCGCGCCGACCATGATCTGGTCGATCTCGATACCAGTGTCGAGAGCGATTCGCCGCGCAACATCATGATCGTTGACCGCGAGCGCGCGGCGCGCCTGGGTCTTAATCAGGCCGAGATCGCGCAAGCGCTACGCGCCGCGCTGTCCGGCGACGACGCCACGTATCTGCTCGATGGACGTTCCAAGTATGCCGTTCCGATTCGGTTGCGGTTGTCGGCGGGCGATCAGGCCAGCGTCGATCAGCTGCTTGCTTTACGCGTGCGTACAACGGACGGCGCGCTTGTACCTCTGTCCGAGGTTGTGCACGTGCAAGCGGCGGACTGGGAGAAGGCGATCTTCCACAAGGATCTCCTGCCTTATGCCACGGTGACGGCCGACGAGGCGGGCGCAACCGACAGCCCGCTGTACGGCATGTTCTCGATGGTCAGCGAGCTTGGCAAGCAGGCTGTGGATGGACAGACGCTCGATCAATATTTCATCGTCCAGCCTCCAGAAACGACTCGGTTCGCGGTGAAATGGGATGGCGAATGGCAGATCACCTATGAAACGTTTCGCGACATGGGCCTGGCCTACTCGGTAGGGTTGCTGCTGATCTACCTCCTGGTTGTCGCGCAGTTCCGGAGCTACGTCGTGCCGCTCATCATCATGGCGCCGATTCCGCTGACGGTGATCGGCGTCATGCCGGGTCACGCATTGCTCGGGGCGCAGTTCACCGCGACATCGATGATCGGCATGATCGCGCTGGCCGGGATCATCGTGCGCAATTCCATATTGCTCATCGACTTCATCAATCACGCACGGGCGGCGGGAAGGCCGATGCGCGATGCGGTGATCGAAGCGGCGGCCGTACGCGCCAAACCGATCGCGCTGACCGCGCTCGCGGCCATGATCGGTGGTTTCTTCATCATCGACGATCCGATCTTTCAGGGCCTTGCCGTGTCGTTGATCTTCGGCATCTTGATATCAACCGTACTAACCCTGGTGGTCATTCCACTTTTGTATTTCGTCTGGTTCCAGCGCCGGATAGCGCCGCGGGTGGCGGAATGAGGGATACCTACCTTGCAGCGAGCGGCAAGGTCTAGAGCCGGCCTGCAGTGAACGATAGGCTCGGCGCGCGCTGTCCCATGATCCAACCGTTGCTCGACAACGGGTCAGACAACCCCGCACTGAAAAATGCGTTCGACGCGAATGGTGGCTCCGATCGTCGCTCGCGCGAAAGGTCCTTGGAATTGCATATTGATGCTCGGCAGTGTCGGGTCTTCAGCAGCCGAGCAGGCGCGAGCTCGGCGGCCGAGAGGCCTCGTGACTTTCCTCCGCGCGCGCCTTATTCTCGCTGGGTATCAGCCCAGCGATGCATTTGTAACGGGTCTCTGGGATGAACATCGGGTGCGCTGTACGGCGGAATCCGTGTTCCAGAGCCGCCGCGCGCGCGAACTGCTTAGGGCAGACGGGGGTTTGATGATGCGCGTTCGATTCGATCGACACAGCCGGTCGCGGCTGTGGCTCGTGCTGACGTCTCTGGTCCTTTCATTCACTGCGGGAAGCGCTCTTGGGCAGGAGCGCGATGCGCCCATCGCCCATACGTACGGCATACAGCGCGTCGAGCCGGCGCGGTTCAACGGCGACGTGCGCAATCTGCCGCAAGTGATCGGTCCGCAAAGATTGCACTTGTGGAACGAATGGGAAGAGCCCGAGAGCCGCCATCCGACGGTTCCGCCCACACCCGAAGAAGGCAATATCTCGCTGGCGCCGATGCCCGCGCCGACCCAGAACTTCGCCGGCCTCGCTTTCAGCAGCGGCGTGACCGGCGGCCAGGCGGGCGCCGGATGGCCGCCCGATACCAACGGTGATGTCGGCCCGAATCACGTCATCGAAGCGGTCAACGATGCCTGGGGCATCTTCGACAAGTCGACCGGAACGCTGGTCGCTGCATTCACCGAAAACTCGTTGTGGAGCGGCGCCGGCACCGGCACGCCGTGCGACAGCAGCAACTTCGGCGATCCGGTCGTCGTGCACGACGCTCTTGCCGATCGCTGGATTCTCAGCAACTTCGCGTTTCACACCAGCGGCGGCAATCCGGTCAGCCCGTTCTATCAGTGCTTCGCGGTTTCGCAAACAAGCGATCCCGTTTCGGGCGGCTGGTATCTCTACGCCGTGCGCATGGATCCGGGCGGCACCGGACTGCCGCCGGTCAACACGCTCAACGACTATCCGAAGTTCGGCATCTGGACCGACTGCCTCTACATGTCGTCCAACGAATTCACATTCCCGGCCGGCACGTTTGCGGGCACGGCGTTCGCATCATTCAGCCGCACCGCGATGTACGCGGGCGCTGCGTTGACCGGCTCCAACAGCGCGCTCGGTTTTCTCAACAACACCTCCGATCCGTTCACGATGATTCCGAGCAACCTGCTCGGCACCAGCGCCGATTCGATACCGCCAGTGGGCACGCCGAACTATTACGTCTCCGAATCGGAGACAGCGTTCGCGTTCGAAGTGCGCAAGTTCACCGCGGGCACGGGTTGCGGCAGCGGCGGCACGCTCGGCGCGCCGACCAACGTCAGCCAGACGACGTACACGACGCCATCCTCCAACATTGTCCCGCAGCCGCCGCCGGCGACCGCGAGCAACACGCTCGATTCGCTCGGCGACCGCATGATGCAGAAAGTGCAGTACCGCAAGATTGGCGGAGTTGAATCGCTCTGGGTCGTGCACTCGGTGCGATCAAGCGGCACTTCGACGACGCGGCCGCAGTGGGCGCAGATCGATGTCTCGAGCGGCACGGTGGCGACGACCCCGGTGCAACAGCAGATCTACGCGCCGGATACGACGCTGTATCGCTGGATGGGCAGCCTCGCCGTCGACTCGCTCGGCAACATGGCGCTCGGCTACAGCACATCGAACGCGACGAGCCCGAACTTCCCCAGTCTCGCCTACTCGGGTCGTCTGTTCGACGATCCGCTCAACAACCTCCCGCAGACGGAGACCGTGCTGGTCGCCGGCAGCGGCTCGCAGGTCAACACGTGCGGCGGCGCAGCGTGCCACCGCTGGGGCGACTACTCCTCGATGAGCATCGATCCCTCCGACGACTGCACGTTCTGGTACATCAACGAGTACTACGACACGCAGACCAACGGCAACGCCGGCAACTGGCAGACGCGCATCGGCTCGTTCAAGTTTCCGACCTGCACCGGTGTCGTCGTCACGCACACGGTCACGCCGAGCGTCGGTACGCCGTCCGGCACGATCGCACCGTCGACGCCGCAGACTGTCGACGACGGTTCGACGATCGACTTCATATTGACGCCTGATTCGGGCTTTGCCATCGACAACGTCGGCGGCACCTGCGGCGGCAATTTGAGCGGCAACACGTTCACGACCGCTGCGGTCACGGCCGACTGCACGGTCATCGCGAATTTCATGAGCTCGGGCGGCGGCGGCACGTTCCCGCCGGACGAGAACTTCGACGAAGTCACGGCGCCGGCGTTGCCGAGCGGTTGGGTGACGACGGCGAGCGGGGCGGGCACGAACTGGACGACCGAGAACACGTTGTCCGACACGGCGCCGAATGCGGCGTTCGCTTCGGAATTCCCGGCGGTCAGCGACATGACGCTCGACTCGCCCGTGTTCATGGCGAGCGCGGGCATGACGCTGAGCTTCCGCCACGAGTACAACCTCGAGCACGGCGGTGGCACGACAGCCTACGATGGCGCCGTGCTGGAGATCGCAATCAACGGCGGTGCGTTCACCGACATCGTCGCAGCAGGCGGCAACTTCACGACCGGCGGTTACAACAGCACGGTGTCATCGAGCTTCTCGAGTCCGATTGCGGGACGGGCAGCGTGGAGCGGCAACTCAGGCGGCTTTGTCGACGCGGTCGCGACGCTGCCGCCATCGGCGGCCGGGCAGCCATGCCAGCTGCGTTGGCGCACGGCGGACGATAGCTCGGCGACGGCCTCGGGCACGGTCGGCTGGTGGGTCGATACGATCCATCTCGACAGCGGCGTTGTCCTCTTGCCGCCGACGCTCGCCAAGTCGTTCGCGCCGGCAAGTGTTCCGGTCAGCACGCCGAGCACGGCGACGCTGACGCTGGCCAACACCAACGCGAGCGCGGATACGTTGACGGCGGATCTGACCGATACGCTGCCGAGCGGGCTGGTGGTGGCGGCGACGCCGAACGCAGCGACCACTTGCACCAGCGGAACGGTCACGGCGAGCGCCGGCGCCGGTTCTTTCGCGCTGCTCAGCGGTGCGCAGATTCCCGGGAGCGGATCGTGCACGGTCACGGTCGATGTCGAAGCGGCGAGCGCGGGGAGCTATATCAACACGCTGGCCGCTGGTGCGCTGCAGACCGATGCAGGCAGTAATGCCGCACAGGCTAGCGCCACGCTGACGGTGACGTCGGGCGGTGGCGGCACGTTCCCGCCGGATGAGAACTTCGACGAAGTCACGGCGCCGGCGTTGCCGAGCGATTGGGTGACGACGGCGAGCGGGGCGGGCACGAACTGGACGACCGAGGACACGTTGTCCGACACGGCGCCGAACGCGGCGTTTGCCTCGGAGTTTCCGGCGGTCAGCGACATGACGTTGGATTCGCCGGTGTTCACGGCGAGTGCCGGGATGATGGTGAGCTTCCGCCATCAATACAACTTGGAGCACGGCAGCGGCACGACGGCCTACGACGGCGCCGTGCTGGAGATCTCGATCAACGGCGGCGCGTTCACCGACATCGTCGCAGCGGGCGGCAGCTTCACGACCGGCGGCTACAACAGCACGGTGTCGTCGAGCTTCTCGAGTCCGATTGCGGGACGGGATGCATGGAGCGGCGACTCCGGCGGCTTCGTCGACGCAGTGGCGAGCCTGCCGCCGGCGGCGGACGGTCAGCCGTGCCAGCTGCGCTGGCGCACGGCGGACGACAGACTCCGCTACGGCGTCGGGTACGATCGGCTGGTGGGTCGATACGATCCATCTCGCAAGCGGCGTTGTCGTCTTGCCGCCGACGCTCGCCAAGTCGTTCGCGCCGGCAAGTGTTCCGGTCAGCACGCCGAGCACGGCGACGCTGACGCTGGCCAACACCAACGCGAGCGCGGATACGTTGACGGCGGATCTGACCGATACGCTGCCGAGCGGGCTGGTGGTGGCGGCGACGCCGAACGCAGCGACCACTTGCACCAGCGGAACGGTCACGGCGAGCGCCGGCGCCGGTTCTTTCGCGCTGCTCAGCGGTGCGCAGATTCCCGGGAGCGGATCGTGCACGGTCACGGTCGATGTCGAAGCGGCGAGCGCGGGGAGCTATATCAACACGCTGGCCGCTGGTGCGCTGCAGACCGATGCAGGCAGTAATGCCGCACAGGCTAGCGCCACGCTGACGGTGACGTCGGGCGGTGGCGGCACGTTCCCGCCGGATGAGAACTTCGACGAAGTCACGGCGCCGGCGTTGCCGAGCGATTGGGTGACGACGGCGAGCGGGGCGGGCACGAACTGGACGACCGAGGACACGTTGTCCGACACGGCGCCGAACGCGGCGTTTGCCTCGGAGTTTCCGGCGGTCAGCGACATGACGTTGGATTCGCCGGTGTTCACGGCGAGTGCCGGGATGATGGTGAGCTTCCGCCATCAATACAACTTGGAGCACGGCAGCGGCACGACGGCCTACGACGGCGCCGTGCTGGAGATCTCGATCAACGGCGGCGCGTTCACCGACATCGTCGCAGCGGGCGGCAGCTTCACGACCGGCGGCTACAACAGCACGGTGTCGTCGAGCTTCTCGAGTCCAATTGCGGGACGGGATGCATGGAGCGGCGACTCCGGCGGCTTCGTCGACGCAGTGGCGAGCCTGCCGCCGGCGGCGGACGGTCAGCCGTGCCAGCTGCGCTGGCGCACAGCGGACGACGACTCCTCTACGGCCTCGGGTACGATCGGCTGGTGGGTCGATACGATCCACCTCGCAAGCGGCGTTGTCGTCTTGCCGCCGACGCTCGCCAAGTCGTTCGCGCCGGCAAGTGTTCCGGTCAGCACGCCGAGCACGGCGACGCTGACGCTGGCCAACACCAACGCGAGCGCGGATACGTTGACGGCGGATCTGACCGATACGCTGCCGAGCGGTCTCGTCGTCGCAAATCCGTCGAATGCATCGACGACGTGTCCGAGCGGCAGCGTCACGGCGAGTGCGGGCGCAGGCTCCTTCTCGCTCGCGAGCGGTGCGCAGATTCCGAGCGGTTCGTGCACGGTGACCGTCGACGTCGAGGCGGCGACGGCGAACAGCTACATCAATACGCTCGCGGCCGGCGCCTTGCAGACCGATGCGGGCAGCAATGCCTCTGCGGCCAGCGCGACGTTGACCGTGACTCCGGCACCGAATCCGCCGACGCTGAGCAAGTCGTTCAACCCGGCGAGCGTGGTCGCGAACACGCCGAGCACGGCGACCTTGACGCTCGACAACACGAACGCGAGCGCCGACACGCTCACGGCCGCGCTGACCGACACGCTGCCGAGTGGTCTCGTCGTCGCGAATCCGGCGAATGCATCGACGACGTGTCCAGGCGGCAGCGTCACGGCAACTGCGGGCGCAGGCTCATTTTCGCTCGCGAGCGGCGCGCAGATTCCGGCGAGCGGATCGTGCACGGTGACTGTCGACGTCGAGGCGGCGACGGCGGGCAGCTACGTCAATACGCTCGCCGCCGGCGCATTGCAGACTGACGCCGGGAGCAATGTGGCGCCGGCGAGCGCGACGCTGACGGTGACGCCCGTCGTGATCACCGATCGCATCTTCTGCGACGGCTTCGACGGAGTCGCCTGCCCGGCATCGCGCATCGAAGGCGCAGCGATCGGATACAACACGCGTTCGAAGCTGCCGTGGCGCGCGGGTGAATCGCTGGGGGCGACCGACGACTGATCGCCGTTGAGCGCAATTCGTTGTGAGGCCTCCCGCTCGCGGGAGGCCTTTTTTTTCGGAAGTATGTACTCGACGAAATGGGGATTGCATCGCCGACTAGCGGGCGAAGCGCATGGATGTCGAGGCGGCCGCTTCCGTCTCACTGTTATTTTCCGGAAGATTCCTGCTCCCCATGCGATCTCGCAGTTGCTTGCCGCGCATGGATCAATCGAATCCGTCCGCGAAGATCTCGTCGTCTGGACCGCCCTGCCATTCGAAGGCGCCGATGTCCGTCGCCGCTCCGAAGGTGCGCGGGAATCCCGAGCCGCGTTGATCGAACGGCTTGTTGAATCCGTTGATGCCGCTATCGATCGCCGGACTCCCATGCATGAGCGCGCGCGTGCGCGTCGGGCCACCGTTTTGGGCGAGGGCTCCGAGCATCGGATCGGTGCCCTCGATGGTGTCCGGCGGGAACGACGATCCGGACACCTCGATCAGATCGTGATCGCCCGAGATCGTCGCGGTGGAGACGAAATCGAACGAGTAGGCGAAGGTCGATGTGTTGTTCGAGACGATCGTGCTCTCCAGGAACACGCCTTCGCTTGCGACATACAGTCCGGCAAACGGGCCGCCGGTGCGATTGAACGCGATCGTGCTGCCATAGATCGACGCCGGCAAGCCGATGAAGACGGCCGTCGATTGGGTCGCCGAATTGTCCGAAACGGTCGAGTTGCCGATTCGCAGATTGCTTCCGTTGACGCCGCCATAGGTCGCGAAGATGCCGGCGTTGTTGGCGGCGGCGTTGTGATCGATCGACGTACCGAATATCCGGCCACCGCTGTGGGCGTAGACGCCGCCGCCGTCGCTGGTGCTGCCATCAGCGCTGTTGTAGCTGATCGTTGTTCCGTAAGTCGAGAGTGTGTCGGTGGCGCGCAAGCCGCCGCCGCGGGCAATGCCCGATGACGCCGAGGCGGCGTTGCCGCTGAGCGTCGTGTAGGTCAACGCGATGGCGCCGCGCGCATCGATGCCGCCGCCGAATGCGGAACCGCCGGCGATCTGCTGACTGACGGAGTTACCCGAGATCACGCTGCTGATGATGTTCGACGTTCCGGACACACTCATTCCGCCGCCATATGCCGCGTCGGCGCTGCCTCCTAGGGTGAAGGCGACCTTATTGCCGGATATCGTGCTGCCCTCGATTAGCGCGTTCATCGCCGCGATGCCGCCCCCCGCGGCCAGAAAGCCGCTGTAGGCGCTGCTGTTCGACACTTCGCTGTCCACCATTTTCACGTAGCCCGCCTTGATTGCGCCGCCGGCTGCGGCATCGGCCGCTCCGGCGAGCACGGTGCAGTTCGTGACGACCGTGTTCTTGAGGTAAACACTTTGCGCGTAGACGCAGCCGCCGAACGCGACTCCACTGCTCGGCCGATACTTGCCGCCGCTGAGGTGTAGGGTGTCGAGCGTGAGATTGCGGCCCGCGAAGATTCGCGACTGGGCGTTGTACGCCTGGATGTCCAGGTAGACACCGGCCTGCCCGCGAATCGTCAGGTCGGTTGCGGCGACGCCGATCTGCCCGTTAAGCAGGGTGATGGTGCTGCAGGAGAGCCCGCCGACGTCGACGATGTCGCCGCTGTTCGCCGCCGCGACGACGGAGCGCAGCGTGCCGGGACTGCCATCATCCGCGCAGCTTGTCACCGGCAGCACCGAGTGCGGCACCTGCGTGTGCGCTGGTGCGAAATCGGCGGGCGCGGGCGCGGAACGTGGAACGGCGATCGGGATCGCCGCCGCTGATGCGCCGGCGAGACCCATCGTGATGCAGGCGGCTAGCGATGAACACGTTCGACGGTCGCGCATTCGCAGGTCCTCCGGGGAAGGCGTCCGGGCATAGACGACTGCCTCCCACGGTGCGCGCGATGCGCGCTCATTTCATCTCCGGGCGCGTGGCATATTTCTGGGAGATTTCCTGCAGACGATCATCCGGGGGCCGTTCATGCGCAACACCCTCAGTGCTGGAGCGTGATCCTGCGACTTCTGCGCAGGGCACTGCCGACCCGCGTCTCATGAACCTCGAACGGATGGCTCCATAGGAAGGGCCGGTTGCAACGTTCCGCAACGGCGCTTCCGCGCACATGGTTGGCGGTGATGTCGTCCCGCTTCTTCAACCGTTTAGAAATAGATCAGGCTACCCTGTAGCCCTTCGCTGACCTTGTTCGGCGAAGTCGCTCGGGGTCAGCATGCCGGGCGGGTCTTGTCGCGACATTGGATCAGCCGAAGCGATGAGTGTGCGACTCATTCGAATCCATTCTCGAAAATGGTGTCGTCGGCACTCGTCTGCACCTCATATGCGCCGATATCGGCCCCGCTGCCAAAGACGCGCAGATAGGGCGAGCCGCGCTGGTCGTACATTGCATCGTAGGGGTTGCTGCCGGCATCGATAGCCGGACTTCCCGGCATCAATGCATGAGTCCGTGTGGGGCCTCCATTGTCCGCCAAGGCTGACAGCATAGGATCCGTGGCGACGATCGTATCGGGCGGTACGGCAGTTGCAGGAACTTCGATCAGGTCGTGCGAGCCTGTGACGGCAGCACGCGCGACCAAGTCGAATCCGGTGCCACCATCCGACGCGTTGTTCGCGATGATCGTGCTCTCGATGTCGGCATCGCCGCCGGGATACAGATAGAGGCCGGCGCTGGTCCCGGCTGCCGTATTGAAAGCGATGGTACTGCTGTACACGGCAAGCGGGAGCGACGCGAAAACGGCCGATGACGCAGAGGATCGATTGCCCGAGATCGTGCTGTCGACAATGTCTGCCGTCTGTCCCGCGACGTAGCTTCCGAGAACGAGTGCGCTGTTGTTGCGTCCGCTGTTGTGATCGATGGTCGAGCTGAAGACGATGGAATCACCTGTAATGACGAGGCCGCCGCCGTCTCCGCCCGCCACATTGTCGTAGACCGCGGTGTATTGGAGATTGACGGGATTGCCAAAAAGATAAAGTCCGCCGCCGCGCGCGTTATCTTCGACTGCGGAATTTTCGACCGTGTTGCCGCTGATCGTGCTCTGGATGATGTTCGCTCCGCTGAAAGCGGCGACGCCACCGCCGCGTGCGGAATATCCAGCGGAAGCACACGTGACAGAGTTGTTCTCGACATGGCTGCCCGTCAAGCGCAGGTAGCCCACGACCGAGAGCCCACCGCCGCTGGGCGCAAAGGGACTCGGCTGCGATGCGGAATTTCCGCTGATGACGCTGTTGCTGATCGTGGCGTTACCTTCAACGTCGACGCCTCCGCCATCGCCGTCAGTCGTCACGTTGTCCGCAACAAGGCTTGCATCCATCGTAAGGTTGCCGAGCACGAGCATCGCCCCAGCGCCGCCGTCGGTAGACATGCACGACGACAGCGTTACGCGCGCGAGGTCCGCGTTGGCATCCACGAACACGCAACCGCCGCCGCCATCGTAGACACCGTCCGCGATCGCCAGATCGCGCAGCGTAGTCGTCCCGTTGCCGGCCGAAAAATCGAAGACTTCGTCGGCGCTATTGCCGTCAATGGTCAACAGGCTTTGGCCGGGTCCCTGAATCGTCAGATTGCTGACGTACGTCGCAATCTGACCACTGGTTAACGAGATCGTCGTGCAGCTCAGCTGCGACAGGTCGATGGTGTCGCCGCTCACGGCGCTTGCGATGACCTGTCTCAAGCTGCCGGCGCCGTTGTCGTTACAGTTCGTGACTGCCAATACGTTGGGCGCACGCGGAGCAGCGCTCGCCTCGAGCAAGCGGTCATTCGCTCCGGACGCGTCGAGCGCAAGACCGATAGCGGTCGCGATGAGCAGGTTGCGCGGCCATCCGTTCGATCGTTTTGACGGCCTTGCAGCGACGGATACCGGCGATGACATTCGTATCGTTGAGGCGGCGCTCACACCGCTCGGCCTGGGGCGATTTCTTGCTGTCGCGGTACGGCTAACGGTCGCCGAGCCTGCCAAAGGTTCGCTCACGGATGACATATGCAGAGATCCTCGCGATGATTTGTTCCGAAAACGCACGTGGGCTTGGCAATTCGTTCGTTGGCGCGGCAACGTCAAGAAGCTTGGGCGCGCCTACGCACAAAATCCTTGCAACGGACGTGGCATTTTTCTGGCAGATTTCCTGCTTAAGGCTCACGGCGACGCGCAGGGCGCGGCCCGTTCTGTTCGGCGGCTTGAAGGTTGCGGATGGCGAAGACCACAGCTCGCGACGCGTCGATCTCGCGAATAGAGCCACTCAGCTCGGCTCGGCGTGCAGCGACAATCGTCCGATGATGAACGAACGGGTTCCGTCGGGATCGCCCCGGCGGCGAGCGTTGGTGATTACCTCAACTGCGGCGGCGCCCGTGTCGGTGTTTAGAGCGTGGACGCTGACCCATGAGATCGTTCAGTGGTCGGCACCAGCTAGGGTCCACCAAGATAGCTGACCACGTGGGCCCCAGGTGGTGCCCACCACGCGTCGAGGTGTAGAGCCTGCGCGCACGGACGCGGCGCGTTACGCGCGCGTGAGGTCCGCCGCGCGGCGGCGTCGCGTCAGTCGAAGCCGTCCGCGAAGATGTCGTCTTCGTTTGGCGGCGTCGGTGGCGTCGACTGCGGCCCGGTCAATGGCAGCGTGCGCAGCCGCGTTCCGGTCAGCGCCGCAAACGCGTTCGCGATGGCCGGTGCGATCGGCGGGACGCCGGGCTCGCCGACGCCGCCGATCGGCGGTCCGCCCTCGATGACCTGGACCGTGACGACGGGCATGTCGCGCATGCGCAGCATCTTGTAGTGATTGTAGTTGCGCGGCGAGACGGCGCCGGCGGTGAACGTCATCTGGCCCCAGAGCGCGGCCGTCATGCCTTGCGCGATAGCGCCTTGCAGCTGCGCTTCGACCGTGTCCGGATTGATGACGCGGCCGCAGTCGATCACGCAAGCGACGCTGTGCACCTTGATCTGCAGCGGGGTCGCACCGGAGATCTCGACGACCTGTGCGACGATGCTGCCGAACGCGGCGTGGAACGCAATGCCGCGTGCATGTCCGCTCGGCAGCGACGTGCCCCAGCCGCCAAGCGCCGCCGCCGCGTTCAGAACCGCGAGCGAGCGCGCGTCGTTGGCGAGCAGACGGCGACGGAACTCAAGCGCATCGGCGCCGGCCAACAGCGCGAGCTCGTCGAGCGCGCTCTCGACCATGAAGGCGTTGATCGAATTCCCGACCGAGCGCCAGAAGCCGACCGGCACGCCAGCCGTGTGGCGCGTGTACTCGACCTGCCGCGTACCGAACGCATACGCCTGCGCGATCGCCCCGTCGACCGCCTGCGAGTCGACATCGTTCGGACCGATCCAGCCGCGCTGGAACAGGATCGACGGCGAGACGTTGCGATACCACCACGCGACGACATTGCCGGCGGCGTCGAGACCGGCGCGCACGCGCACCAGCGCCATCGGTCGGTACTGGTCGTTCGCGAAGTCCTCCTCGCGCGGCCAGGTCAGCTTGACCGGCTGTCCGATCGCCATCGAGACGCGGACCGCCTGCGCGACATAGTCGAGTTCGAACTTGCGGCCGAGACCGCCGCCCATGAACGTGCAGTGCACGGCGACCTGATCGGGCGTGAGTCCGGTCAGCGCCGCAGCCGTGATCTGCACGAGGCCCGGCGCCTGCGTCGGCGCCCAGATCTCGCAGTTGGTCGCGGTCACTGACGCCGTGCAGTTCATCGATTCCAGCGTCGCGTGCGCGAGATACGGCACGTCGTAATACAGATCAACCTGCTGCGCCGCGCCGGCGAGCGCTGCAGCGATGTCGCCATCGGTCTCGGCAACCGCGGTGGTCGACGAGAAGATCAGCTCGCGCGCCTGCGCCGCGATGACCGCGTTGTCGAGGTCGGCCGACGACGCCGGAATTGACCAGTTGACGTTGAGCTGCTCCGCCGCCTGCATGGCGGCGTACGTATCGTTTGCGACGACCGCGACCGCGTTGTCGAGCGCGACCACCGCGATGGCGCCGGGCGGAGTCGACGGCGGGCTGGCAACGGTTCCGCCGAGCGTCGGGCAGTGCTTGATCACCGCATACACCATGCCCGGCACGGTCACGTCGATGCCGAAGATCGCGGTGCCGTCGCATTTGGACGGAATGTCGAGGCGCGGCACCGACGTGCCGATCAGGCGCAGATCGGAGTCCGGAGTCAGCGCCGGATTGGTCGGCGGCGTCCGCAGCGCTGCGCCCGCGGCGAGCTGGCCGTAGGTGAGCACGGCGTTGTTCTGCGTGTTGACAACGGTGCCGTTGCCGATTGCGCTGCAGACACTGGGGTCGACGCCCCAGACGCTCGCGGCCTCGGCGATGAGCATGTCGCGTGCCGCGGCGCCGGCCGTGCGCAGCGCGTCGTAGTAGCCGCGCACGCTCATGCTGCCGCCGGTGAGCTGCGCGCCGGTGCCTGGATTGACGAAGGCCGGATCGGGAGGAGCTACCACGCCGGTCACCTGCGACCAATCGACCATCAGGTCTTCGGCGACGATCTGCGGCAGCGCCGAGATCACGCCCTGACCCATCTCCTGGCTGCCGACGTAGATCGTGATGCTGTTGTCGCTGCCGATCAGGATCCACGAATTGACGACCGCGTCCGCAGGTTGCGGTGGCGCTCCGGCGGCGCGCGCAAGGCGACCGACCAGCGGGAACGAGAAGCCGATCATCATGCCGCCCGCGGCGGCACTGGATACGAGAAAACGCCGCCGCGAGAGTCCGCTCGCGACGAGCTCGCGCTCGGGCCGGGTCATGACGGGTTCCTCAGCGCGGCAGCCGCAGCATGGATCGCGGCGCGGATGCGTTGGTACGTGCCGCACGCGCAGATGTTGTCCATCGAGTCGTCGATGTCGGCGTCGGTAGGATTGCTGTTCTGGCGCAACAGTGCAGCGGCGGCCATCAGCATGCCCGACTGGCAGTAGCCGCATTGCGGAACCTGATTCGCGATCCACGCCTGCTGCAATGGCGCCATGATCGCGGCCAGCCCTTCGATCGTCGTGATCTGGCGGCCTTGCGCTTCGCCGACGTCCATGTCGCACGAGCGCTCGTACTCGTTGTCGACGAGCACCGTGCATGCGCCGCAAACCTCGATGCCGCATCCGTATTTCGTGCCGGTCAACCCGAGGTGATCGCGTAAGACCCAGAGCAGCGGCGTGGAAGAATCGACGTTGACCTGATGGTCGACGCCATTGACTGTCAGCGTGATCATGGCTTCTCCGCTCGAAGGTACCGACGAACCCTGCGCACGGCGGAGGGTACTCGTTTTCGGCGGCGACGCCGTGAAGGTCATCACGCTGCGCGCGCTCGCGAGAATCGCGTACCACGCGAATGATTCTCAGGCGTGCTTCGACTACGTAACGCAAGCGCGAATCCATCGTCAGCGATTTGATGCAGATCACATCCGGCCGCTGTCGCCCTGCTAGGATCGCGCGACGTCCGCGGACGAAGGAGTCGACAATGGCACTGCGAGCTGAGCAAGCCGTTCTGCTTGCCTGCATCGGACTTGCAACCGTTTCCGGTGCGCGCGCCGCCAACGGTGACTGGACCGTCATCGGCTGGAACAATCTCGGCATGCACTGCATGGATTCCGATTATTCGGTCATGTCGATCCTGCCGCCGTACAACACGCTCGAAGCGCAGGTGCTCGATCCGACCGGACATCTGATGTCGTCCGCATCCGGCGTCAACGTGACGTTCGAGGCAGTCGCTGATCCGACCGGATCGATCAATTCGACGTCGATCGGCAAGACCGACTTCTGGAGCTATGCGCAGTCGCTGTTCGGTCTGCTCCAGCCGCTGCCGCCCGACACCGGTCTAACCGGCATCTCGATGCCGGGCACCGCCAATGCACCGCAGCCGCTGACGTTCGACGCGATCAACAGCATGTGGACCGGAGAGGGCATACCGGCGACGCCGTACGATGACAGCGGCCACAAGAATACGTATCCGGTGTTTCGCGTGACCGCGCGTGATTCAGGCGGCGCCGTGCTCGCGATCAGCGACGTCGTGCTGCCCGTCTCGGACGAGATGACCTGCAGGACCTGCCATGCATCGAACAGCAACGCCGATGCGGAGCCGTTGGAAGGCTGGGTCAACGATTCCGACCCGGAGCGTGATTACCGGCTCAATGCGATCCTGCTGCACGACGATCGCCAAAGCGGCAATCCGGACTACGCAGGCGAACTCGTCGACGCGGGCTACGACGCGAGCGGGCTCTACGCGACCGTCACGCAGCTCGGCAAGCCGGTGCTCTGCGCGGTCTGCCACGCGTCGAACGCGCTCGGCACTGTCGGTGTCGCCGGTGTCGCGCCGCTGACGACGTCGATGCACAGATTGCACGCGAACGTGATCGATCCCGCGACCGGGATGTCGCTCGACAACGATAACAACCGCTCGGCCTGCTACACCTGCCATCCGGGTTCGACGACCAAATGCCTGCGCGGCGTCATGGGCAATGCGGTAGCGACCGACGGCACCCTCGAGATGCAGTGCCAGAGCTGCCATGGCTCGATGAGCCGCGTCGGCGCGCAGGGTCGCGCCGGCTGGCTGGACGAGCCGACATGCCAGAACTGCCACACCGGCACGGCGCTGAGCAACAATGGCGAGATCCGCTACACGAATGTCTATGACACGAACGGCCAGCGCCGGGTCGCGGTCGATGCGACGTTCGCGACGACGCCCGACGTACCGGAGCAGGGCTTCTCGCTGTACCGCTTCTCGACCGGACACGGCGGCTTGCAATGCGAAGCGTGCCACGGCTCGACGCATGCCGAGTTCCCGAGCTCGCACGTCAACGACAACCTGCAGAGCATCGCGCTGCAAGGCCATGCCGGCGCGTTGGTCGAGTGCGTGACCTGCCACGGCAACTCGCCTAACACGGTCGACGGCGGCCCGCACGGCATGCATCCGGTCGGCGCGAGCTGGATCAGCGGTCACGCCGATGCGGCCGAGGGCGGCGGCGCAGCCTGCCGCGCCTGTCACGGCACCGACTACCGCGGCACCGTGCTCTCGTACAGCAAGGCCGATCGCGTGTTCAACACGCGCTATGGAACGCGCACGTTCTGGACCGGTTTCCAGATCGGCTGCTATGCGTGCCATAGAGGTCCGAACAGCGACGATTCCAACCCGAACCATGCCGCGGTCGTCAACGATACGACGGCGAGCTCCGACGGCACGCCAGTTGCGATTCCGCTCAGCGCGAGCGACGCCGACGGCAATGCGCTGACGCTCCGCATCGTCTCGCAGCCGGCGAACGGCACGGTCGGGCTCTCCGGCACGACCGCGACGTACTATCCCGACCGCGGCTTCTCAGGCGCCGACACGTTCACCTTCGCGGCATGGGACGGCGACACGGATTCGAACCTCGGGACCGCGACCGTCACCGTCTCGTTTGACGACACCATCTTCGCCAACGGATTTGACGCGCCATGACGGCAGGCCTCGTCGCGGAATCGCGAGCAGCGGCGCCGGGAGACTGCCGCAATCGTTGACGGCGACCACGTGCTTCGCCTCATTGGGAAGGCAGACGACACGCGAACATCGCCGGCAGCCACGATCTGTGCGCAGATTAGGTCAGACGTGGATTGTGGGAAAGTGCGAAATGTGGAGGCGAACGATCTTCAGAATGGTCTTCTGATTGCCACGGCAGTCTTTTTTTTTGCCTCGGCGGTGTATTGGGCTAGAAATGTCCTGGTCGTCGAGGGTACCGAGGTCAAGTTATTTTTTTACCAGTTGGTCGCGATCGTAGTGGTGTGGCTTGCGATGTGGCTGCCGACGAAGCCGCCGATCGACGCACTACGTAAGAGAAAAAACGAAAGCGATGGTTAGCTCCGTCTCGTTCGACTCCGCGCGCGTTCGCAGCTCGGAGCTTGCCGGCGCCGCTGGTCACAGCGTCGATGGTGCGGCTGCGCACTTCAGCAGGCAGATTCTTCAGCATGAGCGCGACCGCCGCCGCGGTTGCGGTGAAGTGGCGGTGCAGGAGCTCCTCGGCGAGCTCGTGTTCGTTCAATCATGTTCCTGCCACGATGCCAACTATACGAGCTGCATGCCCTGCGTCTTGAGTGTCGCTTCGATCCCCGGGGAATGGATGCCGGGGTCCTTCCAACGATAGCTCAGGATTGCGCGGTAAATGCCTTCGTGCTCGATGCGGACTTCAGAGATGCCGGGCAGGCCATCGAGAAGCACGGCTGCTTGCGGCCCAACCAGGTAGGGGCCCGGCGTAGAACGGTGGCGTTCGACGGTGATCAGTGCACGCATGAGCGGATCCTTGCGGTGGTCGCGCCGAACGCTACGCTCGAACGCGTGACGCATGTGTCGGCTTGTGCGTCAAGGAATGCGGGTAACGTGGAAGTCGCTAGACTGCACGCAACGGGCGGCATGGGACCGCTATCTGCCGTGCGGGCTCATCGACATGCTGGCCGCTTCGAAAATGCAACCTGCGCGCGAAGGCGGCGAAGGCACCCGGGATTTCACCAAAGGGCACATACGCCCAATCGAACCTGACCCGACCGTCGCCCATATCGATGCACACGCCGCTCTCGGCGTGAGCGAGGCTGTAGTAGGAGAAGCGATACTCGCTAGGCTCAAGCTTTCGCAAGGCACTCATGGTAGGAACCTCATGTCGGCGACGGCACTGCCAGCGACCTCACGTTGAAAGCAGGGAATCGTGGCGAGCTGGATGGCTCGCCACGGCACTCAACGCTTAGTGCTTGGTCGGCGTCAGGACCTGGTCGATGACGTGGATCACGCCATTGCTCGATCCAAGATCACGCGTCGTGATCGTCGCGTTGTCGATCATGATGCCTTCACCCGCGCGCTTGATCTGGGCAAACTGCCCGTTGACAGTCTTGGTCTCGGTGAGCTTGCCGACGTCCTGACCCGTGGCCCGTCCCGGCGAGACGTGGTACTTGAGAACAGAGATCAGCTGATCCTTGTTCTCCGGTTTCAGCCAGCCGTCGAGCCGACCTGCGGGGAGTTTCTCGAATGCTGCGTCCGATGGTGCAAATACAGTAAACGGTCCCGGACTATTGAGGACATTGGTCAAACCCGCAGCGGCGATCACCTTGCTGAAGGTGTTGAGCGTTCCCTGCGCCGCGACGGTATCGACAAGATTGGCCTGCTGGCTCGGGGTTGCGTTGGAATTGTTCATGGGATGGATCCTCATTAGAGCGTTCCGATGAGCGGAACGAAGGCGGCCGAAGCCGAGGCCCTTGAAGAATCAAGGGCGCGATCTCAGAGGCGTTAGAAAGGGAACCGCAGGTCCGAGGCGCTTAGTTGGCGAGACGCGTGGCGTCTCTGAGCGCAAACCACAACATACTCCAGCCGCTGTTAGTTGAGCGTGATACCGAAGCGATGCTTGGGGAGTTGCGAAGCGCGCATTGCGTTCACGTCGATTGTTACCGTGCGGGCCGTCCATCGGGGTGCTGTCGCGCAACGCGACGACGGCCTTCATCGCGATGCTCCCGTCGGCCGTAAACGGGGAAATTTTCAGGGTCGTTCGCGTCTCTGACGTGCCATTGCACGGCAGGGTGGGCGCGAAGAGCCTGTTACGACGTCAACTGGAGGCCGGAGAGACGCGAATTTCGCCTCATCCGAACAGGGACCCTAACAAGGAAGGGGCAGGGAACCATCGGGACTCAACCGCTTCCCCATCGACCTGTCAAAATGCTGTTGTGCACTGACAGATCCAGGCTCGCGCGAAGCGCGTTTTGCGGTGAAAAATCTCGCTCGTCACGCAGTCTCACTTGCGACCTTGCGTTGACGGTCGGATGCTCAGTGCGCTTCCTTTAGTTTCCAGGTGGCCATTGGGCTGCCTGATATTTTTCTGCTACTCCATTGAGCCGTGAGATGAGTTCTTCAGAGCCATACCATCGCCCGTGCGACATGACGCCCCGTGGATGCTCAAGCGTCGTAAGATCCTCAAGAGGATTGGCCGAGGAAAGAATCAAGTCGGCTCGGTTACCCGCAGCAATAGTGCCGAACCGTTGAGCACCGGGTTTGGCTCGGGCGATGAACTGGCCTGGAATCCGAGTGGCAGCGGACAAGACTTCAAAGCGACTTAGGCCAGCCGCCTCCAGGGCGTTAAGGTCCTGATGCAATGAAAAGCCAGGAACCAGTCCCGGTATTGATGGCGTGTCCGTGCCGGCGATGAGAGGAACGCCCGCTTTATCCAGTGCCTTGATGAACTCTTTGAGGAACGCCAACCTGGCATCAAGACTTCCCGTGCGAGTGTCATAGCCACCGGCGCTCCACGCGATGCGATCATCGGGATCGAGGTAACGGGACGTTGGCATCGCGAGAAACCCGCTCACCACCTCTGGTTTGCCCCACTGCTGCGCAATCGTGGCGTAGGTATTGAGATCCGCGGTAACAAAGGCACCGTAATGCTTTGTGAACGCGACAGCGGCCGGGATCTGGTCGAGTCGTGGCGCTCGGTTACCGACGTCAGCGCCAGCCGGAAAGAACACGGTGTAAAGGTATTCTTCAGCGTGGGCAACCATGAGTTGTCCGGCGGCGAGCTGACGCTCGATGCCGACGCGTGTCACGCCATGGCCGACTACGGGAAGGCGCTGCTTCTTGCCTTCGTCGACAAACGCCTCGAAGACCTCGGGCGACAAATTGTTATAGACCTTGATGAAGTCGTAACCGTTGGTCTTTGCGAGGCCGACGACGGCGCGCGCTTGGGCCGGAGTGGTGACAACAAGCTGGCCGAACTCGGGTGTGCCGTCGACGCGAAGGCCCAAATAGACGTGAGGGCCCGGAAGCTCGCCACGATTGAGCTTTGGAACCACTTGATCGACATACTCGTAGGTTGCGCCTCCCATGTTCAGCACGGTCGTGACGCCGTTGATGAGGAACAGCACCATGTCCCGACTCGTCGTGGAGTGCACGTGCATATCAGCCAAGCCGGGTGAAAGGTATTCGGCTCCGCGGCCGTCGATGACGTGGGCTTCTGGAGGCGCCTGGAGATGCGTGCCCATCGCTCGGATCGTGTCGCCTTCGACGAGCACCGACTGGTCTGGCAATACGTGCTCGCGATCCATGGGCACGACATTGACGTGCTCGAACAGGGTGGCCCGACTGATTGCGTGTGTCGACTCGGCCGCACCGGCGCAGGAGATCCCGGTTCCGAGCACGAGAAACCCACTTACGAAGAGCGAGCGAAAGACGCGGAACTGAGATAGGCCAGATTGAATGAGGCACTGCCTATCGATAAAGGTGCGCTGGCCGAGTTTCGGCAGACTTGCTGAATACATCAAATTTCCTCAGAGTTACCTGACCGGCCTGCGCTAACTGGTCCTGATGTGAAGTTGGTCGAAGCGGCTTTGGCAGGATCGTCTTCGACGCGCAACGTCGTGTTGTTTCCGCTTCGATCGCGCGGCCGCTGGAGGCCGTCGACATGGCTTTCCCGGTTTGAGACCGGCGACGCGCGATCGACATTCGGCCGGCTCTCTCAATCGTTGGCGGGAAAGCGGGCCGAGGCGGGAATATAGGCCGACGTGACCGCGTATGACTCGTCAGCGTTATCACCGCGCAGAGGTGAAGCTGGACGAGACGTGATCTGAATGCATGGCGTTCTGGATTTGCCGCGTCACCTCGCCAGCGCTTTGCGGATAGACATGAGCTCACGTCGCCGTTTCGCCGTTGTCTTGGGATAGGCCATATCGAGTCCGTTGAACGCATCCAGAAGGGTCTGGGAAACGATCAGTCGCGCATTTTCCTTGTCGTCGGCAGGCACGACGTACCACGGCGAATGATGTGTGCTGGTGGCTTGCAGGCAGGCGTCGTAAGCCTCCACGTACTGCGGCCAAAGCATTCGCTCACTGATATCCGACGCGCTGAACTTCCAGTTCTTGTCCGCCTCGTCGATCCTTTCGAGAAAGCGCTTGCGCTGCTCTTCCTTCGACAAATGGAGAAAGACCTTGACGGTGCGTGTGCCGTTGCGGTGCAGGTGTTCCTCCAGGTCCACTATGGAGCGATAGCGCTGTTCCCAGATATCTTTCTCGTCGATCAATGCAGCCGGCAGCTGCTGCGTGCGAAGCATCTCCGGATGCACGCGAACGACCAGGACCTCCTCGTAGTACGAGCGGTTGAAGATGCCGAGCCGGCCCCGCTCCGGCAGACGGCAGGTGGTGCGCCACAAGAAGTCATGCTTGAGTTCCTCGGCGCTGGGCTGCTTGAAACTGAAAACCTCGCACCCCTGCGGATTGACACCAGACATGACATGGCGAATTGCGCCATCCTTTCCCGCGCCATCCATGCCCTGAAGAATCAGCAGCATCGCATAGCGGCCGGATGCGTAGTGAAGGCGCTGCAGCGCGCTCAGCTCGTCGACGTGCCGTTGGAGGAGCTTCCTGTATTGCTTATCCGACTTGTATACCGGTTTTACCGACGTCGGCCACTTCTTGAGATCGACCTTTTCTCCCGGCGGAACTCGGAATTCGCGGGTATCAATCTTCATTTTTATCCTGCTGATCTTCAGTCGTTTCGGTGGGATCACGGCGGCCTATGGAACCTTGCGCCGCAATTGCTCCGGAAGGCGTGGGCTTGCCTCGCAGTATCCACTCGAAGGCGGCGCCTATCAGCGCCCCGAGAAACGGTCCTGCCAAATAGATCCACGCAGTCCCGAGGTCACCACGCACCAGATCGGGCGCCAATGATCGCGCTGGGTTCATCGAAGCACCGCTGATCGGCGCCGCCCAAAGACCCGCCAGAGCAATGTATCCGCCCACGGCGATGGCGCCGTTGGCGCCGATATTGCGCGCCCCGGCAGCCGTGCCCAGGATGGTGTTCACCAGTCCGGCGGTCAATACCACTTCCATCGCCAAAGCTTGTCCGCTGCTGACACCATGGCCAGGCACGGTCGCGCCAAGTGCGCCGATGGTGCCGAACATGGTCCGAAGAAAGAGTGCGGCCGCGATGCCGCCGACCATCTGTGCCACGACATAGGCCGGTACCCGGCCCCAAGGGAAGTTGCGTCGCAATGCGAACGCCACCGTAACGGCCGGGTTCAAGTGCGCCCCGCTAACGGTGCCCATGAAGTAGATGATCGCCATCACCATGAGCCCGGGCGCAGTTACGATCATCCCCAGGCTGACGGCTCCGCCGCTCTTGGCGGCGACCACGCCGCCGCCCGCAGCGACGAGAACCAGAAGGAAAGTGCCCCAAGCCTCGGCAAAGAGACGACGCCACTCGTACTTCGGATCCAGAAAGTCGGGGGCCGCCTGACTCTGCACCATCCGCAGCTTCTGCGCGGTGTGATTGGCCTTTGTCATGGATCTCATCCATGTCCTCGGTTTGTTGCTACGTCACTGGATTGGGGTTCCGGTTCGGCCTTGGCTTCGGGCTGTGATTGGTCTTCCGCTTCGGTGGCCGGTCGCGCCTTGCCTGGGGTTTGGCGCCTTACCTTCGACTTCACGTGCGGTTTTGGATTCGGTTTTTGATCTTTATTGCGATGCGCATTGGGTCTCACCTTTCTTGACTGGATCAAGAATCCGGTAGGCCAGCAGTTTCAGACGGTCGCTTAAGAGCGCGCAGATCAGCGCATAGCCCCAGACGAACCCTGCCCATTTCCAGCCGAGGGGCGGCACGAGGAATCCATAGACTGCGATCAGGGTCGCAACGGCTTGGGTACCGAGAACAGCGATCCATAAAATCGTTGCCGGACGTATGGACCAGAACGGTCCGCGGGTGCGCGTCAGAAAAATGGTCAGATGTCCGGCAACTGACATCTTCAAATACATCAGCGTTTGAATGTGCGGCCGGTCTAGATGAAAGACCCGTTCGCCAAGAGAGAACAGGCCAAATGCGGCGACGACGCCGATGATGCCCAGCACCGTAGAAATCCCAAGCACCATCCGCATGTTCCACGCCTCCGGCTTCGTCTTGTAGCGCACATTGTCGTAGGCAATGGAGAGAATGGCGCCGTCGTTGAGCACGGCCAGCATCACGATCATCACGGCCGTCAACGGATAGAAATTGAAGAACAGGATTGCCACGGTCATGAACAGGAGTACGCGCAGCGTTTCGGCGATGCGGTAGATCGCGTAGCTGTTCATGCGCTGGAAAATGCGGCGACTTTCCTTGATCGCGTCGATGATCACCGACAATCCGGGCGTCGTCAGCACGATCGATGCCGCCGCGCGCGCCGCGTCCGTCGCGCCGGAAACGGCGATGCCGCAATCGGCCTTTTTCAGTGCGGGGGCGTCATTCACGCCGTCGCCTGTCATGCCGACGATGTGTCCGCGTTTCTGCAGGACATCGACGATGTGGAACTTGTGCTCCGGGAAGACCTCGGCGAAACCGTCAGCGCTGTCGATGGACGCGGCGACCTCCGCGCTTTCCTGCCTGTTTGTGTCGCCCAGACAGCTGGCATCGAGGATGTTGGCTCCCATGTCCAGCTTCTTGGCGGTCTCCTTGGCGATCGCCAACGCATCGCCGGTCACCATCTCGACCTTTACACCCATCGCGCATGCGGTGGCGACGGTGGCTTTGGCATCGTCCCGCGGCGGATCGAACAAGGGTAAGACCCCAACCAGCTGCCATTGTCCGTCCACATCGGCGCGCGCCACACCGAGCGCACGAAAACCGCGCGTCGCGAAATCATTGACGGCCTTCTCCATGTCCTCCTTCACGGGTCCTGCATTGGCCGACAGCTCGAGGATCACTTGCGGCGCGCCCTTGGTCACCTTGAACGTCTTGCCGTTCTTGTCCTCGACGCTGGCCTCGGTGCGTTTGTGCACCGGATCGAATGGCGTGAAGTGAACGATCTGGTAGCCCTTCAATGCCTGCCTGTCCTTTACGCCGCTCAGCACGGCCAGGTCGATGGTGTCGTCGTTGTCGGCGCGCGACGCCAGTGCAGCATCGAGAATCACCTGCTCAGGCGTCGTACCTGCCACGCAGAACGGATCGCCCAGCGTCAGCTTGCCTTGCGTCAGCGTGCCGGTCTTGTCCGCGCACAACACGTCCATGCCGGCGAGCTCTTCGATGGCCACCAATCGGCTGACGATCGCTTTTTTCTTGGAGAGCAGGCGCGCGCCGACCGCCATTGTCACGGAGAGCACCGTTGGCATCGCCACGGGAATGGCGGCAACGGCTAGCACCAGCGCAAACTGCAATGTCGTGAGGATGGGGTCGCCGCGAAAGGTCGCAACGGCGATGATCACAACGACAAGAGCCACTGCGAGAATGATCAGGTAGTTGCCGATCTTCAGCACGGCCTTCTGGAAATGGCTGACGGTATGCGCCTGCTCCACCAGTTTGGCCGTCTTGCCGAAGTACGTGTTTGCACCGGTTGCATAGACGAGTGCACTGCTCTGGCCGCGACGGACGATCGAGCCGGAAAACACCGCATCGCCGGGATGGCGTGTCGTGGGGAGCGACTCGCCGGTCAGCGTGGATTGATCGACTGACATCGGATCGCCATCGAGCAGGCGGGCGTCGGCCGGCACGATATCGCCAAGCCGCAGCTGGATGACATCGCCCGGCACGAGCTCACGCGCGGGTGGAGTCATCCATTTTCCGTCGCGCTTCACCCGCGTCTTGGTCGCAAGCCTGGCCTTCAAAGCAGCGATGGCGTTGCCCGCCGAATGTTCTTCCCAGAAACCAACCCCGGCGTTGGTTACCAGCAGCAGCAGGATGATAAAAAAATCCGGCCAGTGTCCGACCACTCCCGACAGTACTACGGCGACTTCAATCATCCACGGAATCGGGCCCCAGAAATAGGTGAGCAATTTCAGAATCGGGTTGGTTTTCTTTTCCTCGATCTCGTTCGGGCCGTATTGGGTCATCCGCTTTTGCGCCTCGGCCTGCGTAAGCCCATTCGGCGACGAGCCCAGCTTTCTTTCCACTTGCGCCAGGGGCAACGATTTCAAATCGTCGTTCCCGTCTGGCTTGGCGTTGGCCGCCTTCGGATCCGATTCTGCGGAACGACGCGGCTCAGGCGCGGGAGTCTTGGGTCGTTTGGCGTTGGCGTCCATATTGGAATCCGTCCCGTAGCGTCTTCAAATGGCTTCGAGCCAGGCGTCCGCCTCGCTACGTGCTGCACGATCGAAATAGCGGACCTTGGCGCGAGCGAAGGCCTTGCAAAACGCGGCCATGGCTTGCTCCCACATTCTTTCGCCAGAAATAGCGACGCGCTTGATGTCGTTGAAGTGTCTTCACATCGAACGTGATGTGCTTCCAGGTCGCGCTTGCCGTGCAACCGTGAAAATCGTTCATGTCCAACAATATTCGGACTTTACCGCGCGACTTGAGCAGTCTTTCCACCGGCGGAACAAGATTTGAAACAAGCCTCCTTTGACCAGTTGCCGCTCAGCTGAACTTCCGGCAGCTTACCGCCTTTGTCTTCGCATGTTTTCATTGGTATTCCGATTTGCCCCTCTCTTTGATTTTGCCATTGACGCTCTCTCCCGGATCTTTCCACTTCCAATTGCGTATTTCGGGCAAGTCCTGTCCGTATTCATCGATGTAGCGCTCGTGTTCGATCAGTTTGTCGCGCATCTGCTGCTTGAGGTACGCACCCGGCGAGCCGAGGTGCGGAAGCCGATCGATGACGTCCATGACCAGATGAAAGCGGTCGAGGTCGTTCTGCACGCGCATGTCGAAGGCCGTTGTGATCGTGCCCTCTTCCTTGTAACCGCGGACGTGCAGATTGCGGTTGGTCCGCCGATAGGTCAACCGATGAATCAGCCAGGGATAGCCATGAAACCCGAAGATGATGTGTTTGTCTGTGGTGAATAGGGAGTCGTAGTCCTGTTCGTTGAGTCCATGCGGGTGCTCCGAGGACGACTGCAGCTTCATCAAATCCACGACGTTGACGACGCGGATCTTCAGCTCGGGCAAATGCTCGCGCAGGAGCGAGACGGCAGCCAGGATTTCCAGCGTCGGCGTATCGCCACAACAGGCCATCACCACGTCCGGTTCGGTCTCTTGATCGTTGCTCGCCCATTGCCAGATGCCGATGCCTTCGGTGCAATGCGCGACGGCAGCGTCCATCGACAACCACTGCGGCAACGCATGCTTGCCGGCGACGACGACGTTGACGTAGTTGCGGCTGCGCAAGCAATGATCGATGACCGAGAGCAGGCAGTTGGCGTCCGGCGGCAGATAGGCGCGCACGATGTCGGCCTTCTTGTTGATGACGTGATCGAGAAAGCCCGGATCCTGATGGGTAAATCCATTGTGATCCTGTTGCCAGACGTGCGAAGCAAGCAGATAGTTCAGCGACGCGATTGGACGGCGCCACGGCAGCTCCTTGGTAACCTTCAACCATTTCGCATGCTGGCTGAACATCGAGTCGACGATGCGGATGAAAGCCTCGTAGCTGTTGAACAGGCCGTGCCTGCCGGTGAGCAGATAGCCTTCCAGCCATCCTTCGCATTGATGCTCGCTAAGCATCGAATCGAGCACTCGACCGGCCGCTGCAAGGAACTCATCGTTGCTTTGTTTGCGCGTGTCCCATTGACGGTCGGTGACCTCGAACACGGCGCCGAGCAGATTCGACAGCGTCTCGTCGGGACCGAACAGCCGGAAATTGCGCTGGTCCTGATTGGCTCGAATGACATCACGCAGAAACTTGCCCAGCACCAAAGTGTCTTGCGCATCGACGACGCCAGGCGACGGGACATTCACCGCGTGGACGCGAAAGTCCGGCATGAGCAGATCGCGCAGCAGCAGGCCGCCGTTGGCGTGCGGATTGGCGCCCATTCGGCGATTGCCCTCGGGTGCAAGCTCGCCCAGTTCCGGCACGAGGCGTCCTTGTTCGTCGAACAGTTCCTCGGGCCGGTAGCTTCTCATCCAATTTTCAAGCAACGCGACATGATCGGGATGCGCCGAATCCACCAGCAGCGGAACCTGATGTGCGCGAAAAGTGCCCTCGATCTGCAGTCCGTCGACAACCTTCGGTCCCGTCCAACCCTTGGGAGACCGCAGCACGATCATAGGCCAGCGTGACTGGGCAGCATGGTTCGATGTGCGTGCAAGGTGCTGGATTTTGCGAATGTCTTCGATCGCAGCGTCCAATGCACTGGCCATGAGTTCGTGCATTCTTTCCGGCTCGTCGCCTTCCACGAAGTAAGGTGCCCAGCCGCAGCCGTGGAAGAATTGCTTTAGTTCATCGCCATCGATGCGGGCCAATACCGTCGGATTGCTGATCTTGTAGCCGTTCAGATGCAGGATGGGCAGCACTGCGCCGTCAGTGGCGGGGTCGAGCAATCTGTTGGATTGCCATGCCGTCGCCAGCGGCCCCGTTTCGGCTTCACCGTCACCGACGACGCAGGCGACGATCAAGCCAGGATGGTCGAGCGCGGCGCCGAACGCGTGGCTGAGCGAGTATCCGAGTTCTCCGCCTTCGTGTATCGAACCGGGCGTCGTCGGCGCGACATGGCTGGATATCCCACCGGGAAACGAGAACTGCTTGAACAGCTTCTTCAACCCCATTTCGTCCCGGGACACATCCGGATAAATCTCGCTCCACGTGCCTTCGAGATAGACATTGCCAACGATGGCCGGACCGCCATGGCCGGGACCGGCAACGTAGAACATGTCGAGGTCGTATTTCTTGATCACGCGATTCAGATGCACGTAGATGAAGTTCTGGCCAGGCGTCGTACCCCAGTGGCCGACCACCAGTGGCTTCACGTGCGACAGCTTCAGCGGCTCCTTCAGCAGCGGATTGTCGTAGAGATAAATCTGGCCGACCGAAACATAGTTGGCAGCCCGCCAGTAGGCGTCCATCTTGTTCAGTAGATCCGGAGTCAGCGTGTGAGTTTTCATGGCGTACGATTTCCGTGTTGATCGGCCTCTCCGTGTTGATCGGCCTCGAGGACGCGAATGACGGACTTCGCGATCATGAATTCTTCGTCTGTGCGAATGACGCGTGCAACACGCCTGCCTGACGAGGTCGAGATGATGTCTTCATCCGCAGCGTTCTTTTCTTCGACAATCTGAATTCCGAGAAAACTCCAGACCTGCATGTCCGCGCCCTGACAGGAGAGATCTCTTCCTGTGAACACCAGCTGTCGAGTCCGCACAACCCCGCCGTGAAGCCGGCGATCCATTTCTTCACTTGATAGCAAAACCGTGCCCATCCCGCGGCCGCCCGCACATCCTGACTCTCCAGCTCCAGCAGGTCACGCATGTAGGCTCGTCCTGGATGCCTTCCTGATGGCGATGTTGCAACGCCAACCGGCGCACGCCGTCAGCGTGCATTCGACCTGGGCACGCAATGCGACTGCGAGGATTGGCGCGGCTTCTGCCAAGCCCATCTGCTGCGGCCGAGTATGAGTCGACGCGGCAACTGCTGGGACAACGCGGTCGCCGAGTCGTTCCTCGGCAGCCCGTCTCCGCAACGGTGTTCCTCCGAGTGGTGGTAACGTTCCTATGAGCGCCGTAAGCCCGCACATGACCCGTGGGTCCACGGGATGCCCCGATTGGAGGTCTAAAGTGGCACGCGCAATTGTCGTCAAGAAGGCAAGCCGCACGGCGACTGGAAAACCGGTTGCCAGGCCGGTCGACAAGGCAAAGCCGAACGCACGCAAACCCAGCAAACCCAGCAAGCGCACGGCCGCGCAAGTCGTCGCGATGACGCTGCCGGCCGCAATGACTGGCAGGGCAAGCCCCGCGAAGGCCAAGGACGGGGACGAGCCGGTTTTTGCCTACATCCGCAGCCTGCCGCAGCCGCAACGCGGCATCGCCGAACGCGTCGATGCCCTGGCGGCCAAGACGCTGCCGGCCTTAAAGCGCTCGGTGAAGTGGGGAATGGCGTGGTATGGCGTTGGCGACGGCTGGTGCTTCTGCTGCGGCGGCTTCGCCGGCCACGTCAAGCTCACGTTCGGGCGCGGCACCGCACTCAAGCCGGTACCACCGGTTACGCCGTTGGGAATGGGCAAGGATTCGCGAGGCGTGGACCTCGAATCAGTGGACGACCTCAACGAACGTCAGGCGTCGTCGTGGATGAAACAAGCCACGGCCATCCCCGGCTTCGGGGGGAAGAAGCGATGAGCCCGGCGAATGTCGGCAAATGGCTGCGCAACGCCCAAAATTCGAGATTCGAAACCGGGACACGCGAGACGCCAGTCTCGCATGGGCCGAGCGGACGCGGCGTTTCCCGCAGATTGAACCGAGCGGCAAGGGTGCCCAAACGAGGAGAAATATCCTTCGGTCGGGCTATAGGCGGCCAACGTGCTTCAGCCGGAGACAACGAAGATCAACGCCATCAATAGCCGCGAAACGAGCTCGTAAGCTCGTTCAATCAACACGCCGGGCTCGCGTGCGGCGCAGCGGTGCGCCCCAAATCTGCGCGGACCAATGAGCTGCCTTGATTCGTTTGAGGCCGCCGCAGGGTTAAGGATGCCTCGTTTGGTCAATGGGCTTGTTGCTGTAGCAGTTGTTTCAAATGCTCGTTGCTTTCCAATGCCTGGATCTTCGCGTTGCCGAGCAGGCTCATGTAGTCCCCCTCCTGAATGGCCTTGACGATGGCCGGATCACTCAGGATAGCCTGGATCTGCGGGTCTGACTGCAGGCTCATGATCGACTGCATGGTTGCCGGATCCTGCGCCAGACGCGTCTGCAGTTGCTGAATGTCGCCGGTCAAGGCGTCGTCACGCGGCGACGATTTGCCTGTTGCATCCGCCGCGTTCGAGACGTCGCCGCCGTACACGATCCGCACGATGTTCGACTGCGCTACATGCACGGTGCCGATGCTGGGCGAGAGCACGGTGTACACGCCACTGTCGATGCTCTGGATCTCGCCCTCGATGCGGCTACCGTCCTTGAGCTCAATCGTCGGAGAGGCCGGTACGTCAGAGGCGAGGCCGAGCAATGCGGCAGCGAGGCAGGCTTCGAGAAACACTTTCATCGGCGCCACCCTTGGGGCATTGTCTGGAGACATCCTACTCCTCGCGAAGGGAGATGGAACGAAAGGTGCCTTCCGCCGGCTCGATGTGCCGCCCAGGCACCGGCCGTTCCACGGAGTCGACAGACCAGCGAAGTCCACCAGAGCGTTTTCGGTCAAGCGCATGCGCGTGCGGAGTAGGTCGACGCGCGACTGAAGAAGCCGATCGCTCCTCCGTGTCGACATTGCACGATTCAACAGCTGCCGGCGCTTTCGGCTCACGAATGCACCGGGGCCGTAAGATCACCTTTGGATAAGACCTAGGACATTCGTATGACGCAAACTTCAGCAAGTGCGCCACAGCGCCAAGCAGCGGTCATCGCCGGCTTTAGTTTACCTTTCGCGATGGTGCTCGTGGTCTTTGCGAATTTCTATATTGGCGCAAATCTCATTGTGCCGGGCAACGCCGTCGACACAGCCGCCAACATCCTCGCGCATGAGACTCGATTCCATCTCTGGGTCGCCTGCAATCTGGTTTACGCGGTCAATGTTGTTGCGATCTCCGCCTCACTGTACGTCATTCTCAAACCTACAAGTCACACGCTTGCCTTGGCGGCTGCCTTCTGCAGGGCCATCTACGCCATCATGTGGGTCGTCATTCCGCTCGAAATGCTCAGTGCCTTCACGCTGCTGGGCAATACGCCCTATTTGCACGTGGTGGAAGCGAATCATCTGCAGGCATTGGCCAGGGCGCATCTTCGCGGAAGCTTCGATGCTTATTACGTTGGCCTCCCATTCTGGGCGATTGCATCAACGCTCTGCGGCCTACTCTGGCTCAGGTCGAGGTATATCCCGAGGACGTTAGCTATCCTCGGGCTGGTCGCTTCGGCATGGTGCTTGGTGTGCGCCTTCGCCTTTCTTGCGTGGCCCGACTTCGGTGAACGAGTCAACGTTTGGCTGTTCGATACGCCGATGGCGCTCTTCGAAATGGCGACGGGCGTTTGGTTGCTCGTCAAAGGAATTCGGTTGACCGCTGCCCAGGCGCCTTGAACAATTTCAATCGGTCGAATGCTGGCTGAGCCTCGACGCGGCCCCGTTTCGGCAATAGCAGGGGCCGTATACGCTCGGCGGCACAAGGCAACGCTGCTGCCTGACGCTGCCAAGCGCTGAGGTGATTTCTTCAGAGGCGCGATGCGTAAGCTTCACCCGCGTCCTGATCCACGATCGAGTCGCCGTCGCGCTGACGTCGTCCCAAGATTTCGACACGGGTCAACAGTAGAGCTACGGTCGTCTGGCACGGATTGTCTGAGTCAACATTGCGAGTATCAGAGTGCCGCCAGTCCCTGATACTAACGTCGCGCGAGGCCGAGCCATCTTCGAAGGAACTCATCGACGCTGAATCGGCCGGGTCCTGCCAAAAGGAGCCAGAAAAAGATGAGTGAGTACATCACCTCATCCAGCTCGACAAAATCGTCAAGTCCGTGCACGTTCTTGATGACGACCAGCGCAATGGCGACGATCATGTTGATGATCATCGGAATAGTCGTGAGCCGGGTGAACAGCCCGAGCATCAGCAACGCGCCCCCGATCAGCTCGGTCCACGCCGAGAGCGCCGCGCTAAAAGCGGGAAAGCGAATCCCCCAATCGACGAACCGCGCCGTGAAACCCACAAGGTTCTGAACTTTGGCGAGGCCGGTCTCGAACCAGAAATAGCCAAAGACGAGGCGAACCACCAATGGGCCCAAACCGTCCAGTCGTTCCAAGAGGCGCAATGCTGCGCCGCACCACACGGCGAACAAGTCGCGCATGAATTCCTCCTATTACGTTGAGATCAAGGGAGCAGCTCGTCGCGAGCCGCACTTTCAACCCCGGCCCGTAGCGCCGACAGTCAGACCGAGGTCCGCAAGCGCCCATTTCATTGCGCGTGAACGAATGAGAGTAATGAGTGCTGAGTGTGAAAGGACTTCCCCGGAGGTCCGTTCTCCTTGGGGACCATGCCGGGACCGCGCCCTGGCTGGCGTTGCGTTGTTGCTGCGCGGCGCTTCGCGTTTCCTATTCAACTATCCAACGGAGTACGACATGGCAACGACTCGTTCGAAACTCACGGGCATCGCGCTCGCTACCGCGGTGGCCGGCATGTTCACGATGGCCCATATGGGAACCGCTTTTGCCGCTGGCGACGAGGCAAAGGTGAAGTGCGAGAACTCGTCTTCCTGCAAGGGCCAGGGTGCGTGCAAGCAAGCGAGCAATTCCTGTAAAGGCCAGAACGCTTGCAAAGGCCAAGGCTTCACCATGCAAAAAGACGACGCGACGTGCAAAGCTGCGCAAGCAGCGGCGAAGAAATCCTAGATCTCCGTGCGCCGTGGCTCACGGGGTTGATGTTCGATCCCGTGAGCTGCGGGTTCTCGGAGGAGGACACGAGATGCGTCAGCAGAATCCGCGCTATCCAGCACTTGGGTTCGGTCTGGGTCTTCGCGTCGACTATTACGAGGAAATCCTCGCGCAAGCGTTGCCGATCGATTGGCTGGAAATCCTCTCCGAGAACTACATGGTTCCCGGTGGCCGTCCATTGCAATACCTGGCGCGTTTTCGCGAGCGGTTTCCGCTGGTCATGCACGGTGTTTCGCTCTCCATCGGGAGCAGCGATCCGTTGGATGAGGGTTATTTGCATCGGCTCAAAGAGCTCGCGAGTCATGTCGAGCCGGCCTGGATATCGGATCATCTCTGCTGGACCGGCGTCGACGGCGTCAATTTGCACGACTTGATGCCACTTCCGTGGACCGAGGAAGCGCTTGCTCACGTGACCGCGCGCGTTGCACGTGTCCAAGATGTGCTGGGGCGCCGTATCCTCCTGGAAAACGTATCGAGTTATGTCGCCTTTGGCGAGTCGACGCTGACGGAATGGGACTTCCTCGCGGAGCTTGCCAAGCGAGCCGACTGCCTGATCCTGCTCGACATCAACAATGTCTACGTGAGCGCGATGAATCATGGCTACGACCCGGTCAGCTATCTCGCCGGCATCCCGGTCGAACGAGTGCAGCAATTCCATCTCGCGGGACACGAAAACCAGGGTTCCCTGATCGTCGACACCCACGATGCATCGATCGTCGATCCGGTCTGGTCGCTTTATTCGGATGCCATACGTCGATTCGGTTCTGTATCGACAATGATCGAACGAGACGATCGCATGCCGGCGCTCAGCGAGCTACTGGCGGAACTCGACGTGGCGCGATCGATCGCGAATCGCGAGTCGAGGGCCGCGGCGTGACGCTCCTTGACTGCCAGCGCGCACTTCAAGCCGACGTCCTGCAATCCACATTGGGCAGTTCGACACGCATCCTTGAAACGATCACTGCGTCGGCGTCGCAACGTATGGCGGTGTATGTACAGGGCTACTGCGCGCGCTTGATCGAGGTTCTGCGCCAGGACTTTCCGGGACTCAGGGTATTACTCGGCGAAGACGGCTTTGATGAGGCATCCCGGGCCTATGTCGAGGCGACTCCATCGCATCGATACAACATTCGCTGGTACGGCGCTGAGTTGGCGGAATTCATCCGCACGGCATCTCCGTGGTGTGAGAATCCTGCGCTGGAGGAAATGGTGCGTTTTGAGTGGTGCCTGGGCCTGGCGTTCGACGCCGCCGATGAAGCCGTTGTAGGCGCGGCGACGTTTCAGGGGGTTCCCGCCGAAGAGTGGCCGACGATGCGCTTTGGCCTCTCCAAGTCGCTCGAACGGTGCGTTTTGCATTGGAATGTGGCAGCCGTTCGCAAGGCGCTTGATGCGAGCGAAACGCCGCCTGCTCTCGAAAGAATGGCGGAGCCGCAAACGAGGGCGATATACAGGAAGGGGATCACCGTATTTCACCGCGCCATAGAATCCGACGAAGCGGCGGCACTCGACGTTATCGATGCCGATGGAAATTTCGCGGAAGTCTGCGAAGTGCTCTGTCGGTGGTATGCCGTCGAGGAAGTCGCCGTGCGATCGCTCTCGCTGCTCAAGCGATGGATCGACGAAGGTTGGATTGCCAATCTCGTCCTTTCTCGCCCTGAGCCGGCGGCATCGTCCAAGTCTCCACCCCATCGGCGGGTATAGGCTTGCGCCGTGCGTGCTCCCGGATCTCCTCGTTTTCGCAGGATCGCTCCCATGCCAATGCACGCGCGCATCATCGGACTCTTCTTCTCGGGCCTCGTTGTTCTGTTGTCCGCCTCCGCGCAAAGTGTCCAACATGCATCGTCGTTCGACGGCCGGGGCGCATCAGGCGAAATCATTCGATTCGATCCCGACCATCTGCAGCGGCCGGTGATTCTGCTGTTCTGGGCCACCTGGTGTCCGTACTGCAAGGCGCTGATGCCTCACATCCAAACCGTATACGACGCAGCCGGCGAGCAACGGGTCGAAGTCTTGGCAATCGACATCAAGGACGATGGCGATCCTGCGGCAGAATTGAAAGCGCGGCACATGACCTTCACGCTCGTGCGAGATGGCGACACGATTGCGGAGCAATACGGCATCAAGGGCACTCCCGGGGTGCTTCTCATTGATATCCATGGCGACATCGTCTATCGCCGCATAGGCGGTGACGCGCCGGAAGCCGTGGAAGCCGCACTACGTGACCACTTGGGACTCGCTCCTTCCTCGGATTCGAACGCGGCCGGTCCTGCACGCTGAGTCGCGGCGCATCATGCGGCACTTGAAGCGCGTCGACATGACCGATCATCCCGGCCAAACCGAGTAGGCGATTGAGACCGGCGCCTCCGCATGACCACGTCGAACGGTGCGCGGGCGGCGCGGGCTTTTGGCCGAGTTTCAACTTTTGCGCTACCTATGCAAGACTGCACTGCGAGAATCCCGCACGTTTGGTCGGATTGCCAACGATGTCGGAGGAGTCATGCGACCGCACGCCTTGCTCTGGGTTCCTTTCTTGCTGAGCTCGACCGCGGCCGTCGCCGGCCTCAAGGAAGGCTACGCGGCGCTCGCCAAGAAGGACTATGTCACCGCCGCAAACGAGTATCGCCCGCTCGCGGAACGCGGCGACGCCGAAGCGCAATACCGGATCGGTCGAATGTACGAGTTCGGCAATGGATATGCGCAGGACAAGGCGCAGGGCATCGCGTGGATCCGCAAGGCCGCCGCGCAAGGCCACGTCGATGCCGAACAGGAACTCGGCGTGGTCTACGCAACCGGCGACGGTGTAACGGAGGACGACGTGCAGGCCGTCGCCTGGTTCAGAAAGGCGGCGGAGCACGGGGACGCGACCGCGCAATACAACCTCGGACTGTTGTATGCCAAGGGCCAGGGTGTGACGAAGGACTATGCGCAGTCCATCAACTGGTGGCGCAAGTCCGCGGCTCAGGGCAATGCCGATGCGCTGTTCAAGCTCGCCGTGGTCTATCACACGGGGCAGGGCGCCGCGCAAGACGAAGTCGCTGCACTCGCCAATGCGACGCTTGCCGCGCGCAACGGCGACAAAGAAAACGTCGACTACCGTAACGAAATCGCGAAATCGCTTACGCCGGAACAAAAGCGCAAGGCGTCCTTGTTGGCCGGCGCATGGAAGGTCGGCCGGCCCCCGCCGGGAAATGCTGCCGCGTCGGTTTTGGCGTCGGCTGCCACGGTGGCGGTTCCAGCTGCGCCGGCAAAGACGCGCTGCTTGGCGAGCGGAACGATGGGTGGCGAGAAGTTCACGGCAACCCATTGCGTGGCGTCGCTGTACGGCGATCAGCACAGCGTGGCGATCTGGTTCAACGAGGATTCGATCACGCCTGAGGAAGCGGACAACTTTCGGACGTCGTCGTACGCCGATGGCGCGACGGGCGGCAAACAGCGCACGATGGCCATCATCATGTTCTGTCCAGGCGGAGGTTCGGAGACGGCTTCCGCGCAAGCCGTCCAATCCATCAACCTCAACACCAACCATTCCCGGTCGCTGTTGGCGGGCATCCAGCGCGTGCTTCGGGAGCCCAAGGACTTCAAGGTCGAGAAGATGACCGGAGAATTGAAGCCCGGCGGTCTGCTGTCCGGCAAGATCTCAGGCGGTATAGACAAGACGACGTTTACTTTCGAGTTCGAATTGAGCTTGCCGTCCAAGGATGCAGCAGCAGGAATGAGCTGCGGCAAGCAATGATTGTCTGGATTGCGCCCAGACCGCTCGCTGAAGCGACCGTCGAATCGGTACGCCGGAGACGCTATCGCAATTGCGAGGAAGAACGAGTGGATTGGGGCGCCTCACGCTCACGCCATATGGCGAATTCACAGCTTTTTCGCGCAGAAACGGGAGTCTTGGACACGCCGTTTCCGACGCGCAACGTCGGTGGCGGAGAGTGGGATTCGAATTCAAGGTGATACCGTCCGCAAAGCACCATCGACTCACGGAGTCTTGGTGCCTAGGCGGACTTGGGGGACAAACGAGTACGCACATGACCTACGCGACCATCCAGCCGTCTTTCACGCTCGCGTTCGACAGCATGACGTGAGCGTCACTTTTCCCTATGCGCCACAAGAAGCCATGCGCTTCGACATCCAGACAAAAGCAGCAGAAAAACACCTGATGCCAGCAGCGATTGCGTCACACTGGAGTCGGTGTCGCCGCGAAACAATTCCAAGCCCGACCACGCCAGCAGGGCGTGACCGCTAAACGATAGGAAGAAGCGTTGCGTCAGCACGGCTCTATTGCTGCGCCGCGCGAAATAGGCGCGTCCAAGCCATAGTCGCCTCGCGACGCGGAGAACATCCCCTATCGCGAAAGTCATGATCAGAGCGCCGACGTTTTCTGGGGACATGTGAGGAGTGAGCATCGCCAGGGATACGAGCAAGAGCAACACGAAGTCGGCGAAAGTCTGGGCGGCCAGCGTGCCCAGGATCGGATCCTCGGCATCGCCAAGGAGACGGGGGTTGAAGGTCAGCGCGACGAAGACGAGGCCGACAAGAGATCCACTGATTTGAGCGAGCGTCTCAAAGAAGCTCGCCCATTCACGCGTCATAGAAAGAAAGTTGTCCATGGGTTCTCGCCGGCTTGGAGCAGATATCGTCGCAGCCATCGGCGGCCACTGCTACTGTCCCGATTGGATCACCGTGCCCGAGAGACAGTTACGATCCCTGAGTGGTGAGTTCGTTAAACGGGCGGGCAAGAAAAACCCACGGCGGGATCAGGACAGGGACAGGTAGCTGAGCCGACCGTGCTTTGGGCCTCCGGACACGTGGTCCGAATGGTGAGCGAAAACACTGAGATTCGGCGCCTTGCGGGCGGATGACGATCGCCAAATCCGCGGCCCTTTACGTGCAATATCGCGAGGGGCGTACCGCGTCCCGTCAGCGCAGGTCATGTCGGTCTGCCTGCAGGTCCCTGTTTTAATGGACCGATTTCCAACGGTCGCGTGAGGGGGGAACGCCGTCGCGCGAAGTGCAAGTCGCACTTCTTCGATCTTACCGCTTGAGCGTGATTTCGCTCTGTGGGAATGGGATAGTGATCCCGTTCGCATCGAACTCTAGTTTGATCTGCCGCTGTAGATCGAACTTGAGCGGCCAATATTGCTGCGGCGCGACCCAAGGCCGTATGGCGAGATTGACGCTCGATTCCGCCAGTTCCAGAACGGCCACGAGGGGAGGGGGATCTTCAAGGACGCGATCGTCATTCTCGAGAATGGAGTTCACCAAGCCAATGGCCTTGTCGACATCGTCCTGGTATCCGATGCCAACGGTGAGATCGAGGCGCCGTTTGTCGAGCGTACTGTAATTCGTGATCGAATCGCCCAGGATCTTTCCGTTCGGAACGATGACCTGACAGTTGTCGGGACTGTATAGAACGGTATGCATGAGACTCATGCTGCGGACGGTTCCGGATACACCTGCGACTTCAATGAAGTCGCCGACGCGAAACGGTCGCGTCAACATGATGAGTACGCCGGCGGCGAGATTCGAAAGCGATCCTTGCAGCGCAAGACCGACCGCGAGGCCGGCCGCGCCCAAGGCAGCAAGCAGCGACGCGGTGGGCACCCCAATTCGGTCCAAGGCGCCGACCACGACCAGTGCCAAGAGGAAGGCGAATACGATATTGCGCAAGAAGTCGCCAAGCAGGGGATCGGCGCCGCCTCGAAGCAAGATTCGTTGCGCACCCGAAGAGATGCGGCGCGCGATCCACCAACCGATGAGAAATATGAGAACCGCAACTACGACCTTCGCACCCCAAGCGACAGCGAGAACGGCGATGTCGTGCGCGTCCAGCGATGTCAAAAGATTTCTGATCTTAGCCAGCATAGTGGAAACATCATAATCTGCTCATTCTGAACGTCTGTATCGCGTCGGCCCGATGCGCTCGCGTGTTACTGGATAAACGTGACGTACTGATCCAATGCAAGACGATGAATGTCCGGCACGCGACAATCTTCGGCAGGAAATCCGGCGACCAACAATAGGTACGGCATCTCGTGCTTACCTCGGCCGAGAATGTCGTTGAGGAAACCCATCGGGCTCGGCGTGTGAGTCAGCGTCACCAGCCCCGCGTGGTGCAAGGCCGCAATCAGGAATCCACAAGCGATTCCGACCGACTCGTGGGGATAGTACCGCTTCGACTTTTGCCCACGCGCATCCAGGCCGAACCGTTCGTAAAAGACCGCGATGAGCCACGGGGCCACGTCGAGAAAACGCTTGTCCGCATCCGTACCCAGAGGCGCAAGTGCCTCGATCCAATCAGCTGGCGCGCGACGCGCGTAAAACTCGCGCTCTTCCACTTCGGCGGCAACGCGAATACGGTGCTTGGTTGCCGCGTCTGCAACGGCCACGAATCGCCACGGCTGCTGATTGGCTCCGCTGGGAGCACTGCCCGCCGCACGAAGACAGTGTTCGATGACTTCTCGCCCGACCGGACGATTGGAAAACTGGCGCACCGTACGACGGCGCGACAGTTCATCTGCGAATGCAGTCGAGCGAGAGAGCATTTCCGCTTCGGAATATGGGGAAAAATTCTGCAGAGGAATGAAACGAGCTGCGGTCATGCAATGTTGGTCTCCCATGTTTCACAGACGGATCTTTTGGATTCTGCCTATCGGCAATGCCCGGCAAATGAGAGCGGCTTTTCTTGTAGTATACAAATAAACACCGGTCACGCGGCGTTAACACGCGAAAGCATATGATCGCACAGCACTTGGGTTTTGCGTCCCAAAGTAGCCCTCCAGCGTCATGCTTCATCCTGACGCCGTGATGATATCGCGCCGCGGTTTTCGCCGACGGCCTCAGCTTCGGTTGTCTTCGTTCTCTCATTTTGAGGAACGCCTTTTTGGAGATACTTCATGAATAACCCGAATAGTAGTAGCAACCCTACGTCCAATCTCGTCGAGACTGTCGCTGCACAGACTTCGTTCAAGACGTTCGACAAGGCGCTGCGCGCGTCAGGGCTCGCCGACACGCTCAAAGGGCCAGGCCCGTTCACCGTGTTCGCGCCAACCGATGCCGCGTTCGCAAAGTTGCCGGCCGGCAAACTGGATGCGTGGCTCAAACCTGAAAACAAGGCGGAGCTAATTTCCGTGCTCAAGTATCACGTGACGCCAGGGCGTCTGATGGCCTCCGACATTCGCAAGATGGAGACGACACAGACGGTCCTCGGCCAGGCTGCGAAGATCCGGTCGTCGGGCGACAAGGTGACGATCGACGCCGCCGGCGTGTCCCTGACGGATATTGCCTCGAGCAACGGCGTGATTCACCCGATCGATGCCGTGCTGATTCCGACGAAGCACTGATCGACAATCGCAACCCAGTAGCACCAGCCATTCGGTGTGGTGAAGCTCCGGCTTCACCACACGGCACATGTCTTTTGCGACTTGCCGCACGCCAGAGACTATCGCCTTCGCTTGGAGCGACCACGGTCTTGTGCGGATTGATCGTTGGATGCGGTCACTCCATGGCGAGACTGGTACCCTAACCAAAGGCCTTCGAAGAAGGCCCTGGCATTCTGCCCAAGGGTGCGCGTGAGATAACCGCCCTCCTGCACAACCAACGTTGGCTTGCCGAACTCACCAATGGCGCGACCGATTACGCTGAAATCGGCCGGGAGCAAAGCCCAAGTCCCGGTCGGGTCGGCTTTGGCTGTGTCCAGGCCGAGTGCAATGACCAGGAAGTCGCTGTCAAAATTGCGCAGCAGGCGCGTAGCGTGCTTGAAAGTGCGGTGATAACGCTTGACCGTGGTCTCCTCCGGCAGCGGAAGGTTGATGTTGTGATTCTCGCCGGCGCCCATTCCGCGTTCGTCTTCGAAACCGGCGAAATGCGGGTAGGCACCTGGTGGAGCGCCGTGGATGGAAACGGTCAGCACATCGCCCCTTTCGTAAAAGATGTCTTGCGTTCCGTTGCCGTGATGGTAATCAATGTCGAGAATGCTGACGCGGCCGAAATCACTGAGGTATTCGGCGGCGATTGCAGTGGCGTTGAAATAGCAAAAGCCGCCAAAGATCCGGCGGCCCGCATGATGACCCGGGGGACGCACCAGTGCATAGGAGAGCCGAAACCCATCGAATAAGCAGCGCGCGCCGGTGACTGCGCAATCGACGGCTCCGTAAGCGGCCGGATAGGCGTTTCGATGCAGGGGCGTGAACGTATCGGTGCAGTAATAGCCCATGCGCAATTCGAGGTCCTTCGGCGGACGTGTAAGATTGCGGACGGGGAACACAATCGGGTAGATCGACTTGCCCTGAGGCAGCGACGCGCAGGCATCGCGAAGGTAGTGAATGTAGGCGCGCTCGTGGACGCGCTCAATAAGCCGCTGCGAGGTGTGTCGCGCACTCATTCGATGGAACAGTTTCGTCTTGTCGAGCTCCTTGAGAATAACCGGGATCCGGACGGGCGCCTCGACGTAGCCCCGATCGCGCACATGGTGGATGTTGTGTGCCTCATTCACGACCAGCGCGATGCCTTTTCCGTAGCCGCGCTCGATGACGGGTGCTGGTATTGACCGGCCGTGATAGCGCGGCTCGCGGATCTGCGCGGGGTCATCGCCGAATGAACGTGCGATCGCCTTCGCTGCCTTCGTATCGTACAAGTCGCCGTACTTGCGCACGAGAATCGTAGCAACGACACGACGCAGAAATGCTCTACGCGGTGGAGGACACCGGCCGAGTCCATCGAACATCAGATAGTAGAGGTCGTCGTCGCCTGCGTGCGCTGGCGTGTCGTAAGCATTGTTGATAATGGGTCGTACGCCAAAACGTTCGTAGAAACGCAGTCGATCGATGTTTTGAGAGCGGATCGAAGCGTCGGCGACGCGCTCATCGTCGACGCTGCATTCCAGATAGAGCCCGTCCGCATGCATGGCGTCGGCTTCTTCGCGAACCACTTGGTACAGCACGCCACCCACACCGCTGCTGCCGCTGTCCACCGAAGTTGATATCAATTCGAGAAAGGCGACGTTGACGTCGGTGAGATGCAACAGCATGGCGAAGGCGCGCACCGCACCCGCAGCATTTTCGGCGACTAGCAGGATCGATCGATAGCGGTAGTGCAGCGGGTCATTCAGTTGCCGCGCTACCTTGCTCAGGTCTTGCGCTCGTGCTGTTGGAAATTGGGCGAGGATGATCGCCTCAACTTGCGCGATCGCATCGCGGTTTGCTCGGGAGACATCATCGAAGACCTTGCGCACGCGAAACATGCAACGATCCGTAGCTGGCTGGCAAGAGCCGTTGACTGCGCAGGATTATAGTCGGTCGTTGAAAAATCAGTGTTGTACCACCCGCACCGACGTCGCCCCCATCTTGAGTAGCATGACGATTTGGAGTCCGATCCTGTAGAAGGGAATCGCCTTCGATAATGAAGCCGTGCCTCGGCCAGGTAGGCGGTAGAGCAGGCCGGCAAGGTGATTAGCGACGACTTGGGACACGCTGAGGTGCCGGGTGTTGCAGCGCGGTCGTCCAAACTTCAAATAACCTTTCAACGACGGAATCGCACCAGTACGCGTTGTCCAATGCGGAAATTGCTGGCATCGAGGGCCAGCACGCATTCGACATCGTGCGCACCGGCGCGCTCGACCGGATCGTCCGTGAGTCGGCTCGGCCCGAACACGTCGCCTATCCGTATAACGCGCGCCGGGTACGCAGGGCCCTGATCCGAATCGCGTACGACTTCGGCCTGCATGCCGGATTTGACTTGGTCGACGTACGCTTCGTTGAGCTCCGCGCGCACGATACGCGGCCCGGTGGGCAGAATTTCGAATAATTCGTTCGGCGATTGCGATGAAACGAAGTCGCCGACGTGCAGCGAAAGCCGGACGATGCGGCCGTCGACGGGCGCCTTCAGCGTGCGCAGATCGACCTCGGATCGCGCTTGCGCGAGCTGCGCGCGCGACATCTTCACCGCCGCTTCGGCGGCCATGACCTCGGCCTTGAGCACCGCCACGGCCGACGCGGATTCGTCGGCCGATTGACCCGTCGCGGCTCCGGCATCGGCCGCTTCGCCAACGCGACGCGCCTGCGATGCGGCCTGCGGCAGCCGCGCTTTCAGAACAGCGACGCGCGCCTGGGCTTCGGCAAGCCCGGCATCCGCGACGTCGACCGCCAAGCGCGCCTGAAGCGTGTCGATGGTGGCGAGTACATCGCCTTTGCTAACGTCGGCACCCTCCACAACGCGCACCTCGTCGACGCGGCCGTCGCGCGGAGCCGTCACTCGCAGGAGGCCGCCTTCGACATCCACCTCGCCGCGCGCCATCGCGATGAACGGCGACGCCGGCGCGACCTTGTCCCCGCTTTCGCCTCGCATGCATGCTGTGAGCGCCGCACCGAGCGCGAGTGCGGCAATGAAATGTGTGCGTGGATGCCAATGTCGAATCATCGCGAACTGCCGTGGCTCATCGCGTCGCTGCCGCTGCCGCGTGAGGAGCATACAGAAACACCGAAATGCGCGCCGCGCATCGCGAACCCGCTCCGTCTCGACAGCGCGCCGCCGGATCATCTGGATGATTTGGCAAAGGATACATGGGCTGCGCCATCCAGCGCATCGGCAGCGGACGAAGTGAGTCGCTGATCCGAGAGGATGCGCCCGTCCTCCATGGCCAGCACGCGGTCCGAATGGGCGATCAGGCGCTGATCGTGGCTGACGCACAGCACGGTCGCTCCGTGCGTGCGCGCGATGCGGTGTAGCGTATCGATGACAACCTGCCCGTTCGCCGCGTCGAGCGCGCTGGTCGGCTCGTCAGCGAAGACAAGCTGCGGCTCCTTGGCAAGCGCGCGCGCAATCGCGACGCGTTGCTTCTCACCGCCGGAGAGCTCCGCGGGCCTCAGATGCATGCGACTCGACAGCCCGACCTCCTCGAGCGCCGTACACGCGCGCGCGCGCGCGGTGGCGTCGTCCAGACCCAGATAGCCCAGCGGTAGAGCGACCTGATCGATCGCATCGAGCGCCGGAAAAAGATTGAAGCCCTGGAACACAAAGCCGGTATGACGCAGGCGGAAACGCTCGAGCTCGCGCGGCGCAAGCTCAGCGAGATCCAGTCCGAGCGCGACGGCGCGGCCTGCGTCGGGCCGCAGAAGGCCGCTCAGGATAGCGAGCAACGTGCTCTTGCCGCAGCCCGACGGCCCCGAGATCAGCGTCAGCTCCCCGGCCTCCATCGCGATCGACAGGCCGCGCAGAACGTCGACGCGTACCGTTCCCGTAGTGAAAGATTTCGACAGCGATTCGGCGATGAGCGCGCTCATGCGTCAACGCAACAGCAGTGCCGGATCGGCATGTCGCAGGGTGCGCACCGCGGCCCAGCCCGAAACCAGGGCGATGCCCATGACCAGCGCCCCACACGCCGCGACGGAGGTTGCGTCGAGCTGGACCGGCACGTCGCGATGCAGCGCGATCAGCATCGCAATCGACGTAACGACGCCGCCGATCGCCAGACCCGCTGCACCGACCCAGCCGGCCTGGCTCAGGACGACGCGGCGAAGATCGGAAAAGCCGACGCCGAGCGCGTGCAGCGTTGCGTACTCGCGCATCGAGCCGGCGACCGCGCCCATCAAAGTCTGGCTCGTGATGATCGCACCGACGCCGAACACGACGAGCGCGAGGAACACGACGCCGAGGCCCGCACCGGTCTCGAACATCCAGTACATCACCGCTCGATGCGCGAAGCTGTCGCGGGTCCACACTTCGTAGCGTCGCGCCGCGCCTTCTGGCTGCAGGCGATCGCGCACCGCCTCGGCAGCGCGCGGATCCCGCAACTTGACAACGTAATACGCGACCTCGGTGCCGCCACGATCGTTGTCGAGCCGCCGAGAAGTCGCCAGCGACGTCACGATGTTGACGCCGCCAAGTGCGCGCAGGCCGTTGCCGACGCCCACGATGCGCACGCGATGGCCGTTGATGACCGCCTGGCCGCCGATTGCCAGACCGAGCTTTGAAAGGTCGGCGCGATCGACGATGACGCCCTCGGGCTCATTGAGGGTCGCGCGCAGCTCCGGCGAAAGCACGTCGGCGAACAGCATGCCATCCGGACGCGGATCTATGCCCGACACGAACACCGAGATTCCGCCGCGGTCGGCGGGTCCGCGCCAGTCGCCGTCAATCCACCGGAACGGCTCGACACGCTCGACAGCCGGATCCATCATCAGTTTGATTTCGACGTCATTCGGAATAGGCCGGCCCAGCTCGATACTCTGCGTGCCGGGATAGCCTACCCACAGATCGCCGCGCGATTTCTGAATGTAGGTGGCCGCGCTGCCGAAGATGCCAAACACGAGCGCCGCCTGCGTCAGCAGCAACACACCCGAGAACGCAACCGCCAACGTCGACGGCAAGAACCGCCGCCATTCGTACAACAGCGTCTTGCGCGCGAGCGGCACCATCAGCCGGCTCGCTTCGCTGGCATCGGCGCGCCGCCAAGTGCCTTGTACAGCGCGATGAATGCAAGATCGCGCGCCTGCTCGGCATCGGCCGACTCAAGTTGCGCCTTCAGCAGGAGCGTCTTGGCCATTTCGCGATCCACTTCGTCGGCGAGACCGACGCGGCGGAGCGCTGCAGCTCCCGCCTCGGCGCGCGCCTTTGCCGCAACGGCGCGATCCAGATCATCAACGCGCTCGTGCGCACGACTGAGCGCGGCCATGGCGGTTTCGACTTCAGCGACGCCTTCAACCACGGCCTGACGATAGCTCATAAGTGCGACTTGCAATTCCGCTTCGCGCGCATTGACAACCGCGCGGCGCGCGCCCCAGTCGAAGATCGGCACGTCGATCAACGGGCCGAAGCTGACGACGCTATCGGCATCCGCCAGGCGCGTGTGCCCGATCACGCGTGCCGAATACGTCAGCGATCCCCCGAGCGCCAAACGCGGAAAGAGATCGGACCGCGCCACGCCGAGTTCACCCGCCGCCTTCAGGATGGCGAGCTCCGCGCGGCGGATCTCGGGCCGCGTGCGCAAGAGATCCGCCGGCGCTGCGCCGATGCGCAACGCACCCAGCGTCGGCAGCGAGCCGCCGTTCGCCGGCTCGTCTTCCAACGGCTCGCTCTTGCCGAGCAGCACAGCGAGCTGTTGACGGCTGCGATCGATCGCGAGCTTGGGTTCGAGGAGCGCGGCCTCGGCGACGGCGCACTCGGCTTCGCCGGCCGCGCTGTCCATCGCGCTCGCCAGGCGGAGTCTCTCGCGGGTCGCAATAAGAGCGGCATGGGCCTTTGCCGCGTCGGCAAGGTCGCTCAACACGGCGAGTCGACGCTCGGCGCCGCGCAGTTCTACGTAGACACGCGCGACTTCGGCGACGACCGTCACTCGTGCCGCGTAGGCATCGACCTCGGCGAGGCCGATATCGGCTTCGGCTGCGCGGGCGCTGCTCGCGGCGCGTCCGAACAAGCCGAACTCCCACTTTGCGTCGAAGCCCGCCTGGAAGTAGCTCGCGCTCGAATCGGGCGCCGGTTCGGAGAATGTATGCGCTCCAATTTCCGGAGCGAACGCGGCGGCGGCGCGAGTGGACATGGCACGTGCGGCTGCGATCCGGTAGGTCGCCTGGCTAAGTGTAAGATTGCTGTCGATCGATTCGTCGACCAGCCTATCCAGCTCAGCATCGTGAAACGCGCGCCACCAGCCGTGAAGGTCGGGCGCCGCGCCGAGCGCTGATTCTTTGGCCGCGATGTGCCGCCAAGTCTGCGGCGCGTCGCCTCGCGGCACTTCGATCGGTGCAACCGAACACGCGACGAGGCCGCTGGCGAGCAGCGTCGCGCCGGAGGCGAGCCACGCGGGAGTGAAGCGGATGCGAGGACCGGGCGTCATGACCTCCACCGGATCACGCCGAGAACGCGTCGAGCATCGCCAACGTTCATTCAGCCATAGGCGCTCGAATAGGCGATCCACGACGATCTGCGCCCGCATCTGTGTCGGTGTGTTCGCAGCTTTCAGTGCCTGGCGGCAGCGGTTTTGTCAGCGACAGCCTCCGCCGTTTCTTGCCGCGGCGTCTCGTGCTTGCGCGAAATGATCGAACCCGTTCCGGCGTCCACGATGACCTCATCGACTCCCGTCTCTCCGGCGAGGCGGATATCAAACGAATAAATCAAACAACGGCGCTCTACTTCGAGCTCGCCTTGGGAGACTATCGGCGAACGACCCTTGTAGCGGGCGATTGCCGTGTCCTTTGCGTCGGCTTGCTTGACTTTCGCCATGCTCTCCAGAACCAACTCAGCCGTACCTTTTGCAGGGTGAATACTGCATTTCAGTTCTGCCGCCGAGGCAGAAAATGTGGCGAGCAGCGTGAGTGAAATGAGCAGTGGTTTCACAATAATTCCTTCGTTCGGGATCGATGGCATGAGTAGCTTCTAGTGGATCACAGCCTTGAGCGCTTCAATGGCGCTCTTGAGCTTCGCCCGCGACGTCGCAGCGTAGCAGTTGAAAGTTAAGACAAGCTTAAACATTCAATGCTCGGCGTCGCTGCCTTTAGTAGTTTCTCTATCGGTCCGTACAGTTCATGCGCAGGATACCTGCCCGGCGCAAAGGCGATCGACCATGAATCGTCGGTGCCGCGCGTCGCCGTGTTCCGCGGTCGATGGTTCATAAGTGTGCAGAGACTCCCGGATTTCGTCTTGCCTTACAAGAACGGGACTTTCTGGTCAATCACCTTGCGCTCACGGCGGCGAGAATCCCGCGCAGAATTTCGAGGGGTGGCGGAGGACAGCCGGGCACGGCGACATCGACGGGCAGCACATTCGAAACCGCGCCGCACGATGCATAGTTTTCGCCGAAGATTCCTCCGCTGCAGCCGCAGTCACCGATCGCAACCACGAGCTTGGGTGCGGGCATCGCGTCGTGGGCGCGTACCAGTGGCTCGCGCATGTTGCGTGTAACCGGCCCGGTGACGAGCAGAAGGTCGGCGTGGCGTGGGCTCGCAGCGAACCTGATGCCGCGGCCTTCAATGTTGTAGTAGGGATTGTTGAGCGCATGGATCTCGAGTTCGCAGCCATTGCACGATCCGGCATCGACGTGACGAATCGTGAGCGCTCGACCCAGGAGACGCAGGATGTCGTCGTGAATGCGTTCGGCTGTCAGCGGCCAGGTCGGTTCGGCGAGCGGTAGAGACTCGGTGCGAAGGCCGGTCGAAATGATTTGCTTCAGCAGCCGCCACATCAGAGATCGTGTCCTGCGTAGCTCAAGTTGAACGACTTGTTGATCAGTGGAAAATCCGGAACGATATTGTCGATCACCGCGTGCTCGAGGACCGGCCAATTTTGCCACGAGGGATCGTGGCAATGGCAGCGGCGAATCGTTCCATCGGCGCTGACTTCCAGCGCAACAAGCACTTCGCCGCGCCAGCCTTCTACCCAGCCGACGCCCAGGGAAGCATCCGTTGTCTGGGGCGGATCGACTCGCAAGTCGCCTTCGGGGATGGCGGCGAGAATCGCCCGGATGAGTCGCAGCGACTCGACGATTTCGCGAAAGCGGATGCGTACGCGCGCCGCAACATCGCCTTCCATGTCTTGGATCAACTGCACACGGAGCTCGTCGTAGGGCGCGGTCGGATGATTCGCGCGCAGATCGTAGGTCTGCCCGCTCGCTCGCCCAGCGAGGCCACACAACCCAAGCTGCGCGGCCAACTCCGGTGTGACGCGGCCGGCACCCATGAAGCGATCCTGCAGCCCCGCATGCTCGTCGTAGATCGTGTGCATGGTCGTCACTTCCGTTTCGACCGTGTTGCACTGTTCGCGCAGTTGTGTCGTGCCACGCGTTGACAGGTCCATGTCGACGCCGCCCGGGACGATCCGATCCATCAGCAGCCGATGCCCGAACAATTCGGCATTGAGGCGCAACCAGTCCTCGCGCAGACGAGAGAATTGCGCGAGTCCGAACGCGAGTCCGGCATCGTTGCCGAGCGCGCCGAGATCGCCGAGGTGATTGGCAACGCGCTCGCGCTCGACAAGAAGGGCGCGTAACCACGCCGCGCGCGGGGGAATCTCACAATCCAATGCGCTCTCGACGGCCATGCAATAGGCCCATGCATAGGCCACCGTCGAATCGCCAGACACGCGCCCGGCCAAACGCTGGCCATCCGTCACGTGCATCTGCTCGAAACGCTTTTCGATCCCCTTGTGGGTGTAGCCCAGCCGCTCCTCGAGTCGCAACACCTTTTCTCCGACGACCGAGAAACGGAAATGACCCGGTTCGATGATGCCCGCATGGATCGGGCCGACTGCGATCTCGTGCACACCTTCGCCGCTGACACGGACATAGGGATAAGGTTCCGGAGAATGGTCGAACACTTCCTTGCCGGTCTGGCCATGGCGCAGTGGATGAAAGTCGCGTGGCCACGCGCCGTGATTGAACCACGGGCGCTGATCGCGCGTTCCGCCGGCAGAGAGTCCGTTGAGATCAAACACGGCGCGCTGCATGCGCGTGGCGCACGGAAAGTGCGTCGCAATGTCGGGATACGCGCGCTCGTCCAATGCAAGCGGCAGACGCAACCATAGGAGCCCGTCACCAAACGCGTACGCCGCCGATACCACGAATCCCGAGACACCACGGTCGGTGCCCCAAAGGGCAACAAGTCGCGCGCCATTGGACTGCGCCGATTGGGCGACAGCGGTCCATTGCTCATGAGTCGCCTCGGCGATCCAGACCGGCATTGCGCCCGGGAGGCGAAGGGGAGGCGCGTCGAGTCCTGGCACGTGCATCAGTCAGCCCCCCATCAAGCGCACGACTTGCTGATACCAAGCGTTGAGATACGGCGGTATGTAGAGGCCGAGCATGAGTCCCAGTGCGAGGTGTGCGAACACAGGCAGCAGTGCGGGCGGATGTGCGAGCGGTTTCAGTTCCGTTTCGCCAAACACCATCGGCTGCACGCGACCGAAGATGGCCGCGAACGCTACGCCGAGCGCGAGCAGCAAGAACGGCGTCGCCCAAGGCAGATCACGCATCGCCGTCGTCAGGATCAAGAATTCACTCGCAAACACGCCGAACGGTGGCATGCCGAGAATAGCGAGCGAACCCAGCATCAGGCCCCAGCCGACCGTCGGGCTCACCCGGATCAGTCCACGAATGTGATCCATCGTCTGTGTGCCGGCGGTTTGCGTTGCGTGGCCCACGGTAAAGAAGATGCTGGATTTGATTAAGGAATGGACGGTCATGTGCAAGAGACCCGCAAACGTCGCGACCGGCCCGCCGAGACCGAATGCAAACGTCACCAGACCCATATGTTCGATCGACGAATAGGCAAACATGCGCTTGATGTCGCGCTGCCGCGAAAGGAAGAACGCGGCAACGACGACCGACACCAGACCGAAACCGATCATCAGGCGTCCGGCGAACGGCGATTGCAGCGCGCCGTCCGCGAGGATCTTGCAGCGGACGACGGCGTAGAGCGCCACGTTAAGCAGCAATCCGGACAGTACGGCCGAAATCGGCGTCGGGCCCTCGGCGTGTGCATCAGGCAACCAATTGTGGACGGGAACGAGTCCCACCTTGGTTCCGTAGCCAACGAGGAGGAAAACGAACGCGAGCGCCACGACGGTTGGCTGTAGTTGACCCTTGACGCTCTCGAGCGTCGTCCACAAAAGGCCGGCGTGCCCGCCCAGCGCATGGGCAGCAGCTAGATAGAGGAGGATCGTGCCGAACAACGCCTGCGCGATACCGACGCCGCAAAGAATGAAATATTTCCACGCCGCCTCGAGGCTGGCGGGCGTGCGATAGACGCTGACCAGAAGCACGGTGGTGAGCGTGGCCGCTTCCATCGCGACCCAGAGGATGCCAAGGTTGTTGGTCAGGAGCGCCAGCAGCATCGTGAAATTGAACAGCTGATACATGCTGTGGTACAGCCGCAGGCGGTTCGGCGTCATGCGTCCGTGGTCGCGCTCGACGCGCATGTAGGGGCGCGAGAACAATGACGTCGTAAAGCCGACGAATGCAGTCAACGCAACCAGAAACACGTTCAGTGAATCAACCAGGAACTGGTCACCCAGTACGAGCATCGTGCCGTGCGCAATGACGCCGTGCGTGAGCACCGCTGCGGCGACGAACGTTGCGAAGCTGAAGGCGACATTGATGTCGCGGGCGCGGTCAAGATGTCCGGTGAGGCCGAGTACCGCACCACCAGTGAGCGGAATGGCCAACACGAAAAGCAGCGGTTCCATGTCAGTCTTCCTTGAGCCGTTCCAGATGACGAATGTCGAGGCTGTCGAACTGCTCGCGGATCTGGAACAGGAACACGCCGAGGATGACCATGCCGACCAGGACATCGAGGGCGATGCCGAGCTCGACCACCATCGGCATGCCATAGGTGGCGCTGGTTGCGGCGAAGAAGAGCCCGTTCTCCAATGCCAAGAAGCCGATCACCTGTGGCACCGCCTTGGCACGCGTGATCATCATCAGAAACGCAAGCAGCACGCACGCGAGCGCAATCCCGAGCGTGCTGCGCGCGATCGAAGCCGACACTTCGGCGATCGGCGCGGCGAGATTGAATGCAAAGATCACCAGCACGATGCCGAATAGCATCGTGAGCGGGATGTTGATCAACGTTTCCACATCCCACGTGACGTTCAGACGTCGTATCAAGCGATGGAGGATCCAGGGCAGGAGTCCGACTTTCAGCAGCAGCGTGATCGCGGCGGAAAGATAAAGATGCGGCTGGTGCGTGGCGTACGCCATCAAGGATGTCGACGCGACCAGCGTCGCGCCTTGCAGCGTAAACAGGTGAATCAGGGAGAGGATGCGCCGTTGCGAGAGCATCGCGAACGCGAGGAGCAGGAGCATCGACGCACAGAGATTGATGAGCTGGGTGGTGAACGGCGGCATCAATCAGGCTCCCAGCAACACGTGCACGAGCATGCCGATCACGGCGAGCATGAATGCGGCGGCCAGAAACTCGGGCACGCGGAAGATGCGCATTTTTGCCGATGAGGTCTCGACCAACGCGAGCAATGCACCACCGATGGCGAGCTTCGACGCCATGATCGGTACGCCGGCGAGGAGCGCGAACGGACCCACGTCGCGCGCGATGCCCCAAGGCACGAACAGCGCGATGCCCATGCAGGAGTAGGCATAGAGCTTGAGACTCGCGCCCCACTCGATGAGCGCAAGGTGGCGACCCGAGTATTCGAGGATCATTGCCTCATGGATCATGGTGAGCTCGAGGTGCGTCGCCGGGTTGTCGACGGGCACGCGTGCGTTTTCGGCGAGCGACACCAACGTGAAGGCGACGCCGGCAAACGCCAGGCTCGGATATATCGCGAACTCGCGGTGGGCCAGCGTGTCGACGACAGTAGCAAGCGAGGTCGACTGCACGATCAGCGAACCGGTGAACAACACCATCAACAACGCAGGCTCGGCCAGGAATCCGACCAGCATTTCGCGTCGCGCGCCGAGCGTGCCGAACGCCGTGCCGATGTCCATCGCTGCAAGCGAAATGAACACCCGGGCAAGTGCGAACAGACCAACCAACGCCAGTGCGTCGGCGGCGCCGGCGAGCGGCAGGTTTGTGGACAGCGAAGGAATGATGCCGCTGGCCAGCACCATGCTGCCGAACACGATGTACGGCGCGATGCGGAACAGCGGTGTTGCGTCGTTTGCAACGACCGATTCTTTGTTGAACAACTTATGCAGGAGTCGGTAGGGCTGCAGAAGGGGCGGCGCAGATTTGTTCTGCAGCCACGCGCGGCATTGGTTGACCCAACCGGTCAGGAGCGGTGCGGCAAGGACTGCGATGAGCACGTCCAGCACTTGGGCAAGGATGCCGCTTGCGTTCATCGTTGCACCAGCCACAGCATCACCAGCAACGTGACGAAGCTGTACAGCAGGTAGACCGCGATGCGCCCGCGCTGAAGTTGTCCGACCCATTTCGATATCGCCTCGATCGCGCGCGCGACGGGAAGATAGAGCCAGTACCACAATCGGTCGTCGACCGTGACGCGATAACGCGGTGCCTCGTCGAACGGACTCGGCAGCTCCCGGTGCACGCGCAACACTGGTCCGAAAATGTGCCGGATCGGCTGGCCGAATCCTTCGGCGGTGTCCTGCATGCGTGCCGTGAGGCCGGGCGTGCCGCAGTCCCAGGGCGGCGCGCGACGAATCCGGCCGTGATAGAGCCACCGCACGAGAGCAAACGCGAACAGCACGCTCACCATCACGCCGCCGAGGAACACCAGTGGCCCGTAGCTCGCGCGCTCAGGTGCGATCGGCGCGAAGAGGAGCCAGCCATGGGCCCGGGCTGCGGGACCCAGCCCGTCGCCAACCAAAAGCCGCGTGATCGGATCAAGCAGCATGATGACGTTCACCGGAAAGAGTCCCAGTGCGAGACAGCCCATGCTGAGCCAGCCAAGTCCGAGGCGCTCCCACACGCCGGCGTCATGAGCATCGGCGAGTGCGCGTTCGCGAGGTTGGCCGAGAAAGATCACGCCGAAGAACTTGACCATCGCGTAGCCACCGAGGGCGGCGGTCAGCGCAATGCCGGCGGCAAGCACCGGGATCAGCATGTTGACGAACGAACTGGGCAGGCCGACGGTGAAGAGGAAACTTTGCAACAACAGCCATTCCGAGACGAAGCCATTGAATGGCGGCAATCCGGCGGCAGAGAGCGCGCCGACCAGCGCGAAACCGCCGACCCACGGCATGGGTCGCATCAGGCCACCTAGGCGGCCGAGATTGCGCTCGCCGGTCGCATGCAGCACGGCACCTGTGCCGACGAAGAGAAGGCTCTTGAAGAAGGCATGATTGAGGCACTGGTAGAGCACCGCCGTCAGCGCCAGCGCGGCAAACATTGGCATCGCGTTGGCGCGGAACAGGATGGTGACACCAATGCCGACGAACACGAGCCCCAGATTTTCGATCGAGGAGTACGCGAGCAGGCGTTTCATGTCGGTCTGCACGGTACTGAAGATGACGCCGTACAGGGCCGTCAGCAGGCCAATGCTCAAAGTCACTAGTCCCCAGTCGGCGGACGGCGCTTGTAGGAGATCGAACGTCACGCGCAGCAGGCCGTACACCGCCATCTTCAGCATCACGCCGCTCATCAGCGCTGACACCGGCGAAGGCGCTGCCGGATGCGCCTCGGGCAGCCAGACGTGCAGCGGGACGATGCCCGCCTTGGCACCGAATCCCACCAGTGCAAGCAGAAAGCCCACCCAGCCCCAGAACGGCGACAGGTGTTGGATGCGCATGTTGGCGAACGTGTAATCGCCAGTATTCGCCTGTAGCACGCCGAAGCACAGGAGGATCGCGAGTGCGCCGAGGTGTGCAATCAGCAAATAGAGAAACCCGGCGCGCCGAATCTCCGCAATACGATGGTTCGTCGTTACCAGGAAGAAGGACGACAGTGCCATCATTTCCCATGCGACCATGAAGGCGTATGCGTCGTCGGCCACGACCACCATGGCCATGCTGGCGAGAAACACGTGGTACTGCAGGCACAACAGGCCGGGTGGTGTCCCTTCGCCCACACGAAAATAACCCGCTGCAAATATCGAGATGCCGGCGCTGGCGCTGCCCAGCAAAATCAGGAAGAAAGCGGACAGTGCATCCAGACGCAGATGGAACGGTAGTTGGGGCAGCCCGATCGGAAGTACCGCGACTTCCGCCGGCATGAACAGCGCAAGGATCCCGAGCGCGGCGAGGGCGATGCTGATCAGCGCGCCCAGCGGAAACAGAAAATGGGCGACGAAGGACAGCCGATGAAGCCGCGCGAGTCCGGCGACTCCCACCATCAACCAAAGGGCGACAATAGTCAGGAGCGCGCTAAGCAGTATCGGATTCGAGCCGGTCATCCGGCGCGATCCTCAGGATGATAGGGCGGAGCCGGCATCACGGCGAGGCTTCCGTCCACGTGTCGGCGGTGCCATCGAACAGAATTGAATGCGTTCGCACGCAACGTCAACGCTCCCGGTAGGAAATCAGCGATGGTCGAGCGCGCCCAAGCACCGTCACAAGCTTCGGCGTAAATGCCCGAAGTTTGGACAAAGGTGCAGCACTCGACGCGTTCATCCCGGATCACCCCATCGAATCTCGGCTGGGCCGTCGATGGCTCGGCAGTCGCCTCCCAATGGGCGCGCTGACAATGTCAGAGCGCCTTCGGAGCTTTCAGCCGTACGCCGCGGCCGCCAGACGGACTCGCAGCGTTCTCGCCGATCAACTCGATGCCCGAAGCATCCAGTGCTGCCACGATCTTCGTCAGGGTGTCTACGATTCCTCGGACGTTGCCGATACTGGCTTCCATACGCTGCACCGTAGGCACCGACACACCGGCGCGCTTCGCTAGCGCCTTCTGATCGATGCCCAACAGGGCGCGCGCGGCACGAAGCTGACCCGCCGTTATCATGACAATGGCTCCGAGCGGTAGACTAATAAGCATGCTTTCGATATGGTAAATGATGTTTTATACATCATATTAGATATCATGAACAAGCCGGCCAGATCGCATCGGCCTGCTCGGCCTCGGTGGGGGATCGCTTGCGAAATTTTGCTATCGCCAGCGGCCTCAGTCGCGAGTCGTCGTGGAGATCAGCCCTGATGTGATCTCACTAAATGTTCGATGCGCTGCGCGATCTATACCCACAAATCGTCGGAGGAGGGGGTTCGACCAGGACTTCAACTCAGTTGACGCGACGGAGCGCCTCGACGCTCAACGGCCGCACATACTCCCGGTCGATCCGGTCGCGCACGCGGCGAAGGCGCGCGAGGTCGCGCAAGCGCAGGGCTTCGGCGGGTCCGTGATTCACCTCTAAATCGTCCCACGTCGCACCGGAGTGCTCAAGCGCGCGTGCTGCGTGGCGCGTTTGAACAGGCGGTTTCGAAATCCTGCGAACTCGGGATCCGATCTCGAGCGCGCGGCGCGACCCGAATTGTTCTGAAGACGAGGGTCGCTGCGCCGGTCATGGATGACCTCTCCACGGCCGAGCGCGTGTACGATAAAAACCCGCGGGTCGGATCACAGTACGGGCAGGTACCCGTGCCCGGCTTTTGGCGCAGTTCTCGTTTCCTCTAGAGACTGAGTCGTCCTTGGAGTAGGCCATGGTACGGTTGTTGCGGTGTGCTCTCACTACCGGGTGCTGCCTTCTGTCGGCGATGGGCACTGCGCAAACCATCACCGAGTATTCGCAGGGCATTACCGCCAACTCCGGCGCCTTTGGCATCACCGCCGGCCCCGACGGGAATATCTGGTTCACCGAGAGGACGGCCAATCGCATCGGCCGCATCACCCCCTCGGGTGTCGTCACCGAATTCAGCGACGGGATCCCAGCAGGCGCGCGCCTCGAATCGATCACTGCCGGTGCGGACGGCAACCTGTGGTTCACGGAAACCAACGCCAACATGATCGCGCGCATGACCCCCGATGGCCAGGTCACCCAGTTTCAACAGGGTTTGCGCAGCAACGCGGGTCCCTGGTACATCGCTGGCGGCCCGGACGGCAACGTGTGGTTCACCGAAGGCGACAACCTCAATACGGTCGGCCGCATTACGCCTGCCGGTGCGATCAGCGAATTCACGCTGATTTCGGGGGACGCGGAGCCGAATGGAATCGTCGGCGGTCCTGACGGCAATGTCTGGTTCACCGAACCGGGGTTCAACGGGGATGGAAAAATCGGACGGATCACCCCCAATGGACAAGTCGCGGAGTTCAGCATGGGGATCACCGCCAATACGTCGCCTTTCAACATCGCCGTCGGACCCGATGGGAATCTCTGGTTTTGCGAAGAACTTGGCGGTCGCATCGGGCGCATCACGACCGATGGCGCCGTGACGGAATTTCCCGGCGCGGCAACATCCCGGATGTTCGGAATCACCTCAGGACCGGACGGCAATCTCTGGTATACCGATTTCGACGTGGGTAAGGTCGGCCGCATGACTCCGGACGGAGTCGCCACAGAGTTCAGCGCGGGCATCAGCTTGGGCGCGCAACCGGTCAACATTGTCCTGGGGCCGGACGGCAACTTATGGTTTACGGAATACGGAACGGGTTTCATCGCCCGCATCACTCTCGCGGAGGTCGATCCGATCTTCGGCAACGGGTTCGATTGAAAAGTTGACTGCGCCGCGCATTCAACGGCGATTTCGTGGCGGACGCCGCCACCCCTTCCGCACAGATCGAAGTCGGTTTTCTCGAGCCTTGGCATCCAAGGACGCCATGCTCTATTGCGCTTGATCGGCACGATCTTCGATCGCGCCACACGAAACTGCATGAAAGCGGTTGGCCTTGCGGCCGGCCTGGCGTATATGTATCGGACATCGCAGTGCCGCGCGTCAGCGTCGTCGCTGCGCGCGAGGTCCGAGCCATGAGTCTAAGGATGTTCGCAGCGTGCGTTATCGTCTCTTGCACCGTGTCCGCTGCGAGTGCAACGGCGGTGGCTGCGGCTCCCGACTCCTCGCCGGTCGCTTCGACGCACGCCATGGGCGTCGTTGCGCAGATTGCGCTGGATGGCCCGATCGGTCCCGCGGCGGCAGAATATTTTGATCAGGCGTCGAGCCGCGCGGCGGCGGACGGCGCGGTGGCGATCGTGCTGCGCGTGGATACCCCGGGCGGTCTGGCGGATTCGATGCGGGAGATCATTACGCGCATCCTCGCCTCGAAGTTACCGGTGCTGGGTTATGTCGCGCCGGGCGGTGCGCGGGCTGCGTCGGCCGGCACTTATGTTCTGTATGCCTGCCAGATCGCGGCGATGGCGCCAGCGACCCATCTTGGCGCGGCGACGCCGGTTTCCTTGGGCGGGCTGATGCCCAAGCAGCCGGACGAAAAGTCCGATCCGTCGAAAAAATCCGACAAGGACGAACCGACCGGCAAGTCGGACGCTGACGCCGAAGAGCAAAAAGTGATGAACGATGCGATCGCCTACATTCGTTCGCTGGCACAGCTGCGCGGGCGCAATGCCGAATGGGCGGAAGCGGCGGTGCGCGGTGCGGCGACGCTGACCGCGAGCGAGGCGCTTGAAAGGCACGTGATCGATTTCGTCGCAGCCGACGTGCCGACCCTTTTGGCGCAAGCGGATGGCCGTCAGGTGCGCGTCGGTGAGCAGGCAGTGACGTTGCGGCTCAGGGATTTGTCGGTGCGCGAGTACGCGCCAAATTGGCGCACGCGTTTCCTGGCGATCATCACCAATCCCACCATCGCGTATCTGCTGTTGCTGGCGGGCATCTACGGTCTGGTGTTAGAGGCGTTCCATCCGGGCGCGATGCTGCCGGGCATTGCCGGCGGCATTTGTCTTCTGATCGGTCTGTACGCGTTGCAGCTGCTGCCGGTGAATTACGCGGGCCTTGCGCTGATGGCGCTCGGCATCGGCTTGCTGGTGGCCGAGGCGATCACGCCGACGGTCGGCGCGTTCGGCGTCGGTGGCGTCATCGCCTTCGTTGTCGGTTCGATCCTGTTGTTCGACACCGGCGTCCCTGGGTACGCGGTCAACCTAGGCGTGATCACCGGCCTCGCCGTGTGTGCGGCCGCGTTGTTGGCACTGATTCTGTGGCTGGTGATGCGCTCGCGTCGCGCGCCTCGTTTCAGCGGCGATGCGCAGCTGCTCGATGCGGACGGCGAGCTACTCGACGCGGTGAGTGCTGGCGGCGAGACGTGGGCGCGTGTGCACGGCGAACGCTGGCGCGTGCGCAGCGAGGTGTCGCTGCCCGCTGGCGCTAGCGTGCGCGTCGCGCGCCGGCAAGGTCTATTGTTGTGGGTGGCGCCGAAGCGGAAGTTGTCTTAGGAATCCCTGCAGCCGTTCGCGCCCGATATCGAAGTACGAGCGGGACGCGCGCAGTGTGAGTTATGAGTTCGCGCTCCAGTGCCTCGGGCAGACGTTCTTTGCGGTGCGTCAAGTCACAATCGGCGGAGAAATCTCATGTTCGGATTCATCGGTGTCCTGGTCGTCGTCGGCGCGGCGCTGCTGTTCTTGTCGGTCAAGGTGTTGCCGGAATATCAACGCGGCGTCGTGCTGACCCTGGGGCGCTATACCGGCACCAAGGGGCCTGGTTTGGTGACTCTGATTCCGATGGTGCAACGCATGATGCGGGTGGATCTGCGCGTGAACGTGATGGATGTGCCACCGCAGGATGTGATCTCGCGCGATAACGTTTCTGTGCGCGTCAACGCCGTGGTTTATTTCCGCGTCGTGGAGCCCGACAAGGCTGTGCTGCAGGTCGCGCAGTTCTACAACGCCACCAGTCAGCTGGCACAGACGCGATTGCGCTCCGTACTCGGCCAGCACGAACTGGACGAAATCCTGACCAAGCGCGATTCGCTCAACCAGATGCTGCAGCAGATTCTCGACGAAGCCACCGACGCCTGGGGCATCAAGATCACCAACGTCGAGATCAAGGATGTCGACCTCAACGAGACGATGGTGCGCGCGATCGCCCGCCAAGCCGAAGCCGAGCGCGAGCGGCGCGCAAAGGTGATCCACGCCGAGGGCGAAATGCAGGCTGCCGAAAAGTTGCGCGACGCCGCGGCGATGCTGTCGCAGCAACCGCAAGCGTTGCAACTGCGCTATCTGCAGACATTGGCCGACATGTCCAGCAACGGCAAATCCTCGACCATCGTATTTCCGCTGCCGTTGGATTTGATCAAGCCGTTGATGGATGCAATCGCACCTAAGATGGAGCCGAAGTAGGGCCGAGCTGCTGCAACTGGTCCGGTTCCATCCAAAGTGCGGGCGTCTCCGGCTCTAGCTAAGCCAGCGCCGCAGCTCCGCATACACCTGCGCACTGCTCAGGAGCGCCAGGTGATTCATGGAGTAGCCGACACATTGCCGGTCTTTGGCGAATGCAAGCGTGCGCGCAGAGTCTGGGTGGCGACCGAGTGCGCTGTTCACCGGCACCAGTCCGTCACCGAGCAACCGAGTCTTCTGACTGCGGCCTCGTTTGCTCATGCTCGCCGCCATGGCATAGCAACGCACGCCCTCAGGCAACGGTACGTGTTGGCGTCGATCTGAAGCGCGCTCGAAGCGATCGCGTCCGACCCAGTCCTCGTCGAGCAGACTGCCATATCGGAGATCGGTGATGCCGCTGCTGCGCACCTTGCCCAAGCGCGCGAACGGAGCAGCGTACGGGGTTCCTCCAAGCACGACTTCGGCCCAATGTCCGGCGCGTTCCAGAGGCGCCCCATGATGGGGCGTGCCAAGGAACACCAGGTCGTCCAGTTGCATTGACCATCGGTAGCCCATGAGCGAGGCGTAGTGCAGAGCACTTCGAGCCACCAAACCACCCATGCTGTGACCCACAATCACCAGCCGCTCGACCGGCTGAGGCCACGTGGCGATCAAGTGTTCGAGCTGATGTGCCAGCTCCCGCCCGTTGACTGAGATGTGCAGGCCGCTGTTGTAGTGCAGCGGGAGTCGAGTGAAGGCGAGATCGTGCGCGAGTGCCTCACCGTGGTCGTGTCCGTCGCGCGACCACTGCAAGTCGTTCATACAGAGCCCGTGCACAAGCACCAGGAGCCGCCTACCTGCTTGTGTCGGCGCCATCATGGGGAAGGCTTCGGAGGACAGGGGACGACCGTCATGGCGAAACGCCATTCTGATCGCTAGCGGATTTGAGGTGATTGCGAGGTAGTCCCCTAGCATGCCGTTTAGTGCCGCGACGAGGCCCTCACGTTCAGGGCTAAGGTCGTCCGAACCCAGCAAGGGACCGAGCATTCCCAACAGCGCATCAAGACTGCCGCCCACGATGCGCGTGATCCCACGGATAGATTTATAGACGAGTCCGCTGATACCGCCGGTACGTCCGTCCGGCAAGCGCGGACTCACGCCGGGAATGCGGAAGGTCTGCTCGTGGATTGCTTCAACAAGATCTGTCAGACCGGCTGTGGCGTCCGTCGCGATGCGCGCGACGCCACGCAAGTCGGAGGGACGGAGGGATACTCGCCGGATCATTGCATTGCGCGTCCATCGGTCGAACAGAAATCGAGCAAACGTTCGATGATGCGGACTTCCGTCCGCACTGTGCAATCAGGCGCTGGACCAGCAATCTCAAAGGGCGTCGGAGCGTTTGTTGCCGGTAACCATCGCACGCACGAGGTTCTCCCGATGGGAGACGCTGGCGACGACAACGCCGAGTATGTGCAAGATGACAAGGATCAATACAGCGTTCGCAAGAACCTCGTGCGCTTCCTCGATAGCGTCCTCGCCGCGCCCCTCGGATTCGCCGCCGCGCGTCGCTTCGGCGCGCGCGCCGCCTTCGCCGCCGCGCTCGATCGCTATGGTAGTCGCGGTCGATGCGAAGAATGGAGCCAGCGGTCCTTGATGTTTTTCGGTTGCTAGCACGATCATGCCGGATAGCACCGTGGCTGCGAGCGTGAGGAGCAGTAGATAGACCATCCACGCTCCCGCGGGACTATGGCCGAGATGACGCTTCGAACGTCCACGCGCGAGATCGCCGAAATAGGAAAGTGCGCGGAACGGACCGAACGCGAAGTCGCTGAAGCGCGCGTGCTGGGTACCCATGAAGCCCCAGACCACGCGCAGCACGATCAGCCCGCCCACGAAATAGCCGGCCCAGACATGCAGCGCAAGGCCGGAATCCTCGGGCTCGGTGAAGTACGCGACTAAGAACGCAATCACCAGCGACCAGTGAAAAATGCGGACGAACGGATCCCAGACCTTGATCACGCGTGCATACACGAGGAGTTCCTTCCTGTTGTGTTCGCTACGTACGTCCAACTAATCGAGCATATCGCCCGGCGTAGGCGGCAGGCGCGGCATCGTTTGTTGCGGAAACTCACCGTTGAGGCTTTCGAGAAAGGCAACGATATCCGCGACTTCAGCGTCAGACGGCGCCTTGTTTAGTTGGGTCTTTGCCATCACCCGCACCGCCTCTGGCAGCGACTTCACCCGGCCGTTGTGGAAATACGGCGCGGTGTAGGTGAGGTTGCGCAGCGTAGGCACACGCCACAGGTTTTGGTCCTCGCTCTTGCCGGTCTGAACAGCCTTACCGCCGTCGTCGAGCAAGTGGTAGCGGGCGACATACTCGTTGTCGAGATAGGTCGGGAATTTCATGAAGAAGCCGGTGCCTTCGGGTAGCGTAGGGCCGCTGAAGTTCGCGCCCGAATGGCACGACGTGCAGCCGATCGCCGCAAACGTCTGCATGCCGCGCTGCTGCCGTGCGTTCAATGCCATCTTGTCGCCCTTGACGAAGCGATCGTACGCACTGTTCGGCGTGATCAGTGTGCGCTCGTACGATGCGATCGCCATCGCGATCGAATCCTCGTCGATTTTCGCGTTCTTGCCGAACGCGCGCTCGAACACGGGAAGGTAGCCCCCAATGCGCTTTATGCGGTCCACCGCTAGATCGAGCTGGGGCATGCCCATCTCGATCGGATTCACGATCGGTCCTTTCGCCTGCGCTTCGAGGCTTGGCGCCCGACCGTCCCAGAACTGGACGGACTGAAACGCGGCGTTCCAAACGGTTGGCGCGTTGCGGCCGCCGAGCTGGCCGTGAACGCCGATCGAGGTCGGACGATGATCGTCGCCACCCTCCATCACGTTGTGGCACGAGAAGCACGAAATCGTGCCCGTCGAAGACAGGCGGGGGTCGAAATACAGCATCTTGCCGAGTTCGATCTTCGCCGGCGTCGTCGGATTACTTGCGGGCGCCGGCGCATCGCCAGGCAGTGCCTGCCAGTCCGCGGCGGCTTTTGTGTCGATCGAGGCGACGCAGCAGACCAATGCAATCGCCATGAATGGCCAGTGCCCGTGCAATGTCATGACCCTCTCCTCGAGGAATAGATGAACGACAACTCGCATACACACGAGGAAGGCAAGATTCTGAGGCCGGCCGAGGCCGAGCCAATTGATATCGATCAACTCGTTGCCAGTCGGGCAAGCTGCGATGGACCACAAGGACACGCCTGGGCGTCACAGGGAGTGTGTGGCTAAGCGCTTGTGACGCGCCGACTGCGCGCGGCCTGACAGCCTCTGTGTCGGGGGCACCCTGCTGCTAGATTTTGCCGAGAACCAACAGGACGATGATGATGAGCAGAACGAGGCCGAGGCCTCCGCTCGGAAAATAACCCCAAGACCGGCTGTGCGGCCACGACGGGAAGGCGCCGATCAACAGCAGAATCACCACTATCAGCAGAATCATACCCACGCTCATGACATTCCTCCTGGCGAAATGATTGGTTCACGCACTATACACAGAGAAAGTTGACGGCGCGGCGGCGCCGGCTGCTAGCGCTTGTGCTTACCGCCCCCTGCGGCCTCTCGCGTCCCTCGAAGCTTTATTCTGTCGTCTTGCCGGTGAAGTGCTCGTTGTCGGCCTCCGCATCGTCGCGGGTCTGGTGCACGACGCCATCGCGATGATTGGGCGGCGCGTAGAGCGTATATAGCTTCAGCGGAACACTGCCGGTGTTGATGATGTTGTGGTTCGTCCCGGCCGGGACCAGCACGGCGAAGCCGACTCGGATGGCCGTGCGTACGCCATCGAGAATCGCATCACCGCTTCCTTCTTCGACGCGAAAGAACTGGTCGAGTTCGTGGATCTCCATCCCGATCTCTTCCTTGGGCTTCAATGCCATCACGACGAGTTGGCAGTGTCTTGCGGTGTACAGCACGCGGCGAAAAGCGTCGTTGCCGACCGCGAGTTTCTCGATGTCTTGCACGAAGCCCTTCATGATGTGTCCCTCTCGAATTTATGGCCCACTCTCGTAGCTCAAGATCTACGTTGTGGCGCGTGAATAGGCAACAATGTTTCGGCCGCCTCATGTCCTGGTTGCTGACCGATGCAGCGTGCAAAGCGATTTGAAGCGAGATACCGGTGATGCGGCTCGACCTCTCCCAAAGGAGATGGCCTGAGATCTCCAATCCCATGCGGATGCTTGCTGCATTCCTTGCACTAAGCCCGGATCTCGGATGTCGACCCACTGTCGTCGGCACCTCACGCGGTAATGATTGTCGATGCCGCGAGGTCGGTGTTGATCCAGATCAATGGATTCGTTGGCGCGCACTCTTGAATCCGCCCCGAGGCCAACTCCACGGATTCGATGACCACCTTTGCGGCAAGCCAAAACGCGTCTGACCCCAGTTCAGGATCAACACACGCTTTCTGGTACCGGATTTGCCTTATCCCCTTTGTGCTAAAATTTGACGCGGCAAGGGAGGGCAGGGAGTACCGGTTCCATAAGGGAGGCGCAAATGTCCAAGGCGACGTGTCGTTACGCCAGCATCCTCGCGTTCGCAATCTTCTTCGGGAGCGTTCTTCCCGCATTCGCTCAAGTGGTTCCTCCGCTTGGCCAGGCCGCAGACTTTGCGGTGCTGGGCGGTTCGGCGGTGACCAACACCGGTGCCACCGCTGTCACCGGCGACGTGGGCGTCAGTCCCGGTACCTCGATAACGGGGTTTCCACCCGGTACTCTCACCGGAACGCTTCACTCGAATGACGCCGTCGCGCAAGGAGCTCAGACCGATCTAACTACGGCGTACAACGCTCTTGCGGGCCAGGCCTGCAATACGAGCTTGACTGGCCAAGATCTCGGTGGGCTCACACTAACGTCCGCCGTCTATTGTTTTTCGTCGTCGGCTCAATTGACCGGAACACTTACCCTCGACGCTCAAGGTAATCCAAATGCCGTTTTTATTTTTCAGATTGGCAGCACGCTGACGACGGCGAGTGCTGCGAGCGTGGTAGTCATCAACGGCGGCTCGGACTGCAACGTGTTCTGGCAAGTCGGCAGCTCCGAGACGCTCGGTACCGGCAGCCAATTCGTGGGGAATACGTTTGCCCTCACGAGCATTACGTTGACTACAAGCGCCACATCGCACGGCTCCCTCTTGGCAAGAAACGGTGCCGTAACCATGGACACGAACCAAGTCGGGGTATGTGCTCCGACGACCCCAGTGGAACTGCAGTCCTTCAGCGTGGACTAGCCCGGCGAAATCGGCAGATTCGGAGACGCCGTCTCCGACCCGCCTGGTTTCCGGACAGGTTCCTGAAGCGACCGCCGAACTGGCTCGCCAGAGACGGCGAGCAAATCGTGAGCCAAAACAGAGGGATTTGGCGTCTCACGGTCGGGCGCTGATCGCGAAATCGCCCGCATTTCCCGGCGAAATCGGCACGTCCGGAGACGCGGTCTCCGACCCGCGAGGTCGGTGGCGGAGCAAGTGGGATTCGAATCCACGGGAGCATTGTCCACAATGAACCAAAGGGTCAGAAACTCATAGTGGCTGGATTGACTTCCAGACATCGCCGTCATGTGTGCCGCGTAAACCGCCGTCGGCACACCTTTTCGCACCAGAAAACGCTGCCATCGCCTCGGACAATGTGCTTCGGGTATTTCGCAACATTGCGCCCGCGAGGGACCGGGGCCCGTTGGCCGACGTGTCAGCATAATTGCAATTTATCGATACATCAGGAGATTTCATTGGTCATGCAGCACGGGTACGCGTAGCGTCTCCCGGCGTCGGTTCGGAGCAGGCATGCCATGGAAACGAGGAGATCGCTTTCGATCGGCGCCGTTTTAGTGACGTGCCTCTACTGCGCCTGCGCATTCAGCCAGGAGCTTGTCATCTCGTCCGGTAACGCGCCGCCGTACGGTCCTGGGCCGCTGATTGTCATCGATGACCTCGCGCACGAATTGCCGACGCCGACGCTGTTCTTCGTCGCGCCGTACTATGGCTCGACACTGCCGGCGGTCAATCCCCACGGCTTCGCAATGCTTGATCGCGACACCGTGGTCGCGAACAACATCAGCACGCCGGACATCGTTGACCTGATCGACCTCCCGTCCGGTACCGTGACCGCATTTTTTCGTCCAGACGGGACCTACTCGGTCGGCGGGTCTGTCGCGGTGAATCCGGCTCGTTCACACGTCCTGCTTTCAAGCGCCACGGTTGGCGGTGTCGGACGTCCTGACATCTACGTCGTGCCAACGCCGCTATCCTCCACCTCAATCGCGTCTGCGATCGTGACGCTGCCTGGCGATGTCCCCACCTTTCAGACCCATGCCATCACGTTCGACGCGAGTGGTCGGGCATTCATTGGTCACTCGGGGGGTATCACGGCCATTGATCCTCCGTATGCTCAGACGAATGTCGTTTTCACTATTGATTTGCCTGCAACCGCCGGTTCGTACGCGATAGAGCTGTCGCCCGACGAATCGAGTCTGCTCGCGACCGCGGCGCACACCGTAACCATCGTCCATGCGCCGTTCTCGGCGACGAGCCTGCATGAGGACCTCGTTATTCCCGACGCATCGCTGCTCGATGCCGTCGCGTTCGTTCCGGACGGCAGCAAGGCACTCGTCGTAGATGCCGATGGCATAACGCCGCCTGGCGCTCGGCTCTATGCGATCTCTGCGCCGTTCTCATCCGCCTCGATCGTCGAAACACTGCTTCTACCGAGCGGCCTTTCTATGGAAGGCTTCGAAGATCTGGACATCAGCGCCGACGGTCAGTTCGCAGCTCTAGCGGGACAAAGCGAAGCCCAAGAACCCCTGATAGTCGTGCGTGCTCCTTTCACGACGAATGGTTTCAGCGCAACTGCGATACCGATACCCTACCTCGGTCCGCCGTTCGGTCCGAGCGGCCGCGGCGATGGTACGGCGCATTTCTGGACGACGCCCGGTGTGCTGCCGCCGCAGGTCACGATCGACCGGACCTCGGTGCGCGAAGGGAATGGCGAGCCGCGCACGGCCCATTTCGCGGTTACGTTATCGCGCGCGACGAGCCAGACGGTCATGGTCGACTACGCGACAGCGGACTTGACGGCGCACGCGGGCACCGACTACGAGTCGACGAGCGGTGCGATAACGATTCCGGCCGGCGCACGCGAATCAACGATCGACGTGTCGATCATTGGCAACACAACGGACGAGCTCGATCGCGTCTTCAATGTCGTGTTGAGCAATGCATCGCACGCGGCGATTCGGCAACTGCTGCCGGCCGGCGACGGCGTGTGCACGATCGTCGACGACGACGGTCCCGCGATCGTCACGGATCCGCCACTGCCCGTTGGATATGTCGGCGTACCGTACTCAGCCACCTTCGATGTCGTCAACTTCACGAGCCTGATCGGGGGCAGCGCCGACAACTTGCCGACAGGCCTTACGGTTGCGGTAAGCGGGCCATCGACACTGACGATCAGTGGTACGCCGCAATCGGCAACGCTTCCGGCCGATCAGGATCGTTTTTTCCTGCTGACAGCAGAAGGGCCCTTTCCTGTAACGGCGATGCGCACCTACGAGCTGATCGTGGCGGACGATGAGATATTTGCGGACGACTTCGATCCATAGCTCGCGGCCGTGGCGCGCACTTGGATTCATCCCAAAATTGTCCCATGCACGCTGTAGTTCGGACTGCGAAACTCAGGTGGTCATGAATCAAGGCCTACGATGGCGTGCTTTCATCGGCTGGGCGCTGCTAGAAAACCATTCCTACGGGGTTGGAATGCCGGACGGTCACAAACCGAACGACAGTTCGTGGGGAATACGTTGGCCCTCACGAGCATCACGCTGACTACGAGCGCTACGTCGCACGGCTCCCTCTTGGCAAGAAACGGTGCCGTAACCATGGACACGAACCAAGTCGGGGTATGTGCTCCGACGACCCCAGTGGAACTGCAGTCCTTCAGCGTGGACTAGCCCGGCGAAATCGGCAGATTCGGAGACGCCGTCTCCGACCCGCCTGGTTTCCGGACAGGTTCCTGAAGCGACCGCCGAACTGGCTCGCCGGAGACGGCGACCAAATCGCGAGCCAAAACAGAAGGATTCGGCGCCTCGCGGTCGCGTACGGATCGCGAAATCGCCCGCATTTGCCAGCGAAATCGGCATATCCGGAGACGCCGTCTCCGATCGCCTAGGTCGGTGGCGGAGAGGGTGGGATTCGAACCCACGGAGGCATCGCTGCCTCGCCGGTTTTCAAGACCGGTGCCTTAAACCACTCGGCCACCTCTCCGGCGTTTTGGGAGTTTCGTTGCCGCGCAGCGCGCGCTGTCGGCTCTAGAGCACGCTCTGCCCGGGCGGCGCGGATCATCGCAGAGTTTGCCCGTCCTGTGACGGGGTTCAACAAACCAGGCGCTTGTCAGACGTGGCCGACGAGACCACACTGATTGAATCAGCGGCGGGGAATCCCGGAATGATCCGCATTGTACTTGTCGACGATCACGAGCTGGTGCGTACCGGTTTCCGCATGATCCTCTCGCAGCAGCCGGGGATCGAAATCATCGGCGAGGCGGCCGATGGCGAGCAGGGCCTTGCGTTGATCCGCCGCACGCATCCCGATGTTGCGCTGGTCGACGTGCACATGCCCGGCCTTAGCGGTATCGAGCTCACCGATCGCGTGCGCAAGAGCAAGCTTGCGACGCGCATCGTGATCCTCACTGTCGTCAACGAAGCGCCGTTTCCGCGGCGCTTGATCGAAGCCGGAGCGAGTGGCTACCTGACCAAGGGATGCGCTGCGGACGAGCTCGTCCGCGCGGTGCGTCAGGTTGCCGATGGACGGCGCTATCTGTCGCCGGACGTGGCCGAACTGCTCGCGCTCGGCGCGCTCGACGGCAATGCCGCTTCGCCGTTCGATGCATTGTCCACGCGCGAGCTCGATGTCGCGCTGATGCTCGCGCAAGGCCAGGACATGCAGCACATCGCCAAGCATCTCAAGCTGAGCGCGAAAACGGTGGCGACCTACAAATACCGTTTGTTCGACAAGCTCGGCATCGACAATCCGGTCGCGCTCGCGCATCTCGCGCACCTGCACGGATTGCTCGACAATCGCGCGCGCTCGCTGGCGTAACGAGCGCGCGTCAACGCGTCAGGCGGCGCTGTCGGATTCGCGTTCCGCCGATTTCGATTCCGCGTCTGCGGTTCGTTCTTCGACGGACGGCTCGCTGCGTACGCCAGCCGGCGTCGTCGTCGCGACGATCGGAAGCGACGGACGCGGATTGACGATCGCGGCGGCCGGTGTCGGTTGCGGCTGCGACAACGGAAGATCCAATGTTTCGCCGCGATCGCTCATCGGTTCAGCCGGACGATTGATCGGTGGACTCATCGAAGCAGAAGAGCGCTGATCCGCCGTCGATGGCGAAGTGGAATGCGAATGCGAAGGCGAAGGCGAAGGCGAAGGCGAAGGCGAGCGGTAGCGAACCCGCCGCCGGAGCAACATCCGGCAACTTTGAATTTTCAGTCGGCGACGAAGGCGGCGACGTCGCAACGTTCCGTGTTTCGACCGGAGTTGACGGCCTCGACGCAGTTGGCAGCGTCATGGCGACGTCGCTCGCGCGAGGTTCGGCCGCTTGCGTCGTCGTGAAAACCGACTCGGCAATTCTCGAGGTTTCGACGTACGACGGCGGCTCCGAGAATGCGCTGCGGTTTGCATCGGCAGGCTGTTCGGATGGCGCACTCGGCGTCGCGCTAGGACTCGGCGCGAATGTCGGCGTCGGCTTGGGCGTCGCGGGTGTCTCAACGACGGTCGCTGCTGGCTTTGGCGCCGGCGTCGCGAACGTCGCGGTCGACGATGCGGATTCCGTCGATGTGGACGTCGACGCAGGCGCCTGATTCCACGCGGGAACGGCATCGGACTTTGGCGCATCCGCCGATGTCGATGTCGCGGGCGACGGCGTGACCGTTGCGGCAGGCATGGCCGCTCGTTCGCTCGGACGCTCGTCGTTGATCGACGGCGTCGGCGCTACGCGCGGAGCGGAAGCTGCAGCCGGGTTCATGGCTTCCGACCTCATCGCCTTGGCGCCGCCGTCTTCGTCGTCGAAGTCCTTCGGAGTCGCGACGTTTTGCGGTTGAGCGGTGGTCGTCGCTTCCGCGCCGCCAGCTCCTTTGCGACGCCGACGGCCACCGCGGCGGCCGCGACGACGCGAACGCAGCTCATCACGCGGCGTATCGCCGGTGGTTGCCGGTGTCGATTCAGCCGTTGTGACCGCAGGCTGCGCGGTGGCACGTTCGGGGGTTGTCGTTGCGGGCTGCGGCGTCGGAGCGGTCGCTGGAGCTTGCGGTGCAACGACTTGCGGTTTTGCCTCCGCTTGCGGTCGCGGCGTTGCCGGCGCGGCGGGACGCGGTGCGACAGCCGGCTGCTCGCCGGTCGTGCGCGCGGCGCGCTCTTCGCGACGCTGATTGCCGCGTCCTTGCGATTTGGGTTGCGCCGACGCCGAACGCGCATCGTTTGATCGCGCCTCGCGGCGGCTCGGCGGCGGCGGCGTGTCGGTTCGTTGCGGACGTTGCGGCGCTGCAGGCGCACGATTCGACGCGCGCTGCGGCGGTGTTTCGCGCGATGGCTGTTGACGCGACGGCGGACGCTGCGTGCTTTGCGTCTTCATCGGTGTGGCGAGCGGCGCCGGCGATTCCGCGCGGAACATGCCAAACATGCGCGAGAAGAAACCGCCCTTCTTTTCGGGCGCGGCTGCTGCGACGGTCTTCGCGGCGACCGGTGCGGCGACCGGTGCGGCCACCGGCTCGGGGCGTTCCGGCGCAGGCGTTGCGCGGACCACGCCGGCAACCGCAGGCTGTTCCGGTTCCTCGCTCGGCCGCAGCATTTGCGGCAGCGCGGCGGGTTCCACCGGCGTCGTGCGCTGGTAACTCGGCTTGATTTCTTCGCCGAGCTCCGACACGCGAAGTCGCTGGATTTCCAGATGCGGCGTTTCGAGCTTGTCGTCGGCGACGACGATCACGGCGACATCGTGTCGCGCTTCGATTTCGGTCAGCTGTTTGCGTTTTTCGTTGAGCAGGAAGTTGGCGACGGTCGGCGGTGCCTGCACCAGCACCTGGCCGGTGTTTTCCTTCATCGCATGTTCTTCGACGAGACGCAGCGCGGACAACGACAGCGACTCGACGCCGCGAATGCGGCCGTGGCCATCGCAGCGCGGACATACGATCTGCGTCGCTTCGCCCAGGCTCGGACGCAAGCGCTGGCGCGACATCTCGAGCAGGCCGAAACGAGAAATGCGGCCGATCTGCACGCGCGCGCGATCGAGCTTGAGCGCGTCGCGGAGCTTTTCCTCGACTTCGCGCTGATGACGCGGCGAGTCCATGTCGATGAAGTCGATGACGATAAGGCCGCCCGCATCGCGGATGCGCAGCTGGCGAGCGACTTCGACCGCGGCTTCGCAATTGGTGTTGAACGCGGTTTCCTCGATGTCGCCGCCCTTGGTCGCTTTCGACGAGTTGATGTCGATCGAGGTCAGCGCTTCGGTGTGATCGATAACGATCGATCCGCCGGACGGCAGGCGGACCTGCCGCTCGAACGCATTCTCGATCTGCGTTTCGATCTGGAAGCGCGAGAAGAGCGGCGTGGTGTCCTTGTAGAGCTTCAGCTTGCGCAGGTTGTTCGGCATCACCTGCTGCATGAACTCGCGCGCGTCGTTGTAGAGCTCTTCGTGGTCGATCAGGATTTCGCCGACGTCGCCGCGCAGATAATCGCGCAGCGCGCGGATGATCAGTTTGGATTCCTGATAGATCAGGAACGGGGCAGGGCGCGACAACGCCGCTTCGGAGATCGCTTTCCAGAGCTGCAGCAGATAATCGAGATCCCACTGCAATTCTTCGGCGTCGCGGCCCATGCCGGCGGTGCGCACGATCAGGCCCATGTCTTCGGGCAGGTTCAGATGATCGAGCGCGTCCTTGAGGTTCTGCCGGTCCTCGCCTTCGATACGGCGCGATACGCCGCCGGCGCGAGGATTGTTCGGCATCAGCACCAGATAGCGGCCGGCGAGGCTGATGAACGTCGTCAGCGCCGCGCCTTTGGTGCCGCGTTCTTCCTTGTCGACCTGGACGACGATGTCCTGGCCTTCCTTCAGCAACTCGCGGATGCCGGCCTTGTTGTGGTCGACACCGGTCGTGAAGTAATCGCGGGAGATTTCCTTCAGCGGAAGGAAGCCGTGACGCTCGGCGCCGTAGTCGACGAAGCAGGCTTCCAGCGAAGGCTCTACGCGGGTGATGCGACCCTTGTAGATGTTGGCCTTCTTTTGTTCCTTGGACGGGATCTCGATGTCGAGATCGTAGAGGTTCTGGCCTTCAACGATGGCCACCCGCAACTCTTCACGCTGAGTCGCGTTGATCAACATACGTTTCATTGTCGTTTCCTTGAGCCGGCGCTCGACTGCCGTCGCGCGCTGCGCGGGTAACGCGCTGCGGGCGGACGGCGGCAGGAGCGCCTGCCGTTTTCTTTGCCGGCGCATCCGCGCGCCAGCGTTATGGGGTTGTCGCGTGCCCGGTCACCCCGGTCGTCTTTCCGACGACAAGCAGTGGCCGACTCGAACCGTTACGATGGCTCCCGGTCCTGCACCTCGCTCCGACGGAGTAACCGGGGGCGGAAGCCGGGAGGACGTGACGGGCGAGTGCGCTCTAGACTGTTCCCCAACTCCCGCGGACGAGGCCGGGGAACCGCGCAATACGCATCTGCAGCATATCAGTTCCGGATTGATTTTTTCAATGAAGACACAGACTTCGGCGGGTTTTCGCGATCCGGCCTGCGCTCCGCGCGTCGAAACCGTCGAGGTCCCGGAGGACCGCGACGGCCAGCGCGTCGATAACTTCCTGACCGCCCGCCTGAAAGGGGTTCCGAAAAGCCTCGTCTATCGACTGCTGCGCACCGGCCAGGTGCGGGTCAACGGCAAGCGCGCCAAGCCCGATCTTCGGCTTGCGGCCGGCGATGCGGTCCGTATCCCGCCGGTCCGTACCGCCGAACGGGCGGATCCGGGTCCGCCGCCGGTCGGACAGACCGCACGGATCGAAGCCGCGATCCTGCACGAAGACCGCGATTTCCTCGTCATCGACAAACCGTCGGGAATTGCGAGCCACGGTGGCAGCGGCGTCAGTTTCGGCGCGATCGAGCTCCTGCGCGCGGCACGTCCGCGCTCTGCGCTCGAGCTCGCGCATCGGCTCGATCGCGACACGAGCGGCGTGCTGGTGTTCGCGAAAAAGCGCTCTGCGCTGACGGCACTGCAGACGGAAATCCGCGAGGGCCGCGTCGAAAAACGCTATCTCGCATTGCTCGCCGGAACGCTGCCGCAGAGCAAACTCACCGTCGATGCGCCGCTGCGGAAATCGGTCCTGCAAGGCGGCGAGCGCATGGTGCGCATCGACGAGGAAGGCAAGCCGTCGCGATCGCGCTTTACCGAAGTCGAGCGTTACACGGCGGCGACGCTGGCGGAAATCGCGATCGAAACCGGGCGCACGCACCAGATTCGCGTGCACGCGGCACATATCGGTCATCCGGTCGCCGGCGACGAGAAATACGGCGATCGCGAGTTCAATCGGCGTATGCGCGATGCGGGATTGAAGCGCTTGTTCCTGCACGCGGCACGCTTCGAGTTTTCGATCGGCGAGCGCTCGTACGGATTCAGCGCGCCGTTGCCGCAGGAATTGAAGTGGGTTCTCGATACGCTTGGGGCGAAGAAGCCCATTCCGCATCGTCCCGGCGCAACACGCGACCGATCTTGATTTTCGCGCGCGAGCAAAACGGATTCCGGCGTTCGCCGGAATGACGAGAAGCGCGCGACTTGTCCGACCGCTACTCGTTGCCGATGACGATATCTTCGACCTTCGCAGCGCAGATGACATCGTTGAGCGAGAGCCCGCCGACGTCGTGCGTCGAATAGCGCACGAGACAACGCGAATAGCCGACTTCGAGATCCGGATGATGATCTTCCCGATGCGCAATCGAAGCGACCGCGTTGACGAAAGCCATCGTGTGGAAGTAGTCCTTGAAGCGGAATTCCTTGGCGATCGAGCCGCCATCGCCGGCCTTGTTCCAGCCGGGAAGATCCTTCAGATAGCCCGCGATCGCGTCCGCCGCGAGGCCGGCGGCCTTGCCCTTCAGCGGTCGGCAATGTTGTGCGCGCAGCGATTCGATGCTCATCGTTTCGTCCTCGCTTTCGTGCTGGAAAGTATAGTCGCGTGACCCCAGATCGATTCGGGACTAAAATGGTCCTGATTTGGTTTTGCTGCACGTCCGTCGACCGTCGACGCCCGCTTGGGAGCGGCCACCCCGGCCGCACTGTTCCGCAAGAGCGCTTTTTCTCATGATCACGCTTTCCGAATCCGCGCAATCGCACTTCGCCAAACTCGTCGAGCAGCAAGGCATCGATGGGCTCGGTATTCGGCTGCGCGCGGTCGATCCGGGGACGGCCAAGGGCGATTGCCATCTCGAATTCTGCGAGCCCTCCGATCTCGACGGCAGCGAGTGGGAAATCGAGTGCCGCCATTTTTCGCTCTATGTCGATGCCGCAAGCCGGCCGTATCTTGATGGCGCGACGGTCGATTTCGATCAGTCGCCGACCGGCGGACAACTGACGATCCGCGCACCGGCCTTGCGCGGATCACCGCCGGGCGAAGATGCCAGCATCGTCGAGCGCGTGCGCTACGTGATAGAAACCGAAATCAATCCGCAGCTCGCTTCGCACAACGGGCGCGTGAGCTTGCGCGAAGTGACGGGCGAGGGCGTCGTCGTGCTTCAGTTCGGCGGCGGCTGTCACGGATGCGGCATGGTCGACGCGACGTTGCGCGGCGGCGTCGAACGCACGTTGATGGAACGCGTCCCCGGCGTCACCGGCGTCGCCGATGCGACCGATCATTCGACCGGCGAGAATCCGTACGTGCGAAGAAGGACCGCAAGCGGCACGTAAGCCGAGTCTCGCCGGATCGATGCATGCGAATTTCGTCTCGGATACACACACGCGACACAACGCGTCGCGTCGCAGCCGTTCGGAAACTCGTCTTATTCGCTGACGCGTCCGTGCAGATCGACGAGCTTGCCGCCCGGAAGCGTCGAATAATACGCGGCGAGATCGACGATATCGGCGTCCGATAACGTCGATGTAAAACCCTTCATGATCGGGTTCTTGCGATCATCGCTCTTGTATTCGTGCAATGCCTTGGCGATGTAGTCGGCATACTGGCCGGCGAGGCGCGGATACTGCGGATCGACGGCGTTGCCGTCGAGCCCGTGACACGCCTGGCACGTCGTCGCCTTGGTCTTGCCGGCGTCGGCGTCACCGTTCGCGGATGCGGCTCCGGTGGTCAGCAACATCGCCAGTGCGAGCGGGGCAGTGAGACGCTTCATCGCGAAAATCCTGTTCCGTCCGATCATGGGGCAAGGCTCGAAAGATAGGTGGCGACATCGCGGATGTCCTGATCCGAGAGGCTCTCGCCCTGCGCGCGCATGGTCGGATGCGAGCGTTCGCCTTTGCGGTATTCGGTCAGTGCCGTGACGAGGTAGTCGTAGTTCTGCCCGCCGATCCTGGGCACGTGATAGTTCGGGTATGGGTTCTTCCAGCCCGGAATGCCGTGACATCCGGCGCAGGTGTACACCTTGAGTTTGCCGGCCTGTGCGTCGCCTTTCTCGGCGGCGACGGAAGGCAAGGCGATCGAGAGGGCAGAGGCCAGCAGCAGCGCTCGGGTCATTGTCGATTCCGGATTCTCGGTAAACGGTGCGTCTGCTAAAGACGCGGGCGTAAAACCTGGAAAGTATAACGTGTCCGTTGCGGCGTCGAGAATTGCGCCTCTTATTCGTCGCGAGTCGCGGCGAGAGGCTGCAGGAAAGTGCGGCGCTCGTGGCGCGGCAAACCGTCGCAACCAAACGCCCTTTCGGCGCATCTGACAGGCGACGTGACTACCGGCTCACGACGACATAGGCGCCGAGGCCCATGCTTGGCCCCAACAACAAAAAACTTCCCCCACCCCCTTGCGGTTATCTAGTGATGTAGTTTAGTATAACACTAGATCAATCACCCCCAGGCCGCCTGCCATGATCCCGAATCCCTTTGTTTCCAGCCCGTTCCGGGCCCGTCGTGCTGCCGGAACGTTGGTGCTTGCGGTGTTGATCGCAGTCTCAGCGGGTTGCGGGGGCGCCGACGGCCCCGGTAAGGACGCCACGGCTCAGGCCGCTATTCCGGTCGAAGTGGCTCAGGCGTCGCACCAGGCCGTGACCGCGAACTATTCGGGCACCGCCACGCTTGAGGCCGTCGGCGAGGCTCAGGTCGTCGCCAAGACGAGCGGCATCATCCTCAAGCTCCTGGTCGAGGAGGGCATGCACGTCGAAAAAGGCCAGCTCCTGGCCCAGCTCGACGATGACGCCGTGCGGAACAAACTGGCGCAGGCCTCGGCGACGTTGAAGAAAGCGGAGGCGGCGTTCGACAAATCCGAGAAGGGCATCGCCAAGAGCCTCATCCCGCGCTCCGACTACGACCGCGACAAGTTCGACCTCGAGACGCAGCACGCCGTCGTCGAAGGCGCGAAGATCGAACTCGCGTACACGCGCATCCTCGCGCCGATTTCCGGTGTCATCGCCAAGCGTTCGGTCAAGCTCGGCAATCTCGTGACGGTCAATCAGACGTTGTTCCAGATCGTCGACATGGAACCGTTGCAGGCGGTGTTGAACGTGCCCGAGCGCGATCTCGGCACGCTGAAATCCGGTCAGCCCGTGCATCTTCGTGTCGATGCGCTGCCGGACAAGAATTTCGAAGGCACTGTCGCGCGCATCGCGCCGGTCGTCGACGCCGCGAGCGGCACGTTCCGCGCGACCTGCGAATTCCGCGACGCGACGAAGACGCTGAAACCCGGCATGTTCGGCCGCATCGACGTCGTTTACGACCAGCGCCACGATGCGCTCGTCGTGCCGCGTTCGGCGCTGGTCGAGGAAGACGGCGAGAGCGCCGTGTTCGTGATCGAGCCCGCGCCGGCCAAAAAGGCCAACGACAAGGACAAGGACGCGAAATCGAAAGGCAAGTCGGGCGAGGCGGTCGCCGCCGAGAAGAAGCCGGACGCACCGCTGTTCGTCGCCAAGCGTCGTGTGGTCAAGACCGGCTACTCCGAGAACGATCGCGTGGAAGTGCGCGACGGTCTCAAGGACGGCGAGCGCGTCATCACGATCGGCCGCAACGCCGTGCGTGACGGCACCGAAGTCACCGTGCTCACACCGCCGCCCGCGCAAGCGCAGGCCGCTCAGGTTCTGGCGAAAGCGCCGGAGTCCGGATCGTGAGCCTTCCCGAGCTGGCCACGCGCCGGCGCGTCACCGTCGGCATGCTGACGTTGACGATGGTGTTGTTCGGTCTTATTGGACTCGCCGGACTCAAGGTCAATCTGCTGCCGGACCTTTCCTATCCGACGCTGACCGTGCGCACCGAATACGAAGGCGCGGCGCCGCTCGAAATCGAAAACCTGATCAGCCAGCCGGTCGAGGAAACGATCGGCGTCGTCAAGAACGTGCGCAAGGTGCACTCGGTTTCGCGCACGGGCCAATCGGATGTGGTGCTCGAGTTCGCGTGGGGCACCGACATGGATATGGCGAGCCTGGAGGTTCGCGACAAACTCGACACGCTGCAGCTTCCGCTCGAAGCGAAGAAGCCGCTGCTGCTGCGCTTCAATCCGTCGACGGATCCGATCATCCGTTTCGGCCTGACCGCCGAAGGCGGCAAGGAAACGACCGAGATCCAGCTCAAGCAGCTGCGCCGCTTCGCCGACGACGATCTCAAGAAACGCATCGAGCCGGTGACCGGCGTCGCCGCGGTCAAGGTCGGCGGCGGTCTCGAAGACGAGATCGATGTTTCGATCGATCAGCAGAAGCTCGCGCGGCTCGGCATCGACATCAACGAAGTCATCACGCGCCTCAAGAACGAAAACGTCAACGCCTCCGGCGGCCGCATCGACGAAGGCAGCCAGCGCTTTCTCGTGCGCACCATCAACCAGTTCACCAATCTGGACGAGATGCGCGAGCTCCTGATCAAGGTCGACGGCAACGTGCCGATTCGCCTGAAGGACGTCGCGACCGTCACGCAGGGTTACAAGGAACGCGAAGGCATCGTGCGCATCGACGGGCGCGAGGCGATCGAGCTCGCGGTCTACAAGGAAGGCGACGCCAACACGGTCAACGTCGCCCACGCGGTCAACGCGCAGATGGAGAAGCTCAAGGATTCGTTGCCCAAAGGCGCGAAGCTCACCACCATCGAAGACCAATCGATCTTCATCGAGCACGCGCTCAGCGAAGTGAAGTTCGATGCGCTGCTCGGCGGCGTGCTGGCGATCCTGATTATCTTCTTCTTCCTCGGCCACGCGTGGAGCACATTCATCATCGGGCTCTCGCTGCCGGTGTCGTTGATCGCGACGTTTTTCTTCATGGGCCAGTTGCACCTGTCGCTCAACGTGATGTCGCTCGGCGGCCTCGCGCTCGCTACCGGCATGGTCGTCGACGATTCGATTGTCGTGCTCGAGAACATCGCGCGCCTGCGCGAGAAGGGCGCTTCGATCGTCGACGCTGCGGTGAAGGGCACTGCCGAAGTCGGCATGGCGGTTACCGCGTCAACGCTGACGACCGTGGCCGTATTCTTTCCGCTGGTATTCGTGCAGGGCGTCGCCGGACAGCTGTTCCGCGACCAGGCGCTGACCGTGACGTTCGCGATGCTGATGTCGCTGATCGTCGCGATGACGCTGATTCCGATGCTCGCCTCGCTGCGCGGTCGCGCGCCGCTCGCATATAAGGACGAGCCAGTCGCGCCGTCGCGCCCGCTGCCGCAGCGCCGGTTCCTGCGCGGTCCCGTGCGCGTGTTTCGAGCGATCGGCGAGTTCCTGTTCCAGATCATGCCGCGCGCCTCGGCGTGGGTCGTCGCAGTCAGCTCACGCTTCGTCGGAAAATATCTCGGCCGTGGGCTGCGTTTCGTCGGACGCGGCATTACCGTGCCCTACGATCGCGCCGCTCGTTTCTATCACCGATCATTGCCGAAGGCGCTTGAGCATCCGTGGCGCGTGCTCGGTTTCGCGGCGCTCGTGTTTGCGCTCAGCATGCTGCTGGTGCCGACACTCGGGCTCGACCTGATTCCGCAGCTCGCGCAGGGCCGTTTCGACATGACCGTCACGTTGCCGCCCGGCACGCCGCTCACCGACACCGACAAGGTGGTCGGCGATATTTCGTCGCGCCATGCCAAGGATCCGAACGTCGCATCGATCTACGGCGTGTCGGGTGCGGGCACGCGTCTCGATGCGAATCCGACCGAGTCGGGCGAGAACATCGCGCGTCTCTCGATCGCGCTCGCCAACGGCGGCAGCAAGAAGATCGAAGCCGAAGAAGTCGATCGCCTGCGCTCGGACATGGCCAATCGTTCCGACGCCGAAGTGAAATTCTCGCGACCGCAATTGTTCAGCTTCTCGGCGCCGCTCGAAGTCGAAATCCGCGGCTACGATCTCGATTCGCTGGCAAAGGCCGGGCATCGGCTCGACGAGCTGATGAAGGCCTCGCCACGTTTCGCCGATATCAAATCGTCGGTCGAAAGCGGCTATCCGGAAATCCAGATCCGCTTCGATCAGGATCGTGCCGCCGCGCTCGGCCTGACGACACGCGACATCGCCGATCGCGTCGTGCGCAAAGTCAAAGGCGAAGTCGCCACGCGCTACGATTTCCGCGATCGGAAGATCGACGTGCTGGTGCGCTCGCGACTGTCCGACCGCGGCAGCGTCGACGACATCCGCAATCTCGTCGTCGGCTATATCGCGCCGAACGGCGGCGCGACGGCCGGTTCGAACTCAAATTCCAACTCGAATTCGAGCGCGAGCGCGGGTACGTCCGGCGCTTCGGGCCTGGGCGGTTCGGGCAGTTCCGGAACGTCAACGTCCGCCAGCACGACGGCGACCGTGACGGACACCGCGCAGAGCAGCAACGACACACCGGTTCGTCTTTCGTCGGTCGCCGACGTCATTGCCTCGGAAGGTCCGAGCGAAATCCAGCGCGTCAGCCAGGAACGTGTCGCGATCGTTTCGGCGAACCTGCGCTACGGCGATCTCGGCAGCGCGATCGCGGAGATCAACGACATTGTCTCGAAAAATCCGCTCGCGGCCGGGGTCAAAGTGCACGTCGGCGGTCAGAGCGAGGAACTCGACGCATCGGTCAAGTCGTTGATGTTCGCGCTCGGTCTTGCGATTTTCCTGGTTTATCTGGTGATGGCCTCGCAGTTCGAATCGCTGCTGCATCCGTTCGTCATCATGTTCTCGATTCCGCTCGCCGCGGTCGGCGCGGTACTCGCGCTGAAGCTCACGGGATCGCCGGTGTCGGTGGTCGTGTTCATCGGTCTCATCATGCTGGTCGGCATCGTGGTCAAGAATGCGATCGTGCTGATCGATCGCGTGAACCGGCTGCGCGAAGAGGGCGTGCCGAAACGCGAAGCGATCGCGCAAGGCGCCGAATCACGCCTGCGTCCGATCGTGATGACGACGCTGTGTACGCTGATCGGTTTCTCGCCGCTCGCGATCGGTGTCGGTGAAGGCGCCGAAGTGCGCGCGCCGATGGCGCTGACCGTGATCGGCGGCCTTGCCGTGTCGACGCTGTTGACGCTGGTCGTGATTCCGGTCGTCTACGATCTGCTCGATCGCCGCGGCGACGCCTGGTATCTCGCGCGCGGCCAGCGCCATCGCGCGAAAGCGATCCACAAAGCCGGCGACGAAGGCGCTATCGAGCCCGAGGGAGAGCCTGCATGACCATCGCCGAGCTCAGCCTGAAGCGCCCCGTCACGGCGATCATGTTCTTCGTGTCGATGGTGGTGATCGGGCTGATCGCGGCGACGCGTCTGCCGCTCGAGCAATTCCCAAGCCTCGACGCGCCGTTCCTGTTCGTCAACATTCCGTATCCGGGTTCGACGCCGACCGAGATCGAACGCACCATCACGCGCCCGGTCGAGGAAGCGCTCGCGACGCTGCCCGGCATCAAGCGCATGAACTCGACGTCGGACGCGGAAAGCGCGCAGATCTTCATGGAATTCAAGTGGGGCGAGAGCGTCGCGATCAAGGCCGTGCAGGCGCGCGAGAAGATCGATGCGATCCGCGTCCGATCTGCCGTCCGATCTGCAGCGCTACACCGTGCAGAAATTCTCGACGTCGGACGATCCGATCCTCAAGTTGCGCGTCGCAACGGACAAAGGCGAAGCGCTGGCAACGGCGTACGATCTGCTCGATCGCGAGATCAAGCGTCCGCTCGAGCGCATTCCAGGCGTCGCGCGCGTCGACCTCACCGGCGTCGGCAAGCCCGAGGTGCAGATCGAGCTGTCGTCCGACCGGCTCAGTGCGCACAACATCAATCTCAACGATCTGTACCAGCGCCTGCAGCAGGCGAATTTCTCGATCTCCGCGGGACAGGTCAGCGCGGGCGGTTCGCGCTTCCGCGTGCAGCCGCAAGGTCAGTGGACGAGTCTCGACGACATTCGCGCGATTCCGCTCGATGCGAAAGGCCTGCGCCTCGGCGACATCGCGACGGTTACGTTGCGGCCCGAGCGACTCAACTACGCGCGCAGCCTCGACGGTCATCCGGCGATCGGTTTCGACATCTTCCGCGAACGCACTGCGAACCTCGTCGAGGTCGGCAGGAACGTGCTGGATCAGATCTCGCGCATCCAGAAATCGCCTGAATTGAAGGGTATTCGCGTTTATTTGCTGGACAATCAGGCAGAAAGCGTGACCGAGCTCGCTCAGTGAGCTCAGCAAGGCCGGTCTCGAAGGCACGCTGCTCTCGGTATTCGTGCTGTTCTTCTTCCTGCGCGACTGGCCGTCCACCTTGATGGTGTCGCTGGCGATTCCGATCTGCCTCGTCATCACACTCGGCTGCATGTATTTCCTCGGCATCTCGCTCAACGTGCTGTCGATGATGGGCTTGTTGCTCGCGGTCGGCATGCTCGTCGACAACGCGGTCGTGGTCGTCGAAAGCATCTATCAATATCGGGAAAAATATCCGGATAAACCGTGGTACAGCGCCGTGCAGGGCACGCAGGTCGTCGGTATTGCGATCGCCGCGGGCACGCTGACCAGCGTCATCGTGTTCCTGCCCAACATCTTCGGCGAAGCCAACGACATTTCGATCTTTCTGATGCAGGTGGCCATCGCGATGTCGATTGCGCACCTGGCCTCCTGGCTCGTCGCGGTCAGTCTCGTGCCGATGCTCTCGGCGAAACTGCCGCCGCCGAAATTCCTCGGCCGCGAAAACGCGATCACGCGCCTGCGCGAACGCTACGGGCGCATCGTCACTTGGACGCTCGCGCATCGCCGCTGGACCATGGGCGGCGTATTCGCGCTGCTTATTGCCAGCATGGCCCCGATCATTCTCACCAAGAAGGACATGTTCGACTCCGGTGAATCGCGGCGGATGTATCTGCACTACGAGCTGAATGCGAACTATCGTCTGCAGGATCTCAAGCCGGCCATCGCCCAGGTCGAGGCGTTCCTCGAAAAGAACCGCGAGCGCTTCGAGATCAAATCGATGTACACGTATTACACCGAGCAGGGTGACGCGACCACTTCGATCCTGCTTACCGATGCGGACAAGGCCAAGCGCAACGCCGCCGAGATCAAGGAGGACATGCGTAAGGACCTGCCCGTGCTCGCGGTTGGCAAACTGAGCTTCGATTTTCGCAGCAGCACCGGCGGCGGCGTCGATATCGCGCTGATCGGCGATTCAATGGACCAGCTGCGCGATCTCTCGCCGACGGTCGTGAACGTGCTGTCGCATCTACCGACACTGCACGATGTGCGCACCGAAAAAGGCAACGGCGATCGCGAGGTCGCTACGCGCGTGGACCGCATCCGCGCGAAGACCTATGGGTTCGATGCGCAGTCGGTGGCCAACTACATCCAGATCGCCCTGCGCGGCATGCCGCTCAAGGATTTCCACTCCGGCGACCGCCAGCTGCCGGTCTGGCTGCGGTTTCAGGGCTCGGATTCGCAAAGCCTCGCCGGTCTCTCGGATTTCAAACTGCGCGCACCCGATGGCACGCAGATTCCGCTGATGTCGCTGATGCGCGCGGAGGCGCGCGATACGCCGTCGGCGATCCAGCGCGTGGATCGCATGACCGCGCTCAAGATCACCGCGACGCTCGCCGAAGGCAAGACCATGCCGGAAGCGCGTGACGAGATCACGAAAGCGATGAACTCGCTGGCATTGCCGGCGGGCTATCGCTGGAACTTCGGCGAGGGTTTCAACCGCGACGAAGACGCCGGCGCGCAGATGTTGTTCAACACGCTGATCGCGCTGGTGCTCGTCTACGTCGTGATGTGCGCGATGTTCGAGTCGATGATTTTCCCGGCCGCCATCCTGACCACGTTCGTCTTCTCGGTGTTCGGCGTGTTCTGGCTGTTCTGGCTCACCGGCACGACGTTCTCGATCATGGCGTTCATCGGCATCCTGATCCTGATGGGCGTCGTCGTGAACAACGGCATCGTCATGATCGTGCACATCAATCAGCTGCGTTATCAGGGCCATTTGCGCACCGAAGCGTTGGTGCTCGGCGCGAAGGAACGCCTGCGTCCAGTGCTCATGACGATGGCGACCGCGATTCTCGGCATGCTTCCGCTCGCGATCGGCGGCGCCGAGGCATGGAGCGACGGACCGCCATATTCGCCGATGGCGCGCGCGATCTCGGGCGGCCTCACGTTCTCGACGATCGTGACGCTGCTCGCGCTGCCATGCATCTATTCGCTGCTCGATGATTCCCGGCTCTGGGTGCGTCGCGTGTTCCGCGACGCGCGCGAGGGCCGCATCCTGCGTCGCCGCGACGCGATGGCCGCATTGACCGCGAGCGTGCACGCGCCGCATTGATCGCCGCTGGGGTTCCTGGAAACGAAGACCGCGTGGCCTGTCGCGCGCGTATTTTTCGCGCGCGACTCAGCGACGCAACAGAAGCTTCAGCATGCGCTCGAACGTGGCCCCGTAAGGCGGATTCAACAACGAAACCGCGTTCAGGCGCGCCTGGCGCATCACGGGCTTGATCCGCGAAAACGTGCGGAATCCGGCTTCGCCGTGATACGAACCCATGCCGGATGCACCGACGCCGCCGAACGGCAGGTTGTGCTGCGCGATGTGCAGGATCGTGTCGTTGATCGTAACGCCGCCGGCTTGCGTGCGCTCGAGGATCCGGTCGAGCATTGCGCGGTCATCTTCGAACGCATAAAGCGCGAGCGGATGCGGTCGCGCGGCGATGTAGTCGAGTGCCTCGTCGAGCGTGTCGTACGCGACCAGCGGCAGCAGCGGGCCAAAAATCTCCTCGCGCATGACCTGCATGCGATCGTCCACGCCTGTCAGCAACACCGGCGAGATGGTGCGTACATTCGCGTCGTCCACGGCCGCGCCGAGCGGATACGCCTTCGCGCCCATCGCCACCGCATCATCGCGCAGCGCGCGCAGCCGAGCGTAGTGTCGATCGGATATGATGCTCGAATACTGCGGTGTTGAGCGGCAATTCCGGATAGAAACGCAGCGCCGCTTCACGTGCCGCGTCGACGAACGCGTGCACCATCGTGCGTGGCAGCAGCACATAATCCGGAGCGATGCAGGTCTGTCCGGCGTTGAGCAGCTTTCCGAGCACGATGCGTTCGACGGCGTGTTCGAAGCGCGCGCCGGGTCCGATCAACGCGGGTGATTTTCCGCCGAGCTCGAGCGTCACCGGCGTCAGGTTCGGCGCGGCCGACGCCATCACGTCGCGACCGACCGCGGTCGACCCGGTGAAGAGGAGATGATCGAAGGGGAGGGCGGCGAACGCTCGTCCGACATCCGCGCCGCCGTTGACGACGACGACTTCATCGTCGCGAAAGGCGCGAGCGACAAGCTCAGCGAACAGCGCCGAAAAACGCGGCGTGTATTCGGACATCTTGAGCATCACGCGATTGCCGGCAGCCAGTGCGTCCGTCAACGGGCCGATGGCGAGATAAAGCGGATAGTTCCACGGCGCGATGATGCCGACTGACGCCGAGCGGCTGTGGCAGCAATTCCGTTCGCGCGGGCAAAAACCAGAAATTCGCCCAGTGACGACGCGCGCGCATCCAACGCCGTCCGTGCCGCAGCGCGTGATGTACGCCGGAAAGCGCCGGGAAAAATTCCAGGAGTTCGGTTTCCTCGCGTGGCCGGCGGCCAAAGTCGGCGTCGATTGCGCTTGCGATCGCCTCGCGGTTGTCCAGCATGAGCGCTTCGAGCGCGCGCAGGCGATCCGCGCGCGTCGGCCAATCCGGAACAGGATTGCGTCGTTGTGCGGCGCGCATCGACGCCAGAATATCCGGCAGGGCGCGCTCGCCGATGGGCGTCGCGCCGACCGCCGACGTATTCGTCACGGCAGCGTCTCGATCGCGGCGGCGAGATCGCGTCGCAGGCGCTCGTCGAGCGCGGCAGGCGTCGGCGCCAACTCTGTCCAGCGCGTGAGGAATTCGGCGAGTTCCTGGTGTGGAGTCGCAGCACTCGCCCCGCGCATGCGCGCCGAAAGGCGCTCGACCTGAAGCTCGCGGCGCCGGTCGTGGTCATCGCGCGGCGAATCAAGACCGGCGAATATCTCGAGTCGAATCAGCACTTCGCGCAAGGCGCCTTCATCCGCTTCGGCGGAAGTTCGCGCCGTATCGGAACGATGTCGCATCGCGGATTCGAACCGAGCCGTGAGGGCGGCCGTTGCGATCTCGGCCCGCGGCGCGGCATCCCAAGACGCGCGCAGGCTTTCTTCCGTTTCGGCCGAGTCCTCGGCCGCGCAGCACAAGGCGTAGCGCGACGAGCCAAGCTTTCGTACGGCGCGCGTCGCGTCGCGCGTTCGTGCCGCATGCCCGCATCGCGCAACGAACCTTGCGCGGAACGGAAACGGCGTTGCAGTCGTTCGTCGCGGACGCGCAGCGCTGTCCCACTCGCCCTCGATGCGCGCGACGGCGGCGCGCGGCGGCCGGACATCCGATTTGGATAGTTGTTCGAGTTCGGTACAGAGCGCTTCGGCGCGTGCGACAGATTCCGCGTCGCGAGCGGCGCGCTGCGAGCGCTCCGCGTCGAGCTTTCCGAAGACCGCATCGAGCGCCGCGCGAAATGTTTTCCACTGCGCCTGGTCGCGGTCACGGCGGCCGTTGCCGATATCGCGCCAGCGTTGCTGCAACGCGCGGCCGGCGGAGGCGGCGTTGCGGTTCGATTCGTCGGCAGCGAGCGCCTGCGCTTCGGCGATCAGCGCGGATTTGGCGCTGTTCGATCTCGCCGAAATGAGCGGACAGGCGTGCATCGATCGCGGTCAACGCAGCCTTCAGATTCTTCGCGAGCACCTTGCGCTCGCGCGGATCGATGCGATCGAGCGTACGCAACGCATCGACGATGGCATGACGCGTGCGCGCGACGAGCGGCCAGTCCGCGCAATCGGCGGGAAGCGCGTTCGCTTGTTCGAGCGACGCCGAAATCGCCTGCGCATGCGTCTTGCGCAACTCCTGCCGCTTCTTGAAATACGACTTCGCGGGTTCGAGCGCATGCCGGCACGCGGCATGGAAACGCCGGGCCCAGCCGTGGATCGCGCCGTGAGCGGCATGACCTTCGGCCGCATCGAGCCGCGACCATTCGGCCTGCGCTTCGCGCACGCGCGTCGCGATCGCGTCGGGATGAAGGCCGCTTCCGGCGAGCTCCTCGATCGCTTCGCAGAGCTGTCGGCGACGCTGGTTGTCGCTCCAGTGCTGCCATTGGCTGAGTTCCGCGTAGCGCCGTTCGGCGTCGGCAATGCGGCGTTGCAAGCCGCGCGTGAACGCGCCGCCGGATTCCTTTCGGAGCGTCGCGATTTCCGCATGAGCGGCGTGTGCGCGCGCCGCGACGCCTTCCTCGACGGCTTTTTCAAACGCGGCGACCGCGCTCTCGGCACGCGCCGTTGCAGCCAGCCGTTGTTCCTGCGCCTGCTGCTTTTCGACGTTCGCGGCGTTTAGCGATGCATTGAATCGCGCCTGCGCGAGCAGCGGGTCAACGCTGCGCTGAATGATCGGAGTCGGCGCGGACGCTTCCGATGGCTCAGGCAATTCGAGTGACGACGACGGCTTCGCCGCCGCGGACGACTGCGACGCTGCACGTGCTTCGTTCGAGGCTGCCGTCGCTCCGTCGTCCTCAAGCAAATGCCCTGACACCGCGGCCTCGTTTGACGGAATTTCGTGGCGCGTCGCATCCGACACGTTCGCATCGGCGTCGGCCCCGTTCCTTCGAACCGCCGGCAAGCCCTCGCGCGCGGCAGCGAGCAACGTATGCGCCGCTTGATAGCGAGCCCGCAGCGCCTCGCTCGTGCGCGGTTCAATGGCTGCCCATTGCGCATCGATTTCGGCTTTCACTTCGGCCGGCTGCGGCTCGCGAACAAGTCTTTCCAGACGCTCACACAGCGCGCGCGCGACCGTTTCGGCGACGCTGCTGTCGCCGCGCGCGATGCGCAGCGCATCGACGCGTTCGCGCGCACGCCGACTGACGCGCTTGTCGCTCTTGCGCGTGCGTTCGGCGAGACGTTCGAGCAAGGCTTCATCGTCGATGCGTTCGAGCGCAGCAAGGCGCAAATCGGGCGCGGGATCGGTTGTCACGCGCTCGGCAAGCAGCGCCACGCGTGTGACACGGGCGAGCGCGGCCGCGCGCAGGCTTTCATCGGTCGCGCTGCGCGCGACGTGTTCGATCAAAGCAACATCGTCTTGCGCGCGGATCAGACGCTCGCATTCACGCGCTGCCGGCGAGCGCGCGTGCGTTCCGGCGAGGAGATCGAACCAGAGCTTGCGTGCTTCGTTGCGAACGGCGGAATCCGCATCGTCGTGAGCAATGCGCTGAGTCAAAGCGGGATCGGCGAGTCGCTTCAACGCCGCGCTGCGCACGCCCGGATCGGCATCTGTCGCGCGCTATGCCGGCGAGTCCGGCGAGCAGCTCGGCATCGTCGTCTTCGGCAACACCCGCTCGTCGCACGGCCGCTTCCTTGGCCTGCCAGCGTGGCTTGTTGAGGAATCCGGAGAGCTTCATCGCGCGAGTATGCCGCCTATTCGTCAGAACAGACTCTTGACGATGTGAAAGCCGGCGAGATATTCGCCGACCATCGTACCGAGGTTGGTGAGCATGAACACCAGCAGCGTGCGCGATACGCGATTCTTCCACCAGCCGGTCCAGTGGATGACATCGTCGCGCAATGTATCGAAATCGGCGACACGCGGACGGTGCAGCCATAGCTCGGTCGCGGCACTGACCGCGCCGGACGGCACGCCGGGACGGAATGGTTTCAGCGGCGCGACAATGAACGCGACCAGCACGCTGAGCGGATGACCGCCGCCGGCGAGCGCCCCGAGCGCGGCGCAGCCGCCGGTGAACAGGACCCAGTCGCGCAGTGCATCGGCGCCGAGGCTCGCGCCGCGACTGAATGCGATGCCGATCGCGATCGCGACCACGACCAGGAGTCCGATCGCGATCCACTTCGGCCACTGCGACGCCGGCGGCAATAGCGACAGTTTTTCGCGTAGCGGCTGCGCGGGCTCGATCTGCGTGACAAGTTCGCGTCCGATGCCGGCGAGATGTCCCGCGCCGATCACCACCAGCGCGCGCTTGACCGGATGGCGTGCGGCTTCTTCGCGCAGGCTCGCGGTCATGTAACGGTCGCGCTCGGCAATCAGCGCCTCATAGAGCGGCGGCGATTCCTTGGCGAATTCGCTGAACATGCTGCCGAGGAGGTCGCCTTGCTTGAGTTTTTCGATTTCATCTTCGCTGACGTCCTCGCGCGTGAGCAGGCTGCCGCCGAGTCCGCCGATGATGCCGAGGCGATCGAGAAAGCCGACGCTGCGGTACGCGCGTTTCAGCGTGACGCCGACTTCGCGATCGATCAGCCAGACCGGAAGTCCGCGCGCTTCGGCGCCGTCGATCGCCGCTTTCATTTCCGCACCGGGTTCGATGCCGAACTGTTCGGCGAGCCGCCGCTGGAACGCCGACAGCGCAAGATTGGCGGCGACGAGGCCGGCCTTGCCCTGACGGATCACCTGGAACAGATCGAGATCGCGAAACGCTTCGGGGTTGCGCAGCGAACGGAACCGAGATTCGCAAAGCTCCACCGCGACAGCGTCGAAGGCCTCGCGTTCGAGGATCGCGCGCACCGCCTCGGCACTCGCGCGCGAAACATGCGCGGTCCCGAGCAAGACGAATTCGACATCGCCGCGCCGCACGCGCGCGACGGGTTGATCGGAAAGCGAAGTCGGAGCGGCGGCGGTCGTGGCGGTCAAATCGGACATTGAGGTTCGCTGGAAAAGGCGCTCAGTCGCGGAAGCGTCTGAGCAGGTCGTCGTACGCATCGATGCGCCGATCGCGCAGGAACGGCCAGATGCGGCGCACGTTCTCGCTGCGCGCAAGATCGATGTCGGCGATCAGCAGCTCGCGCGCATCGGTGCCGGCGCTGGCGAGAATTTCGCCTTGCGGTCCGGCAACGAAACTCGAGCCCCAGAAACGGATGCCGCGGCCGCCGTCGGGTGCCGCTTCGAAGCCGGTGCGATTGCAAGCGAGCAAGGGCAGGCCGTTGGCGACGGCGTGTCCACGCTGCACGGTGATCCACGCGTCGCGCTGGCGATCCTTTTCGTCCTGCGCATCGGTCGGATCCCATCCGATCGCGGTCGGATAGAGGAGAAGATCGGCACCGGCGAGCGCCATCAGGCGCGCCGCTTCCGGATACCACTGATCCCAGCAGACCAAAAGGCCGAGCTTGCCGACCGATGTCGGAATCGGTTCGAAACCGAGATCGCCGGGCGTGAAATAGAATTTCTCGTAGAACGCGGGATCGTCCGGAATGTGCATCTTGCGATACACGCCGGCGAGCGCGCGCGAGCGATCGAACACGACCGCGGTGTTGTGATAGATGCCGGCCGCGCGTCGCTCGAAAAGAGAAGCGACGACGACGAGGCTCGAGTTCCTCCGCCAACGCACCGATGCGCTCGGTGCTGGGCCCCGGGATCGGCTCGGCGCGGTCGAATTCCTCGACGCTTTCGTGCTGGCAGAAATACGGTCCGTTATGGAGCTCCTGGAGCAACACCAGGCGCGCACCGGCGCGCGCGGCTTCACGCAGGCCGTCTTCGATGGCGGCGAGATTGGCGTCGCCACTGCCGCGATCGGTTTCCTGCAGCAGCGCGACTTTGAGAGTGCGTGGTGTCATCGGGGTATTGTCTCAGGCCGGTGCGGCGATGTCGCCGCCGGGCGCGTTCGTCTCTTATGCGGCCTCGAAGGCGCTGTTCCAATGCGCCGCGTCTCCTCAGGCCAGCGCGCCGGCGGGCACCTGCATCGTCAGGCAATGCACGCTGCCGTTTTGCCAGATCAGCGGGCGCGCATCGATCGGCACGACTTGTCTTTGCGGATGAGCCGCCGCGACGACCGCCGCTGCTTCCGCGTCCGCGGGATCGCCGTAAGCCGGCATCAGTACGGCGCCATTCACGATCAGATAATTCGCATACGACGCAGCGAGACGCCGGCCTTCATCGGTGATTGCCCGCGGCCAGGGCAGCGCCTGCAGGCGATAGGGACGTCCATCGACTGTGCGCAGCGCGGTCAGTTCTTCGCGCATGCGGGCAAGCGTGTCGAAATGCGAATCCGCCATGTCGTTGCACGCCTGATACACGATGGCATCGTTTGGAGCGAAACGCGCAAGGGTGTCGATATGCGCGTCGGTGTCGTCGCCTTCGAGATAGCCGTGATCGAGCCATAGCACGCGCTCGGCGTCGAACGCGTCCACCAGCAGCGCCGTCATTTCGTCGCGACTCATGCTGGGATGACGCTGATGCAGGCAGCGCCAGGTGGTCAGGATCGTGCCCTTGCCGTCGGATTCGATCGCGCCGCCTTCGAGCGCCCATTCGATGCGCTTGCGTGCGCCCGCGCGAAAAAGGCCACGTTCGACCAGCGTCTCGATCAGGCGATCGTCGCGATCCGCGTCGAATTTCCCGCCCCAGCCGGTGAAGCGGAAATCGAGCAGACGGAAATCCGCGCCGTCGGTCAGCGTGATCGGGCCCGAATCGCGAAGCCAGGTGTCGTCGTATTCGGCGTGAACGAATCGAACGCGCTCGGAGGATGCTCCTGCGGCCGCGAGCTTGCGCGCGACATGCTCGCGCATGGCGACGTCGGCGACACATACGACCAGATTCTCGAAACGCGCGATCGCGCCGGCGAGGCTCGCGTAAGCGTTCTCGATCTCGGCGAGTCGCGGTGCCCAGTCGGTGGTTTCGTGCGGCCACGCGATGATCACCCCGGCCTGCGGTTCCCATTCCGCAGGCAGGCGAAATCGAGAGGAACTCATTCGTTTCAGGTGCCGGGTCGCGGCGCGGCCGAGTCGACGACGCTGTGGATGACGCGTTCGCGCTCGAAGTAGACCGTATAGCCGTTATAACGCCAGCGGTTGATCGGCGGATGACGCGGCGCATCGCCGCCGGCGGTCGGCAGCTTGTCGACCGGTGCTCCATAGCGTTTTTCCACCTGCGCCATGCTCATGCCGCGTGTGGGCATGTCAGACCGGGCGCTGCGTTCGGCGTTCTTGCGCACATCGAAGGTATCGGCGTGCGCCGAAGCGGCGGCCGCGAGGCTGATCGCAAGAAGGGAAGCGCTGCCGAGAACGAACTTCAACTTCATGGCTCAAGCTCCTGTCCAGACTGGCAAGAATGGCTTCCTTGTATCAGAAGCGTGCGGTCCGTTCCATGACGGCCGTTGCACCCCGGTACTGCAGAAATGGTCCAGAAATAGCAAGGGCCGCTTGAGGCGGCGGCACCTCGGAAATACTAAGGGCCGCTCAAGGCGGCCCCGGCGTCCAGCCAAACGCGCGAGGGCTCAGCGTTGGCGAGCCTTGAAACGCGGGTTGGACTTGCAGATCACGAAAACCTTGCCGCGACGGCGCACGACCTTGCAGTCGCGATGCCGCTTCTTTGCGGACTTGAGAGACGAAAGCACTTTCATGGCATGCCTCGAGGCGTCAAAAACGAAGAGAAAACGGTAAGCGCGGAATTATAAAGGGTTTTTCGAGGCATGCCAATGTGTGCGGATCGGGGGTTGGAAAGCGGCGTGATGTCCGGTTCGCCCGCCAACCTCGTTCTTCCTTCCGACTACTCTCTCGAAACCTGCGATGCAACCATGCTGGCTAGTCTGAACGATCCGCTCGATGCCGTGTTGCCGCCCGGCGGCGCGCTGAGCGGGCGACTGTTCTGCCGTCTGCTGGAAGACGAAGACGATGCGCCGTTGCCGTCGGGCACCCGTATCGGCTGCTGGCGCGTCGATAGCCTGTTCGGCCGCGGCGGCAGCTCGACGGTTTACCTTGCGGATCGCGCCGATGGACACTTCGAGCAGCAGGTGGCGATCAAGATCGTGCGGCCGAACCCCGCGTTTACCGAACAGTTCCGCCGCGAGCGGCAGATCCTCGCCCGGTTGCGTCATCCCGGGCTTGCGCGACTCATTGACGGCGGTGAGCTCGACGACGGCCGGCTGTGGTTCGCGATGGAGGCCGTGTTCGGCGTGCGCATCGATCATCACGCGCAGCATCGCGCGCTCACGCTGCGCGAGCGGCTCGCGTTGTTCGAAGAAGTGTGCGACGTCGTCGCGTATGCGCACGCGCAAAGGCTCGTTCATCGCGATATCAAGCCCGGCAATATCCTGGTCGACGACACGGGAAAACCGCGCTTGCTCGACTTCGGAATCGCCATGGCCGATGGGGCAGGGGACGACGGCGTCTATCGTGCCATGACGCCGATCTACGCAAGCCCGGAACAACGCGCGGGCGGTGTCGTGACAACGGCTTCGGACATCCATCAGCTCGGCATGCTGCTGCGCGAGATCGTGGTGCCCGATGACGTATCGCCCGCGCCGATCGCTCATTGCATCGCGGATGCGCTGCGATCGATCGTCTGTCGCGCGACGGCGCACGAACCCGCGCATCGTTTTCCGAGCGTTGCTGCGTTGCGTGCGGAAGTTGCGGCGATTCGCCGCGGGCGCGCCGTGTCGGGTCTCGCGCTGATCCGCTGTCTGCTCGATCGTTCGACACGCACGCCGCTGGCGACAGCCAGCGGCTAACGACGTGGAAACCTAGGCGCTACCGGGCGCGCGTGATGCGAATGGCCGCCGCTCGCTGTCACCTCGACGGAAGCCGGTTGTGACGGAATGCCGTTGGCGACGACAACCAGGTCGCTGGCGCCCGGCTCGACGTCCGCCGGCACGTCAAACGTCGTCGAGACCACCAGATCGCCGGTCGCCACGCCCATCGAGCTGTGGTCATGCGTGCGCGCGTATGTAACGTGCCCGCTCGCGTGATTGACGATGCGCACGAGCGGGTAGTTGGTCGCCGCCTGCAACTCGTCGCCAAGCGCTTGCGCCTGCGAGAGCCCGTTGAACTGCGTTCCGGAAATTGCGTAGCTTTGGCCGGGTTGTATGGTCGCAGGCGACTCGGAAATCGTCGGCGCCCACGCGGGATCCACAGCTTGCGCGGCGTCGGTCGCGTAGATCGCAACGGCGGCTCCGCTGATCAGTACTTCGCCGGTCGGCAGCGGCATCAGGAAACCGGCGTTGCCGGTCGAGGTCATCGTCAAGGCCGTCCCGTCGAACTCATAGGTCGCACCAGTGAAGCCGGCGACGACCACATTTCCATTCGGCAGCAGGGCTGCGCTTGCGTCGCCCGTATCTTCGCCCGGAGGAAAGTCGGGACCCTCGATCCACTGGCCCGAAGCGACGTCGAACACGGCCGAGTGCGCGACGTCCGTCGGACCTTCTCCGGCGGCGCCCGAGCAGAAAACCGTGTCGTTCGGCCGCAGCATGCAGGGACCGGTTTCGCCGGGCGGATCGTAGATGCCGCCCGGATATGCGACCGGTGCGAGGCCGTAATTCCACGTCAACGATTGCGGCGTCGGACCGAGACTGACCCACTGGCCCGCGCCCGCCGCATCGGTATAGAGATAACGTTCCGTGCTCGGTGTATTGAGCACATCGACGGTCAGCATCGAGCCGTCCGGCAGCAGCGTCCAGCCTTCCTCCGCATTGAAGTCCGCCTTGCCGGCAAAACCGAGCGCGGTCCAGGTCATTGTCGCGGGATCGAGTTCCGCCACGCGCATGTCGAGTTTGCCGCCGAGCACGAACTTGCCGTTCGGCATCACGCTCGAAGCCGAGTCGCCGATGAAATTCCATCCCGGCGGCGGCGCGACCTGGGTCCACGTGTCGGTGGCCGGATCGTAGATCGCGCCTTTGTTCGTCAGCGGGAACGGACCGTCGGGGTCGTTGTACTCGCCGCCTTCGATCAGCACGCGTCCATCGGCGAGCACCGCGGAAGCAAACGCGAACGGCGCGTAGTTCCAAGCGAGCGGCAGCGAGGCGAGCTGCGACCAGGTGCCGTGCAGATAGCTGCCCGATGTGTCGGGCGTCAGCTTCCACCAGTGCGTTGCGTCGGCGCCGCCCTGAAACATCACGGTCCCATCGGTCAGCAGAAACGGCAGTCCGACGATCTCGCCCGGCTGATGCACGAGCGGCCGAACGGTCGCGGCGGCTGCGGCCACTGCGTTCGCCATAATGAATGCCGAAACGATGCGCTTCATGCCATGTCCCCGGTGGTCGGCGCCTGCCCGAAGTATGTTGTGGCCGCCGTCTACGAGTCCATACGTAGATTGCGCTCTTGCGCCAGTACGAACGGATCTTGTCGTGTAGCGGCAGGGTGACTTCGGCGATCCGCAGTCTGAGAGTCTCTGAACGTCTCGTGCGTGCGTTGGGCGTTGCTGATCGAGAGAAGCCGTTCGAGAGAATCCGTGCGGCGTCATCATGCGGGCGCACCGGCTTGAAAAGCCGGCGCAATTGCGCTGCTGCGGCCGGTCTAGCGTGCGCAACATCGGACGACGAGGCCGGTGAAACGAAGGAAGGCTTAGCGGGATGGCCAGGGTGGAATCCTTGCGGCTCACAGGCCTCGGTCGACGAGGTTTGGGCTTGCTTCCTCCTCGTCTCATGTATATGGAATGTCTATTATGTAAAATAATGCTCAGGCCGGGATAAGGCTTGGTACCCGCAATGCCAGCACGTCCCTCCCATCGGTCGCACTCGATCTGCCCGACGTTCCCCGCATCGGTAAGTTAGGCAGCGAACACACACGCGCGCTCGTTCGCCGACGGCGACTCCGAACGACTCGTTGTGAAGCGTCACGCCTGAACCGTGCATCGCGACCTCCTGCAACGTTCCGCACAGTGCGCGCGCCTGTGGCCGCGTCGATCAACCACATTCGCCCGCACATTCTCTAAAAGACATCAACGCATCCGCGCTATTCGCTCGCGTTCCGAACATGAAAGAACGTTCAGCAAGTCGCTCTTTGTAACCCGAGCGGACTCTACTAATATGACTTTGCGGATTCCAAAACGAGGCGATTTTCATGCCGGCGTCTCCTCTCGCGGGCAATGTGTTGCTGGTCGACGACAACGCCGAATTCCAGGCCATCGTTGCCGACTTCGCGAAGCTGTCGGGCTGCAAGGTCACCTGCGCCTCGACGCTGCACGCCGCGCGCCAGCTTACCTCCGGCGATCAGTTCGACCTTCTGATGGTCGATCTGGATTTGCCCGATGGCAACGGTCTCGACCTGATCGACGAAATCGATCTCACCGCGCACGGGCAGATCGCGATCGTCACCGGTCATCCGACCATCGAAACCGCCGCGCGCGCGGTGCGCTCGCCGGTCGTCGAATATCTGCTGAAGCCGGTCGGCGCCGATGCGCTCAGCAAGCTTATCGAGCGCGCGCACGCACGCGCGCAGACGCGTCGCCCATCCGAAGCGCGCGAGCTCGGCGGAATGCTCGGCAAAAGCGTCGTGATGCACGATCTGTTCGAGAAGATCAGGCGCGTCGCGCCGCTCGATGTGTGCGTCCTCGTGCACGGCGAAAGCGGCACCGGCAAGGAACTCGTCGCGCGTGCGCTTCACGAGCTGAGCGGACGGAGCGGAAGCTTCGTCGCCGTCAATTGCGGTGCGATCGCGCCAGATCTTCTCAGCAGTCAGCTGTTCGGCCACGAGCGTGGCTCTTTCACCGGTGCTTTGCAGTCGCACGCCGGCTTCTTCGAGCGAGCCCAGGGCGGCACGTTGTTCCTCGACGAAATCACCGAGATGCCGCTGCCGTTACAGGTCTATCTGCTGCGCGTGCTCGAATCGCGAACGCTGACTCGCGTCGGCGGATCGCGCGAAATCGAAGTCGACGTGCGCGTCGTCGCGGCGACCAATCGCGATCCGCAAAAGGCAGTCAGCGATGGCAGCCTGCGCCCGGATCTCTACTATCGCCTGCTCGAATTCCCGCTGTCGGTGCCCGCGCTCCGTGAACGGCGCGAGGATATTCCGCCGCTCGCGCAATATTTTCTCGATCGTCTCAACGAGCGTTACGGCACCCGGCGTACGTTCGCGCCGAACACGCTGCGTCAACTTGTCGAGCGGCCGTGGCCCGGCAACGTGCGCGAGCTGAGGCACACGATTCAGCGTCATTACATCCTGGCCGACGACGGCCCGATCGAAATACAGCCCGAACAGCTGTTCCGGGCCATCGACGAGAGCGATGGATCGGTGCGCTTCCGCGTCGGCATGACGTTCGAAGATATAGAACGCGAAATGCTGTTGAAGACCCTCGCCTACTACAACAACAACAAGCGCCAGGCCGCGCGCGCGCTCGGCATCACCGCAAAGACGGTCTACAACCGGCTGCTGCGTTACCGGTCGCTCGGTCTGATCGACGACGCGCTGCTGGGTTCGCCGCCCGAAGAGGAAGCCGCGATCGAGTGACACCGCTGCCGTCGCACGGCGCACTGCCTCCGCCGCTCATCCGGCAAACGGCCTTCGCATCCCGCGAACTTCCAGTTTGAGAACGCAGTCGTGCAGGCTGATCTCAAGCGGACTTGCGGCGCCGCCTGGGTGTCTTCGCCGCCTTCTTCGCCTGCGCCGCGCGCGCGCGCTTCGATGCCGGCGTGCGCTTGCTCGAGGCGATGCTATCGCGCAGCAGTGCCATGAAATCGACGACATTGGTCGTCGCATTCTCTGGCGCGGCGCCTTCTTCGCCCTCCGCCGGCTTGACCACACCCTTACTCTTCAGGCGCTTCTCGATGACCTTGTGCAGGCGATCGCGGAATTCATCGCGATAGGACGCCGGCTCCCACCTGCTCGCCATCGATTCGATCAACTGTCGCGCCATCTGGAGCTCGGGTTTGGCGACGCGATATTCCGATGCGGATCCCGCCGGAATCTTGTAGTCGTCGACATCCACGAGCTCTTGCGGATAGCGCAGCAACATCAGGATCAACGCCTGGCCCTGCGGCATTACGGCGCAAAGATATTCGCGCGTGCGGATGACGACATGTGCAATGCCGATCTTGCCGGTGCTGGCGAGCGTGTCGCGCAAAAGCACGTAGCCTTTCTCGGCCTTCTTTCCCGGCACGAGCACGTAGGGTTTTTCGTAATAGACCGGACTGATCTCGCCGGCATCGACGAACGCATCGATCTCGATCGCCTCGTGGCTTTCCGGCGCCGCCGCCTTCAGATCTTCTTCTTCGATGACGACGTAGCCGCCTTTGCGATATTCGAACGCCTTGACGATATCCTTCCACGGAACTTCTTCGCCCGTTTCGGCGTTCACGCGTTCGTAGCGGATCGGCGCGTTGTCGCGACTGTCGAGCATTCGAAAGTGCAGATCCGTGCGGCGCTCGCCCGGCATCAGCTGTACGGGCACGTTGAGGAGGCCGAAAGACAGAGTGCCGTTCCAGATCGGGCGTGCCATGACGAGCCTCCTTATCGAGTCATTCGTATCGCCGCGTCAATGCAGTGCGCCGACGACGCGTCGACAGAAGCCTAGCGCGCGCTTCCTGAATCGATGTCGTGGAATGGCCGGCTGAGCGACCGAAGGCCGTATGTCGAAGCCGTCACGCGGATCAGGGCAGCGGAATGCCGAGCGTCACCGTCGTTCCGCTGCCGACGCAGCTTTCGATGGCGGCCGCACCGCCGGCGCGCCGCAGCGCGTCCCTGACCTGCGCAAGACCTGTGCCGCGCCAGGGCTCGGCGCTCTTGGTCGTGAAGAATAGATCGAACGCCCGGTGTCGAATGTCGTCGGACATTCCCGAGCCCGTGTCCTTGACTGCGATCACGATGTATTGGCGCGCTTTGTCGGCGTGCATTTCCGCGCCGGAAGCGTTCCGCGTCGAGACGATGATGCTGCCGGTGCCGGACATCGCTTCGCGCGCGTTCCGCAGCAGATTGTCGAGTGCGGCGGCGAGAAACGCGCCGTCGACCATGACATCGTGCGGCTCCGCGTCGAGTTGCGTTTGAACATCGATGGCTCGACCTTTCGCGTTGCCGAATTCGCGCACGACGGCGAGAATCAATGCATGCACGTCGATACGCGTCGCGCTCTCGCACGCTTGCGATGCCGCTGCGAGACGATCGGTCAACGTGCGCCCGCGCTTGATGATCTCGATCGCGTTGGAAAGGAAACCATTCGCCTTGGCCTGATCACCGACGCGCATGGCGACTTCCACACTGGTCAAGGTCACGGCCAGCACATTGTTGAAATCGTGAGCGAGCTGCCCGGTCAGCTGTCCCATGGTTTCCGGGCGGAGGCCTTCTGCCGGCGGTCCATCGGATGCGCCTTGCGACTCATCTTCCGAGCGAGCGACTGGATCGATCATGCCGGAATCATACTCACCGCTGTGAGTGCGCGCACCGGCGGCGCGGGATTTCGCGCCCGAGTTGGGCACCGCCGAAGTCGGACGCCGATCGCCGACGCTGGCCTCTGCATGTTCATGGATTGCTGGATGGAGAATGCTCATGATCTGCGATGTGACGAGCCCGCCAAAAGTGGACTCCGGTCTCCGCTCGCGCCCTCCCTTCTGTTATCGAGCTTTTCCATTCGCGCATTCTTGTTGCGAAGAAGCGCCTGATTTCTGCCAGGTCCGAAACCATCGCCGCATATCGCAGGCAGCGATGGTTTCCGATCGATCGCTTTATTCGCCGATGACTTCGCCCGCAGCAATTGCGACGACGGGCGCGCGTTGCACCTGCTTGATGTCGGTGACCGGCTGCGACTTCAAAGCGCCGCGATGGCTTGCCTCGCCGCCTTTGCGGCCGATCGCTGCCATGTGTGCGCGGTTCGCGCTGACGACTTCGCCGCCTTTGCGTCCCGCCGCGCGTGCTTCCTCCGAAGAGAATTCGTGCGCCGTGCCTTGCTCGTGCGCGGCGCGGCCGCCTCGGCTCGCGATGCTTTTCTGCTTGGCGGCATCCATGGAAGCGAAGCCACGACCGCGGGAGCGTTCATTCAATTGCGCATTCATGCAGGTTTACCTCGTTGGTGGGTTGGATGCCAAAGCAGCAGGGGTGCTTTGCTTTCCGGCGGGGCGAACGGGCATCGCGATCCGCGGGAAATTGGGAAATCGGTTGGCCGGCCGGGTCGGCGAGGTTCGACGGTGCGCGATGCGATCTGCGTCGCGCACTGAGCGGATCGATCCCGCGCGATGCAACGTCTTCCACGCAGCCGACGATCGCGGACGCACGCGCACGATGTTCTCGCCGAGACGGCGTATCGAAATGACGTCGACGAAGCGCACCATCAGGTACAACATGCCCTCATAGCGCACGCGCCCATGTTCGAGCGGCCTGCCGACGCTGGTGCGAGGCCGTGCGAATCCCTCGCCACGCTCCGACCGAACGACTGCAGCGCTCGCGAGATGGACACCCACGTCGTCCATGTGATCTCCGGATGAATGAATCGGCAACCGGGGCCGTCTCTGCAGACGGCGTGCCACGCCGGGACGTCGCGATACCGCGCAGCCCGGTTGCCGCCGCGCGGAAAACTATTCCGCCTTGTGGATGTTTTTTCCTGCTGGCGTCCCGAGCGACATCCACTTCGAGCGGCTCGGGCAGGGCCTTCCAGCATGGTCAACGAATAAAAAAAAGGGCGGCCCAATCGGGCTGCCCCAAATGTCGGCGCTGTGGCGAGAAGGACGTCATCGCCGTGGGGGGGGAAATCAGTCCGACCTGCCCGCTTCAGCAAGCAACATGCCATTTTGGATTGCGCGCGGCATGCGATCCGCAAGCATTTCGCGACGAATTAATTTCCGCGCAAGGGAGACATTTTCACGATGCATCGATGAAGTCGCGCCGCTCCGGAAAGGTGAACGGATGCACGCGAAAGGTACGTCGCACGAGTGCGACCGCTGTCGGTATCCCGGTCGATGTTCGCGCCGGCGGCAAATGGACCGACCGCCCCGGCCAAGAACGGCAAGCGACGTGCCATTTTCGTGGCGACGCATCGGCGGGACGGTTCAGTGCGGCACAGTGGCGGCAACACGCCGTCGAAAATTTTCGCGCCGTACGTCGAATTTGCGCGGCGTTCGAGCCTCCCCTGACCTGCGTGTTGAAGTTGAGCGTTGGATCGAAACTTGCCTCTGCCTCTCAGCGGCACCGACAAGGGGACCTTGGCCATGGTCGTTCTGGACGACTCGAGCTGGATCAGTACCGCATCCGCTTTGCCCGTCGATGGTCAACCGGTCGAGTTCATGCTGGGCGCCCGCGAGTGCCCGATCATCGGCGTGTATTCGCAGGACGGATTCCGCTCGCGCTGGACGCGTTACGCCGCCGAGCTTGTGTGCAAGTGGCGCGGCGCGGCGGAAAATGCGGGCACCGCGGCTCATTGGGCGAACTGAACGACGCACGAGCCACGGTAATGAGTTTTCCGGCGGCCGATCGTCGCCGTGATTGAAAACGGTCCGGCGCCGCTTTCTTGCGCGCGGCTCCGGTCCTAACGCCGGGTGCGAAAGAAGCCCTTCAACAGGGCGCCGGCCTCTTCTCCGAGCACGCCTTCGTCGACCTCCACGCGATGGTTGTGCCGCTCGTGCTGCAACACGTCGAACACGCTGCCGGCCGCGCCGGTTTTTGGATCGCGAGCACCGAATATCACGCGCGCAATGCGTGCATGCACGATCGCGCCGGCGCACATCGCGCAAGGTTCGAGCGTCACATAGAGCTCGGCGCCGGGGAATCGATAGTTGCCAAGCCTGCGGCCGGCGTCGCGCATCGCGAGCACTTCGGCGTGCGCAGTTGGATCGGATGCCGCGATATTGCGATTCCATCCTTCGCCGATCAGTTTGCCATCGGCAACCAGCACGGCGCCGACGGGCACTTCGCCCTCGGCCGCTTCGGCGTGCCGCGCCAGTTCCAGCGCACGTGTCATCCAGAGCGCGTCGTTGTCGAATGCCATGGGAGAACGGCCTGATTCATGAAACGAGCGGGCGATTCGCAGGCCCGTCGACGAGCCTCATTCCCACTCGATCGTCGCGGGCGGCTTGCCACTCACGTCGTAAACGACGCGAGATATGCTAGGTATCTCATTGATTATACGGCTTGAAACCTTGTCGAGCAGCTCGTACGGCAGACGCGACCAGTGCGCGGTCATGAAGTCGATCGTTTCGACGGCGCGCAACGCAATGACCCATTCGTAAGCGCGGCCGTCGCCGACGACGCCGACGGATTTCACCGGCAGGAACACCGCGAACGCCTGGCTGACTTTGTCGTAGAGCCCGTGATTGCGCAGCTCTTCGATGAATACGTGATCGGCCTTCTGCAGGATCTCGGCATATTCGCGCCGGACTGCGCCGAGGATGCGCACGCCGAGCCCGGGCCCCGGAAACGGATGGCGATAGACCATTTCGCGCGGCAGGCCGAGCTCGACGCCGATGCGTCTTACTTCGTCCTTGAACAGCTCGCGCAGCGGTTCGATCAGCTTGAGATGCATCTGCTCGGGCAGGCCGCCGACGTTGTGATGCGACTTGATCACGTGCGCCTTGCCGGTTTTCGCGCCGGCGGATTCGATCACGTCGGGATAGATCGTGCCCTGCGCGAGCCACTTCACGCCTTCGAGCTTGTGCGCTTCCTCATCGAACACTTCGATGAACGTACGGCCGATGATCTTGCGTTTCGCTTCGGGATCCCCGACACCTTCCAGTGCCGAATAGAACCGATCGGCCGCGTCGACGCGAATGACGCGGACGCCCATGTGTTCGGCCATCGTCGACATCACCTGATCGCCTTCGCGCCAGCGCAAGAGGCCGGTATCGACGAAGACGCAGGTGAGCTGATCGCCGATCGCCTTATCGAGCAACGCGGCAACGACCGATGAATCGACGCCGCCGGACAGCCCGAGCAGTACCTTGTCCTTGCCTACCTGCTCGCGCACGCGCGCGATGGCGTCTTCGATGATGCGCACCGGCGTCCACAACGTCGCGCAGCCGCAGATCTCGACGACGAAGCGACGCAGGATTTCCATGCCCTGCTTGGTGTGCGTAACTTCGGGGTGAAACTGCACGCCGTAGCGCCGCTCGGCTTCGTTGGCGATCGCAGCGATCGGCACGGTGTCTGTCGAACCGACGACGACATAGCCCGGCGGCACGGCGGTCACCCGGTCGCCGTGCGACATCCACACGTCGAGCAGACCGCGCTCGCCGGCGAGGCCTTCGAGCAGACGGTTCTTGGCGGTCGGCTTGACGGCGGCATAACCGAACTCGCGCGCATGCCCGCCTTCGACCGTGCCGCCGAGCTGCATGGCCATCGTCTGCATGCCGTAGCAGATGCCAAGCAGCGGCGCGCCGAGATCGAATACTTGGAGCGGCGCGCGCGGCGCGTTGTGCTCGGTCGTCGATTCGGGTCCGCCCGAGAGGATGATGCCGCGCGGCGCGAATTTCGCGATCTCGGTCGGGTCGTGATCCCAGGCCCAGATCTCGCAATACACACCGATCTCGCGCACGCGGCGTGCGATCAGTTGCGTGTACTGCGCGCCGAAGTCGAGGATCAGGATCTTGTCGGTGTGGATGTTCACGTCGGACTTCATCGTGCCTCGGTCCTCGGACAACGTGCGTCGGTCGGCGTTACAGAACGCGCACCGCGACGCCGCGAAATGATCGGCGGCGCGAAGTCAGCCATCGCACAGCGGACGCGCGGTACGTCAATCCAGACGGTAATTCGGCGCCTCCTTCGTGATCGCGACGTCATGCACGTGCGACTCGCGCACGCCGGCCGACGTGATGCGCACGAAATGCGGCTTGGCGCGCATGTCCGCGACCGACGCGCACCCGACGTAACCCATCGCCGCGCGGAGGCCGCCGGCCAGCTGGTGCACGATGTTGCGCAACGGCCCGCGGTACGGCACGCGGCCTTCGATACCTTCCGGAACGAGCTTGTCGGCGTCCCCTTCTTCGTCCTGGAAATAGCGGTCCTTCGAGCCTTTCTGCATGGCGCCGAGCGAACCCATGCCGCGGTAACTCTTGTACGAGCGGCCCTGATAGAGCTCCACTTCGCCGGGCGCTTCTTCGGTTCCGGCGAACATGCCGCCGATCATCACGCAGTCCGCGCCGGCGGCAAGCGCCTTGGCGATGTCGCCCGAATAGCGGATGCCGCCGTCGGCGATGAGCCCGATGTCGCTGTCCTTCAACGCCTCGCGGACCATGCCGACCGCCGATATCTGCGGCACGCCGACACCGGCGACCACGCGCGTCGTGCAGATCGAGCCCGGACCGATGCCGACTTTGACCGCATCCGCGCCGGCATCGACGAGTGCTTTGGCCGCGTCGCCGGTCACGATATTGCCGGCAATGATCGACATGTGCGGATACGCCTTGCGCGTCCAGCGCACGCGTTCGATCACGCCACTCGAATGACCGTGCGCGGTATCGACAACGATCACGTCGACGCCCGCGTCGACCAGCGCCGCGATGCGCTCTTCGGTATCGCCGGTGACGCCGACCGCCGCGCCGACGCGCAGCCGCTCGCGATCGTCCTTGCATGCGTTCGGGTTGTCGCGCGCTTTCTGGATGTCCTTGACGGTGATGAGGCCGCGCAGCCGGAATGCATCGTCGACGACCAGGATCTTCTCGATGCGGAACTTGTGCAGGAGCGCCAGCACTTCGTCCTCGGAAGCGCCCTCCTTCACCGTGACCAGCCGGTCCTTGCGCGTCATGATGTTCTTGACCGGATCCTCGGGCCTCTTCTCGAAGCGCAGGTCGCGGTTGGTGACGATGCCGACGAGCTGCTCGCCGTCGACCACGGGCACGCCCGAGATGTTGTGCGCACGCGTGATCTGCATGACTTCGCGGATCGAGGTCTGCGGCGTCACCGTGATGGGATCGCGGATGACGCCCGCTTCGAACTTCTTGACCAGGCGCACTTCGGCCGCCTGGCGCTCGATCGTCATGTTCTTGTGGATGATGCCGATGCCGCCGGACTGCGCCATCGTGATGGCGAGGCGGCCTTCGGTGACGGTATCCATCGCCGCCGAGACGATCGGCAGATTCAGGCGGATCGTGCGGGTGAGGCGGGTACCGAGATCGACGTCACGCGGCAGTACGCTCGAAAACGCCGGAACGAGCGAAACGTCGTCGAAGGTGAGAGCTTCGGAGAGGATGCGCATGACCTATTCTACAGGCATGGGGTGCGACTCGCCAGAGCGATCGCTGCGCTGATCGCATGACGCCGCGAGATGCGGCCGATGGAGGTCCCGTTCAAGCCGCCATGGTGCCTTCTCGTGCGCGCGCGCGGCCGACCTGCTATGCGCGCACCGTTTGTGGCTACACTGCGCGCCGGATCCGACTGCCCTGCCGATGAATTCGAGACCTCCGCGCCAACCGAGCCGCTGGCTCGCGCCGATCGCTCTGCTCCTGGCTCCCGTCGTTTTCATCGGCCTTTCGGTCGTACGCGCATGGCGCATTGCCGACGGCGCCGGCAACTACACCGGCTGCCATGACTGCTTCTGGCTGACGACATTCGGCCACGATGCGTGGTTGCTCGCGATCCTGTTCGGTGCGCTGTCGCTCGGCTGCTTCGTGCGGTGGCGCTGGCTCGGGTTCCTGCTGCGGCTTTTCGCCGCGCTGATACTCCTCATCTTCGCCGCCGATATCGCGCTCGATTCGCTGCTGTCCACGCGCCTCCATTTCGGCGACGTGTTGCGCTTCAGCCGACACATCGACGCTGATTTCAGCGTCGTACGCGCGACATTCGCGTCTTCGCAAGGCATTGGACGCGCGATCTTCTTCGCGTTCGTGGTTGCCGTGGTCGTCGGCGTCTGCTGTGCATGGCGGCGCAGGACACGAATCGCCGCCGGATTCGCCATCGGCGCTGTCGTCATGCTCGCCTTCTCGGCGTTTGCGCTGTCGCGTCCCGTCCGCTACGTCAACCAGATCTTCACCAACAATTTCGTCGAGACGAATCTGCCCCAAGGGCGCATGAAGACGTTCTCGCCGGCGTTCATCGCCGAACAACGCCGGCGCGCGGACGCGCTTCCGGCGACGTGCGCGCGTTCGCCGGCGTTCGACGGCAGCGTGATCGTCGTACTCGTCGAGTCGCTCTCGGCCTGGCACAGCAAACTGCTGGGCAGCTCGTACGACTGGACGCCCGAGCTCGATGCGATCGCGCGCCAAAATCACTACTTCACGCACTTCTACGCGAACGGCTTCACGACGAGCACCGCTGAAATCGCCGTGCTCGCCGGCCGGCCGCCGCTCGCCCCTGCCGGCAAGCTGCTGTTCGATTTTGGCGACTATGCCCACGCAAGCGGCTCGCTGCCCGACATTGCGCATCGGTCCGGCCGCGAAGCCGCATTCTTCACTACCGGCGACACCTCGTTTCTCGATCTCGGTACGTGGCTGCATCATCTCGGTTTCGACATCGTCGGCAACAACCGCGATGCGTTCTACAACGGCATGAAACGCTGGCAGTTCGGCGCAGCCGATGACGCGGCGCTGTACGATCGTTTCCTCGATTGGCTCGACCAGCGCAACAACAAGCGTCCGTTCGTGTCGGCGCTGCTGACGGTCAGCACGCATCCGCCCTACGTCGATCCGCGCACGGCGAAGATCGACCCAGAAAACGCCTTCAAGTACGTCGACGCGCAACTCGCGCGCTTTTATCGTGAGCTCAGGCAACGCGGCTTTCTCGATCACGGTGTGCTGCTGATTTTCGGCGACCACCGCACGATGACGCCGCTGCATGAAGAGGAATACCGTAAATACGGCGAGCGTGCATTCGCGCGGATTCCGCTGATTGTCGCCGGCGCGGTCGATATGCCTGCGGTCGTCGATGCGCCGTTTCAGCAGACCGATATCGGCCATTCGATTGCGGATCTCGTCGGCCTGGAGTCGTGCACGTCGGCATTCGCCGGCCAGTTCCTGCGCAAGGACCCGGTACCGCCAGCGTATGTCGTGCATGTGCGCGGCGACGACCGCGATCGGCTCGATGTCTACTGGGACGGCGACAAGGTCTCGGGATTTCGTTATGACGGCGATGACAGCCGATGGCTCGATGATCCTCCCCCACAAGCCGACAATGCGGCCGCGTGGATCAATTCGCACCGCGCACCGCATTGAATTCTGGGGCACGGCGCAAGCTCCACCGCGCTGTGGATGTCGAGCAAAGGACATCGCGCGACGAGAGCGGAACGCCGCCGCGCGTTCGGAATCGGCGTGTGGAACATCGAAGTCATCATCGCGGCTCGGTCATCGCCGCGAAGACTTGGCCGTCGCCGTCCCGCGAGTCAGCGCACGAGCGCGAGCGAAAGCTCCGGCCAGTAGGTGATGATCAGCACCGCCGCCAGCATGATCAGGAAAAACGGCAAACTGGCGCGAACGAGCGTCATCACCGGTTTGCCGAAACGCATGCTTGCGATGAAAAGATTCATGCCGACCGGGGGCAGAAAAATGCCGAGCTGCAGGTTGGCGAGAAACACAATGCCGAGATGCACCGGATCGACGTGGTAATGCATTGCGACCGGCAGCACCAGCGGCACCAGGATGATGATCGCCGGGAAACCCTCGAGAAGCATGCCGAACACCAGCAGGAACAGATTCAGCACGAGCAGGAACGTGCCCTTGCTCGTTATGTTGCCCTGAATCGCGTCGAACAGTTTTTCCGGAATTTCGGCGTCGATGAGCCAGTTCGTGAGCGCGAGCGAGAAACCGAGAATGACGAGGATCGCGCCGACCAGCAGCATTGCTTCGCGCGCGACTTTCGGCAGCTTGACGATCGGGATCTCACGACGGATCAGCACGGTGACGATCAGCACATACAGCGCCGTCGCCGCCGCAGCTTCAGACGCAGCGAGCTTGCCCGAATAGATGCCACCCAGCACGACGAGCGGCAGCGGAATTTCCCACGCTGCATCGCGCAGCGCCGCCACCAGTTCGCGCACGCTCGTGCGCTCGCGCGTGACGCCCACGCGCCGCGCGTGCCAGATGCTGTAAATCGCGAGCAACACCACCATCAGCGCGCATGGCAGAACGCCCGCCTTGAACAACGCATCGATGCTGACCGGCGGCGTCGTGTGGAACTGCTGTGCGACGACGCCGTACAAGATCAGCGGCATCGAGGGCACCAGGATCAACCCGAGACTGCCCGACGCGGTCAGGAGACCCAGCGAAAAACGCTCGCCGTAGCGCGCCTGCAGGAGCGCCGGGTAGAGCACCGCGCCGAGCGCGACGATGGTGACGCCGGTCGCGCCGGTGAACGCGGTGAACATCGCGCACGCGATCACTGCCACGATCGCCAGTCCGCCGGGCAGCCAGCCGAGCAGCGCATTGCTGACGCGCACCAGTCGTTGCGGCGCGCGGCTTTCGGCGAGCAGATAACCGGCGAGCGTGAACAACGGAATCGCGATCAGCGCCGGCATGTCGGCGATGCGATAGAACTCGACCGCGACGGCGATGCCCTCTTGTCCTGCGGAATGAAAACCGAGCAACGCGATCGCTGCAATCAACGCAAACAGCGGCGCGCCCAGGACGGCCAGCACCAGCAACGCAATGCCCGCGAGGATCATCATGGCAATTCGGGCGCGAGTGCCGGCGCGTCGCTCTTCTGCGGCAGGAATGCGTGAACCGCCAGGCGCAGCGCGAGCAGCGCGAAGCCGACCGGAAGGATCGACTCGACGCACCAGCTCGGCACGCCCGCGAACGCAGCCGAGCCGGACGCGTAGTCGAGCATCACCAGATTGGCGCCGTACCAGGCCATCGCGGCCGAGATCGCCGCGCCGAACATCAGCGCGATGAAGCGCAATACGCGTCGCGCGCCGCCGTGAACGAAGTGCGTGACGAGATCAAGACCGATGTGCTTGTCATCGCGCGCCGCGGCGAGCGCGCCGAGCATGGCCGTCCACAACACGAGCGCGCGCAACAGCGGATCGGCCCATTCGATGCCTGAACCGAACAGATTGCGCAGGAGAATCTGCGCGCCCGCAAGCAGAACCATCGTCAGCACGAGCACGGCGATGAGGCCGTTCTCGATCCGTTCGAGCCAACGTGACATGGTTGACATCAAGCCGGTCGACGTCGCGTCGCTCATCGGGCGCCGCGGACCTCGGCGAGCGCTTCGTTCAGCGCTTTGAGCGCGGGCGCGCTGATGCCACCCTGCGCGGAAAACTGCTTGAACGCCTCGATTCCGACGGCATCCCAGCTCTTGCGTTCCGTTTCATCCGGCACCGTGAACGTGATGCCCTGCTGCTTCAGTGCGTCGCGAGCGGACGCGTTGTCGGCACGAGTGGCTTTTTCCAGCCGCGCAAAGCCTGCGCTGAATTCATCATCGAGGATCTTGTGATCCGCGGCGCTCAGCGCGTCGGTCGTCTTCTTGTCGACGACAATTTCGCCGACGACATACGACAGCGGCAGATCGACCATGTACTTCAGCTTGGTGTGCCACTGGAACGCGATCGCGCCTGAAGGCGTGTTCGCGGCGGTATCGATCAAGCCGGTCTGCAGGCTCGTATAGACGTCCGACAGCGGCAGTGGAATCGGCGTCACGCCGGCCACCTTGAACGTGAGCTCCGCGGCCTGGTCGCCCTGTGGAACCCACACTTTCGCGGCCTTGAGATCATCGCGCGTCTTGATGTCGCGCGTACTGAAAAGATAGGCGAATCCGGCACCGCTGATGCCAAGCAGCTCGAATCCAGCAGCGTCGAAAGAGCGCTTCACGAACGGATCGAGCTTGGTGCGCACCTTGTCGATCTCTTCCTGAGAGCGAAACAGAAACGGCAGGCTGTAGATCTGCGCATCGGGCGTGATGACCGTCGCCTCGCCGCCGGTGAAGGCGCCGCCTTGAAGCTGCCCGATCTTGATCTTGCGCAAAACGGTGGCGTCATCGCCCATCACGCCACCCGGGTAGTACTTGATTTCGACGCGCCCGTCGGTCGCCTTCTTGATCGCATCCCCGGCGGCGCGCATTTCACGCATCCACGCGGTGCCGTCCGGTGCGACCGTCGCGATCTTGATCGTCGCGGCCGACGCCACACCGGAACACGCGAGCGTCGCGACGAGCAAATACGTCTTCACATCGTGCATTCGAAGTCTCCTGCGAGATTGCCTTGTACATCCATGAGCGTCAGACAACGGAAATCAGAACCTGCTTCCGCCGCGAGAACCCAGATTCCAGTCGCGCGCCAATGCAAGAGGAACGCGCACCCATGCGCCTCCTCATCCTGCGCGCCTAAAAATAGTCCTTGCCCGATTCGAGCAGCTGCCGCGCCTGTTGCTGCGCGAGCACATTGATCAGCGTCAGGCCCGGCGCGTGCGGATCGGCGGCGATCGCTTCGTTCAGAAGCTTGTCGTGCAGATCCTTGTCGAAGACGAGGCGCGCGTAATGCCGGGCATAGAGCACGCGCACCATCTGATTCTGACCGCCCGAAAGCGCCAGCGCTTTCTCGAAATCGGCCTTGCCCTCTTCCGGCCGGCCGCCGAGCGACGCGGGACGCAGCGTCGCCAGCACACCCAGATACATGTACGGCTCGCCTTTGGCATGGCCGGGATCGAGCGCGACGACGCGATCGAGCAGGAGCTGCACCTTCGGAATGTCGGCGATCGCCTTCCAGTCGCCCGGATTGTTCTGAATCCGGCCCGCCCACGCAGTCGCCAGCACGTAGAGCAGCGTGACGTCCCGCCCGCCGGCCTTCGCCACTTCGCCTTGAAATGCGTCGAATGGCGCGTCGATCTGCTGGCACAACGCCGGCAGGTCGATGCATGTCGCACGTCGCGCATATTCGAAACCGTGCGTGGACACATGCTGCGCACGCGCCGGATCCGTGACGAAGCCGCCGGCGTAAGCGCTGTACAGCCGGGCGCCGGCAACCAGCAGGCCGACGTCCTGCGGATTGCCCTGAATGAGTCCGTCGATCAGCAGCAGCCAGGCCGGAATGCCTTCCTGCGCCGTGGCGACATCGTCCTGATTCAGGATGCCGGCCGTGAGATTGTCGGCAAGGTGCTGGCTCGCCTTGTTGACGATGCTTGCGCAACCGGCAGCGAGGCCGGTGGCGGCAATGATGATCGCTAGGCGGAGCATGAAGCGTGTCTGCATGATCGAACGCTCAATGTTGCGAATGGTAATCGATGCGGCGTGAATCGATTCGGGCATCGGCACGGCGCCTCAATCGAAGAATGTCTCGGCAGCTTCCAGCGTGTTTTCGATCAGTGTCGCGACCGTCATCGGGCCGACGCCTCCGGGCACCGGCGTGATCCATGAAGCGCGCTCCGCGGCCGGCGCGAACTCGACGTCGCCGACCAGGCGCCCATCGTCGAGCCGGTTGATGCCGACATCGACGACGACTGCGCCGGGCTTTATCCAATCGCCCTTGATGAGCTGCGGCCGTCCGACCGCGACGACGACGATGTCGGACTGGCGCACTTCGGTTTCAAGATCGCGCGTGAACTTGTGGCACGCGGTCGTCGTGCAACCAGCGAGCAGCAATTCGAGCACCAGCGGGCGGCCGACATGATTCGACACGCCGACCACCACGGCTTTCCGGCCGCGCACCGGACGATCGGTGTGCGCAAGCAAGGTCATGACGCCCTTGGGCGTGCACGGACGCAAGCCGCGCTGACGCAACGCGAGCCGACCGACATTCACCGCCTGGAATCCGTCGACGTCCTTGCGCGGATCGATGCAATCGATGATCGCCGTGCCGTTGATGCCGGACGGCAACGGCAACTGCACGAGGATGCCGTGCACGCTGTCGTCGGCGTTGAGCCGGTCGATCAACGCGCGCAGCTCGGCTTCGCTCGTGGTCGCCGGCAGGTCGAAATCGAGTGAGCGAAATCCCACACGGGCGCAGGCCCGCCGCTTGTTGCGCACGTACACCGACGACGCCGAATCCTCGCCGACCAGCACGACGGCAAGTCCGGGCGCGCGCTTGCCCTGCGCGACGCGCGCCTGCACGCGCGCCGCGACGCTATCGAGCAATTCATCGGCGATGCGCTTGCCGTCGAGGAGTCTCGCGGTCATCGGTCCGCTCGCGGTAAACATCGCATTATCCATGCACGCCTCGTCGCGCTCAAATTTGCACTACCATCGCTGAAACGCGATTTGCGGGCTCCTCGCGAGCCCAGGACAACCCTTCTATGAAACCGATCGAACTCGAGCTCGAAGCGGCGGTATTGCGCCGCCTGCTGGACCATCTCGACGGCCGAACCGATGTGCAGAACATCGACCTGATGATCGCCGCCGGTTTCTGCCGCAATTGCCTCGCGGACTGGTATCGCGAAGCGGCACAAGCCCGCGGCCTCGATATCAGCAAGGACGCCGCGCGCGAAAGAATCTACGGCGAACCGTTTGCGGACTGGAAAGCGAAGCATCAGAAAGACGCGACACCGGAGCAGCTCGCAGCGTTCCAAGCCGCGCAGCGCAAGCACTCGGCTTAGGGCTCATGTCCGCGAATACCGATGTCGTTGATCGCATCGGCGTTCACTATCCACTCGCGCAAAGGTTTTCGAGATCTTCGTAGCCGCTGCGGATCGCTTCCGTGCCGCAACCGGGGCACGTCGGGTCGCGCGAAAGGCGCAGCTCGCGAAATTCCGCGGCGAGCGCGTCATAGCAGAGGAGACGTCCGACAAGCGTCTGCCCAATGCCGAGCACGAGCTTGATCGCTTCGGTCGCCTGCAAAAGTCCGATCACGCCGGGCAGCACGCCGAGAACGCCGGCTTCGCTGCAGTTCGGCGCTTCGGCAGCGGACGGCGGCTCCGGAAACAGACAGCGATAGCACGGCGAGTCGTCGCGTCGCGAATCGAACACGCTGGCTTGTCCGGTGAACCGGTGCACGGCGCCATATACGAGCGGAATCTTAAGGTGCAGGCACGCTGCGTTCAGCAGGTAACGTGTCGGGAAGTTGTCGGCGCCATCGATAACGACATCGTGATCGCCCACGAACGCTTCGACGTTCGCCGCACGCAAGCGCTCTTCGCGGAGATCCAGGCGCACATCCGGATTGAGCGCGCTCAGCGCGATACGCGCCGACTCGGTCTTGCGCATGCCGGTGCGCGCATCCGTGTGCAGGATCTGGCGCTGCAGGTTCGAGCGTTCGACGCGATCGTCGTCGATCAATGTCAACGCGCCGATGCCGGCTGCGGCGAGATACAATGCGGCGGGCGATCCGAGCCCGCCCGCGCCGACGAGCGCGATGCGCGCGTCGCGAAGTCTTTTCTGTCCCGCGACGCCGACCTCGGGCAACACCAGCTGTCGCGCATAGCGTTCTGCGAAGGCTGCATCGATATGTCCGGGTTCGATCGGCAGGCCTTCCGACTGCCAGCGCAGGAAACCGCCGCGAACCGAAGCAACGTTCGTGTAGCCCATCTCGCATAGCGTCTGCGCGGCGAGCGTCGAGCGGCGGCCGCTCCCGCAGATCGTCAGGATTTCGCACGCCGCGTCGTTTGCGATTTCGCGGATCCGCGCCGGAATTTCAGCGCGCGCGAGAGCAATCGCACCCGCGGGCATGCCGCTTGTCGCGCGCTCGCCATCGTCGCGCACGTCGAGCAGCAATGCGGCCTTGCGCTGACGCGCAAGTGCTTCGGCCGGATCGAACTCGCGAATCGGCGCCTTGGCACCTGTCTGCGGACCTTTCAGCACGCTGCTCATGTGCTCAGCATAGTCCCGGCAGTGGGATCACTTCCACGACGTCGCCCACGACGAGCTCACCCGCGTCTTCGGCGATCGCAATGAAGCAGTTCGCTTGCGCGACGCCGCGCAACATACCGGAGCCTTGCTGCTCGACCGGCGTGGCGCGAAGCCGACCGTCTGCGTCGCATTCCAGGCGCGCGCGCAAAAACTCGGTGCGATCGTGCTTTTTGCGGATCGGCGTGGCGAGCCGAGCGTGCCAGCGTTCGCGCGTCTCTTCCGCGCCCTGCATCGTCATCAGGCCCGGTTTCACCAGCGTCAGGAATGTTGCAAGAGAGGATACCGGGTTGCCGGGAAGCGCGAATACGAGTGCCTTGCCGACCTCGCCGCAAAGAAACGGCATGCCAGGTTTCATGCGCACTTTCCAGAAATGTACGCGGCCGAGCTTGGCGATGAGACTCGGAAAGTAGTCAGCCTCGCCCGCGGAAACACCACCGCTGCTGATCACGACTTCGCAGGTCCGCGCGGCTGCGAGCAGCGCCTCGCGCAAAGTGTCCACGTCATCGCGCACGTGCGCGACCGGCTGCGGAACGATGCCGATGTCTTCGAGCAGCCCGCCGAGCGTGTAGCGGTTGCTGTCGTGGATTTGCCCGAAGCCGAGCGGCTCGCCGGGCGGCACGAGTTCATCGCCGGTGACCAGCAGCGCGACACGCGGACGTCGCGCTACCGGCACTTCGGCCAAGCCGCACGAGGCGAGAAGTCCGAGCCGTGCGGCGCTCAGCAGTTCGCCCGCGCGCGCAGCGATCGCGCCGATTGCAAGATCCTCGCCGGCCGGCCGCACGTTCGTGCCCGCCGATTCTCCAGCCGTGACGACGACGAATTCGCCTTCGACGCGCACGCGTTCCTTGATGACGACCGTGTCCGCGCCCTTCGGGAGCGGCGCGCCGGTCGTGATGCGGACGCATTCGTCGACGCCGACATGGAGCGCTTTACCGGCACCGGCGAGCATCACGCCGCTCAGAAGAAAGCGCTTCTCGCCATCACGCGGCAAGTCGCTGCCGCGCAGCGCGTAACCATCCATCGCCGAATTCGCGAACGGAGGCAGCGCGTGTGGCGCGGCGACATCGACCGCAAGTACGCGACCCAAAGCGCGATCGAGCGGAACTTCGTCGACCGCAACGCGTCGCTGTCCGCACAGCGCCACGATGCGTTCGCGCGCATCGTCCACGGAAAGCCGGGTCGGATATTCAATCGCGAGTGCGGACGACATCGGCGTAGGCGGCGAAATCCTCGGACGTATTGAGATTATGGAACTGCTGCCGGCGGTCGGAGAAATCAACTTCGGCGGCGCCGATCGCGTCCTGCCATTCCCAGACGCCCTGCCCCGCGTTCGCGGCGGCCAGCACGGATTCGGCGAGCCCGCGTGCGTACAGCGCGAAGAGCGGCTGGCGTCGTTCGCCGTCGTTGGCGACCACAGCGACGGCGCGAGTCTGCTTCATGGCCGCCAGGAGCCGCGTTGAGAGATCTTCCGGCGGGTCCGGGCAATCGACCGGGAGCGTCAGCACGTGCGCCGAGGTCGCCGCACCGAGTGCACTTGCGATGCCCGCGAGCGGCCCGCGAAAGCCCGGCACGGCGTCGCTGCGAACCGGCGCATAACGCGCATAGTCGTCGAGATGGCGGTTGGCGACGATCAGAAGTTCGACATCGCGCGAAGAACGCGGCGACGCGACAGCGCGCACGACGTGTGCCGCGCAATAGTCGAGCACCCATTCGATGAGCGGCCGGCCGCGGATCGGCTCGAGGCCTTTATCGCGACCACCGAGGCGCGACGCGGCGCCGCCGGCGAGAATCGCGACCGTCAACGCCGGGGTTGCCATCGCGCGAGCTCAGCGCTTGCCGCGCTTGGCGTGGCGGATCAGGCGCTGGCGACGGCGCTGCTGGCCTTCGGTCAACTCGTTGCGCCGGCCGGCGAACGGATTTTCCTTCTCGTTGAACTCGATGCGGATCGGCGTGCCTTCGAGCCGAAATCGCTTGCGGAAGAAATTCTCGAGATAGCGCCGGTAGCCATCGGCGATGTGCTTGGTGCGCGATCCGTGGATCACGATCGTCGGCGGATTCGAACCGCCCGGATGGGCGTAGCGCAATTTCGGCGCGTGTCCGCGCACGAGCGGCGGCTGATAACCTTCGTACGCCGCTTCGAGCGCGCGCGTGAGCTCGGACGAGGTGAGCTTGCGATTCGCCGAGGCATACGCGCGATCGACGGCCTTGATCAGATCGCCGATGCCGGTGCCGTGCTTGGCGGAGATGAAGACCTGGCGCGCCCACGGCACGAAATCGAGCTTGCGCGACAGCGACGCCTTGCACTGATCGCGCTGGTACTTGTCCAGCCCGTCCCACTTGTTGACCGCGATGACCAGCGCACGATTGGAATCGAGCACGTGCCCGATCAAGGTCGAATCCTGATCGGCGACGCCTTCGCGCGCGTCGAGCATCAGCACCGTCACGTTCGCCGCCTCGACCGATTGCAGCGATTTGATCACACTGAATTTCTCGAGCGCATCTTCGACGCGCGCGCGCCGGCGCACGCCGGCGGTGTCGATCAGCGTGTAGCGACGTCCGTCGCGCTCGAGCGGAATGCGGATCGAATCGCGCGTCGTACCCGGCAGCTCGGATGCGATCACGCGTTCTTCGCCGAGCAGGCGATTCACCAGCGTCGACTTGCCGACGTTCGGCCGCCCGACGATCGCGACGCGGATGCCTTCGTCGGCCCGGTCCGTATCGGTTTCGCCTGGTGCCGGCAGCAGCGGGATCAGCACATTCAGCACCGGCGTGATGCCGCGGCTGTGCGCGGCCGACACCGGCAGCGTGGCTTCGATGCCCAGTGCGGCGAATTCGCCCAGCACGACGTTCTCATCGACGCCGTCGACTTTGTTGACGACGAGGATCAAAGGTTTTCCTGCGCGGCGCAGGCGATCGACGATGTTGCGATCGGTCGGCAGCAAGCCGTCGCGCGCATCGGCGATGAGCAGGATCGCATCGGCCTCGGCGATGGCAATGTCGACCTGGGCAGCCGTCTGCGCGGCGAGGCCTTGGGCGTCGTCGACCAGCCCGCCGGTGTCGACGATGACGAACGGCTTGCTAGGGTCCTGGCGACAAATGCCGTAATGCCGATCGCGCGTGACGCCGGGCAAATCGGCGACGAGCGCGTCGCGCGAGCGCGTCAGCACGTTGAACAACGTCGACTTGCCGACGTTCGGCCGACCGACGAGAGCGACTACGGGGAGCATGATGGGTCCAGATTAACTGATCGCCGCTGTCGGCGACGGAAGCGCGCAAGTCCCCTCTTGCGCTTGCGGGAGAGGGCTAGGTGAGGGCGAAACCCCTCTCCCGCTTGCCGGAAAGGTTAGCGCGAGGGCCTACGGAGTGAAGCGCCCGCAGCGAACACCGAAGCGTTGACGCCGATTGCCCTCACCCGCGCTGGCGCGCGGCCTCTCCCGCATGCGGGAGAGGCGAAAAGAATCAGCGAACGCTGTAGGCGCCGATGTGTCCCTTGACGTCTTCGACGTACACCGTGTCGCCGACGACGACCGGCGCGCTCTCGATCGCCTTCTTGCTTAAGCGCTCGCGCGCGGCGAACTTGCCTTCGTCGATGCTGAGCCAGTGCACGAAGCCTTCGCTGTCGCCGACGACGACATATTTGCCCTGAATCGCCGGTGTGCCGAGCCAGCGGTATTTGAGCTGGTCCTGCTTCCACAGGCTCGCGCCGGTGTCGCGATCGAACGCCCAAACGTTGCCGTCCGCGTCGGCGAGCACCAGCGCGTTGTCGCCGGCGGCGACGCCGCCGTAGCTCGAGATGTCGCGCTGCCAGAGCGGACGACCGGTTGCGGCCGCGATCGCGGCGACCTGTCCACGATAACCGACCGCGACAATATCTCCGCCGACCGTGATCAGGTCGCCGTCGACGTCGGAAAGGCGCTCGACTTCGGTGCGCCCTTCGCCGGTGGACAGCGTCTGCTGCCACAGCGGACTGCCGTCGGCGAGCCGCACGGCGACGATCTTGCCGTTGTCGAAGCCGTCGTAGACCGTGTCGTTGACGATCACGGGCGAGGAATTGCCGCGCAGGCTGAGCGGCGGCACGGACTGATCGAAAACCCACTTGCGTGTGCCGTCTTTCGTGTCGAGACCGGTCAAGCGGCCATCGATCGTGCGCACGACCACGATCTGATCAGAGACCGCCGGGCGCGCGATGACTTCGGAAGACACCGTCGCGTGCCAGCGCTCGCTGCCGTCCTGCGAGGACAGCGCGTAGACGTTGCCATCGAGGCCGCCCACCACTACCAGATCGCCGAGCACCCCCGGGCCGCCCGACCAGCGCAGCGTGTTGTCGCCGCGTTTCCACAACCAGCCATGGCGCTCGCCGAGACGCTTCTGCCAGATAGTACGGCCGCTGGCCGCATCGATCGCTTCGATGGTGCCGTCGACACTGGCTGCGTAGAGACGACCGTCGACCACCGTCGGCGCAAGACGAGCGCCGGAATCGCCAGCGCCATCGCCTGCGCCTTCGGTCCAGATGCGCTGCACCTGCACCGTCGGCGTGAATTCGGTGAGCGGTGTCGGCGGTTCGACGTTGTCTTTCTTGCCGAGGCTCTTGATCCAGTCGCAGCCGCCGAGCGCAAGGCCCAGCACGCCGAGGATCACCACGGAACGAATCGGAACGGAACGCTTCATGAGCCGCTCGCCTCCTTGGTAGCCGTCTGCGCGAGCGGAGCCGACGCAAGATTGTCGAGCTTCATTTGCACGAATGCGCGATTCGGCGCCTGCGCATCGAGATGCGTCAGCACATCCTCATAGGCTGCGCGTGCATCGTCGTTGCGACCGAGCTGCGCCAGGATGTCGCCGCGCGTTTCGCCGCCGAGCGCGGCGTAGTCGCCCTTCGGTACGGCGTCGATGAGTTTCAGCGCGGCGTCGGCATCGCCCTGCGCGAGCTTCACTTTCGCCAGATTGATTCCGGCCAATGCCTTCAGCGCCGGCGCACCGGCGTGCTCCTGCGCCCACTCGAGATCGCCGGCGGCTTCTTTCAGATCGCCCTTGTCGTTGGCGATATCGGCGCCGCGCATCGCCGCGAACGTCGCATAGGCCGTGTCCGGGAAATCCTTGCGCAACGCATCGGCGATCACCTTGGCGTCATCGACGCGCTTGGCGCCGAGCGCATCGACCAGCGCCTGATATTGCGTTGCCGCTTCGGCCGCGTGGCGCGCGCGATGCGCCTTCCACTGCTGCCAGCCGAAGATGAGAAGAAGACCGAGCGCGATGCCGATCGCGATCGACATTGCATTCTCGCGCAGCCATCTCTGTACGAGCTCGCCTTGCTCGTGTTCGTCAAGAACGTCAAATTCCATGAAATCTCCGCAGAGTGTGGATCGCGGCGCCTAGTGATGCTCTTGCCCATGCGGGCGGACAACAGCCGCCGCAATGCGGCAGCGCTTATTCGCGGAGCTCCGCGAAGCCGCGCAAGGTTAGCAGGAAACCGCGAAGCGGCGGCCGGCGCGGATGCGCCGGCGATTCCGGATTCAGGGGCGCGTCAGAACTCCGTCGGCGGCGCCTCGACGCCGTTTGCGCCGAACACGCGCAGACGGGCGACGTTGGCATGCCTGAACGGCGTGAGATCGACGGCTTTGCCGTCGACGCTGACTTCGGCGCCTTCGGCATTGCCGAGCCGAACGGACAGCGGTCCATCGCTGCTGTAGGTCCGCTCCGCGCCCGCGGGCAGGATGCCGTATTCGAGCTTGCTGCCGTCGGTAGCGAGGATTTCGACCCAGCTTGCTGCGGAGAGCTTCACCGTCAGCGAATGAGCGCCTGGCGTCGTGCGAGCCGCCGAGCTTTCGGTGGCCGTGGTGGGCGTTGCCGATTGCGTCGCAAATGGCGTCATCGACGCGACCACGGGCATCTGTTCCTGCTTCGGCGGTTCGGTCGCCGCCGCGCTGACCGATGCGTCGGTCGGCGGCGAGTCCGTCGTTTCGGTCGGCGCCGGCGTAGCGGCGGCGGCGCTGGAATCGGCGTCGGTTGCTGGTTGCTGGCCGATCGGCGGCACCGGGATCGAGGTCGGACTGTCGAGCGACGTCGTTCGAACCAGGTTCTGTTCGAGCCCGCCGTGCGTCGCTAGCCAAACCGCCGGAACGACGATCAACGCGGTGAGAATGAGGTACGTCGCGCTTACCGAATAGCGATCGAAGAGATAGCGCGACCGCGACGTCTGGCCGGTCGCCACCAGCGGCGCCGTGCGCACGTGCGCGGATGCGACGGTATCGGCGGCCACGGTCGGGATGCCGACGATGCGCGCGTAGCTCGAGAGATAGCCGCGCAGATAGACGCCCTGGTCGATGCCGGCGTAGTCGTCGTCCTCGAGCCGCGCAATGAGGCGCAGCGGCAATTTCAGCCGCTGAGCGACCTCGTTGCGGCTCAGATTCATGCCCTCGCGCGCGGCACGCAGACGCTGTCCGAACGAGTTCTGGACCGTGCGCTCCGGCATCGCTTCGAGCATCCCCTCGACCGGCTGCGGCAGGGTCTCGGATGACGCCTTGCCGTTATCAAGCTCTTCGGCTCTCATAATGTGCCTTCCGGATGACAACGGCAGTGCGAGCTGCCCGTTGTCCTGATCGATCGAAGCACCGTTCTCCGGCTCATTGGAGAGCGTGCCCGCCCCTGGTGCGGCTTTTTCGTCGGATGGTTGCCTTTCGCCGCTATTCATGACCCGCTATTCACGATTGATTCTGCGCGTTCAACGCACGTGCTTGTTGTGACTCAGGAAACGATTGCAGAAGTCGGCGCGTGTAATCGCTGGCAGCGCCGCTGTTACCCAGCCGGAGCTCGATGTTGCGTCCCAGCATGAGCGATTCGGGCCTGGCCTTGCCAACCGACTCGAAGCGCTGCATGAAAGCGCGTGCATTGAAGAACTCGCCTTTTTCATAGAGGACCGAAGCCAATTGGAACAGCGCTTCGGCGTTGTTCGGAGAGCGCTCCAGCGCCGCCCGCAGCGCCTTTTCGGCCGGATCGAGCTTGCCCGCCTTGAGGTAGCAGGTCCCGGAATTGGTCAGCGCGACGTCCGGCGTGTTGTAGAACGGATCGGCGACGGCGCGATCGAAATAGCCGGCGGCTTCGTCGTAACGGCCGACCTTGCACAGGAACGCGCCGTAGTTGTTCAACTCGTTGCCGCCCTTCGGCCGGAGCTGCGCCGCGCGACGGTAGTGCTCCTCGGCCTGCTTGGCGTCGCCGATGCGCTCGTAGAGCACGCCGAGCACGGTGTGCGCGTCGGCGTAGTCGGGATCGTAGGTCAGCGCCTTGTTCAAATCCTCGAGCGCGGTCTTGAGGTTGCCCTGCTGCATGTACTTCTGGCCGAGCTCGGTGTGGACACGAGCCGCGTCCTGCTTTTCGGCGGCCGCACTTTCCTTCTTGACGTTGCCGCTGCCGGTGGTCGTGCACGCGGCGAGCAGCGCCGACAGGGCGACCGCAGCAAAAACCCGCGCGAAGAGATCACGCCGCATGGGCCATCGCCTCTTCGAGCTTGCGGCGGAACTCGGCCTGGCGGCGCGTGCGGTCCATGACCTGGCCCTTGAGCTGGCCGCAGGCCGCGTCGATGTCCTCGCCGCGCGTGCGCCGCACCATGGTCAGGACATCCGCGTCGAGCAGGATCTTCTGGAACGCGCGGATCGCCGTCTCGCTGGAACGCGTGAAGCGCGTGCCGTGGAATGGGTTGAACGGAATCAGATTGACCTTCGCCGGCAGCCGCCGCATCAGCTTGATCAGCTGGCGCGCATGCTCGGGTTTGTCGTTGACGCCATCGAGCATCGTGTATTCGAACGTGATCGTCGTGCGCGGGCGACGCGCGGCGTAGCGCGCGCACGCGGCGAGCAACTCGTCGATCGGATATTTCTTGTTGAGCGGCACGAGCTCGGTACGGAGCTCGTCGTTCGGCGCATGCAGCGATACCGCAAGCGATACGTCGCTCGCTTCCGATAGTTTGTCGATCATCGGCACGAGCCCAGCCGTCGACAGCGTGACCCGCTTGTTGGCGAGACCGAAGCCGAGATCGTCGCGCATCACGCTCATCGCGCGCACGACGTTGTCGAAATTCAACAATGGCTCGCCCATGCCCATCATGACGACGTTGGTGAGCTTGCGCTGCTGATGCGGCACGTTGCCGAGATGTTTTGCGGCGACGAACACCTGGCCGGTGATCTCCGCGGCGGAGAGATTACGGTTGAAGCCCTGCGTGCCGGTCGAGCAGAATGTGCAGGCGAGCCCGCAGCCGACCTGCGAAGACACACACAACGTACCGCGGCTCGTTTCCGGAATGAACACGGCTTCGATCGCGTTGCCGCTGTCCATACCGAGCAGCCATTTGTAGGTCGCATCGCTGGCCTGCTTTTCGAACAGCGTCTTCGGCGGGGCGATTTCGGCCGCATTTTCGAGCTTTTCGCGCAGCGCCTTGCCGATATCGGTCATCGCCGAAAACTCGGTGACGCGACGGTGATAGATCCACTTCATCACCTGCTCGGCGCGGTACGGCTTCTCGCCGAGCTCGGCGAATGCATCGCGCAGACCTTGACGGTCGTAGTCGAGCAGATTGATTTTCGCCGTCGTCACCGTTTCAGGTCCTCAGCGCGGACACAATTCGGTTTCAGCAAAAAAATACGCAATTTCCACTTTAGCAGTTTCCGGCGCGTCGGATCCGTGCACCGCGTTCGCGTCGATCGACTGCGCGAAATCGGCGCGTATCGTTCCTGCCGCCGCCTTCTTCGGATCGGTCGCACCCATCAGGTCGCGGTTCGTCGCGATCGCGCTTTCACCTTCGAGCGCCTGGATCATCACCGGTCCCGAGATCATGAAATCGACGAGCGGCTTGAAGAACGGACGCTCGCGATGCACGGCATAGAAACCTTCCGCTTCGCGACGCGACAGATATTTCATCTTCGCCGCGATGACTTTGAGTCCCGCTTTCTCGAAACGACTGTAGATTTCCCCGATGACGTTTTTGGCGACGGCATCGGGTTTGATAATGGAAAGCGTGCGCTCCAGCGCCATCGCTGCTTTTCTCCTGATGGATCGGTGGGATGGACAAGAGCCCGCCGCTGTTATAGCGCCAAATGCGCGGCAATCCGCAGGCTTAGCTCACAAATCCGTGTCTGATTCTAGCTAAAAACATCGCCGTTTGACATCACTTTGACGGGCCGGATTTGACCTGTCGCGTCGACCGGCCGTACGATTCAAACGCTCGTTTGACCGCGCCCGCGGCCATCTATCCATCCGCATCACACGTGCCGGACGTGAACGCTCCCCATTTCTCGACCAAGGAACGCATCCTCGGCGCCGCCGAGACGTTGTTCGCCCGGCACGGATTCGCCGGAGCGTCGTTGCGTCAGGTGACTGCGGCCGCGCAGGTCAATCTCGCGGCGGTGAACTACCACTTCGGCTCGAAAGACAACCTCATCGAGGAAGTGTTTCGGCGTCGCCTCGACGACTTGAACGCGCGACGCATCGACGCGCTCGGCATCGCCATGGCGGCCGACACGCCGAGTCTCGACGCTGTGCTCGGTGCTTTCATCCGGCCCGCGCTCCAGCTCTCGCTCGATCACGGCGGAGGCCACGCCTTCATGCGCGTGCTCGCTCGTGCGTACGCCGAGCACGACGAGCGCCTGCGGCGTTTTCTCTCCGACAACTACGGCCACGTGCTGCGCGAGTTCGCAGCGGCATTCGGCCGGCTGCTGCCGCATCTGGACAAGGAAGAGCTCTACTGGCGGCTCGATTTCATCACCGGCGCGCTGACCCATTCGATGGCCGACTTCGGGCCGATGAAGCGGCGCGGCGCGGTGTCCGAAGAAACGCATCGCGAGCGCGCCGCCGGGCATCTGATCCGCTTCGCAGAGGCCGGCTTGTTGGCGCCGTAGCGTGTTGGGCGACACCCTAAATTACATGGACTTACGAATCTAACCTCATGTCAGATATGACCTCGAATCCACTCCGAATCCGGAAAGTCGCCGTGCTCGGCGCCGGCGTGATGGGAGCGCAGATTGCCGCGCAGCTCGTCAACGCGGACGTCGAAACGCTGCTGTTCGACCTGCCCTCGAAAGAAGGCAGCAAGAACGCGATCGTGCTGAAGGCAATCCAGAATCTCGCCAAGCTCTCGCCGAGTCCGCTGGCCGAGAAAGGCCGAGCGGCGTCGATCACGCCCGCGAATTACGACGACGACCTCGAAGCGCTCCGCGGCTGCGACCTCGTCATCGAAGCCATAGCGGAAAGGCTCGACTGGAAGCTCGATCTCTTCCGCAGGATTGTTCCGTATCTATCTGATAACGCTATCGTTGCGAGCAACACGTCGGGCCTCTCGATCAACGCGCTGGCCGAGGCGCTGCCGAAGAACCTGCGTCCGCGATTCAGCGGCATCCATTTCTTCAATCCGCCGCGCTACATGCACCTGGTCGAGCTGATTCCCGATCGCGAAAGCGATCGCGGGATTCTTGCCGGCCTCGAAGCGTTTCTGACGACGACGCTCGGCAAAGGGATCGTGTACGCGCGCGACACGCCGAACTTCATCGGCAACCGTATCGGCGTGTTTTCGATCCTGGCGACGATGCATCACACCGCCGCGTTCGGACTCGGCTTCGACGTCGTCGATGCGTTGACCGGACCCGCGATCGGACGCCCGAAGAGTGCGACATACCGGACGGCCGATGTCGTCGGGCTCGACACGATGGCACACGTGATCAAGACGATGGCCGACACGCTGCCGAAAGACCCGTGGCACCGCTACTTCGCGGCGCCCGACTGGCTCGCGGCGCTCATCGAAAAAGGCGCACTCGGGCAGAAGACCGGCGCCGGCGTCTATCGCAAAGCCGGCAAGGATATCCTCGTGCTCGATGTCGGCAAGCGCGACTATCGTCCTTCCGCGCAGGAACCCAGTCCGGACGTCGCGACGATTCTTGCGTTGAGAGATCCCGCCGAGAAGTTCGCGCGCCTGCGCGCATCGGATGATCCGCAGGCGCAATTCCTGTGGGCGATGTTCCGCGATCTTTTCCACTACACGGCGTTCCATCTCGCGGACATCGCCGAAACGGCTCGCGATGTCGACTTTGCGATCCGCTGGGGTTATGGCTGGAAGCTCGGCCCGTTCGAAACCTGGCAGAGCGCCGGATGGCAGCAAGTCGCGGAGTGGATCGCCGACGACATCGCCGCCGGCAAAGCGATGAGCAACGCGCCGCTGCCGGCGTGGGTCACCGATGGACGCCGCGCCGTGCACCATGCCGCGGGTTCGTTCGCGCCCAAGAGCGGCAAGGATGAGCCGCGCTCTTCGCAGCCGGTTTATAGACGCCAGCTCTTTCCCGATCCGCTCATTGGCGAGAAATTCGATTCAGGAACGACGCTGTGGGAAAACGAAGGCGTGCGCCTGTGGCATCTCGGCGACGACGTCGGCATCGTCTCGTTCAAGACCAAGATGAATACGGTCAACGATGCGGTGCTCGATGGCGTGCAGCGTGTCGTCGACGAGTCGGAACGCAAGCTCAAGGCGCTCGTTCTCTGGCAGACGGGCGAGCCGTTCTCGGCCGGCGCGGATCTCAAAGGCGCGCTCGCGCTGCTGAAAGCCGGCAAGATCGCCGAATTCGAATCGATGGTTGCGAACTTCCAGACCGCGAACATGCGGATCAAGTATTCGCTCGTGCCGGTCGTGGCGGCCGTGCGCGGCATGGCGTTCGGTGGCGGCTGCGAGTTCCAGATGCACAGCGCGCGCACGGTCGCCGCGCTCGAAAGTTACATCGGCCTTGTCGAAGCCGGCGTCGGCTTGCTGCCTGCCGGCGGCGGCTTGAAGGAGATCGCGACACGCGCCTCGCGCGCCGCGCTCGACGGCGATCCGTTCCCGCAGATCAAGAAGATGTTCGAGACCGTCGCGATGGCCAAGGTCTCGGGCAGCGCGCTCGAAGCCAAGCAACTCGGACTCCTGCGCGAGACCGACGTCGTCGTGTTCAACGCATTCGAGCTGCTTTACGTCGCCAAGCAGGTCGCCGCGTCGCTGGCCGAGTCCGGATGGCGCCCGCCCCTGCCCGTTCGCGACATCATCGCCGCCGGCGACGTCGGCACGGCGAGTCTCAAGATGATGCTGGTCAACATGCTCGAAGGCCGCTTCATCTCCGAACACGATTACGACATCGCCTCGCGCATCGCCGACACGCTGTGCGGCGGCGCGATCGAGCGCGGTGCGCTGGTCGACGAGCGCTGGCTGCTCGATCTCGAACGCAAGCACTTCGTCGAGCTCGCACGGACCGCGAAAACGCAGGATCGGATTGCCTACACGATGACTACGGGCAAGCCACTCAGGAATTGATCGAACACAAACACACCACCGTCGTCCCGGCGAAAACCGGGCCCCATTTTGATCTTGATGGATTCCGGTTTTCGCTGGAATGACGAAACGAGAGATGAGCGCGCGATGATTCTCGTGGCGCCGGAGAAAACAGAATGACCAGACAAGTCCAGGACGCCTACATCGTCGCAGCCGTCCGCACACCGGTCGGCAAGGCACCACGTGGCGTCTTCCGCAACACGCGGCCCGACGATCTGCTCGCGCACGTGTTGCGCGAAGCGATCCAGCGCGCGCCGGGCATCGACCTCGCACGGATCGGCGATGCAATCATCGGTTGCGCCATGCCGGAAGCCGAGCAAGGGATGAACGTCGCGCGCATCGGCGTGCTGCTTGCCGGCCTTCCGGACAGCGTGCCGGGCATGACGGTCAACCGCTTCTGCTCGTCCGGATTGCAGGCGGTTGCGCTCGCGGCTGACCGCATCCGCCTCGGCGAAGCTGATCTGATGCTCGCCGGCGGCACCGAATCGATGAGTATGGTGCCGATGATGGGCCACAAGATCGCGATGAATCCGGCGGTGTTCTCCGACCAGAACATCGGCATCGCGTACGGCATGGGCATCACCGCCGAAAAAGTCGCCGAGCGCTGGAAGATCACGCGCGAGCAGCAGGATGCGTTCGCGCTGCAGAGCCATCAGCGCGCGATCGCTGCCATCGCAGCCGGCGAGTTTCGCGACGAGATCGCGCCGTTTCCTCTCGACGATCATTATCCCGACCTCGCCACGCGCGCGATCGTCACCGACGCACGCAAGATCGATACGGACGAAGGACCGCGCAAGGACACCAGCCTCGAAGCGCTGGGCAAATTGAAGCCGGTGTTCCGCATGGGCGGCAGCGTCACGGCCGGCAATTCGTCGCAGATGTCCGACGGCGCCGGCGCCATCTTGCTGGCCGGCGAACAGGCGCTGAAGGATTACGGTCTGAAGCCGCTCGCGCGTTTCGTCGGCTTCGCGGTCGCCGGCGTGCCTCCGGACATCATGGGCATTGGCCCGAAGGAAGCGATTCCGCGCGCGCTGAAGCAGACCGGCATCGCGCGCGATCAGCTCGACTGGATCGAGCTCAACGAAGCATTCGCGGCGCAGTCGCTTGCGGTCATGCAGGACATCGGCCTCGATCCCGCGAAGGTGAATCCGCTCGGCGGCGCGATCGCGCTCGGCCATCCGCTCGGCGCGACCGGCGCGGTGCGCACGGCGACACTCGTGCACGGCTTGCGTCGGCGCAAACAGAAATACGGCATGGTCACGATGTGCATCGGCACCGGCATGGGCGCGGCGGGAATCTTCGAGGCGATGTAATTCGACAACCGCGATCGCCTAATGCTGTTCCTTGGCGTTCGCGGCGGTCGCATCGCTTTCAAATTCGAGACCGACCTGCAGCCAGCCGAGATTGATGCCGATCCGCGTCGCTTCCGGATTTGCCCACGCGTACACGATCGCGTGACCGTCGGCATCCTGGATCACCGAGAGCTTCAACACCGGCACGTTGCCTTCGCGGTAAGCGAGCCGCTCGAGCACCAGCGAATAACCGCTCGGACTGCCGTCGCGCCACTTCAGCGCAAAGCGCCCGCCTTCGCTGCCGATGCGAACGCTGCGATCCATATGCCAGTCGTGACTCGCCGCATCGGCCGTCGGCCCGCCGCCGTTGACAGCTGCCCAACCCTTGAACCAACGCACCAGCCGCGTGTCTTCACGCGCGTCCGCGCCGCGTGCCTGATCCGCGTACAGGCGCACGTGCAGGAATTCGCCTTCGTGCTCGACGGAGAGCGGCAACAGTGCCGCCTCGGGCCCGATGCCCGGCGCGATCGCTGTGCATTGCGCCGTGTCCGCGTCCATGCGCTGCCCGGCTTTTCCGCGCAACGCGCAGGCATCGAGCGGCGTCCATTGCTGGGCATCGAAGGTGGAAGCCGGCGCGGTCGGCGCCGCCAGCGCGCGATGCGGAACCCACACCGACGTGCCGTCGGCCTGCACGACGCTGTGTATCGCCCAGGTCGCCGTCAGTTCCGGAGTCGCGTCGAGCCGAACGTGCCACACACTCCAATCCGCCAGACGCGTCGGCTCGATCGAGACCACGACATGCGGCGGCGGCACGTTGTCAGGCGCATTCTCGTGCGCGAGCCAGGCCTGCTCGTGATTGTCGAACTCACCCTGCAACGCTTGCGTCGCGCCTTTTGCGTGCGTCGCGGCGGACGGCTTGCGCGGCATGTCCTGACACGCAGCAAGCGACAAGCCGATCACGACGATGGCGCCCCAGCGTTTCATCGCCACAGCATAGCAGCCGCACGAAGGAAACTTGGCCGCGTCGCGCGATTCTCGCGGCATCTCTCTTAAAGCCGAGCAAGCGCCTGATCGAGATCGCCGATCAGCACGCCGGGTTCTTCGAGCCCGATCGAAAGCCGGACGAGATTCAGCGGCAACGCGCCGGCGGGTGTCAGCGGCGAAGCGGCCGGATGCACCGCGGCGACCGGAAACAACAGCGACTCGTAGCCGCCCCACGAAACAGTCATCAGAAAGCGCCGCAGGCTGTCGCAGAAGCGCTCGACGGCCGGTACATCGGCGGCGGCGAGCTCGATCGTTACCAGGCCGCTCGCGCCATGCAATTGCTGGGCAGTCAGCGCAAGCTGCGCGTTGTCGGTCGCGCGCGGCGAATACACCCTGCGCACGTTCGCGTGATTCTCAAGAAATGCGAGCACTTTGGTCGTGGTCTCGGCGATCCGCTGCATGCGCAGCGGCAACGTGCGCAGACCGCGGATCATCAGCCACGCATCATGCGGCGCGAGCAGACCGCCGAGCGTCATGAACGGTCCGCAGAAAATTTCGCGAATCAGCTCTGCGCTTCCACACAGCGCGCCGGCAACGACGTCGCTGTGACCATTGAGATATTTCGTCGCCGAATGCGCGACGAGGTCGATGCCGAGCGCGATCGGCGACTGATTGAGCGGTGTCGCATGGCTGTTGTCGCAAAGCGTGCGAATGCCGCGCGACTTGGCGAGCGCGGCAACCGCGGCCAGATCCTGCTGTTCGAAGGTCATCGAGTTTGGACTTTCGAGTACGATCAGCCGCGTTTTTTCGGTCAGCGCGGCCTCGAAATTCGCAATGTCGGTGCCGTCGATGAAACTCGTCGTTACGCCGAACCGGCCGAGCAGATCGCGCAACACCGCGCGCGTCCAGCTGTACGGACGCGCGACGCAGATCGCGTGATCATCGCCGCGCAGGCTTGCGATGACGGCGGTCGAGATCGCGGCGGCGCCGCTCGCGAACATGAGGCAATCCTCGGCGCCTTCCAGCGCGGCGACTTTTTTGCGCAGGATCTCGACGGTCGGATTGTTGCCGCGCGTATAGACGTGGTTCGTCAGCTCGTCGCTGAACCCTTCCCGCATCTTCGCGACGGTCGGAAACGCGAAGATCGACGACTGCATGATCGGCGGCGCGACCGCGCCGAAGTACTGTTCGCGGTCTTCGCCGAGATGATTGAGGATCCAGCTGAGGTCCATGGGTGGAAAGCCGGTATTTGGACTTAGGATTCGGGATCAGGATTCGGAGTGGGAAGATGCGAAACGCGCCTCTACGAATCCCGAATCCCGATTGCCGAGTCCCGGATCAAAGCACGTGTCGCCGCGCCTATCTGCGCGTCGTGCAAGGCCATGTGCAAGGTTGCTTTCACGAGACCGAGCTTGTTGCCGCAGTCGAAGCGCGTGCCGGCGAAACGATACGCAAGCACCGGCTGTTCCGCGAGCAGCGCCTCGATCGCATCGGTCAGCTGGATCTCGCCGCCGGCGCCGGGCGTGGTTTTTTCCAGGAGCTCAAAAATGCGCCCGGGCAGTACGTAGCGGCCGACGATCGCGAGGTTCGATGGCGCGACGGCCGGCTTCGGTTTCTCGACAACGAGTTTGATCTTCGCAGCGCGATCGTCGATGCGTTCGGCATCGACGATGCCGTACTTGTCGGTCTGATCGTGCGGCACTTCCTCGACGGCGATCACGCCGGTGTTCCGCTCCGCCGAAAGTTCGGCCATCTGGCGCAACGCGCCGGGCCCGCTTCCGTTCCAGATCAGATCGTCCGGGAGAACTACGCCGAACGGTTCATCGCCGACCACAGGCCTTGAGCAAAGCACGGCGTGTCCAAGCCCGAGCGCTTCGGGTTGCGTGACGAAAACGCAGCGCACGTTGCGCGGCAACGTGCCCCGCACGGTCGCCAGGAGTTCGTTCTTGCCGGCCTCGGCGAGCTTGCTTTCGAGCTCGTAGGCTTTGTCGAAATAGTCCGCGATCGCGTGCTTGTAGCGGTTGGTGACGAAGATCAGCGTATCGGCGCCGGCATCCACCGCTTCGTCGACCGCATACTGGATCAAAGGCCTGTCGAGCACCGGCAGCATTTCCTTGGCGACGACCTTCGTCGCCGGCAGAAAACGCGTGCCGAGGCCAGCCACGGGGAAAACGACCTTGCGCAACGGTCGGGTCATCGTTTCTCCTGGATCGCTTCCATTTCGGGATTGAACCACGAAGCACGCGACGAGTGGTTCAATCCGTGATTTGCACTGGCCGCGCTAGCCCGCTTTGACGCCTGAAATCGCTATCACCTCGGCCGTCGACATGCCTTCGTGCACGGCGAATTCGGGCACCAGCTGGTCGAGCACGCGACGCAGCGTGTCTTCGTCGTATTCGCGTACCGCGGCGGAAGCCTGGCGCAGCTGCGCGGTCAACAGGCTCCATGACATGTTGCGCGGTTGGGCGAGGAAAATCTTCGCGTGCGTTGTATCGCTGTAATTCTCGTGAGGATGGAACAGCTCCTCGAACAGCTTCTCGCCGGGGCGCAGGCCCGTGTAGATGATCGGAATCTCGCCTTCCGACGATTTGCCGGCAAGGCGGATCATCTGCTCGGCGAGATCGCGGATGCGCACCGGTTCGCCCATGTCGAGCGCGAACACTTCGCCGCCGTTGCCGAGCACGGCGGCCTGCAGGATGAGCTGACAGGCCTCCGGAATCGTCATGAAATAGCGCGTGATTTCCGGATGCGTGACGGTCACCGGACCGCCCGCGCGAATCTGATCGCGGAAGCGCGGCACGACCGATCCGGCCGAATCGAGCACGTTGCCGAACCGCACCGTGATGAAACGCGTGCGCGATTGACTCGCGAAGTTCTGGCAGAAAAGCTCGGCGACGCGCTTGCACGCGCCCATCACGCTGGTCGGATTGACTGCTTTGTCGGTCGAGATCAGCACGAAGCTGCCGGCACTGTGACGATCCGCCGCCTCGGCGACGATTTCCGTGCCGAGCACGTTGTTGCGAAACGCTTCGCGCAGCTGCCCTTGCAGCAGCGGCACATGCTTGTACGCCGCTGCGTGGAAAACGATCTGCGGCCGCGTCGAGGCGAATATGCGCTCGCAGGTCGCGGCGTCTCCGCAATCGCCGAGTCGCGCGTTGAACAGCAAATCCGGATGCTCGCCGCGCAGCTCCTGCTCGATCGCGTAGAGGTTGTATTCGGAAACGTCGAGCACGGTCAGCGATTCCGCGCCAAGGCGCGCGATCTGCCGGCAGAGTTCCGCGCCGATCGATCCGCCGCCGCCGGTGACGAGCACGCGTTTTCCGGCGAGCTGCGTGCGGATCGCGGTCCAGTCGAGGTTGACCGGGTCGCGGCCGAGCAGATCTTCGATGGCGACTTCCTTGAGCTCGTTGAAGCTCGCGCGGCCGGCGACGACATCTTCCAGACGCGGCACCGTGCGGAACGGAAGATTGCAGCTCTCGCAAAGATCGACCGCGCGGCGCATCTGCGCCTTGTTGGCCGTCGGAATCGCGATGACGAGCATTTCCGCAGCGGTCTCGCGCGCCAGATCGGGCAGCTGATCGATCGTGCCGAGCACCGGCACGCCGTGCACGCGTCCGCCGCGCAGGTGCGCGTTGTCGTCGAGGAATCCGACCGGCGTGTAGCGATTGTCGCGACGCAGATCGCGCACGAGCGCTTCGCCGGCTTTTCCGGCGCCGAGCACGAGCACGCGCTGGCTCGGCGCGCGTGCGGTCGAATCGAGACGACTGTCTTTCCAGTAGCGATACAGAAGGCGCGGCGCGCCGAGCAGCACGGCGAGCACCAGCGGATACACGGTAAGCACCGTTCGCGGCACGGTGCTGAGTCGGTTGTAGAGGAACAACGTGATCGCAATCGCGAGTGCGCCGAGCACAGCGGCTTTCGCGATGTTCCACAAATCCGGAAGACTCGCGAAGCGCCAGAGGCCCTTGTAGAGCCCGGTCCACCAGAAGATCACGCCCTGCGCGGCAAGCACGAACCACACTTCCGGCCCGAAAAAAGCCATCGGCGGCGGATTCGGCTCGAACGACCAGCGCAGCATGCTGACCGCGGTCCAGGCGATCCAGACCATCATCATGTCGTGCAGGACGACGGCGAGGCGCGGATGGATCGCGGCGATCAGGTTACGCAGCGGCATGGACCTTCCGCCTGCGCGATGCGTGGAGACAATAACGTTTGCCCGCGATCCATACGATGACGCCCAGGACATAAACGATCGCGGCAGCACCGGCTCCGGAATCCGGCATCCAGTCCATCTGCAGTTTCGCGATCGACATCGGCAAATCCGGCGCTCGGTTGATCCACGCTACGACCGGCAGCGCGACGACGAGGTTCCATCCCATGTAAAGCCCGACGACGCCGGCATGGCTGAAGCCGCTGCGGGCGAGCCACTGATACAGGTGCTCGCGGTGCGCACTATACCAACGCCGACCGCGGAACATGCGCGAAAGCAGCGTGCACGTCGCGTCCGTGACGAACGCCGAGCAGAGGATGATGCCGCTCGCGAGCGCGGTAAGGCGCGCGCTCATTTGCCAGATCACCACAACGGCGATCAGAAGACCGAGCACGCCGCTGCCGACATCGCCCATGAAAATGCGCGCGCGCGGAAAATTGAACGGGACGAACCCCACCGTTGCGGCTGCGAAAACTGCGATCTGTCCGGCGTGCGCTTCGCGCGCATACGCGCACAAAAACGCAAGGACCGAGAAAACAAAGATCGCCTGCGCAGCGAGAATCGCGTCGATGCCATCCATGAAGTTGTGCAGATTGATGAACCAGACGATCGCGAACACGGTGACGACGGCGACGACCCACGCGACCGCAACCGAAACCGAAAAGCGATGCTCGACTGCCTCCGGCACGAGCACCAGCGGAACGATCACCGGGGCGAGAAACGCGATCGCGGCGATGCAATGCGCCGCGAAACGCCATCGCGCCGAGAGGCCGCGATGATCGTCGATCCATCCGACGACGGCGACGATGACAACGGCGATCGCGAGCGCGGGCGCCGTCAGTCGTGATGCTGCGGGAAGAAACAACGGCGGAGCGCACGCACAGAGCAATGCGGCAATCGCGATACCGATGCCGCCGCCGCGCGGCGTCGGCTCGCTGTGCGAACGGCGCGTGCCGGGTTCGTCGATCAGCCGTCGACGCCGCGCGTAACCGATCGCAAGCCAGGTGGCAACGGCCGAAACGATCGCCGCCGCGAGCATCGCGGGAATCCACGTCGATATCGGCCAGGCCAGCCGCTGCACGGCCGCCCTACTCGCCGACGACGCCGTGGATCGGTCGCACCGTGCCCCAGTTCTTGCAGCTCGGGCATTGCCAGTGGTGCGCCTTCGCGCCGAAGCCGCACTTGTTGCACCGGTACATCGCCTGGCCTTCGACCAGCTTGCGCGTGAGGTCGCGCAGGATCAGGAAATTGTCGCGCGCCTCGCCGCTCGCCGTGTGCAGGTTGACGTCGATCAGCGCCATCAATGCGCGCACGGACGGACGCTGCCGCAGCGCGCGGTTGAGGAACGCGACCGCCGCGTCCTCTCCTTGCGTGCGCGTGTAGAGACGCGCGAGCGCGAGCACGGGTGAAACGCCCTGATAGGTTTCGGTAATGCCGAGCAGGAATTCTTCTGCTCGCGCCATCTGTTGTGCGCGTGCGTAGCAGTCGAGCAGCGGCGAGAGGATCTCCGGCACGTAATCGACGTCCTGCTCAGCGACTTGCTCGAACGCCGCAATCGCCTTGTCGAGATGCCCGTCAGCGGCTTCGATGTGGCCTTTGATCATGCTCGCACGCACGCAATCGCTTTCGGCCGCATACGCTTCATCGAGATGAACGCGCGCCTCGTCCAGCGCGCCGCGCGTGCGCGATTGCTCGGCGAGCTCGCAATAGAACTGCGCGATCACGGCGCCCTGCGATTCGCCGGTCGCCTGCTGCAAACGTCGCGCGTGATCGATGGCTTTGTCCCAGTCGCGTTCATGCTGATAGATCGCGATCAGATGCTTCAGCGCCGACGGCGCCTGCGCGTTCATCGCCACAAGATCGGTGAACAGCGTTTCCGCGCGATCGAGCAGACCGGCGCGCATGTAGTCTTCGCCGAGCTCGAGCAGGGCGACGGTCTTCTCGTCTTCGTTGAGATTCGGCCGCGCGATGAGATGCTGATGCACGCGAATCGCCCGATCGACTTCGCCGCGACGGCGGAACAGATTGCCGAGCGCGAGGTGGGTTTCGACCGTGTCGCGATTGATCTCGGCGAGCTTCAGGAAGACTTCTATCGCCTTGTCCTGCTGCTCGTTCAGAAGGTAATTGAGACCGCGGAAATAGTTCGTCGAGAGTTCGCTGACGCGCGCGCCGGAGGTGCGCTCGCTGCCACGCCGGCCGAGCACCCAGCCGGACAACGCGGCGACCGGTAGCAGCAGGAACAAAAGTGCGAGCTCGGTCATGCGTCCTCGGGACGCCCGTCGCTGGGCGGCTGAGGTTGCGCCTGCGCTTGGCGGAGCTGGCGACGCGTCTCGCGCAGATCGCGATGCAACCGCGGGACCCGCCCGAGCCACGCGACAAGCCCGCCGATCAGCCAGCCGACGACGACGGCCGCGAGCAGCATCGCGCCTTTGGGCACGCTGGCCTGCACGAAATAGAGGTCGATGGTGATGCGCTCGGCGTTCAGCGCACCGAAAAAAGCGCCGAAGACGATGAAGAGGAGAACCAGCAGTATCAGAGCGAGGCGCATGCGAGCGGTCGGGATATCGCGATCAGGGAAAGGCGCGCGGAAGCGTCATCGCCAACCCTATCATGACCGCACCGATGGCCCGGCGAAAGCGAGCGCCCAACGGCGCCATTGTGCGAGAAGCGAAACGTCGCTTCAGCCGTTGCCGCCGGAGGACTGCGCGCCATCGTTGACGCGTTCGCGCAGCTCCTTGCCCGGCTTGAAGTGCGGCACGTGCTTGCCGGGCAGCGCAACCGCGTCGCCGGTCTTCGGATTGCGACCCATGCGCGGCGGCCGGTAGTGCAGCGAAAAGCTGCCGAAACCGCGGATTTCGATGCGCTCGCCGACCGACAATGCCTGGCTCATCTGCTCGAGCAGGCTCTTGACTGCGAGCTCGACGTCGTTGGCAGCCAGGTGCTTCTGACGCTCGGCGAGGGCTTCGATCAGCTCCGACTTGGTCATTGAAGTATCAGTTTGGGAGTCGTGGTCGGACATTGGGTAAATGCTTGGAGCGGACCGCACACCGCCGAAACGGGTGCGCGGTTCATCACCGCGCACCCGGTCCTGCGTCTAACGGTTGAGCTGTTCTTTGAGCAGCGCGCCGAGCTTGGTCGTGCCGCCGGAAGCGCTCTGGTATTCCTCGAGCGCCGACTGCAGCTCGTCCTCGTCCTTCGCACGGATCGAGAGCTGCAGACTGCGGCCCTTGCGATCCATGCCGATGAACTTGGCTTCGACCTTGTCGCCGACCTTCAGATGCTGAGTCGCATCCTCGACGCGTTCCTTCGCAATGTCGTTGGCGCGCAGATAACCTTCCACGCCTTCGCCGAGATCGATCGTCGCGCCCTTCGCATCCACTTCGCGAACCGTGCCGTTGAGGATGCTGCCCTTCGGATGCGCGGCCATGAACTGGCCGAACGGATCCTGCTCGAGCTGCTTGATGCCGAGCGAGATGCGCTCGCGTTCCGGATCGACGGCAAGCACCACGGCTTCGATGTCGTCGCCCTTCTTGAAGTTGCGCACGAGGTCTTCGCCGGTCGTCTGCCACGAGATGTCGGACAAATGGACGAGACCATCGATGCCGCCATCTAGACCGACGAACACGCCAAAGTCGGTGATCGACTTGATCGTGCCGGCGACCTTGTCGCCCTTCTTGTGGATCGCGGCGAACGCTTCCCACGGATTGGCGCGTGTCTGCTTCATGCCGAGCGAAATGCGGCGACGTTCTTCGTCGACGTCGAGCACCATGACTTCGACTTCGTCGCCGACCTGCACGACCTTGGCCGGATTGACGTTCTTGTTGGTCCAGTCCATTTCCGAGACGTGAACGAGGCCTTCCACGCCGGGCTCGAGCTCGACGAAGCAACCGTAGTCGGTCACGTTCGAGACCTTGCCGAACAGGCGCGTCCCGGTCGGATAGCGACGCGCGATGGCGACCCACGGATCCTCGCCGAGCTGCTTCAGGCCCAGCGAAACGCGGTTGCGCTCGCGATCGAACTTCAACACGCGCACATCGAGCTCGTCGCCGACGTTGACGACTTCGCTCGGATGACGCACGCGCTTCCACGCCATGTCCGTGATGTGCAGGAGGCCATCGATGCCGCCGAGGTCGACGAACGCACCGTAGTCGGTGAGGTTCTTGACCACGCCCTTGACGACCGCGCCTTCCTGCAGACGCTCGAGCAGCTTTTCGCGCTCCTCGGAGAATTCGCTCTCAACCACGGCGCGGCGCGAAACCACCACGTTGTTGCGCTTGCGGTCGAGCTTGATGATCTTGAACTCGAGTTCCTTGCCCTCGAGGTAGGACGGATCGCGCACCGGGCGCACGTCGACGAGAGAGCCCGGCAGGAATGCGCGGACATCCTTGATGTCGACGGTGAAGCCACCCTTGACCTTGCCGGAGATGCGGCCGGTGACGGCGGCGTTGGCGGTCTGAGCCTCTTCGAGCTCGTCCCACACCAGCGAGCGCTTGGCCTTCTCGCGCGAGAGCATGGTCTCGCCGAAGCCATTCTCGATTGCGTCGAGCGCGACTTTTACCTCGTCACCGACGTTGATTTCGAGCTCGCCCCTTTCATTCTTGAACTGCTCGATCGGAATGATGCCTTCGGATTTCAGGCCGGCATTGACGACGACGACATCGGAACGGATTTCGACGACGATGCCGGAGACGATGGCGCCAGAGCGGAGCTTGGAGATCGATTGGCTCTGTTCGAACAGCTCAGCAAAACTTTCTGTCATGTGGGGTTCCAGTTGACAAAACAGGCCTGCGCTCGTTGCTGAGTCGCCTGCCCACCTTTTGGTGATGCGATATCCGCATCGTTCAAATTCCGGCGCGAACGCCGGGCCGTGCTTCTTGCGAAGCGCTGCTCTTTCGAGCAATTCCTTTTTCGAGCTTGGGCGAGGCGACGGGAAAGCCGGCCCGGCCTTTCCGATCTCAGCCGGCCTTGTGGACGACCGCGAGCACCTTCGCAACCACGTCAGGGACGGGCATGCCGGTGGTATCGACGATCAAAGCCCCCAACGCCGGCCGAAGCGGCGCGACCTTGCGGTTCGCATCGCGTTCGTCGCGCGCCTCGATCTCGCGCAAAAGGGATGAGAGCGTAACATTCAAACCCTTTTCTTTCAACTGCTTATACCGCCTGCGGGCCCGTTCATCGGCGCTTGCCGTGAGGAACACCTTGAACGGCGCATCGGCGAAAACGATCGTGCCCATGTCACGTCCGTCAGCCACGAGGCCCGGCGAGCGGCGGAACGAGTGCTGCTTGTCAAGGAGCGCCGCGCGTACGCTCGGAATTGCCGCAATCGCCGAAGCTGCCGCGCCGCAGGTCTCGGTGCGGATATCGTCGGTCGCATCGTGGCCATTGACGATGACGCGCGTCTCGCCGCCGTCTTGCGGGGCACGGAAGGCGATCCTGGTTGTCTGGGCGCAGCGGGTGACCGCCTGCGTATCCGAAAGGTCGATGCCTTCCATGCCGGCCGCATAGCCCACCGCTCGGTACAGCGCGCCCGAATCCAGCAGATGCCAGCCGAGCGCATCGGCGACCGCGCGACTGATCGTGCCTTTGCCCGACCCGGACGGTCCATCGATGGTCAACACCGGGATCGGTTTCTCGGTTCGGGCGGTCATCGCGTTCTGCAGTCGTGGAAGCGCGCGATTCTAGCCGACCGCCTCGCGTGCGGCCGACTCAGCTCAGCGTCTTCGGATACCGGTAACGGAGCGTGGCGTCCTGCGTGATCAGCGCCGCCTTGGTCAGCGATGCGTGCGCCACGATCAGCCGGTCGAACGGATCGCGCGTGAAGCCGAGCGAAAATGCTTCGGCCGCGACATCCGCGAAGCGTTCGCTGGCGACACGGATCGAGAGATCGCCGAGGCGCGCCGACACCGGTATCGCGCCGACCCGGAGCCGGCCGATCTCGTGCAGGAGTTCGATTTCGAGCAGGACCGCCGGCGAAATCGTGACCACATCGCGATCGATCGCGCGCCGCGCCGCTGGCCCGAGACCGCCCATGCGGCCTTCGTACAAGGCCACGGCGATGTGCGTATCGAGCATGATCACTTGCGGGTGCGGCGTCGTGAACGCTTGGGCGCAGCGTACTTCGAGGCCGTTTCGGCGACTTTCGCAACATCGCCGGACCACTCGGCCGGCGATTCGTGCGGATCGAGCGGTGCACCGACGACGATGTTCCGCTTGACGAGTCGAGCCAGACGGCCGGGCATTTCGGCTATCGCATCCTCGCGCGTCAGTTGCAGACGCACGCCATTACGCACGATGAGGAGCGGTTCACCGGTGGCGGCGACCTGATCGGCCAGTTGAAAAAGGCGCTGGCGGAGTTCGGTGAGGGAAATGGCTGAGTTCGACATATGTATGTACGTACGTACGCTAGCAGGCCGCGGCGACCATCGCAAGTCCGACTCCATTCGCTAGATCGACAAAGCGCGGAAACGACGTCGCGACGGATTCGCATCCCACGATTCGAACAGGCGCATCGGCAATCGCGCCAGCGACGGCGAAGCTCATCGCGACGCGATGATCACCGGCGCTTTCCACCTCTCCGCCGCGGAGGGATCCGCCATGAATGATCGCGCCATCGGCCGTTTCGGTGATCGCAACGCCCAACCCGCGCAGTCCAACCGCCATCGTCGCGATGCGATCCGATTCCTTGACGCGCAGCTCAGCCGCACCCCGAATCGTCGTCGTGCCAATCGCCGCCGCGGCCGCAACGAAGAGGACCGGGAACTCGTCGATCATGTCCGGCACGTGTTCGATTGGTACACCGATCCCGCGCAACGGCGCATGGCGAACGACCAGGTCCGCAACCTTCTCGCCGCTCCACTCTTTTGGATTGTCTTCGCGAATGTCGGCGCCCATGGCGCGCAAAACGTGCAGCAGACCCGTTCGCCGCGGATTGAGGCCGACCCTGCGCAGCACGAGCTCGGACCCCGGCACGAGCGTCGCGGCAACGATGAAGAACGCGGCCGACGAGAAATCCGTGGGGACATCGATGTCGACGCCGCGCAGGCGATGGCCTCCGCGGAGGCGCGCGCGTCCCGGCGAGAACGCAATCGGCCAGCCGAACGCAGCGAGCATGCGCTCGGTGTAGTCGCGGGTCGCATGCATCTCGGTAACTTCCGTTTCGCCGCGCGCGTAGAGACCCGCAAGCAACAGCGCGGATTTGACTTGTGCGCTGGCGACCGGTGGTACGTATGAAATGCCTGCGAGCGCGCGGCCGCCGCGAATGTGCAATGGCGGCAAACCGCCCGCCTCCGCTTTGATGACGGCGCCCATCATGGACAGCGGTTCGATGATCCGCCGCATCGGCCGGCGCGACAGTGATGCGTCGCCGGTCAATGTCGAATCGAACTCTTGTCCGGCGAGGAGCCCGGCCAGAAGCCGCATTCCGGTTCCGGAATTGCCGCAGTCGATAACGCCCGATGGAGCCGAGAGCCCATGCAGCCCGACACCGTGAACGACTCGCTGCGAAGCGGTCGGCTCATCGATCGCGACGCCCAGCAATCGGAACGCCGCCGCGGTCGCGAGCGTGTCCTCGCCTTCGAGAAACCCGCTGATCCGCGAAACGCCCTCGGCAAGCGCACCGAGCATGATGGCGCGATGCGAAATGGATTTATCGCCGGGTACCGTGAGCTCGCCACGAATCGGGCCGCAAGGCCGACTGGTCCAGATCGTCGTCGCGCTCAAGGCAACGCGTCCACGAGGCGCTGGTTTTCAGTTCGATTGCCGATGCTGATGCGCACGGCGTCGCGAAAGCCATATCCCTGCATCGGACGAACGATGACACCACGTTCGAAAACGTGACTTTCGAACCGCGCCGCATCGCCACCGACGTCGACCAGCACGAAATTCGTTTGCGACGGCAACGGCGCGTAGCCGCGTGCGTTCAACGCGTCGACGAGCCACGCGCGTTCGGTCTTGTTGAATGCGCGCACGTTCGCCAGATGTTCGGCATCGCCAAGCGCAGCCTCGGCCGCAGCAAGCGCGACGTTGTTGACGTTGAACGATTCGCGCAGACGTTCGACAACTTCGACGACACTCGGATGCGCGATCAGATAGCCGACGCGCAGCCCGGCCAACCCGTAGGCCTTCGAAAAGGTCCGCGTCACGATCAGGTTCGGATATCGGTCGGCGAGCCGCAACGCGCTCGTAAGTCCGGTTGCGTCGATGTATTCGAAATAGGCCTCGTCGACGACGATCAGCACGTTGCGCGGTACGCGCGCAACCCACCGATCGAGCGCCATGTCGTCGAACCACGTACCCGTCGGATTGTTCGGGTTGGCCAGATAGACAATCCGCGTATCCGCCCGCAGGGTAGCCGCGATCGCATCGAGATCGTGCCCGTACGGCGCACTCGAATGCGAACGCGGCAGCGCCGGAACGCGCAGCGCGATCGCACCGGCAACGGCGGTTGCAATCGGAAACACCGCAAATCCATATTGCGAGAAAACGACGGAATGCGCGGGATCCGCGAAGCATTGCGCGAGCAGCATGAGCAACTCATGCGAGCCATTGCCGAGCACGATCCGATCGATGCCGACATCGAGGTGCGAGGACAGCGCCGTCTTCAGCGCCAGTCCGCGCGGATCCGGATAACGGAACGTTTCCGCCAGCGCGCGGCGCATCGCTTCGAGAGCGAGCGGGCTCGGTCCGAGCGGATTCTCGTTCGATCCGAGCTCCGCGATCTCGGCGCCGAATCGTTTGCGCAACGCCGTTAGATCGTGACCGGGATCGTAGGCGCGCAACGCGGCCGTCGCGCTGTTGGCGAGCGTGCCGGCGTCGAATGAATCCCACGACATCTCAGTTCCGACCGCCGCGTCCTCCGTTGCGCGGTTCGTCGCGCGAGGCATCACGGCACCGCGACCGGATACGATCCGAGCACTTTGACCTGCGCCGCATGTGATTCCAGCTCGGCGAGCGCCTTCTTCATCCGCGCGTCGTCGACATGTCCAGCGAGGTCGATGAAAAATCCGTATTCCCATTTCGCCTGATGCGACGGCCGCGATTCGATGCGGTTCATGCTGATGCCGTGGCGCGCGAACGGGCTCAGCACGTTGAACAGCGCGCCGGGCTGATCCTTGATGAAGACCAGCACCGACGTGCGGTCGTGTCCCGACGGCGGAAAAATCTGCCGGCCGATGACCAGGAAACGCGTCGTGTTGTCGGCGTGATCCTCGATCGAACCCATGATGACTTTCTTGAGACCGTAGATCAGCCCAGCGCTTTCGCCCGCGATCGCGGCCGCGTCGTCCGAGTTGCGCGCGCGACGCGCCGCCTCGGCGTTGCTCGAAACCGGAATCTTCTCGATCTTCGGCAGGTTGCCGCGCAGCCACGCTTGCGTTTGCGCGAACGATTGCGGGTGCGAATAGATCCGTTCGACATCCTCGATGCGGCCGGAGCGCGACAGCAAGAACTGATGCACGCGCAGCTCAACCTCGCCGCAGATCTTGAGATTCGAAGTCAGGAACATGTCGAGCGTGATCTGGATCGTGCCCTGCCCGGAATTCTCGACCGGCACCACGCCGAAATCCGCGCTGCCGTTTTCGACTTCCTGGAACACTTCCTCGATGCTGACCATCGGCATGCCGTGCGCCGAGCGGCCGAAATGTTTCAGCACGGCCTGCTGGCTGAACGTACCTTCGGGCCCGAGATAGCCGATCTTGAGCGGCTCCTGCTGCGCAAGACACGCCGACATGACCTCGCGAAACACGTGCACGAGCACTTCATCGCTGAGCGGCCCTTCGTTGCGATCGACCACCATGCGCAGCACTTGGGCCTCGCGCTCGGGCCGGTAGTAATCGACCGCCGCCGCAAGCTTGCCCTTGGCCTTGCCGACCTGCAGCGCGAACTCGGCGCGCTCGGCAATCAGTGCCTGGATCTGCCGGTCGATCGCATCGATGCGAGCGCGCACCTCCGCGAGCTGCGGCAGCGGCGCTGGCTTCGGTGGCTTAGACGGCTTCCGCTTGGCGGCCATGGTTGCCTCAACCCGGAATCACGCGAACCGACAGGATGCCATCAATCGCGGCGATTGCGGCGAGCAGCGTGTCCGGCACCGGCGTATCGACATCGATCAGACTGTAAGCAAGATCCGCGCGCGACGCATTGTGCATCTGCGCGATGTTCACGCCGGCCTCGCCGAGCACGTGCGAGAGCTGGCCGATCATGTTAGGCCGGTTCTGATTGGCGACACAGATGCGCGCGATGCCCGTGCGCGCCATGCGTGTTTCCGGAAAGTTGACCGAATGCCGAACGTTGCCGTGCTCGAGGAAATCGCGGAGCTGATCGACGACCATGACCGCGCAGTTCTCCTCGGCCTCGCCGGTCGACGCGCCGAGATGCGGCAGCGCGATGACGCGCGCGTTGCCGAGCAGATCCGCGTCGGGAAAATCGCTGACGTAGCGGCCGATACGACCGTCGGCAAGTCCTTCGCGCAATACCGCGGGATCGACGATGCCTTCGCGCGCGAAGTTCAACAGCACGACTCCGGGTCGCACCAGCGCCAGCGCCTGCGCGCCGAAGATGCCGCGCGTACGCTCGTTGAGCGGCACGTGGAACGTGATGTAGTCCGAAGCGGCGAACAACTCGGCGAGCGAACTCGCCTTGGCGACTTCGGACGACAGCTGCCAGGCGCCTTCGACCGTCATGTGCGGATCGAATCCGAGCACGCGCATGCCGAGCGCGTAGGCCGCATTCGCCACCTTTACGCCGATCGCGCCGAGCCCGACGACACCCAGCGTTTTACCCGCGAGCTCGGAGCCGACGAAACGCTTCTTCTCCGCCTCGACCTGATGATGCAGATCATCGCCGGACTTGAGATCGCGCACGAACCCGAGCGCATCGGCGAGATTTCGCGCAGCCAGCAGCATGCCGGCGACGACGAGTTCCTTGACCGCATTCGCGTTCGCGCCCGGCGCGTTGAAAACGGGCACGCCGCGAGCGGACAACTCGGCGACCGGAATATTGTTGACGCCCGCACCGGCGCGCGCAACCGCTTTCACGCTGCGCGGAATCGGCGATTTGTGCAGGTCGGCCGAGCGCACCAGCAGCGCATCCGCGTCGCCGAGATCGTTCGCCACGCGATAGAGATTCGCCGGCAGGCGATCGAGACCATTGCGCGAGATGTTGTTGAGCGTTTGAACTTTGAACACGCCGACTCCCAGGATTTCATCATCCCGGCGCGGGCCGGGATCCAGTTGTTTTATGCTGCGTCATCAACAATGGATTCCTCTCGAGACCGCATCCGTTGGATGACCTGCTATCCGTTGCGCGCCGCAAAGTCCTTCATGAAATCGACAAGCGCCTTGACGCCTTCGATCGGCATCGCGTTGTAGATCGAAGCGCGCATGCCGCCGACCGCGCGATGACCTTTGAGCGCGAGCAATCCGGCGGCTTCGGATTCCTTCAGGAACGCCGCGTCGAGCGCCTCGCGCGGCAGCATGAATGGAACATTCATCCACGAGCGCGCGTTTTTCGCCACCGGGTTCTGGTAGAAACCCGAGCCATCGATGTAGGCGTAAAGCAGATCCGCTTTGGCGCGATTGCGCTCGGCCATCGCGGCGAGTCCGCCCTGTTTCTTCACCCACTTGAATACCAGCGCTGCGAGATACCAGCCGAATGTGTTCGGCGTGTTGAGCATCGAATCCTGCGCGGCTTGCTCGGCGTAGTTGAATATCTTGGGAATGTCCTTCGGACAGCGCGCCAGCAGATCATCGCGCACGATCATCACGACGAGTCCGGATGCGCCGATGTTCTTCTGCGCGCCGGCGTATAGAAGTCCGAAACGCGAAACATCGAGCGGCCGCGAAAGAATCGTCGAGGAGACATCCGCGATCAGCGGCACATTGCCCGCATCGGGAATCTGGTGAAACTCGACACCGCGAATCGTCTCATTCGGCGTGTAATGCAGGTAGGCCGCTTGCGGATCGAGATTCCAGCAAGCGCGTTCCGGGATGCGGTCGTAATTGGTCCCTGACGATGTCGCCGCAACGCGCGCCGCAACGGAAGGCTTCGCCTCCTTCACGGCTTTCTCGCTCCAATCGCCGGTGACGACGTAGTCCGCGGTGCGGTCCCGCGCGGCGAAATTGATCGGTATCTGGGCGAAATGCTGCGTCGCGCCTCCTTGCAGGAACAGCACCTTGTAATTTGCCGGAATCGACATGAGCTCGCGCAGGTCCTTCTCGGACTCCGTGGCGAGCGCGATGAATTCGCTGCTGCGATGGCTGATCTCCATCACCGACGCGCGCGCGCCATCCCACTCGAGCAATTCGGCCTGCGCCTGAAGCAACACTTCTTCGGGCAACGCCGCGGGTCCGGCGCTGAAGTTGTATCCGCGGCTCACACGCGTCTCCCAGATGGTCGAACCTCATTATGCCGCAGTGCAGCAGACGCGCAAGACGCGTATCGCCTCGATCACCCATTCGAGGCTCGTCAAACTCAAGACGATCGGGCGATCGGACAACGGCGCGTGATGCGCCGCGCAAACCCGGGGTCGTGCCTTCAGGCTCCGCGCAGCAGGATCCAGACGAGGCCCAACGCGATCAGCGCTGCGGCGCCGATAAGCCACCAGATCGAACCGCGCGCATCAGGCACCGGCGCTTGTACCGCATCGGCGCCGTCGGTCTGCCCGGCTGCCGATGCCGGCTGTGCGGATGCGACCTCACCACGCAACGGCAGGCCTGGCGCCTCGATCAGGAAATGATCGCGCCCGAACGCGATCTGATCGCCGGTGTGCAACACGGCGGTCTTGAGGCGCAAGCCGTTGACCAGCGCGCCCGCACCCGAGCCCATGTCACGCAGGCAGATCGCGTCCTCGATGGTTTCGATCGTCGCGTGATGTGGCGCGATCTGCGCGTCGTCGATGACGATATCGCAATCGCCCGCGCGACCAACCACCAGGCGCTGGCGCAGTGCGACCGCCCGGCCGAAATGGCTGCCGGCGACGCCGCGCAGCACGACGCGCGCCGGCGCGGCGTCGGGCGAATCGTCGGCGTCTTCGGCTTCGGCCGGAAGCGTCGTTTCGATCGCATCGTCGCGGTCCGGCTTCAGCATCATGGCGACGACGCCCAGACACAGCACATCGCCCAGACGCATCAGCGCCTTCTCGCGCACCGGCCGCGCATTCACGTGCGTGCGCGCGGCGAAATCGAGGACTTCAAGCACGATGCCGCGCTGGTCGACATTGACGCGCGCGTGCCACGGCGCAATGTCGCGACCACTGAGAACGAGCGTATTGCCGTCCGCGCTGCCGAGACTGATGACGCCATCTTCCACGACGAAGTCGGCGTGTTCGCCATTGAGAAAACTGAGGCGCATCAATATCCGGTCGGCGGCTTTCGGTGCGCCAGTATAGCGGCGTTGCGCGCGACGCTTGCGCTCGGCCGGCACCCGGTGTTTCCGGTCGCCGCCCAACGCGGGTCTAAGGCATCATGGCGACTCGAAAACATCCGGAGAGCCGTTCGATGGCCGTCATCGATATCCGCCGCAAGCACGGCAGCAGCATGAAAGACGCCAAGGCTGCGGTCGAGCGCGTCGCCAAGGCCATCGCCAAGCAATACGGCATCTCGCATCGCTGGGAAGGCAACGTCTTGAAGTTCTCGCGCACCGGCGTCGACGGAAGAATCAGTGTCGCCAAGCAGGAAGTACACATCCAGGCGGAGCTCGGATTTCTGATGGGCGCGCTCAAACCCGTGATCGAGCGCGAGATCGTGCGCCAGCTCGACGATGAATTCGGCACGGACTGACGCGCCGACGATACGCAACGAAGCCAATCCGGTTGCGACGAGCGGACGCGGCCCTGGTCCGACGATGGGCGTACCTATCATCGCGCGCCGATCGCCACGGAATTGTGCGGCGCCTCAACCGCGACATTCGCTCGGTAGTGTGTCTGCTCTAGCGCAAGCACCTAAAGTAGAACGCACTCGCGGCATCCGCCGCGCGATCGGATTGGAGCGAGAGATGAGCAAGCCGAAGCTGAAGCACCGCACGCCCGCAGAAGCCGCCATGCACCAAGCTCGCGGCGCCAGCAAGACCGTGATGGACTCCGCCCAGCAGATCTGGCTGGCCGGCCTCGGCGCGTTCGCCAAGGCGCAATCCGAAGGCGGAAAATTGTTCGAGTCGCTGGTCAAGGAAGGCGCGGCGCTCGATGCGAAGACGCGCAAGTTCACCGACGCGAAAGTCGCCGAAGCGCGCGGCAACGTCGAGTCGACGCTCGGCCAGGTGCGCGAGCGCAGTCAGGAAACCTGGGACAAGCTCGAGAAGGTGTTCGAGGATCGCGTCTCGCGCGCGCTCGGCCGTCTCGGCGTACCGGGCCACAAGGAAATCCACACGTTGACGAACCGTGTCGAAGAACTTTCACGCGAAGTGCGCAAGTTGAACGGCGGTTCCGCGCCGAAGAAGCGCGCCGCGAAACGTGCGGCGAAGCGCGCGAAGCGCTGAGGCCACGCGTCGTCTTCTTCCTCATCCCGGCGGATGCCGGGATTGGGCGGGGTCGCTTCGAAGTCGACGCGCTGGCTCTCGCCGCGAGGATGCCTCGATTTCGTCACTCCCGCGAAAGCGGGAATCGAGCGTCTTTTGATTCTTTGCGCGAAGGCGCCGGGCCCGCCTTCGCGGGACGATGTCTTTCTTGTTCGACTCAGCCCGTCGCTTCGTCGACTTGCAGTTCCAATTCCTACCAGTGCACGCCGCGCATCAGCGATGCGAATGCGATCTGCTCGCTGGTCGGCCCCTCGAGCTCCGCACGTCCCTTGGTACCTTTCGCAGCCGATGAATCCGGGAACAGGCGGAACGCGGTATTCATGACGATCTCGTACGCGCGCGGCGCGAGCGCGTAAAAGATCTGCGCGAACGTGCCCAGGCGCGTCGCGATACGCACCGGCCGTTCGATGATCGCCTCGACGATGATGTCCGCGGCTTCCTCCGGCGTCAGCGTCGGCACCGATTCGTACATCTTCGTCGGCGCGATCATCGGCGTCTTCACCAGCGGCATGTTGATCGTCGTGAAGTTGACGCCGTTGTCCGAGTATTCGGCCTGAGCGCAGCGCGAGAACGCATCGAGCGCCGCTTTCGACGCGACGTAGGCCGAGAACCGCGGCGAATTCGTCAGCACGCCGATCGACGAAATATTGATGATGTGGCCGTGATGACGCTCGGCCATGCCCGGCAGCACGCCCATGATGAGACGCAGCGCGCCGAAATAATTGAGTTGCATCGTGCGCTCGAAATCGTGGAAACGGTCGTAGCTCGCGCTGATCGCGCGGCGGATCGAGCGTCCGGCGTTGTTCACCAGAATGTCGACGCGGCCATGCTCCTCGAGCACGCGCTTGACGAACGCATCGCAGGAATTGAGCTCGGCGAGATCGGTGACGTACGTGTGGCATGTTCCGCCGAGCGACTCGATTTCCTTCTGCGTCGTCTCGAGTTCCTCGGCGCCGCGAGCGCAGATCACCACGTTGCCGCCGGCGGCAGCGACTTTGAGCGCCGCGGCTTTGCCGATGCCGGACGATCCGCCGGTGATCACGACGACGCGATCGCGGACCTTGCCGCTCAGCGAGCGATCGACGAAGAGATCCGGATCGAGATGGCGTTCCCAATAGTCCCAGATGCGCCAGGCGTAATCGTCGAGCCTCGGCAGCTTGACCTTCGAGCCTTTGAGGGCGTGCTCGGTCTCGCGCGAGTCGAACCGCGTCGACCAGTTGATGAACTTCATCACCGACGCCGGAATGCCGAGATCGCGCAGCAGCACATTCACGAAGCGCTTGACCGGCGGCAGGCTGCCGAGCGCGGCGCGCACGGCGCCCGGCATGAAACCGAACATGCGTGCATCGAGGCGCATGGTCATCTGCGGCGCGTGTCCGGCGCGCGCGAAGAGATTCAGCACTTCGCCGATGCGCTTGGGCGCCGGATCGGTGAGATGGAAGGTATGGCCGTCCAGACCGGGCTTGTGCGCGATGTGATCGAGCGCCGCGGCAACCCAATCGACCGGCACCAGATTGATGCGCCCGCCTTCGAGGCCGATCGTCGGCATCCACGGCGGCAACGTCTGGCGCATTTTCTTGATCAACCGGAAGAAATAATACGGCCCGTCGATCTTGTCGATCTCACCGCTCGTCGAATCGCCGATCACGAGGCCCGGACGGTAGATCCGATACGGGCGTGGATACGACGTGCGCACCAGCGCTTCGGAGTCGTGCTTGGTGCGGAAATACGGATCCTCGAGATTTTCCGCTTCATCGAACATGTCCTCGCGGAACACCCCGGCATAGAGCCCCGCCGCGGCGATCGAGCTGATGTGATGAAACACGCCCGCCTTGATCGCTTTCGGCGAACGCGAGCGCGTTCCGGGTGCCTTCGACATTGGCGACGATCTGGCTTTCCGCATCGGCAGTGATGTCATACAGCGCCGCGAGATGAAAGAAGTGCTTGATATTTCCGCTGAGGTCGCGCGCGGTCTGCGGCGCGATACCGAGGCTTGGCGCGGCGAGATCACCGACCACCGCGACAACGCGATCCTTGCCCGCGCCGAGCTTCTCGGACAGATCCTTGAACTTGCCGAGCGACTCCTTGCGCACGAGACAATAGATCGTGCCCTTGCGGTGGAGGAGTTTCTGCAGCAGATGCCGGCCGATGAAACCGGTCGCTCCGGTAACGAAGTAGTTCATGGCCGTTCTCCCGCAGTCGTCGTGCGCATGGGCAGAGCATAGCCGCGCCCCGGCACGCGTGGCTACGCACCTGCATCGCGCTGATGTAAGCTCAGCACCCCGCCTGCACTGCACTGCCGGGTATACCCATGTCCGATCTCAAAGCGCGCTTCGAGAAGGCTGCGGAAGACGTCAAGAAACTTTCCGAACGTCCCGACAACGACACGCTGCTCAAGCTCTACGCGCTGTACAAGCAGGGATCGGAAGGCGACGTAGCCGGTCCCAAGCCCGGTTTCTTCGATTTCGTCGGCACCGCGAAGTACGAAGCCTGGGCCAAGCTCAAGGGCATGAAAGGCGACGAGGCGATGCAGAAATACATCGATCTGGTCAAGAAGCTCGGCGGCTGAGCACAGCGCCAGGCCCTTCGTTCCGCGCATGGCACGCCAGACCCGCGAACGCATCCTCGACGCCAGCCTTGCGATGTTCAACGCGCAGGGCGAGCCGAACGTCACCACCAACCACATCGCCGACGAGCTCGGAATGAGCCCGGGCAATCTCTACTACCACTTCCGCAACAAGGACGACATCGTCGAGCAGCTGTTCTCGCGCTACGAAGCGCGCATCGACGACGCGTTGCTGGTTCCCGAAGAGCGCCTGCCGAATCTCGAAGACATCTGGTTGCAGTTGCACCTGGTCTTCGAATGCATGTGGGCCTATCGATTCCTGTATCGCGATCTCGTCGACATCCTGGCGCGCAACCGCAAGCTGAAGCTGCGTTTCGTGCGCATCCTGACGCGCGCGTCCGCGAGCGCCGCTGAGCTGATGCACGGCCTCGCGCGCGCCGGGATCATGCGCGCTAGCGAGGACGAGATTCGCGCGCTGGTGGAGAACGTGGTGCTGGTCGCGACGTTCTGGCAGAGCTTCAGCGCTGTGCGGAGCGGAAAAAGCGAAGCCGAAGCTGATCTGGGACGCGGCATCCATCAGGTAATGGTGCTGATCGCGCCGTTCTTGCTGGCGGACGAACGGACGCATCTTTCGACTTTGGCACGTGCGTACGCGACCTGATTGTACCAATCCAAACCGTCATTCCGGCGAGAGTCGGGCCATTCTGATTTTGCGTTACACGCAAAACACGAATGAATGCGCGTTTCACGGGAACTAGAGATTTCTTAGCTTTCTCTGATGCCGATCTGCTTTGTCCTTGGAAATTCTGCTCAGGTTGTTCAGTACTTCCGTAACGACTGAATCATCGGCTTTCGGCTTTTGCTGAGCCAAAGTGAGCGCACGCTTTAGGACCGCGTAGGCCTTTGCTCCTCGCTTCCTGATGATTTTCATGATGCCGCTGCCGAATTAGGTAGACAAAGGCCCCAATACGGGATTTGGCAGTCGGTCCGGACAAGAGGAAGGTAGGTGGCCACGCGTCTCGGTGGGACATCAGGGGGAATCTATCGACCCGGCCTGATCTGATTCCGCTCCTGCCGCCGATCCCAGGCGCGCAATTCGTCGCGAAGATGCGCGACGCGCTGACGTCCGAGCGCATTGCGTTGTTCGTCGAGCACGGACGCACCGAGCAATTCGGCGAGACGCTGCGCGGTCGGCAGCAGCATTTCCCAGGCGTCGAGCGCCGGCAGCGGTCCCGGCAGCGTCATGAACAGCGTCACGCCCGGCGTCTGCAGGGTATCGAGCTTGCTCATGTCGAAGCTGCCCGGCTTGACCATGTTGGCCATGCTGAAAACCGGTCCTTCCTCGGCCTTGCCCGACGCGAGGCGATGGAAGATGCCCATGTCGCCGAATTCGAGTCCGGCTTTCTCCGCGGCGACGACGACATCGGAGCCGGCGAGTGTACGACCCGTCCGCGCGGCGACGAACAAGGTCACGATACGTTCGATCTTGCGATCCGGACGTGTGCCGACGTGCGAACGCGACGCCGGCCGCGCCGCGCCTTCGCGGCCGAGTCGATCGAGTTCGGCGCGCAGCGAGACATCGAGTTCGCCCTGCGCCGGCTCGCCGTCGGCCGATCCGAGCGTCGGCTCGATGCGTTCGTCCTCGGCGCGTTTCGCCGAGCGGCGCTCGCCCTGCCCCGGTCTTCTCGGGCGACCGAAGAAATAGATCAGCGCCAGCACGATCACGCCGATGACGGCAACGATGATGCGCAGCTCAGTCGCGCTCAGGGCCTGCTGTTCCACGCGCTGCTCCTCGACTCAGGCGGCTCCGGCGAGTTTAGCGGCTTCGGCGAGATCCACCTGCACCAGCCGCGATACGCCGGGTTCGCGCATGGTAACGCCGCAGAGCTGGTGCGCGGCTTCCATCGTGCCCTTGTTGTGGGTGACGAAGATGAACTGCACGCGCTCGCTCATCTCGGTGACCAGCGAGGAGAAGCGGCCGATATTGGCCTCGTCGAGCGGCGCATCCACCTCGTCGAGCAGGCAGAACGGCGCAGGATTCAGCCGGAAAATCGAGAACACGAGCGCGACCGCGGTCAGTGCCTTCTCGCCGCCGGAAAGGAGCGAAATCGAGCTGACGCGCTTGCCCGGCGGCCGAGCCATGATCGTGACGCCGGTCGAGAGGAGATCGTCGCCCGTCATTTCCAGATAAGCATGCCCGCCGCCGAACAGGCGCGGGAACAGCTCCTGGATACCGGTGTTGACGCGATCGAACGTTTCCTTGAAGCGCGCGCGCGTTTCCTTGTCGATCTTGCGGATCGCGCCTTCGAGCGTTTCGAGCGCGGTGTTGAGATCGGTCAATTGCGCGTCGAGATAGGTCTTGCGCTGCGACTGCTCGTCGAATTCCTGGATCGCGGCGAGGTTCACCGGTTCGAGTCGACGGATCTTCTGTTCGAGATCGGTCAACTCGGCCTGCCATTGTTCCGCTTCGGCTTCCGCAGGCACGGCATCCAGAATTTCGTTGAGCTCGAAACCCGGCTTCGGTAATCGCCGTGCTGAGCGCTTGCGCACGCAGACGGTGCTCCTGTTCACGCAGGCGCATTTCGGCGATTTCGTCGCGACGTTCGTTCAGCGCCTGCTCGATGCGATGACGATCCTGTTCGAGCCGACGCAGTTCGGCATCCTGTTCCTGCAGTACCTGGCGTGCTTCGACGAGCTGCTTGTCGACGAGCAGGCGCTGACTGAGATAACTCTGCCGCTCGTTCTCCAGACCCGCGACCGGATCGCTGCCGGACACGAGCTGCGCCGCGATCTCGGTACGGCGCGAGTCGAACTGCACGAGCTGGCCTTGCATGCGCTGCAAGGACTGCTCGAGCGACGTCAGCGATGCGCGCCTTGATTCGACCGACAGCGCCATCTGATGCGCACTGTCGCTGGCCTCGTGCGCGTTCATGCGCGTCTCTTCGCGCGCTTCGAGCAATGCCCGGCGTTCGCTGTCCAGCGTTTGTCGACGGCGTTCCATATCGCTCATCTGAGAGATGGCGGTTTCGAGCCGGCCGCGCGCCTCGCGCGCCTGCTCGCGATCGCCGGCGATGCGGCGTTCCAGTTCTTCGAGTTCGGCGGCGACTCGGCCCATGCGTTCGCGCGCGCCGTCGATGCGCCCGCGTTGGCTCTGCAACTGACCGGCGATCTCGGCGAGACGCTTGTGCGCGACATACACCTCGCGCTGAGCATCGTCGCGCGCTTGTTCGGCGTCGGTGCGCTCACGCTTGCCCGTGCCGGCGGCTTCGACGTGCGCGGCGATTTCACGCTCGAGCTCGCCCGAAGTTTTCTTGAGCTCACGGATCTCGCGTTCGCGCGCGATGACGCCGACACGCGAGTCCGATCCGCGCAGAACGCGCGCAAATCCGGCGCCGAACCATTCGCCGCTCGGCGTCACCACGGACTCGTCGTCGCCAAGGCGCGTCGCCAGCGCGCGTGCTTCATCGATCGTTCGCGCGGTGCGCACGCGTGCGAGCATGCGTCGCGCCGCGGCGGGACCTTTGGTTACGGCCGCCAGCGTGCCTTCGGGCCCTCGATCGGGGTCCGCCGCGTTCGACATCAAGGTGAGATCGGCCGCTTCGAGCGAAGCGAGCCGCGCGGCCGGATCGGCGACATCATCGACGATCGCGGCTTCGAGCCAACCGTCGAGCACCGTTTCGACCGCGCGCTCCCAGCCGGTTTCGACTTGCAGAATCTCGCCGAGCCGGCGTGGATTGCCCAAGCCCGCGCTTTGCAGCCATTCGGCTGCGGCAGCGCCGCGTTTCGCCGAGCGCTGCGTGTTGCAACGCTTCGAGCGATGCGAGGCGTCCGCGGACCGTTTCAAGCTCGCCGCGTTTCGCGCTCAGCGCGGTGTGCTGAGCGCGTTCGCGTTCGAGCAGGGTTTCCGCTGCAGTGCGTCGTTCGTCCAAGCTGCGGCTTACGGTTTCGACCTCTGCCTGCGCGTTCGCGTGTTGCGTTTCGAGCGATTGCAGCGCCTTGCCAAGCTCGTCGAGATTTGCCGCGGCACGTTCTGCTTCGAGCGTCGCGCGACGCTGATCGGCTTCGAGCAGACGTCGATCGAGATATTCGATGTGCGTGCGCTCGACCTCGGCCGATTGGGTTGCCTGCGAAGAAACGCCGGCGTGCGCATCCCATTGCGTCTGCCATTCGGCGAGCTTCGCTTCGGCCGCGCGAGCCGCCTCCGCGGCTGAGTCGTCGGCGGCACGCAATTGCGCCATCTTCGGTTCCGCTTCGGCCAGCACGCGCAGCACTTCGTCGTGACGCACGCGGTCGTCGGCGATGTGTGCCGCGAGCTCGCCGTGCGCGCGTTCGGTTTCGTCACGCGCGCGCTGCAATTGTTCGGTCAATTCCTTGTGATGCTGGATCCGCTGCTCGACGCGGGCGATTTCCGCGCCGATCTTGTAGACCTCGGCCTGTACCTTGTTGAGATGCTCGGCGTGCGCCGTATGCTTGTCGCGACCGGTTTCGAGCTCCGCTTCGCAATGACGCTGCTCGGCGACTTGCTGCTCGATCGCGAGCTCGGCCTTGCGCAGTTCGGCCGAATGCGCGCCGACGGCGGCCTGCGCCTCGCGCAGGCTCAGCGCCTTGAGCTCGGCTTCTTTCTTCTTCTGCTCGTTCTTGTAGCCCTGCCAACGTTCGGCCGCCCGCGCCTGACGCTTGAGATGTTCGAGTTGCTTTTCGACTTCGTCGCGCACGTCGCGCACGCGGTCGAGGTTTTCGCGCGTCGCCTTGATGCGGCTCTCGGTTTCCTTGCGGCGCTCCTTGTACTTCGAGATGCCGGCCGCTTCCTCGAGATGATTGCGCAACTGCTCCGGATCGGCTTCGACGATCTCGCTGATCATCCCTTGTTCGATGATCGAGTAGCTGCGCGGACCGAGGCCGGTGCCGAGAAAAATATCGGTGATGTCGCGGCGACGGCAGCGCACGCCGTTGAGGAAATACTGCGACTGGCCGTCGCGGCTGACGATGCGCTTGACCGAAATCTCGTTGTAGCTCGCGTATTCGCCGACGATGAGCCCGTCGGAGTTGTCGAACAGAAGTTCGACCATCGCGCTGCCGACCGGCTTGCGTCCGGAAGAGCCCGAGAAGATCACGTCGGTCAATGCATCGCCGCGCAGGCGGCTTGCTGCGCTTTCGCCCATGACCCAGCGGATCGCATCGATGATGTTCGATTTGCCGCAACCGTTCGGTCCGACGATGCCGGACATGTTGGTGGGCAGGTGCAGCGTGGTCGGATCGACGAAGGATTTGAATCCGGCCAGTTTGATCGTGGTCAAGCGCATGGAAACAAGAGCCTCGGATGCTCCGCGCACGCGGGCATCGGCAAAGAATACGGTGGTTGCGCCGACTCCGCTCGGCCGAAGGCGGATGCGGGAAGGCGCCGTTTTTTGTGCGGGGCGCGGATTTTCAGGCCCGCGCGCGTGTTGCGCAACCGCTGGATGCGGATCGGCCAGCGTCCGGACCGACGCACGGCCTCGACGGGCGTTGCCGATCCGCGCGATTTGCCTCCGGACTCGTCATCGAATTTCTTCCGGCGTGCGCGCGTCGATGGCCAGCGCGTGGATGTCCGTCTGCATGAGATCGCCGAGCGCTGCGTAGACCGCCCGATGCCGCGCCAGCGCGGACTTTCCGACGAATGCGTCGCTGACGATGCGCACGCGGAAATGCCCGCGCCCGTCGCGTGCGCCGGCGTGCCCTGCGTGGCGTTGGCTTTCGTCCTCGATATCGAGCGTTTTCGGTGCCAGGGTCGCGGTCAAGCGCGCGCGGATCGACTCGACGCGCCCGCTCACGGCAACGTCTTCCGGAACGGCTGCACGACGACTTCCCGGTAGACACCGGCGGCCATGTATGGATCGGCATCCGCCCAGCGCCTGGCCGCGGCGAGATCGTTGAATTCGGCGATGATCAAACTGCCGGTGAAGCCCGCAGGACCCGGATCTTCGGCATCGATCGCCGGAAACGGACCGGCGAGGAGAAGCCGTCCTTCGGCCAGGAGTTCACGCAGACGTTCCACGTGCGCCGGTCGCGCTCTCTGTCGACGCGCGAGTGAATCCTTATCGTCGATGCCGGTGATCGCGTACCACATGATCGAATCCGAAGGGATCGTTTATGTTAGCCCAACCGTGAACGACGCCAGCACTGGACGCCCACGGGGTTTTGCGCGTAGTCTTGGGGGCAACCAAAGGGGTCGGATACCTCCCGCATCCGAAGCGGTGCCGAAATGGCGCGCCGTCATCCCCGCGGTCCATTGGGTTTTTTCACTGCCTGGAGCCGGGGCTCCGGAAAGTGTTTGTTGCAGGCTGACGCGCCGAGGTAACGGGCGCCGTCGCACTACCAGCGCGCTACGCCGCAACTCGCAAGTGATCTCTTGTACGACCCGCGCCGTGAGGCGCCGGACGTCATTGGATCGAGCATGACTATCCAGACCAACGACTACGTCAGCAACGACGACAGCAACACGACGTTCGCAACCGCACCGAGGCAGCAGGAAATCCCGCTGGCCCACGTGCGCGGCGAGCCCGTGCTCGAAATGCCGCAGGATCTCTACATCCCGCCCGATGCGCTCGAGGTCATTCTCGAGGCGTTCGAAGGTCCGCTGGATCTCTTGCTGTATCTCATCCGCCGGCAGAACCTCGACATCCTCGACATCCCGATCGCGGAAATCACGCGCCAGTACGTCGACTACATCGAGATGATGCAGGAGCTCAGGCTCGAGCTCGCCGCCGAATACCTGGTCATGGCCGCGATTCTCGCCGAGATCAAATCGCGACTTCTGCTGCCGCGGCCGCCGCTTGAAGAAGGCCTCGAGGAAGATCCGCGCGCCGAACTGATGCGCCGCCTGCAGGAATACGAGCGCTTCAAGAAGGCCGCCGAGGACATCGACACGATGCCGCGGCTGGATCGCGATCTCGCGGTCGCGAGTGCATTCGTTTCCGATCGCAACGTGATCCGCCTGCCGCCGCCGGTCGAGCTGCGCGAGCTTCTGCTCGCACTCAAGGATGTGCTGAAGCGCGCCGAGCTGTACGGCCGCCACGCGATCCAGCGCGAGGCGTTGAGCGTGCGTCATCGCATGGGCGAAGTGCTGCGGCGCCTCGGCGACGGCGGCTTCCATCGCTTCGACAGCCTGTTCGAGGCCAGCGAAGGCCGCCTCGGCATCATCGTCACGTTTCTTGCGCTGCTCGAGCTCGCCAAAGAGCACCTGATCGAAATCATTCAGGAAGTTGCGCTCGCGCCGATTTACCTCAAGTCGCTGGCAACGGCCGGCGAATGATTCGAGACATGCCAGAAATCAATCAGATCAAACGTATTTTCGAAGCCGCCCTGCTCGGCGCGGGACAACCGCTCTCGGTCCCGCAACTCGCTGCGTTGTTCGAGGAGGACTCGCCGCCGCACGAAGACATCGCGCGCGCGCTCGAAGAATTGCAGGACGATGCCGCGGGCCGCGGCGTCGAGCTCGTCGAAGTCGGCTCCGGTTTCCGCTATCAGGTCCGCGAAGACGTGCACGCATGGGTTTCGCGGCTCTGGACCGAGCGCCAGGTACGCTATTCACGCGCGCTGCTCGAAACGCTCGCGCTGATCGCGTATCGCCAGCCGATCACGCGCGGCGAGATCGAGCAGATCCGCGGTGTCGGCGTCGCCACCAGCATCGTCAAGACGCTCGAAGAACGCGAATGGGTGCGCGTCGTCGGTTATCGGGACCTGCCCGGCAAACCGGCGCTGCTCGGCACGACGAAAGCCTTCCTCGACTACTTCAATCTCAAATCGCTCGACCAGCTGCCGCCGCTGAGCGACATCCGCGAGCTCGAAGACATCGACCCGCAATTCGCTTTTGCGGCCGCCGGCGGCCCGATTCCCGCCGCGCTGGCCGCCGACGCGTCCGGCGACCCGCACGCCGACGACATTTACGAACACGACGCACCTTCCCCTGACAACGACGTCGACGCGAACCTACGCGACGACACCCCGGAACCCGCCGCATGACCACCTCCGCCCGTTCGATCCTCTCACTCAAACGTCCCGCCGCCGGCGATGCGCCGCCGCTGGACGAACGCCTGCACAAGGTGCTCGCCAACGCCGGACTCGGCTCCCGCCGACTGCTCGAACAGCGCATCGAAGCCGGCGAAGTGCTGGTCAACGGCACCGCCGCCGGCATCGGCTTGAGCGTGCGCGCCGGCGATCGCGTCGAAATGGACGGCAAGCGTTTCGTCGTCGTCGGCGACAACGCCGAGCACGCACAGATGCTGGCCTACAACAAGCCCGAAGGCGTGGTCGCCACGCGCGACGATCCGGAGGGCCGCCCGACCATGTTCGAACAGCTGCCGTTGCTGAAAGGCGCGCGCTGGGTCGCGGTCGGACGACTCGACATCAACACGACCGGCCTCCTGCTGCTGACGACCGACGGCGATCTCGCCAATTCTCTGATGCACCCGCGTTCGGAGATCGAGCGCGAGTACATCTGCCGCGTGCACGGCGAAGTGCCGGACGAAGTCCTGGAAAACCTCAAGCGCGGCGTCGAGCTCGAAGACGGTCCTGCACATTTCGACGACATCGCGGTGATCAGCCGCGGCGGCAGTCATTCGTGGTTTCGCGTGGTGATCCGCGAAGGCCGCAATCGCGAAGTCCGGCGCATGTGGGAATCGCAAGGATTGATGGTCAGCCGGCTCAAGCGCATCCGCTACGGCAACATCGAGCTGCCGCGCACGCTGCGCCGCGGGCAATGCGAAGAAGTTGCGCCGGAACTCGTCGCCACGCTGCGCGAAAAAGCCGGCATGCCCGAGCGCGTGCCGCGCCTCACGCTGGCGCCGGTGATCGGCCAGCGCCGCGCGCCGCCGACCGAATTCAAGCCGACGGCGAAATCGCAGCAAGCATGGACCGGCGGCGCGCACGACGAGGCGCGCGAATTTGCCGCATTCGATCGCATCCGCGACGACAGCTGGCGCGCGCCCTCCGGAAAGCCGGCACGCAAGCGCCGCGGTCCGGGTGGGCCGCGGCCGACATCAGGTCCTCGACCCGCCGGCGCACAACGTGCTGGCGGAGGACCGCGGGGAGGGCCTGGACAGCGGCCAGGCGCGGGGCCAGGGCGTGGGGGTCCAGGCCGCAAGCCGAACCGGCAGCAGCAGGCAAATTCTCCGTACAAGGAACCCGGTTTGAGTCCTGCCGTATTGCGAAGCTGGTTCCCCGAATCCAATGGCGGTTTGCCTGGGCGCAAGCGGTCGAATCGAGGTGGGCCGCAAGGCCCGTCGGGTAACGACGGCAATCGTGCGCGCCCGGCCGGCCAGCCGGACAACTTCGGCAACGTGCATCCGCGCGCGCCGCAGTCGGAATCGCCGGGCAACTCGCTGCGTGATGGTCCGCCGCGCGGCCCACGCAACAACCGCAATCGCCGCCGCGGACCGCGTCCGCCGCGCTGAAGAAAGCCAAAAAAAAAGCGGCGGGATGAACCCGCCGCTCCTTCAGTGCTTGTCGCGCGCTGCGTCGATCAATCGAGCTTCAGCGCTTTCTTGTCGCTGGCCCGGCGCTTCTGTTCCTTCGCGTTGTACTCGGCTTCGCAGCCGCCCTTCTTGACCATTACGCAATCGAGGTAGTCGGATACCTCGACGAGCGCCGCACGAATCGCCTTGCCCGCCGGCGTGTTTTCCTCGTGCGCAAGACTGCCGCCGAAACCACCGCGATAGACGCCGACCGCGACGCCGCCGCCTTCGCTGCGTCCTTCGATCGAACGAGAGAAATCGACTTCGCCCGTGCTCGCGTTGATCACGCGCACATCGATGGCGACGTAGGCCTCGGATTTCTTGCCGCCGAGCGAAATGCCGTGGAAGCTGAGACCGCCGCCGGTGCTCGCGGTGTTTTCCTGATACGCGGTGACGGTGCCGAACACCAGATAGTCGGCGCCGGTGACCTGGCCCATCTTGGCGCCGGTGCCCGACCTGACACGACCCGATGCGGCGAGGTTCTGTTCCTCGAGCACTTTCTCGAGCTTGGCGCGCTCGACGACACGGAAATCGCCGCTGCTCGACAACTCGTTGGACAGCATGCCGGACAATTCCCAGCCGACGCCGCCCGACCACCAGCCCGCCGCCGATTCGTTCTTGAATTCGGCGACGCCGATCGCGGGTTTGCCGCCCGCAGCGAACGCATTGATGCTGAATCCCGCAATCAGCAGCAGCGCGAGAATGGACTTCTTCATGTAACTCCTCCCGTTGGATTCATCGCGATACCGCCCGGAACGGTCGCGCCCGCACGCTGCCGCTTTCCGTGGCACCCTAGGGCACCGGTACAACCGCATCGCGGTCGCCCCTGGCGATTCGGCGGCATTCTAGCAGCGCCCTTGCGACAAGGCGTGGCGGATTTGTCGAGCTGGCGTGGAACTGGATCACAGACGACTGCGGGTACGGTTCGCCGGACGGAGCGGATCGGCCTCCACGCCGGATATGAACCGGATTCATGCCGCGCGGCAGCGCTATCACGCGCTCATCACACGGCTCTCGGAACGCACGCCCGTGTCGTTAAGCAGGATTGCCAATCGACGTGTAGTCTTTGCCACGGTCCAAGCCAAGCGCCGACGATGTCCTACGCGATGCTCAAACCGCCCGCGCCGCTGTCCGATCTCGTCGAGACGATCTGGGACTGGAACGCGCCTGCGCAGCCACATCGGCTCGAACGCATTCTCCCCGTCGCGAACGCGGGCCTGATCATCAATCTTGCCGAGAATCAGACGCGCGTCTACGAAGACGCGCCCGGCTTCCGGTGCGCGACGTTTTCCGGCTCGGCGCTCGACGCGCCGCGCCATCGCAGCTTCGTCATCGATACCGCCGAACAGATTGCGGTCATGGGCGTCGTTTTCCGCAGCGGCGGCGCCGCCGCGTTTTTTCGCGAACGCATGGATGTTCTGGTCAACGGACATGTGGATCTCGAAGATCTTGTCGGATCACGCGCGCGCGACATGCGCGAGCGATTGCTCGAAGCCGCCGGTTCGCGCGTGCGCATCGCCTTGCTGACGCGCTGGCTCGCGCAGTTGTCACGCAACGCCGTGCGCCCGGCGCCGATCGCGCACGCCGCCGCCTGGCTCGCCAACGCGCCGGCGGTTTCACGCGTTGCCGATGCGTGTCGCGAGCTTGGCATGTCGCCTCGCCGTTTCGGCACCTTGTTCCGCGAGCACGTCGGCATGAGTCCGAAACGCTACGCGCGCTTGCAGCGTTTCCGCGCCGTCGTCGACCGAGTCCAGAGCGGTCGATCGATCGAATGGAGCCGCGTCGCCGCCGATTGCGGGTTCTACGACCAGCCGCACCTGGTCCGTGAATTCCGCGATTTCGCCGGCATGACGCCCACCGCCTATGTCGCGCGACGTGGCAACTACGTGAACCACGTGCCACTCGACGAGGCCTGACGCCCGCATCGATTGCCGGAATATACAAGACGCCTGCGCCTGCCGGCGCTAGTCTCCTGCGCGTCGATTCCTTCGCAGGAGGCATCCATGGCCACGCGCGCAAAAAACACCGGTTCGACGATCATTCCCAGCCTTCGCTACGACGACGCGCTCGGCGCGATCGACTGGCTGTGCCGCGCGTTCGGCTTCGAAAAGCAAGCCGTCTACGCGAACGACAAAGGCATCGTGCAACACGCACAGCTCGTGTTCGGCAACGGCATGATCATGCTCGGCTCGACCGCAAACGCCAGCGCGTGGAGCGAGCGCATCGTGCAGCCGCGCTCGATCGGCGGCCGCGAAACGCAATGTCCGTGCGTGATCGTCGCCGACTGCGATGCGCACTACGCGCGTGCGAAGGCCGCCGGCGCCGAGATCGTCGACGAGCTCGAAGCCAAGGATTACGGCGGTTCGGGCTACAGCTGCCGCGATCCGGAAGGCCATCTCTGGTGGTTCGGAAGTTACGATCCATGGGTCGAGCAACAAGGCCCATGAAGACGCTTGGACGATGTCGGTCGTTTTCCCTGAAGCGAATGTCGGCAGATCGGCGCGACCGCGCACTCACCAATGCGCGGTCAGATCGAGCCGGATGCGATCGGTGTGTTCGTCGAGCCCATCGCGGCGCTCGTGGAAACCGGCAAGGCGCACGTTCCAAGTCCGGTCGATGCCGTAGCCGACCCACAGCAGTTGCCCGCGCATGGCGCTGTGGAACCACCAGTCGTCGGAGTTGAACGCCGCCATCACCGCGTCGCGCTGGATGCGCTGAAACGCATAGCCGAACTCCCACCCGCGCGCTTGCGTGCGATCGCCTGCGACGAAGCTGGCGCGCCCGCCTTGATTCGCGTTGTCCGCGCCCGTGTTGTCGACAAGATCGAGGCGAGCTTCGATCGGCCAACGCGCCCATTCGGCGTGACCGATGAGCTGCAGATCGAGCAACCGGTAATCGTTGACGAGCCGGCCCGACACGACGCTGTTGGTCCGCGCCAGGCCTTCGCTCGTCAGCTCATCGAGATGGTTGAAGTCGAGGTAAGACAGCAGCGCCGACGCGCGCAGCGGCGCACCTTCATGCCAGCGCCAGGCGATTTCGGCTGCGCCGATGCGCGATTCATCGCCGTACAAGTGTTGGCCGGCAAAATAGCCGGCGACGAATTGCAGCCGATCGAATTCGGAAAGCGCGACTGACTGATCGAGCGCGATACCCGCGGGCCGCAAATCCGCGTCCCACAGCATCGGCGAGAGATCCAGCGGCAACGGCGTCTTGCCGAGCGTGACACTGGTGGTGTCGCCGGGCCGCCAGCGCACGAACAGCTGATCGAGCCCGATGCTGTCGCTGCGCTCGTTGTCGTTGTTGCGGCGGTTGTCGTCGTTCGAATCGGTGCCTTGCGCCGCGCGCACGGAGCCGCCGATTTCCCACGTGGGCGCGACGTTCCAGAACGCGCCGGCGCGCAAACGCGCGCGCAGGCGGCTGAGATCATCGCGATTGTTCGGCAGACCCGAGACGTGGTCGTAGCCGGTCCAGAAATCGCCGAACCAGCCCCAGACGGGCGTCGCTTCTGCTTCCTCGGCGTTCAATATCGCGTCCTGCGCACGAGCGTGCGCCGCAAGCATCGCGCTCGCCGTCCCGACGAGGATCGCGCACACGGTTGCGAGCACGGCGATGCGACGCGAGATCAAGCGCGCAGCTCGGTCAGCGTAGCGTTCAGATCGCGCGCCGTGGCATAGCGCTCTTCCCGATCGCGACGCAGGCAACGAAGAATCACGGCTTCAAGCTCGTGCGGAATTTCGGGCCACAGCTTCGACGGCAGGATCGGCTCGTTGCGCATCTGCTGCTGGTAGATCTCCATCGTGTTCGATCCGGTGAACGGCAGGCCGCCGCAGAACATCTCGCTCATCACGACGCCGCACGCGTAGATGTCGCCGCGCTCGTCGACATCGTCGCCGGTCAATTGTTCGGGCGCGCAGTAGTTCGGCGTGCCGATGAACGTACCCGGCTGCGTGTGCCCCGGCGCGGCCCGCCGCGCAGGACGCGCGATACCGAAGTCCATCAGCTTGGCGTTGCCGTTCGCTTCGAGGATCAGATTTTCCGGCTTGATGTCGCGATGAAGCACGCCGACTTCGTGCGCCGCGGCGAGCCCCGCCGAAAGCTGGCGCGCGATGCGCAGCGCGGCCGAATACGGCACGCGCGCGGTTTCGCCGAGCAGATAACGCAGCGTGAGACCGCGCACGTATTCCATCGAGATGTAAGGACGACCATCGACTTCGCCGAAATCGAATGTGCGCAACACGTTCGGATGCGTGATCTTGCGCGCGAGCTTGATTTCGCTCTTGAGCCGGTCGAGCTGCTCGCTGTCGAGCAGCACGCCGGGCCGTAGCATTTTCAGTGCGACGACATCGTCGAGCTCGATGTCGTGCGCCTTGTATACGACGCCCATCCCGCCGGCGCCGAGCGCAGAAATGATCCGATAGCGGCCGCCGAGCATCGTGCCCGGTGCAAGCTCGCCGCCCGTGGTCTGCGCCGCCGCCGGTTTCGCGCGCACGATCGTCGTTGCGGAGTCGGCATCGAGACGTGGAATCGCTGTCGCAGCCAATGCGTAATAACGCTTTGAACTGAACGCGCCCGTCGCGACGGCGAGCGCGTCGGGCGCAAGCGCGCCTTTCAGCGCATCGCCTGCGGATCGTGTCAGCAACAGCTGACCGGGCGCCGCGTCGCAGAGCAGTCGATCGACCTGCGCCGTGGCGGCGCCAAGAATCACGTTCGTCGATCCGTCCGCCGAACCGGCCGACACGACTTCGCTTTCGGTCAACGCACCCGCAGGCGCCGGCATGCGCGCGAGCGCGCAGTCGCGCAGGATCGTCGCCCACGCACGCGCGGCGTCGCGCAAACGGCCCGTGCCTGTGAACGCGAGTTGCCAGCGCGCGCCGCCGGCGGGAACGAGCCGCGCGTCGAGCGCCGCTGCCGCGGTCTGCAAGAGTCCGCGCACACCGGCGATATCCGAAGCCAGCAACGCCGGCGGTCGCGCGGGCTCGGCGAGTCCCAGCAAATGACGGAATTCGACGCCAAGCAGCGACGCCGTCTGGCGATGCGGCGGCTCCGGATTCACCGCGCGCACCGGCGCCGGTGCTGCGGCGACGCTCTCGGCGGTCGGCTCGGGCAGATAACGCGCGAGATGGCCGACGTAGCCTTCCATATCGCTTTTTTCGCGCAGGTCGGAGAGCAGCGTGTCGAATGCGCGCGCGAGTCGACCGAGCGCATCGTTGCCGCCCGTGCCGATGCGCGTGCGGTAATCGCCAGCGGCCGCCGACTCGGCCGCCTGCGCCATCGCGCCGACCGGACGCAAAATGTGCTGCGCGAGCAGATACGACAGCAGCAACGCGACTGCAATCGATGCGAGCCCGGCGAGAATCACGCCGTTCAGAATCGCCGTATAGCTGCCGACGACTTGATCGGTCGAGCTCAACACGGCGACCGTGCCGAGTTGTGCCTGATCCGATGCTGCGGTCGGAGCGAAACGAGCGATCCAGTCCTGCGCAGCGAAACGCAGCGGCTCGCGATCGATCGTCTTGCCGGCTTGCACCGCGGGCAGTATCTCGCCCTTCTTGTTCGACAACGCCTGCTTCAATTCGCCGGCTGCGGCTCCATCGAACGAACTCGCCACGAGCGCCGTGCCGTCATCGCGCGGCAGCAGAAACGCTATCTGCGCGCCGCTGACTTGAGCGACCGATCGCGAGAGCCCGTCGTCGACCGCGAGCGCGACGAGCAGAAAGCCGACCAGATCCTGATCCTGCGCCAGTGGAATGATCGCGGCCTGAAACAACCGGTCGCCCAATCGCCAATAACCGCTGAACGGCGCGGCGTCGCGAACGGCCGATGCGACCAGAGGATCTTTCGCGAGCGATGCCTTGAACGCTTCGTTCTCATCCGTGCGCGCCAGCACTTCGCCGCGCGCGTCGAGCAGAATCGCGAGATCGAGTCCGAAATCCTTCTGCCGCTCGCCGAGAAGATCGCGCATCGAACCGGTATCCGGCGCGGCGTCGCCGCCGAGTCCGGGCAAATTGCTCGGTCCCGCCGCATCGGCGATGTACTTGACGAAACCCGCGTCGGCCGCGATCAGGCGCGCCGCGAGCTGCAACGTTTCGAGGCGGCGTTGCTCGAACTCCCGCTGCACGGCCGCGCTCGTCGTCAGCGCCTTGCCGACCGCCTGCTCGGCGACGCGACGGCCCTGCAGATAAGTGACCAGCACGGCAGCGCCGACGGCAAACGCGATCAACAACGCGCTGCCGAGAAAGAACCGCAATGCGAGCGGCATCGTGAAACCGCGTTGGCGCGAGCGATCGGTGCGCGAACGATCAGTATTCGGCATCGCCACTCCGCCCGTATGGCTTGCCGAATTTGTTCATGTGCGGCGGAATGCGCCGGAGGTTGAGATCGAGCGTGACATCGACGGCCGCCGTTTCGCCGGGTACCGCTTCGGCGTGCCAAGGCGTCGCGCGATCGTGCCAGATGACGAGATCGCCGCGTCCCTTGGGCAGATCGGTCAGCTTGAAATGGCCATCCGCGCCCGGACGCGTGAAATAAGGCGTATCGAGCACGAGGATGTGGCCGACCATCGAGTGATGCACGTTGCAATAGACGCGCACGTAACCCGCGTGAGCGAACGTGACCGTCTGCTCCTCGCCGGCGCCGTAGAGGCCGACGTCGAACGCGTTGTCCCTCGACGTCGAGAACGCGTTGTGCAGGATCGGATCCTGATTCGGAAACCGCACTTTGCTGCCGACTACGATCGGCAGGATGCGCGGCACGAACTGCTTGCGCTGCGTGCTCATCGCATAGGGTTCCGACGGCGGTCGCACGGCCGTCGCCGCGGTCGGTCGGAAATACACGACGACCTCGGCCGCTTCCTCGGACCGCAGCGGCTTGCCGTCGACGACAAGGGCGACGCGACCGTCAAGCTCCGCGGCCGCCGCGATTCCAGGCGCAAGCAACAGCGCCAGTACGAGTCTGCGCATCCCCGGCTCCCTCCTCCTCCGCCTCATGATACTGCCAGAGCGTCGCAAACGGGATTGCGAAACGCGTCGCCAGCACGCCTTCCGCGTTCGGCTGCGCCGCTGGAATGAGACTTGCCGGATGTAGTTGACTTCGTCAACTATCAGGCGGAACATGCGCCCGACAAAAATTCGCGGCCGCGAAGCATGCTCGCCCGTCAAATCGAAGCTGCCAGACGCTTCAACCGCTTCTACACCCAGCGCATCGGCGTGCTCGACGAAGGACTGCTCGATAGTCCGTTCTCGCTCACCGAAGTGCGCGTCATGTATGAGCTCGCGCATCAGCGCGGCATCGGCGCTGCCGAACTCGCGCGCCAGCTCGGACTCGACAAGGGCTATCTCAGCCGCATCCTCAAGCGATTCCGCACCAAGAACTGGCTGGGCCGAACCGTCGCAGGCGATGACGGACGCCGTCATGTGCTGACGCTGACGGCCGCGGGACGCCGAGCGTTCACACCGCTGGAAAAGCGCTCGCAGCGCCAAGTCCGCGCGATGCTCGCACCGCTTCACGAAGCGCAGCGTCAGCGCGTGCTCGAAGCTATGCGCACGATCGAACAGGATCTCGCGGCTCCGGCCGACACGGCTGCGTTGGTCGTATTGCGCAGGCAGCGTCCCGGCGATATCGGCTGGGTCGTTCAGCGCCACGGCGAGCTCTACGCGCGCGAATACGGATGGGACGAGTCGTTCGAAGCGCTGGTTGCCGACATCGCGTCGAAATTCGTGCGTGATCTCGATGCAAGACGCGAGCGCTGCTGGATCGCCGAGCGCGACGGCGTCCGGCTCGGCTGTATTTTCCTGGTCGCCGAAAGCAAGACCACGGCCAAGCTGCGCCTTCTGCTGGTCGAACCCGAAGCGCGTGGCCTCGGGCTCGGCAAGCGTCTTATCGACGAGTGCGTCGCGTTCGCGCGCAATGCGGGCTATCGACGCATCGTCTTGTGGACGCAGGACAATCTCGAAGCGGCGCGGCATCTGTACGCAAAGGCCGGTTTTCGCAAGACGGCCGAGGAAGCGCACCGCAGTTTCGGCAAGGACCTCGTCGCCGAAACATGGACGTTGAAACTGTCACCTGCGAGCGAGTCGAAACTGCGGCCGAATGCGCAGCGCAGCGAAAACGCTGCGTCGCGCGCCGACTAGTCGTCGTGGCGGCGTCCGAAAATGATTCGCGCGTGTCGCGCGTAGGTCCAGTACGACCAGGCCCAGTCGATCAGCACGACGATCCGGTTGCGAAACCCGATCAGGAAGAACACGTGCGCGACCAGCCAGAACCACCAGGCGAAGATGCCTGAAAAATGAATGCCGCGAAGATCGACGACCGCGGCCATGCGACCGATCGTGGCGAGATTGCCATAGTCGTGATAGCGGAACGGCTTCGACGTTTTTCCCGCCAGGCGTTCGCCAATCACATGAGCCACATACGTGCCCATCTGCTTGGCGGCGGGCGCGACGCCGGGCACCGGATTGCCGTCCTGCAGGAGCGTCGCGAGATCGCCGACGACGAACACCTCCGGATGGTCCGGCAGCGACAGATCCGGCTGCACGGGCACCCGGCCCGCGCGGTCGCAATGCGCGCTGAGCTGGCGACCGAGCGGCGATGCCGCGACGCCGGCCGCCCAAAGCACCGTGCGCGTTTGGATGCGTTGGTCGCCGAGCACGACCCCCGTGTCATCGATCGCGGTCACCGCTTCGCCGACGTGCACTTCGACGCCGAGCCGTTCGAGCTGGCGTTGCGCGCTGGCGGACAACGCCTCCGGCATCGACGGCAGCACGCGCGGGCCGGCTTCGATGAGATGAATATGCGCGCTGCGCGGATCGATGCGCCGAAATTCGTTCGACAGCGTGTGGCGCGCGATCTCGGCGAGCGTACCGGCCAACTCGACCCCGGTCGGACCGCCGCCGATCACGACCAGGTTGAGGCACGCCGCGCGCGCATCCGGATCGGTCTCGCGTTCGGCGACTTCGAAGGCTTCGAGCACCTTGCGACGCACGACAAATGCGTCGTCGAGCGTCTTCAGGCCCGGCGCGAACTGCGCCCACTCGTCATGGCCGAAATACGTGTGCGTCGCGCCCGTGGCGACGATAAGGAAGTCGTAATCCAGCGTTCCGCCCTCGAGCGTGACGCGTCTTTGCGCGAGATCGATCGCGCGCACCTCATCGAGGCGCACTTCGGCATTGTTCTGGCCGCGCAAAAGGTGACGCAGCGGCGCGGCAATATCGGGCGCCGACAAACCCGCCGTCGCGACCTGATACAGCAGCGGCTGAAAAAGATGATGATTCGAGCGATCGACCACCGTGATGTGTACGGGCGCATGCGCGAGCGAACGCGCCGCCCACAAACCGCCGAAGCCGCCGCCGAGGATCAGCACGCGCGGTTTATGCACTTCCGTCGTCGTGTTCATCGCGCCCATTGTCGCCGATCCGATGTCCGACGCGCAGCTCGGCTTCGTGTGGCAAGATCGGGCGATGGCGTTACGCTCGAAAACCGCAACCGCGTCGGAGCCGCTGACGGCACAGCGTCGCGTGCATCCGCACGTTCGCGCGGGCACCGGCGGTTGGACCTACGTGCCGTGGCGCAAGAACTTCTATCCGGCAGGACTCGCGCAGCGCCGCGAGCTCGAATACGCCAGCCGGCACCTGACGGCCATCGAGGTCAACGGCACGTACTACGGCGCGCAGAAGCCGGCGAGCTATGCCGCGTGGCGTGCGCAGACACCGGACGGTTTCGTGTTTTCGCTCAAGGCGCCGCGCTACGCCACCGAACGCACCCAGCTTTCGAGCGCCGGCAAGACGATCCAGGGTTTTGTGTTTGGCGGTCTTGCTGAGCTCGGCGATCGGCTGGGTCCGATCAATTGGCAACTCTCGGAGACCAAGCAGTTCGAGCGCGATGATCTCGCGGCATTTTTCGACTTGCTGCCACGCGAGCTCGAGGGCATGCCACTGCGCCACGTGCTCGAAGTGCGCGAGCCGAGCTTTGCGTGCGCGGCGTACATCGAGCTCGCGCGCGCGCGTCGGATCGCGACGGTCTTCACCGATTCGCCGAAATACCCTTCGATCGCCGATGTGACCGGCGACTTCGTGTACGCACGCCTGATGCAAAGCGAAGCGGCGATCACGACCGGCTACGCGCCAGCCGCGCTGGATACGTGGGCGCAGCACGCGCGCGAATGGGCGGCGGGTCGGGAGCCTCAGGATTTGCCGCACATCGCATCACCAGCCAAGGCATCCCGCGAACGCGACGTGTTCGTGTACTTCATCAACGGTGCGAAGGAACGCGCGCCGGCCGCTGCGATGGCACTGCTCGATCGACTCGGTGACTGAGCAATCGCGCGTGGCGTTCCCTGCGATCAGATCGTCTGCCACGGATTCGATTCGTAGCATTCCCCGAGCAACCGCGTCAGTTCGTCATCGACGGCGAAATCGACACCGTCGATGGCCGCAACCGGGCGTACCGCGCACGACGAGTTGGTCAGGAACGCTGAGCGATACGCGCCCATGTGCGTGCGCGTGATATTGAGCGACACGGTCGCGATGCCACGCGATTGCAACCCCTTTTCGAGCAGCTGCATCGAAATGCCGGTCAGCGCCGGCGCGTTGGGCCAGACGATGCGGGTGCCGTCGAAGAAGCCGACGTTCCAGACCGACGCTTCGGAAATCGCGTCGTTCGAATCGACGAAGAGCGCATCGTCGAACCCATCGCGTTGCGCCAGTCGTCGATGATGAAACAGGCCGAACGTGCCGACGTGCTTGACGTGCGCCAACGCACGTTCGTATCTGAACGACCTCAGCCTTATCGGATGCGTATCGCTCGCACGCGCCGGACCGATTGTCGCGAAGACATCGATCGCGGCGGGCTCCGCGGGCCGCTCGCGACGCATCGCGCGTGAAAATACCGTGACGCGCAGTGATCGCTCGCCCGGCTCGCCTTTGACGATGCCGCGCATCCACGCGCGGACCTGATCGATGGCGAGCTCACATGAAAAAAGCTCGCGTGTCGCATTTTCGAGCCTCAGCAAATGCAGGTCGAGTCCCCGAACGCGAGCGTCGCGGACCTGCATCGAAGTGAAGTGTCCGTAATTCAGCAACGCGAGCGCCGCGAGATCATCGGCACGCGCGGGCTTGCCGTTGAGTTCGGATCGCTGCAAACCCGGCAATGCCGCGCGCTGAGAGTCGGGCTGATCGGGACTATCCGCGATATCTGTCACACAATATTTCCACTTTGGGTGATTTTCCCCTATGCCGGCAGGTCATTCGCCGATGCGGGCCAGGAAGGGATTCCCTATCTTGGCACCACCCGAAAGAACTGTAGATTCCGTACCGATACCGCCTGCAAGCAGGTACGGAAACAGGGGGAGTCGGGACAGCCCGCAGCGTGGCGTTCGAGAAGGTACTCGGCGGTCCCTTCCGATCACGACGCTGCGGGCCACTATTTTTCCGCGTTTGGTGCGCGCAAGGAAGCGCGTACGGCCCGCGCGATATCCTCCACGTTCGATGCGTCCCGCTGAGCCCGCCTTTCGGCGCAACGCGGCTGCGGAGCGGATGGCATCCACAACATTTCTGCGCGACACTCGGGCCACTCCAACGAATCGTCGAGGTGACCCTGTGACCTATATCGATGGCATGGTCGTTCCCGTTCCGCGAAAGAATCTCGCGGCCTACCGCAAGATGTCGAAGCAGGCCGGCAAGATCTGGATCGAGCACGGCGCGCTCGAATACCACGAATGCGTCGAGGACGACGTCAAACCCGGAAAAATCACCTCGTTCCCGCAAGCGGTCAAGCTCAAGCCCGGCGAGGTCGTGCTGTTTTCCTGGATCGTCTACAAATCGCGTGCGCAGCGCGATCGGGTCAACAAGAAAGTGATGACCGATCCGCGCCTCGCATACATGATGGATCCGAAGGCGATGCCGTTCGACGGCAAGAGGATGTTCTGGGGCGGGTTCAAGCCGCTTGTCGAACTGAGCCGCTGACGATTCGCGCGATCGGACCCGAGCACGCGGCGCGCTCGCGCAGTTCGCAACCTCGCGCAGTTCGCAACGGAATGCCGCGATCACTGATCACGGCATCGGTAATCGTCAGCCGCTCATCGGCAACTTGAGGCCCTGCTCTTTCGCGCACGCGATCGCGATCTCGTAACCCGCATCGGCATGCCGCATCACGCCGGTGCCGGGATCGTTCCACAGCACGCGCGCTAGGCGCTTGTCGGCTTCGACCGTGCCGTCGCAGACAATGACGACACCGGCGTGCTGGCTGTAGCCCATGCCGACGCCGCCGCCGTGGTGGAAACTGACCCAGGTCGCTCCGGCGGCGGTGTTCAAGAGCGCGTTGAGAATCGGCCAGTCGGAAACCGCGTCACTGCCGTCCTTCATCGCTTCGGTTTCGCGATTCGGTGATGCGACGGAACCTGAGTCGAGATGATCTCGGCCTATCACGATCGGTGCTTTGAGCTCCCCGCTGCGCACCATTTCGTTGAACGCGAGCCCGAGCTTGTGCCGTTGCCCGAGCCCGACCCAACAGATGCGCGCCGGCAATCCCTGAAAACTGATGCGCTGCTCGGCCATGTCGAGCCATCTATGAAGATGCGCATCGTCCGGAATCAGTTCCTTGACCTTGCGATCGGTCTTGTAGATGTCTTCCGGATCGCCCGACAGCGCCACCCAACGGAACGGTCCGATGCCGCGGCAGAACAACGGCCGCACGTACGCCGGCACGAAACCCGGAAAATCGAACGCGTTCACGCAGCCTTCGTCCTTCGCCATCTGGCGGATGTTGTTGCCGTAGTCGAAGGTCGGCACGCCCATTTTCTGAAATGCGAGCATCGCTTCGACGTGCACGCGCATCGATTTCTTGGCCGCATCGCGCGTGCCGTTCGGATCGCTCTTGCGACGCTCGAACCATTGCTCGACGCTCCAGCCGATCGGCAGGTAGCCGTTGACCGGGTCGTGTGCGCTGGTCTGATCGGTCACCGCGTCGGGCCGCACGCCACGCCGCACAAGCTCTGGAAGGATCTCCGCGGCGTTGCCGAGCAGCGCGATCGACTTCGCATCGCCCGCTGCCGTGTATGCGCTGATACGCGCCAGCGCGTCGTCGAGATCGCGTGCCTGCTCATCGACGTAGCGCGTGCGCAGACGCATGTCGATGCGGCTCTGCTGGCATTCGATAGTGAGCGAGCACGCGCCGGCGAGACTCGCGGCCAGCGGTTGGGCGCCGCCCATGCCGCCGAGTCCCGCGGTGAGAATCCATTTCCCGGCGAGATGGCCGCCGTAATGCTGCCGGCCCATCTCGACGAACGTTTCGTACGTGCCCTGCACGATGCCTTGCGAGCCGATGTAGATCCACGAGCCCGCGGTCATCTGGCCGTACATCATGAGGCCCTTGCGATCGAGCTCGTTGAAGTGCTCCCACGTAGCCCACGCCGGCACGAGGTTCGAATTCGCAAGCAGGACGCGCGGCGCGTCCCTGTGCGTCGGGAAGACGCCGACCGGCTTGCCCGACTGGATCAGCAGCGTCTCGTCGTCGCCGAGTTCGCGCAGCGCGCGCAGGATCGCGTCGAAACATTCCCAATTGCGCGCGGCGCGGCCGATGCCGCCGTAAACGACAAGCTCGCTCGGCTTTTCGGCGACGTCAGGGTCGAGATTGTTCTGGATCATGCGGAATGCGGCTTCAGTCAGCCAGCTCCGACACGACAGCGCGCTGCCGCGCGGCGCGCGAATGACGCGGGTCGTATCGATGCGAGTGGGTGCGCTCATGAGATTTCGAAGTCGGCAGCAAGCGCGCGATTATCGGGCGTGAGCGGAATCATCGCCAGCGTGTAGCCGAGAGGCGCTTTCCAGTGCGTTGCTGGCGTTTCGTCGGATACGGCGAACTCAGCTGCGATCACCTGTGATCGTCGCATCATCAAACGCTTAGCGCACTTTGCTAAAGCGCATTCGCCGCATCGCGCACGGTGTGTGCACGCATCGCGCAAACGCTTAGCAACGCTTTAACGTGAGCTGTGATCCAGTGGCGCCCGGGGGACACAAACTGGGGTGCAGCGCATGTCGCCGATCGATCTGGACGTCGCCCGTAACGTTCGTGCCTACATGGCTTCGTGTGTCGGCTCCGGAGAATTCGATCTCGATCGCGTGCAACGCGGCCTTCGCGACGCGGCCTGGTATTCGCCCAAAGACCGGCGCGCGATTCGCACGCTGTGCGACAGCAATCCGACCACACTGACCCGCTGGCTGTTCGAACGCGAACGCGACAGCCGATACACCGGTCTGATCATGGTGTGGCCGCCCGGCTATTCGACGCCGATCCACGACCACGACGGGCTCTGGGGCATCGAATGGGTTCTGCAGGGCGCGCTCAGCGTCGACGATTTCGCGCTGGTCGATGAAGGCGGCGGACATGTGCAGCCCCATTTCGTCGGCACGACGATCCTCGAAGAAACGCACTCCTGCGCATTCCTCGGCATGCGCGATCATGCGCATCGGTGCAGCAATCTTTCAGCGCGCCGGCCGGCCATTACGCTGCACCTCTACGGCGGCCTGCTCGAGATGTATCGCGACTACGAAAGCACGCGCAGTGGGCGTTTCGTCGCGCAGCCCAGTGTTGCTGGCATCGACGGCCACATCGGCATGTCGGGTGCGATCGCGGCCTGATGCGCAATGCGCTCGTTCGATAGCTCACGGCGGGATCGCTCACCCGCCGCGCATCGGCGGCGAGACTTTGGTAGCGCGATTGCAGCACCACAGGCGGATTGACCGAATCCACGGAACCGGTGCATGGCTGCCGCAGGCCGTCTCCTTCTCGTCGCGACGGTCCTGTGCGCGGTCGGCTGCGCAAGCGTCGCGCCGACGCACCACGAACGTGCGCCGACGGTACCCGTCATTCTGGTTTCGCTCGATGGCTTTCGCGCCGACTATCTCGATCGCGGACTCACGCCGACGCTCGCTTCTCTCGCGGCCGACGGCGTGCGAGCGGACGCACTCAAGCCGGCGTTTCCGACGCTGACATTTCCCAATCACTACACGTTGGTGACCGGGCTTTATCCGGATCATCACGGCATCGTCAATAACCGCATGATCGATCCGGCGAGCGGCAAACAATTCGTCTACAACGATGCCGAGACGATCGCCGATCCCGCGTGGTGGGGCGGCGAACCGATCTGGGTGAGCGTCGAAAAGCAGGGCTATCACGCCGCGACGGTGTTCTGGCCCGGATCCGATGTCGCGATCGAAGGCGTGCGCCCGAGTCACTGGCTGCATTTCGACCAGACGCTGTCGCCGGATCAGCGCGTCGATCAACTTCTGCGCTGGACGGATCTGCGCGGCGCGGCGCAGCCGGTCTTCTATACCCTGTATCTGAATCAGGTCGATCACGCGGGACACGAGTTCGGGCCCGATTCGACCGAGGTGAATCAGGCCATCCACGATATCGACGCCGCTCTGGGCCGACTCGTTGCCGGATTGAAACGGCGCGGCCGATTCGAAGAGACGAACCTCGTGATCGTCTCCGATCACGGCATGACCGCGACATCGCCAGATCGCTTGATCTACCTCGACGATCTGGTCAGCACAGCCGACGCGGCCGTCGTGACCTACGGAATTCTGGCTGGACTCAATCCAAAACCCGACCGTGCCGACGCGGTCGATCACGCGATTCTCGCCAAGCACGCGCACATGCGCTGCTGGCGCAAGGCGGATGTGCCCGCGCGATTCCACTACGGTACCAACGCGAGAATCCCTGCCCTGCTTTGCCTCGCCGACGATGGCTGGGTGATCACGAGCCACGAATCCGAACGCACGCGCACGCATTTCTCGCTCGGCGAGCACGGCTACGACAACGACGATCCCGCGATGCGCGCGTTGTTCGTCGCGCACGGACCCGCGTTCAAGCGAGGCCTTCGCGTCGCCGAGTTCGACAACGTCGACGTCTATCCACTGCTGGCGCACCTGCTCGCGATCAAGCCGGCCGCGAACGACGGCGATTATGCGGCGGTTTCCGGCCTGCTCCGCGACGCTCGATAGGCGCCGAAAAACTAAGCCGACTTCGCAAGCCGCTCGACGACGGCGCGATAACGCGCGGCAATGCGTTCCTCGTCGCGATGCCTGAAATCGGTGACGACCGTTTCTCCGGCAACAACGACGGAACGGATCAGATTCGTGTTGCCGGCGAACACCCACGTATCGAGGAGATGCGCGGCGTCGCGTCCGCCCAGCAGCGGCGCGCTTTCGTCGAGAATGACCAGGTCCGCGCGCGAACCATTTGTCAATGCGCCGACCGCGACACCCGCCGCTTGCGCGCCGCCGGCGAGCGAGGCCCGGAACAGCGTTTCTCCGGTGTCCGGCGATGCGCGCGACGCACTCACGTTGCGGCGTCGCGTCGCGAGACGCTGGCCATATTCGAGCCAGCGGAGTTCTTCGACCACCGACACCGAAATGTGGCTGTCCGAACCGATGCCGATCTTCCCGCCGGCGTCGAGATAGGACTTCAGCGGAAAGAGTCCGTCGCCAAGATTGGCTTCCGTCGTCGGACAAAGACCAACCACCGCGCCGCTCGCAGCCAAGCGGCGCATCTCCGCATCGGCGAGATGCGTCGCATGCACCAGACACCAGCGCGCATCGACCGGCGCGTGATCCAGCAACCATTCGACCGGCCGCACGTTACGGATCGCCAGCGAATCCTGCACTTCGCCGATTTGTTCGGCGACGTGGATGTGAATCGGACAATCGCGCACGAGGCCGGAATCGAGCACGCTGCGCATCGCGGCTTCGGGCACCGCGCGCAGCGAATGCAGCGCAACGCCGACGCGAACCAGCGCTGATTCGAGCTTGCGCAGACGCTCGAGCAATCGCAGGTATCCATCGACGTCGTAACGAAAACGCCGCTGGCGTTCCGACAGCGGCCGGCCATCGAAACCGCCGGTCATGTACAACGTCGGCAACAGCGTCAGGCCGATGCCGGTTTCGCGCGCGGCTTCGATGAGCGCGAGCGACATCGCGGCCGGATCGGCATAGGGCGTGCCGTCGGGTTGATGATGCAAATAATGGAATTCGCAGACCTGCGTGTATCCCGCCTTCAGCATCTCGACGTAGAGCTGCGCGGCGATCGCGTGCAGTTGTTCCGGGCCGATGCGACCTGCGAACGCGTACATCACTTCGCGCCAGGTCCAGAAACTGTCGTCCGGATTGGACTGACGCTCAGTGAGGCCGGCCATGGCGCGCTGGAACGCGTGCGAATGAAGGTTCGGCATGCCGGGCAGCACAAAACGGCCCAGACGAGGCGCATCGCCGCCGTGCTCGCGCACGTTCGCGAGCGCGCCGGACGAATCGCTCTCGATGCGGACATCGTCCGCGAAGCCGCCCGCAAGCCATGCATGAGCGGCGAGACCGGAAACCGTTGCCATGGCAGATCCTGAGCCGAAAGCGCTGAGCCTAACGGCGCGTCACCGGCATTTCCACCGGCGTATGGCTTGTGCGCGCGCGAACCGCGAAACTAAGCGCGCTTCGCCACTTGCACGTCCGAGGATCGGGCATGAACCAACGCTGGGACTCGCTGCTGCTCGATTGCCGTCTGGCGACGATGACCGATAACGATTCGCCCTACGGCGCGATCGAAGACGCGGCGCTGGCTCACAAGGACGGCGCACTCGTGTTCGCCGGTCCGATGAGCGCCCTGCCGGATCGACCCGCTGCGCTCGCCGACGAGGTCGTTTCGATCGGGAATGCGTGGATCACGCCGGGTCTCATCGACTGTCATACGCATCTCGTCTTCGGCGGCGATCGCGCGCACGAGTTCGAGCGACGTCTCGGCGGCGCGAGCTACGAAGAGATCGCGCGCGCAGGCGGCGGCATCATGTCGACCGTGCGCGCGACGCGCGAGGCGAACGAGGCGTCGCTGTTCGCGCAATCGCTGCCGCGCGCACGCGCGCTGGTCGCCGATGGCGTCACGACGATCGAGATCAAATCCGGCTACGGACTCGATCTCGACAACGAACGCAAGATGCTGCGCGTTGCGCGCCGAATCGGCGAGGCTCTCGGCATCGGCATCAGCACGACGCTGCTCGCCGCGCACGCGTTGCCGCCGGAGTTCGCCGGGCGCGGCGACGCGTACATCGACGAAATCTGCGACAACATCCTGCCCGCCGTTGCGCGGGAGGGTCTCGCGGACGCGGTCGACGCGTTCTGCGAGCGCATCGCGTTTTCGCCCGAGCAAACGCGTCGCGTGTTCGCGCGCGCACGCGAGCTCGGCCTGCCGGTCAAGCTGCACGCGGATCAACTTTCCGATCTCGGCGGCGCGGCGCTCGCCGCAGAATTCGGCGCGCGGTCGGCCGAGCACCTCGAGCACAGCAACGATGACGGCGTGCGCGCGATGGCCGAGCACGGCACCATCGCCGTGCTGCTGCCGGGCGCGTATTACGCGCTGCGCGAAACGGAACTGCCGCCGATCGATGCGTTTCGCCATGCCGGCGTACCGATCGCGATCGCGACCGATTGCAATCCGGGCACGTCGCCGCTGCTCTCGCTGCGTCTCGCGATGAGCATGGCGTGCACGCTGTTTCGACTAACGCCCGAAGAATCGTTGCGTGGCGCGACGCTCAACGCCGCACGCGCCCTCGGACTCGGCGATCGCGGCACGCTCGAAAGAGGCCATCGTGCGGACTTCGTCGTCTGGAATATCGAGCGGCCGGCGGATCTGTGCTACTGGATCGGCGGACCGCTCGCCCGGCGCGTCGTCGCCGCTGGCCGCACGATTGCTCCTACGTGACGGAGCGTGCACTCGAACCGCGCGGGGAAATCTTGCAAGCGATGTCGCGGCACAAGGCCGCGACGCGACATCGATCCCGAGCGTCGATCAGCTCGACTTTCTGGCGGGTGTCTTCTTGACCGGAACGGCTTTTTTCACGGCCGGCCTCGCGGGCGATTTCGCCGCGGTCGCCGGCTTGGCGACCTTGGATGTCTTCGACGCGTGCGGTCGCACGTTGCCGTAGCTACGGATCGCTATCTTGCCCTTGCGCGTCTTGCGGTCGCCTCTGCCCATCGTGGTTCCTCAACAAATGCCGTCAATCGGGGCGCGGAGGATAGCAGTCCGCGAGCGCAGCGCAAGGATTCCGGCTTCCGGCGATCACATCGGCGATCACCTGGGCTCGCGGCAGGCGGCCTGATCGCAATGCCCGCTCTCGAGTTGAACGGTGGCGTGATGGACGCTGAAACGCTCGCGCAGAACCGTCTGGATCGAAAGAATGACCTGGTCAGACGCGTAACCGTCCTGCGCGCGTGCATGCAGCGTCGCGACATGGCTGCCGCCCGCGAGCTGCCAGATGTGAACGTGATGCACGTCGTGCACGCCGACCGCGTCGCGCGCGACCGTATCGCCGACGATATCCGCGTCCATGCCTTCGGGCGTGCCTTCGAGCAGGATGTGCGCGCTGCGTCGCATCAGCCGCCATGCGCTGCCGAGGATCAGTAGCGATACCAGGATCGAAACGACCGCGTCCGCGCGCAGCCAGCCGAATTCGCGTACGAGCAGCGCCGCGCAGATGGCGCCGAGCGAACCGAACAGATCGCCGAGCACATGCAGGCGCGCGGCCGCCGTGTTGATGTCGCCGTGTCCGCGCGACAACGCGCCGAGCACGATCGCATTGACCACGAGACCGGCCACTGCGACCGCGAGCATGGTTCCGGTGAGTATCGGCACCGGATCGGCAAAACGCATCAGCGCTTCGCTCGCAATCCATGCGACCAGCACGAACTGCATCAGCGCGTTGCTGTAGCCGACGAGCACTTCGAGCCGCGCATAACCGAACGTGCGCAGCGCGTCGGCCGGGCGCCGCGCGTAGTGGGCGCCGAGCCACGCGAACATCAGCGCGACCGCGTCGACCAGCATGTGACCCGCGTCGGCGAGCAGTGCCAGCGAACCAGAAACGAATCCGCCGATCGCCTCGGCGACCAGCATCACGAGCGTCAGCGCAAACGCGAACAGCAGCCGATTCTCGCCCCGGTCGTTCGCGGCGTGATGGACGTGCCCGTGGTGTGCGTGGTCGTGGGAGAAGCTCAAGAGAATTCCCGGCGAGGTGACGAGCGCCGCTCGCGATGCTAGGCAGCGTGACGCTCGTTACACAATTACGCAGGCGACAGCCACCAGAACCGGAACGCGCGATCCTCGCGTTACCTTGCGGGTTTCAGCTCGTGCTTGCACGACGCGTCGTGCACGTGCCCGTGCGCGAGACGAAGGTTCGTCAAGTGCGAAACCGCGACCAGCGTGCCGCCGATGCTGACCAGCACGGCGTGAGCAATGGCGCTCTGATCGAAATCGACCATGACGCCGCCGGCCAGAAACAGCAGACCGGGCACCAGAAACCAGAACGCGTGAAAGCGGCGATGGCGCCTGAAGCCGACGATGAACGTCGTCGTCGCCAGCACGCTGGCGAATGCGATGAAGCCGCGCTCGAAACGATGATTGGCAAGAAACGAGAGCCCGATCGCCGGCAACGCCGCGATGATCAGCGGCAGCGCAGCGCAATGCACCGCGCAGAGGAACGATGCGGTGGCACCGAACCGATCCGCAAGTCGGCCGGCAAGGGAATGGTGTTGGGGGCTCATGATGGTCCTGACGCTACATGACGCACGATGTGATGTTCGCGCTCGATTTGGCTTGAACGCACTGAAGAAGCGGTGCCCCCAGCATGGGCGGCTTTCGTCATATGGCGGTTATACTATAACATTTCAACGGCGGAGGGAATTGCTTGACCGAAAAAGGGGCCTCCCTTTGCCTGTCGATCATGCCGCTTGGCACCGGTCCATCTGATGAGTCTGTTCCGAGTATGCAACCAAGCCGGACAGAGCCTCAATCGGAGGGCGATGACGAGTCGAACCGCTCAGCTCGACCGGTCAACTCGTCGGCAACGAGTCGATCCCAACGACGGCTCCTAACGCCAACCGCGGCGATTCGCACGGACTCGTTTGTCCGCTGACGCATCGCTCGTGACCCCGGTTGTCCTGCTGTAGCGCAGCATGACAATCGACAACGAAAACCTCACGATGTAAACGTTTACCGTAAACGTTTACACCGGCGCCAGGACGCGCTTTCGATCGGGGGACGCCGTGTCGGTCACGATCAAAGATGTCGCTCGCGTCGCCGGCGTTTCGGTCGCCTCCGTCTCGCGCGCGCTCAATGGTCACGAAAGCGTCACCGAGCCAACGCGGCGGCGCATCATCGAAGCCGCCGGCGAGCTTGCGCTATGTGCCGCACGCGGCGGCGCGCAGCCTGATCACCGCGGCGCACCGACATGGTCGGCGTGCTGCTGCCGGACCTCCACGGCGAATTCTTCTCCGAATTGATCCGCGGCATGGATTCGGCGGCGCGCGCGAGCGGCCGCCACCTGCTCGTTTCGAGCTCGCACGGTTCGGCGTCGGAGGCGGCGCAGGCGCTGCGCACTTTGCAAGGCCGCGTCGATGGGCTGCTCGTGATGTCGCCGCATAGCCGACACGAGCATGCTCGCGGCGAATCTGCCGGCGACGTGTGCCGACCGTTCTGGTCAACACGCGCATCGCCGCGGGCAGCTATCGCCGCGCTCGCGGTCGACAATCACGGCGGCGCGACGCGCGATGGTGCGGCATCTCATCGACAGCGGCTATCGGCATATCGCATTCATCAGCGGGCCGGAACACAACTTCGATGCGGACGAGCGCCTGCGCGGCTATCGCGACACGCTCGCGCGCCATCCGCGGAACGCGCGAGACGATCCTGCAAGGCGATTTCAGCGAAGCATCCGGCTATCGCGCGGGCCTCGACATCTGCGCGCGCGACGAGAAGCCCGACGCGATCTTCGCCGCCAACGACATGATGGCGCTCGGCTGCCTGTTCGCGCTGACCGAACACGGTCTGCGCGTTCCGGACGACATTGCGCTGGCCGGTTTCGACGACATTCCGATCGCGCGTTTCGTGACGCCGCCGCTGACCACCGTGCGCGTGCGCATCGCCGATCTCGGACGCCGCGCATTCGAGCGCCTGGTCGCGCTGATCGACAAGGAAGGCGGCGTGCGAGCTTTCCACCGACCGGCTGCCGTGCGAGCTCGTTATCCGCCAATCCTGCGGCGCGCCCGCGCGCGCCGTCGGCCTCGCCGCCAGCGACACGAGTTAAAGCAGCTCTTGCTCGAATAACCGCTTATTCATCAGACGTGTCCCGGGGAGTAAATGCACATGCGTAAATTCCAACGTCGCCTCGTTTCTGCAAACCCAGACTGCTGGCGTGCGCGCTCGCCGGCTGCCTCGCGGCGACCGTGCCTCCGCTTTCGCCCAAAGCACCGGCGCGACGCTGCGCGGCGAAGCCGCGGGCGGCGCCGAAATCACCGCGACCAACACCGATACCGGACTCGTGCGCCGCGTGACCGCGGCGAGCGACGGCAGCTACACGATGGCCAACCTGCCGCCGGGCACGTACACCGTGCAGGACGCCGGGCGGCGCGTCGCGCACCGTGACGCTGAGCGTCGCGCAGACCGCCGAGCTCAATCTCGCCGCCGAGCACGCCGCCGAAGCCGCCGACGCTCGAAGGCGTGACGGTCACCGCGACTGACGCTGCCGGAAGTGAAAACCTCCGAAGTCGGCGGCACGGTGTCGACCAAGATCATCAACACGATTCCGCAGACGACGCGCAACTTCCTCGAGTTCGCGGACGTCATTCCGGGCGTCGCGTTCAGCCTCGATCCCGGCAACGGCACGACCAAGCTGCAGGGCGGCGCGCAGATCGGCGAGCGGCATCAACGTCTATATCGACGGCGTCGGCCAGAAGAACTACGTGCTGCAGAAGGCGGCATCACCGGCCAGGATTCGCTCGCGCGGCAATCCGTTTCCGCAGCTCGGCATCGGCGAATACAAGGTCATCACGCAGAACTACAAGGCCGAGTACGACCAGCTGTCGAGCGCCGCGGTGACCGCGGTCACCAAATCCGGCACCAACGAATTCCACGGCGAAGTGTTCGGCACCTACACCGGCGATGCCTGGCGCGCGATGACGCCGGCCGAGCACGGCGCCGGCGACAAGGTGCAGACGCAGGAGAAGGAATACGGCGCCGCGTTCGGCGGACCGATCATCAAGGACGCGATGCATTTCTTCTTCACCTACGAAGGCAAGGACTTCGTCACGCCGACGACCGTCGTCGAAGGCAACGCCGATCCGGGTCCGCTGCCGCCCGACGTCGCCGCGCAAACCGGGCCGACCAGCATTCCGTTCCACGAGGATCTCTACTTCGGCAAGCTCGACTATTCGCTGTCCGAGGCCGATCTCGTTCGAGCTCACCGCACGCTACCGCGAGGAATCGCAGCGCGACAACGTCGGCGGCACGCAGGCGCCGCTCGTTCGGCAGCGACATCGTCAACAACGAGAAGCGCGCCGACCTGCGCTGGCTGCACACCGCGGATCGCTGGCAGAACGACGCGCACGTCACCTGGGAAGACACGACCTGGGGTCCGCGACCGGTCACCAACGGCAACGCGTTCATCTACGCTGACAAGCCGACAACGAAAACGTGCTGCTGCGAGATCGGCGCCGGCGCGAACTTCCAGAACAAGGGCCAGCAAGGTCCGGCGATCCAGGACGATTTCTCGTTCACCGATCTGCACTGGATGGGCGATCATCTGGTCAAGACCGGCATCAAGTACAAGGAGGTCAAACTCTCCACGCAGGAAATCAATCCCGCCAATCCGCAGTTCTTCTTCGACGTCGACGCCGAACGGCGCGAATCAGGATCCGTACAAGGCGTTCTTCGGCGTGCCGCTCGCCGGCGTCGGCAACGGCACGGCGGAATCGAAGAACAAGCAGTTCGGGCTTTATCTGCAGGACGACTGGCAGGTCAACGACAAGCTGACGCTGAATCTCGGCGTGCGCTGGGACTACGAGGAAACGCCGAGCTATCTCAACTACGTGACGCCGCCCGACGTCGTCTCCGCATTGCAATGGCTAGGATCGAACATCCATCAGACCTAGCGCAGACGCTGGCTGGGGTCAACATCAACGATTACATCTCGACCGGCAACAACCGCAATGCGCCGAAGGACGAGTGGCAGCCGCGCCTCGGCTTCTCGTACGACATGAACGGCGACGAGCAGCACGTGTTCTTCGGCGGCATCGGCCGCGCCTACGATCGCGACAGTTTCGACTACCTGCAGCTCGAGGAATCGAAAGCGACGTTCCCGTCGTACACGGTGTTCTTCAACTCGCCGAACGGCCAGCCGTGCGACACGACGCAGTCGAACTGCGTCGAACTGGGATCCGTCGTTCTACGACATCAACGTGCTGCGCTCGCTGGTGAGCTCCGAACGGCGGCGGTCGCGAGATCGACCTGCTCAACAACAACCTCAAGGTGCCCTACTCCGATCAGTTCAGCATCGGCATGCGCAACCAGCTCGGCCAGTGGAACACGAGCGTGACGCTGTCGCGCATCGAGAGCCGTGACGGTTTCGCGTTCATTCTCGGCAACCGCCAAGCCGACGGCACGTTCTTCAATCCCGATGGCAGCCTCCCGTTCAATATGCCGATTCCGGGATTCGGCGCGCTGATCCTCGGCAAGAACGGCATCGAGACGAACGCCAATTCGGTGCTGTTCTCCGCCGAAAAGCCCTACACGAAGGATTCGGGCTGGGGCGTCACGATCGCCTACACGTACACGGATGCGGAGGAAAACCGCAAGTTCGGCGAGCACTACTCGCTCGATGAGCCCGACATCACCGACTATCCGTTCCTGACATCGTCGGGCGCGGCCAAGCATCGTCTCGTCGCGACCGGCATCATCGACGGTCCGTGGGGCATGACGTATTCATCGAAGCTGATCCTGCAGACGCCGATTCCGATCTCCGACATCGCGTGCTATGGCGGCCCGATGTGCATTCCCGCCAACGCCGACACGCCCGGCACCGGACGCTTCATCGCCGGCGGCAAGATCTTCGGCGTGCGCGAGGTCGATTTCGCCGCGAACAAGGATTTCGACCTCACCGGCCGGCGTCACGCTGTACATGCGGCTCGATCTCCTCAACGCGTTCAACTTCAAGAACTCTCGGACTTCAACACCAATTGGGGCTCGAACGGCGTATTCATGCCGATCGTGACCGCGAACACGACCGGAAACATGTACACGGTGCCGCGCACACTGAAGCTCACGATGGGCGTGCGCTGGTAATGCAAATCCGCGCTGCCCGGCGGGAACTTCCGGCCGGGCAGCGATTCGAATGCTGGTCCCATTGAGAAGCCGGCCTGCGCGCGTCCCGTTAACATGGGCAGCACGATGAGCCTGCATGCCGTTCAGTTTCGTACAACCTTCGATCCGCTAGTGCACCTCCGCAGTCGATTCCCGCGACATCTTTTCGCCGCCCTTCTCGCCGCCGTTTTCCTCGTCGGCGCCTGCAGCCACCACGAAGCTGAACCGCCGCGCGCGGTCGTCACGCCGCTGCTCAAACCGCCGCTGACGCCGCTCTTCGACGATCTCGAGCACCGCACGTTCAACTACTTCTGGGACACCACCGATCCGGATACCGGGCTCGTTCCGGATCGGTATCCCTACACCGAGCCGTTTTCCAGCGTCGCCGCGATCGGCTTCGGACTGACCGCCTACGGCATCGGCGTCGAGCGCGGCTACATCACGCGCGAGCAGGCCGCGCAGCGCACGCTCGCGACGCTGCGTTTCCTCGAAGGCGCGCCGCAAGGCTCGCGCACCGAAGGCATGAGCGGTTACCACGGATTTTTCTATCACTTTCTCGATCTCAAGACCGGCGCGCGCTACGCCGACTGGGTCGAGCTCTCGTCGGTCGATACCGCGCTGCTGCTCGGCGGCGTCTTGTTTTCGCAGTCGTACTTCGATCAAGACGACGAAGGACGAAGCCGAGATACGCCGGCTCGCCGACACGATCTATCGTCGCGTCGAATGGCCGTGGATGCAGGTGCGCGCGCCGCTGATCGCGATGGGCTGGTATCCGAAACGCGGCTACATCCCATACGACTGGCAGGGCTACAACGAAGGCATGCTGATCTACGTGCTCGCGCTCGGCTCGCCGACGCAGGGCGTCGGCACAGATGCCTGGACCGCATGGACGAAGAGCTACACGCGCGCGTGGGGCACCTTCCAGCAGCAGGAATATCTCGGCTTCGCGCCGCTGTTCGGACATCAGTACTCGCACGTCTGGATCGATTTCCGCGACATCCAGGACGCCTACATGCGCTCGCGCGGATTCGATTATTTCGAGAACAGCCGCCGCGCGACCTACGCGCAGCGCGCTTATGCAATCGCCAATCCGATGGGCTGGAAACTCTACGGCGAAAACATCTGGGGACTCACCGCGAGCGACGGACCTTCGGCAACACAGCAGGATTACGCCGGCCAGTCGCGTGCGTTCCGCCATTATTCCGCGCGCGGCGCCGGGCTCGCCGATGCGTTCGACGACGGCACCATCGCACCGACCGCCGCGGCCGCGTCGTTGCCGTTCGCTCCGGAAATCGTCATACCCGCGATCGAGGAAATGCACGATCAGCTCGGTGCGCAGATCTATTCGACGTACGGATTCTTCGATGCGTTCAATCCGAGCTTCACCTACGACATCCCGCTCAAGAGCGGTCATCTCGTGCCGGGATTCGGCTGGGTCGCCGGCGACTACATCGGCATCGATCAGGGTCCTATCATCGCGATGATCGAAAACTATCGCGACGATTTCGTCTGGAAGGTCATGCGCAAGAATCCCTACATCCGTCGCGGCCTGCAACGCGCGGGCTTCACCGGCGGCTGGCTGGAAGAACCCGCCAACGCCGTGGCCGCGAATCAATGAATCGCGACCGACGCGCGCGCGGTTGCCGTGGGCACGACTCGGTGCGTTCGCGTTCGTCGCTCGTTCTCGCAGCGTGCGCTCGTTCCGGCGCCGGCGACGTCACCGTCATCAAGTTCTGGACGATCGGCCGCGAAGGCGAAGTCGTACGCACGCTGCTCGATGATTTCGAGCACGCGCACCCGAACATTCGCGTCGAGGTCCAGCAGCTGCCGCTGACCGCCGCGCACGAAAAACTTCTGACCGCGTTCGCCGGCGATGCGTTGCCCGACATCGGCCAGCTCGGCAATACATGGATTCCCGAGCTCGCGACGCTCGGCGCGCTCGAGCCTCTGCAGCCTTACGTCGACGCGTCGATCGGCAGTGCCGCACGACGACTATTTCGCCGGCATCTGGGACACCAACGTCATCGACGGAAGTTTGTACGGCGTTCCGTGGTACATCGATACGCGCCTGCTTTTTTATCGCAAGGACCTGCTCGCGCGCGCCGGATTTCCCGAGCCGCCGCGCGACTGGTCCGAATGGACGCGCGCACTCGCCGCCGTGAAGGCGAACGCGGGCGCCGGCAACTACGCGATCTTCCTGCCACTCAACGAATTCGAGCCGCTGCTGAATCTCGCCGTGCAGGAACCCGATCCGCTGCTGCGCGACAACGACACGCGCGGCAATTTCGAAAGTCCCGGGTTCCGCCGCGCGTTCGACTTCTACGTCGACATGTTCCGGCGCGGCTGGGCGCCGCCGATGAGCAACACCGAAATCTCGAACGTCTGGGACGAGTTCGCGCGAGGCTTCTACACGTTCTACATCACGGGACCGTGGAACGTCGGCGAATTCAGCCGCCGTCTGCCGGCCGACACTCCAGAACGACTGGGCCACTGCGCCGCTGCCCGGACCCGACGGCCCCGGCGCGGCGATCGGCGGCGGCAGCAGCCTCGTCATATTCTCGAGCTCGCCGCACAAGCACGAGGTCTGGCAGCTGATCGAGTTCCTGTCCGCGCCGGAACAGCAGGTTCGCTTCCACGCGTTGTGCGGCGATCTGCCGCCGCGCCGCAGCGCGTGGAACGATCCCGAGCTGGCCAACGACGATTCACGCGAAGGCGTTCCGCGATCAGCTCGAACGCGTCAAGCCGACGCCGAAAGTTCCCGAGTGGGAGCGCATCGCGCAGGAGATGCGCCTCGCTTCGGAGCGCGCGATCCGCGGCGGCGAAACGACTGACGCGGTGCTGCGCGAGCTCGACGCGCGCGCCGATACGATCCTCGAGAAGCGCCGCTGGATGTTGACGACGGCCGTCGACCCGATGAACGAGCAGCGCGCCGCATGGACGTTCGTCGCGCCTTCGCTGCTCGTCATCGGCGGATTCTTCCTCGTGCCCGTGCTCGCCGCGTTCGCGCTGAGCCTGACCGACTTCGATCTCTACGCGCTCGCGGATCTTCGCAATCTCCGCTTCGTCGGGCTCGGCAACTACATCGACATCCTGAATACGCCGCTGTTCTGGAAATCGCTCGGCAACACGTTCTATTTCGTCGCTGGTCGGCGTGCCGCTCTCGATCGCGGTGTCGCTCGGCGCAGCGTTGCTGCTCGATTCGAAGCTCGCGCGATTCAAGGGCTTCTTCCGCACCGCGCTGTTCGCGCCGGTGGTGACGACGGTCGTCGCCGTCGCCGTGATCTGGCGCTATCTCTTCCACACGCGCTACGGCTTGATCAACTACGCGCTCGCGAAATTCGGCATCGCACCGATCGACTGGCTCGGCGATCCGCACTGGTCGATGCCGGCGATCATCCTGTTCGCGGTCTGGAAGAACTTCGGCTACAACATGATCATCCTGCTCGCCGCGTTGCAGGGCATTCCGCGCGATCTCTACGAAGCGGCGCACATCGACGGCGCGTCGATGCTGCAGCGCCTGCGCCACATCACGCTGCCGATGCTGCGTCCGGCACTGTTGCTGGTCGCGATCATCACCGTGTCGGGTTATTTCCAGCTGTTCGCCGAACCGTACGTGATGACGCAGGGCAATCCGCTGCAGAGCACGGTCAGCGTTCTGTATTTCATGTATCAGGAAGGCTTTACCTGGTGGAGCCTCGGGCGCGCGTCGGCGATCGCATTCCTTCTGTTCGCGCTGATTCTCGCCGCCACGTTGCTTCTGCTGCGCTGGGGCCGACGCGGAGAAACCGCATGAACGAGGCTTCGCGCGGACAGTGGCTGCTGGCGAACGGCCTGCTCGTGCTGCTCGACATTCTTCGCGCTGTTTCCGCTGTTGTGGATGCTGTCGGTGTCGTTCATGCAGCCCGGCGAAGCGAGCTCGCTGCCGCCGCCGCTGCTGCCGAAGAGCGCGACGCTCGCCAACTATCGCGAACTGTTCGAGCGCGCGGGCATGGGCCGCTATCTTGCCAACAGCCTCCTGGTCGCGACCGCGATCACGCTGCTATCGCTGCGTTTTCAATCTCGCCGCCGGCTACGCGTTCGCAAAGTTGCGCTTTGCCGGCCGCGATCGCGTATTCCAGACCATGCTCGGCGGCGTTGGTCATCCCGGCGCAGGTCGCGATGATTCCGCTGTTCCTGATCATGAAATGGCTGCATCTCGTCAACAGCTACGGCGGCGTGATCGTGCCGGCGATGGCGACCGTGTTCGGCATCTTCCTCGTGCGCCAATACGCGCGCTCGATTCCCGACGAATTGCTCGAAGCCGCGCGCATCGACGGCGCCGGAGAATGGCGCATCTTCGCGACGATCGTGCTTGCCGCTGCTGAAACCGATCGTCGTCACGCTCGCGATCTTCACGTTCCTCGCGAGCTGGAACGATTTCATGTGGCCGCTGATCGTGCTGAGCGATCAGGCCTGGCAGACCGCGCCGGTCGCGCTCGCAGCGCTCTCGCGCGAGCACGTGCAGGACAACGAGCTGATGATGGCGGGATCCGTCGTCACCGTGCTGCCGGTGCTTGCTGTTGTTCCTCGCGCTGCAGCGCCACTACCTGCAGGGCCTGCTGCTCGGGAGCGTCAAGGGTTGAGCGCGCATGTGCGATTCGCCGCGTTTCTTGCGCTCGCCTGCACGGTCCTTCGCGCCGAGCGTTTCATTCGCGCAATCGGCACCGCGAACGCTCGACGATTTCGGCGATCGCTTCGCGCATGGACCGCGGCCGCGTCGGATCAGGTCAGCGCGAGCCTGCGCAAGACCGACGGCGCGAACGGCGCAGCACTCTGCCTCGATTTCGATTTCCACGGCGTGTCCGGTTACGCCGCGATGCGTCGCCCGCTGCACATCGACTATCCCGACAACTATGAGTTCGATGTCCGCGTGCGCGGCAGCGGGCCCGACAACGCATTTCAGTTCAAGCTCGCCGACGCGAAAAACGAAAACGTGTGGTGGGTCAACCGCGCCGATTTCGCATTTCCGCGCGAATGGACCGAGCAGCGTTTCAAGAAACGCCAGATCGGCTTCGCCTGGGGTCCGATCGCGGATCGCACGCTGCGCAGCAGCGAGTCGATCGAGTTCACGATTTACGCCGTCAACGGCGGTCGCGGCGAGGTTTGCTTCGATCAGCTCGTTTTTCGCGAACGACCGCCGCCGCCCGCGGTGCTGCCGAAGCCGCTCGCGCAGGCTTCATCGTCGCTCGCCGGAGCGCCCGCATCGAATGCCATCGACGGCGATCTCGCGACGGCCTGGCGCAGCGATCCGGCGCGCGGCGCCGAGCAGTCGCTGATCATCGATCTCGGCATCGAGCGCGAATTCGGCGGTCTCGTGCTGCATTGGCACGACGACGCGTTCGCATCGCAATACGACATCGCGCTTTCCGATGACGCGCGCGACTGGCGCAGCGTGCGCCGCGTGACCGCCGGCAACGGCGGCGTCGATCCGCTTGTATCTCCCGGAATCCGAAGCGCGCTACATTCGCGTGGCGCTGCACGGCAAGCAAGCCGGGCTATGCGCTCGACGAAATCGAAATCAAGGACCTTGCGTTCGGCGCGTCGGCGAACGCGTTCTTCTCTGAGCTCGCGAAATCGGCGCCGCGCGGCTGGTATCCGCGCGGCTTCTACAACGAGCAGACGTACTGGACGATCGTCGGCATCGACGGCGGGCATGAAACCGGCCTCTTTTCCGAAGACGGCGCGCTCGAAGTCGCGCGCGGCGGATTCTCGATCGCGCCGATCATCGTCGACGCGCGACGGCCATCTCACGACCTGGGCCGACGCCACGATCTCGCATTCGCTCGCCGACGGTTACCTGCCGATTCCGAGCGTCGCCTGGCAGACCGCGCAACTTCGCCTGACGATCACCGCATTCGCCGCGGGACGGCGCGGCGCGTCGGAACTGCTCGCGCAATATGTTCTGGAGAACACGACGGACGCAGCCGCGCGACGTCACGCTCGCACTCGTCGCGCAGCCGTTTCAGGTCAATCCGGCCGTGCAGTTCCTCAACACGCCCGGCGGTGTCAGCCCGATCCACGATCTTGCGATCGATGGCGCGAACGCTTTCGGTCGACGGCAAGCCACGCGTGTTCGCGCTCGCGGCGCCGGATATTGCGGTCGGCTCGCCATTCGATTCTGGTCTTGCGGTCGAGCATCTCGCGGCAACCGCTCGTCTCGCCGGCACGGCCAACGAAGTCATCCCGACGCGCGCCGTACACGACGAAACGGGACTCGCATCCGGCGCGCTGCTCTACCGGCTATCGCTCGCGCCGCATGCTGGCGTAACGTTCGGGTCTCGCGATTCCGCTCGACGGAACGCCGCAAAGGCCTGCGCCCATGTCGCGCAACGCGATTCCGAAATGGCTGGAGACGCAGCGCGACGAAGTGGCGCGCACATGGCGCGATGCGCTGAATCGCGTCGCCATCAGCGCGCCGGCCGCAGCGCAGCCGATCGTCGACACGCTGCGCACGGCGCTCGCGGACATCCTGATCAGCCGCGACGGCGCAGCGCTGCGCCCGGGCACGCGTTCGTACGCGCGCTCGTGGATCCGCGATGGCGCGATGATGTCGGCCGCGCTCCTGCGACTCGGGCACGAGGACGCCGCGCGCGAATATCTCGCCTGGTACGCGCCCTATCAGTTCAAGAATGGCAAGGTGCCTTGCTGCGTCGATGCGCGCGGTTCGGACCCGGTGCCGGAAAACGACAGCCACGGTGAGCTCATCTATCTCGCCGATCAGGTCTATCGCTACACCGGCGACCGCGCGCTGCTCGAATCGACGTGGCCGCATGTCGACGCCGCGGTGCGGTACATGGACGAGCTTCGCGCGAGCGAGCGCACCGACGCGAATCGCAGCGGCGATCGCCGCGCGTTCTACGGATTGATGCCCGCGTCGATCAGCCATGAAGGCTATTCGGCCAAGCCGATGCATTCGTACTGGGACGATTTCTGGTCGCTTGTCGGCTACAAGGATGCCGCACGAATCGCCGAGTCGCTCGGAAAGAATGATGCGGCCGCGCGCATCGCACACTCGCGCGACGAGTTCCGCACAGATCTCTACGCGTCGATACGCCAAACCGTTGCCGATCATCACATCGACTATCTGCCCGGCTGTGCCGAGCTCGGCGACTTCGATGCAACGTCGACGACGATTGCCCTTTCCCCCGGCGGTGAGCAGTCCAATCTGCCACAGGATCTTCTCAACGCCACGTTCGAGCGCTACTGGAACGAGTTCGCGCAGCGCCGCGACGGCATCACGCCTTGGAAGGATTACACGCCTTACGAATGGCGCACGGTCGCCACTTTCGCTCGGCTCGGGTGGCGCGACCGCGCGCAGCAGGCCATCGATTTCTTCATGCGCGATCGCCGTCCTGCCGAATGGAATCAATGGGCGGAAGTCGTCGGTCGCGATCCGCGCGAATCGCGTTTCGTCGGCGACATGCCGCACGGCTGGGTCGCGTCGGATTTCATCCGGTCGATCCTCGATCTTTTTGCGTACGTACGCGAATCCGATGCGTCACTCGTGATCGCGGCGGGCATTCCGGACGCGTGGCTGGATGGCAACGGCGTGCATGTCGAACGCCTGCGCACGCCTTACGGTTCGTTGAGCTATTCACTCAAGCGTGGCGATGACGGCGTACGCGGCGAGATCACCGGCGAGCGCTTCACCATGCCGGCCGGCGGTATCGCGATTTCAACGCAGACCTCGACGCCAGGGGCGGCTCTGTTCGCGAACGGCAAGCGAGTCGAACCAGAAAACGGCGCATGGCGCATCCATGCGCTGCCAGCGCACATCGCAGTGACGACCGCGCGCACGCCAGGTTCAAATACTCGCTCGAAGACGCCACCGAAGCCCGTGTCGTCCAGCAATTAGTGCGAAACGCATTCAGCCGTCGCGCGCCGTCAATCGACCCGCTTCGCGCATCGCGAAGGCCGCCGCGCCGAGCAGGCCGACGTCGGGCTGAACCACGACCGATGTCGGAACGCGGGCCACTGCCGCCGACAGTCGGCCCTTGTTCTCGAAACGATCGCGGAACCGACCGGCTTCTATCCAGGATACGAGTCGCGGAGCGAGTCCACCGGTGACGTAGACGCCGTCCCACGCGCCGAAGGTCAGCACGAGATCGCCGGCGAGCGCGCCGAGAAACTCGCACAGGAGCTCCAGCGCGCGTTGGCATTCGCGGCTGTTGCTCGCCTCGCCGGTTATTTGCTCGGGTGCCGAGAAAGCCGGCGCGACGCCTCGCATTTCGCACAACGTCTCGTAGAGATTCAGCAGACCGCTTCCGCAGATCGCACGCTCGTTCGACACATGACCGAAGCGCACCGCGAGCCGCTCGATGATCCGGCTCTCTTCTTCGCTGTTGGGAGCGAGACTGGCGTGACCGCCTTCGGTTTCGAGCGCGTGCACGTGCCCATCGCGCACCACAAGCGCGCCAACGCCCAGACCCGTGCCGGGACCGACCACCGCGAACGTCTGCGTCGTGCGCGGATCGAAACGCGTCGGCGCGCACGCGCCGATCACGCGCATGTCCGCCGGCTTCAGCAGCGGTACGCTGAGCGCCATCGCAGCGAAGTCGTTGATCAATGTCGCGCGGTCGAAACCGAATTCGCGCTCGATGGCTGCTTGAGAAATCACCCACGGCAGGTTGGTGAGGCGCGTTTCGCCGTTGACGCGCAATCCCGCGGCCGCGATCACGGCCATGCCCGGCTTTGCGCCCACGTCGTCGACATACCGGCGCATCGCGTCGGCAAAGCTCGTGAAATCGGCTCCGCGATAGCGCCGGGTCGTGCCGTCGATCAGGGGCTCGCTCGCCGCCACGTCGACCAGCGCAAAGCGCACATGAGTACCGCCGACGTCGGCGACAAGAACGGGCGCCGCCTGCACCGAAATACTCATCCGCGCGTTGTTGCCAGCAATGAGACCAAGCGCGACCTATTCATCCGCATTGCGTCAACGCGCCGCCGCGCCGAGTGCGCAACCGTTGCTCGCGACGATCTCGGCGTACAAGCGAGCGCTCGCTTTCGGCGTGCGCTTCTGCGTCTGGAAATCGACATGCACGATTCCGAAGCGTTTGGAAAACCCGAGCGACCATTCGAGATTGTCGAGCAGCGACCAAACCATGTACCCGCGCACATCGCAACCCGCGGCGATCGCGGCGTGCACCGCGCGCAGGTGCTTGCGCAGATAGTCGACGCGCAACGGGTCGTCGAGCGTGTCGCCATCAATCAGCGGCGGATCATAGAACGCCGAGCCATTTTCGGTAACGTATACGGGCGGGTTGCCGTAGCGATCCTTGATCCAGGTCAGCGTATCGGTGAGTCCCTGCGCGAAGACTTCCCAACCGGTTTCGGTATGGGTGGCGTTCTGCTTCACCGACGTCGCCCTGAGCGGCCACGCGCGCGGGTCGTGGCACGTCACGCTGCGCGTGTAGTAATTGACGCCGAGAAAATCGATCGGTTGGCGGATCAATTCGAAATCCTCGGCCGGCCAGCTGGGCCACGCTTCGCCGAAAATTTCCTTGAGCTCCGGCGGATATTCGCCGCGGAACACCGGATCGAGGTATTGCCGGTTCATGTACGCATCGGCGCGTGCGGTGGCGGCAACGTCTTCGGGATCGTCCGATGCCGGATATTTCGGCTCGATGTTCACGACGATGCCGATATCGTGCTTGCCTTCCGCGCGATACGCTTTCACCGCCGCGCCATGTGCGCGCAGCAGATGATGACTCGCGATCGGCGCTTCGAACAGGCTTCGATGTCCGGGCGCGAGCGCGCCGTGGAGATAGCCGCCATCGGTGATGACCCACGGCTCGTTGAGTGTCGCCCACTTTTTCACGCGGCCATCGAGCTTGCGATAGACGACGCTCGCATACTCGGCGAACCAATCGGCAATATCAGGATTGAGCCAGCCGCCGCGATCGTCGAGCGCCGCGGGCAAGTCCCAGTGGTAGAGCGTCGCGAGCGGCTCGATGCCGTTCTCGAGCAACGCGTCGACGAGCCTTTCGTAGAACGCGAGCCCGGCTGGATTCACGCGGCCCTTTCCTTCCGGAAGCACGCGCGCCCAGGCGATGCTGAAGCGGTAGGCCTTGAGACCCAGCGAACGCATCAGTTTCACGTCGTCGCGAAAGCGGCGGTAGTGATCGCAGGCGATATCGCCTGTGTGGCCGTCCTTGACCATGCCGCGCGTGCGCACGAAACGGTGCCAGATGCTGGGCCCGGCTCCGTCGGCCAGCGGCGACCCCTCGATCTGATAGGCGGACGTCGCGCTTCCCCAGAGAAACCCGCTGGGAAATTCAAAGGTGTGATCCATCGGCTCCCCAACGCGCCCGAAGCTGGTAGAAAAGGCGTGAAAACGTTTACATTGAGCATTCGCAGGATAGCCGATCGATTCGGCATTTGGCACTCTGGCCCAACCCGCGTGCTCCCAAGCACCTGCGGGGCCTGCGCATCCATCTGGAGAATACATGGCGGCGGTCCGGCTCGACTCGGTGCGCAAGGTCTACGCGAACGGCCAGGTCGCGGTCGCCGGCGCCAGCTTCGAAGCGGCCGATGGCGAATTCCTGGTGCTGGTCGGACCCTCCGGCTGCGGAAAATCGACGCTGCTGCGCATGATCGCCGGACTCGAATCGGTGACGTCGGGAACACTCAGGATCGGCGAGCGCGTCGTCAACGACGTGGCGCCGCGCGATCGCGATATCGCGATGGTGTTTCAGAACTACGCGCTCTATCCGCATATGAGCGTGGCGCAGAATCTTGCGTTCGGACTCAGCCTGCGTCGGACGCCCAGAGCCGAAACCGAAACGCGTGTGCGCGAAGCGGCGCACATGCTCGATCTCGCCGAAGTGCTGGACCGAAAACCCGCGCAGCTCTCCGGCGGACAACGCCAGCGCGTCGCCCTCGGCCGCGCGCTGGTGCGCAAACCGGCCGTGTTCCTGCTCGACGAGCCGTTGTCGAATCTCGACGCGAAGCTCAGGCTCGGCACGCGCGTCGAAATCGCCAAGCTGCATCGCAAGCTCGGCGCGACGATGATTTACGTCACGCACGACCAGATCGAGGCGATGACGCTCGGTCGCCGCATCGTGGTCATGAGCAGCGGCGAGATCCAGCAGATCGATACGCCGATGCAGCTGTACCAGAAACCGGCGAACGTTTTCGTCGCCGGCTTCGTCGGCAGCCCGGCGATGAATTTCTTTCGCGGACGCGTGCTCGACGATGGAAGCCTGCAGTTCGGATCGACGGTATTGCGCGTGTCATCCTCAGCCGACATGCCGAAATTGGCGTCGATGGCCGGCCGCGAATTGATCGCCGGCTTGCGTCCGGAAGATCTGACGATGCCGGCGGAAACGCCGGCGGACGCCGCCACGCTCGCGGCGAAGCTCGAAGTCGTCGAGCCGGTCGGCAACGAGATTTTTCTCAATCTCCGCTATGAGGATCAGGCGCTGGTTGCGCGCGTGCCGCCGCAGTCGCTGCCGGAGATCGGATCGGTGCTGAAACTCGGTGTGCGGACGAGCGGATTGCACTTGTTCGATGCGCGGACAGAAAAGCGCATCGACGCGGCAGCGTGACATTCAGAGAGGCGAGCGCGGAGAAGGTTGCGGCGTTACTTCCTTGCGAGTTTCAGGCCGCCGGACTCTGATGAATCGCGCGACACGAATGCGCAAAGCTCACTGACGCGCAGCCGCCGCCTCGCGACAGTCTTCGCAGACGCCGTGCACTTCGAGCGTCTGTGCACGCGCGCGAAAACCGTGCTCGCGCGCCTGTTCGCCGAGCAATCGCGAAACGCGCTCGTCGCAGATTTCGACGGCGCCGGAACACACGTCGCAGATCAGGAAGGGCACCTGGTGCGCTTCGTTCGGGTGATGACAGCCGACGAACGCGTTGACCGATTCGAGCTTGTGGATGAAACGGTGCTCGAGCAGGAAATCGAGCGCGCGGTAGACGGTCGGCGGCGCGGCGCCACCGCGGCCTTCGCGGAGTTGATCGAGCAGATCGTAAGCCTTGACCGGCTTTTCGGAAGCCGCGATGAGCTCGAGCACGCGCAGGCGCAGCGGCGTCAGGCGCAGCCCGCGCAACTCGCACGCGCTGGCGACCGCGCCGACGAATCCCTTTGCGTCGTGCCGGTGCTGGTGGCGGCCGTGTCGGTGATTGGTGCTTCGCTGCATGAAGTCTCCACAGACGCCGGACGATCTTAACTCCGCCCGTCGCGCGCGTCATGGCAAGGAGATGGCGGCCTGCTCGCCGGCGATCAAGGCCCGCGTCACCAGCCCGACGAGCGATCCTGCGCCTTCAGCCGCGATCTCGTGCTCTGGCCGGCGTACTTGCGGAAATCGATTCCGCAGTAGTGGCAGACCTTCGCGGCGGGCTGGTTGCGCCGGCCGCATTCTGGGCACTCGCGCAAGGTCGATTTCGACAACGCGATCACCACCCAGCCGATTGGCCCGAGCGCCGCGCCCCAGATCAATCCCGAGAGCCAGCGGCCCTTGGCCCAGCCGATCGCTGCGCCGACCAATGCGCAGATCAGCGTCAGCAGCAAGGCCCATTCCCAGAGCACGGGGTCGAGCAGCGTGTCGACGCACGCCCGCATCAGCTCCTGAATGGCGACAGGATCGGTCTGATCGACATTGCTGAGCGAGGTCAGCGTGCACTCGAGCGCCATCGCGTCTACCTCAACCCGCGCGTTCGAGCGCGGCTTCGATCCGGCGCAAGGCTTCGGTGCGCCCGGCGAGAAACGTCGTGTGATCGATCGACGGCGAAACCTGCGTGCCGGTCAGCGCGACGCGCAGCGGTTGCGCGACCTTGCCCATGCCCTCGCCGATCGAAGCCGCCGCGGCTTCGATCGCGCCGTGCACGTTCTCGACCGACCAATCGGCGATCTCCGCGAGCTTCGCATGCACCGCCTCAAGCGCTGCGCGCGCCGTCGGCGTCTTCAGATGCTTGGCGACGGCCTGCTCGTCGTAGTGATCGAGCGGCGCGTACCAGACGCGCGCCTTTTCCGCCATTTCCTTCAGCGTCTTCGCGCGGTCGCGCAGCGCGACAATCACATCGGCCGGATCCGGACCTTTTTCCGGATCGATACCGGCGGTGCGCAGCTGCCATTCGAAATGCGGCGCGATTTCGAGCGGATCGTCGGTCTTCAAGTATTGCTGATTCAGCCACGACAGCTTTTCGACATCGAAGCGCGACGCCGACTTGTTGACATCGGCGATATCGAACAAGTTGATCATTTCCTCGCGCGAGAAAATTTCCTGATCGCCGTGCGACCAGCCAAGCCGCACCAGATAGTTGAGCAGCGCGTGCGGCAGGAATCCATCGTCGCGGTACTGCATCACGCCGACCGCGCCGTGGCGCTTGCTCAACTTCTGGCCGTCGGCGCCGAGAATCATCGGCAGATGCGCGAATTCCGGCACCGGTTCGCCGAGTGCGTGGTAGATGTTGATCTGGCGTGGCGTATTGTTGACGTGATCGTCGCCGCGGATGACTTCGCCGATCTTCATGTCGACATCGTCGACGACGACGGCGAAGTTGTAGGTCGGAAAACCGTCCGAGCGAATCAGGACGAGATCATCGAGCTCCTCGTTGCTCCACTCGACACGCCCTTTGACCTTGTCGTCGAACACGACGCTGCCCGATTGCGGATTCTTGAAGCGGATGACGCGATTCGGATCCTCGCGCAGCGGCTCGTTGCGCTCGCGATAGAAGCCGTTGTAGCGCGGCTTTTCGCCCTTCGACATCGCGGCATTGCGCATCGCCTCGATTTCTTCCTTGGATTCGTAGGCGTAGTACGCCTTGCCGGCGCGCAGCAGATCGTCGGCGACCTGGCGATAGCGCTCCATGCGCAGCGTCTGGTAGTACGGGCCTTCGTCGGCGTCCAGACCGAGCCAGTGCATGCCGTCGAGGATGGCCTGCACGGCTTCCTCGGTCGAACGCTCGCGATCGGTGTCCTCGATGCGCAGGATGAACTCGCCACCTCGATGACGCGCCTCGAGCCAGCAATACAATGCGGTGCGCGCGCCGCCAATGTGCAGATAACCGGTCGGACTGGGGGCGAAACGGGTGCGAATGGTCATGGAGCAATCGAGTGAAAAAAGTGCATCGGAGCGAATGCGAGCGGCGGCCTCGCGACACGCAAGTTTAGCCGATCCGCGGCGCGAAACGCCGAACCGTCACTCGGCTCAGGCACAATGCGCGATCTCACGCACTGGTCTTTTTCCGGGTCGATTCATGCGTTTGTCCGGCCGTCCTTTCCTTTCGATTTCCTTTCGTCTTTTCGCGCTCCTGCTCACTTTGCTCCTGATGGCAGGATGCAAAGGGGAGCGGCGCGATGCGCCTGCCATCCCGCATCCGCGGCCGGCCATCGCCGACGGAACACGAGCGCAGCTCGCGATCCTCGAATCGACCGACCTGCATTCCAATATCCTGAGTTACGACTACTACCGCCTCGCCGAAGATCCGTCGATCGGCTTCGAGCGCATGGCGACATTGGTCAAGCGAGCGCGTGCGGAATTCCCGAACACGTTGCTGTTCGACGATGGCGACACGATCCAGGGCACGCCGCTCGCGGATTATCAGGCGCGCGTCCATCCGCTCGCCTGCGACGAAGAGCTCGCCATCTATCGCGCCATGGATGCGCTCGGCTACGACGGCGGCACGATCGGCAATCACGAGTTCAACTACGGTCTGCCGTTTCTGTCGCAGGTGACGGGCCACCCGATGAACGTCGACGGCGTGGACGCGCGGCGCTGCAAGGGGCCATCATTCCCGCTCGTCCTGTCGAACGTTTTCAGCAGGCGCAACGACCAGCCGATCTACGCGCCGTATGCGTGGGTCGACAAGACACTCAAAGTCCGCGACGCCAGCGGCCGCGAAAGCGAAGCGTCCATTCGCATCGGATTCATCGGTTTTACGCCGCCGCCGATCATGCAATGGGACCAGCGCAATCTCGACGGAAAGGTCTATACGAAAGGCGTAGTCGAAGCCGCGCGCGAATTCGTGCCGCAACTGCGCGCTCAGAATGTCGATCTCGTCATCGCCATCTCGCACGGCGGCATCGATACGTCGCCCTACACGCCGATGATGGAAAACGCGAATGCGTATCTCGCAGACGAGCCCGGAATCGATGTCCTGCTGCTCGGCCACTCGCACGCGGCATTTCCGGATCCGGCCAAGGCGAAATCGCGTTTCGCCAACCTGCCGGGCGTCGACAACCAGCGCGGCTTCGTTCACGGCAAACCAGCCGTCATGGGCAACTATTGGGGCAAGAGCCTTGGCGTCATCGACCTCGCGCTCGTGCGCATGGCCGGGCGCTGGCAGATCGACGCGGCCGCGACGCATTCCGAAGTGCGCGACGTCAAGCAATCCAACGGCATCGCCGTCGTGCCCGACGCGGAGATCGCGGCGCTCGTTGCGCCCGCGCATGAAGCGACGATGGCGTACGTCTCGGCGCCGATCGGCGACAGCGACTTTGCGATGACGACGTATTTCGCCGATGTCGGCGACGTGACGGCATTGCAACCGGTCAACATGGCGCAACGCGAGTACGTCGAAAACTACGTGGCGAAGAATCTGCCGCAATACGCCGGCATCCCGGTGCTTTCGGCGGCCGCGCCGTTCAAAGGCGGATTCGGCGGACCGGCCGATTACACCGCTGTCGCGGCGGGACCACTCGCGATCCACGACGCCGCGGATCTTTATCTCTATCCGAACACGCTGACGGCGGTGAAGATCGATGGCGCGGCGCTGAAGAACTGGCTGGAGCACGCTGCCGCGCGTTTCAACCGCATCGATCCCGCAAAAGCCGAAGCGCAGGATCTCGTCAATCGCAAATTTCCGAGTTACAACTTCGACGTGATCCAGGGCGGCATCACGTACGCGATCGACGTGACGGAACCTGAGTCGAACCGAATCCGCGATCTGCGCTTCAACGGCAAGTTGGTGACTGCGGACCAGGCGTTCATCGTCGTCACCAATAATTATCGTGCGAGCGGTGGCGGCCATTTTCCGGGCCTGGACGGATCCAACATCGTGCTGTCGGCGCCGGACGAAAATCGGGACGTGCTGATCGATTGGGTGCGTGAGCGCAAACACCTCTCTCGCGCCACGGATGGTGCGGATCGCAATTGGCGTTTCGTGCCGGTGAAGACCGCGGGGCCGGTCGTTTTCGTCTCGGCTTCCGGGAAGCTGGACCTGGCGGCCAAGTCCGGGCTCCGCGATATCAAGACGGTTCGCGACAATGGGGATGGCTTTTCAACGTACGCGATCGATTTCGCTGCAAAGCAGCAGAAGATCCAGTGATATCGCGCAATCGAACCATCGCCGAAAGGCCCATTCGCTGATGTAGAGTGCGCGAGACCACGGCGGACCGTTCGCAATGTCCCGCTGCCGATTCCTCCAGTAGCAAATTCCGGTTCGCCGGAATGCCGAACGATTTGCTTTCGCGATGTGAGAACCATCGCGCCCCTGAGATATCACGAAACCGGAGCCCATCCATGCCACGTTGGATGCATGTTTTGTCGATCAGCCTTCTTGTCGCCGCATGCTCGCCGGAAGCGCCGGCGCCGCAGGCCGAAAAAGCGGCGCCCACTGCTGCACAACCGCCGGCGCCGTCGGCCGATCAGCAGTTCGCCGACATTTCGAAACGCTGGCTCGATGGTTCGTTCAAAAACAGTCCGGTCAGCGCGACGCAGACCGGTGATCATCGCTTCGACGGCGAGATCGACGATCTGAGCGCCGCCGGTCGCCAGGCCTCGATCGACTTCTCGCGCGCAATCCTCGCCGATCTCGACAAGCTCGATCGCAGCACGCTTTCGCGCGAGAACCAGGTCGATTACGGCATGCTGCACAACCAGGTCAAATCGGATATCTGGAGCATCGAGACGCTGCAAAGCTGGGCGTGGGACCCGACGCTGTACAGTCAGCTCGCCGGCGGCGCGCTTTACACGTTGATGGCGCGCGAATTCGCGCCGATGCCCGACCGTCTGCGCTCCGCGACCGCGCGCATGGAGAAATTGCCTGCGTTGTTCGAGCAGATGCAGGCGAATCTCGATCCGAAACGCGTGCCGAAGATCCACGCCGAAACGGTTTCGAAACAGAACAAGGGCGTGTTGAGCCTCGTCGACGGCCTCATCATGCCGCACGCGAAGGAGCTTCCCGACGCGGACCGGCAGAAGCTCGAAGCGGCGGTCGCGGCATTGCGTAAAGCCGTCGATGCGAATCAGATCTGGCTGGACAAGGAACTTGTCCCGAACGCCAAGGGTGATTTTCGTCTCGGTGCCGCGCTGTACGATCAGAAACTCGCGTTCGCGCTGAATTCACCGCTGGGTCGCCAGGAGATTCGCCAGCGCGCCGAGGCCGCGCTTGAAAGCACGCGCACGGAGATGTATGGGATCGCGCGCAAGGTTCTGGCCGGCAAACCCAAGGCGCCGCCGTTGCCCGAGACGCCGAACGAAGCGCAGAAACAGGCGGCGATCCAGGCCGCGCTGGAGCTCGCGTACGCCGATCGACCGGCGCGCGACAAGGTGATGTCGACGGCCGAAACGGCGCTAGCGAACGCGACCGCATTCGTGCGCGCGAAGAATCTCATCACGTTGCCCGACGCGCCGGTAAAAGTGATAACGATGCCGGAATTCCAGCGTGGCGTCGCGCTCGCCTATTGCGATGCGCCGGGCCCGCTCGACAAGAGTCTCGACACGTTCTACGCGGTGTCGCCGATTCCGGACGACTGGAGCAAGAAGCAGGTCGATTCGTTCCTGCGCGAATACAACACGCGATCGATCAACGAGCTGACGATTCACGAAGCGATGCCGGGCCACTACGTGCAGCTTTGGCATTCGAACAAATATCCATCCGTGCTGCGATCGGTGCTCTCCTCGGGCGCGTTCATCGAAGGCTGGGCGGTCTACGCCGAGAAGCTCATGGCCGATCAGGGTTATCTCAACGACGATCCGCTATATCACCTGGTGCATCTCAAATGGGATCTGCGAGCGATCGCCAACGCGATCCTCGATCAGGCGATTCATGTCGACGGCATGTCGCAGCAAGACGCTATGAAGCTGATGACGGTAAAAACATTCCAGGAAGAGCGCGAAGCGGCGGGCAAGTGGGTGCGCGCAGAGCTGACGTCGGCACAGCTGCCGACGTATTTCGTCGGCTGGCAGGAGCATCTCGATCTGCGCAAGGAAGTCGAAAAGCGCGAAGGCGACAAGTTCGACCTCAAGGCGTATCACGACAAAGTGCTGTCGTTCGGATCGCCGCCAGTGCGCTATGCGCGCGAGCTGATGCTCAACGAGCCGATCGACTGAGATGCGTGCGGACGATCCTGCAGCGTCGCGATATCGCCGCTGCAGGATCGAAAAATAAAGCGCGCGACCTCAGTCCGGCCGCACCTTGAAATAGATCAGGAGGCCGATGATCAGCGCGATCTGAAGAAGCAAGCCCGGCACATACCACTGCACGAACCAGAATGTCAGCGCGAACGAAAGCGCGAACAACGCCGCGACGATCGTCTTGGTTCGCGGATACGCATCGGCCTTGAAGACGAAATAGACGGCCAGCAGCGCCGCTGCCCAAGGGATGATCGCGCCGAGCGGCATCAGCGGGCGCCGCGCGTCGCGCCGATTCGATAGGCAGCCGTCGTTCGCTGCGGCCCGATCTGAACCGTCACTTCACGTGGATCGTGATCTTCTTCGAAACCAGCGGCGGATCGAACTGCCGGTGTGCCGCGTCGCCGAAATCGAGCTGCAGCGTGTGCGTGCCGGGATCGAGATGGATCGTGTCCTCGGTCTGCGCTTTGCCGTAGTGCTTGTGCGTCGCGTCGTTCGGGATCGGCGCATCGAGCGGCGGCAACTCCTTTTGGTCGATCAGCAGATGATGGTGGCCGGAATTCGGCGTCGCATCGCCGGCCGGTTTGAGCGCGATGCCCTTCACGCCGAACTTGACCGTGACCTCCTGCCCGACCGTCGCGCCATTCTTCGGCGACTCGATGAACACCTTGGCCCCGCGCGGCGCCTTCGCGCGCACCGGGCCGGACGCCGCATCCTGGGCGGCAGAGGCGAGGCCGCCGCCCAACAGCAACGCAACGACAAGCAACAATTCCAGTCGGAATGCTCGCATGGCCGTTCTCCGATCATCAGGGGACCTGATGATAACGCCGCGCGATATCGACCACGATTGTGAACGGAACGGCCAGCCCCATGTAAAGTGCGCTCTCGAAGAACACCGACATGTCGAACCCCGACTCCCGCCCCGCCAGTCTCGTGTCCGTGTTCCGCCGCCTGTGGCCGCAGGTCTGGCACTATCGGTTGCGCGTCGGCATCGCGCTCTTCTTCCTCATCATCGCCAAGCTCGCCAATATCGGCGTGCCGGTGATCTTGAAAGAGCTCGTCGACAAGCTCGACATCGCGCCGAAGCCTTTGCTGGTACCGCTGTTGCTGCTGGTGGCCTACGGCGCGCTCCGCCTTTCCGCTTCGCTGTTCCAGGAATTGCGCCAGATCGTCTTCGCGCGCGTGATGGCGCGCACGTCGCGTCAGATCACGTTGCGCGTGTTCGAGCATCTGCATGCGCTTTCGCTGCGCTTCCATCTCGACCGGCGCACCGGCGGCGTGGCTCGCGATGTCGAACGCGGCATGACGGCGACATCGGACCTGCTCGATTGGACGATCTACACGATCCTGCCGACGCTGCTCGAGGTCTCGATCGTGTGCGGCATCCTGATCGTGCGTTACGACTGGGGCTTTGCCGCGATCACGCTGGCGACGCTGGCGGTGTACATCACGTTCACGTTTTCGGTGACCGAATGGCGGCTGCGTTATTACCGTGCGGCAAACGCGGCGGATACCGAGGCCAACGCGCACGCGGTCGATTCGCTGCTCAACTACGAAACGGTGAAATATTTCGGCAACGAGCGCCACGAGTTCGCGCGCTACGATGGGAGCCTGGTCAAGTACGAAGAAGCGACGGTCAAGAGCCTGAAGACGCTTGCCGTACTCAACATTGGTCAGGCCAGCATCGTCGCCGTCGGTCTCACGCTGCTGCTCTGGCGCGCGTCCGCGGGCGTCGTCGCGGGGACGTTGAGCATCGGCGATCTCGTGCTCGTCAATGCATTCCTGATCCAGCTCTCGATTCCGCTCAACTATCTCGGCATGGTGTACCGCGAGGTCAAGCAGGCGCTGACCAACATCGAACGCATGTTCGTGCTGCTCGAGGAACAACGCGAAATCAAGGACGCGCCCGATGCGCCGGCGCTTCGGCTCGCCGGCGCCGATGTCCGATTCGAGAACGTCGATTTCCACTACGAAGCGGCGCGGCCGATCCTGCGCGGCGTCGACTTCCGCGTTCCTGCCGGACAGACCGTCGCCGTGGTCGGCACGACCGGCGCCGGCAAGTCGACGCTGGCGCGGCTCCTGTTCCGCTTCTACGACGTCAGCGGCGGACGCATCACGATCGACGGCCAGGATATCCGCGACGTCACGCAGGAATCGCTGCGCCGCGCGATCGGCATCGTTCCGCAGGACACGGTGCTGTTCAACGACACGATCTACTACAACATCGCGTACGGCCGGCCCGAGGCGACGCGCGAAGACATCATCGCCGCGGCACGCGCGGCGCACATCCATGCGTTCATCGAGTCGCTGCCGCTCGGCTACGACACGATGGTCGGCGAGCGCGGGCTCAAACTCTCCGGCGGCGAAAAGCAGCGCGTCGCGATCGCGCGGACGCTGCTGAAGAATCCGGCGATACTGGTCTTCGATGAAGCCACTTCGGCGCTCGATACGCGGACCGAAAAAATCATCCAGGCGGAGCTCGCCGAGATCGCGCGCGACCGCACCACGCTGGTCATCGCGCATCGGCTGTCGACGATCGTCTATGCCGATCAGATCCTGGTTCTCGAGCACGGCCGCATCGTCGAGCGCGGCAGCCACGAAGAGCTCCTCGCACTGGACGGCCGCTATGCCCGCCTCTGGCGGATGCAGCAGGAGCGCGGCGCCGAGCAGCCCGAGGCTGCCGTCGAGGCCTGACAGACAACGTCGTTTTTGCGCAAAGATCGCGCGTAGAAGCGCCCCCGGCTGTTCAGGTCGCTCGGGCATACGGTTTGCATGATCGGTCCCATCGCAAATTTTCCGCTCCTATCGGAAACCTGGGCCGCCATGAGCACGACTCGCAAGATCGCCGTCACCGGTGCCTCCGAGCACGACGTCGCACGCATTGCGGCGCTGCTGGAACGTCATCGCCACAAGCTGTCCTCGGCGTGGGAAAGCGCGCAGGCGGCCGATGCGGATCTGCTGCTGGTCGACGTCGAATCGATGTACGGACAGATGGACTGGCTGCGCGCGCGTTCGCGCGGCCGGCTCGTCGTCGCCTATACGAGCGCGAGCGAGCCGATTGAACCCGAATTTTCGCTGCGCAAACCGGTCGTCAGCGGCGAGCTCGTTGCGCTCCTGAATCGGATCAGTGCCGGACTCAATGAAGGCAAGGCGAAAGCGGCCGAAGCCATGCGGCCAGCGAATGCGGCGACGTACGAAGCACCAGCGGCGCGGGAGCGCGACACGAGCCCGGTGACTGCGATGCCCACACCGGCCGCGACCATCGTGCCGCGGATGCCCGTGCATGAGGCGGTTCAAGCACCCGCGGCGGCAACCGTTGCGGCAGCGCCTGACACGTATTTGATCGACGAACTTCTCGCCGCGTTGACTGCGTCGGACGGACCGGTCCGGCTGATCCACGAAGGATTGCCGTCGATCATCATCGATCCCGTGCGCCAGCGCTGGTATGCGGGCGTCGGTCTCAAGGCACTGGCCGGCTGGAGCAAGCTGCCGTTGCGCCGCGATAAGCTCGTCCACCTCGATGCCGACGAATTCGCGCGCGCGACCGAGATACTCCCGGCACTGCCCTACCCGCGGCTCGTCTGGTTCGCGCATTTCGCCCGCGGCGAAGGCAACCTCGATGCCGGCCTTCCCGCCGGCGCGCGCTATCGGTTGACGCGCTGGCCGCAGGTCGAACGCGAATTTCCCAAGCACTTCCGCATCGCGACATCGATGATGCGCGGGACCGGCACCATCGACGAAATCGCCGCGCAAAGCGCCGCCGGTACAGCGGATGTCGTCGACTTCGTCAACGCGTACCACGCGCTCGGCTACATCGAGTGCGAAGCGATCCTGCCGGTCACCGCGCCGAACGATCGCAGCGGGCTGCTTCAGCGGGTGCGCAACTCGCTGCGCAACTGACGCGCGTAACGTCTTTTTCGGTCGCTGCTGTTGACGGACCCCTGTCGCGTCACTATCCTTCCGCGCCTCTCCGGGGCCATAGCTCAGCTGGGAGAGCGCTACAATGGCATTGTAGAGGTCGCCGGTTCGATCCCGGCTGGCTCCACCAGGTTGGTCTAATTCTCTTGGTTTCGATGCGTCCCCATCGTCTAGAGGCCTAGGACACCGCCCTTTCACGGCAGTAACAGGGGTTCGAATCCCCTTGGGGACGCCAGGAAAGTGAAAGGCGAATCCCGCAAGGGGATGAGGGTCAAAAGCAAAACGCGGAGCGGTAGTTCAGCTGGTTAGAATGCTGGCCTGTCACGCCGGAGGTCGCGGGTTCGAGTCCCGTCCGCTCCGCCATACACCCGGCCGATTCGAGACTGAGTCTCTGAATCGGCTTTTTTATGCGCGAATGGCAGGGGTTTCGGTGATTGCGACCGGACTCTTTTGACGCCCTTGCGGCGCCATCTGGCGACATTGCGCCCTTCGTCTCTGCGGCGGTGTTTCGTTAGTCCGGTGCCCGGGGCTGGCGTTGAGGCGGCGGACGCGGTTTAGCGACGACTGATTGCTTGTTCGGAGGCGCGCAGACCTGGCTGGCGACGCATCTACGGCCCGTGAGTGCGCCCGCTACTGACTTAAGCGCGCAGGAAGATGCGCCTCCGACTATCCACGGCTCCCATTGCGATTTCGAGATGTGTTGCTTGAAGAGTGCGGCGGCTTCGTCCCAGCTTTGACCATACTGGCCGGCATCGATCACGCTCAGCCACTCGCGCGATGCCGCAATGGCTTCGGCTGTTGGATCAGGGTCGGCCGCCGGAGACTGTGGCGAGTGACGCGAGCGATGCAACGACAGCGGCGATTCGCCGTTCTGCATCTCTCTTCGCGCGGCACGCCTGTTGCGTCAGCAAATCGAAGAGGCGAGCGATGATCGGTGAGGGCGCGTGCGGCAATCCGGCGTCTCGGGGTTTACCGCCGCACGCGCTCTTCCGCCCCGGTCGTTTTCTTCGCGTCACAGCAACGCGCATGGATGGCCGAACGCAGGCGCACGGCCTGCCGCTGTTTTCTCTGTACTCATCTAGCCGATATGCGGTACGGTTATTCGCGCCGACGCGCGCGTGATCGAACTGAGCGAAGTCGGCGACGGCATCGTATGGTCGATCGCTCCCGCCGACGTCGTAACGGTCGCGCCGTTGCGGGCGGCCATGATCCCGACGGCGCGCGCGTTTATTGATCTTTGAGTCGTTCGAGCTCTCTGCGCGCGTCGGAGCAGCCATAAGCGTCACCAAGTGCGAGCAGTCCCACGTCCGTGCTTAGAAGGCGGCTCCAGAGCTTGGGATGGCTCGAAACGAACTTTGCCATGCGGCGCGCGAGATCGTCGTTCGATAGCCTGTCCGCAGGGCCGCAGAAGAAGTCGCGGTCGCGCGCGTCCTGCGCCGACGTATAGATCACGTCGATCCAGTCGTTGAACGCTCCAACGTTCCGCTGGTCCGCCATCGAGCAATGTCCTTTGGCCGGCGAGCAACGGAGATAAGACGTCGCCAACTGAGCGATCTCAGCACCCGTGTCGAACTTTTCGGTTGTTAGGACCGCGATCGCCGTTCCGATCGTCAGAAATATGGCATTCATGTCTTGTCCCTGCATTAAGCCCTTAGAGTCAAATGCGCCTCTTCACGAATGTCCTGACGGTCTCGCCATTGCGGACGATGTCATGAGCCGCAAGATTCTCGCCGTCACGATCATGACCGCGTCGATCGGCATCGCGACGATGCATTTCTGTATGCTCAAAAGCACGCTAGGTCGCGGTACCCGAACTCGCCTATCCCAAGCTGGCACAAGTTCCATTTCGTGCCCGCTGCCCTAGCAGCCAATTGCAGTGATCCTTCAGAGCGTCTAGAGAGATTTCCATAGCGGCTCGGACCAGACGCAATGTGTACCTCGACGCTCTCGTTCGGAAGGTCTATTTCGACGTAGGGAATCAACAGGGAGCCGTTAGCAGACGCACGCACGCGGGATGAAAGAGCGGTCTTTACGAGTCTGACTTCTTGTTCGAACACGAACTCCGCGTTCTTAAAAGCGGGAGAGAAGTTGGTTCGCGTGTGGCTCCAACCGGCCGAGTCTTCTAGTCTGTTCGAAAGTTCCACGGCCGATAGTGTTGGCTGCTCATCATCCATTTTCTTTGCCGCTTCCATGTACATATCGAAGAATTCGCTACACCATGCGACGTGCGCCGTCCGATCATAGGTCACTTCGACTAGCGTGCCGGCTTTCTCTAGATACGCGCGTGGGAATCCAATAACAAAGCCGCCGCTGGGCGGACAGTACATCCGAAATTGCGTAAGCATGTTCGGAACTTTCGTGAAGGACGCGACATGCTGCACGCGACCATGCGAAAGGTGTTGTCGGAGCGCTTCGCGGAACTTTTGTGGGTGCTTTATCTGTGCGGACTCTCCAAAATAGATGTCAGGGTGGTCCGCCATTTCGCTCAATATGTCCGATATGACGAGACTATCGCGACCATCGTTTAGAAAGCGGTTATGCGTTGCCCAAATTTTGCGTTTCTCCACGATACTAAGCAGCGCATGCGCGTTCGTGTAGTGATACAGATAGCCGTTGTCGATCCAATCCGACATAGATGCTGTCCTAAAGAGCAAATCGGAAACGCGGCGACTCGTGTTCCGAAGCATGCACGACAAAAAGGAGCTGCGCCATTGCATACCGCGCTCCATTCAAACCGCCAGTGCGCACGGTGTGTGAACGTCCCAACGTTGCACCAGAAACACTTGCCCGCCCGGCGCCAGCGGAACGGAATGAAACCTTCGACACGAGTCGCAGACACAAACGGGAATGAGCCTCAGCGCCGGCTCGGCGTACCGATCGCGATCAATATCCCAGATTGAACTGCGCGTCATGAGCACGATCAGATCGCAGCCCTGTCTCAAGAGTCGCGACGACTACGCGCTGGGGAACAATTTCCGCTACCCGAAGATCGTTTTTCGCCATGCCATCAAGAACTCTCGGCAGTCTTGTCGCTGAACGCCAAAGTTTGGCCGCATGTCAATGATCGGCTTGAGCGCGGAGTCTAAGCTTCGACCAAGTGCGTCGCGATCGCCAGGGCCGACGTCATACGCCGTCCCGAAAATGTGGCGACTGGCTCGCTTCTCTACGACAGATAGAAGCTGCATGTTTTGCTGAAGATAGCCGAATCCGAGAAACACGATGATCTCGGAAGCCTCGAGAGCTTCGTGAAGAAGCATGGGTACGTTGGAGTCAGTGTCCATTGCTTCGCTGAACGTTCTTATGCCGCGAGCGATGTCAACTAACTTCTCCCCCCGCCTGCGTGCCAAAATCAGCGTCCGTGACCTTCGCGATGTTTTGCCATGGCAGTCGCCCGACGACGCCGTATGGATGGATGAATTTTTACCGTTGATAGCAAATCGGCCGAATACGTTGAAGAAACGTCCAAGTAGCGGGCCACGCTGTCGTGCAGAAATCTTTCGATGCACCTATCGTAATTGAAGATGATAAAACGAACGTGCGAGAAAGGATTCTCCGGCGTAGCTGGTTCAATTGTGGGAAGGAGGCCATCAGCCAATACGTGATGCCATATTGTTCGTTCCCCGGCGTAATTGATTGCTCCGGATGCATCATTTTTAGACAACGGGCTGTCTCGTTCTGCTTTCAATATTGCGCTTGCAATCGCAAGTTTCCCCACTTGAACTACTTTCGGTTGGTCGGCGCGGGCACGCAACAGGTGGTCGATTGATGCCGCCGAATCCAGGCCAGGAATTAAGCGAACAGCCGCCTCAACATATGCGCTTAAATCCTCTGAACTGTCCTTCGCAAGGACGCGATACCCATTAATCAATGCGGTGACGTCCGGATCTGCGTCGATGTTCTGAAGATTTCTCGGATCGACCAGCGAGCGTATACGGCCTTTTAGTTGATCCCCCGTTGGAAACTTGAGATCTACGCTGGCCCCGGCACCGACGATAAATGTTGTTTGCGGTCTAGCCATCGCTTGGGGCGCCGGCAGTCGTACGGCAGACGATGGGACAATTTTGCGACAGCGCCGTCAACTAAGCAGCCGTCTTGTAGGAATTTTCTTACAAGAAGCGAGTACAAAGCCATGCCTTGCTATGCTGCCGCGTACCAATGAAACCGGACCTCATTGCACGCGTCGCGCGCACGTTGCGCGATCTGCTCGCCGAGCATCGGGGCGAATTCGACGCGCGCAGTGGGCAGCACATCGCGACCGTCACGACGAATGAAGCCGATGCCGAAAGACTCAAGCGGGGTGTTGACGAAGCCGTCGCCGCGCATGCGCGACGGCGGCGCGCCGATCAATCAACATGAGCTACAGCGCCTTCATATTCCTGATCCTCAGCGGGACTGCATCCCTTCTCATCGCGGTCTTTGTGACGCCTTGGATCACGCGCGGGCGGCACGTATTGATGGCGCTTGTTGCGGGCGCGCTCTGCTTAGTCCCGAGCTATATGTTCGGCATACACGAGTTCTGCCTTGTCGTTCCTTCCGGCGAACTGTGCGGCCTTGCCGCGCTATTGGGCACTGCGCCGCTCGGCTTTGCCATAGGGACGCTCATGTGCGCTGTACTGATCCGCCTGCTGGACCGAGATCGACGGGGATCGGAACCGCATTAACGTCTCGACACTGTGCGATCCACTGAACTTCGCGGCGGGCAGGATATGGCGAAAGATCGAGATGGGAATGAAGTCAACGTCGGCACGCGCGTCCGAATCCTTCACTTGTCGGGCAGATGGTTCGATGAATTGCCAGAGGACGAACGGGCCGACGTCGCAGGCATGATCGGCGAGACGTTCGTCGTCGATGAGATCGATGACTACGGCAATCCATGGGTGACGAAGACGTGGAAGGAAGGGGAAGACAGGATCAGGTCTCACGGCGTTGCACTTGCTCCTGACGAGATGATCGTCGTGGAGCGAGAGCTTTGACCGCGTTCTACGTCATCGGCGACGCGCTGTCGTGGTAGCGTCTCCCCGATGATCCTGAGTGTGATCCTATTCATTGCCTACTCGGCGTTCTGCTGGTGGGTTGTATTCTGGGACGGCGCCGAAGTTCTCGAAGGCTGGAAGGGATGGCTTGTTGATTCGCCTTCACTCATGACGACGCGGGAACTGCGAATCGGCACGGCGATCTCTTGGCTCACGGCCGTGGTCATCGGCCTGATCGCGTACTTCTCCGACTGATGCTCAATGTCATCTTCGGCGCCATCTGGCGCATCGCGCTGGTCTTCGGATTTGATCGTGCTCATCATGGTGCTCGGGCACCGATGATTCTTCACGCGCAATCTGCGATGCGTTCGTTGACGGCTTGTCGATCGTGCGGTGGAACACTCCGCTTTAAGGTTGGGCTGTGAATGCATTGATTGGGCTAGCGCTTCTGCTCGTCGTCATCATCATCACCCAGCGCTCATGGCCCAAGGAGACGCGTCCTCTGCGACGAGAGACGTTGTTCGGCCTCCTTCGACGCGCGGGCGTGCGCGTTGTGCTGCTCTTCATAGGCGCGCTTATCGTGCTCGCGCTCTTCGTGGCGATCCGATAGCGCGTGCCGGCGGCTCAGTCATCTTCGGCGCGATCGGACGCACGTTGCTCGTCGTCTTCCCGATGTACGTGCTCCTGATCGTACTCGCGGATATGTGAGCGTCTTCGCGATGCCCATTTCGGCGAGCGTCGGCGCCGCTGTCGCGGGTTCGAGTCCCGATCTTTGCTAGGGGTAGATGGGGGGATTTTTAGGGGTAGCTCGATCACGAATTCGCGTCTATACGCAGCGATTTTGCCGGATGTGACGGACGTCCGCTCAGCGCGGTGTCACGTATGCTCGTCGTTGCTCGGCCCAATCCAATGAGGGCAGCCGTTTCAGAGCCTTTACGCTGAACCGCACCGGTTGCCGCCCTTGAACCGCCCGCTCGATCATGTCCGGCGCTAATAACGAGCTGTAGAGAATGCGGGCAACGTAGCGCTCGTCGAGGCCTTCGGCCCGGGCGATGTCACGTAGCGAACGCATCTCACCGGTCGTCAGCTGCTCATACCAACGTCGCCCGCGGGCGATCAGACGAATCAACGCCCTGTCGGGTTGGCCAGCTTCATTGGGCGCGTTGTCATTGTTGATTACGAGGCGGATGTCGTGACCGGTGCGATGGAACCGAACTGGTATCGACAGCGTAACCATGCGAGGTTCATCTCCCTCCTTGGTACCGCCGACGAATTCGCGCATAGCGTTCCGATCGAGCACGAGATCGACAGCTTGCGTACGAACAACAATCTGGCGGACCAGCGAGCGCCATTGCACCCAGTCGGTATCGCTAGAACGTGCGAGACGTGCCGCTCGCACGACCGCGCTCATCGCCGCAGCCTCCTCGTCTTGTGAGAAGAGCGTGCCGAACAATTCGTCACGCGAGCCCCAGTACTGGCGTAACCGGTCGGCCACCTGTCGTTCCAGCAACTCCGCCGGTAGACGGCCTTGCTTACGATCCTCGTTCCCGTCGTCTTCCTTCTTGGACACGTAGTATCGGTAGCGCTTGCCAGCCTTCGTCGTATGTACCGGCTCGTAGCGCCGACCGAGTTCATCGACGATGAGGCCACGCAGCGGACTGCTCGCCTTGGTTCGCTCAGCACCGGTCACACGCTGCCGGGTGCGTTCGCGAGTAGCCTGGACGGCATTCCACAGCGCCTCATCGATGATCGGTTCATGCTGACCGGCGTGGACCTGACCCTTGTGACTGATCTCGCCGCGGTAGATGCGGTTGCCGAGGATGGCGAACAGCGCGCCGTTGGAGAACGCACAGCCGCCCTTGGCCTCACCGTTCCTCCGCACGCGCGGCTTGCTAACAATCCCTTCAGCGACCAACGCCTCCTTGAGCTTCGCGACATTGCCCAAGTCACGGTACCGCTCGAAGATCCGAAGGACGTTCGCGGCCTCTGCAGCGTTGATCACCAATCGGCGATCGATGCAGTCATATCCGATCGGGACGCAACCGCCCATCCACATGCCCTTCTTCTTCGAGGCCGCGATCTTGTCGCGAATCCGCTCGCCAGTGACCTCGCGCTCAAACTGAGCGAACGACAAGAGGACGTTCAAGGTCAGCCGACCCATGGAGGTCGTCGTATTGAAGGACTGGGTGACCGAGACGAACGAGGCGCTTCGCGCGTCAAGGCGTTCAACGAGCTTGGCAAAGTCGCTCAGCGAACGGGTTAGGCGATCGACCTTGTAAACAACAATGAGATCGACGTGACCGGCATCGAGATCGGCCAGCAGCTGCGTCAAGGCCGGACGATCGAGGTTGCCGCCGGAGAATCCACCGTCGTCATAGCGTGTGGGGAAAAGTTTCCAACCTTCCTGGCGCTGGCTCTCGATGTAGGCCGCGCACGCTTCACGCTGGGCATCGAGCGAGTTGAAGTCCTGATCGAGGCCCTCCTCCGATGACTTGCGAGTGTAGATCGCGCAGCGGAGGACGCGGTTCATGCGCGGGCCTCCACTTCGGACTTCGATCGGGTCTTCTTGAGGCCGAAGAAGCGCGGGCCGGACCAATGTGCGCCGGTGATCGTCTGGGCGATCTCAGTGAGGCTGCGGTATTGCTTTCCGCGATAAGCAAAGCCTCGATCTAGCACCGTGACTTCGTGCGTCGTGCCGTTCCATCGTCGGATCAAGCGCGCGCCGAGACGAAGCGTCACCCCGCTCTTGTCGGCGGTGGCGCTCTTCTGATCGACACGCGCCATCGCCTGCAGGGATTTTCGGACCGCTCGCGAAAGGCCGCCGTGTGCGCGTTCCTGCAACGCGTAAGCGAGCAACCGAACGAGCAATTCCCGTTTTGCGCCTGGCGGCGGTGTGCAAGTGAACGTCTTCGACCAGAGTGTTTTCAAAGCGTCCAGATCAAGCTCGGCCAGCTGATCAGGCGAAGGTAGCGGACGGGCCATGTGAATTCCGGTTCGGACCATGGCTATTGACGCTCGGTGCGCAACGGAAAGCGAGTCGAAGATGGTCACCATGTCGCGGCGCAACAGTTCGGGCGGTGGAATGACTCCTATCGACCCATAGCAGTCATACGAATGCCTTTAAACACAGCGCATCGACACAGCGCGAAAGGCCGGTAGAGCTGGCGTCGGCTCGGGTAATACAGGTGGCAGCCCGGGAACGCAGGCAGGGATGCTTTGTCCGATAGCGGGCGTCTTGGTGGATTAGGTTCCTCGCGACGTTCCGACCACCGCAAGGATGCAAAGGGATCGATGCTTTCGCCTTCGATTTGGATCAGCGTCGGTGAACCTGCATCCGCAGGTCGTTTTCCGACCAAACGTCGACCATTCGCTTACCACTGGCCGGGCACTGGCGTTTACGCTAGCACACCAGTTCCACACCCAAGACATTGCAATGAATTTGAGCCAGGAATCGAAATATCCCAGCCGACGCACGTACGTATTGAAGTTGCGTAGCGATGCGAAGCCCGGTGCGCTGGCCGGTCGCCTCGAAAACATCGTGACCGGCCGTCAGCACGCGTTCGAGTCGGCGCGCGAGTTGCTCGACTCGATCACGGCCGAACTTGCGTGGGCCGGAGGCGAGCCGCCTCGGGCAGAGCGGTGACTTCCACGAAAGAGCTGAACGTGCTGTCGCCGCTCTGGTGCTCGCAGCTTGCCGTTCTGGCTCGCTCGGCGCAGCATGTAAGGGTCGGCGAAGGCACCCCTCTACTTCACGGCACGGTTGATTCACATGTCCGCAGCGGAGCGCGACGATCCATCGAACAGCGTTCGCGCACCGGTGGCACCAGTGCGCTTCGACCGGTTCGAGCTCGACGAGGCGAACGCATGCTTTCTGCGCGATGGAAAGGCGGTGCCGCTTGCGCCCACGCCGTTTGCTGTGCTGTGCGCACTCGTCCGCCAACCCGGCTCGCTGCTCACCAAGCAGGCACTTCTGGACGAGATCTGGGGCCACCAGTTCGTCAGCGAATCGGTCTTGAAGACGGTGATCAGCGACCTTCGCACAGTGCTCGATGACGATGCGCGACAACCGCGTTTCATCGAGACGGTATCGCGGCGAGGCTATCGTTTCATTGCGACCACCGTCGCAGCGACGACGCCACACAGAGCAACTGATGCGCTGGGGGTTTCTGCTCCCCAAGCAGGATCGCTGATCGGTCGCCGGGAAGCGCTCTCGCAGCTTCATGCGGTCTGGGATCTTGCTCGTGGGGGCAAACGCAGCATAGTGTGGGTCGCGGGTGAGCCGGGTATCGGCAAGACCACACTGATCGAACATTTTATTGCGGGTCTTGGTGACACCGCTTGCATCCGCGGCCAGTGTGTCGAACAGTACGGTGGCGGCGAGCCCTACCTCCCGGTCCTCGAGGCCATGGGCGAACTATGTCGCCGCGATACCGCTGCAGCACCCCTGCTGCGTGCGGTCGCACCGACCTGGCTGGTGCAGTTGCCTTGGCTAAGCACTACCGAGGAACGCGACACGCTGCGGCGCGAGCTCGCCGGTGTCGGAGCGGACCGGGCGCTGCGCGAAATGGGCGAGTTCTTGGACCGCTATACCGAGCAGCGACCGTTGTTGCTCGTCACGGAGGATCTGCACTGGAGCGACCGCGCGACGATTCAGCTCATCGATTACATTGCGCGACGGCGTAGCAGCGCGCGTCTCATGTGGCTCGCTACCTTTCGCCTCGCGGAGGTTGTCGCATTGGATCATCCGTTGAATCCGTTACGGCGCGAGCTGCGTCTGCACGGCTTGTGCGAAGAAATCGTGCTCGATCCGTTTTCCGGAGAAGAAGTAGCGGAATACCTGGCGCAGCGCGCGCCGTCGATCGTCGCGGACGAAGCTTTCGTGCGTGCCTTGCAGGAGCGCACCGACGGCTTGCCTCTGTTCGTGGCGTCGGTCGTGAGCGAACTCGCGGCGCGCGCAATGCAAGGCTCCGAAGGCACCGTGCCGGCCGTGCAAGTCGCGCGCATGGCGGTTCCTGAAAACCTGGCCGCAATCATCGACCGTTACATCGCCAGCCTCGGCGACGAGCATCGGGTGATGCTCTCCGCCGCCGCGGTCTGTGGCGTTGAGTTCCGTGTCGGCACCGTTGCCAACGCCATAGGGCGCGAAGCAGCATGGGTTGGCCAAGCCTGCGACGAACTCGAACGCGAGGGCTTGTGGCTCACGGCCCCGCGCGATGAACATGGCACGTCGGCGGAACCGATTTATGCGTTCCGACATGCGCTGTTCCGCCAGGTTCTGTACGAACGCACGACGCCGTTCCGCCGCACGGAACTCCATCGGAATGTCGGCACTGCACTGGAAGGCGAACGTGCGGCAGGTTCCCCCGTCGCCGCCGCGGAACTTGCCGCGCATTTCGAGCGCGGTCGCGAGCCGATGAAGGCCGTGGAGTACTGCGCAGAAGCCGCCGAGGCGGCGCTGCTTCATTTCAGCCCCGCCGAGTGCCGGGCGCTCGCCGAGCACGGACTCGGCCTTCTCGATCGCGCGCCAGCAAATGCCGAGCGCAATGCGGTGGAAATTTCGCTCGCGACGCTGAGCGGCGTAGCGGCATCGCATTTGTTCGGTTTGAGCTCCAACGAAGCCAAGATGCGCATTCGCGCGCGCACATGCGCTGCTCGGCGAGGTTCCGCGGCATCGGATGCGGGGATGGCTGCTGCATAGCTTGGGCATCACGCTCGTTGACTCGCGCCGAGTACGCCGAGGCCCTCGCAGTGGCGGAACGCAGCGAAGCGTCTGTCGTCGGCGACCGACGATCCGGTTTTGCTGCTCGGCGTGTGCGTCGTGCAGGGGGACGTGCACATGCTGCAGGGCCGGCCAAGAGACGCTTGCACTTGGTTCGAGCGTGGCCTGAGCTCGATCGCGTCGCTCGACGAGTCGTCCGATAACATGTTCCTTGCGGACCCGCAAGTCACCATGCTGGCGCTGCTCGCGGTCCAGCTCCTGCATCTGGGGCTGGTCGAATCGGCAAGAAGCCGATTGCGCGAAGCGCGCGCGCTCGCGCGCGCCGGCGCGCAGCCGATGACTCAGATGATCGCCATCTGGTTCGAAACTGTCTTCGAGTTGCGGCTTGGCGACGCCGAGCGCGTCGCCGCCCTCGCTGGGCAGATGCAGACCCTCGTCGACGAGTTCGCGCTGGCGCAAGGTCGAACCGCCGCTCGCTGGTTTCTCGGTTGGGCAACAGCGCGCATGGGGAAACCGCGCGAAGGTTATGAGTTGATTCGAGAAGCGTACGAAGAAAACACCCGGCTTGGAATGATTTCAGGCGCAAGCGAAACCCTCGGGTATGCCGCGGAGGCGCTCTTGCTCGCGGGCGATTCGACGGAGCGCGCAAGGAGCTCGACAAGGCACTGCAAATCTCCGAGAAGTACGGGGAGCGGATCTATCTCCCACAGCTCTTGCTGCTTGAGGCGGCAATCGCCCGCAGCAATGGCGAGTCGCGTGTTGCCACTGCGTCCGTCCGGCGCGCGATCGCCGAGGCGCAAGTGCAGCGGGCGGCTTGGTTCGAACTACTTGCATACTTGGAATTGTTCGAACACGGCGGCGCAACGGCTGAAGACCGCCGAAAGCTCGCCGCGCTCACTGATGAGCTGCCGGAAGCGAGGGGCACCGACTGCCTTCGCGAAAGCTAGGGAACTGCTCGATAAAGCGAACAGCTAATCGTTTCGGCGTGCGTCTCTCAGCTCGACCACGCCCGACCTCTGCGTCCAAGCACCGCAAAGAATCAATCACAAACCCGCACGACCGCCATGGGGTTAGCGATCGGCGGCGCGGCACGTTCCCTTGGTCATGAACCGGGCGACACGCGGTGGCAACGCAGCGCGCAAAGCGGTGTTGTGTTCGGCTGCAAAACGTCGGGCTTCCGTTTGCGAAGCGCGGCACCACTCCACTCCGATCCCGACCGAATAGTGATGTTTCGCTGACGACTTGGGCGACGGGCGGACTTAGCCTGCACGTGCCGCCGCGGGAGCTATTTCGAGACAGGCCTATCGCCTGTTGTTCCATTAGCGAATCGGAATCTCTGCCTGATCGGATTGGCGCAACTCCACGGAGCGCGCAATTCAATCGACATGCGCGTAGTCGAATTCTTCACGAACGCGCAATTCAGAGGCTAGTCAGATGAGTTTTCCGATAGCAGATACAGCGTTGCTCACGACGTTTTCGGGCCTGCTCGGCACGCTGATCGGCGGTTCCGCGTCGGTGGCTACCACATGGGTCGCACACAAGACCGTCAGCAAGCGCGAGCTGATGCGTGAGGAGATGCGCAAGCGGGAAACACTGTACGGAGAGTTCATCGGCGAGTGCGCGAAGCTCCTGATGGACTCCTTCACGCATACGCTCGACAAGCCCGAAACGATGCTGGCCGTTCTGGCGCTGATCAATCGCATCCGCCTTTGCGCGTCGCCTTCGGTGCTTAAGCAAGCCGAGCGCTTGGTAGGGCGCATCACCGAACAATATCTCTCGCAGAACTTGAGCCTGGATGAATTGCGCGAGCTCGCGCGTTCCGAGGACGCCGACTTGCTCAGGGAATTCGCTGAGACATGCCGCGCGGAGCTCACGTCCATGCAGGCGCGGATGTAGCCACAGCGCTGACTAATTGGCGACCGAAAGCCGACGCTTCACTGACGACTCCGATTGGCGCGCTGGCTACGCTGATCTCATCAAGAACCAACAGGCGAGTACCCCATGAGCCAATTCGCGACACCGCATCAGACGTCTCGGTCGACCCGCCCGGAGTCCAAGCGTCGCGCCGATAAATCGGCAATTGCACCGAGAGTCTTGGCTCGGGCAGTGGCGCTCGTGCTGGCGGGAGCGGCCCTTGGTCTGGCGGGGTGCGCGACCACGCCCGTCGCCAAGCCCTCGGTCGATGTGCCGGCAGAGTTCGCGTCGCCGCAAGATACCGTAGACGAGCCCGAAGTCGCCTGGTGGGAAAGCTACGGCGACCCGGTGCTATCGGATTTGGTGCGGCGCGCGGCGAGCGAGAACCGTGACATCAAAATCGCGACCGAACGCGTACGCGCGACGCGAGCCGGTGAGAAGGTCAGCCGCTCATGGTTGTGGCCCAGCATCGGCGTCGGCGCCGCCGGCACGGACAGCACTACCGGCTACAACTCATCGATCAAGCAGACGGTTGCGCCTGCGGCGGATGCGAAGACGCTCGCCGGCAGCCTGGACGTCTCCTGGGAAATTGACATCTCTGGCCGCTTGCGCGCCGGCGCGGCCGCGGCCGCCGCCGACACCATGGCCAGCGAAGATACGGCGCGCGGTGTGCGCCTGCTCGTGCTGACTGACGTCGCGACCAACTACTTCACATTGGTCGGCGCATTGCGTCAGCTCGAGACCATGCACGCCATCTCGGCGGCGCAGGACGAGACCCTGCGTCTGGTCACTTCGCGGCAACGCGCAGGGCTTGCGACCGCGTTCGATGTCGAGCGCGCAGAGACGGACGCCGCAAAGACACGTGCGGCAATACCGCCGCTCGAAACACTGGCCGCGGTGTCGCGGCACCGTATTGCAGTGCTCATCGGTGATCAGGCGGTCAATGCCGCCAACATCGTGCCGACGAGCGGCACCATTGCCGTTCCGCCGACACGTGCCGGCCAGCCCGCCACGATCCTGAAGCGCCGCCCGGACCTGCTTGCCGCGGCGGCTCAACTCGATGCAGCGAATGCGCGGCGCCAACAGGCAGCCGACGAGTGGTTCCCGCGGCTCTTCCTGGGCGCGTCGTTCGGTCGCGAGAAGATCGAGGCGAATGGGATGAGCATCGGCGCGGCGCGGTTCAGCAATGTGGCGGCGTTGCTCGCGATGCCGATCTTCAACGCGGGCCGCACCCAAGCGATCAACGACAGCGCAGAGGCAGCGCAATCCGAAGCGGTGCTGCACTACGAAGACGCCATCGTGCGCGCGCTCGAGGATGTGGAAAACTCGCTGACCACGCTTGCTGACGAACGCCAGCGCGCAGCGCTCCTCGACAGCGCATCTGCTTCCGCTGATGCGGCGCTGGGGCGTGCCGAGTCTCTGTACAACCGTGGCCAGATCGATCTGCTGCCGCTGCTCGATGCGCAGCGCGCGCGACTGGCCGTGCGCATCGACTCGAACGCCAGCAACACACAACTGCTGCTCGACAGCATCCAGCTCTACAAAGCCCTCGGCGGCGGCTGGCAAGTCTTCGAACCCAACAAGGAATCCTCCTCATGAATACGTCGCTTCGTCCAATCCTTCTCGCCGCGACGGTAGCGGCGCTGCTCGCCGCGTGCGGGCAAAACAAGCCAACCGCCGAGGCGCCTCGATCCGTTCGCACCGCGGAGCTGCGCTACGACGTAGCAGGCGAAACCAATCGTTACTTCGGCGCCGTGCACGCGCGCTACGAGGTGGACCAGGCGTTCCGTGTCGGCGGCAAGGTCGTGCAGCGCCACGTCGAAGTGGGGCAGTCGGTGCGCGAAGGCGACGTGCTTGCGGTGCTCGACGACTCCGATTATCGGCTCGCCGAGGAAGCGGCGCGGCAGCAGTTCATCGCTGCGACGACGCAGGCCAAGCAGGCCGAATCGGACCACCAACGTCTCAGCGCGCTGCGGCTTGACGGCGCGGTTAGCACATCCGACAACGAGCACGCGCAGAGCGGGGAGGACAAGGCGAAAGCCGCCGCGGAGGCCGAAGCGAGGAATCTCGAACTCGCGCGCAATCGTCTGAAATACACCACCTTGCGCGCGTCGCAGAGCGGCGTCGTTACCGCCGTCCATTTCGAGGTAGGACAAGTGGTGGCGGAGGGTCAGGCGGTCATATCGATTGCCGATCCCGGCGAGCCCGAAATCGTGGTCGATGTACCGGAAGATCAGGTCAAATCCTTTGAGAAGGCGCACTTCACCGCGGCGCTCACCGCGACGCCCGAGGATTCCTTTGCGCTTACCCTGCGCGAACTCGCGCCGCAAGCGGCTGCCCAGACCCGAACCTACCGTGCGAAGTTGGGGCCCGCGAGTGCGCGAGGCTTACCGCTCGGCGCCAGCGCTACGGTTTCAGCTCAGGGCGCCGCCAGCGACACGCCGATCGCCGTCATTCCGGCGAGCGCGATCACGCAAACGAACGGCCTGCCGGCCGTCTGGGCTGTTCGCGCAACACGCGCGGCTTCCACGGGCGAATCCATCGGCACTGTCGAACTGCTACCGATCACGGTGCATGGATATCGCAGCGACGAGGTGCTCGTCTCAGGCCCGCCCGCCGGTGAACGCATCGTCACGGCGGGCGTGCAGAAGATGTCGCCCGGCTTGCATGTCGCGCTGCCCGACGCGACGCCGCCCATCGGTTCCGAACAACCCGAGCTCACCAAGCAGGCCGCGTTATGAAGTCCTTCAATCTCACCGAGTGGGCACTGAGCCATCGCTCCATCGTGCTGTTCCTGATCCTCGTGATCGGCGTGGGCGGCATGTTCAGCTTCACCAGGCTGGGGCAGCTCGAGGACCCGAATTTCTCGGTGCCCTCGATGACCATCATGGTGATGTGGCCGGGCGCTTCGGCGCAGCAGATGCAGGACGAAGTGCTCAATCGCATGGAAAAGAAGTTCGAGCAGCTCGACCACTTCGACAAGGTCAAGACCTTCGCGCGCCAGGGCTTTGGCGGCATGACGCTCAGCGTGCACGACGGCACGTCCAAGAAGGACCAGCGCGAGGCCTGGTATCAGGCGCGCAAAAAGTTCAGTGACATCCGCAACGAGCTTCCCGAGGGCGTCGTCGGCCCGATCTTCAACGACGAGTACGGCGATGTATCGGGCTTGATGTACGCCCTTAAAGGTGACGGCGTCGGACAGGCGGAGCTAGTCCGACATGGCCGAGGTGATCAAGCGCAGCCTGTTGAAAGTGCCGATGGTCAAGAAAGTGGACATCGACGGCAAGCAGGAGAAGAAGGTCTACGTCGAGTTCTCGCACCAGCGCCTCGCCGCACTCGGCATCACGCCGGCTGCGATCGCCGAGAGTCTGCGCAGCCAGAACAACGTGCTTCCCGCGGGCTCGATCGACACGCGAAATGACCGCGTGCTGGTGCGCGTGGACGGGCAATTCGCGACCTTGGACGACATCCGCAACGTCCCGATCATGGCGGATGGCCGCCAACTCAAGCTAGGTGACATCGCTACGGTGACGCGTGGTTTCGAGGATCCACCCACTTACACCGTGCGCCACAACGGTCAGCAGGTGCTGATGCTCGCCATCGTGATGACCGACGATGGAAACATCGTCGATCTCGGACACGCGATCGAAAAGGAAGTGGGCAAGATCCAGGCGGGGCTTCCGTACGGTGTCGAGCTCGAGCGCGTGGCCGATCAGCCGACGACGGTGAGCGACTCGATCTGGGAGTTCGAGCGCTCGCTGCTCGAAGCGCTCACCATCGTGCTGGCGGTGTGCCTGCTCAGCCTCGGCTGGCGTACGGGCATGATCGTCGTCGCCTCAGTGCCGCTGGTGCTCGGTGCCGTCGCCGTGATGATGCTCGCCATGGGCTGGAACCTCGAGCGCATCTCGCTCGGTTCGCTGATCATCGCGCTCGGCCTGCTCGTCGACGACGGCATCATCGCGGTCGAGATGATGGTCGTGAAGATGGAGCAGGGCTGGGACCGGATCAAGGCGGCCGGATATTCCTACACGTCGACCGCGATGCCGCGCCTGACCGGCGCGCTGATCACGGTCGCTGCGTTCATGCCGATCGGTTTCGCGAAGTCGTCAACCGGCGAATACGCCGGCGGCATCTTCTGGATCGTGGGCACCGCCGTGCTCTTCTCCTGGATCGTGTCGGGCCTGTTCACGCCGTATCTCGCGGTCAAGATGCTGCCGAAAGACTTCGGCAAGCACCAGCACGGCGCCGATCCGTACGCGACGCCCTTCTACGCCAAGCTGCGCCGGCTGATCGAGCTTGCCCTCAAACGGCGCTGGTGGGTGATCGGCGCCACCGCGACGGCGCTCGTGTTGGCGATTCCTGCGATGAAGCTCGTGCCGCAGCAGTTCTTCCCGATCGAGCACGCGTCCCGAGTTGGTGGTCGACCTGCGCTTGAAGGAGGGCGCTTCGTTCGCCGCGACCACCGAGCAGGTCAAGAAAATGGAAGCGGTGCTGGCGAAGGACGAGGACGTCAAGTTCTTCACCGCGTACACGGGCGCCGGCGCGCCGCGCTTCTACCTGTCGCTCAACCCGGAATTGCCGAACCCGGGCTATGCCGCAGTTCATCGTAATGACCAAGGATATGGACGCGCGCGAACGCGTGCGCTCGCGGCTGATGGCGAACGCCAACCAGCAGTTCCCGGATGTGTGGGTTCGCGTCTCGCGCCTGGAGCTGGGTCCGCCGGTCGGCTATCCCGTGCAGTTCCGCGTGGTCGGTCCGGACACGCAAAAGGTGCGCGCAATCGCACGTGAGGTCGAGCACGTGGTGGCGTCGAGCCCCAAAGTGCGCGACGTGCAGCTGGATTGGAACGATCCGGTGCGTACGTTGAAGGTTGATCTCAACCAGGACAAAGCGCGCGCGCTGGGCCTCACGCCGTCCGACGTTGCGCTGGTCACGCAGACGGTGATGAATGGCGCGACGCTGTCGCAGCTGCGCGAGCACGAGGATCTGGTCGACATCGTCGCGCGCGCGGTGCCTTCGGAACGGCTCAACCTCGACACGTTGAAGGACGTGAACCTGTATACGCGCCAAGGAACCGTCGTGCCGCTGTCACAGGTCGCGCGCGTGCATGCCGAGCTCGAAGAGCCGGTGCTGTGGCGGCGCAATCGCGACATGGCGATCACGGTGCGCGCGGACGTGGCGGACGGTGAGCAAGGCGTGTCGGTCACCGAGGAGATCCGTCCGCTGCTCGACGGAGATCGAGGCCAAGCTGCCGGCCGGCTATCGCATCGACGTCGGCGGCGCGGTCGAGGAAAGCGCGAAGGCCAACGCGGCGCTCGATTGCGGTCGCGCCGGTGATGATCGTGACGGTGCTGCTGATCCTGATGCTGCAGCTGCAGAACTTCTCGCGCATGGCGATGGTGGTGCTGACGGCGCCGCTCGGACTGATCGGCGTTGTCATCGCACTGTTGCTCGCTCATGCGCCGCTCGGCTTCGTCGCCATCCTCGGTGTGATCGCGCTCAGCGGCATGATCATGCGCAACTCGGTCATCCTGATCGATCAGGTGCGAGCGGAAATGGAAGCTGGCGCGGACCCGTGGACTGCCGTGGTGGAAGCGGCCGTACATCGAACGCGGCCGGTCATGTTGACGGCGGCGGCAACGGTACTCGCGATGATTCCGCTCACGCGCAGCGTGTTCTGGGGTCCGATGGCCATCGCCATCATGGGCGGCCTCACAGTGGCCACGTTCCTGACGATCTTCTTCCTGCCGGCGCTGTACGCCGCGTGGTTCAAGATCGGCCGCACGCCGGCCGCGGAACCGGCTCCGGTTGCGGCTCTCGCCGTTGCGCACTGACTCGGTGAAGGCCATGGCGGCAAGCGCGGTAAGCCACTCGCAATTGGTCAGCGAACCAGCCGATCCGTCGCGTGCCGTCGCCCTATAGGGCGGCGGCTCGCACGGCGCGTTCACCTGGGCGTGCTGGATCGCCTGTTGCAGGAACCGGACTTCGAGATCGTCGGCATCAAGCGGTACGGCGAGAAACAGAACAATTGAGAAAAGAACACCATGACCACTGTCCTTCGCATTGATAGCAGCATCCGCACGGATCGGTCTATCTCCCGACACCTTACGGGCATGTTCGTTGCCGCATGGATGCAGGCCCACCCAGGTGACCGCGTCATAGAGCGTAACTTGGCGAAAAATCCGGCGCCGCATCTCACCGAGCGGGCGATGGGCGCGGCATTTACGCCGCCCGGCCAGCGTTCCGAGACGCAGTCACAGGATGCCGCATTGGCCGATGAACTGATTAAGGAGCTGCTCGCAGCCGACGTGCTAGTGATCGGAGCGCCGATGTACAACTTGTCCGTGAGCTCATCGCTCAAGGCCTGGATCGATCATGTCGCACGCGCCGGAGTGACCTTCAAGTACACCCAGAACGGTCCAGTCGGCTTGGTCACCGGGAGGAAGGCCTACGCGTTCACCGCTCGCGGCGGCATTTACAGCCGCGGCCCGGGAAAACTCATGGACTTCCACGAGACCTATCTGCGGAGCGTGCTCGGCTTCCTGGGTATCACCGACGTGACGTTCGTGCACACTGAAGGCTTGGCGATGGGCGAGGAGGCGGCCAATCAGGCGATTGCCGACAGCCGCTCGGCGATAGCGGGCCTGATGGCAGCCTGAGGACGGCATCATGATGCGCGCGGCCGTCGCCGAACCGGCCTTCAGAGAAGTCAGCGAGGGCGAGCACGCGCGACACGAATGATGGTCGAGGCCTTCGGCCCATCAGTACACCGCGCGTGCAGAAGTGCGCTCGTTGCTCGGAGATTTTATGCGAGCACTCTGTGCTAGGACTCCTGCAAAACAAGCGGCTCGTGCTCCAGCGTGCAGGCGACCGCGCGGATAAGCGCGGCCAGTGCTGCATCACAGCGGCACAATGCCGTGAGCGCCAGGAGGGCGGGATCGTCGCGCTTAGTCGCGGCGTCGCGCTCGATGGTGGGCGCGCATCGCGATGACGTGCCAATCGGGGCAGCGATAAAGCGATAGCCGCGCCGCGCTACCGTCTCGATGTAGCGCGGCTGTTTCGGGTCGTCGTCGAGCGCCGTTCGCAGCTCGCTGATCGCAGTCCTCAGGACCGAGTCTGTGACGAACTGGTGTCCCCATACGGCATCGAGAAAAGCGTTCGTCGTCAGGAGTTTTTGCGGCGCCCGTGCCAATACACACAGCACGGAAAACGGCTTGGGCGGCAGGGGCACGGCTTGTCCGTTAACCGTGAGACGTGCATCCCCTTCGTCGAGCTCGATGGGGCCAAAGCGGATCCGGAGCGGGTCAGGAGTCGAGCCCATCAGCGGCTGTTGCACTTGCAACTTTCGCATTAGACGTGGCTCGACATCAGCGAGGGCGGATCGATCGAGGGTGGCGGCGTTCATGGATACTGTCCCGGCGCGATTGATACGGCATCAATGTCGCGCGCCTCGGCCCATTCGTGCTACCCACCAATGGCGTGTCGTTTAGTAACGAGAGAGAACCGCCGAAGCACCAATCGAAGGGCCGTGCGCGCACCAAAAGAGGAATCGTCATTGCCTCTTTTGTCTGCTGTTCGGAATTTTGATTTGCCTCATTCCGAACAGTCGGGCATCGATCGACCATGCGCCGGGGCCAAGCAGAGCGAGCGCGATGGCAATCGCGGCGATAAGCGCATGGAACTCCGCGTCTCCGGGGCTCGCGTAGGCGTTCCACGCCGCAGCGGCGGCAGCCAGCAAGCCTGCGGCCGGTGTCCACAGACCAGCGACCAACAGCAATCCGGGTAACGCAGAGAGCGCCTGAACGGCTCCGCTGCCCGAGCTTGCGCCAGCCGCAAACCCGGTACAGCTGTGGCCGATCAGCGCGCTGCCCGCGCCAAGGCGCATCACCAAAAGGCCGATGCCGGGCGGGCCATGCGCAAACGTCGAAAAAAGTCTTCTCACCCGCCGAGCGTAACGAAAGGCCCGGCAAGACTGGAAGACACGGAAAGCGTCAATTCACTAACACTTTTGGGCACGCAGGAAGGCGCAAAGGACATCGCCCTGGCCGTCGCTGGCGGAACCGTACTGCGGAACGGATAGTCCGCGGCAGCACATCTACATATCAATGATGCCCCGCTTGAATCCGATCATCGCTGCGTGCGTGCGGTCCTTGGCGCCGAGCTTCGACAGGATCGTGCTCACATGCCGCTTCACCGTCTCCTCGCTGAGCGAAAGGTGTGACGCAATCTCCTTATTCGCCTCGCCCTGTGCGATGAGATGCAGCACACGGATCTCGGCGGGCGTAAGTGCGTCGTCGGTGGCATGTTCGGCAAGCTCGAACGAAACTTCGGCCGACATCGCCTTCCGCCCCGCATGAACGGCACGAATGGTGTCGAGCACTTCTGTGTGGGGCGCGTTCTTCAGCAGATAGCCGCGTGCGCCGGCGCGGATTGCGCGCAAGGCCTGGGCGTCGCCGGCATAGGTCGTGAGCACAATGATCCGCGCGTCGGGGAATTCGTTGCGGATGGCGATGATCGCGTCGAGCCCACCCATCTCCGGCATCTGCAGGTCCATCAGCGTCACGTCGGGACGGTGGGCGCGGAACTGCTGGATCGCCTCGCGCCCGTTCTTCGCCTCGGCGATCAGCGCCATGTCCGGCACGCTGCCGATCAGCGCGGCGATACCCTGTCGGAGCGTCGGATGATCGTCGACGCAGAGGATGCGGATGCGAGGCTCGTCGCTCATCAATCGTCCGAGATGGTTTGCCCGAAGAGCTTGTCCGCCAGACCGGACCGCGCCGAAAGCGGCGCCGCGTAGGCGCGCGAGGCGGGAATGATCAACTCGACCTCGGTTCCGGTATGGAGCGCACTCCACAGCCGCAGCTTGCCGCCTACGCCCTGCGCTCGCTCGCGCATCCCGCGCAAGCCGAAATGGCCTTCGCGACCGCCCGCATCGAGAACCGCAGGATCGATGCCGACGCCGTCGTCACGTACGCGCAACCGAAACTCCCGCACATCGTAGCGGATCTCGACCTCGACCTGCTTCGCGTTTGCGTGGCGGACCGCATTGCGCAATGCCTCGTCGGCGATGCGGAAGATCTCGTCGCGCACGATCGGATGCAGCGCGCGCGACACCCCTTGCACCTCGAGGCGAATGCTCATGACCGCCGAGTCCGGGCCCTCCTCCGCAAGCTCGCCAGCGAGCACGCGAATAGCGTCGGCGAGGTCGTTCGTCTCGGTTGCCGACGCACGCAATCCCTGCACCGCATCGCGCCCTTCGGTGATCGCCTCAGACGCCTGATCGATCGCGCCTTCGAGCACTTGGCGAGCCTTCGCCGGGTCGCCGGGCAGAAGCATGAGGACCGCCCGGAACCGGAAGAGCAAGCCTTGGAAGCTCTGCAGCAGCGTGTCGTGCAGGTCGCGCGCGATGCGCGTCCGCTCGGCGACACGCGCGTCCAGCGTCATCTCGAACTGCCGATGCAGCCGCCGGATGCGCAGCTGGTAACCGACCCACGCCAGAAGCAGAAGCAGCATGGCGCACAGAGCGCGAAACCAATTCGTCTGGTAGTACGCAGGAGCGATGGAGAAATCGAGCTTGGCGGCGCTTTCGTTCCAGACGCCGTCACTATTGGATGCGATTACGCGGAAGGAATACTTCCCTGGAGGCAAATCCGTGTAGAAAGCCTGCCGGCGCGTGCCGGCGTCATGCCAGTCGTGGTCGTAGCCGTCGAGCCGGTAACGGAACTTCACTTTTTGCGGAATCGTGAATGTCGGCGACGTGTAATCAATCTGCAGGTCGCGAGGGTGCGGGGCAAGTTTGACGTTATCGATTGCCGCCAGCTCGTTGCGATCAACGATGAAAGATTCGACGTATGTCTGCGCCGGGAGCGCTTTTTGCGAGAGTTTGGACGGGTCCACCATCTGCACGACGAATCCGGTGGCAAACCACACCCGCCCATCAGGGGACACATCTGCTGATCTGATTCCGTATCGCCCCGGTCGCGCTCCGTCTAGGGCGTCGTAGAGCCTTGTCTGCACCACCGCTTCCGGGTTGGCCCACCACCGCTGTAGCTCGGAATCGGGAAGCTCGACGATCCCGCACTCCGTGAGCAACCACCAGGCTTTTTGTTTGTCCTCAATGAAGGAATAGACCGCGTTGCAGGGCAGGCCATTTTTCGTTGTTAGCCGCTGCGCTTTGCCGTGCTGCAGTCCGACGAGCCCGTCGTCGAAGGCGGCCATGACCGAACCGTCGGCCTGGGCAACTAGATGGTTGGTGGGCAGATTGGCAGTAGAACCGATGGGGAACTTTTTCTGGACACCATCGCGAAACAACACAAGGGTTCCGTCTGCTAGGGCCAATCCAAATTCCTCCGGACGGATCCCGTGCAAGGCGCCCTGATGGAACTAGCGACGTTGGAAACTGCTCACGCACCTCGAAATCGCGTATTCGGATCAGCTTACGAGAAATACCTGAACATATCGCCCAAATATTGCCATCGACATCCTCTGCCATTCCGAGTATCAGCCCCAGCGGCTGATGATCCGGTTCGGATATCCGGCGGAAATGTCCATTCTTGAAAATGTACAAGCCGTCATGAACTCCCATCCATAGATTCCCGGCTCGATCTTCGAGCATGTACGAGACTTGGTCGCCGGGGAGACCATCCCCGCTTCGAATTGATGTGACCGTCCCGTTCTTGATTTCGTCGAGAGAGCCGGCGTTTGCAACCCACACCACGCCAGATCTACTGGCTAGGACCCCTACCGCTGCCTCGCTCCCTAACCCCTCCGAGGTAGAGAAGGTGACCACACGCGGATCACGGAAGCTGTCGATTCCATTCGTTGTCGTGACCCACAGGATTCCCTCTCGGTCTAAGAATAAATCGTTCACGAAATCACTCGACAAGCCTTCCGCTCGGCCGTAGTGCTCCACATCATCGCCGCGTATGCGAAACAGTCCGTTGCCTAGAGTGCCCACCCAAAGGCTTCCGTCGCGATCAAAAGTCAAAGCGAAAACGCCGAGCTTGCTGCCATCGAACCGAGGGGTGACGAAAGACTTGAAAACCCCATTCTCGAGTTTTCCAAGTCCTTTCCCAGGTCCCTGAGGAAGTAAGCCGATCCAGAGGGATCCATTGGAATCGAGTGCGAGTGCATTTACGCCATCCTCGCTATTCGTTTTCAGCGCTTCGATCGGGTAAACCTCCGAAACACCCTCATGCCAATGCACAACGGCTCTTTGCCCCCCAAGCCAGAAACCGCCTTTCCCATCGGCCAGTAAGGCTTCGCCACCCGTTGGGAGTCGTAACCCATCGGACTCTCCGAAACACTTCACCTCATGCTCGGTAACATGGCAAAGGGGCGCGTGCAGATCGAAACCTGCTTGCAGGGTCCACAACGAGCCGTCGGGGTCTTCGCTGATGTTCCCAGTCCTGAGTTGCCCTTCCAGCGCGAAATGAGAAGTGACCACCCCTTGTTTTAGGTGAAAGACTTCTTGCTCCCCCACTGCCCAGAGTCCACCTGCCTGGTCGCCATGAACGCTCACGATGTGATCGATCGTTTTGCCGTCAACCAGCAGCGTCTGCGGGACAAACCGAATCCCGTCGAACCGGTACATGCCCTGGGAAACGGATGTGAGCCAAAGAAAGCCATCCGAAGTCTGCACAACTGAAAACATACCGGCAGATACGGAGCCATCCTGTATCCGCCAAGACGTGTGCATGTACTGGGTGAGGCGAGTATTCGGATCGAGGGCGTAGACGGGATCCGGAAATAACAATACCCAGGTCAGACAGGCAGCAAGGGTCGCCGCTATCGCGGGTCGGCGATCGTTTAAAGCGAAGGTGAAGCGGTCGGCGAGGAGCTGCGTTTCCCATGTTGTATCCGCAGCACGCGACAACGGTTTCGTGCAGATGGAAGAACCGGATTCAATTCACTTATTTCCCGGGTCGTCAGTAGGCGGTTATCCGCACTCCATGTACGGTTCGTGACCAAGAGGTTGTCGCCAGCTTTTCGAAACTGATGGTCGTCCGGCGCAAAAATAGTGCCTTGGATCCTCGGGGAGCTGTGTCTCAACACACAGTATGCTCCTCCCGAGTCGACCGCCGATTTGGCAACCGGCGGCGCGGAACAGTCCACTCTACCCACGCCAACCGACGGCCTGTCTGCATGGCGCCGCGAAAGGGACGATCGTCGACGACGACCGCGACCTGCTTCACCGCATTTCCACTAAATCGCGACGTTTTGCTGACGACTCGATAGGGGGCCATCCGTAACGTTTGCCGCATGACGCTCACGCCAACAATTCGCGTCGTCGGCATCCGGACGATACGCACCAGCATCGCGCAGACGCATGCGCCGGCGTCGCTGTCGGTGATTGAGCCCGCAGTATTGTCAGGCCAGGTATCGAGCCCCGTACGTGATTCGGGCTCCGCGGTGGCCGTCATGACGAGCGCTGTCATTCCGCGCCCGATCGCGTTTCGGTTCCACCGATTCGTGAGCCTCACGAAGCCGCGCGTCGTTTCGCTCATCGTCTTCACGGCGATGATCGGAATGTTCCTCGCCACGCCACGGCGGCGTCCCACTGCAGCCGTTCCTGTTCGGTGCACTCGGCATCGCGCTCGTGGCCGGCTCCGCGGCCGCATGCAATTGCCTGCTGGAGCAGAAGATCGATGCGCGGATGGCGCGTACGCGCGCCCGGCCATTGGTGAGAGGCCACCTGACCTCTGGTGAAGCTCTCGCATTCGCGGTCGTCGTCGGAACCGCGGGTCTCGTGCTGCTGCACGTCTTCGTCAATCCCCTGACGATGTGGCTCACGCTCGCGACGTTCGTGGGTTACGCCGTCGTCTACACGCTCATCCTCAAGCCTCGCACTCCGTGGAACATCGTTATCGGCGGCGCCGCGGGCGCGATGCCGCCGGTGCTCGGCTGGGCCGCCGTGACGGGCGAGGTCTCAACCGACGCGCTGCTGCTCTTTCTCATCATCTTCATGTGGACGCCGCCGCATTTTTGGTCGCTCGCGCTCTATCGCCGCGACGAATATGCGAAGCCGGAGTGCCGATGCTGCCGGTGACGCACGGCATGCGCTACACGCGAAGCCAGGTCCTTCTGTACTCGCTGGCCTGTTCGCCGTGGCCTGTTGCCTTCGGCACACGAATGCTGGCTGCGTTGTATCTCGCCAACGCGTTGTACTCGGTGCCGTGTTATCGCGCGCGCGGCCGCCTCTACCGCCGCTACAGCGACCGCTACGCGCGCCACGTTCCGCTAGTCCCGTGTACCTGGCCCTTTCTCGGCGCTGCTCGTCGATCACTACCTATGAAAAAGCCTGATTCTCTTAATCGGCGTCGTGGCACTTGCCGGATGCACCGAGGGCGTCCTCGCCCCGAAAGGCCCGATTGCCGCAGGCGAGCAGCAAATCCTTTTCAACGCGCTCGGCATCATGCTGGCGATCGTTGTTCCGACAATCCTCGCCACGCTTGGCGTGGCGGTCTGGTTCCGCGCCTCCAACTCGCGTGCACGTTACTTGCCGGAATTCGAGGATTCGGGACGGCTGGAACTTCTGGTCTGGGCAGTGCCCGCCATAACAGTAATCCTTGTCGGCGGCGTGGCATGGGTCGGCTCACACGAGCTCGATCCACGCCGGCCGATCGCTACCGAAGTGAAACCGCTCGAGGTCCAAGTGGTGTCACTCGACTGGAAGTGGCTGTTCATCTACCCCGAACAGGGAATAGCGAGCGTAAACGAGCTGACCATTCCGGTCGGCACGCCAGTCCACTTTGACCTCACCTCGTCGGGCGTGATGAACAGCTTCTTCGTGCCGCAGCTCGGCAGCCAGATCTACACGATGGCGGGAATGGTGACGCAGCTCAATCTGCTGGCCGATCAGCCCGGGACGTATGCAGGCATGTCGGCCAATTTCAGCGGCGGCGGCTTTGCCGATATGCGCTTCACCGTCGACGCCGTAAGGGCCGACGCCTTCGCCCACTGGGTGAACGAGTCGCGCGGCGCTAGTCCCGTGCTCGACGCAAAGTCCTATGCCGATCTCGCCAAGCCGAGCACGGCGGTTTCCCCTTTCAGATTCCGCGCCGTCGAGGCCAACCTGTTCAACGTCCATCTCGGAGGCTGGGCAATGAATCTTCTTGGCAAGTTGACCTTAGACGCCGTGCCGCTCCACGAGCCGATCATCATGGGCGCGACAGGCCTCGTGATCCTGCTCGTAGCCGGCATTCTCGGTTGGGTCACCGTGAAGGGGCATTGGTCCTATCTCTGGAACGAGTGGCTCACCTCCGTCGACCACAAGCGCATCGGCGTCATGTACATCGTGCTGGCGCTACTCATGTTGCTGCGCGGCTTCGCCGACGCAATCATGATGCGGCTCCAGCAGGCAATGGCGGCCGGAGGTGCGCACGGCTATCTGCCGCCGGAGCATTTCGATCAGGTTTTCTCCGCGCACGGCACCATCATGATTTTCTTCATGGCGATGCCATTCATCATCGGCATGATGAATTACGTCGTGCCGCTGCAGCTCGGCGTGCGCGACATGGCTTTCCCGACGCTGAACTCCGTGGGTTTATGGCTGACGGCATCGGGCATCGCACTGATCAACATCTCGCTGGGCGTCGGCGAGTTCGCGACGACCGGCTGGATCGCCTATCCGCCATTGAGCGAACTGCAGTTCTCGCCCGGTGTCGGCGTCGACTACTACCTTTGGTCGCTGCAGATTTCGGGCATAGGCACTTTGCTCACCGGAATCAATTTCGTCACCACGATCCTGAAGATGCGTGCGCCAGGCATGGGCTCATGCGCATGCCGGTTTTCTGCTGGACCGCGCTCGCGTCGAACCTGCTCATTGTCGCGGCGTTTCCCGTCCTGACCGCAACGTTTGCGATGCTGCTGCTCGACCGTTACCTCGGTTTTCATTTCTTTTCGGTCGCCGCCGGCGGCAATCCGATGATGTACGTCAATCTCTTCTGGGTCTGGGGCCACCCGGAGGTCTACATCTTGATTCTGCCGGCGTTCGGCGTCTTCTCCGAGGTCGTCTCGACGTTCTCGGGCAAGCCGCTCTTCGGCTACCGCTCGATGGTGGCCGCCACGATGGCGATCTGCGTTCTCTCATTTCTCGTCTGGCTGCACCACTTCTTCACCATGGGCGCGAGCGCCAACGTCAACGGCTTCTTCGGTGTCATGACCATGGTGATCGCCGTACCGACGGGCGTGAAGATCTACAACTGGCTCTTCACCATGTACGGCGGCCGCGTGCGTTTCACCGCGCCGGTCCTCTGGACCATCGGCTTCATGGTGACGTTCGTCATCGGCGGCATGACGGGCGTATTGATGGCCGTGCCGCCAGCGGATTTCCAGCTGCACAACAGCGTGTTCCTCGTGGCGCACTTCCACAACGTCATCATAGGTGGCGTCGTCTTCGGCCTCATGGCCGGCTACGAGTTCTGGTTCCCAAAAGTGTTCGGCTTCAAGCTTGAAGAGCGCTGGGGGAAGCGCGCGTTCTGGTGCTGGTTCGTCGGCTTTTGTCTCGCCTTCTTGCCGCTGTACGTGCTCGGCCTGATGGGCATGACCCGGCGGTTGCAGCACTACGACAACCCCGCCTGGCAGCCTTGGCTGGTGGTCGCGGCGTTCGGCGCCGTCGTCATTCTCGCCGGGATTGTCTGCCAGGCCGTGCAGCTCGTTGTATCGATCCGCAACCGAGAGCAAAACCGCGATCTCACCGGCGATCCGTGGAACGGGCGCACCTTGGAATGGTCCACGGCCTCGCCGCCGCCGGCCTGGAATTTCGCCGTGTTGCCGCACGTCACCGAGAAAGACGCTTTCTGGGCGGCGAAGCAGCGCTTGCTTGCGGATAACAATGAGCACGGGCGAGAGCGCGACTACCGGCCGATCGAGATGCCGACGAACAGCGCCGTCGGCTTCATCACCGCGTTCTTCGCCGTCGTCACCGGCTTCGCACTGATTTGGCACATCTGGTGGATGGCCGGGCTGGGACTCGTCGGCGCGTTCATCGCCATCCTTGTCTTCGCTTTTCGCGAGCATGAGGAAGTCGAAGTTGCTCCCGAGCAACTCGCCTGTTTCGAGCGGGTTCACCCCGTGGGAGTCGGCGCATGAACCTCGCTGTCGCTGCTGAAATCTACCCGGTTGCTCAAGAGGCGCCATCGAGCGCGGTGCATGCCGGACATGCCTCGAAGGAGATCACTGTCGGCTACGGGTTCTGGATATTCCTCCTGAGCGACATCGTGATGTTCGCCGCGCTCTTCGCCGCCTACGCGGTGCTGGTGCACGCCACCGCGGGCGGCCCCGCTGGAAGCCAGCTTTTCAGCCAGGTCACCGTCGCTATCGAGACTGCTTGTCTTCTCGCCTCGAGCTACACGTGCGGGCTGATGTCGCTCGCGGCCGGCTCGCGACGCCGCGGGGGTTTCTATCTCGCCGCGCTGGTGACGTTCGTTCTCGGCACTGCCTTCCTTGTCCTCGAGCTCCACGAATTCGCGGACATGATCGAGCGCGGTGCGACTCCGCAACACAGCGCATTCTTGTCTGCCTTCTTCGCGCTGGTCGGCTGCCACGGCATGCATGTCTGCATCGGTCTCGTCTGGCTCGCTGTGATGATCGTCCAGGTCGCGATCAAGGACTTTCGCCCAAGCGTGATGCGTCGCCTAAATTCCTTTTCGTTGTTCTGGCATGCCCTCGACATCATCTGGGTCGCGCTGTTTTCGGTCGTGTACCTGATGGGAGCCCATCCATGAACACAACACACCATGATTCGGCAGCCCACGAGGCGCCAGCTCTTGCTCAGGAGGGAGCCATCGCACCGCGTCATCTACACGACCGGACTCGTGCTCGCGGTGATCCTCACTGCAACGTCCTTCTGGACCGCCAACACCTCGCATCCTTTGGGCGCCGGGAGTTCCATTGGGCCTCGCGGTTCTCGCCATTGCGCAGATGGGCGTTCACCTGGTGTTCTTCCTGCACATGACGAGCGGCCGGGACAACATCAATCACGCCTTGGCTCTTGCCTTCGGCGTGCTCATCGTCTTCATGATCGTTGCCGGCTCGCTGTGGATCATGGCGGATCTGAATTCGAGCATGATGCCGACGATGGAGCACATGAACATGCCGATGCATCACTGATGCGCGGTTGAGGCCTATTGGCCTGCTGTCATCGCTGTCTTTCGTCGGGGTCATGCTGCGAACGCCACCTAGACGGCTCGTCAGCACGTTCCGCGGCGGCACCGTTTCACGCCGGCGGTAGGGCGCGCGTCTTTCCTGACTGATGTCCGCGTAGCACGCGGACGTACACCACGCCGCATGCGCTGATCCCCGATCCGAATGCTGACCGAATCGCGACGGTTCGCTGACGACTTGCCGCGCCTCGCCTCTTACGCTGCGACCCACGGTTTGATCGATCGTGATCAATCCATCAACCCTATGCACAAAGGAGATTTCGAATGAGTCAGAACACGTGGGGCCTGCGTTACCCCGGCCTCGTCATGGGCAAGGGCGGCAAGAGCGAGGTCCAGGAGTTCACCGGCATGTGGCCCCTCAAGCCCGACGCCGACCTCGTGGCGTTCACGAAGGCGCTGGCCGCCGGGCGGTCTGGATCAATCCGCCTGGAGAGTCGTTCTCGGAGGTGACGACGATGCTCGGCCTGATCCGGACGGCGCGCTGGTTCGTCGCCAGGACCAGGAGTTCGACGGCTCCACCCTCTCTTCGTCTCCCAGTTCGACGGCAGCCTGGAGAAGTACTTCGACGACTTCGTGCTCAACGGGAAGGAGAACCTCGAGGCGATCTGGGGCCAGTGCGTCGGCTGCCCGACCGGGCCGGACGCGACGGCGCGCGACATCGTGCGAGTACATCGCGCGCGGTCAGATCAAGACCCTGGCCTGTTACGACGCCTTTCCGAGCCTCAGCCTCGGCCAGATCCAGAAGGCGGCCGACTGGTACGAGAAGACGCAGAAGTTCCAGCGCGCGGTCGCCAAGGGCGGCGGCAACCTCGAGGACAAGGTCAACGCCTTCCTCGAGCGAGCTGGCCAAGCCGTACGAGCACGTGCCGAGCGACGCCGCAATCGACACCGACGTCGCCACGCGAGTGGCAGTACACCGATGTCGCCGAGCGGTCGAGCGTGACGGACGCAGCCGCGTAGTACGCTGAATCTCCGGCAGATCGGATCGGCCTCGAGCACGTCTCGAGGTCGATCTCATCGTCGACGCGGCGAATCTTGCGTCGAGGACTACGACAATGCCGCTATAGCTTCTGCGAACAGCCTGACAGCTGCCGACCTGAAGGACAATCTTCACGACATTCAGGACAATGTCGTCACGCCCATCCTGATGCGGTACGGGCGCCACATCTTCTTCAAGTTCAACGATGGCGCGAAAGCGCGCGCCTGGCTGCGCAACATGTTCGAGCGCGTCAATGCCCGGCAGCAAGAGCATGGGACGCGATTCACCGTCAATATCGGTTTCACCTACGAAGGGCTGAAGGCGCTCGGGCTCTCTCAGCGCTCGCTCGACAGCTTCCCCGAGGCGTTCCGGGTCGGCATGCGGGGCCGCGCCGATGTCGTCGGCGACGTCGGGCCGCACGCGCCGGAGCATTGGGAGGGCGGCCTCGGCGGTCCCGACATTCACGCGATGGCGTGGATTCGAACCGATTCCGACGAGGGCCGCGAAGAGGCGACGCGGATCATTCGCGCCGAGATGGAGGCGACCGGCGGCGTCGAGATCCGCTTCGTTCAGGACACGAAGGCGCTCGCGCATGAAAACGGGATCGGATCGGAGGGCGAGCATTTCGGCTTTGCCGATCCGATCTCGCAGCCGCCGATCGAGGGCGCGGACGCGCCTTCGTATCCGGGCGACGGCGTGCTGGAGGCGGATGGCACGTGGCGTCCGCTGAAACCCGGCGAGTTCCTGCTGGGCTATGAGGACGAGGCCGGCCCCGACGGCACGCAGGCGCCCGAACCGCTCGAGCTGCGGCGGAACGGGACCTACATGGTCTTCCGCAAGCTCTACCAGGACGTCGCGGCGTTTCGCCGCTATCTGGCGACGGCCGCGAAGGCGCTCTACGGTTCCGACGATCAGCATCACCAGGAGCTGGTGGCGGCCAAGATGATGGGCCGCTGGCGCAGCGGCTGCCCGCTCGATCTTTCGCCCGACAAGGACGATCCCGCGATCGCGGCCGACCCTCACCGTCGCAACAACTTCACCTATGCAGGCGACGACGCAGGGCCTGCGGTGCCCGCTCGGTTCGCACCTGCGTCGCAGCAACCCGCGGGCGACGCCGTTGAAACGCGCGACCGCGGTGAGGCGGCACCGGTTGATCCGGCGCGGCGTCGAGTACGGCCCGCATCTCGCGGACGGCGCGCTCGAGGACGACGGCGTCGATCGCGGCCTGATCAATCTGTTCATCCAGGCCGACATCGAGCGGCAATTCGAGTTCGTCCAGAAAGAATGGATGAAGGGCGGCGAGTTCATCGGACTCGATCCGAACGAGCAGGACCCGATCAACGGTGTCGGCGGCGAAGGCTCGCAGATGGTCGGTGCCCGGCGCCAAGCGACCGTTCCTGTTCGATCTGCCGACCTTCGTCAAGGTGAAGGGCGGCGAATATCTGTTCGTTCCCGGGCTGAAAGCGCTCGAAGGCCTGATCGAGCAACAATTCTGAACGCTCAGGAGATCACGACCATGTCAGACCATTTCAGCGGCCCCGCGGTGATGGGCGATCCATCGGTCGACATCACCGACTTCTACGCGTTTCCCAGTCCCGAACGACCGGGGAATCTCGTCCTGATCATGGATGTGTTTCCGATGGCGACGCCGCAGTCGCTGTTCAGCGATGTCGTCACTTACCGCTTCCGGCTGCGACCGCTGACGCGGTCGGGCGGTGGCATCACGCACGGCGACGGCGGAATACACGATCGACGTCACCTTCGAGTGATGTGCCGGAAGGGGCCTCGGTGCAGCAAGGGAACGTCGTCACGTCGGACGGGCGCCAGGCGAGCTTCGTCAGTCGGAAAGCCGTTGGAGCAGGATGGCATGCGCGTCTTCGCGGGACTGGTCAGCGACCCGTTCTTCATGGATGTCGAGGCCGCGATCCGCACCGATATCTCGGGCAAGCTGTCCTTCGACACGGCCATAAACACCGTTCATTTTCGCGACGTCTTGTCGATCGTCGTCGAGGTTCCGTTTGCTCCCATCGTCGAGCGATTCGATGGCGTCACACTGATCGCGCGCCATCGCGGAGACCATCGTCACGCGCCGCGGCAAGCCGATCCGGATCGAACGTCTCGGTCGGCCGGAGATCAAGAACTTCGATCCTGGCCAACCCGATGCGCGATCCGCGCGCGAAGGGCGTCGAGCTTCGCGATCTCTACAACCGGGAGGACGCCTTTGCGCTCTCCAAGGAATATCGGCCGCTCTACGAGTCGCGTCTCGACGCAAACCTGGCGTTCTTCGACGGCCTCGACGGCAAGACCGCGTGGCCGCTCGGACCGGACGGGCGCCATCCGTTGCGCGATCTGCTGATCGGCGACTTCCTGATCCTCGATCTCGCGCATGCATTCGCGCCCGGCGAGCTTCCTCGAGATCGAACGCGCGCTGCTCGACAACCGGCCGCACGAGAGCGCCGGCGGCCGCTGGCTCGACGACGACATTCTCGACGAGATGCTCACGCTCTATGTGAATGGCGGGCGAGGCGAGCGCATCGGCGACGGAGTCGACGCTCCTACCAAGCCGGCGCAGCCTTCGTTTCCGTACGTGCGCGAACCCAACATGCGCACCGACCTGCCGCTACCGGCATTTCTTGAGGAGTTGAACATGGATCTACTGAAAGGCAAAGGCGCAGTCGTGACCGGCGCCGCATCCGGGATCGGCAAAGCGATCGCGACGGCGTTCATCGAAGCTGGCGCGAGCGTGTTGCTCTGCGACCTCAACGCCAAAGCGCTCGATGCCGCGGCCCGCGAGCTCGGCGACCGCGCGATCGGCCGCGTCACCGACGTCTCGGACGAGAGCCAGGTCGAAGGCGCGATGCGCGCGGCGCGCGACGCGTTCGGCTCGCTGGACATCGTGGTCAACTGCGCGGGCTTCGGCGCCATCGCGCCGCTCACCGAGCTGACCGGCCGAGAAGTGGAAATCCGTCCAGGCGGTGACGCTCGGCGGCGTCTTCTACGGCGTAAAGCACGGCGCGCGGCAGATGCTCGAGCAGGGACATCCCGGCGTCATCATCAATATCTCGTCGGTGAACGGGCGGCAGCCCGGCGAGGGCCAGGTCGCCTACTGCGCGGCGAAGGCCGGCGTGGACATGATCACGCGCTGCGGCGCGCTGGAACTCGGCGGCTCGCGGCATCCGCGTCGTCGGCATCGCGCCGGGCCTGGTCGAGACGCCGTTGACGAGGAAGGAGCTGGAAAATCCGGCGATGCGCGAGCTCTTCCTCGGCATGATTCCGATGAAGCGCGCGGTTGCAGGCCGAGGAAATTGCCGCGGCCGCCGTGTTTCTCGCGTCGGACCACGCCCGATCGATCAACGGCGACACGATCGCCATCGACGGCGGTTCGCTGACGCGCGGCTATCCCGCGCTGCTGACCGGGCTGAAGGAAGTCGTCATGATCGACGCCGGACGCTACACGAGCGGTCGGATCGCCGTCGCCAATCTTTCGGCATCGATCGACGAGCCTCGAGCTTCGTCGCGCTCGAGGGTGCGAGCCTTCGAGAATCTGATCAGCGCTGTCGAAGCTTCTGTTCGTTCGCGGCGACTTGCTCGGTCGCATCGCGGACCATGACCGGGCGGAGCTCGTCGCCAACGAGGCTGTTGCCCTGGCGCCCGGTAGCGCAAGCGCGCTCTACGTCGCGTGCGCGGCTCGCAGGGCGCTTCCATCGATTCGCGGAAGCCGCCGCGCTACTCGATAGAGCGCTCGCGGCCGGATATCCAAGTCACGAAATCGATGCCGAAAGGGCGGCGCTGCTGCAGGCGACGGGTCGATACGACGAGGCGCTGGAGCTCTGCGCGAGCGACTGGCGAAAGACGATCCCGGGATTCACACGCTCGGGGCGCTCGCGTCGCTGCTGGCGGAAATGGGCGAGTGGGCGAGCGGCGCGAGAGATGCTATGCGGCCGCGCTCGACGCGGATGACGGCGTGTCGCCCATTCCCGTGCGCCCAACTGCTCTTCGAATGGGGCGTGAGCGCGATGCGCCGCGGCGATCTGGACCGCGCAGAGGCGATCTTCGCCGAGCTCGACGCGATACTGCCTGCAGCACGTTCCGGGACGAGGGCATCGCGCCGAGGTGGCGCTCGCCCGCGGGCAGTTGGACGCCGCTCTCGCGCTCATCACGCCACTGCTCGCAGATTTCCGACGATCCCGAATATCGCGCGACCTACGCGGAGATCCTGGCCGCGCGGGGCGATCGCGAAGCGGCGTTGGTCGAAGCGGAACGTGCGGCGGCGGCGTACGAATCGTTGCTGGCGCGGCGGCCCGAAGCCTACGCCGACCATGCCGCGGCTTTCTTCATGGGCATCGGCAACCGGCCGCAGCTTGCTGTCGACCTGGCTTCGGCCAATTGGAACCTGCGCGACACGCCACGCTCGCGCCGCTTGCTGGCCAAGGCGCTGCGCAATGCGCGGGACGTTGAGCTGTGCACATGACGCTCGCCCTTGCCGGTCTTCTTGCGGGGTTCGCCCACGTGCTTTCGGGGCCCGATCACCTCGCCGCGATCGCGCCCTATGCCGTGGAAGGAAAGGCGCATGCATGGAAGACAGGCGTGCGCTGGGGAATGGGACACAGTGCCGGCGTCCTCGGCGTCGGTCTCGTCGCGCTACTCGCGCGCCAAGCGTTACCCCTTGACGCAATGTCGGCGTGGGCCGAACGTGGCGTCGGTATCGTGCTAATCGGCATAGGCATCTGGGGCCTGTGCAAGGCACGCGCGCTGCGCTTTCACGATGCGTCATCGCACGTCCACGGCCGGAAGGCCTTTGCTGTTGGCACGGTCCATGGACTGGCTGGCAGCTCTCACTTCCTCGGCATCGTGCCGGCGCTCGCATTACCCACGGCGTCAGCAGCGGCCATCTACCTCGCGTTGTTCGGCGCGGGGACGGTGGCGGCGATGGGTGTCTTTTCATCGCTCGTGGGCTGGATCTCGGGTCATCACCGCCTAAGTGCCGCGACGACGCAGAGTGTCCTGCTGACTGCGTGCGCTGCGTGCGCTATCGCGGTTGGCGTCTTCTGGCTCTTCTCCGATTTGGCGTTCTGACATGTCCACATTCACGGACAAGGCGGCGTAGCCGTGACCGATGTCGTCGTCATCGGCGCTGGTCCGGCCGGCGTATTGGCGGCGCTGCGTGCCGCAGAACTCGGCGCCCGTACGACGCTCCTGAGCAGCGCGGAATTCGGAGGCATGGCCGCCAATGATGGGCCGGTCCCTGTAAGAGCGCTCGCCCATGCCGCTCGGCTCATGCGCGACGCGCGTGAGCTGCCGCGATACGGTATCACTGATAGCGAGCCGGCACTGCACTACGACCGGCTGCTCGCCCGCGTTCGGGAAATCGTCCATCATGTCGGTACGCGTACCACGCTGCGCGAACGGATCGACGCGCTCGGCGTGACCGTGCACGAGAAAAGTGGCGTCGCCCGCTTCATCAATTCGCACACTGTCGAGACGGAGCACGGACTCAGGCTTGGCGCCGACAGGTTCATCATCTGCACAGGCGGCGTCAGTCGAAGCCTCTCCATTCCAGGCTTCGAGTTCACGAGTAGCCACAGTGACGCTTGGAACCTCACTAAGCTTCCCTCTTCGATGCTCGTCATAGGCACCGGACATACCGGTGTCCAGCTCGCGTCCATATTCAATGCTTTCGGCGCCCGCATTCAGCTCTTTGGAGCGGGGCCGCGCATTCTGAGTTCGGAAGACACCGACGTCGCGGCCGCGGTCGCGAGCGCGTTCCGCGAGTCGGGCGTCGATGTGCGCGAAAGCTTCGGAGTTATTACATCGTTCGAAAAGACGTCGGGCGGAGTCCGGATGAACTTCCGCACTGGCGATCATGACGACTACGCCGAAGCGGAGGTGGCAGTAGTTGCCGCAGGCTGGGTCGCCGATACGTCGCGGCTGAATCTCGCGCAGGCGGGCGTCGAGGTCGATGCGCGCGGCACCATCGAGGTCGACGAATATCTGCGCACCTCCGCGCCGCATATCTTTGCTGCGGGAGATGTGACCGGCCGGCTGATGCTTGTGCCGAATGCCGTCGAGGACGGATTCGTCGCCGCCACAAACGCCGTGGAGGGTCCAACTCAGCCGCTGCCCCACCGCGCGAGCCCCGCAGGAAGCTTCACATTCCCGGAATACGCGAAGGTCGGACTCACCGAGGCGGAGGCCCGCGAAGTCGGCGAAGTCGTGGCGCCTGTCGTGCCTTTCGACGGTGCTGTGCGCGCCATCATCGAAGGACGAACGTTCGGGTTCTGCAAGCTCGTAGTGGACCGCAAGAGTTACCACATCTTGGGCTGCCACGTCGTCGGTGAGCGCGCAGTGGAGATCGCGCAACTCGCGGCGATTGCCATGGCCGGCAAGATGCAAGTTGACGAACTCGCACGCGTTGCAGTTTCGTTCCCGACATACGCCGAGGTCCTGGTTCACGCGGCAGTGCGCGCGTCAGCCGAGCTGCAATTGCCTCTAGCCGGACGTGGTGCACATGCAAGAGCGATTCGGCCGTGAATCGCGACGCAAAGCCGACCTTTCGCTGACGACTCGCGCGCTTGCCGGCCCTAGGCTCGTGTCCACCTTCTACTTGGACTCGAGAATCGAAATGCAACAAGCTGCGGCATTACACAAAGGGGCTTGGGCCGGGCGCCTGCTTGGCGCACTGACGGCAGTCTTCGGCGCGCTACTCACGGGCGGCGGTGCATGGCTTCTAGTACTCGGCGGCTCGGTGTACTACGTGCTCGCCGGCATTGGATATCTCGTCGCGAGCGTGTTGCTCTGGCGCCGTCGTGCGACGGGCGCATGGCTTGTGCTCGCGCTCCTTGGCGTCACGATCGGCTGGGCGCTTTGGGAGGTTGGCCTGAATTACTGGGCGTTGTTCCCGCGCGTGTTGTTGCCCGCGGGGTTTGCGCTGCTCGCACTCGCCGCAGCGTCATTTTTCTCTGCCAACGGTTTGCGGCGCACGATGGCGATTGCGGCGGGCGTCGTGGCCATCGCCATCGCAGTCGATTTCGGGATGGCGTTTGTTTCTCATGGTGTCGTGCTAAACGCGCCGGCTCGACCGTTCGTTGCCGCGCCGCCATCGGAGCAGCCTTCAGACTGGACGTCGTACGGCCGCACCAACGCGGGCGCTCGCTACTCACCATTCACCCAGATCAATCGCGCCAACGTGGCGCAACTGCAGCCGGCCTGGACTTTTCGCTCGGGCGAAGAGCGCCCGGGCACCGACCAGAGTACGCCCCTGCAGATTGGCAAGATGCTCTACACGTGCACGCGCAACAATCGCGTCGTCGCGCTTGACGCCGATACCGGCGAAGTCCGCTGGCGTTACGACCCCGAAGTGCAACCGGAAGACTGGGCTCACTGCCGTGGTCTGGGTTACTACGAGGTGCCGGACGCGCCACAGCAGGGCGTGGGTGCGATGTGCAAACGTCGGATCTTCACGGCAACGATCGAAGCGCAACTGATCGCCCTCGATGCCTCGAACGGACAGCTGTGCCGGGATTTCGGCCATGACGGTGTCGTCGACCTCAAGCAAGGCCTCGGTCCCGTCGAGCCCGGGTTCTATTTCCAATCATCCGCGCCGATCGTCGCACGCGGCCGCATCATCATCGGCGCCTCTGTACCCGACAACTTGAAGACTCAGGAGCCGTCGGGCGTGATCCGCACCTTCGATGCCCGCACCGGGGAGCTTGTCTGGGCGTGGGACATGGGCCATCCGGAGATGACGCGCGATCCGCCACCGGGCAGCTACTACACGCGTGCCACGCCGAACATGTGGTCGACGCCAGCCTACGATGATTCCCTCGGCCTCGTGTACGTGCCGCTCGGCAATGAAACACCCGACTACTTCGGCGCCGCTCGCAATCCCGAGTCCGAGCGATATAGTTCTTCGATCACTGCGCTCGATATCGAGACGGGGCGCCCGCGCTGGTCGGTGCAGACTGTGCATCATGACCTGTGGGACTACGACGTTCCTTCGCAGCCGGCGCTTGTTGACCTGCCCGACGGTCACGGCGGAACCGTTCCTGCGCTCTTTCAGACAACAAAGCGCGGGCAGCTCTTTCTGCTGAATCGCGCGAGCGGCGATGCGATCTCACGCATTGTCGAAAGACCGGTGCCACAGCGCGGAGCAGTGCCCGAAGAGCACTTGGCGGCCACGCAACCCTACTCGATCGACATGCCTGCGATTGGCGCAGAACCCCTCGATGAGCACAAAGCCTGGGGCATGACCACGCTCGATCAGCTGTGGTGCCGAATCTCGTTCAAGCAGCAGCGCTATGACGGTGAGTTCACGCCGGTCGGCCTTGATCCTTCTCTGCAGTACCCCGGTCCGTTGGGCGGGCTGAACTGGGGCAGCGTGTCGATTGATCCGCTGAACCACGTCGCCTTCGTGAACGATCTTCGTATGGCATCGACCCGTGTGCTCGTGCCGCGAGGCGAATACGCCAAGTGGGCCGCGCGTTACCCAGAGTATGGACTTCACGGGCACGGCGCCGGGCTGCAGGCGCAGGAGGGCACCGCGTACGGCGTCTACGTTCAATCTTGGATGTCACCGCTCGGCGTGCCGTGCAATGAGCCGCCACTCGGCACACTCAGCGCTGTGGATCTCGTATCGGGCAAACTCCTCTGGCAAGTGCCGTCGGGAACGACGAAGGACACCGGACCCTTTGGCATTGCAACTCATCTGCCGATGCCCGTGGGAATGCCGACGTATGCGGGCACGTCCGTGACCGCCGGTGGGCTGCTCTTTTTTGCTGGCAGCCAGGATTTCTATCTGCGTGCCTACGACACACAGTCTGGCGAAGAACTCTGGAAATACCCGCTGCCCGTTGGGTCGAGCGCGACGCCGATGACCTACGTGTCGCCCGAGACGGGCCGTCAGTACGTGGTCGTCGCCGTGGGCGGGGCTGCCCGCTCGCCCAAGACCGGAGACTACATGATGGCTTTCGCGCTGCCGGAGCAGAAGCAGTGATTCGCGCCGCGGAAAGTGCCTTGCGTTCCACGAGCATTCATCCGATCACCGACGAGGATTCATCAAATGCAATACATCAGCACCCAATACGAAGTGTTTGTCTTTCTCGTCGGCGCGGGTCTCGCCTTGCTCGTCCCGATCGCCGCCTTTATTCAGCACACGAGGACGAAGAGGCCCGTCGCGGTCGTCAGCCACACTCTGTGATCAAAGATCCGGTGGATAGGGGATGATCGCAACCCCGAGCCATTGCAGGCAGGCGGCAAATCCACCGGATGGGTCGCGGGTCGACATATCGGCTGCTCTCGAGAGCATCGACTGGCTGACTAGTGATGAAGCCCATGACCTGGATGCGCAACGGCTCGTCGCAGAGCTTGGTCGTCGCTTGAGGCGCATCGGTATTCCACTCGATCGGCTCGTGCTTCACCTGAGGACAATTCACCCCGAAATTCGCGGCCGAACGCTGGCTTGGGCGCCGAACGAAGAAGTGGAAATCCACGACAGAGCGAATGGTTTCGAATTGTTGGCCCCGTTCGCGAGCAGTCTCTTGCAGCAGATCTCGGAGACTCGTGGACCTTTCGTGGTCCGGCTCGATGAATCCGATCGTCCGGACTGGACTGAAATCGACGTCTTCAAGGATCGTAATCTGGTCGAATTCGTCTTCCTTTCCTTACGGGATGCCGAAGGTGTCGTGGCCTCCACTGCCTTCTGTACCCAACGCGAGACCGGCTTCACCCCAGCCGATCTTGCGGCGTTGGAGCGGATAGTCCCGGCACTGCGCAATGCATGCGAACTACGCGTGGTACGAACGACTGCGCTTGCATTGCTCGACACGTATGTCGGAACCGGCACAGCGCAGCGCATATTCGCCGGCCACATTCGACGCGGCCAAGTCGAATCGCTCAATGCGGCTCTCATGCTCTGTGATTTGCGCGGCTTTACGGAGATGTCGAACCGGCTGCCCAGTCGGCGCGTGATCGAACTGCTCGACGCCTACTTCGATTGCGTCGTACCCGCAATCACCGCTGCCGGCGGCGAGGTTCTGAAATACATAGGCGATGCCGTTCTCGCGTTCTTCCATCACGACGACGCGGCCGCGGCGTGCATGGCGGCGCTTGACGGAGCTGTTGGCGCGTTGGCGAGTCTCGATCAATTCAGCGCGCCTGATGCCAAACTCCGTGCGGGTATCGCCCTGCATTACGGCGATGTCAGCTACGGGAATATTGGGTCCGGCCACCGACTCGATTTCACTTTGATCGGGCCGGACGTCAACCTGCTGAGCCGCATCCAGACAGTTTGCAGTACGACAGGGCAACGTTTGTTGATGTCAGAGCGTTTTGCCGCACTGCTTGGCGGCTCGCGTGCGACGACGATCGGTAATCATGAGCTCAAAGGCTTTCCCCGTCCGGTGCCTCTATATGGGTCGACAGACCGGTCTCTTCGAGATTGAAACAGCGAGATTGTCAGCCCGCGATTCTGCTTCCTAAAACGCAGCAGGGTGGCCAAGGGGAAGCCCAAATTCTCTACCACATAGATTTCGCACCTACGATCGGGCGTTGGGAGTCATGTGCTTCGCGTGCAGGTCTGGTGCTTCCTGGGTTCAGGTCTCTTAAAGCGTCGCCACAGCGGCCGCTTGGCCCCGGCGTTCTGAGTGTCCGCTTCTGGCCATAGTTGCCGCTCGTTTCCAAGGGCTATCAGCCCAGAATCGAGCGCGTAGTAGGCCTCGCGCGCTTGGATCCGCTAATAGAAGTTTCGGATTGTTCGTAAGCCCCGTGGGCAAACCTCTGGCAAGTCGCCACGCGCACGCGGTCCGCTGATCAATTTGACCCTGGTAAGGATGGGCGACGCTGACAAGTGCCGGCCGCAAGCATTTGCGATAGCAGCTGCCATGATGAGAGGCGACAGCGCTGGCGCCTGTTCGTTTCCCTGCTCGTTCCCTGCTCCTTCCCTGTTAGGTTCCCTGTTCCGAACGCGGAAATTTGTCCGGCGGATCGCCGGAGACTGGCGTCCTGCTTCGCTTTCCGAGCTTTTCCGCACCGACAGAGGCGCGGAGAGACGCAAATTTCCCTGAAAATTTCCCTGTTCACGGGAATTCGGTTGCGGAGACGGGTTCGTACGAATCTGCGCACACCGCCATATTTATATAATAATCAATAAGTTGTGTTTTATTGCTAGGTAGAGCCACCATCCCTACCAACAATCAAGCCGGCCTCGACCGAGCCGGCACGCCATAGCTCGAGATGGGTCGCGCTGGTTCAGTTTGCGCACTTTACATCGTCGAAGATCGGGCGTAGGTTTTCCACAGGGCCGTCAAGCGGATCCCTCCGGGACACAAGATGTTGTGTTCCGACTTCTCTGCGCAGGTCGCTGAGACGCGCGCAGCTCTCCGATTGAGTTATCAGGGGTCAACCCCATGTTGACGCCACAGCGTCGAGCTAACCATAATGGTTAGCGATCAACCGCCCAAGAAGCGCAAGAGCTGCGAGTACTCGCTCGCGACAGTCAAGCACCTAGCCGCGGCGGGCAAGGTACATTTTGTCGGCACCGGTGTGCTCGATGACATCGAAGAACTGGACATGGATGAAACGGACGTATGCGCGTGCCTATGTTCGCTTGGCCCAGCCAACTATCACGAGTCGCTCCAGTATCCCGGCTTGAAGTCGTGGCTCGATGTGTATAAGGCAGTCTGGCGTGGACCCAATGGACCTGTGTATCTCTATATAAAGTTCAAGCTTTGGGGCGAACAACTCCATATCTATCTGCATTCATTCCATGATTGAGCATAAGAATCGGCAGGCCGATCGTTGCCCGAGCTGCGAAGTAGGGTCGCTATTTCCGACTTCGTTCGTTCGAACAACGCACTTTCGTGGCGAGGAACTCCATATTCCAGGTTTCGAAGCCATGGAATGTGAGAAATGTCACGAGCGTTCTTATACCCCTGAGCAACTCGGCCGCAACCGCGTCCGTACATCCGGCGCTCGTCGAACCGTCGTCGATCGGCAACGCAAAGCTGAAAACCTGCTGAGCGGTAGCGACGTGCTGCGAATACGGGAGAGGCTCCGACTGACGCAAGCCGAAGCCGCAAAACTATTTGGCGGTGGCGTGAACGCCTTCTCAAAGTATGAGCGCGACGAGGTCATACAGACTTACGCCACGGATTGCCTAATTCGACTTGCCGAGATTGATCCCCCATTCGTACTCACGCATCTTCGTCGGTTCGCGGGCCAGAGTGAGCTACTACACACCGCGACGACTTCGCACATCACACGTTCGCAGGATTCGATGAACTATTTTGTCAATGCGGTTTTTGTCGGAATGAATCAACTCGCTCGGATTCCGACTAGGCAGGTCAGTTCAGCGCCTACCAAGAATGAGGCCCCCGTAGAGCGAGCCGTCGTATGCCTAAACTAGTCTATGCCTTGCTGGCCCAAGGCAGCAGCGTTGATCAGTCGACCAACGCCGTCTCTCTTTTCAACTTGGTCGAGGCGGTGGGGATTCCAGAGGATTTCTTCCCTGAAGATCCCGCGAATCTGAAAACAGGCGATAGGCCATCTCGTTCTTTGTTGCCTTTGGTCTTGGGACTGGCCATCGGTCGAGAATCCAACGCCGATCGATGTTGGATTCAGGATAAAAACCGCAGGCGGATATGTTGGGAATGTGGTGGTGGCACGCGTGAACGATTCTGACCCACCCGCACGCCTCGCATACTAGTGAGCACGGAGGCCTTCCCGGTAGACGTACCCGGCCTGTATGAATTTCAGCTCGTTGACGGCGACGAAATCCTCGCTCGCGTTCCTTTTCAGCGTCATGGCAATTCCAAAATCCGAATCTGCCGAAGCATCCGCCTGAGACTCGCCTCGGCATTGCCAGGGCGGGCGATGCTCGATGAGTTCGCGCGATGGCTGGTGATTCGAATGAGGCGCTGATTGTTTCCCTGCTGCACATCTATCCGGCCCGGCACCGCCCTTGCCGCGGAGGAACACGCCCGAGAGCGCGACGCCTACATAGAACCGGCCCGGCAAAGGTGCGACGAGTCTCGATACCGAACGGCACCGTGTATGGCGACGGCGAAATGGTTGCAATCAGGTTTTTGCGGCTTGGATAGGCCATTGGGTGCGCGCCTCCCGGCGGGCAAAGAGAAGCGGTCTCCGAGTGCTAGGCTGGGGATGCTTGACGTCCACAACTTGGCTACCCGGAGACCGCAATGGCGAATGAAGATGCGCTCGCCCAGAACATCGAGGCGACGAACCGCCTCATAGAGACGCAGGCGCAACATCAGCTTGCGCTAGGACAGCTAATCCTCGCAACAATTCGTCTAACGTCCTGTCTACAGAAATCACCCGCTCTCGAGTCGGAGAAGGCAATGCTAGGGCAAGTGCTAGCGGCGCTGACGAGAAAGTCGTAGCAACAACCGTTCCTGCTGAATTAAGAGCGAAGCCAGGCGAGCGTTCTTAGGATTTTCACGAGTCTGACACATGGTGCGCGTCTCCGACGGGCGTATGGATGGCTAGATTGCTAGGTGTCTGTGGTGGTTGCCCCGCTCGCCGCGTACTCTGTGGCAGCGCTGCCGGAGGCGTGGCGGAACCGGCCCAACGAGCGGGGCTTGAACTTCATAGCCTGCCAAGGCATCGAGCCAGCGCAGCCAATCGTCGATATAGGGATGCCCGCAATAGTCGAGACCGCGCGCGGACGCTGGCGCAGGTTCGCCGAAGTCCCAGATCGCGGCGATAACGTCGGCTTCGTCGTCTTCGCTCTCGCACGGCGCCGAGGGCGGCGCGGGGACGTAGTACTCGCGCAGGATTGGCGACAGGCGCGAGAAGTCCGCGCGTTGTCGGCGCATCCTTCTATGCGTCGATGGCATTTTCTAATTCCTTGCGCCGCGCTACGCTATCCGCCCATGTCCGCGCGCCGGCCGCGTTCTTCGGCCACGGACATTCGCCGATGGCGTGCAATGGGGAACACTGCCAGGCGGGAGATGCAGCGCGCGGTCTAGCGCGAGCTCGTCACCAGCGCGAAACGCATCAATAGCGTCCGCAGAAAGTCTGCCTCTCTGCTGTTTGCGGGGTCGGCGATGCAGTGTCGTCACGTCAGCGCCCCGAAGGCCGGCCGACTTTTTGCGGCGGGAGAATGTCCAAATTCAGCGACTTGAGCGCGGAGTGCATCGCAGCCCGCGCATCGCGCTCGCAAGCGACGGCAGGATTTGCGCGAAGCTGCTTGTAGCGATCTAGACACGCGATCCCGTGCTGATCGACGAGTGCCGCTGCCTCGTTCGCGCGGTCAAAACTGCGCAGCGCAACTCAAGCAAGAACCGAGCGGCCGCGTCTCTAGGTCATACTCCGCATGCAGCCGGGTCCACCATGCTTTGGCAGCGGGTGATAAGCCGGTTGGTGCGCGCGTTTTGGTGGAACTTTTCACAAGGAAAAACCGATCAGTTGCTTGTTGATGGACGCGAACGGTTGGGGAACGATTGCGCTGTCACAACGATCGAGGTGAACGGTATGAGCCAGATGTTCAAAGTCGGTGATCACGTTCGCTGGAATTCCGAAGCCGGGGTTGTCAGCGGAAGGATCATCAAGATTCACACGCGCGATACGGAGTACAAGGGGCATCCCCGCCATGCCAGCGTGGATACGCCACATACGAATCCAGAGTGACAAGACCGATCACATTGCCATGCACAAGGGCTCAGCCCTGCACAAGATCGCTTGAGCCATGCGCTCTTCACCGGCGACTACGATCGCCCAGCCCCAAGGCACAAACGCCTCGACGATCTGGACAATCGGCCACTCCACGCGGCCGCTGGATGTGTTCCTCGATCTCCTCGCGCACTTTCGAATCCAAGCGGTCGCCGATGTGCGCCGCTTTCCCGGTTCGCGCCGGCAGCCTCAATACGCGTCGGTCGCATTGGAGCAGCGCTTGCAGAACACGGCATCGCCTATCGCTGGTTTCCCGCCCTCGGCGGCCGGCGCCGGGCACGGCCGGATTCGCCGAATATCGCCTGGCGCAACGCGTCCTTTCGTGGCTACGCCGACTACATGGAAAGCGCTGAGTTCGCGAGCGGTTTACGCGAGCTGATCGAGTTCTGCGCTCGCCAGCGTACGACGCTCATGTGCGCCGAAGCCCTGTGGTGGCGTTGCCATCGCGCGCTCATTGCCGATGCTGCGCGTGCACGGGATCGAAGTGGTGCATATCCTCGATGCGCAGCACACCGTCGCGCACCCCTACACATCCGCCGCCCGAATCGTAGACGGGCAGCTGAGCTATCAGCACTCCGAAGCCGAGCGGTGAAACGAGTCCATAGATACCGCTCTTACCGTGCGAGGACTCCAGACCAGGCTTCAGCCGCAACTTCATGTGCGTCGTGATCGATTAGGTCGCCGTGGGACAATACGATCTGCCGAAAGTCCCACGCCAATATGCGCCGAAGCGACTTCGCCGCCGCGATCCGGTCGTTCCACCCCATCCGGTATTCGGGCGCGGGCCTGGGATCCCCCACATGCGCAATACGTATTTGAACCAGAACTTCAATGCACCCCCTGTGTTGGGCGTCGCGTCGGTGAAGTTCTCGATGAGGTCAACAAGGATCAGAGTGCGGCTGGCGCGGTGATACATCGCAACCTCGCGCATAATGCGCGTCCCTTGCACGAGCACCTGGTCGATTCGCCCCATCCAGTCCGCGGGCGCTAGATCGCCGAGAACGCCATCGTAATTCAGATCGTCGGGTTGCGGGTTGTTTCCCGGGGTGAATATCGCCGTGGCGTTGGCACCCGTGGAGCCTACGAACAGCGAGCCTGCGAACGCGCCCGCGAGCGCCAGGGCGGTGACAGCCCCATGTTTTCTCGTACCACGTGTCATTTACATACTTCCTCTGTTACACGTCACCTCGCGTCACAGAGACGCAGGTCCTGTGCCAGGAGCTCGGACGGACCGGAAAATGGTTAATGATCAGATATTTAGGAAAATAACGCCCGAACGTTGACCTATGGGGACGCCCGAGTTGTCAAAAATTCCGACGGTTCTGATCTCGCTTTGCTGCCCTACCGGCGGTACTCGCACAAGCCGCGAACTGCCGAAACCAAAGCATTGCCTAGCTTTGCGTAAGGCCGGTCAAAACTGCCCCACTGTCAATATTTCCGACACTCCTTTTTCCACACGGGTTTAACTTGGCTTAACCGAGCGGCCGAGATCCGTGCCTGGCCTACCCTTTGCGGGCGACCTGGGCAACCGGTCGAGCGTAAATAATCCCGACAGTACCCCGAACGGTCAGATAGAGCCGCCCCGTATTTCTGGATCGGGCCGAATCCTCGATCCGGCGGTCGCAACTCGCATCGCCCTACTGCGGCGGCGCGTGATCTCCGACACTGGCGAATGCGGTGCCGAGCAGCACCAGATTGGCGGGCTCTTCGACCGGTGTGCAGCCCGGCGTGCATTCGCGCCGTTCAAAATGGCGTCGGGGTCGCTTCCAAACGAGAGAGTTGCGGCTGTCGCCGCGGTATCCGCCGTGATGGCCGATAGTAAGGGTAGGCGGGTGGAGGGCAGCGTAACCCGCCGTTCCTCTTCGTGACCGCCGCAGCCGATAACCCCGGCTTTCACCGGGGTTACTCGTATACACATTGATTGGCGGCCGAAGCGACGACGCCCGCGAGGGGCGCCGCTTTGCTTGGTTCGCTAGTTGCCGATGACCTTTGCGGCCCTCAGCTCCTCGATGTCGCTGTCGCTCAGATTGAGCCAGGTGGCGAACACCTCGTCGGTGTGCTGGCCGAGCTTCGGCGAGGGCTTCAGCTCGGGCGGCTTGCCGTCGAAGCGCACCGGCCAGGCCTCGCACATCCAGTCGCCGTCCGGGTGGTTCATCGTCTGCATGATGCCGCGCTTGTCGAAGCTCTCGTCGTTCTGCAGTTCGAGCGTGTCGTGGACCGCGCCGGCCGGCACCCCGGCCGCGCCGATGATCTGCATCGCCTCTTCCTTGGTGTGGTTCTTGGTCCACTCGGTGATGATCTCGTTGATGAAGCCTTCGTTCTTGTTGCGCTCTTCGTTGGTCGCGAAGCGCGGGTCGCCGATCAGCTCCTCGCGGCCGATGACCTTGAGCAGCCGGTTCCAGTGCTCGGGGTTGGCGCGGCTGCAGAAGATGTAGACGTAGTCGTTGTAGCCGAACGGCTTTGTCGGGTAGATGCCGCACGGCGCCGGCGCGCCCGAGGTCGACTGCGCGCCCATGCGCGGCGCCGCCTTCTTGTTGCCCTGCTGCGCCATGACCGCGAACGAGGTGCGGATGTAGTGCATGACCGAATCCTGCATCGCGAGTTGCAGGCGGCGGCCCTTGCCGGTCGACTTCTTCTCGTAGAGCGCGCCGAGGACGCTGATCGCCATCAGCATGCCGGTGCCGGTGTCGCCGATCGTACAGCCGGGCTTGACGGGCGGCTGGCCGGGCTCGCCGGTGACGCTCATCGTGCCGCCCGCGGCCTGCGCGATCATGTCGAAGGCGAGCGATTTCTCGTACGGGCTGCCTTCGCCGAAGCCTTTGACCTGGCAGTAGATGATGCCGGGGTTGATCTCCTTCAGCACATCGTAGCCGAGGCCGAGGCGCTCGATCGTGCCGGGGGCGAGGTTCTCGGCGAACACATCGGCCTTCTTGACCAGCTCCTTGACGAGCTGGACGCCCTCGCGGCGGTCTTGAGATCGACCGTCGCCGATTTCTTGTTGGCGTTGAGAATCTTGAAATAAACGAATCGGTCGCGTTCGCCGGTGCTGCGATGCGCCGGCCGGGGTCGCCGCGTCTTCGGGTTCTCGATCTTGACGACTTCGGCGCCGAGCCAGGCCAGCGCCTCGGTGCAGGTCGGCCCGGCCTCGAACTGGGTCAGATCGACGACCCGAACGCCCTGCAGGCAGTTAAGCGGCGCAAAATTTCCACTCATTCCTCGCATCTCCTCCATACGGCAAGCATCGCCGCAACAGCGATCGGGAACGATAGCGCAGAAACCGCTGCCACGAAACCCGCCGAATCCTGCGATCAGCCCTGCATTGCACCGAACGGAGGGAAGCGGGACACGCGGTTTTATTGACCCGGCCTGGTGCGCCTGCGGCGTGAGCGGGTTTGGTCGGCGCTCGCGACGGCGCGTGCCGGTCACATTTTCTCTTTCACGCCGATGCGCAGCAGCCACCAGTTGACCGGATAGGCTGGTGGCGAAGCCGCACAGCATCGCGATCTGCATCATGAACCAGAACTCGACCGTGTTGACCTCGAGCTTCACGCCGAGCACGTGCCGGAAGATCACGAAGTGCGGCGATGGCCATGAAGCCGTACATGCCGACCTGCCAGGCGGTCAGCGACAGCGTATCGGCCTTGATCGCCGCCACGATGCCCTGCCGACCGAGAGCCTGCGCATCGGCGCGATGGTGAAATACTGGAACACGATGCCGAACACGAAGGCGAAGATGAAGTCGAGGACCCAGACCGCGAACATCTTCTCGGCGAAAACGGTCTGCCAGCCGAAGCCAGACGGCGATCGCCGGCACGACAAAGGCCAGCCATTCGGCGCAGATGTCGCCGAGCGTGCAGCCGCTGCCGCAATGCGTCGCGCCTTGCGCGACCATCGCCGGAAACGGCGTCTGCGTCTTGTTCGGCGGCTCCTCGCCTTGCTCCCTCGCCGCCATCGGCGCCTCGCGCGTGCGCCAGCCGGCCGTACGTGAAATAGCCCCAGAGCCGCAGCGCCGTGCCGAACAGCGCCGTCACCGGCCAGACGACGTTCATGATCCACATGTGCTGCGGATGCCGGAATTCATCGACGACGATGACGCCGGCGCAAACAAATCCCAGCGCCAGCGAAACAATCGATAGCGCGTGGAGCCAGTCCGGCACCATATCAGCATCCCATTGCTGTAGTTCTCCTCACGAACGATTACCCTGCGGAACGGGTTCATCCCCCGATCATCGCGGAACGCCAGGGTGGGTTGGCGACGGCTGCCGCGAAAACAACTCCCGGCGGCGCCGCGCCGGGATTATGATGCGGCCACAATCAATTCAGGCTGCGGGTGGCGGCATGAGCGACGTTCAGCATTTCATCGACGGCAAGCGCGTCGAGGGGAGCGAGCGGGCGCTTGGGCGACGTGTTCAACCCGGCGACCGGCGAGCGCGCCCGCCGCGTCGCGCTTGGCGGCGCCGCCGAGGTCGACGCGGCGGTGCAGGCCGCGCGCTGCGGCGTTCCCGGGCTGGGCCGCGACGCCGCCGCTGACCCGCGCGCGCGTCATGTTCAAGTTCCGCGAACTGCTCGACCGCGAACGCGGACGAGCTGGCCGCGCATCGATCACCGACGAGCACGGCAAGGTGCTGTCCGACGCCGCAGGGCGAGGTGACGCGCGGCACTCGAGGTCGTCGAGTTCGCCTGCGGCATCCCGCATCTGCTGAAGGGCGAGTTCACCGAGCAGGTCGGCCGCGGCATCGACAGCTGGTCGGTGCGCCAGCCGCTCGGCGTGTGCGCCGGCATCACGCCGTTCAACTTCCCGGCGATGGTGCCGATGTGGATGTTCCCGATCGCGCTCGCCTGCGGCAACACCTTCGTCCTGAAGCCGTCGGAGCGCGACCCCTCGGCCGGCTTCCGCATCGCCGAACTGCTGACCGAAGCCGGCCTGCCCGCCGGCGTGTTCAACGTCGTCAACGGCGACAAGGAGGCGGTCGACGCGCTGCTGCACCATCCCGGATGTCGCCGCCGTCAGCTTCGTCGGCTCGACGCCGATCGCCGAATACATCTACGCGACCGCCGCGCAGACGGCAAGCGCGTGCAGGCGCTGGGCGGCGCCAAGAACCACATGGTGGTGATGCCCGACGCCGATCTCGACCAGGCGACCGACGCGCTGATGGGCGCGGCCTACGGCTCGGCCGGCGAGCGCTGCATGGCGATCTCGGTCGCGGTCGCGGTCGGCGGCGTCGGCGACCAGCTGATGGACAAGCTGGTGCCGCGGGTGCGCGCGCTCAAGGTCGGCCCCGGCACCGACCCCGAGGCCGAGATGGGGCCGCTCGTCACCGGCGCAGCATCTCGAGAAGGTGCGCTCCTATGTCGATCTCGGCGTCGAGGAAGGCGCCAAGCTCGTCGTCGACGGCCGCGGCCTCAAACTGCAGGGCTACGAGAACGGCTTCTTCCTCGGCGGCTGCCTGTTCGACGACGTCAAGCCCGAGATGCGCATCTACAAGGAGGAGATCTTCGGCCCGGTGCTGTCGGTCGTGCGCGCGCCCGATTTCGACGAGCGCGGTCAAGCTGGTCAACGACCACGAATACGGCAACGGCGTCGCGATCTTCACCCGCGACGGCGACGCCGCGCGCGAATTCGCCAACCGCGTCCAGATCGGCATGGTCGGCGTCAACGTGCCGATCCCGGTGCCGATGGCGTTCCACAGCTTCGGCGGCTGGAAGCGCTCGCTGTTCGGCGACATGGCGTGCACGGCCCCGAGGGCGTGCGCTTCTACACGCGCCTCAAGACCGTGACCTCGCGCTGGCCCACCGGCATCCGCGCCGGCGCCGAATTCGTCATGCCGACGATGCGGTAACCGGCGGCGGTGAAGCGGCGGCCTCGATCGCCGGGAGCGGAAAGCTGAAGGGGAGAGCGGGCATGGGGTCGGTCGTCAATCTCAACAGGTTTCGCAAGGCCAAGAAACGCGAAGAAGCCGAGCGTCGCGCCGCCGAGAATCGGGTCGCGTTCGGGCGCACCAAGGCCGAGCGCCGCAAAGCGCAGGACGAGCGCGAGCGGGCCGACCGCGACCTCGAAAACAAGCGGCTCGACTGAGCCAGCCGATCACAGCCGGGCCGCATCCCGGGCCGCGCCGACGTGACGCGGGTGACGTCGCAGCGCTCCGGGATGAGCGGACGGCGCCGCCGCGGTTCATCGCGGCGCGGTATCGGTTTCCTGAGTCGAATTCCTGGCTCAAATCGGCGCCGAACAGCCGCTCTTCGAGGATCAGCGCCGTCACCGTCATCGACCAGGACCCGGCTCGGTTTGTCGGTATCGGCCAGCCGGCAGGCTTCGGCGATCGCCTCCTCGCGGCCGCCGAATTCTCCGCGCGTATGGCTCTTCGCCCTCCTTTGTTATCGTCCATCTTCCATCGGCCGGATGAACCCGATAGACGTGACGTCCCAACATCGATATCCCTCGTTTGCTGATTTCGCTCGGGTCTGCGTCGCCAACACGCCTTCGCGGAGCGGCGTTCCCGCCGTCGCGGCTGCGCTCCCGCGTCCCGCAAAAAAAAACCGGGATCAGCGTCTGCGCCGATCCCGGATCAAGGCTGCGGGTGGCAAACCCGCGACAGGGAGACTTTGCCGAACCGGACCGCGGATTTAAGGGCGAGGGTCCGGGCTCGCCCGCAGCCGCTTGTCGCGGCTTGCTCCACAAACGATGCTGACCGAACGCAGGTTCCCTGGAACGGGCGCGGAATTGGCCAGGACACGGCGCCGTGTGCGGCGTGTCGCGGACGGGCCGCTGAGCCGTCCTGCGGGTGGCTCAGGTCGGCGCGACGCGCGCGGCTGCTCTTGGCCGCGCCGCGCAACTGCCGCGGCGCTTCGCTGCAGCGCGCCTTTTTGGCAAACGCCGCGATCGGTGCGCGATCGTGAAACCGCTTGCCGGCCGATTTCAGCAGCGCCGCATCGGCCATGATCAATTCGGCCTGCCGGTCGGGCACGATGCCCATCAGCCGGCGCAGCGACTCGCGACCGCGCGACAGGCGCGAGCGGATCGTGCCGACCGGGACGCCGAGCACCTCGGCGACTTCCTCGTAGCGCATCCCTTCGAGACCGACGAGCAGGATGACCGAGCGCTGCTCCTCGGGCAGTTTGCGCCATCGCGCGTTCCAGGTCGCGCAATTCCAGCCGCTTTCCCTGATGCGGCGCGCGGGTCAGCATCGGTTCGGTCTCGCTGAGCCCGACCGCGGCGCCCTCGCGCACCGCGCGGCGCACGTGGTTCACATATTGATTGTGCAGGATGGTGAATAGCCAGGCCCGCAGATCCGTTCCTTCCTGCCACAGATGCAGCTTTCCGAGCGCGCGGGTCAGGCAATCCTGCACGAGATCGTCCGCTGCCGCGACATCGCGCGCGAGCGCGCGCGCATAACGGCGCAGGCGCGGGATTTCGGCTTCGATGCTCCGATGAAGTGTCGGTCACGAAGTATTCCTCCCGCTAGACGCGATCGGCCTGGCGCCGATCCGAACTGAGCGCGAACTTTAGCGGCGGGCTGTAATCCGATGATGTCAGCGGCCTTCCGTTTTGTGTAAGGAATTGTAACCATGTGTGCTGCGCACCATATGCGTGCCGCGATAGGAGGCATCCGTCCTCTTCGACACGCAGCAGCGCGACGCAGTAAGGCGGAGATCGCCCTAGATGACCGAGAACGGCCATATCCTGATCGTCGACGATCAGCAGGAGATCTGCGACGTCGTTCAGGAGTATCTGACAGGCGAGGGTTACCGCGTCTCGACGGCGCATGACGGCGCCGGGATGCGCCGGGTCATGCGCAAGGCCCTGTCGATCTCGTGATCCTCGACCTGATGCTGCCCGGCGAGGACGGGCTGACGCTGGCGCGCTCGCTGCGCAGCGAATCCGGCGATCGGCATCATCATCCTGACCGGCCGCGGCGAGACCGTCGACCGCATCATCGGCCTGGAAATGGGGGCCGACGATTATCTGCCGAAGCCGTTTCACCTGCGCGAGCTGCTGGCGCGCGTCAAGAGCGTGCTGCGGCGGGCCCACGACCGCGCCGGCGACAGCCGCGCACTCGACCCGCTCGCGCGCGCGCTTCGCCGGCTGGAACCTCGACCTGTCGAGCCGCGAGCTGCTGTCGCCGAGCGGCGAGGAGGTCCGGCTGACCACCGGCGAGTTCGACCTGCTGGCGGCCTTCGTCAACAACGCCAATCAGGTGCTGTCGCGCGACCGGCTGCTCGATCTGGCGCGCAACCGCGAGGCCGGACCGTTCGACCGCACGATCGACGTGCAGGTCGGCCGGCTGCGCCGCAAGCTCGAGGACGATCCGCAGAACCCGACGCTGATCAAGACGGTGCGCGGCAGCGGCTACATCTTCACCCCGACGGTTGAGATGAACTGAGCCTCGCACTGTTCGCTCGACAAGGGCCGCGGGAATGACAACGATCCTTCTCGGTGCGGCGTCGGCCGCGATCTGGGTGTACCTGATCGCGCTGCGCGGCGGCTTCTGGCGCATCCGCGCCGAGCCCGCCCCGGTTTCGCCGCCGCCGCGGCGGGTGACGGCGGTGATCCCGGCGCGCGACGAGGCGGCGGTGATCGGCCGCGCCGTTGCGTCGCTGCTCGCGCAGCGATTATCGCGGCCCGTTCGCATGTCATCCTCGTTGACGATCACAGCAGGACGGCACGCTGAGATCGCGCTCTATCGGCGGCGCGCGAGCCGGCGCCCGGATCGGCTGACAAGCACGCGCGCGAGCCGCTTCCCGCCGGGCTGGACCGGAAAGCTGTGGGCCCTGGCCACGGCATCAGAGCGCGCGCGCGCTCGTCAGCCCGACTACCTGCTGCTCACCGACGCCGACATCGTCCACGCGCCCGACAATTTCCCAGCTCGTCGCGCGGGCCGAAGGCGGGCGGCTACGACCTGGTTTCGTTGATGGTGAAGCTGCATTGCCGGACCTTCGGGGAGCGGCTGCTGATCCCGGCTTTCGTGTTTTTCTTCTTCATGCTCTATCCGCCGCGTGGACGTCGCCGAACCGGCGCGGCGCACCGCGGCGCGCGGCCGGCGGGTGCATGCTGATCCGCCGCGAGACGCTCGACGCGGATCGGTGGCATCGACGGCATCCGCGGCGAAATGATCGACGACTGCGCGCTGGCCCGCCGGTCAAGGCGGTCGGCAAGGTCTGGCTCGGCGCCGCCGACGACACGTCAGCATCCGCGAATACGGCTCGTGGCGCCCGATCTGGGACATGATCGCGCGCTGCGCCTTCGCCCAGCTCGGCTACTCGGCGCCGGCGCTGCTCGGCACGGTCGCGGGGATGGCGGTGGTGTATCTCGCGCCGCCGGTGCTGCTGCTCGCCGGGCCGGCGCCGGCGCGGGTTCTCGGCGCCGCTGGCCTGGGCCGCGATGAGCGTGACATTCGTGCCGGTGCTGCGCCTCTACCGCGTTCCGGTCGCGCTCGCGCCGCTCTTGCCGGCCGCCGCGCTGTTCTACACGGCCGCGACGGTGTGGTCGGCCGATCCAGCACTGGCGCGGCCGCGGCGGGCGCTGGAAGGGCCGCTTTCAGGCGATCGCCGGCGCGCTGAAATCGGGGCCAGGACGCGAGATCACGTTTCGAGGACGATCCTGCCGGCATAACGGCGCGACAGCAGCGCCTCCATCGCCGCGCCGGCCTCGGCCAGCGGAAAGGTCCGGGCGACGAGCGGGTGAGCCGGCCGGCTTCCCACCAGCGCAGCAATTCGGCGAGGTTGCGGCTGACCAGCACCGGATCGCGCGCCGCCTGCGCGCCCCAGACGACGCCGATCACCGAGATGTTCTTGACCAGGATCAGATTGGCCGGGACCGACTGGATCCGGCCCGCCGCGAAGCCGATGACCAGCATGCGCGCTTCCCAATTGACGCGCGCGCAGGGCCTGGTCGAACGCGTCGCCGCCGACCGGGTCGTAGACGACATCGGCGCCGAGCCCGCCGGTCAGCTCGCGCACCCGGTCGCGGATGCTCTCGCCGCGGTAGTCGATCAGTTCGTCGGCGCCGTGCTCGCGGGCGACCGCGCAGCTTTTCGGGGCCGCCCGCCGCCGCGATGACCCGCGCGCCCAGCTGCTTGCCGATCTCGACCGCGGTCAGCCCGACGCCGCCCGCGGCGCCGAGCACCAGCAGCGTCTCGCCGGGCTGCAGATGGCCGCGATGGGTCAGCGCGAAATGCGAGGTGCCGTAGGCGACCGGAAAGGCGGCGGCGGTGACGAAATCCATCGCGTCCGGGATCGGCACGACCGCGTCGGCGTCGACCACGATCTCCTCGGCATAGCCGCCGCCGAAGCGCAGCACCGCGAGGACCCGCTGTCCGACCGCGAGATGGGTCACCTCGGCCCCGATCTCGACGACCTCGCCGGCGGCCTCGAGACCGGGAGTGAACGGGAACTCGGGCTTGATCTGATACTTGCCGGCGATCATCAGCGTGTCGGCGAAATTGACGCCGCAGGCGCGCACCCGGATGCGCGCCTCGCTCGGCTGCAGCGGCGGGCGCGGCGGCGTCCTCGAACCGTAGGCTGTCGGGAGCCCCCCATTCGCGGCAGAAAACCGCTTTCATCCGACTCCTCCGTCTTGGCGTCGCCGAGAATCTGTTTAAAGAATAATGGAAGCGTCGCATAGCATCGGGAAGGCATAAGAAAGGGTGCTTATTTCAGCGTTTCCTTAAGCCGCAAACCTGGCGACGGCGGCCTCGTCGAATTCGAGACCGAAGCCAGGCTTGTCGGACAGAGTGAGCATTGCCGTCGCGCAGCGCCGGGGTCTCGCGCGAACAGCGCCAGCGTCCACGGCATGTACTCGACGGTCAGCCCGTTCGGCGCGGCGGCGACCAGTGGCACGTGCATTCCGGCAGCAGGTGGCTGACGACCGGCAGGTTGAACGCTTCGGCCATGCCGGCGACCTTCATCCATTGCGTGACGCCGCCGGCGCGCACCAGGTCGATCATCACGATGTCGACCGAGCGCGCCTCGATCATGTGGCGGAACGGCACGATGCCGTAGACGATATTCGCCGCCGCAGACCGGCGTCGCCAGCGCCGCGGTCGACGCGCGCGATGCCCGGCGTAGTCGTCGTGCGTCGGTCACGTCCTCGAGCCAGAACAGGCCGACCAGCATCCTCGACCCGGCGGCCGATGTCGATCGCCTGCTCCGGCCGCCAGCGCTGGTTGATGTCGCACATCAGGTGGATGTCGGGGCCGATCGCCTCGCGCACCGGCGCGCATGCGCTCGACCTCGCTGGCGGGCGTGGTGAGCGCCGGGCAGCGCCAGCTGCGTCTTCATCTCGCGCAAGCCCTTTTCCACCAGCGCGCGCGGCGGCTGTCACCAGCGTCGTCGAGCGGCAGGCCGCGCCGCAGCGCGCCGCTGGCATAGGCCGGCACGCGTGTCGCGCAAGCCGCCGAGCAGCTTCCACAGCGGCAGGCCGAGCGCCTTGCCGCGGATGTCCCACAGCGCGATGTCGATCGCCGACGAGCGCCAGCGTGAAGATGCCGCCGGGCCCGGAACCGCCCGCGGCGGCGCGCAGCTTCGGCGATGACGCCTCGACGCCGCAGCGGGTCCTCGCCGAGCGCGAGCGCGCCAAACTCGTCGACCGCGCGCCGCAGGCTGCGGTCAGCGCGCCGCCGTAAAAGGTGACGCCGAGCCCCTCGATCCCGTCATCGGTGCGCAGCCGCAGGGTCACGAAGGGACGCGGCGCGCTCGGGTTCTCCGGCGTCCGCGAGCGGGTCGTCCTCGGGGACGGCGAGGATTTGGGTGGAGAGGAAGCCAGTTTCACCGATCGTCCTCCGATCATCAGCGCGAAGCTTCGGGCCCCCTGCGAAGGCAGGGCCCATTTTTCGACCGACGGCTGCTCGATGGTCCCTGCCTTCGCGGAACCCGCTTAGCACGGAGTACCGGCGCCCGTAATGCGATCATCCGCGCGGTAGCGGTCGAGCGTGGCCTGGTCGAATTCGAGGCCGAGGCCGGGCGCGGTCGGCATCGCCAGCTCGCCGTTCTGCTGCTGCGGCACTTCCTCGAACAGCGGCACCAGCCACGGCATGTACTCGACGGTCAGCCCGTTCGGGATCGGCGCCGATCAGGTGCACATGCACCTCCGGGATCAGGTGGCTGACGACCGGCAGGTTGAAGGCTTCGGCCATGCCGGCGACCTTCATCCATTGCGTGATGCCGCCGACCCGCACCAGGTCGATCATCGGCGATGTCGACCGAGCGCGCTTCCAGCATGTGGCGGAACGGCACGATGCCCCAGACATATTCGCCGCCGGCGACCGGGGTGGAGAGCGCGTCCGCGATCCGCGCGAGGCCGGCGATAATCGTCGGCGGTCGTCACGTCTTCGAGCCAGAACAGGCCGACCCCGGCATCCTCGACGCGGCGGCCGATATCGATCGCCTGCTCCGGCCGCCAGCGCTGGTTGATGTCGCACATCAGCTCGATGTCGGGACCGATCGCCTCGCGGATCTTGACCATGCGCTCGACCTCGATGGCCGGGCGTCGTCTCGCCGGGCAGCGCCAGCTGCGTCTTCATCTCGCGCCAGCCCTTTCCTTCAGCGTGGCGCGCCGCCTTGACACGCGGTCGAGCGACAGGCCGCGCATCAAGCGCGCCCGATGGCATAGGTCGGCACCCGCTCGCGCGCGCCGCCGAGCAGCTTCCACAGCGGCAGGTTGAGCGACTTGCCGCGGATGTCCCACAGCGCGATGTCGATCGCCGACAGCGCCAGGATGAAGATGCCGCCGGGCCCGGCCGAGCCGCCGGCGGCGCTTTCAGTTTCGCGTGCACGGCCTCGACCAGCACCGGGTCGTCGCCGACGATCAGCGCGCCGAGTTCGTCGATCGCGCTGCGCCAGCGTGCGGGTCAACGCGCCGCCGAAATAGGCGACGCCGATCCCTTCGACGCCCGTCGTCGGTCTGCGACCCGCAGGGTGACGATCGGCGCTTGCCGTTCGGGTTTCGGCGGCGCCGGCGAGCGGCTCGTCGGCCGGCAGTTCGACGATCTGCGTCCGTCCCGGTAATCTTCATCGCGTCACCATCTGGGTTGCAGCGGGCGAGTCGTCGGCCGCTTCGGAAGTGTTCCCGCGAGCGCGGCGAGCTACATCGGTTCGAGCGGCGCGGCCCGGATCAGCATCTGGTCCCTGTCCCGTTACGGGCAGCGGGCTATTGGTTTCGAATAGCGGAGCCTCGCGGACCCGTCAAAAACATTCCGGGCGCCTGACCTGGGCTAATCGCCGATAAGTGTCAGGATCAGCTCGCGGCGGTGCGGCCGGGCGCGGTGCTCCATCAGGAAGATGCCCTGCCACGTCCCCAATTGCAGCCGCGCGTCGATGACCGGGATCGTCAGCTGTACTTGGGTCAGCGCCGCCTTCAGATGCGCCGGCATGTCGTCCGGCCCCTCGTCGTTGTGGCGATAGAGGGAAGGGTCCTCCGGCGCGAGCCGGTCGAGAAAAGCGTCCAGGTCGCGGCGCACGTCCGGCGAGTAGTTCTCCTGGATCAGCAGCGAGGCCGAACTGTGCCGGATGAACACGTTCAGCAGCCCGCGCGATATACCCTGACGCGCGACCCACTCGGCCAGTTCGCGGGTGATCTCCTTGATTTCGCGAGGCTCGGTGTCGAATATCTGCCGATCCTGCGCGATGCGCATCGCACGCCCTCCTGTGTTGCCGGCCCGACATGCGTTATAACGCCGCAAAGCCCCGGCGTTGCGCCTTTCGGAAGGCAGCGTCGCGATCCCGCTGGGCGAACCGGAGAGGTCGTCGCATGAGATGCAGGGGCATTGCCGCGGCGCTGGTCTGCATGGCCGCGCTCGCCGGCGCCGGGGGCGGCGCCCGCGCCGAAACAGTTGATCTGCTGCTCGTGCTCGCCGCCGATGTCTCGCGCAGCATCGACGACGACGAATTCAATCTGCAGCGCAAGGGTTACGCCAATGCGATCACCGATCCGGAGGTGCTGAGCGCGATTATCGGCGGAAAGCATCACGCGATCGCGGTCACGTTCGTCGAATGGTCCGGCGCCGACGAGCAGAAAATCGTTGTCGATTGGACCGTCGTGCGCGACGGAGAAGCGGCGGCCGGCGATCGCCTCGATGATCATGTCGGCGCCGCGCTCATTTGTCGGCCGCACCGCGACCGGCGCGGCGATCGACTTCGCGGTTCAGCGACTGCAGGCGCCCCCGGCCGAGCGGAACGGCGCGTCATCGACGTGTCCGGCGACGGCACCAGCAATTCCGGCCGACCGGTGACCGAGGCGCGCGACGAGGCCGTTGCCGGCCGGCATTACGATCAATGGGCTGGCGATCGTCAACAACCGCAGCAACCCGGGATACGCGTTCCATACCCAGCCGCCGGGCGGACTGCCGAAATACTTCAGGGACAACGTGATCGGCGGTCCCGGCGCGTTTCTGATCACGGTCGAGGATTTCCACAGCTTCGCCGACGCGATCACCCGCAAGCTGGTCAGCGAGATCGCCGGGATTCCCGCGGCGTCCTCGCGGCACCTGGCCGGCTACAGATAACGAGCACGAGAGAGCAGCGTTGCGGCTGCGCTACGGCGCTAACCCCGGCGCTGCCGCGGCAGTCAGCCTAGCGGCCGGCCCCCTTCTTCGGAGAAGCGGGGAGCTGCGAGGAACCGAGCAGCGCCTGCCGGACCGGTTCCTTGCCGTTGATCAGCGGCTGCAGTTCGGGGTTCAGCACTTTCAGCAACTGCACCGCGATCGCGCTGGTGAAATGGAAGCTGTCTGGCGTCCGGGCCGTGCACATAGGCGGTGACCGTGCCGAAAAAGCGGTCGCCGAGAAAGAACACGAAGGTCGCGGTGCGGTTGACGACCCTCGACGAGATCAGCGCACCGCTCGACGAGTGGCGCTCGAAACGGTTGTCGCCGGTGCCGGTCTTGCCGCCGACGGCGCAGCGGGCCGTCCGTCGCCGGCGTAGACGCCGTTGACCCGGCGCGCGGTGCCCTCGGCGACGACCCCCATCAGCGCTCGCTGCAGGGTCGCGGCGACCTCCGGGCGGCATCACCCGCTCGGCTGCGACGACGGCGAGAACGGTCTCGTAGGGCGTGTCGGCGGCGAAGCGTAGCTGCTCGATCGAGGCGGTCGGCAGGCGGATGCCGCCGTTGACATGATGCCCATCAGCTCGGCCAGCGCGTCCGGCCGGTCGCCGGAGGCGCCGATCGCGGTGCCGAGCGACGGCACGAGCTGGCCGAACGGAAACCCGAGCGAGCGCCAGTTCTCGTAGAGCCGGTCGAATGCGTCCTGCTCCAACAGGATGCGGATGCGGGTGTTCTGCGCGCGGGGCTGCCCTTGAGCAGCCAGGAATAGGCCTCCTGCCGGACCTGCGCGCTGGCTTCGAGCACCGCGCCCCACGACGCCTCGGGATGGTGCTGCAGGTAGCGCACCAGCCACAACTCCAGCGGATGCACGCCGGCGACATAGCCGCGGTCGGCCAGCGACATCCTGTTCGGGCGAGTAGGTCAGGAACAGAGTCCCAGAGCTGCTCCTCGCTGAATGCGTCTGCGGCAGGTGCGCGGACAGGAAATTGTAGAGGTCGGCGATCCGCGCGCTGCGGATGGACGTCATGTACACGGCCGCCAGCTTGCGCGGCGCCGCCGCGATGCGCCCGGCCAAGAGCTCGATCGCCTCGTCGGCGTTCATCCCCTTGTAGTCGCGGTAGAAGCGGTAGAGGAAGCGCCGGCTGTCGGTGTCGACGAAGCGCTGCAGATAGTCCTCGCGCTGCGGGTCGTCGGGATCGGCGAGCAGGCGCTTGACCTCGATCGCCGTCGCCGCGGTGTAGTAGTTCACGACGTCGCGCAGCATGCGGACGAAGGCCAGGTTGATCGAATTCTCGAAGGCTTCAGGACAGTCGGCTCGGTGTAGTCCTCCCAGCGCGCGAAATTGGCGAAGACTATGCGAGCCGCCGCCGGTGAAGAACGTCTCCGGCGCGGCCGAATAGGGCCGCTGCATCGCCGCTTCGAGCATCGGCTGCAGGCTGCGGTCGCGGCGCGCGCCAGATAGCCGGCGGCCCAGCCGCTCAGCGCGTCGTCGGCCGCGGCGGCGAGACGCGGCAGTCGCGCGCCGGGACAGTCCGCAAGCTGCCGATGCAGCTCGGCGATGATCTCCAGATAGGTGACCAGGGTGCGCAGCTTGGCGGTCGAGCCGAGCTGGAGCTTGGCGCCGGAATTGATGTCGAACGGCTGGTTGAGGCTGTCGGCGTGTACGCGCACGTGGTTGCGGTCGCTCGCCGCGCTCGTACAGCACGAAGCTCCAGGTCATCTTCGCCGGGTTGCCGTCACCGAGCAGCTCGTGCCCGAACAGGCCGGCCTGCGCAGGAAGGCGGGGTCGTTGAGCCGTTGCATGACGCGGTGACGCGCGCCTGCGCAGCCGTGTCGATCGAGGTTTCGGCCGTGAGGTCGAGCCGGTCGAGGCGTACAGGTCGGGCAGCTTCAGCAGCGATACCAGCTTGTAGCGGACATCCTGCGTCGCCTTCTGCCTTCACCCAGGAGACCGGCTGGTCGGCGGCGGCTCGGTGCGGAAATTCAGCTCGGCGTCGAGCGCCGCGTCGCGCAACGCCGGACCGAGATTCCGGCATCGGCCAGCGCGACAGATAGTTGTCGGTCAGGACGCCGAGTGCTTCCCGGTCCTCCAGCAGGTAATAGCTCGGCCGCCGCTCCGACAGGATAAGGCCAGCACCTGGCGATAGAATTCCCTTCCGCGCCATTTCGGGGGCGTTGCGCGGCCTCTAGTTCAGGACCTTCGTCGCCTCGGCGAGGTCGGTGCCGAACCACACCCACAGCGCCTCGGGCACCCCGATGATCTCGCCGTAGCCCGGCATCGAGGCAAGCGGCGTCGAGTTCATGTAGGTCGTGACGATCTCCTCGCGCCGCCTAAAGGTATCCGGCCCGTCATGTAGGCGCGCGTCGAGGCGGTCAGCATCTGCCGCAATTTCTCGCCGACGCCGCCGGTCACGCCGCGCGGCGAATGCCGGAACTTCTCGATCTGGGTCGCCAGGGTGCTGCCGCCGCCCTCTTCCGCCCGGGCACCACCAGCGAGACCAGGCGGGTGGCGGCCCCAGCCCGAAGCGGTTCCACTCGATCGCCGGGTTGCGCTCGGGGTTTCCCGGTCGAACAGGTAGCGATCCTCGATGAAGAGCAGGGTGCGACGCCAGGCTCGGAATGCTGGCGTAGTCGGGAAAGGTGCGCTCGGGAAACTGCGCCCCGTAGATCTCGCCGCCGCCGCGGTCGAAGATCCGCAGCCCCGCTTTGTCCTTCTCGTGGTAGATCGGGAAGAGCCGTGGTCGGAGGCGTCGAAAGACCGGGCGACCAGCGGGCCTGGTCTCCGCCTCGAAGCCGTGCGGTCAGCGACTCGATAAAGCCGGGCAGCTCGGTATAGCCGAGCCGCTCGTCATAGGGACCGCTCTTCGGAAACCGGATCGCCTGCGCTCGCGCGGTCGCGACGCCGAACGTCATCTTGTGCGCAAGGCGCGAAAACAGCCGGCCTGGTAATGCGAGGTGCCCATCTCCCACATTGCCGCCCAAGCGATCAGTGCGAAAACCGCCGCCGCGGTCATCCAGCGCAGCCCAGCGATGACGAACAGCAGAAAGGCCGCCGCGATCGCTCGGCGGCTCCGCCCCGTCCTCAGCCGGGACGAACCCGGCGAGCGGCCACCGGCGAACCGTCGTCCGGCGGATTGCATCGGGTGAGCCGTTCCCATACGGTGTCGACCATGGCCATGCCTGCCGCTCTTCCCTACGTCACATAACGCGAGAGGTGCCGCGGTTTCACCCGAGGATGAATATCGCGGATCAAGATGCGCCCCTCGGCAGGAACGCTCCGGACTTGGAAAGCGATCCTCCATCCGCGCTTTCAATTAGTTTTGATTCAAGGTTTAAGCGGCACGGTCGCGACATCCTCAGAGAAAAAGATTGAAAATGTTGGTGGAATTCGGCCATGAAAGTAGGTCGTCTCGGATATTCATTGCAATGCCCAGGATTATCCCAAGCGCTTAGCCTGATGGGCGATATCGACGAGCTGATCTGTCTGGGCGATAGTATTTATGAATATCGCTTCTCGAACGAAGTGGTCGCATTATTGCGGCTGCGCGGCGCTCAGGTCATCGTCGGCAACCACGAGGATATTTTTCGGCCCGCAGGCGTTCGCGCCCGCGCCCGAACGGCATCGATCCGGAACAGTCGGCCTGGCTCGCGGCACAGCCGCACCGGCGCGCGCTGACGCTCGGCAAAAAGCGCCTGCTACTCGTCCATTCGACGCCGTGGGAGCCGCGCGGCGCCTATGTTTACCCGGAAGTTCGCTGCTCGGCGGCTTCGCCGAGGCCGACGCCGATTTGTGCTGTTCGGCCATACCCACCAGCAACTGTCGAGCCGGATCGGCCGGGTGCTGGTCATCAATCCCGGTTCGGCCGGCGACGCACGCGACCCCCGCAACGGCGGGCTACTCAGCTGCGCCGTGCTCGAACTCTCGAGCGAGGAGGTCAGGATGATCGATTTCCCGGACCCGCAGCGGGACGCGACATGAATTCAGGCGGCGCGTGCGGCGGCAGCCAGGGCGCGCAGCAAGCCGGCAGGTCAGTTTGGGAG
>CAWICQ010000013.1:0-322417 GCA_963834755.1 uncultured Gammaproteobacteria bacterium
TGGCGATATCGCGGGTACCGGTCGCGCCGGCCGCGAACAGAAGCGATGAGCGCATGGCAGCTTAGTCGCATCAAACTGAATGGCGCTGGCAGGTGTGTACTAGGTGAAAAAAGGCCGGATTCGCGGTGTGCGTCGCGCGACAGGCTCGAAAAATTGCGTTACCTTTGTGTTATCCGCGCTCGGGCTTCGCAGCCGGCGCCGGCAGAATCTCTGAAGCCGGGGGGCCAGGGGATGGGAGACAACCATCGACGGCGCGGTGCCCTGATCCATATAAGGTGGAGAACGGACCCGTCATGACTTTTCGCACGCCTGAATCCCGACGGCTTGGCGCCCGCGCAATCGGGGGCGCGGCAGTGCCATCCCGGCTGATTGCTCTCATTGTTATCGTCATCGTCCTCGCTGCGGCGGCCTGGTGGTTCTTCGGCAGGAAGCCCGGAACTGCGGTATTGCCGGGTCCCACCGCAGCCGCACCGACCGCCACGACACCGGCCGCCTCGCCGGCTGCGCCGGCTCCGGTGGTTTCCGACGAGCTGACCGTCGATCAGCTTTACCGCGAAGCACGCAAGGCGATGAACGAAAATCGCATCGCGGCGCCCGCCGGCAACAACGCGCTGGAGTTCTATCTCAAGATCCTGGCCAAGCAGCCGGACGATTCCGGTCCGAAGGATGCGCTGCGCGAATTGTTTCCATTCGCGACCGGCGCCGCCGAGGACCAGATCAATCAGGGCGCATTCGATGAGGCGAACCGGATCATCTCGCTGCTCGCGCAGGCCGATCCCAGCAACTATTCGCTGACGATCCTGCGCAGCAAGCTCGATGCGAAGCGCAAGCAGTCCGAGCGCGAACAGCAGCAAGCGCAGGCCGCGGCCGCAGCTGCCGCAGCCGCGAAACAACAGGCGGCAGACACCGCGACGACACCAGCGCCGGATACGACCGCGGCCGCGACGGCCGCGGCCACACCCGCCGCTGCGACTCCGACATCCGCCGCGCCGGCACCGGCGGCCGCGACGCCGACTCCGACTCCGACCGAAACGGCTACGGCGACACCCGCCGCGCCGGCCGCACGACCGGCTGCTGCAGCTCCGACCGGAGAGACGCGCGATGTCGCCGTGACCAGCGCGCCGGTGCCGGTATATCCGCTGGCAGCCGCGCGCAATCGGCAGGAAGGCTGGGTCGAAGTCGAGTTCACGGTGGCGCCCGACGGTTCCGTGCAGAACGCGCACGTGACCGCCTCGCAGCCGACGCGCATCTTCGATCATGAAGCAATCGCCGCCGTGCAGCGCGCGAAGTTCCAGCCGAAGATCGAAAACGGGCAGGCGGTCGCGTCGACTCTGCGCCGCCGCATCGAGTTCAAGCTCGGCAACTGAGGTTCATTCGTCGAGCAGCGTCGCCCGCAATGATCCGAGCAACGCATCGCTCGGATCATCGGCGTCGCGACGATGATCGAGCGCCAGCAACGCGGCCGTTGCACGTGCGTGCGATGCGGCATCGAGAAAACTCGCGAGCCGTCCCGCGGAATCGATCAGCAGCAGAAGTCCGTGCGCCCGCAGCGGAGAGCGTGGCGCGCCGTTGCGCAGGACGATCAACGCTTCGTTGCGCGCCTGCGATGAACGCAGCGGATATGTCCAGGCGGCCAACGGCCACCACTTCGGGCGACGCTGACGATGCAGCACGTCGCGCCGATGCAAGCCTTCGAGCAGCACGCGCGACGTCGGTCGCGTGCGCGTTTCGATGAGATCGAGCGCCGAAGCCAGCGGCAATCCCGGTCCGGCTGCGGCGAGCGCGTCGCCGGCGATGCCGAGCAGCGGATGTCCCGACGGCAGCCGCCGATTGAACACGACATGGCCGTTGCGATGAGAAAGATGGCGCTGCTCGGCAAGGTCGAGCAGGAGCGCCGCGGCTGCGAGCCGATCGGGATCTGTCGCGTCGCGGCGCACGTCGAGCTCGCCGCGCTCCGGATCGAGCAGGAGCAGTATCAGTTGTTCGGCGATCAGCACCGCGCTCCTCCGCTACAAGTCGCTCGCTCTGTGATGGCGAGGTCGGCGCTGCGCCGACCTCACATCTCATAAAGCGCAAGCACCGATCTTGCGAACTCAGAGCGCGCCTCAGTTGGCGGCGCCGCCGGCCAGGTCTTCGTTTTCGCCGTTGTCGAGGCCGGCCCAATTGACTTCGGGCAGTCCGAGATAGCGATCTATCAGCATCGGCATCAGGCCCGACGGCGCCGCCGACTCGCAGTTCCACAGCATCACCGCGCCGAAGCGATATTGCGGCAGGAACGCGATCATTGCGCGATAACCCTGCACGGCGCCGGCGTGGAACACGAGTGTCTGCCCGGCGTAATCGTAAACGCGCCAGCCGAGCGCGTACTGCGCGTTGAGCAGGCGCCCGCGCCGCCATGGGGTCGACACCATTTCGCGTTCGGTCGACACCAGCGGCGTATGCAACTCGTCGAGGACAGCAGGCGAGAGCACATCCGGACGTCCGCCCATCTGCGCGATCAGCCATTGCTCCATGTCGCGGATGCTGGCGTTGACGCCCGCCGCCGGCGGCACGTGGTAATAACTTTCGTTCGGCACGAACGGCGCCCAGCCGTGGCCGGCGCGATGATGCGGCCGCGCCCAGCTCTTCGTGCTTTCGAGCGCATCCCGCCCGTACGTCGCGTTATCCATGCCGAGCGGATGGAAGATGTGTTTCTCGACCTGATGATAGTAAAAGTCGCCGGTGACCGCGTACGTGACGTCGCCGATCAGACTGAAAGCGATGTTCTGATAGCCGTAGCAATCGCCCGCGGGACATGCCATCGGCACGTCCTTGAGCCGATCGACGAGCACTTCGTACGGTTCGTCCTGTTCGAGCAGGCGATCGTAGGTGTTGTGCGGCAGGCCGACGCGATGGCTCAGGATGTCGCGCACGGTCAGGCGCTGGCCGCTGCTCTCGTCGGCGAGCGTGAAAGTGGGCAACACGTTGGCGATCTTCGTGTCCCAGCCGATGACGCCGTCCTGCACGAGGATCGCGCTCAACGCCGTCGCGAACGCCTTCGATAGCGAGGCGAGCCGAAACGCCGTGTTCGCGGAGACCGGCTCGCGCGTCGCCCAGTTCGCGTAGCCGATGCCGCGCTCGAGCAGAACGCGATCGTCCTTGACGATGGCGACGGCGAGACCGGCGACATCGCCCGAGGTTTCGATCGTGTCGAGCCAGTGATCGAACTGACGCGCAACGGCAGGGGCATTCGTCGACACGGCGGCGCTGTCGGCGACCGGTTTGACGACCGCCAGCGCCGGCGCCGTATGTGCGGAAACTCTGTGAACGCGTTTACGGGCGATGGCGGGAGACGAAACAGCCAGGGCCAACGCTGCGAGCAGGGCGATAAACGCGTGCGGAGTACGACTCAAATGACTCTCCGGGCCCTTCGCGGGCCTCGTGTTATGCTCGAAAACGCGCCGATTCTATCCACATGTTTGCGCTTTGCGAAACGCCTTGAAGGCAAAAAAACGGCAAATCGACGACATGTGACGTAGTTCCGGCCGGATGAACGGAAAAATCCGCGCGCCGGTTCAGCCTTCGAGCTCTCCGGCACATGCGGACTCGGCGTTGCCGGTCGGGTTCGAACGTTCCGAATCGCATGGGAGTGAAGCAATGAGCCTGGTGATCCTGCTGGTGCTTCTGGTCGTCGTCGGATTCTACGCCGTCGGGGTTTTCAACGGCCTGGTCGGCGCCCGCAACAACTACAAGAACGCATTCGCACAGATCGACGTTCAGTTGACCCGGCGCTACGACCTGATCCCGAACCTGGTCGAGGTCGCCAGGGGCTACATGAAGCACGAGCGCGAAACGCTCGAGGCGGTGACCCAGGCGCGCAATTCGGCCGTCTCGGGACTCGCCGCCGCGAAATCGAACCCGGGCGATCCCAGCGCGATGCAGCAGCTCGGCGGCGCCGAGAACGTGCTGACGCAGACGTTGGGCCGGCTGTTCGCGCTGTCCGAGGCGTATCCGGATCTCAAGGCCAACCAGAACATGATGCAGCTCAGCGAAGAGCTCTCTTCGACCGAGAACAAGGTCGCGTTCGCGCGCCAGGCCTACAACGATGCGGTGATGGGCTACAACAACCGGCGCGAGATGTTTCCGGGTTCGGTCGTCGCCGGCATGTTCCAGTTCCAGCCGGCTGAATTGCTCAAGATCGAATCCGACACGAAGCGCGAAGCACCGAAGGTTTCGTTCACCTGATTGCTTTCGCGACGCCTGCGTCATTCACCCTCTCCGGTTGCAGGAGAGAGCTGACATGCACGACTCACCCAGCGCCAGAAATGACTACTTCCCTTCTCCCGCTCGCGGGAGAGGGTAGGGTGAGGGCGCCGTGGTTCGACGTCTTGGCTGACGCATGAATTTCTTCGTCCATCAAGAGCAGGCGCGACGCCAAACCCGGCACATGCTGATCCTGTTCGCGCTGGCGGTCGCCGTGATCGTCTGCGCGATCGACGGCGTCGTGCTATTCGCGCTCGGCGTCGACAGCGCGCACCGCGCCGGCGGCGGCATCAACTGGGGCGCGCTCGCCGCGCTTAGCGTCACAGTCGTCGTCGCGATCCTGCTCGGGTCGCTGTATCGCATCGCGACGCTCAGCGGCGGCGGCGCGGCGGTGGCGCGTCAGCTCGGCGGCACGCCGGTCGAATCGGGCGCCGACAACTTCGCGTATCGGCGGCTGCGCAACATCGTCGAAGAAATCGCGATCGCATCCGGTGTTCCGGTTCCGGAAATATTCGTGCTCGAGGACGAAGCCGGCATCAACGCGTTCGCGTCAGGTTATACGCCGGCCGACGCCGCGGTGACCGTCACGCGCGGCGCGCTCGACAAGCTGACGCGCGACGAATTGCAGGGTGTGATCGGTCATGAGTTCAGCCACGTTCTCAACGGCGACATGCGGCTCAACATCCGCCTCATGGGCGTTGTGTTCGGCATCCTCGTGATCGCGACGATCGGGCGCAAGATCGCCGAGCTTTCCGGGCGCGGAAGGAGCCGCGATGGCGCGGGTATCGTGATGTTCGGCCTCGCGTTGTTCGCTATCGGATACATCGGCGTCGTGTTGGCGCGATTGATCAAGGCCTCGATCTCGCGCCAGCGCGAATTCCTCGCCGACGCCTCCGCCGTGCAATTCACGCGGCAGACGCGTCGGCATCGCCGGCGCGTTGAAGAAAATCGGCGGACTCGCCGAAGGCTCGAAACTCGCCAGCAGCAATACCGAGGAAGTCGCGCACATGCTGTTCGGCGATGGCGTCGGCTATTCCGCGTTGTTCGCCACGCACCCGCCGTTGAAGCAACGCATCCTGCGTCTCGATCCTTCGTTCAAGGAGGAAGAATTTACGGAGATCGCCGCGGCCTGGAGCCAGCCGGTGCTCGTCGAGGATGCGGGCGACCGCACGGACATTTCGATCAGCGGTTTCGCGCCGGCGATTGCTTCGGCGCACGTGGCGGCCGATCGAAAGATGGCGCTGCCGGCGGCCGGTGCGAGCGTGGTCGTCTCGCCGGCGTCCGTCGCGGAACAGGTCGGCAATCCCGACAAGGACGACCGCCGTTCGGCGCAGACAATCCGCGCGACGATCCCGCAACCGCTGCGCGAAGCGGCTTACCGCCAGGAGCAGTGCGCGGCGCTGATCTTTGCGCTGCTGCTCGACGCGCGTGCGGACGTGCGCGAAAAACAGTTGAAGGCGCTGGGCGAACGTTATGACACCGGCCTATGCACGCTCGTGCAGGCGCTCTGCGAGAAGATGACGGATCTGCATCCGCTGATGCGGCTGCCGGTGGCGTCGCTGGCGTTTCCGGCACTGCGCCGGCGGCCGCGTCCCCAGCTCGACGTATTCATGGATGCGCTCAACGCGCTGATCGCGGCCGACGGTCGCATGGATCTGCACGAATATTGCCTTGCCAAACTGATCCGCCTGCAGGTGATCGAGTCGCTGTCGCCGGCGTCGGCGCTGGTCATCGGCCGCGTCAAGCTGCCTGACGTCGCCGCGGATCTTGCCGCACTGTTCGCGACCGTCGCCAAGTACGGAAACGACGACGATGCAGCGGCGATGCGCGCGTATCTCGGCGCGATCGACAGCGTGCTTCCGGGCCAAACACTGCCCTACGCGCCACCGGCCGATTGGGCGAGCAGCGCTCGATCGCGCGCTGCCCAAGCTCGATCGGCTTGCACCGGCAGGCAAGGAACTCGTCGTGAGCGGACTCACGCGAGCGATCAGCGACGATGGCAGGGTCGAGCTCGCCGAAGCTGAGCTCCTGCGTGTCGTCTGCGCGTCCTTACATTGCCCGCTGCCGCCGATGTTGGCCGACACGCTCTAAAAAAGCGCTGAGCCGTTGCGACAGAAGCGTGCGCCTACCCGTCCTTACCGGGCATGATGCCGCGATAGCGGAAAAACGTTGCTTGTCCTGCTGTCATCGCATTCCTGATCTGCGCCAACGGGCAGATATCCGTCGATGAATCTGCATGCTTCACCCCGACATGCGAACGATGCCCTGCTGGCCCAGTCGAATCTGCGCCTGCGTGTCGGCGAACATGTCGTCGATGTCGGCGCGCTGCGCCTGGTCACGCGGCCGGATCTTCCGCGACTGACGCACAAAGCAGTAGCGGTGCTGATCGAGCTGGTTCGTCATGTCGGCCAGACGGCGACGCGCGATGAGCTCCTGGATCGGGTCTGGGCCGGCCGGCTCACGACGCCCGACGTGTTGACACAGGCGATCAAGGAATTGCGGCGCGCGTTTGCCGACGACAGCCGGCCATCGCAGTACATCGAGACGATTCCGAAAGTCGGCTATCGGCTGATCGCGCCGGTGCTGGTGCTGGATGGGCCCGATGGCGGCATCTTCATCGAGAGTGCCCCTGCGGACGCCGTGAACGAGAGTTCGGAGCAGACGGCGCCGTCTGGACCCCGCGCCGACGCGCCGTCGCCGGCGCGGTGGAATCGGACGCGGATGATCTGGGCTGCCGCCGCCGTGCTCCTCGTGCTCGGCGTTGCATCGTCGGCGTGGTGGAGATTGGCTGCGCCCGTGCGCGACTCGGCGTCGCTCGCGGCGCCCGCGCTGTGGAAGGCCGTCAATCAACGCTCGGTGACCTCGTATCCCGGACCGGAATACCGGCCCAGCATTTCGCCCGACGGCACGCGCATCGCGTGGGGTATGCACGACCCGGCGTCCAATTTCGATCGCATCTACATCCGTTCGATCGACGATTCGCAGCTCGTGCATCTCACGGTCGGCACCAACCGGCACGAGGCGACGCCGATGTGGTCGCCAGACGGCACGCGCATCGCGTTCGAGCGCGTGGCGCAGAACGCGTGCTCGATGTTCGTCGCGTCGAGTCTCGGCGGCGGCGAGCGCGAAGTCGGCCCGTGCAACAACGACTACATCGTCAACTATTTCGACTGGTCGCCGGACGGCAAGAGCCTGATCACGGCGCAGCCCAAGGACGGCGCGACCGGCGTGCAGTCGCTGATGCGTTGGTCGCTCGACACGGGCGAACGGCAATTTCTCGACTATCCGCATCGCTCCGACGATGTCGACGTCGAACCGCATTACTCGCCGGATGGACGTCTGCTCGCATTTCGCCGCGGGCTTGCGCCGTACAGCGATCTGTTCGTGATGGACGCCGCCGGCGGTACGCCGCGGCAGGTGACGCACATCGCGGCGCGCATTCGCGGGTATGCGTGGGCGCGCGACAACCGCACGATCGTTGTCGCGACGAATTACCAGGGACCGATGTCCTTGTATGCCGTCGACATCGACAACGGAAAGCTGCAACCGCTCGGCATCTCGCAAGCCGAATATCCGCGCGGCGCGGGCAATACCGACGGCTTCGTCTACGAAATCCCGCGCACGCGCGACGAACTGGCGATTGTGCCGATCAATTCCGGAGCGGCGCACGACCCCAAACCGCTCGCGCCTTCGACCGGCAGCGATTTCGACGGCACTGCGTCGCCGTCGGGCGATCGCATCGTGTTCGCATCCGATCGCAGCGGTCAGGTACAACTCTGGCTGTACGATCGTTCGACGCAGACGGTGAGCGCACTGACGCACGATGCGAACGCTGCGGTGTTCTCGCCGCGCTGGAGCAGCGATGGCACGCATGTCGTCGCTGTTGAGTCCGGCGCCCAAGGACGCCGGCTGATCGAGATCGAAGTCGCGACGCAGCGTCAGCGCGTGCTGTCGCGGCCGGGCGAGAATGTTCTTTTCGGCGCATACGGCGTCGATCCCGATACGTATCTGATCGGCGCCGGCACGTCGACGCGCGATGACGTGATGTCGCTCGTAACGCATCCGTCGACGGCGAGCGAAGTGCGGCGCACGATGGCGACCGCCGTCGCTTGCGTGGACGTTGACGTGCCGGGACGTCGCATCTACTACACGTCGGTCGAGCGCGGCTTGTTCCGTCGCGGTTTCGACGATGCAGCGCCGGAGTTCGTGACGTCGAAAATCAACGCGGTCACGCTCAACGGCTGGCGCGTCGTTGACGGCCGCGTCTGGTACTTGACCGGAATCGGCGACAAGCTCGCGCTGCTTCGTGAAGTCGATCCAGCGACCGGCGAAGAGCACGAGGTCGCCCGACTCAATGCCAATTTGCGCGACGTCAATTTCAGCGTCACGCCCGAACGCGACGCGGTGATCCTTGCGCCGGTCGGCACCGAAGACACCGACGTGGGTTACTTCGATCTGGTCCGCGCACTGGCGTCCTGACCGCCGCAATTTGCGCAATTTCGGTCACGCACCACGTATTTCGGCGCAACCCCCAAGGCGGCTCCTGCAGCGAGACTCTATCTGCCCTCCAATGGGCAGATGTGTCACAGCATCGAAGTGCGAAACCCTCGGCGACCATCGGGACGGGACCCCGGTGGCCGCCCTTTTTTTGCTCTCGCGCTTGCTCGGAGAACGGACGAAGCGAGGCGCTGAGCTCGCAGAACCGGAGTCCACGCGTGTTGGCCCTCGCGTTGTCACATTCGACGCGATAGATCTTGTTCGTGGAAACGAGCGGCGAGCGTTCGCGAGGAATCGGTCAGCGCGGGTAGGTCGGCGCGAATACCTCGGCGCGAATACGTCAGCGCGAAACGCGGCGATCGAAATAGCGCACGGATAGTGCGATCGCCGGACCCAGCAGCAGCATATGCACCGCGAAATCCGACGCGGTTTGCGCAAGCGAACTCTTGAAGTGCGGCGCTGCCGACAACGGCAACACGATGAAATTCATCGTGCAGTAGATTGCGACGCCGAACGCCATACCGGAGAGATACGCATATTGCGTCAGCACGCTCAGCCATCGGCTCGCCGCGTAGTACATCGCGGCTGCCGCGATCAGGATCGTGAAATGCGCGACGAAGCCGATCAGCGCCGCGGGAAATGTGTGATCGAAGGCGGCCATGCCGAGCAAACCGCTCGCGATCGATTGCAGGATGCGCGTCGGCGCGATGCCCTGCAGGCCGTAGTAGGTGAATGCGTACGTGAGATCAATCGCGCCGGCCAGAATTCCGCCGGTCAGAGTCGATGCCGCAGCGCGTCGCGAAGACGCCGGGTCGAGGGAGCTGGCCACGGTGTTCATGCTGTGCTTCCTCGTGTCGCGCGGCAAGTCTTGCGGTGAGCGATCGGCAGCGGTTCCGAGAATAGTTCGAGGCGACGGGCGCGCGCGTTGCAGTTGTTGCGCGCAACGCCGCTGCGATCGGCTCGTAACGCGTTGCGGATCGATGCGCGACGGGACACGTCAGCGAATATTGCGCGAACACGTGGAACGAAATGTGGGGGTTGATGTTGCCTCGCCGCAGTTGCCGACATTGCGCTCCGGATTGCACGCGAGTGACGGCACGCGTGACGCTTCCGGTCCGACCGATTGCCTCCAATCGGCGCCGCGCGCCGCGCCAGCGCGCATCGCACCTCGGTTTCGGTCGGATTTCCGCAAGATCTCAGCGCGATTTCGGACGAATCTCCTGACCGGCGTGCCGTCGACGCCTAGAAGGGCGAGAGTGTTCCTGGCAGGAGTCGCAGTGTCCTTCGAGCGCCATCACCTGAATCACGGGGCCAATCTCGACCTCACGCTGAAGCCGCCATCGCACGGCGATGGCCACGGGCTCGTCGCCGTGCTCGGCGGAGGACGCGGCTGTGTTCTGCGCGTGACGGGCCAGGCAGCCGCGGTATGGGTGCCTCTGCGCGGACGCTTGCAACTCGAAGCCGCCAACGCGGACAGCATTGCGCTGCCGGGTGAGCTCCGCGTGACCGAACCCGAATCGCGCATCCATGCGATCGGTCGCGGCAACGCGATCTGGATGGCGTTGCTCGGCAACACTTCGGCCTGGCGGCGCGCGCTGAAAGGCATCGTCGAGATTCCGACGCCCGAACCCGTTCTGCTTCCGGCGCGCCATCGCGCCGATCACGAAGTCCGGCATCGCGCGATCGCACTCGCGCGCGCCGACGATCGCGATCGGAACGACAAGGCCGAGGCGCTCATCGAAAGCATTGCCGCGTTGCAGTCCCAATTCGCGCCGGCGATCGCGCGTTGTCCGGGGCGCACGTTCGCGCAGCGCAGGCAAGTGTTCGTGCGCCTGCAGCGCGTGCGCAACTATCTCGCATCGAACTGCCATCTCGACATCGACAACGAAACGCTGGCACGCATGGCGAGTTATTCGCCGTGGCATTTCATCCGTGCGTTTCGCTCCGCGTATGAAGAGACGCCGCACGCGTTCCTTGTGCGCATGCGGCTCGAGCGTGCGCGTCGCCTATTGTGTACGAGCCCGCTCGCGATCGCCGAGATCGCATTGGCGAGTGGATTCGAGAATCGCTGCGCGTTTTCGCGACTCTTTCGCGAGCGATTCGGCGTGACGGCCGGCGCGGTGCGTCGCGGTGATCGCGAGGTCGGGCTGGTACCGGCTGCGAGTCTGTAACAGAGCTGTTCCGGCGCCGGTATTCGATGCGAGCTCCGCGTCACGGCGCGAAGTAGTCCGAATGTTGTCGTAGTACTTCGATCGCGCAATTCCGGCAACGCTGCATGCCCGTCCACGGCAACGTCCGGCCTTCACGAGTTTTTAAGTTCTCCTGTAACACGGGCCGCAAGCGCGCGTCCGGTTTTTTGCTACATGACAGGAGAAGAACACATGTCCAATACGCTGCTCCGAGCGGCAATCCGCCGCGGCTTGCGGACCTACGGCATCGCCGGAGCCACGATCGCTTGCGGATCTGCGGCCGTAACCGCCATGGCGCAGGATGCGCCGCAAGATCAAAGTAGCAACCAGCAGCTCGAAACGATCACGGTGACGGGTTCGAACATCCGTCGCGTCGATATCGAGACGTCGAATCCCGTCATTACGATCGATCGCGCCGCGATCCAGAAAACCGGCAAGCTGACGCTAGGTGATCTGGTCCAGCAGTTGCCCGCAGTGACCGGTCCCAACGTCAATCCGCAGGTCAACAATTCAGCCGGTACGGGTGGTTCGTCGCTCGGCTTGCGCGGCCTGGGCTCGACCCGCACGCTGGTGCTGATCAATGGCCATCGTTATCTCTCCGGCGATCCGAACTCGATCCCGACGAACATGATCGAGCGCATCGAGGTGCTGACCGACGGTGCGTCCTCGGTGTACGGCTCGGACGCGGTCGCGGGCGTTATCAACTTCATCCTGCGCAGCGATTATCAGGGCGCCGAGTTCTCGACGACGTACGGCATTTCCGACAAGGACGACGCCGAGACCAAAGGCTACCAGTTTACGTTCGGCCAGACCTCCGACAAGGGAAGCATCATGGCCGGCATCAGTTACAACAAGACGGGCCAGGTTCTGGCGGGACATCGCGACTTCTCGAAGAACTCGGTCTCGCTGTACGGCACGAATGGACTTTCGCCGTATGGCCAGGCCTACGGGCAACAAGTAGCGACGGGCTCGATCGGTGGTTCGACGTCCTCGGCATTCGGCCACATCCAAACGCCGGACGCGTTCCGCGATATCTATCCATGCTCGTTCCTCGCGCGCAATCCCGGCACGTCCGGACAGAACGTTGCGACCGATTACCACTGCTATAGAAACAACCCGACATCCGCCGGTCCGAGCGACAAGTACAACTTCGCGACGGTGAACCTGGTCCTGACACCCCAGGAACGTACCGGCCTGTTCTTGAACGGCAACTACAAGCTGACCGACAACGTCGAAGTGTATGCGTCGGTCATGCACAACAAGACCTCATCGGCGTTCCAGCTGGCGCCCGATCCGCTGACCACGTCCGGTGGTCTGCAGATTTCGGCGGACAGCTACTACAACCCGTTCGGCATCGATTATCGTTCGGGCGAAGGCAATGCCGGGTTTCGCCTTGTCACGCTGGGCAATCGCCGTGGCGCGTTCGGCACGTCCGTCGATCACGTCTCGACGGGCTTCAAGGGTTCGTTCGGTGTGTGGAACGACCAGCAGTGGAACTGGGACGTCGGCATGGACTACGGTCATGTCAGCTTGCAGACCATGACGTCGGGTCTGCCCAATCTCACCGAGGTCAACAAAGCCACAGGTCCGTCGTTCTACAACACCGATCCGGCCAATGGCCCGGTCAATACCGTGCTCTGCGGCGCGCCCGGCGCTGTCGTCCGCGGCTGTACACCGATCAACATCTTCGACCTCAACGATCCAAACACGATCTCGGTCTTGGCGGCCCTCGGCTCGCCGGCGAGCAGCAGCCTGTTCACGCAGGAGAAGGTGTGGCGCGGTGACTTGAACGGTGGCCTGTTCGAACTCCCGGCCGGCACCATGCAGCTCGCGGTCGGTGCGTCGTATCGCAAGGAATACACGCACTCGATCGTCGACACCTCGCTCTTGATCAACCCGTCGACTGGTCAGTGCGTACTGGGCAGCCAGTGCGGCTCGTCGCTGCAGGGTGGTTATAACGTGAAGGACGTGTACGCGGAATTGTTCGTGCCGATCCTGAAGGACATTCCGTTCATCCACGCGTTGAACCTGACCGTCGGCGACCGCTACTCGAAGTACAACACGTTCGGCAACACCAACAACTCGAAGGTCGCGCTGGAATGGCGTCCGATCGAGGACCTGTTGCTGCGCGGCACGGTATCCGAAGTGTTTCGTGCGCCGAACGTCGCCAACATCTTCGCATCGGCGGCGAGCGATGCGCCACGGCTCTCGCACGATCCGTGCGATCACTACACCGGCAATCCGGTCAATCCGGCCTGCGTCGGCGTGCCGACCGACGGCAGCTTCGTCAACAGCGAAGTCGCTTCCGGTCTTCAGAGCACCGGTATTGCCTCGGGTTCGCAGTTCGCCGGCTTCCCGCTCGGACCGGAATTCGGCAAGTCGTTCGACTGGGGCATCGTGTATGACCCGCACTTCATCGAAGGCTTGTCGCTCAGTGCGGACTACTGGCGCCTGTATCTCTTGAACACCATCACTGCGGTCGGCGCGCAGAGCGTCGTCGATCTCTGCTCCGCGGGCCAGTTGCAGTACTGCCCGTTGATCCATCGCTATCAGTCGGGCATCAACCAGGGCGAATTCCAGTTCATCAACGAGCCGACCGGCAACCTCGGCCGCACCGATGTGAAGGGCGTGGACTTCGCGGCGAACTTATCGCCTGCCGGAGTTCTCGTTCGGCCGCTTCAACATCAGCGTGAACGCGACCTACCTCGAGAAGTACGACGTCTCGACGGCGCCCGGCACCGATGCCAATACGGTCTACCACTATGCCGGTCACTTCATGAGCTTCGGCTCGGCGCAGGCGGCCGGATGCCCCGGTGCGGGCGGCGGCGTGTGCCTGTTCCCGCGCTGGCGAGCGCAGAGCGCGGTCAACTGGCAGCTGGGGAATTTCGATGCGTCGTGGCGCATGCGTTACATCGGCCGCTTCCAGATGGGCTCGCAGGCCGCTTCGCAGGACGTGTTCCCGGCCGGTACGTGCTATTACGGCGACTACTGCACGCTGCACGGTTACGTGATCAAGTACGGTGCGACGGTGTACAACGACATCCAGTTTGGTTACAACCTGGAAGCGTGGAACACCCGCTTCGACATCGGCGTCAACAACATCGCCGACAAGCAGCCGCCGTTCCTGTTCGCGAACAACACGCTCAATGCGAACACCGATCCGACCGACTTCGATCTGATCGGACGGTTCTACTTCGCTCGCGTAACGGTCAAGTTCTAGAACGAAGTTCCGCAACATCCAGGCCGCGCGGTTCGCTGCGCGGCCTTTTCTTTGCCGAACCGCGCGGCGATTCCGGCGAGCGGGAGCCGCCGACATCGGCGCGCGGGTTTTCGGTTGCGCTGCGGATGTGGCTCATGGAGCATAGCGGCCCCGAACCGCGGCTTTCATGGCTAACCCCGACGATCACCTCCATACCCGTCTGGAAGCACTGTTTCGCACCTATGGCGCGAAGGTGCAGGCCCTGCTGCTGACCTACGGTCTGGACAAGCACGGCATCGACCCCGCGGACGTCGAGCAGGAGGTCCGGATCCGCCTCTGGAGAGCCCTGGAGCGTGACCGCTCGGGCGCCTTCCATGCGTCTTATATCCAGAGAGTCGTGGCGAGTACGGTCATTGACGCCCTGCGACGCGCCGAGGTGCGTGCCGCGGAGCCGCTGCCGGACGAGGATGAAGAGCCGGGCAGCATCGGCGAAATGCCGATCGGACCGGACCGCCGCGCCGGAGATGTTGAGCAAATGCAAGGACTTGCGCGCTGCCTCGCCGAAATACCGGAGCGGCGGCGCCTGCCGATCACGCTGCACCTGCAGGGGTTTGCGCTGCAGGAGATTGCCGACCTCGCCGGCATTCCATCGGCCGAGGCGGCTCGCAAGCTGGTATCGCGCGGGCTGGAAGAGTTGAAAGTCCGTCTGCGCGAATTGGGATACGGTGAATTCGATGAATAAAACGAGCCTTTCCGGACTGTACCGTCGCCTGACCGCCAATCGCGCCGCGCTGACGCTCGCGGCCGACGATCTCGCCGCGGCCGCCGATGGCAGCCTCGATGCCGCTCGCCGCGAAGCAATCGCAGGAGCGCTGGCGGCTTCGCCGGCCGAAGCCGGTCTCGTGCGCATGCTGCGTGAACTCAAGTCCGAATCGCTGGCGCTCGCCGCGCACGTGGCGCGCGTGGATCGTCACGACGCGCATCGTCGTCATCGGCGCGATGCGGGACGCATCGCCGCCGGTCGCCGTTTCGGCGGCACTGCGCGCTGGGCTGCGGCGCTGGCCGCGTGTCTCGTCGCCGTGGTCGGCGTGTGGACGCAGCGTCATCTGCAGACGTCGCATACGGGCGTCCAGAGCACTCATGCGGTCGCGCGCGCGGATGTCATCTTCAGCTCTCGCGACACGATCTTCGACAGCGGTATGGACAAGGCCAAGCAGGCCGCTCGCCCCAGCAACGATCATCTGTTCCGCGGCTCGTTCAGCGACGGCTGAGTAGTCACCCCGAGTTGGATCGGAAGCGCCCGGCCCGTGCCGGGCGTTTTCTTTTACGGTGTCGCCAGCGACGCCGCGTGCTCGCGCGTTTCGGCAAACACGATCCCCGGCCAACGCTCGAGCGTCAATTGCAGATTGACGCGCGTGGGTGCGAGATAGACGAGCTCGCCCGCCGCATCGAGCGAAAGATTCGACGCGTTTTTCTCGCGAAACTCTTCGAGCTTCTTCGCATCGGGCGAACGCGCCCAGCGCGCGGTGACGACACCGACTTTCTCGAACGCGGCATCGACGCCGTATTCGTCCTTGAGCCGATACGCGACGACCTCGAACTGCAGCACGCCGACCGCGCCCAGGATCAGGTCGTTCGACATCAACGGCCGGAAGAACTGCGTCGCGCCTTCCTCGGACAGCTGCGCGAGACCTTTCTGCAGCTGCTTGATCTTCAGCGGATCCTTGAGCCGCGCGCGACGAAACAGTTCCGGCGCGAAATTCGGGATGCCGGTGAAACTGAGCGCTTCGCCCTCGGTGAACGTGTCGCCGATCGAGATGGTGCCGTGGTTGTGCAGGCCGATCACGTCGCCGGGATACGCCGTCACTGCGATCTCGCGATCCGCGGCCATGAACGTCAGCGCGTTCGCGAGTTTCACTTCCTTGCCGACGCGCACGTGCAGCGCCTTCATGCCGGCCGCGTAATGACCCGAGCAGATGCGCAGAAAAGCGACGCGATCGCGATGCTGCGGATCCATGTTCGCCTGAATCTTGAACACGAAGCCGCTGAATGTCTCTTCGGTCGGCGCGACCGTGCGGCTGGTCGTCGCGCGCGGCTGCGGCGAGGGCGCGTGTTCGACGAAGAAATCGAGCAGCGGCTGCACGCCGAAATTGTTGACTGCCGAGCCGAAGAACACCGGCGTTTGCCGGCCTTCGAGATAGGCTTCCAGATCGAACGGATGCGACGCGCCTTGCACGAGCTCGAGCTCGTCGCGCAATTCGGCGAGCGTGGCCGCACCGATGCGCTCGGCCAACGCGGGATCGTCGAGGCCTTTGAAAATCGTCGAATCCTGTCGCGTGAAATTGCGCCCCTGCTCGTAGATGTGCACTTCGTCCAGCAACAGGTGATAGACGCCGCGCAAGCGCGAGCCCATCCCGATCGGCCACGTCACCGGCGCGCACTGGATCTTCAAGACCGACTCGACCTCGTCGAGCAGGTCGATCGGCGAGCGTCCTTCGCGATCGAGCTTGTTGATGAACGTCATGATCGGCGTGTCGCGCAGGCGGCACACGTCCATCAGCTTGATCGTGCGTTCCTCGACGCCTTTCGCGCAGTCGATCACCATCAGCGCCGAATCGACCGCGGTCAGCACGCGATAGGTGTCTTCGGAGAAATCCGCGTGGCCGGGCGTGTCGAGCAGGTTCACGATGCGCTCGGCATACGGAAACTGCATCACCGAGCTCGTCACCGAGATGCCGCGCTCTTTCTCGAGGGCCATCCAGTCCGACGTCGCATGGCGCGCCGCCTTGCGCGACTTCACCGAACCCGCCATCTGGATCGCGCCGCCGAACAGCAGCAGCTTCTCGGTCAGCGTGGTCTTGCCAGCGTCCGGATGGGAAATGATCGCGAAAGTGCGCCGGCGCAGGGTTTCGCTCGCGGTATCGGTCATTGGCAAGAAGACATAGGCGGCAAGGCTCAGCCGCAGGGGGCGCGCATTGTACGGAAAGCGTTCGGCAAACGCTCGGACAAGGTATTGGCGAGGCGCGTACGTCGCTTCAGAAACGTCCGGTTCTTGTCGAGAAGCCGTAATACGAACGGAAGGCGTCGCTGCCGCCCGCCGGGCGTCCCGTCGCTGCATCGCCAAAGATGGCTTCCCTGAAGGATCTCCCGATGTCAATTCACACGCATGATCGGCCGTCGTATCCGCGGCCTGCCCCGCTCGCCATCAGCGTCGCGGCGGCTTTGACGCTGGCCTTCTCCGCGGCGCGTGGCGACGAATCCTTGATGGAGTCGCTGCAAGGCGGTGGTTTCCTCGATGCGACGCTGGCACTGCTGCCGTACCTTCGGGAATACAAGGCCGTCATGCGAGGCCAAGCGCCCAATCACCCGGCGGCAAGCCATCAGGTGATCAATTGCAACAGCTCTGGGCCGGGAAGCCTGAGCGCTGTGATCGCCGATCCCATGACGGGCAGCGGCGACATCGTGGACCTCACGCCGCTAAAAATGGTGTGCAGCAAGATCTCGACGAGCGGAGCCACCCTCGTTGTGCATCAGGACAACTTGCTCCTGCAGGGGCCGGGCGCAAAGTACCTGACGATCGATGGCGGAAATAACTCAAGAGTGTTTCGTCACTTCGGTACGGGTACGCTGGCAATCGCCGATTTGACGATCTCGAACGGCTACTACTCGGGTCCTCTCAAACCGATCGGTGGCTGCCTCTATTCCGGAGGCAATGTGTCATTGATCGCCGCCGTCGTTTCTCATTGCACAGTCGTGAGCACGAGCTCCAACACAGCGCTGGGCGGCGGTGTCTACACCTATGGCAATCTGCATCTCTTGAACAGCACCATCACCGACAGCTTCTCTGGGGCCGACACTGCCTCCAAGGGTGGTGGTGCCTATATCCATGGCGATTTCACGGCGCTCTACAGCACGATCAGCGACAACAACGTCGCCGCCACGCCGGGCAATGGCTTCGGGTTCGGCGGAGGAGCGGCCGCAGCCGGCAACGTCGATATCGAAAATTCGACGATCTCGGGAAACAAGGCCGACGCCCATGGCGCGCTCACAATCAGCGGCGGTGCTGCGCGTATCGCTACCATCATCGACAGCACCGTATCGAGCAACATCGGCGGAGTGGAATACGGCGGCATATGGACGAACACTCCACTGACGCTCGCCAACAGCACGGTTGCGTTTAACCGGTCTCCCCTAGGCACTCCGGGCAAAGGCGACGGCTTGTATTCCCGAGCGGCTCTTACGCTGCAGAGCACGATCATTGCCGACAACAGCGGGCTGGACGGACCGAATGATCTTGGCGGATCAGCGGTCGTGACGGGGACGAGTTCCAACAATCTGGTGGTTGCGTCAACGCTGATGCTGCCGATGGACACGATCGGCGACTGTCCGAGGCTCGACGCGCTGGCGAATAACGGTGGCGACACGCTCACTCATGGGCTAAAGCCGGCGAGCCCGGCAAGTGACAAAGGCGCTGCCGCGGCGAGCCTGACCATCGATCAACGGTCCGCGCCGCGCATCACCGGGCCCCAGGCCGACATCGGCGCGGTCGAATGGCAGCCAAGCGACAAGCTCGAACGAATCCTGGCCAGCGGTTTCGACGGCCTTTGCGATCAATAGATTCCGACCCATATCGCTCAAGATGCCGCGTGCCTTCTTGAGCGACGTCCAGTCCTGAAGTCGCGTAACCGTCTAGGGATCAAACCCGTTCGAAAAAACGAGATCGCCGACCGTGTGCGCCTCGTACGCGCCGATGTCGGCCTGGAAGCCGTCGACGCGCGGAAAGCCCGTGCCGCGTTGATCGAAATCGAGCGCGAGGTTGTTGTTGCCCGTGTCGATTGCCGGGCTTTGGCTCCGCAGCGCGTGCGTTTGGGTCGGGCCGCCGTTGTCTTGCAGCGGTTCGAGCATCGGGTCGGTCGCGATCGTGTCGTCCGGGACGCTGAGCGCGGAAACCATGATCAGGTTGTTTGCACCGTCGAACGCACCGTTGCCGGTGCCGCAGAGATCCGCGCCGATCCCGGCGGCGAGCGTGTTGTTGGCGAGGATGGAGCTCTGCAGATCGTTTCCGGTCGCGGCGAGCGAAACACCGCCGCAACCGCTGGTACCGGCGGAATTGAATGCGACCGTGCTGTTCTCCATCTGCAGCGTGACGTTCGCGAGGCGCACTTCGAGCCCGGCGTTGCTTGCCGCGCCGTTCGAAGAGATGGTGCTGTTGACCACCGTCGCCGTCAGCGCGGCCGGTTCGAGGTAGGGCGAGAAGAAATACGCGCCGCCCGCGCTCGATGCGGCGCCGTTTCCGCTGATCGTCGAATCACGAATGATCGATCCCGGGGTGCCCGGCGTTCCGGATAGATCCACGCCCGCACCGAAACCGATCCCTGACCCCGGCACCGTGCCAAGCGCGCTGTTGCCACTCACGGTGCTCGCGATGATCGTGGCGTTGTACAGCGTGCCGACCCCGCCGGCGACGTAGCTCGCGCCCGCTCCGCCGATGACCTTATTTTGCGAAATGATGCTCGAATCGAGCATCAGCGCGCCGTACGTCAATACGCCGCCGCCGCTCGCATAGGTTGCGAGCGCATCGCCCGCCGTGCATGACGTGACGACGACGCGCGACAGCGTGAGGAGACTGTACGGATTGGCGAAGTACGAATAGACGCAGCCGCCGATCGCATAAGGGCTGCCGCCCTTGAATCCGTATGCGATGGTCAGATCGTTGATCGCGATCGTGCCATTGCTGTAGATCGAAAAGACACGGTCGGCGTTGTTGCCGTCGATCGTGAGCACATCCCGCCCGGGGCCCTGCAGGGTCAGGTCGTTGACGTCGATGAAAACCGCGCCGTCCGCCAACGTGATGACGCCGCATGACAGCTGGCTCATGTCGATGACGTCGCCGCTGAAGGCGCCAGCGACAACGACGCGAAGACTGCCATCGCTGCCATCGTCCGCGCAGTTCGTCACGGGCAGCGTCGATGCAGGTCGGTTGGTGCGCGGGCGGGCAAGCACCGACTGCGCGTGTGCGGCGCCCGGGCGTTCGACACGTGCTCCGCCACGTCTGAAACCCCAGTGCGGGGCGCCGGAGAGAAGCGCGTGCGCAGCGGGTTGCGCACAGACCGCCGCGGCAGGCGGCTCCGTCGCCGGAGCGAGCGAGAAAGCGACGGCGAGACACGCCGCCAGCGGGCTAAGACGTGGACGATGGCAAAACGGCGGCTGCGGATTGTTCATGGAACGCTCCTGGGCGGTTTGCGGCGTCGGATCCGGTGACACCGGTGGCGAGGAACGATCGGCGTTTCCGCGTCGCATGTCCTGACGTTTTGTTCGCGCTTTTCCGACGGTTTTATTCCGGTGGCGTCCTGGGCCCGATCGGCTCGTCTTGCGGCGATTGCGAGGCTCCTGATCCAGCGCTGCAGCGAACGAGGGATCGGGGGTTGAGAGCCGGTTTCCTTCGTTCGACGCGAGCCAGGCTCCGCGGATAGGCGCGCGCAAGATCAGGTGGCGTGGTCGTCGAACCGTCGATTGCGGCGCTCCGATCCCAGGTCGACGGATCAAGGCAATGTCGGCTCGGTCTGATTCCGGAGCGCGCGCAGCAGGCGGCGGAATCAGCATGAGTCCATCACGATTGGATATCTAGACGTCTAAATGGCTATTGACGTCAAATGGATCACCGCGTAGAGTCTTCGCACTGCTCATCAAGACCGGCTGAGGGACTGGCCCGAAGACGCCGGGGCAACCAGCGGATCCGTGACCGCATGGTGCCAACTCCCGCGGGGACGCGCGCAAGCGTGATCCGCCGAGAGATGAGTTGCAGTTCGCGCCGGCTTCGTCGCCGTTTGCGACGTCTGCAATTCGTTTCCGGTTCTCCGCGGCCCGATGGGCGCGCCGATGGAGTATCGCGATGACGTTTCATGCCGACGCTTTCGTTCCCGACGCGAATCCGAGCCTGGATTCGCCGCTGACATCGCACTGGAAACCGCTCGCGGACGAGAACTTGATTCGTTTCGCGCCGCGTCACGGCGCCGGCGCGCGCGAGGTCCGCGTTCGCTACGCGCTTCATGGCGCCGCCGGCGCGCCCGTGATCGCCGTGCAGGGCGGCATTTCCGCAACGCGCCACGCCGGCTCGATCGACGGCCGCGTCGGCTGGTGGGACGGTATCGTCGGACTGGATTGCGCGATCGATACGCGGCGGTTTCGCATCCTCTCGATCGAATGGCTTGATCGCGCGGATCTCGACGCATCTCTCGATACGTCGACTGTCACGGACGAGCGGGTTCGCGCGGTCGGCAGCGAAGATCAGGCCGATGCGATCGCCGCACTCTTGGGCGAACTTCGCATCCGGCGGCTGCACGCATTCGTCGGCGCATCGTACGGGGCGATGGTCGGCGTCGCGCTCGCCGCGCGCCATCCCGAACGCGTGCGCCGTCTGGTCGCGATCGCCGGGGCACACCGCGCGCATCCGCTCGCGATCGCGGTGCGCAACCTGCAGCGCGAGATCGTGCGCCTCGCCGCGCGCCACGGCGATACGGCCGCCGGCCTGGATCTCGCGCGTCGACTCGCGATGACGACCTACCGTGGAGAACGCGAATTCGCCGAACGTTGTGACGCCGCGCCGGCCTATCGCGACGGGCGCTATCGCTTCGCCGAGGAAGACTGGCTCAAAGCCGCCGGCGCAAACTTCGCCGGGCGCTTCAGCGCCGAGCGCTTTCTTGCGCTATCAGAATCGATCGACTTGCACGCGATCGCGCCCGAAGACGTGCGCGTGCCGACGACGCTGATCGGCATCGCGTCCGATCGCCTCGTCCCTCTGGCCGATCTTTGCGAACTGCAACGCCGCTGCGGCGCGCCGGCGACGCTGCACGTGATCGACTCGCGTTACGGACACGACGCGTTCCTGAAGGAAACCGGCCAGATCGGTCCACTGATCGCCGAAACACTCGACGCGCGAGGAGCCTGAAATGAGCGAATTTGCTCTGTGTACACGCGCGGTGCGCGCCGGAATCGAATCGGACGCCCATCACGGCGCCGTTGTTCCCGCGCTGCACCTCAGCACGAACTACACCTTCGAAGCGTTCAACAAGAAGCGTCGTTACGATTATTCGCGCAGTGGTAATCCAACGCGCGACCTGCTTGCCGAAGCGCTGGCAGAACTCGAAGAGGGCGCCGGTGCGGTCGTGACCGCGAGCGGCATGGCCGCGGTCGCGCTCGTGCTCGAGCTCGTACCCGCGGGCGGACTTGTGCTCGCCGCGCACGACTGTTACGGCGGCACGTGGCGTCTTTTCGACGCATGGGCGAAGAAAGGACGTTTTCGGGTCATCTTCGCCGATCTCACGGATCCGGCGACATTGTCCGAAGCCTTGGCAGAAAAGCCCGATCTGGTCTGGATCGAAACGCCTTCGAATCCGCTGCTGCGCATCACCGATATCCGTCACGTCGCGCACGCTGCGCACGCGATCGGCGCGTGTTGCGTCGTCGACAACACGTTCCTTTCGCCGATCCTGCAGCGGCCACTCGTGCTCGGCGCCGATATCGTCGTGCATTCGACGACGAAGTACATCAACGGCCACAGCGACATCGTCGGCGGCGCGGTCATCGCAAAAGATGCGGCCATTGTCGAGCGCCTGACCTGGTGGGCGAATTGTCTTGGCCTCACCGGCGCGCCGTTCGACAGCTACCTGACGCTGCGCGGCCTGCGCACGCTGGCGCCGCGCATTCGTGCGCACGAAGAAAACGCAGCGCTCGTCGCCGAGTTGCTCGACGATCATTCCGCCGTGACGCGCGTGTTCTGGCCGGGTCTCCGTGACCACGCAGGTCACGCGCTCGCCGCACGGCAGCAGCACGGGTTCGGCGCGATGCTGAGTTTCGAGCTGCCCGGTGGTTACGCGGCGATCGAAGCGTTCGTCGATGGACTGCGTTGCTTCTCGCTGGCCGAATCGCTGGGCGGTGTGGAAAGTCTCGTCGCACACCCGGCGACGATGACGCACGCGTCGATGGCTCCGGAAGCGCGCCGCAACGCCGGCATCGGCGATGCGCTGCTGCGTCTTTCGATCGGCATCGAGGATGGCGCGGATCTTTGCGCCGATCTCGAAGCCGCACTCGCGCGCGCATCGGCAGCGCAGCCAGCGCGCAAGGCGCGCGCATGAGCGCGTTACCGGATTTCACCGATGTGCGCGACCGGCGCGCCGCGTTCGATGCGCGGGACGGAATCGCCGCCGTCCTGCTCGGCACCGGCGTGGTCGGCAGCGCGCTGCTGCGTCTCCTGGCAACTCCGGCCGGCTCGAGCGTGCGCCTTGTCGGCGTCGCCAACTCGAAACGCCAGCTCGTCGATGCGTCCGGACTCGATGCGCAAATCGGCGCGGCGTCACTCGCCGTTGCGGATGCCGGTCGCAGCGACGCGGCGTTGCTCGCGGCACTCGATCGCAGCGGTGCGTCGCGACGCGTGATCATCGACGCCACCGCATCGACTGAAACAGCGGCACGTCACGCCGACTGGCTCACCGCGGGTTACGACATCGTCACCGCGAACAAGGCCGCGGCGGCGGCGCCGACGAAAACCTGGAACGCACTGCGCGACGTCTGGGATCTCGGCGCTGGGTATGGCGACGCAGCGACCGTCGGTGCGGGATTGCCGGCGCTCTCGACGTTGCGCCGACTTCGCGCGTGCGGCGATGCGCTGGTCTCACTCGAAGGCGTGTTCTCCGGCACGCTGTCGTGGCTTTTCAATCAATACGACGGCAGCCGGTCATTTTCCGCGTTGCTGCGCGAGGCGCACGCGTTCGGCTACACCGAACCCGATCCACGCGCGGATCTTTGCGGCGCCGACGTGGTGCGCAAGCTTGTCATCCTGGCGCGCGCGGCCGGGCACACGCTCGACGCCGAAGATGTCGAAAACGAAACGCTGGTACCCGCGCCGCTCGGCAATGTCGATGTGCCGGCGTTCCTCGCCCGCTCCGGCGTGCTCGACGATGCGATCGAGAATCGTCGTGCGGCGGCTGCTGCGCAAGGTCGCGTACTGCGCCATCTCGCGGCGCTGGACGAAAACGGCAAAGCGCGCGTTGGGCTCGTCGCAGTGATGCCCGATCACCCGGCCGCGCGTCTGGCCGGTACGGACAATCTGTTCGTGCTGACGACGCAGCGTTACCGTTCGCGGCCGCTGGTGATCCAGGGACCGGGCGCTGGCGCTGAAGTCACCGCGCAAGCGTTGCTTGGGGATCTGCTTTCGCTGCGGACGGCGCGTCACGCGGCATAGCGGTCTTCGCCTCTCCCGCTTGCGGGGGAGGCCGCCCGCAGGGCGGGTGAGGGTAGGTGTGGCGCATCCCTCAGAGAGGCTTCACTCCGAATGCCCTCACCCGACCCTCTCCCGCAAGCGGGAGAGGGCTGAGGGGTTACTGCCGCCGAACCTCGATGTCACCGCTGAAGGTCTGCAGCGTCACGCGCGCGTCGCTGCCGCCCATCGTCGCGTCGAGGCTGCTGCCCGGTCCGCGTTCTTCTTCCTTGACCTTGCCGAAGTCGCTGCGGATGCTGCCGCTGAATGTCGTCGCGCGCAGGTGCGCCGAGACGTCCGAAGGCAGGTACAGGTGCACGTCGCCGCTCATCGTCTCGATGTCGACGCGTGCATCCTTGCTCGGCTTGCCGCGGAGATTGATGTCGCCGGATACCGTACCCGCGCTGATTTCGCGGTACTCGCCGTTTTCGGCGTCGACGTCTCCGGACACGGTCTGCAGCTTGATCTGCCCGCCGAGTCCGCGTGCGCGCACATTGCCCGACACGGTTTCCAGATGTCCGCGTTCCGCTTTGCCGGTGAGATCGATGTTGCCGCTCACGCTGTCGATCTCGACTTCCTTCGCATCCGAATCGAGCCGCAGCTTGCCGCTGACGCTGTTGACGCTGAGCAGACGCCCGGCCACTGTGGACAGCGCAACGTCGGCGCTGACGACTTCGATTTTCAATTCGGCGTTGCGCGGCACTTTCAGATCGAGCGTGGTGTCGCCCATGCGCGAATCGGCGCCCCAACTGAACCAGCCTTGCTTGTCGGGCGGCTGCACCTTGATCGTCAGATGATCCGCGCCGCCGTCCACCGCGAGACCTTTGGCGCCGTCGCCGAGCGTGCCGGTGATCTGGACTTCGGGTTTGTCCCAGCCGCTGATGGTGACTTCGCCTTTGATGTTCGAGACGTCGATGCGCGCTTCCGCGCTGACGCTGCGCGTCTCGCTGATCGGCGTACCCGCGGCCGCCGCGCCGGATACGGCGAGCAGCAGCAACGCGGAATGGACGAGGGTGGATTTCATCGGGGCATAGCTCCGTCATCCGGCTTTCGCGCCGAATTGTTCCAGTTTCATGCGTTGTGCGTTGGTGCGGTTCAGCAGGCTGACCAGGAACACCGCATCGGGATGCTGATCCAGCGCCTGCTGCAGTTCGGAATGCGCCGCATCGAGCACGATGTTCGCGCCGGCGAGGCGCGGGTCCTGCCCCGTGCGCAATGCCTGATCGCGCGCTTGCTGCGGCGAGATGCGTTCGACCCGCGTCGCCGACGCGTAATCATCTGACGACGAAGGCGCGGCGCGCTCGCGCAGCGTGTAGATCAGAAGGCTGCCCGCGATCGCGAGCACCGTGCCTGCCGCGGCGGCGAGCGGAATCCAACGACGTTGGGTGACGACGCGTGCATTCGGCGATGCATGCGGTGTTTCACCTTGCGCTTCGATGCGCGCGGCGATCGCCGGCCACAGATCGCGACCGGGCATGCGCGGCGCATTCATCGCGCGCAGGTTGCGCTGGATCTCGAATTCGGTCATGACGCCACTCCTAGCATTCCGCGCAACAAACCGCGCGCGCGATGCAATTGTGCTTTCGACGAGCCGACCGCCATGCCGAGCTCGCGGCCGATCTCTTCGTGCTTCCAGCCTTCGACATCATGCAGCACGAGCACGGCCCGTGCGCGCGGCGGCAGCTTCGCCACCGCCTGCTCGAGATCGGCACGCTCGCCGGCGCAGAACGGCGTCAGCGGCTCGCTCGCCGCCTCGATCGCCTCGCTGCCGACCGCATCCTCGGGGTCGCGGGCGCGAAGATCCATCAGCGCGACGTTGACCGCGAGCCGATGCAGCCAGGTCGAAAACGCGCTCTCGAAGCGGAAACTGCCGAGCTTCTGCCAGGCACGCACGAAGGCCTCCTGAGACAATTCCTCGGCGCGCGACTCGTTCATGCCCGACAGCCGCCAGACCGCGCCGTGCACGCGCCCGGCGTGACGCCGGTACAGCGTCTCGAACGCCCGCATGTCGCCGGCCGCGGCGCGTCGCACCAGGTCCGCATCCGCGTCCGCGGACGGGGCGGATTCGGTCCTCGGCGCTTCCGTCATCATGAGGGGCATGGCAAGGCAGGCGCTCATCTTGCCAGCTTGGATGCCCGTTTGGTGGCGAGGGTTTAGAGCGGGTTCGGGGCCTTGCCGCCGCTTATTCAGGCCGTAATGAGGAGGATTTTCGGTCCGCCAGCCGCTCTTGTTTCGCCATTCCGGCGAAAGGCGGAATCAATTTTGTGCTTGGAGGGAGACCATCGACGTGGGTCCCGGCATTCGCCGGGACGATGATCGACTTGATGGAATGAGAGGCAGTTTCAAACCGGCTCACGCCGATGCGAGCCGGTTTTCGGGATGGAAGCTACTGATCGCAGAGTCCATCGAAGCCGCTGACAAAAATGCGCTCGTCGGTTTCGCCGGGTTGCCATTCGACCGAGCCGATGTCGGCCTTCGGGCCGGCGGTGCGTGGTGCGAGGCGTTGATCGAAGGTGAGAATGCCCGCGTCGCCCTGATCGATAGCCGGACTCGTCTGCTTGAGTGCATGCGTGAGCGTCAAGCCGCCGTTGTCGGCCAGTGGTTCGAGCTGGGGACAGGCGAAGAGCGTTCCGAGCGGCGGATTGATTGTCGACGAAGTGATCAGGTTGTTGGCGCTACCGATGGAGATTGTAGAAGTCCCACTCAGATCGCTCGGCCCGTTCGGTCCTGCGTTGTCGGCGATGATCGAGCTGTGCAGGGTCAGCGACGACGCAAACGAATACACGCCAGAGTAAATCGGCGAATGGTTGAATGCCACCGTGGTGCTTGTCAGTGTCAAAGGAGCATGGGTGGATATGCCGCCGTAGCGTTGCGTCCCGGAGTTGCCCGATATCGTGCTGTTGATGATCGTGGCTGTGTAAGGCCCGTTGGGGAAGAAGTCGAGGCCACCGACGAAATCGGCTCGGTTTCCGGAGACCGTGGAAGCCGCGATGTTGACGTTGCCGCGCGCAAAAGCACCTCCGCCAAAGCCATGGGCATTGTTCAGGGCGACTGCGGTGTTATCGCTGATGGTGCTGTAGAGCGCCTGGAAATTCCCTCGGACGTGGGCGCCACCGCCGATTGAATTGGCCCCATTCAAGGCAAACGCATGGCTATCGGTGATCGTGCTCGCGACCAGTCTCAGATCTCCCGCGGCAAAGACGCCCGCGCCGAGCGCGGGAATGGAAGCGGACGAACTCTCAACGATGCAGTGCGAGACCACCGAAACGAGCAGGTACACATTGGCTTTGGAATAGATGCAGCCACCGAACGGTTCAGTACTGCTGACGTTATAGCCGTTGGCGATCGTCAGGTCGGTAAAGCCCAGCGTACCCGCGCCGAAATGGTTGAAGACGGTCGAGTTATGGCCGCCATCGATGGTGAGGTGGGAGGCTCCCGCGATCGGACCCTTCAGATACAAGTAGTCCTGATCCACTTCGATGGCCGGGCCACCGAGCGTGATCGTGCTGCAGGCCAGCGCCGACAGATCGATCACATCGCCGCTGCTCGCGCTGGCCACGGCACCTCGCAGTGTCCCGGGAACCGGAGTGCCGTCGTCGGAACACGAGATGACGGCGTGGGGCGTCGGTCCAGATGGTGAGGACGTGTGCACCGGCGCGGCGTGCGGCCGTGTCGCGTTTCCGCGCAGATAAGAAGGCAGCTCGAAAGCCGGGGCCATGCGTCCCTGGGCGAGCGGCATCCGCGCGGGCGGCGCGTCGGCGGCCTGGGCGGCGGACAACGTCAGTCCGAGCGCGGTGGCAAGACAGGCGGCAAGGCGTGCCTGTCGGGGAATGGGCGAAAGGGTGAAAGTGTCAATCGTCATCGGCGGTGTCCGTCAAAAAGGGAATGCAGTCCTTGGCGTCCGCAACGGAATGGGAAGGGCGCGCATCGGTCCGGTGCAGGTCAGCCTGCACTCCGATCTTTTACGTATCCCGGGGCAAAACCGGACACGCTCGCAAGGCGCAGGCGAGCGTGGCGGCCTGGAGGCTGTGGGGATCGCCGTTCCAGCGGAACGGCGCAGGGTTAGTCAGTGACAGACTTTACTCATCGCACACCAAGGGCCCATCGAAGCGGCTCATGAACAAGCGGTCGTCTGTCTCGCCGGGTTGCCATTCGACTGCGCCGATGTCTGCGAAGAAGCCGGCGACGCGCGGTGCCCCGCGTTGATCGAAGGTGAGAAGGCTCCCACCACCCTGATCGATGGCCACGCTTGTGTGGTGGAGCGCATGGGTGCGGGTGTAGCCGCCATTATCGGCCAAAGGCTCGAGCTGAGGACAACTTTGAATGTTGATGCCAGGCACCGGCAACAACAACGGTACGAGGATGAGGTTATGGTCGCCGTTGACGAAGGTTCCAGGTATGCCACCCAGATCGCTCTCTCCGCTCCTTCCGATGTTATCGGCGATGATCGAGCTAGTCAGCGTCAAGGTTGCTCCCATTGAGTACAACCCAGTTCCGGTAATAGTTTGCGAATGGTTGAACGCAACCGTGCTATGTGAAAGCGTCAGCGGCACATTGGTCGATATTCCTCCGACACCCCACGGCGATGTGTTGTTGGAGATCGTGCTGTTCGTGATCGTCGCTGTTGCGGACAGATTACCGACGAGCAGCATGCCGCCATGGTATTCGGCACGGTTTCCCGAAATCGTCGAAGCCATGATCCACACATTGCCCTTTGCAAACACGCCTCCAGCGTGGCTGTCGAAGTAATAGCTATGGTCATACGCAGTGTTGTCGCTGATCGTGCTGTAGATGGCATCGAACTCGCCAACGACATAGGCGCCTCCACCTTGAGCACCCCCAAGTGCGGCGTAAGCATGGCTGTTTGTGATGGTGCTGCGGCCGAGTTGCAGATTGCCTTCGGCGTACACGCCGGCCCCGCGCGCCTGATGGTAGCCAGTGGTCTCCGCGCTGCAATCTGTGATCACTGAGTCGGCGAGGTACACATCGGCCGTGGAAGAGATGCAGCCTCCGCTCGCAGCATTGCCGCTCGTGTAGTAACCGTTCGCGATCGTCAGATCGTAAATGGCCAGCATGCCGGCGCCGGTGTGTTTGAAGATTCTCGAATGCGCGTTGCCGTCGATGGTGAGATGAGCAGATCCAGGTCCGAGAAAGGACAGGTTGTCCTGAGGGACTGCGATTTCCGAGCCCAGCGTGATCGTGCTGCACACCATCAGGAGCGTCGACAGATCGATCGTGTCGCCGCTCATCGCTGCGGCCACTTGTGCGCGCAGGCTGTTTGGGTTGTTGATGTCGTCGACGCAGGTCGTCACCGCACGAGGCGTCGGCGCACGGCCGTCGGGAGCCTGTCTTGGCGCGGCATGGAGCGCCGCCGCCTTCGCGCGAACATCTGCAGGCAGCTCCAAAGCGGAGGCCACGCGGTCTTGACCACGCGCTTGCGCGCGGGCTGGTTCGCCCTGGGCTGTGGACAGCGTAAGGCCGAGCGCAACGGCCAAAGCGGCCGCCAGGCGCGTGGCGCGTGGCCGGTGCGAAAACGTGAAAGAACGAATCGACATGACGGTATCCCCAAAGCAGGTTCGGAACCGGGGAAGGCGCACGCGTCTGCCAGACGCGCTCGTCGCACATCACGTCGGTTGTGCCTAACTTGTACGAGTTTCCGTGCGAAACCGGACAGGGACTGTCGCCTGTGGGTTGCGCGGTACCGCCGCGATGGGCCCAGGGCCGGGGATCGACCCGTGAAAACGCTTCCGGTACTTCACCGCGACGGTCGAAACACCAAAGGAGTGTCAGCCCTTCACACTTCCTCAAACCGATTCGCCGCGACATTCTTGCGCACCCGCGCCGGATCCCAGATGCGTCCGTTCATTGCAATGTAGACGCCATCGGGCAAGCTCTGCACGGCGCCGACGGCGCAGCCGATGTTGAATACGGCGTCCGATCCCTTGAACAGCGCCGGGTTCAACGCGCCGGTGAGCACGATGACTTTGCCGGCGATGCCGCCGAGCGCGCGCGCTGTTTCGACCATCGTGTCGGTGCCGTGCGTGACCAGCACCTGCCGGTGCGGCTGGCGTTCGATCGCGGTGCGGATCTGCGCGCGGTCGTTGTTGTCCATGTGGAGGCTGTCCTTGCGCAGCACGGGCACGACTTCGAACGTGAACGCGACGCCGAGCGCTTCGAGGATTTCGCCAATCTGCGGCGCACCGATCTGGAACGTCGACTTGTCGTCGAAATAGATCTTGTCGATCGTGCCGCCGGTGGTGACGATGGTGAGATGCTGCATGCGGCCTTCCGGGAGGGCGGGCACGGCGTGTGCGCGGTCGGCGCATTCTACGAAGAACGGCGCCTCGCGTTGAAGGTCTTGCGCAGCAACAATGAAGAGCGCTTTGCCGCGTTGCGGCTCTAGGCGCGCTTCGTGTCTGTCCTTGCGGCGCGAACCGATTGGACGTTCGAAAGTCGCGACAGGCCGTGATCGAGAAAGAGCGCAAGGTCAGGCCCGATCGAACCATCGCCGCTTCGTTCCGCCCGCGCGGCGCTGCGCGTGAGCAGCGCGGCCGCAAAGGTGCGCGCAAGCGTCAGCGCGAGCCCACGTGCGCCGGCTTCCAGGGCGTCGCGATCTCCGTTGCGTTCGTGGAACCAGCGCGCGGCCGCGGCGAGCGCGGCGTCGATCGCGCCGGCATGGGCGGGCACGTCGCGCAGGACATCCTCGATTCCGATTCGCAGTGGATCGATACCGGATTTCCCCATCGCGCGCAGCACATCGAGCGCGAGCACGTTGGTGGTGCCTTCCCAGATCGGATACACCTGCGCATCGCGCAGCAGCAGCGGAATGCCGGTGTTCTCGACGTAGCCGGCACCGCCGAATGCTTCGCAGGTTTCCGAGGCGATGCGCACGGCGAGCTTGCCGGTCCAGAGCTTGGCGAGCGGCGTCAGCAGGCGCAGCAGCGCGCGCTCGTCGTCGTTCGCGACGCCGTGTTCGACTCGGCCGAGCAGGGCGACGACGAAGAATCCGAGCTCGAATGCGGCTACGAATTCGGCGTGCATCGCGGCGAGTGTCGCGGCGTGCAGCGGTTGTTCGATCAGCGGGCGGCCGAACGCGCTGCGGCGTCGCGCGTAGTCGATCGCGAGTGCGAGACAGCGTCGCATCGTCGCCAACGCGCAGATCGTGTTCCATGTGCGCGTCACGTTGAGCACCGGTGCGATCATGCGCACGCCGTGCGCGAGCTCGCCGACCGGTTCGGCGATGGTGTTTTCGAGATGGATTTCCGCTGTCGGCAGCTCGCGCGTGCCGAGCTTGTCCTTGAGCCGATCGATGCGGATGCCGTTCCAGCGTCCATCCTGCGTGCGCGTTTCCACGTAGAACAATGCGAGCGCGTCCGCGCCTTCGCTGGCGCGTGCGTGGTTGTCTGCGTCCGGTCGCGCCAGCGTCAAGGCCATTTCGCCGACGACGGCCGAGGTGAACCATTTGCGGCCGTTGAGACGCCAGATGCCATCACCGCCGCGATGTGCGGTCGTTGCCGTCGCGCCGACGTCGGAGCCGCCGCCGGTTTCGGTCATCCATTGGCCGGACAACCACAGCGCGCCGGTTTCGCGCGCGAGCAGATGCGGCAGCGCGCTGTTCATCAGCGCGACATTGCCGGACGCTTTCAATGCCGTCGCGGCGCCATCGCTCATCGCGAGCGGACAGGTGTAGAACTCGCTCGCGACGTGATAGAGATAGACGCGAGCGAACTGATCGACGCGCGCGAACTCGGCGAAGCGCGCGTCGTGTCCCGCGGCGACGAAACCAAACCGTGTCGTCAGCGCCGCGCCGTGACGCCATGCGGGCGTGATTTCGATGCGGTCGATGCGCTCGCCCCACGCATCCCATTGCGTGAGCGTCGGCTCGGTCGGTGCGCGCGATCGCGCCGTGCGCCAGGCCTCTGCGGCGTGCGCGCCGAGTGCCTCGAGATCGGGTTCGATCGTGTCGAGGATCGTCTTCGGCAACGCGTGCGCAAGATGCGCGCGCAACACGCGATCGTCGGAATACTGCTCAGCGAGATCCGGGCCGGCCTGAACGAAATCCATGCGCGAACGACGATACGCGCGCGTTCGGAGGCCAGCAAGCGCAACGCGCTCGCGATGCGGGATCGCGACCGCGCGTTGCGGTTCTATGCTGCGGCGGGCAAGCGCGCGTCGATCGCGGCGTGCGCGGCGTTCACCGATTTGGCGCGCTGCTCGGGGCTGATACCGACGCCCTCGGCGCGCACGAACTCGACGTCCGTGATGCCGATGAAGCCGAACACATGGCGCAGGTACGCTTCCTGGAAGTCGAAATCCACGCGCCCACTGTCGGCGCCGTAGAAGCCACCGCGTGCCGAGGCAATGATGACCTTGCGTCCGCCGGCGAGCCCTTCGACGCCATTCGGACCGTGGCGAAAGGTCTTTCCGGCGATCACGATGCGGTCGATCCAGGCCTTGAGCTGGCTCGGGATGCCGAAGTTGTACATCGGCGCGCCGATCACGACGATGTCCGCGGCGAGGAATTCGTCCAGCAGCGCGCCGCCGTCGCGAGCGGCCGCGTCCGCGGCGTCGGCGACCGGCATCCAGTGCGGCAGCGGCTCGGCGGCGAGGTCGCGATACTGGACCGTGAGTCCCGGTTCGCGGCGCTTCCACGCCGCCACGATCGCCGCGCTGAGGTCACGGGAGACCGAATGCGCGCCCAGCGCGCTGGAGTCGATGTGCAGGAGTTTCATGGTGAAACCTCGGGTTCGTGCCGGAACGATCTCGGCCTGCGAGCAACCTAAGGCGTGGACGATCACATGATAAGTCGGCAATAATCGGATAGATCGTTCGTCCAGGAGAACAATCATGGCCTTTTCCGACGGCGCGCTGGCCGATCTCAATGACTTGCGCTTCTTTGCCGCGGTCGTCGAACACGGTGGGTTTTCCGCGGCGGCGCGCGCGCTCGGCGTGCCCAAATCGCGGCTCAGCAAACGCGTCGCGCTGCTCGAAGAACGGCTCGGCGTACGCCTGCTTCAGCGCACGACGCGGCGTTTTGCCATCACCGAAGTGGGCGAGCGTTTCAACGCGCATTGCCGCGCGATGCTCGAGGAAGCGCAGGCCGCGCAGGATGCCGTCGACGAACTGCGCGCCGAGCCGCGCGGTATCGTGCGCGTGAGTTGTCCGATCTCGCTCGTGCAGACCGTGCTCGCGCACGTGCTGCCGGATTTCCTTGCCCAGCATCCGAAAGTGCAGGTGCGGCTGGTGGCGAGCAACCGCCGCGTCGATGTGATCAACGAAGGCTTCGACATCGCGATCCGCGTGCGCACCAAGCTCGACACCGATGCGGCGCTCGTGGTGCGCAGTTTTGGCCATTCGCGCGTGCTGCTGGCTGCGAATCCGAAATTCCTCGACGAGAACGGCCGGCCAGCGACGCCGCAGGATCTCGAGCGGCTGCCATTGCTCTCGCAGTTCGAACACGACGGCGCGCAGGTGCTCGAGCTGCTCGATGGATCGGGCGCGAAAGTCACGGTCGAAATGCGCGCGCGCCTGATCTGCGGCGAATTCGGCGTGCTTTACGAGGCCGCCAAACGCGGCATGGGCATCACCGCGCTGCCCGAATTCGTGTGCGCACCGGCGATCACGCGCGGCGAGCTCGAGGTCGTGCTGCCGGCATGGAGCATTCCGCAAGGCATGGCGCACTTCGTCTATCCGAGTCGCCGCGGACTTTTGCCGTCGGTGCGCGCGTTCGTCGATTTCCTCGCCGAGCGGCTGCCGGACACGATGCGGATCAAGCACGAGCAGTGCATGAAGCGCGACGACTCCGTCGTGTGAGGCGGAATCGCGACGTGCCGCCACCGTCCGCGCCGATTTCCGGACGCGCTTTGGCGCATTTCGCTTGCGGCGAAGGCCACCACACCGCGCTATGCTCTTGCCATGAGCATGATCATGACGAGGGCCGAGGTCCTCGCGTTCTTGCGCTCGCATACGTTGGGCGTCGTCGCAACGGTGTCCGAGCACGGCGCGCCGGAGGCGGCCGTCGTCGGCATCGCGGTGTCCGACACGCTCGAGATCGTGTTCGATACGCTGCGCACGACACGCAAATACCGCAACATCCAGCGCGAGTCCCGCGTCTCGCTGGTCGTCGGCTGGGGCGACGAGGGCACGTTGCAGATCGACGGCGTTGCGGACGAGCCGGCGGGCACCGAGCTTGAGCGCCTGCGCGACGTCTACTTCGCCGCCGATCCGAGCGGCCGCGAGCGCCTCGACTGGAAGGGCATCACGCATCTGCGCATCCGGCCCACATGGATGCGCTTCAGCGACTTCCGCGCGGCGCCGCCACGCATCGTCGAGCTCGATGCGCAGGCGTTGGCGCGCCCCGACTGATTGGCGCCGGCGGTTCGACTAACCGTGACGGCGGCGCTCGCGCACCCCGCTCCAGCCGACCGCGCCGATCAAGAGTGCGCAGAGCGCGCTTTCGAGTATCGCCGGCACGCGTGCGGTGGGCGTCGTCCACGCCGCGACGATGCCATGGCAGAAGAACACGAGCGCGACCACGCCGGCCCAGAACAACGCGCGGCGAAGCCCGCGACGGAGCGCGGCGAGCGGCAGCAGCAGCGGCGGCAGCGTCAGCATGAGCGCGATCCAGGGCGATCCGGTCGCCGGCGGCGCGATCGCCAGGTACCAGGCGAACTGCAGCAGAACCAGCGCGATCCACACCAGAGCGCCCAAGCCGTCGGTGCTCATTCGCGACGCTCCAGTCGCGACGCGACCTCGGCGACGCGTTGGCCGAGCACGCGCGCGAGCAAGCGCTCGTCCTCGCTGATCGGATGCTGGTCGGACGTGCCGGCGACGTGGCTCGCGCCATACGGCGATCCGCCACCTCGCGTGCGATTCAACGCGGCCTCGGTGTATGGAATTCCGACGATCAGCATGCCGTGATGAAGCAGCGGCAGCATCATCGAAACGAGCGTCGTTTCCTGCCCGCCGTGCTGCGTGCTGGTTGAAGTGAAGACGCCGGCGGGTTTGCCCGCGAGCGTGCCGGAAATCCAGTCGCCGACGGTCGCATCGAGAAAATATTTCAGCGGTGCGGCCATGTTGCCGAATCGCGTCGGACTGCCGAGCACGAGGCCTGCGCATTCGCGCAGGTCGTCAAGCGTTGCGTACGGCGCGCCTTCATCGGGCTCGGGCGGCGATGATGTTTCGGTGACCGGCGCAACCGGCGGCACGCTGCGCAATCGCGCGGCGCAACCCGGCACTTCCTCGACGCCGCGCGCGACCAGGCGAGCGAGCTGCGCCGTCTTGCCGTTGCGGCTGTAGTAGAGGACCAGGATTTCGCGCATGAGGTTCGAGATGTTTCCCTGCGTCGCCGACGAAGTGTTCGTTCGAGCTTGTGCCAGGCCACCCCCTCTCCTGCTCGCGGGAGAGGCAGCGTGAGGGCCAGCTTGGTCCATCCTTCCCGCTGCGCTAGTCTCGACGCATGCCGCTCGCGAAGTTTGCCAGAAAGCTGAGCTTCGACCGCGAACGCTCGCTCGCGCTGCTGCGCTTCACCTGGCACCGCTTCATCGAGGACCGCTGCATGCAGACGGCGGGCGCTCTGGCGTACACCTCGGTGTTCGCGCTGGTTCCGTTGACTGCGGCCGTGCTCGGCATCCTCGCCGCATTTCCGGTCTTCGCCGGCTGGCGCGACAGCGTCACGGTATGGATGTTTGCCAATTTCGTGCCTGCGACCGGCGACGCGGTGCAGGGCTACATCACCGAGTTCGCGGCCAACGCCAGCAAGGCCACTGCGGTCGGGATTCTCGTGTTGCTGTTCAGCGCGGTCGCGTTGATGATGAGCATCGAGGATGCGTTCAATCGCATCTGGCGCGTGCAGACGGCGCGGCCGGCTGCGTCGCGCTTGGTGATTTACTGGACGACGTTGACGCTCGGGCCCTTGCTGGTCGTTGCCGCGCTCGCGATCAGCTCGTACGTGATCGCATTGCCGTTCATCGGCGCCGCGGCCGAGCAGTTGTCGCTGAAGACGCGCGTTCTCTCGGCGCTGCCGTTTCTGATCGTGTGGAGCGCGCTCATCGCCGCGTACATGGTGATTCCGAATCGCGGCGTGCGCATCGGCCACGCGCTCATCGGCGCGTTCATCGCGGCTCTGTTGTTCGAGGGCGCCAAGCGCGGTTTCGCGTGGTACGCGACGCGCGCGAACTATCAGCAGGTGTACGGTGCGATCGCGATCGTGCCGATCTTCATTTTCTGGATTTACCTCTCGTGGGCGATCGTTCTGTTCGGCGCATCGCTGACCGCGTCGCTGAGCGCGTTCGAGTATCGGCCGGCGTCGCTGCAGTTGCAGCGCGGGCAGGAATTCGCCGGACTTCTGCGCGTGCTCAATCATTTTGCCGCGGCCCAGCGCGACGGCCGCGGGCTGCACAGCGAAACATTGCGTGCGGCCGAGCCGTTCCTGACCGATGATCTGCTCCAGCGTTATCTCGGCGATCTGTATCGCGTTGGCCTGATCCGTCGCAGCGAGGTCGGCGAGTGGGTCGTCGTGCGCGATTTCGCCAGCATCACGCTGCTGGAGATCTACGAGGAAGGCGGCTACCGTCTGCCGTACGAGCTGAGCATCGCGCCCGACCCGACGCTACCTGCCGCGGTGCTGCTGCAGCGCGTCGCCGAGTCGGTCCGGCAGGGACTCGACGTGCCGCTGTCCGAAATCTTTTCGCCTTCCGCGCGGTCCACATCCACGTCCGAAGACGCCGCTGCCGCGGCGGACCCGAATCATCCGATGGAGCAAGCATGAAACGATCGTTCCTGCGCCTTGCCTTCGCGCTCGCCGCCGCGCTGCCGTTCGCGATGGTCGGCCATGCCGAAACGGCGAAGAAGCCGGCGCTGCAACTCAAGACCCTGGACGGCGCGACCTTCGATCTCGCCTCGCTGCGCGGCAAGTGGGTCATCGTGAATTTCTGGGCGACATGGTGTTCGCCGTGCATCAAGGAGATGCCGGACATTTCGCAGTTCGTCGCCGCGCGCAGCGATGTCGCGGCGATCGGCATCGCGTTCGGCGGCGAGGAAAAGCAAGATGTCGTCGCCTTCCTCGGCAAGCATCCGGTGAAATATCCGGTCGCGAATCTGCCGCTGGAGGAACCGCCGAAGGATTTCGGCGCGCCGAAGGGATTGCCGACGACGTACCTGATCGCGCCCGACGGCAGCATCGCGAAGAAATTCACCGGCCCGGTGACCTCGCAGGACCTCGAAAAAGCGATCGCCGCCGGCGCCGTGGCCGAAAAATCGTAGGCCAGCGATGGCGACGCTTCGCTTCGTCGTCTCCGGGCGCGTTCAAGGCGTCTTCTTCCGCGCTTCGGCACGCATCGAGGCCGCGCGGCTTGGCATCGCGGGCTCGGCACGGAATCTCGACGACGGTCGCGTCGAGGTGATTGCGATCGGATCCGACGACGCGCTGGATGCGCTCGAGCGATGGTTGCGCCAGGGTCCGCCGTCGGCACGCGTCGAGTCGGTTGCACGCCAGGCTATTCCGGACCGGCCCGCTGCAGGGTTTCGGATTTTCTAGCAGCCGCGCGCTGTCTCAAGCTGGCGAAGTTCGCAGCACTTTACATTTGTTTGCGCTCCGGGCGGGCGCGACTAGGCCGATTTGCGTGCCTGCGCTTTGGAACCGGGCAACATTGGCGCGATAATCGCTTATTCCCAGATTTGCCAAATTGTCCGGTCCGGCCGGCAACTCCGTTTTACGACGGATGCGGGCGCTGCGTTGCAGCGTTCGAATCGCCCGGACGAGGGACAAGACGACCGCCATGAAAACCGTTCTGATGTTCCCGTACGCGAACCACCTCGGCGGCACGCAGCCGCTGGTGGCCATCGGCGCCGCATTGCGCGACGCCGGGCACAACGTGGTGTTCGCGGCGCGCGGCAAATGCCGCGCCTATGTCGAAGAATGCGGGTTCGCGGTCGAGGACGTGATCGAGCTCGATCCGGAACGAAGCGTCGCGTATATCAACAAGTCGAGCCTGGACTACCACACGCCGGAAAGCATCGACGAGTTCGTCGAGCAGGAAAGCGCGCTGATCAAGAAGCACAAAGCGGACGCCGTGGTGGATCTGCACCGCCCGACGCTGAAACTTTCCGCGCTGCTGACCAACACGCCGCGCGCCGTGCTCTGCAATACGGTGCTGACGCGCTACTACGCCGGCGAGAAATTCCTGCCGGAATCGCATCCGTTGGGCACGTTGTTCCAATACTTGCCGCAGAGCATCCTGCGCCCGCTCAGCGCGTGGGCCGAGGACAAGCTGTTCGAATCCTGGGTGCGTCCGTACAACGCGTATCTCAAAGGCCGCAGCGAGGTGCGCTTCAAATCGATGAAGGATCTGTTCGAAGGCGAGGCCACGATCCTCATGGACGCGCCGGAGTTCGCGCCGCTCATCGATCTGCCGCCGCATGTGCACGCCGTCGGCCCGCTGGTCCATGAGCAGGCCGACCGGATTCCGCCGTGGTATTCGCGGCTCGATCCGGGCAAGAAGTCGCTGTTCGTCTATCTCGGTTCGTACGGCGAGCAATTCACGCGTGTCGTGGATTACCTCGGCCGTATGCTCGCCGATTTGCCCGATTACCAGGTCATCGCCGCAACCGGCGGTCTCTACAGCTACCGCGGAACCGATTGTCCGCCGAACGTGATCGTCAGCGACTACGTGCCGGCGAGTCTCGTGCTTTCGCACAACTGTGCGGCGATGATCACGCACGGCGGCCGCGGCTCGATCTATTCCGCGCTGCATCATGGCGTGCCGCTGGTCGGCATTCCGAATCAGGGCGAGCAGGAGTGGAATCTCGACGCGGTCGAGCGCCACGGGCTCGGCCGCAAGCTGTCGCCCAGGCGCATCAGCTTCGAGGCGTTCGGCGAGGCGATGCGCGCGGTCATCGACGATCCGCGCTTTCGCGAAAACGCGCAGGCGTTCAGGGCGCGCCTGCTCGCGTACGACGGTGTCGGCGAAGCGTCGCGCATCGTCGCGGCGATGGCGTAATCGGCCGGGGCGAGCGCTCCGAACGCCGAACGGGTCGCAACATTCGTCCGAAAACGTTCCTGTCATCGGATGCAAATCGAATGATCATGCGGAGCGCAGATCGCGCGGCTTATGCTCGCGCCCGCGATGGCGCGATCGGCTCAAGCGGATCGCGCAAAACCCAAGACGGATATGAGGATTGAGGCATGTCCCTTCGAATCGTTGCTCGGGAATTCCGTTGCGTGGTCTGCGTCAGTGTTGCGCTCGGCGCTCTCGCGGGCTTTGGACCTGCCGTGGTCCGTGCAAGCTCGACGGCGAGTCTGCCTTCGATCGTGCACTCGCCGGCAAAATCTGCGCTGCCGGGCGCGTCGGAACGTCCCGTAGCCAGCCTTGGGGTGCCGGATGCGTTGGCACCGGATGGCTCGGTCTGGTCCGGACAAAAAGTCATCATCGACGACGGCGCGCAAGGCGATTTCTTCGGGATATCGGTCGCTATCGATGGCCAGACCGCGGTCGTCGGCGCTTACGGCGTCACCGTGAATGGCCAGGAACAGCAGGGCGCGGTCTATGTGTTCACCGAATCGAACGGCACCTGGACACAGACCGCCACGCTGACCGCCGCCGACGGCCGCCGGTTCGACATCTTCGGATCCGCGGTCGCACTGTCGGGCGGCGTCGCGGCGATCGGCGCGTATCAGTCCAATCTCAGCGCCGGCGCGGTGTACGTCTTCACCGGGTCGGGCTCCGCATGGACGCAGAAAGCCAAGCTCACGGCGGACGATGGTGTGCGCAATGATTGCCTGGGCTGGTCGGTAGCCGTTTCGTCCGCGGGTGTTCTCGCCGGCGCACCGTTCGCGGTCGTCGATGGCATTCAGGTCGGCGCCGTGTACGCGTTCGGAGGGAATGGCGGCAACTGGAGTCAGACGCAGAAAGTGACCGCCACCAACGGCGCGATCGGCGATTTCTTCGGCGATGCCATCGCAATGGATGGCAACGTCTCCGTGATCGGAGCGGACAGCGCCAGCGTCAACGGCAACCAGGCGGGCGCCGCGTACGTGTTCGACACTTCGGGTGGGAGCTGGGTGCAAAAGACCGAGGTCACGTCCGCCGATGGCGCTGCCTTCGACAACTTCGGCCGATTCGTTGCGATCTCGGGCACGAGGATCTTCGTCACGGCACCGTATGCCGTCATCGACGGCAACGCGTTTGAAGGCGCCGCTTATGTCTTCGAAGGAGCGGGCGGAACCTGGGGCCAGACCCAGAAACTCACCGCAAGCGATGGCATGGCGAACGGTTACTTCGGCTGGTCCGTCGCGGTCTCTGGGACGACGGCGCTCATCGGCGCGAATAGCTACAGCAACCAAACCAATCCGGGGCTCGTCTACAAGTTCGACAAATCCAGCGGTGTCTGGGCACAGACGCAGGAGCTCGCCTCCGGTGACGGCACGGGCGTCGACTTGTTCGGCTGGTCGGTCGCGCTCGACGGAACGCACGCGGTCATCGGCGAGCCTTTCGCGCTGGTACACGGCGTTTTCGATCAAGGTGCCGCGTATTTTTACGCGCCCGCGAGCGATGTGATCTTCACGAACGGGTTCGACTGATCACCGAGTTCGGATTCGCGAAGAATCCGCGCTGAGGTTGTAAGGAATTGCGAGACGACAGGCGTTACGCCTTCAACACGCCGAGCTTGCGCCCGACTTTGATGAACGCCTCGACTGCGCGATCGATCTGCTCGCGCGTATGCGCCGCACTCATCTGCGTGCGAATGCGCGCCTGTCCTTGCGGCACGACCGGGTAGAAGAAACCGATCACGTAGATGCCTTCGTCGAGCAGTGCTTTCGCGAACGCCTGCGCGAGCTTGGCGTCGTAGAGCATCACCGGTGCGATCGGGTGCGTGCCGGGACGGATGTCGAAGCCGGCTTCGGTCATGCGCTTCCTGAAATACATCGCGTTGTCGTTGACCTTGTCGCGCAGCGCCGTCGACGACGACAGCATTTCGAACACCTTGATCGACGCTGCGACCAGCGGCGGCGGCAGCGTGTTCGAGAAAAGATACGGACGCGAGCGCTGGCGCAGCAGATCGACGATCGCCTGGCTGCCGGTGGTAAATCCACCGGAACCGCCGCCGAGCGCCTTGCCGAGCGTCGAAGTGAACACGTCGACGTCGCGCATGACGCCGTGCAGCTCGGCCGAGCCGCGGCCGGTCGGCCCGACGAAGCCGGTCGCATGCGAATCGTCGACCATCAACAGCGCGTTGTATTTCTTCTTGAGCGCGACGATTTCGTCGAGCTTGGCGATATAGCCATCCATCGAGAACACGCCGTCCGTCGCGATCAGCCGCGTGCGCTTGCCCTGCGTTTCGGCGAGATGCTTTTCGAGCTCGGCCATGTCGCCGTTGGCATAGCGCCGGCGCTCGGCCTTGCACAGACGGATGCCGTCGATGATCGACGCGTGATTGAGCGCGTCGGAGATGACGGCGTCCTCTTCGTTGAGAATCGTCTCGAACAAGCCGCCGTTCGCGTCGAAGCAGCTCGTGTAGAGGATCGCATCGTCCGTGCCGAAGAATTTCGCGATCGTCGCTTCGAGCTGCTTGTGCAGATCCTGCGTGCCGCAGATGAAGCGCACCGATGCGAGGCCGAAGCCGTGCGTGTCGAGCGCTTCCTTCGCGGCCGCGATGACGTCGGGGTGATCGGCGAGTCCGAGATAGTTGTTCGCGCAGAAGTTCAGCACTTCGCGGCCGTCGGCGGTGCGGATCGCGGACGATTGCGGCGACGTGATGATGCGCTCGGTCTTGTAGAGACCCTGATCGCGGATCGATTCGAGCTCGGCTTCGAGGCGCGTGCGTGCGGGGTTGTCCATGGTGGCTTCGATGGAAACGGGACGCGTATTGTCGGTCATCGCCGGGTTGGCGAAAACCTCGCACCCCGAAGGATTGGATTGGGCGAGCACCCGCAGCGCGTCGTCCGGCGAAAGCCGGTGGTCAACGCGTCTTCCCAGCGCAAGCGGCACACTCAATGTTTCGTCCCGGCGAAAGCCGGGATCCAACGACTCCGCTTTCTCCGGTCATCAGGCACTGCGTCCCGGCGTTCGCCGGGACGACAAAGTGGAGCAGGGCGGAGTCCTTTAGCCCCGCTGCGCGCCGACGTCAGCAATTGCTAATGCAGCTCTTCATCGACAACCGGCTCGTCGAACGCCGCGTACGCCGGCGCGCCCGGCCACGGCGCGCGAACGAGGATGTTCCAGCCGCGTTCGGTCAGCGCACGTCGCGCCATGAGGCTCGCACCGCCGCCGATCAGCACGGTCTTGTCCTTCACGCGGAATTCTTCGCGATCGAGAAAATCGCGCACTTCGCTAGTCCAGCTGAGATCGTCCACCGGCAGCGGCAGCACGAGCTCGCCGTCGGCCGCCTCGTATGCGAGCCCCGCGCCGATCGGCCGCAGCGTTCCGCCTTTTGCGCGCGTGCCCAGGTATTTCGCCGTGATGCGCAGCGCGTTGACCAGGAAACGTGACTCGAGCTCCGAATGCGCGGTCATGCCGAGTTCGAGCAGTGCGTCGCCGCCGTCGGCGGGCTTCAATTCATCGAGCGCGTCGACGAGTCCGGTCTGCAACGTCGGCGAGAACACGCCGCGACGCAGAAACTGCCGGATCAAAAGCTCGTCGCGGCAATAGGCGTGCAGTCGATCGCCATTGCGTGCGCGCAGATCGTCGGGCGAGAGTTTCCATACGACTTCGTTGATGCGCGTCGAGTCGGACAAGACGACCGCACCGGTGCCGCCCACCGTGCCGAGCGCCGCACTCGCGCTGAAATTCCCGCCGGTGCCGACCCAGGCCAGGCTCGATAGCCTCTCCTGCACATACGCGTTGCCGCTGTACGGATCGATGCCAAGCTGCTTGGCAAGACTGCGTTTGACGTCGTTGTACTTGAGCTGTCGCTTGAGCTCACGCTCCGCCTCGCTGCCGACGCGCGTGTACCAATGTTTCTTCGGATGGTCTTTTTTCGCGTCGTCATCGTCGCCGTTTCGCGCGTCCGTCATCGGGCCTTCGTCGGACGGGTAAGGATGGCCGCTCGTGCCGAGCGTGCGCGCGACGCGATCCGACGCGGTTTGCGCCTGCGTGCCGATCTTCTTCAGGCGATCGCGGAAATATCGCGCGACGCCGGCCGGGACCCCGACGATGGTGTCGATCGGATGCATCACGATCTGGCCGAGCGCTTTGCCGGTGGCGATGAACTTGTCGCTGGCGGCGCGCGCGAAAGCTTCCGAATGCGTGGCTTTTTCCAATGCGTCGAGCGCGGGCAATTCCGCTTCGCGTTCTGCAAGGATCTCGACGCTGTCGGCCTTCAGCGGTCCGACCGGCGTATCCAAGGTGAAATGCGCCATGTAGCCGCGCAATTCGACATGCGGATCGACCGCGAATCCGGGACCCGAAAGCAACGCCGGTTGCACCAGCGATACGGCATCGACGACGCGTTCGTCTTCGGTCGTCGTCGTCGCTTCGTCTTGCGCGTGCGATATGCGCGTGGCATCGCCGAAGAGCACGCCAATCGCACACGCGGCGAGCGCGGCCGCAAACCGCGGGCGCATGAACGGGGCGGAGAACATAGGTTACGGCGAATGCGTTGATCGAGGCGGCGGCAGAGCTTGCTGACGATGCCGCCGAGAAGCTCAACCGCCGGTGAACGCGCCGTAACGACGCAGCCGCTGATAGCGTTGCTCGACCAGCGTGGAGACATCCAGCCGTTCGAGCTCATCGAGCTGCGCAAGCAGAATCGCCTTCAACCGCACCGCGATCGAATGCGGATTGCGGTGCGCGCCGCCGAGCGGCTCGCGGATCACCTTGTCGATCAGCCCGAGCTCGAGCAGTCGCGGCGCCGTGAGACCGAGCGCGTCGGCGGCGTCCTTGGCTCTTTCGGCGCTCTTCCACAGGATCGACGCGCAGCCTTCCGGCGTGATCACCGAATACGTCGAATACTGCAGCATGTTGGTGCGATCGCCGACGCCGATCGCCAGCGCGCCGCCGGAACCGCCTTCGCCGATCACCGTGCACACAATCGGAACCTTGAGGTCGGACATGGCCAGAAGATTGCGCGCGATCGCCTCGCTTTGCCCGCGCGCTTCGGCATCAACGCCCGGCCACGCACCGGCCGTGTCGATGAAGGTCAGCACCGGCAATCCGAAACGTTCGGCGAGCTGCAGCAGGCGCAGCGCTTTTCGATAGCCTTCCGGACGCGGCATGCCGAAGTTGCGCCTGACCTTCGACTTGGTGTCGCGGCCTTTTTGATGGCCGATGATGACGACGCTGCGTCCGTTGATCCGGCCGAGTCCGCCGACGATGGCCGCGTCGTCTGCGAACGCGCGGTCGCCGGCGAGCTCGTGGAATTCCTCGCACATCACGCCGATGTAATCGAGCGTGTACGGGCGCGCGGGATGCCTTGCGAGCTGCGCGACCTGCCATGGCGTCAGATTGCGGAAGATCTCCGCGGTCTTCGCTTTCAGCTTGTCCTGCAGCGTCGAGATTTCGTCCTCGATATTGAACGCCTGCCCGTGGCTGGCCAGCCTGAGCTCCTGGATCTTGGCGTCCAGTTCGGCGATCGGTTGTTCGAAATCGAGGAAGTTCGGGTTCATTCGGCGACGTTCGCGCCGCGCAGGCGGCGCAAAGGGCGGAAGTATAGCGGCTTGGAGGAAGTGCGGGTCGGTCCAGCCGGAGCCGCTCAGCTCGCGGCCGCCGCCGCGGTTGCGAACACGTATTCGGCGCCGAGAACGCCGTCGAGCGCGGCCAGCGAGCGCGCCAGATCCGGCGCCGCGCGCACCCGCCATTCGGCGCCGAGCTCGATCTCGGCCTGACCGCCCGCATTGCGAAAACTGAGACGCACCGGCGTGTTGCCGCCGCGATGTGCAGTGAGCGCATGCTGCAGACGGGCTACGAAGTCGGCGTTGACGCCGTTGAGCCGCACGCGCAATACGCGCGCGAGACGCTCGCATGCGGATTCGATCGTCGAAACGGAATTCACGCGCAATTGGTAGCCGCCGGAAAACTCATCGAGACTGAGTCCGCCGTCGAAGACCAGAATCGCATCGCGCGTCAACAACGGGCCGTATTCGATCCACGCTTCGCGGAACAGGCTGACTTCGATGCGGCCGGAGAAATCCTCGACCTGCACGAACGCCATCGCGTCGCCGCGCTTGCGCATCGCGATCACTTGGCCGGCGATCGTGTACGGCTGATCGGAATAACGTCCGCGACGCTCATTCGGTGCCGGCGGCCTGTAGTGCTGATCGATTTCGCCGATCGGCGAGGTCGCAACGCGCGCGATCAGGCCGCGCCACGCATCGGTCGGATGGCCGGAAAGATAATGGCCCAGCGTTTCGCGCTCGCCGGCGAGTTTGCGTTCGATCGGCCATTCATCGACGAATGGCGCCGGCGCCGCATCGGCGACGCCGGCCGACGGTGCGCCGAACATGTCGTTCTGTCCGGCTTCGGCGTCGCGCGCGTGCTGCTCGGCGGCGCGCACCGCTTCGGGCAGCTGCAGCATCAGGCTCGCGCGGTTCGGCGCAAGCGCATCCATCGAACCCGACAGGATCAATGCTTCGAGTACGCGCTTGTTGATTTTCTGCGCGTCGATGCGGCGGCAGAAATCGGCGAGCGTGCGGAATGCGCTGCCGCGCGTGCGCGCTTCGACGATCGCTTCGACCGCGCCGCGGCCGACGCCTTTCACCGCGCCGAGTCCGTAAACGATCGTGCGCTCGTCGCGCGCCTCGAACATGTAGCCGGATTGAGTGATGTCAGGCGGCAGCACGGTGAGATTCATCGCGCGCGCTTCGGCGAGGAAATTCACCACCTTGTCGGTGTTGTCCATGTCGCTCGACAGCACCGCCGCCATGAACTCGGCCGGCGTAGTGCGCTTTCAGCCATGCGGTCTGATACGCAACAAGCGCGTAAGCGGCCGAATGCGATTTGTTGAAACCATACTCGGCGAACTTTTCCATCAGATCGAAGATCGAGCTCGCCAGGCGCGGTTCGATGCCGTTGTCCGCTGCGCCGTCCTCGAAGGCGACGCGCTGCTGCGCCATCTCGTCGGCTTTTTTCTTGCCCATCGCGCGGCGCAAAAGATCGGCGCCGCCGAGCGAGTAGCCGGCGAGCACCTGCGCGATCTGCATCACCTGTTCCTGATAGACGATGACGCCGTACGTCGGCTTCAGGATCGGCTCGAGCAATGCATGCGGGTAGCTCACTTCCGCGCGGCCGTGTTTGCGTGCGATGAAATCGTCGACCATGCCCGATTGCAGCGGACCGGGCCGGAACAGCGCGACCAGCGCGATGATGTCCTCGAACGTATCCGGCTGCAGCTTCTTGACGAGATCGCGCATGCCGCGCGATTCGAGCTGGAAAATGGCCGTCGTATGGCAGCGCTTGAGCAGCGCATACGTCGCCGCGTCGTCGGTCGGCAACGCGGCGATATCAAGCGGCGCTTCGCCGCCCGCAGCATTCGCGGCTGCAAGCCGCTCCGATTTCTCTTCTCCCGCTCGCAGGAGAAGAGGCCCGGAGGGCAGATGAGGAAGCGTCGCAGGCGCGCGCGCGCGACGCGCGTTGATCGCTTTCACGGTCCAGTCGATGATCGTCAGCGTGCGCAGACCAAGAAAATCGAACTTGACCAGGCCAACCGCCTCGACGTCGTCCTTGTCGAACTGGGTGACGAGTCCTTCGCCGCCGCCTTCGGAGAAGAGCGGTGCGTAGTCGCTCAGCGGTCCCGGCGCGATGACGACGCCGCCCGCGTGCCGCCCGGCGTTGCGCGTGAGGTCTTCGAGCTTGAGCGCGAGATCGACGAGCTCCTTGACGTCTTCGTCGCTCGCGTAGAGCGACTTGAACTCGGCGACGACGCGCTCGGGCTCCTTGAACGATTTGTCCGAGCGGCCGAGCGCATCTTCGAGCGAAAGATCGAGCGGCATCTTCGGCAACAATTTGGCGATGCGATCGACCTGGCCGTACGGCATGCCGAGCACGCGTCCGGTGTCGCGCAACACCGCCTTCGCCGCCATCGTGCCGTAGGTGATGATCTGGCTGACGCGGTCGCGACCGTATTTCGCCGCGACGTAATCAATGACTTCGTCGCGGCGATCCATGCAGAAATCGACATCGAAATCCGGCAGCGACACGCGCTCGGGGTTGAGGAAGCGCTCAAATAGAAGGTCGTAACGCAGCGGATCGAGATCGGTGATGCCGAGCGCGTAGGCGACCAGCGATCCCGCGCCCGAACCGCGGCCCGGCCCGACCGGAATGTCGTGCTGCTTGGCCCAATTGATGAAGTCCGCGACGATCAGGAAGTAACCCGGGAATCCCATCTGCACGATGACGTCGAGCTCGGTTTCGAGTCGGCGTTCGTAGTCTTCGCGCGTGTAACCGGAGGCCGGCGCGTGCTTGGCGAGCCGGTTGACGAGACCGGTGCGTGCGTTCTCGCGGATGAAACTGTCGAGCGTGTGCGAGGCCGGCACCGGAAACGCCGGCAGGAAATACGTGCCGAAACTCAGCTCGAGATTGCAGCGCTTGGCGAGCTCGACCGAGTTCTCGATCAGCTCCGGCAAATCGGCAAACAGCGCTGCCATTTCGTCCGGCGATTTGAGGTATTGATCCGGCGAATAGTCGCGCGGGCGTTTCGGATCGGCGAGCACGCGGCCGGCGTGAATGCAGACGCGCGCTTCATGCGCCTCGAAATCGGCGCGCATGAGAAAACGCACGTCGTTGCTGGCGACGACCGGAAGATCGAGATTCGCCGCGAGCGTCAGCGCGCCGGCGAGGAACGCATCTTCGTGCGGCCGATGCGTGCGCGTTGCTTCGAGATAGAAGCGATCCGGAAAACGCGCGCGTAACCAATCCGCGCGCATGCGCGCCAGATCTTCGCGTCCGCCGAGCAGCAAGCGACCGACATCGCTGCCGCGGCCGGCGAGCGCGATCAGGCCGGCGTTTGCCTCGGCCAACCATTCCCGATCGACCAGCGCGAGGTCGCCGTGACGGCCTTCGGCGTAAGCCCGCGACAAAAGGCGCGACAGATTGAGGTAACCCTCGCGGTTCTGGCAAAGCAGCGTCAACCGTTGCGGCGGCGCGCGTTCTTCGCGCTCGGCGATCCAGAGATCGCAGCCGGCAACCGGTTTGATGCCGGCCGCCTCGGCGGCTTTGTAGAACTTGACCAAAGCGAACAGGTTGCTTTGATCGGTCAGCGCGACCGCGGGCATTCCGGCACGCACGCAGGCCGCGACCAAGTCTCCGACGCGGATCGTCGAATCGGTCAGCGAGTACTCGCTGTGGACGTGGAGATGTACGAATTCCGCTGGCATGGCGACGAAGCGCGGAGACAGCATGCAGCGTAGTCCGCGCCCCGGGTACCGGCAAGCTTGACAGCGTCGCCGGCAGCTGCATGCGGTCGACCACCGACGACAACGTATTTCTTATCAAAATTAATGAGTTATCGCGTTAGCGCGAGGACATGCGGGCGCCGGAGCCGAGAACGCGCGCGCGATTGGCGCTTTGGGGCAGCCGTCCGAATCGGCGTTTTCCTACACGCAATTAATGTGTGACGCGTATCACATTTTGTTAGGCTGTTTAGCTCGGCGCCAAAAGCGCCGATCGGGGGCGGGCGATGGCTGCTGGGAGCACTTCCAGCTTTGGGTATCGCGCGTTTATCAGCTACAGCCACCGGGATCAGGCCTGGGCGCAGTGGCTGCATAAGGCGATCGAGACCTATCGGGTGCCGAGCCGTCTCGTCGGGCAGACCACTGCGGCCGGCGTGATTCCGCGACGACTCGCTCCGATCTTCCGCGATCGCGACGAATTGCCGAGCGCGACCGACCTCGGCCGCAAGGTAGACGAAGCGCTCGCGCAGTCGGCCAACCTCATCGTGATCTGCTCGCCGCAGGCTGCGTCATCGCGTTGGGTCAACGCCGAAGTGCTCGCCTACAAACGCCTCGGTCGCGCCGATCGGATTTTCTGCCTGATCGTCGGAGGCGAACCGAACGTGACCGACATCGCCGGACGCGAGAGCGAAGAATGCTTTTGCGACGCGCTGCGCTTTGCGGTCGACGGCAGCGGCAAGCTGACACACGAACGCACCGAGCCGATCGCCGCCGACGCGCGACCGGGCGGCGACGGAAAAGCCGGTGCACGGCTCAAGCTGATCGCCGGCATGCTCGATGTCGGCTTCGATGCACTGAAGCAGCGCGAGCAGCAACGGCGCAACAGGAAATGGGCGGCGCTCGCGGCTGCATCTTTCGCCGGCATGCTGCTCACCGGAGGTTTGAGCGTCTATGCGCTACGCGCGCGCAGCGAGGCGATCGCACAGCGCAGCGAAGCGGAAGGCCTGATCGAGTTCATGCTCGGCGACCTGCGCAAGAAACTCGAACCGGTCGGCCGTCTCGACGTGATGGATTCCGTCGGCGAACGCGCGCTCGCGTACTACTCGGCGCAGAACGCGGGCGCGCTCGATGCCGATTCGCTCGGGCGTCGCGCGCGCGCGTTGCATCTCATCGGCGAGGTCGATGATCTGCGCGGCAATCTCGACCACGCGCTCGATGTTTTCCAGAAAGCGGCGCGCAGCACCAGCGAACTGTTGGAGAGAGCGCCGAACGACGGACAGCGCATTTTCGATCATGCGCAAAGTGTGTATTGGGTCGGCTACGTGGCATTCCAGCGCGGTCAGAACGACGTCGCCGAGAAATCATTCAACGAATACAAGGTGCTCGCCGAACGCCTGGTGGCGATCGATCCCGACAAGGCGGAGTGGCAGGCGGAAGTCGGCTATGCCTATTCCAATCTCGGCACGCTCCTCATCAAGGAAGGCCGATCCAGCGAAGCGGCGGACGCATTCGAACACTCGCTGGCGATTTCGTCCGCGCTCGCAAAAGCGGCGCCGGATGACGCCGGGCTCCAGCTCGAAGCGGCGCAATCGCATGCATGGCTCGCGGATGCGCGAGAAAAAACCGGGAAGCTCGACGCAGCTTTGCAAGAGCGCACGACGGAATTGGCGATCGAGCAAGCGGTGCTCGCGCTCGATCCCAAGAACAACGAGGCGCGACGTGCCGAGCTGGTGACGCGGATCGTGCTGGCGCGGTTGTCGATGGCGAAAGGAAATTCGCCGGAAGCGATCGGTCAGTTGAAAGTCGCAGCAACGCTCGCGGAATCCTTGATCAAGACGGAGCCGGACAACACGTTCTGGGCCGAGACCGGTTCGGAGCTCTATTCGTATTACGGCGAGGATGCGTTCTACGTTTCCGATGTGAGCGTCGCACACGATGCCGCAACGCGCGCGTGCGCGATTGCAAACGATTTGGTCAAGCGCGATCCCAGCGTCGTTCGCTGGCGCGGGTACCTGCTCAGCCGATGCCAGCTGTTGCAGGCGATGTTGCAAGTTCATTCGGGAAATCAGCAGGGCGCTGCGGATCTTTCGCGCGAAGTCGTGCAACGCATCGACGGCTTGTCTGCGCACGACAAGCAAGGCGATCAACTCATTCGCTGGCAACTCGGCGCGGCGTTGCTGGCCAACGGCGATGCCTTGCGCGCGATCGGACAGTCCGAGGCCGCACGTAGCGCGTGGGAGCGCGTCGTCGCGGTGCTCGCGCCGCAGCAGGATCGCGAGGACGCGGCAATGCAAACGATTCTCGCCGCGGCGTTTTTACGACTGGATCGCCGCGACGAAGCAGCGCCGATCGTCGCGAAGCTGGACAGTATCGGCTACGCGCATCCGACGTTTGTCGCGCTGAAGACCGCGCGAGAAGACGAGCCGCCCCCAACCTCCGGTGCGACAGCGCACAGGCAACAAGAATCCATCGCCACCACGGCGAACGATACGAACGGGACACCCGCCGGTGCCCACCCATCGAAGCAGTGAACCTGGACGGAGAGCAAAGTCATGGCCACGGTAAACATCAACGTCGCGGTAACACCGAAAGGAACGAGCATCGACCAGGGCGTCAGTTTCGCTTTCACGCCGGGAGCGGGCACGCCTTCCGGAGTACTTTCCGCCACGGGCGGCATCGATCTCAGCAAGCAGTACCCCGCGGGAACCGCCGTCGTACTTGCTTTTCAAATCACGACGCCCACGCTCAAGTTTTCAACGGGTCCGTCGATCGGCACGTATCCATTGAGCTTCTTCGGCGCGGCGAACGGCGCGAAAGACGCGTGCTGGATTGCGCTGCAGGGCCAGAATCCCGGTGTTTACGGCGGAACGCAGTTCGTATTCGGCGCCAACGCGATGGGTCCTGGTAACGGCTCGCTGACGATCACGGACAACAACAACGACGGCAACACGTATACCTATGCGCTGTGGGTGTGGGCCGCAACCCAGGGCACGTCGGGACAAAAATTCGAGGATGATCCTCACATCATCAACCACGCGACGAACAAGTAGGCGTGGGTTTCAGACATAGAACCTCGGATCCGCGAAGGCATCGCGCCATGGTGGAGTTCCGCTACCGTGCGTTCATCTGCTACAGCCATCGCGACAGCGCTTGGGCGGATTGGCTGCACCAAGCGCTCGAGAGCTACTCGATCCCGCCGCGTCTGGTCGGATTGACAACGAGCGCCGGAGTCATTCCGGCACGGATCGCACCGGTGTTCCGCGACCGCGACGAATTGCCGAGCGCGACCGATCTTTCCGCGAAGGTCAGCGACGCGCTCGCGCAATCCGCGTGCCTGATCCTGATCTGCTCGCCGCATGCCGCGCAGTCGCATTGGGTTGATGAGGAAGTCAAAACATTTCAGCGCCTCGGCCGCGCTGATCGGATCTTTTGCCTGATCGTCGACGGTGAACCGGGCGCCAGTGCTTGGGCCGGTCGCGAGCACGACGAATGCCTGCCGCCGGCGCTGACGCATCATTTCGATGCGGCCGGCAAGGAGACCGGCGTTGGGGTCGAACCGATTGCCGCGGATGTGCGTGCGAATGGCGACGGCCGGTCGAATGCGCGTCTCAAGCTCATAGCCGGCATGCTCGGCGTCGGTCTCGACGATTTGCGACATCGCGAGAAACGCCGTCGTCGCTGGCGACTGACGGCAGCTATCGGCGCGGCTTTCGCTCTGCTGTGTTTGACCAGCGCGCTCGCCGTGAATGCGATCATCGCCCGCCACGCGGCCGAGCGTCGCCAGAAACAAGCGGAGGATCTGGTCGGATTCATGCTCGGGGACCTCGACGACAAGCTGCGTCAGGTCAATCGACTCGACATCCTCGAAAGTGTGGACCACAAGGTTGTCAACTATTTCGCCATGCTGCCAGCGGCGGATATGACCGACAGCACAGTGCTCCAACGCACGCAGGCGCTGATCAAGCTTGGCGCTGTGCGGCGCGACCAGGGGCGCGTCGATGAAGCGCTTGATGCATTCAAGGAAGCGGCGGCTTTGAGCGAACGTCTCGTGCGCAATGCGCCGGAGAACATCGAGTACGCGTCGATCAATGCCGAAGGATTCACCTGGATCGGTTTCATTGACTGGTCGCAAGGCCGGCTCGACGATGCGCTGATGCGGTTCGTCGCCGCGCGCGACATGCTGCTGCGCGCCAGCGCGCAGCGCCCCGACGACGCCGAGCTGCTGGACCGTCTCGGTGCCGCGCGCACCAACGCGGGCCGCGTTTTCGAGGCGCGCGGGCAACTCGACGATGCACGTCGCGAATACGCCAAGGTATTGGAAGGCTACACATATCTCGCCCAGCGCGAACCCGAGAAGCTCGAGTGGAAAACCGAGATCGGGTACGCACACAACAACCTGGCACAGCTCGCGATGAAGGAAGGAAAACTTGAGGAAGCCGTGCGCGATTACATCGCGGACCGCGAAATCAAGGCAAACCTGCACGATCTCGATCCGAACAACAACGCGCGGCGCGAAGACCTCGTCGCCAGCGAAGCATTTCTGGGACGAGTGCTCTATCTGTGCGGCGAGCCGGAGGCCGCTCAGGTGCACTTGCGCGCCGCGATGGACAACATCGAGGCCCTTCTTCTTGTCGATCCGAACGCGACGGACTGGTTGGACAAGGCCGGCAATTTTGGCTGGATGCTTGGGCAGGTGGCGCGCGTGCGCGGCGATGCGAAGGAAGCTGAGCGGCGCGATGAGGCGGCTGTTGCGCGCCTGTCGAAGCTCGTCTTCAAGGATGCGGCGAACGTCGGTTGGCAACGAAAGCTGGCGCTTGCGGAGATTGAAGACGCGCGCAGGAAGCTTTGGATGCGGTCCCCTGCAAACGCCAAGGAATCCGCCGTCGCCGCGCAGGGGGCCATCGACCGTGCATTGGCGGGCACACCCGACGACGTAACGACACAGCTCGTCGCCGAGCAGATCCAGTTGACGTTAGGCGACGTAGCCGAAGCGAACACTGACCTCGCCGCTGCGCGGGATCACTGGGCACGCGCGAGGGAATCTGTCGGTTCGCGGGCGGCGACATCGAAAGATCCGGCGACACTTGACGTCTGGATCGGCGCGTTGTTGCGGCTCGGCGAAACAGAAAGAGCTACGCCTGCGCTGCACTTGCTTGCCAACAGTGGTTATCGCGATCCCGATTTCATTTCGCTCTTAACCGCACACGGAATCGAATGGTCGCCGACCAACGAGATTGCAGATCGTATTGCGCTGTTGGCAAGCAAGAAATCCGCCTCCGACGCGCATGGAGATTGAGCGCGCATGGCTTCGATGCGCCGGCGTTGCCGGTCCCTGTACACCTCAAGGAGAAAACCATGTCAATTTACTGGGTCCGCTGCAATCTCTTGGCCAGCGGCAAATATCAGGCGAGTGTGTGGGATTCCCAAGGCAAAGGTGCAAAGTCCCAAGACATTTTCGAGGTGGACCAGTCTACGAATATCTTCCTCAAGACGGACGACGAGATGTCTGATTTGAAAGAGTTCAGCATACGCGTAAGCCCCAACAACCTGGTGGAGGTGACGCCGACGTCCAAGAGCCAGTTCGAAATACAGCTTTACGACAGGTGCAAAAACACCGACGATGTTTACGTCTGGCTGGAAGCAGTCAAGAACGGTAACGGCTACGGTACCGACAGCGGCAAGCCCATCATTCGGAATCGGCCCGCGCAAGGGGCTCCACTACCGAACCGGCGATTTGCGGTGATCGCGCTGGGTGTCCTGGCCGCCGTCTGTGTCTTGGCGATAAGCCACTACGCCTTCGGATGGTGGTGACTTCGTCGGAGTTCGCATTCGACGTTGCGCAGACAACGCAGACGTAATGCGCGCCGCTAAGGCGATCGGCTGAAACGTTCGCTTTCAGTCCACCTGCGACTCGAGCGCAAACAAGTCCCCCGTCGCGAACTTCGCATGCACCGGTGCGAAACTCCGACGGTGGATCACACACGGACCGAGGCGTTCCAACGCCTCGAAATGCTCGGGCGTCGAATAGCCCTTGTGTCGCGCGAATCCGTAACCCGGATGGACGCGGTCCAGCTCGCACATGATGCCGTCGCGGACGGTTTTCGCGATGATCGACGCGGCGCTGATCGAAGGTTCTTTCGCATCGCCGTCGACGACCGCGCGAGCGGCGCAGGGCATCGGTTTCGGCAGATGATTGCCGTCGACGAGTGCGTACGCTGGCGACAGCGATAGCGCGGCGAGCGCGCGTTGCATGCCGAGCATCGTCGCATGGAAGATGTTGTAGCGATCGATCTCGTCGACGTCGACGGCAACGACCGAGAACGCCAGCGCCGATGCGCGGATCTGGACCGCGAGTCTTGCGCGATCGTTTTCGCAGAGAACCTTCGAATCGGCGAGGCCGACGATGGGTCTGCGCGGATCGAGAATCACGGCGGCGACCACTACCGGCCCGGCAAGCGGGCCGCGACCGGCCTCGTCGACGCCGGCCAGCGTTTCGATCGCATCGGCACCGTGACGCATCGCGCTCTTGCGCAGGCGCTCGATCCAGCGGCGCACGCGCACCGTCGTGTTCGTCGGCGCGAGCGGCTCGACCGCGCTCACTCGCGCAGATCCTGCAGCGTGTTGAACACGTAGTCGTGATACGACGCGACCATGTTCATGTCCTTGCAATCAAGATAGCGCCCTTTGCAGCGCTCGCGCAGCAGTGTGTTGGCCTGATAGAACGCGTCTTTCGGCACGCCGGCGACGTCGAGGACGAGCGCGCCGAGGAACGCGATATCGAGCACAGGGTAGTCGAACTTGCGGCGCACGGGAAAGTTCGACTTGATGCTGTAGTACGTGACCATGCTCGAGTTCGGCCCGGCTTCTTTCGGGACTTGCTTCGGAATCGCGTGGATGGCGCCATCGAAGGACGGTTGATGATCGCCGAAGTGCATCAGCACCGCGGGTTTGTCGCCGCCGAGCAGGAATTTTTCGAGATCGGCCAGCATCGCATCCGACTGCTGAAGCCGTTCCAGATAGTTGCCGAGATTCAGGTTGAGCCAGTCGTCGAGGTCCTTCGGCGGAAACTTGCCGGGGAACAGCGGCTTGTCGTAAGGCGGCGGCAGCTCGGCGAGCGGCGTCATGTGGGGACCGTGCTGATGCAGCGTCAGCATGAATACGAACAACGGTTTGTCCGGATGCACGCGCTTCTCGTCGGCATAGATGCGCTCGAACACCTTGAGCAGGTCCGCATCCGTGCTCTCCCAGCCGAGACCGTATTCGGTGCCGTCGTAAAACGCATCGAACCCGTAATAGTCGTAGGCGTTGCGCGCGTTCAGGAAATCGCCGGTCATCGGATACACGGCGATCGCGCGGTAGCCCGCGGCGCGGAACGTGCGCGGCAGCGTGAAGTCGACGCGCGGCGCGAGGTTGTACGGCGCGTACAGTCCGGCGGCGCCGAACAGCGTGTGCGCCAGTCCAGTCATCACCGCGAACTCGCTGGTCCAGGTGCCGCCGCCGAACGTGTGCACCGTAAGGAGGCCGTGGGCGCGCGTGTTGCGGTCGGCCTCGAACATCGGGAGCTTGCAGACCGGAATCGTGCACGCCTTGAGGATGCGCGGATCGAACGTGCTTTCCTCGAGAATCGCGACGACGTCGGGCTTGCTCGCCGGCGCGAGCAGCGGGCGTTCGACCTTCCAGCTGATGGTGTGATCGATCTTCGCGGGAATCGCCGGTCGGGTTACGACGGTGTCGTTGAACGAGGTGAAGAAGTCGGTGAGGAAACTGCGATCGTTGATCGTGATCCACATCGGCTTGTTGAAGATGTCCTCGAATGGCCCGGTCGGCGCGAGGCTGACCAGCAGCAGCACGGCAGCGGCCAGCGTTCCGAGCACGCGCACGATGCCGCGCACCGCGCGCGGTCGATCGCGCAGCAGCGAGGGCGGTTCACCGAAAAACGCGACGAGCAGGAGCGCAGGAATCAGGATGACCGCAGTGAGCGTCGCGCCGAGCAGGAACGGGTAGCGCGCGATCACGCCGATCGTGTCGCGATTGACGAAGTATTCGAGATCCGGCGCGAGCACCGGTGTCGTGAGGTAGATGAACTTGAGCGCGCCGGCAATTTCGATCGCGCCGAAGCCGAGCGCGGCGACCAGCAGCGCAAACGCGGTGCGCGCGGTTGCGAACAAGACCACCAGCGCCGTCAGCAGCACCAGCGTCGCGGCAAACCCCTTTTCCGGCCAGGTGTGCTCAGTCAGCGGTCCGAACGCGAGCAGCGCGACGAAGAGCACCAGCGCGAAAATTCGCAACATGCGCACGCGGCGCGATGGCGTTCCGATTCGGCTCAGCATGCGGTGCTCTTCACCGAATCATCGTGCGCATGTGCCGTGCCGGCGTCAATGCGCAGTGCAGCGCGGTCAAGGTGCGCGATCCGGGCGATGGGCGCCGATCAACTCGGCGATCGCGGAGGCCGCGGAGCGGCTGGCATCGCGCCGCAGTTCGAGATGCAGATGACGATACTCGGCGAGCAACGCCAATGGCGGTCTGCGTTGGACGAGCGCGGGGAGCAGCGCATCGGCAAGCGCCTCGGGCGTGCAGGCATCCTGCATCAGTTCGGGCACCAGATCGCGGCCGGCGAGCACATTCGGCAACGAATAGCGCTCGGTTTCGAGCATCCCGAGGCCCGTGACCATGCGATAGGTCAACGACGAGATCCGGTATGCGACCACCATCGGCCGCTTCGCCAGCATCGCTTCGAGCGCCGCGGTTCCCGACGCGAGCAGGATCGCGTCCGCGGCGATCATCGCTTCGTGGGCCTGGCCGTCGAGCAATGTCACGGGATTCGAGATTCGGGATCCGGCATTCGAAGCCGCAGCGTCGGTCGCGTGACCGGCGGTTCTGGATCCCGAATCCCGAATCCCGAATCCCGCTTTCTTCAGCTCCGCTTCGAACGCCAACCGACACGCCGCATTCGCCATCGGCGCGAGCACGCGCAGGTTCGGGAGTCGTTGCTGCAGTCGTCTCACCGCGCCGATGAAATCCGCGGCGAGGCGCCGCACTTCGTCGAGCCGACTGCCGGGCAGGAGCGCAAGTACAGGCACGTCGGCGGACAAGCCGAACGCCGCGCGAGCGGTTGCCCGGTCGGGATCGATCGGAAATGCGTCGGCGAGTGGATGACCGACGAACACGGCATTCACGCCGTGTCGCGCATAGATCTCCGGCTCGAATGGAAACAGGCACAGCACGAGATCGGCGCTGCGACCGATCGTGCGGGCTCTTTTCGCGCGCCAGGCCCAGATCGATGGACTGACGTAGTGCACGGTGCGGATGCCGGCGGCTTTGAGTTTGCGCTCGAGTCCGAAATTGAAATCCGGTGCGTCGATGCCGATGAAGGCATCCGGACGGAACGCCAGCACGTGCCGCCGCACGTCGCCACGCAGCGCGAGCAGTCGCGGCAGGTGCTTCACCACTTCGGCGAGCCCCATGACCGCGAGTTCGTCCGCGGCGTGCCACGTTTCGAGTCCGGCCGCTTGCATGCGCGGTCCGCCGACACCGGCGAATACTGCGTGCGGCCAGCGCTCGCGCAGCGCAACGATCAGTCCGGCGCCGAGCAGATCACCGGAGGTTTCGCCGGCGACGAGTGCGAAGCGCGGAGAGCCGGGATTGGAAAAGCCCGGATTCGGGATTCGGGATTCGGGATGTGGCGCGGACATGGCGCGAGCGCGGCGTGTGGCGTTTCAGCGAATTGGCACAGCGTGGGTTCGGCAAAGCGCCTCATGCATGGGTACGGCGACATCCCGAATCCCGAATCCCGAATCCCGGCTTTTCCAACCTCGGCTTTTCACCGCACCAGCGCCCGCTCGCCGCGTTCGATGAAATCGAGCATTGCCGCCACGTCCTCGCTGTCGGCGGCGAGTGCAGCCAGCTCGCTGCGCGCTTCGGCGAACGGACGGTTGCCGAGATACAACGTGCGGTACGCGCGCTTGATTGCGCCGATGCGCGCGGCGTCGAAACCGCGGCGCTTCAATCCTTCGGAGTTGATCCCGCGCGGACGGCCGTAATCCGCCGCCATCATCACGAACGGCGGCACGTCGCCGTTGACGAGGCATCCCATGCCGATGAACGCGTGCGCGCCGATGCGGCAGAACTGGTGTACGCCGGAAAAGCCCGAAAGGATCGCGTAGTCGCCGATCGTGACGTGGCCGGCGAGCGTCGCGTTATTGGAAAAGATCGTGTGATTTCCGACGACGCAATCGTGTGCGACGTGCACGTAGGCCATGATCCAGTTGTCGTCGCCGATGCGCGTTGCGCCGCCGCCCTCGCCGGTGCCGCGGTTCAACGTGACGAATTCGCGGATCAGGTTGCGGTCGCCGATGATGGAGTTCGCTGCGTTCTCCGCCGAATTTCTTGTCCTGCGGAATCGCGCCGATCGACGCGAACTGGAAGATGCGATTGTCGCGGCCGATGCGCGTCGCGCCTTCGATGACGACGTGCGGCCCGATCGAAGTGCCTGCGCCGATATCGACGTCGGCGCCGATGATGCTGTAGGCGCCGATGCCGACATCGGCGCGCGATCCTGGCGGCCGGATCGACGATCGCGGTCGGGTGAATCGTCACCCGGCCACCTCGGCGCACAGCATCTCGGCTTCGGCGGCGATGCTGCCTTCGACCATCGCCTTGCACCAGAACAGGCTCATGTTGCGCATCGTGCGTTTGTGTTCGACCTCGAGCGAGAGCTGATCGCCCGGGACGACAACGCGGTTGAAACGCGCGTTGTCGACCTTGACCAGGTAGAACACCACCGGCACGTTCGCGTCGTGCGGCACCGAGAGCTTGATCAGCACGCCGCAGGCCTGCGCCATCGCCTCGATGATCAGCACGCCGGGCATGACCGGATGACCGGGGAAATGGCCCTGGAAGAACGGCTCGTTGATGGTGACGTTCTTGATCGCGGTCAGGCGTTTGCCGCGCTCGAACGCGATGACGCGATCGATCAGGAGGAATGGAAAGCGATGCGGCAGCATCGCGGCGATGCGTTCCACATCGATGGGCAGCTCGACGCCGCCGTGATCCTTGTCGGTCATGATTCGGGTTCCCTGCTGGCGGCGCCGGCGCGCCGCACGAATTCATCAAGATGCTTGAAGCGCGCTGCGTTGCGGCGCCATTGACGGTTGTCCTGGATCGGCGTTCCCGACGAATATTCGCCGGCCTCGCGCAGCGAATGGGTGACCAGACTCATCGCGGTCACGGTGACGCGGTCGGCGATTTCCAGATGGCCCAGTATGCCAGCGCCGCCGCCGATCAGGCAGTAACGGCCGATGCGCGCGCTGCCGGCGACGGCGGAGCAGCCGGCCATCGCGGTGTGCGCGCCGATGAAGACGTTGTGCGCGATCTGGATCTGGTTGTCGAGGCGCACGTCCTCTTCGATCACGGTATCGCCGAGCGCGCCGCGGTCGATGGTGGTGTTGGCGCCGATCTCGCTGTCGTCGCCGATGACGACGCCGCCGAGTTGCGGGACTTTTTCCCAATGATCCTTGGCGAACGCGATGCCGAAACCGTCGGCGCCGATCACCGCGCCGGGATGTACGAGCACGCGTTTGCCGAGCGTCACGTCCTGCACCAGCGTGACGCGCGCGACGAGGCGCGCCTGCGCGCCGATGCGGCATCCGCGACCAACGATGCAGTGTGGTCCGAGCACCGCGCCGTCGCCGATTTCTGCATCGGTGTCGATCACGCAGAATGCGCCGATCGATGCGGATGCGGCGATGCGCGCGCCTGCGCCGACGATCGCGCTCGGATGCGCACCGGCTGTCGCGGCGGGAACCTTTTCGTAGAGCGCGGCGATGCGTGCGAACGCGACGTAGGGATCGTCGGCGATCAGCGTGGCGGCCTTGCAGCCATCGGCGTCTGCGGCGCGCAGCACGATCGCATCGGCGCCGGTCGACGCGAGCTGCGCGCGATAGCGCGGATTGGCAAGAAAGCCGAGTTGCCCAGCCGTTGCATTCGACAGCGTGGCGACGCCGCGGATCGGCGTCGCGGGATCGCCGCGCAATTCGAGCGCAAAGCGCGCGGCGATATCGCCCAGGGTGAGCGTGGTCATGGCGAAGTGCCGGCTGCGCGCGTTGTATTGCCGCTTCAGTCGCTCGAGCACCTGGTCGGTGATGTCGACGCTCGCGCTTGCATAGACCACCGGGCTCGGCACGATCAGGTCGTAGCCCTTCTCGCGCGCGAACGCGACGACGGCATCGTTGATCTCGCGCCAGCTCTTGTCGAGCTCCTGATCGCTGCGCGATTTCAGATCGTTGCGCATGCTGTCGCGGTTGCGCTTGATGGAGCGGTCGAGCGCGTCGATTTCGCGTTTGAGCGCGTCGGCATCGGTGCTCGCCATCGTCGCCGCTTCGCGCTGCTGACGATCGCGCAGATCCTGCAGGCGCTTCTCGTCGGCCTTGAGCGAGGCATCGCGCGGAGCGAACTCCTTCTCGAGCTTCTGCCTTCCGGCGACGACTTGCGGTGCGTTGTCGAGCAGTCGTTTCATGTCGACATAGCCGATACGTGTGGTCGGCGCCGTCTGCGCCGACACGACACCCTGCAGCGCGAACGCGAATACCAGCACCAGCGCGCGAACGATGTCTCGTGCTTGTGCGGGGCCGGTCACGCGTCGCTCTCCTCGGCTAGCCGATTCATCCTCTCCCGGTCAGCCTAGAACGTATTACCGAACGAGAACTGGATTGTTTCGGTGGCGTCGCCTTTCTGGCTGCGGATCGGCGTCGCGAGATTGATGACGATCGGTCCGACCGGCGCGCGCCACTGGAACGAGATGCCCGTCGACGCACGCAGCTCGCTCGCGCTGAAGGTGCTGTAGTCCTTGAACACGTTGCCGACATCGACGAACCACGACAGGCGCGTCGAATCGTTGTCTTCCTTGACGAACGGCGTCGGGAAGATGATCTCGGCCGAACCAACCGTCTTGAACGCGCCGCCGATCGGCAACCGGCAATTGACGTTGGTGGATGGACACGTTGCTTCGTTGATGACCGTGAACGGACCGAGCGTGTTGTCGCGGAAGCCGCGCACATCGCTGACGCCGCCGGCGAAGAAGTTCTTGAAGAACGGCAGACCGGAGAGATCCGCGGGGCGGTCGGGTGGCGCGGTCGGCGAAGTGTCCGGCGTGCGCCACACGTCGCCGTAGCCGACCGTGACGTGGCCGTAGAACGTCAGATTGCTGGTAATCGGCATGTACTGGCCGTAGCGGTAGAACAGCGTGTAGTACTCGACCGTCGATCCCGGCAGCGCGAAATCGAACTGCACCTGCTGCAGCGAGCCGCGCGTCGGATTCCAGAATTTGTTGCGCGTATCGTGCGACCACGAGAACAGCGTTTCCCACGTGTGGAACGTGTGGTGGCCGAGGTTGTCGATGTAGTCGATGAACTCCGGCGGCGTCAGGCCGGGCTCGGTGGTGACGCCGGTCTTGCTGACGCCGAGCTGCGCGTTGATCGTGTCGGCTTCGGTGATCGGAATGGCCAGATACGTATCGAATGCGTCGCTGTTGGTCAGGTAGCTCGCGAGGTTGTCCTGGCCGGCGTCGAATTCCGTGTGATGCAGGTCATAGCCGATACCGATGCCGTCGGTAGTCAGATACGGCTCGAAGTACGAGAACTCGTAACGCTTCAAGAACGAGCTTTGCTGCGCGGTGACGCCGATGCGATCGCCGGTGCCGAAGAAGTTGTTCTGCGTGACGGCGATGCTGGCGATGAGGCCCTGCACCTGCGAATAGCCGAGGCCGAAGGTGAAGCTGCCGGAGTTCTCCTCCTCGAGCGTGACGACGACGTCGACCTGGTCTTCGGTGCCGGGCACTTTCGGCGTGTCGATGGTGACGGTACGGAAATAGCCCAGGCGCTGCAGGCGAATCTTCGAGCGATCGATCGCGGCCTGCGAGTACCACGCGCCTTCGAGCTGGCGCATTTCGCGGCGGATGACCTCGTCCTCGGTGTGCACATTGCCTTTGTAGACGATGTTGCGCACGTAGACGCGCTTGCCGGGATTGACGAAGAAATTGAGGCCGACTTCGCGTTTCTCGCGATCGATGGTCGGGATCGGCTGCACTTCGGCGAACGCATAACCGATGTTTGAAAGCACCGCCGAAATCGCATCCGACGACTGCTCGACCTTCTTGCGCGAGAAGAGATCGCCGACCTTGATCTGCAGCAGCTTGCGCAGGTCGTCTTCCGACAGAATCAGCGCGCCGGTGAGCTTGATGTCGCTGACGGTGTAGACCTCGCCTTCCTTGATGTTGGCGGTCACGTACATCTTGCGCTTGTCGGGGCTGATCGAAACCTCGGTCGAATCGACGTTGAAGTCGACGTAGCCGCGGTCCATGTAATACGAGGTCAGCTTTTCAAGATCGCCGGACAGTTTCTCGCGCGAGTACTGATCGTCCTTGGAGTACCACGAGAGCCAGTTGCTGGTGCTCGACTCGAAGCTTCCGGTGACTTCCTTGTCCGGGAACGTCGTGTTGCCGACCACGTTGATGTGCTGGATGCGCGCGGCCTTGCCTTCCGCCACGTTGATCGCGACTTCGACCCGGTTGCGATCGAGATTGACGACGGACGTCTTCACCGAGACGTTGTATTTGCCGCGGTTGTAGTACTGGCGCGTCAGCTCGTTCTGTATTTCGGAAAGCTTGAGCGGGTCGAATGCTTCGCCTTCGGCGAGGCCGATGCCCTTCAGGCCCTTGAGCAGATCCTCGTCCTTCAGATCCTTGTTGCCGCGCAGCGCGATCTTCGAGATCTGCGGGCGCTCCTTCACGGTGACGACCAGGATGTCGCCTTGCCGCGACAGCTGCACGTCGTTGAAGAATCCGGTCTTGTACAGCGCGCGGATCGCCTGTTCGGCGCGGTCCGGCGTCAGCGTGTCGCCTTTCTCGACCGAGAGATAGGTGAAAACCGTGCCCGGTGCGATGCGCGACAGCCCGTCGATGCGGATGTCCGAGATCGTGAAGCTGTCGAACGCATGAGCAAGGCTACAGGCGAGGAGGGCGAGCAGGAGAAATGCGGCAATACGCTTCATCGTCAGTTCCGTCCGGACATCATCGGGCTCGCGGCGGTCTCTTGCCGCGGTCCTGGTTGTTATTGGCGATGTCGGAAAGGTCCATCGCGGACTTTCCCGGCTCGCCGATTCCGGTTCATGCCCGGATTCGTCTCCACGCAGCCGCCACGCGCGTGGCGCTTGCGCGAGCGATGCCTCCCTGCATCGCCCAGCGAAACTACCGAAAAGGGCGCTTTTCGGCGATTCCGCTGGGAGCTAACTCCGGATCAGGACGCGATCCGCAGGATATCGTTGTAGAACGCCAGCCCCATCAAGGCCACTAGCAGCATCAGACCCACGTATTGGCCGGCAACCTGGGTACGCTCGCTCACCGGGCTGCCTTTGACGAGCTCGATAAGGTAATACAGCAGGTGTCCGCCGTCCAAGATCGGGATCGGCAGGAGGTTCATTACCGCCAGCGACAGCGAAACCATCGCCAGGAAGTCGAGGAACCAGCCGAGCCCCATGTGTGCCGACGTGTTCGCGGCCTGGCCGATCGAGATGATGCCCGAGATGTTCTTGGTCGATGCGTGGCCGGTGACGATCTGGCCGAGCAGGGCGAGCATGTCGCCGGCGCGGTGCCAGGTTTCCTTGAATGCGGCAGGCAGAGCCGAGATCGGTCCCTGACGAAGCAGGGCGTTGTGCGTATCCGGCGCTTCGATTCCGGCGACCCAGCGCGCTGGCGCGCCTTTGGCCGCGGGTTGCTGAATCACGTGCACCGAAAGATCGAGTTGTGAGCTTCCGCGCTGCACCTTGAACGCGAGCGTCGGCGACTTCGCGGCTTCCTTCTGGATCGTTTCGCCGAGTGCGGCGAAGTCCGCGACCGGCGTGTCGTTCACAGCCAGGATGCGATCGCCGCTCTCGAGGCCCGCGGCCGCGGCCGGCATGCCGGAGCTCACGTTCGCCGCGATCGCCGGAGGCACCGGCGCCCGCAGTTTGAGGCCGATCTCGGGCAGTGATTTTTCGATATCGCTGGAATCGGAAAGACGATCGAGCGCGAGCTTCCTGACGACTTCGGCGCCACCGGCGGTGCGCACGGTCACGTCCACCGGCTTCGCATCGAGCGAGCGCACTACGAGCGTTTCCAGCGCTCCGGTCCAGGTCGATACGCTGTCATCGCCGATCTTGACGATGCGATCGCCGGCTTCGAATCCGGCCTCGGCCGCGAGTCCGCTCGGCGCGGCGACGATCGGCTGGTAATCCGGCTTGCCGATCATCAGCACGAGCCAGAACGCCGCCAGCGTAAAGATCAGATTGAACGCAGGCCCGGCCGCCGAGATCGCCATGCGTTGCAGCACCGGCTTGCGGTTGTAGGCCTGATCGAAGTCGGCGGGATCGACGTCGCCTTCGCGCTCGTCGAGCATTTTCACGTAGCCGCCGAGCGGAATGGAGGCGATCACGAAATCGGTGCCGTGGCGGTCGCGACGCGACCACAGCGCCTTGCCGAAGCCGACCGAAAACTTCAACACCCGAACGCCGCAACGGCGTGCGACAACGAAATGACCGAACTCGTGGAAGGTGATCAGCACCCCCAGCGTAACGATCAGCCACCAGACGGAACCGAACACCTCACTCATACCGCTTTTCCGACTCTTCCAATTCGCATCTCTCAACCGGCGACGCAACCGGCCGTCCTGCGCCGCGTTGGCGGCGAGAAAGGGACCATTTCCAGAACCCGACTTAGTCCTTCGCCGAGGCGATCATACGTTGGGCAACCCGACGCGCAGTTAAATCGCCGTCAAGCACGTCGGACAGGGTCGCGACGGCCGCCGCTGGCGTTTTTTCCATTGTACTTTCAATGACCTGCGGGATGTCGAGAAAAACGAGACGCCCGTCCAGAAACGCGGCGACCGCCTCCTCGTTCGCGGCGTTGAGCGCGATCGGCGCGTTGCCGCCGAGCGCGAGGGCCCGATAGGCGAGGTCGAGGCACGCGAACGTGGTTCGGTCGGGCGCCTCGAAGTCGAGCCGGGCGATGCCGAGAAGGTCGAGCGGCGCGACGCCGGCTTCCACGCGCTCGGGCCAGGCGAGCGCGTGCGCGAGCGCGGTGCGCATGTCCGGATTGCCGAGCTGCGCCAGCACCGAGCCGTCCGCGTATTCGACCATCGAGTGCACGATGCTTTGCGGATGCACGACGACATCGATGCGCTCGGCCGGCGCACCGAAGAGGAAATGCGCTTCGATGACTTCGAGACCCTTGTTCATCAGCGTCGCCGAATCGACCGAGATCTTGCGGCCCATCCGCCAGTTCGGATGCGCGCACGCCATCGCCGGCGTGACCGCGCCAAGCTCGGCGCGCGTGCGTCCGCGAAACGGTCCGCCCGAAGCGGTCAGCACGATGCGACGCACGCCCGCGGCATCGAGACCCGCGCGTTGCGCCGGCAGGCATTGGAACACCGCGTTGTGCTCCGAGTCGATCGGCAGCAATTCGCCGCCGCCTTCGTCGAGCGCGGCGCGCAGCAGCGGGCCGGCCATGACGACGGCTTCCTTGTTCGCGAGCAACAATCGCTTTCCCGCGCGTGCGGCCGCGAGCGTCGATTCGAGACCGGCGGCGCCGACGATCGCTGCGATCACGGTGTCGCAGTGCGGAGCCGACGCGGCTTCGATCAACGCCTGCGCTCCGGCTGCGACGCGCGTCGCGACGTGTGCGAGTTTGAGTCGCTCGCGGAGCTCGCCTTCCAGCGTCGCGTCCGCGATCACCGCAAGATCGGGTGCGAATCGCGCACACAGTGCGGCCAGTGCTTCCACATTGCGATGCGCCGCGAGCGCGCCGACACGAAAACGATCGGGATGACGCGCGATGACATCCAGCGCGCTGGCACCGATGGAACCGGTGGCGCCGAGCACCGCGACCGTTTTCATGACGCGAACGCGATATCGAGCAGCGCTTTGCCGAGAGCGAATACCGGCAGTCCTGCGAACAAGCCGTCGAGACGGTCGGACATGCCGCCATGGCCTGGAAAGAGCGTGCCCGAGTCCTTCACGCCGGCCTGGCGCTTGATCAGGCTTTCGAAGAGGTCGCCGACGATCGAGGCGACCACCGTCACCAATGCAAGCGCGATCAGCGCGAGCCATGCGAGCCCGCGAAGGTGCAGCAACCAGCCCGCCACCGCGGCGAGCAGAGCGCCACTGCCGAGCGCGCCATAGACGCCGGCGATCGTCTTGTTCGGGCTGATCTGCGGGCAGAGCTTGGTCTTGCCGTATCGGCTGCCGGTGAAATAGGCGGCCGTATCGGCGACCCAGACCAGCATCATCCCGAGCAGCGCCCAGGCGGGGCCGCTGCGCGGATCGGCGTGCAGCTTGCTGAGCGCGACCCATGCGGGCAGTGTGGCCAAGAGTCCGGCGACGAGCTTGATCGCGGCGTTTTCGCGCGTCGGCGCGGCGCCGAACGAGAAATTCCTGAGCCACAGGAAGGCGACGATCCACCAGGCGACGCCTGCCGTGACGAGATACCAGATCAGCGGTTGATCGCGCAGCAGCCACAACGAAACCAGCACGAGCGCGACGATCGCAACGACACCCGAACGCAGCGGACGCGAAGTGAATCCCGCCATCCGCGTCCATTCCCACAATGCGACCAGCACGGTGATGGCGGTCAATGCGGCCATAGCTGCCGTGGGCAGCAGCAGCACCATGGCGACGCCGAGCGGCGCGAGAACGAGAGCGGTGATCGTGCGCGGCTTCAGCATGCGTCAGCTCGCCGCTCGTATTTGCGCGGAGATGAGCCCATAGCGGCGTTCGCGTCGCGCGAATTCGGCGAGCGCGGCGGACAACACGTCAGCGTCGACGTCGGGCCACAGCGCATCGGTGAAATAAAACTCGGCGTACGCGATCTGCCAGAGCAGAAAATTGCTGATGCGCTGCTCGCCGCCGGTGCGGATGAAAAGATCGACCGCAGGCAGATCGGCAAGACAGAAGAACGGCGCGAGCGATTGCTCGGAAATGTCCTCGGCACGCAGACGACCCGCCGCGACTTCCGCCGCCGCGCGCCGCGCCGCATCGGCGATATCCCAGCGACCGCCGTAGTTCACCGCGATGTTCAACGCCAGCGCCTGATTCGCCGCGGTCTTCTGCATCGCGCGCTGCATGCGCTCGCGAAGCTCGGGCTGGAACGCGGAAAGATCGCCGACGAACGCGATGCGCACGCCGTTCTGGTGCAGCTCGTCGACCTCGCGATCAAGCGCTTTCAGAAACAACTGCATCAGCGCGCCGACTTCGCTCTGCGGGCGGCGCCAGTTTTCGCTGGAGAATGCGAACAGCGTGAGCGCCTCGACGCGATGGCGCAGACAGAATTCGATCGTCGCGCGCACCGCTTTCTGTCCTTCGCGATGGCCGAAGCTGCGCGGGCGACGCCGCCGCTCGGCCCAGCGGCCGTTGCCGTCCATGACGATCGCAATATGGCGCGGCACGCGCGCTGGCGGAGGATTCGGTTCGTTCACGCGCAAGCGGTCGATGACGTCGAGGACATCCGCGGACCGCCGCGCTCGCGGTGGCCGCGCCGGCCTCACATCGCCATCAGCTCGTCCTCCTTGAGCTTTACCACGCCGTCGACGTCCTTGACGAACTTGTCGGTGAGTTTCTGGATATCGTCTTCGGCGCGACGATCCTCGTCCTCGGTGATCTTCTTTTCCTTGAGCAGCTCCTTGACGTGGTGCAATGCGTCGCGACGCACGTTGCGCACGGCGATCTTCGCGGCCTCGCCCTCATGGGCGACGTGCTTGGACAATTCCTTACGCCGCTCTTCGGTCAGCGGCGGCAGGTTGATGCGGATCACGGTGCCGACCGTCGTCGGCGTGAGACCGAGATCGGAGGCGAGAATCGCTTTCTCGACGGGTCCGACCATGGTCTTTTCGTACGGCGTGATCGTGATCGAGCGCGAGTCGGCAATGGCGACGTTGGCAACCTGCATGATCGGCGTGTCGTTGCCGTAATAGGGCACCTTGAGCGGCTCGATCAGCGCGGTGCTGGCGCGGCCGGTGCGCAGCCGCTGCAACTCGTGACGGAGCGCATCGACGCTCTTCTGCATGCGCGTCTGCGCGTCCTTCTTGATGTCGTTGACGTTCTGCATGGCGAGGCCACCGTTTCTGCCTTGCGAGTGGCCGGCGAGTATAGCAGCGGGGTCGCGGAGCCGATCCGCGGCGAAAGGCGCCGTCGATGGTGCAGCGCGGCGCGAACTTCAGCGTACGCTGACCAGCGTGCCGATCTGTTCGCCGCGCATGATGCGCATCAGGTCGCCCGGGCGCGACATGTCGTAGATGCGCAGCGGGATGTTGTGATCGCGGCAGAGCGCTATCGCGCTGGTGTCCATCACTTGCAGGTTGCGCTGGATCACTTCCTCGTAGGACAGATGCTCGTAGCGCTTGGCGTTTGCATCCTTGCGCGGATCGGCGCTGTAAACGCCATCGACCTTGGTCGCCTTGAGGAGGAGATCGGCACTGATCTCGATCGCGCGCAGCGCGGCGGCGGAATCGGTGGTGAAGAACGGATTGCCGGTGCCGGCCGCGAACAATGCGATGCGGCCTTTCTCGAGATGACGAATCGCGCGGCGGCGAATGAAGTCTTCGCAGATCTCGTTGATCTTGATCGCGCTCATCGTGCGCGCGAAGCCGCCGGCTTTCTCGATCGCATCCTGCATCGCGAGCGCGTTGATGACGGTCGCGAGCATGCCCATGTGATCGCCGGTCACGCGATCCATGCCGGTAGCGGCGAGACCCGCGCCGCGAAAAATATTGCCGCCGCCGATGACGACGCCGACCTGCACGCCGGCCTGCTGCACCTCGATGATCTCGCGCGCAAGCCGGTGCAGGACTTTCGGATCGATGCCGTAGTCCGCTTCGCCCATCAGCGCTTCGCCGGAGAGTTTCAGCAGGATGCGCTTGTACTTGATGTCGGCGGGCATGCGAGCGTTCCGGGCGGGCAAACGGCCGCATTGTAGCGGCAAAAGAAAGGCCGCGACGGTGCGCGGCCCAAGCGATCAAACAACCGATCGTGATCCCGGCGAAAACCGGGATCCAAGTTGACTTTGCTTATCTGCTTCGAGTGAACGGGCAGGCTTAAAAAGCAAGACGGGTCGCGGCTTTCGCCGGGACGACGGAAATGAAGGCGTCAGGCCAATCCGGCCTGCTTCATGACCTCAGTAGCAAAATCATCACCCTGCGGCTTCTCGATTCCTTCGCCCACCGCAAGCCGATGCATCGAAAGCACTTCGGCGCCTTCCTTCTTCAAGACGTTGCCGACCGTCTCGTTCATGTCGATCACGTAAGGCTGACCGGTCAGCGTGTTCTCGTTGATGATCTTGTTGACCTTGCCGCTGATGATCTTCTCGAGGATCTCGGCCGGCTTGGCTTTTTCCTTTTCCGACATCTTGGCGAGCTCGATCTCCTTTTCCTTGGCGACGAACTCGGCCGGCACGTGTTGCGCGGAGATGTACGGCGGGTTCATCGCCGCGACGTGCATCGCGATGCCGCGCGCGAGCTCGGTCGAACCGCCCTTGACCTCGACCAGCACGCCGATGCGACCGCCGTGCACGTAGGCGCCGACGTGATGCTTGCTGTCGACGCGCACCATGCGGCGGATCTGGATGTTCTCGCCGATCTTGGCGATCAGCCACTGGCGGCCTTCCTCGACCGGCGGACCGTAGCTCGTCTTGGCGGACTTCAACGCTTCGACGTCCGTCGCGCCGCTCGTAAGCGCCGTCTTGGCGACCTCGTTGGCGAATTTGACGAAGAACTCGTCCTTGGCGACGAAATCGGTCTCGCTGTTGATCTCGACGAGCACGGCCTTGCCGCCGTCTTGCGCCAGCACGATGCGGCCTTCGGCAGCGACGCGGCTCGCTTTCTTGTCGGCTTTGGCCAGGCCCTGCTTGCGCAGCCACTCGATGGCCGTGTCGATGTCGCCGTTGTTTTGCGTGAGCGCCTTCTTGCACTCCATCATGCCGGCGCCAGAGCGCTCGCGCAGTTCCTTGACGAGTTGTGCGGTGATTTCCATGGTGTCCTCGATGGCTGCGGCATTTCGTGCCGCACGTTGTTTCGGAAAAAGCGACCGATCGCGGGCTGGGAGCCCTGATCCGCCTTCGGCACGTTCACTCGCGCCGTCCTGGCTCGCCCTTTGATGGCTTCGCCGTTTTGGTGGCTTCGCCGTTCAAAACGGCAATCCGGCCGTTTCGTCGCCTGCGCAGCGGGAGAACACTTCGGCGAGCGAAGCGTGCGTGCGAAGGCCGTGATTGCCGCGCCGCCGGCACGCATCAGCATGCCGGCCGCGCGTTACAGGTTCGCCTTACTCGGTCGGGGCGGCGTCGGCTTCGGGCGCCGCCGATTCCTCGACGCGCTCGGGCTTGCCGCCGCCGCGAGGCGGTGGGCCACGGCGGGCCGCCGGACGCTTCGCCGGCGCTCTGCGCGGTGCCGGCTTGCGCCGGTTGTCGCGATCGCGGTTGTCGGCCGATTCCTTGGTGACCGGATTGCCTTCGGCGTCGAGCTCGACGAAATCGTCCTTCTCGCCGGCCGCAACCTGGGGTGCCGCGGCCCTGCCTTCAAGCACGGCGTCGGCGGCGGCGCGCACGTAAAGCTGCACGGCGCGGATCGCGTCGTCGTTGCCCGGAATCGCGTAGTCGACCAGCGTCGGATCGTAGTTCGTGTCGACCACAGCGACGACCGGAATGCCAAGCTTCTTCGCTTCGAGCACCGCGATGTTCTCGTGGCCGATGTCGATGACGAACAGCGCGTCCGGCAGACGGTTCATGTCCTTGATGCCGCCGAGCGAGCGCTCGAGCTTTTCGCGCTCGCGCGCCAGGCGCAATACTTCGTGTTTGACGAGCTTCTCGTAGGTGCCGTCGGTCGCCATCGTCTCGAGCTCCTTGAGACGCGAGATCGAGCCCTTGACCGTGCGGAAATTGGTCAGCATGCCGCCGAGCCAGCGGGCGGCGACGTAGGGCATGCCGCAGCGCGCGGCTTCTTCCTTGACCGCATCGCGCGCCGAGCGCTTGGTGCCGACGAACAGGATCGTGCCGCGCTTTTGCGCCAGGCCCGAAATGAAGTTCATCGCATCGGTGAAGAGCGGCAGCGTCTTTTCGAGATTGATGATGTGGATCTTGCCGCGCGCGCCGAAGATGTACGGCGCCATGCGCGGGTTCCAGTACCGGGTCTGATGACCGAAATGCACGCCAGCTTCCAGCATCTGGCGCATGGTGACTTGGGGCATGATGTACTCCATGACGTGGGCGCCGCGCGTCCTTGGTTCGCGCGGTGAAGCCCGGGGTTGAGACCTCCACGTACCCGCCGCGTGCGACTCCTTGCGGAGCACCCCGAACGCGGTGACGGTGCGTGTGCGGATTCGGCGTTATGCCGTAGGCGGCCTTGCAGATTGCCTGCTCGGACCGCATTTCGTTTTGCGAGCCAGCGGGTTACGAACGCGGCCTGCGAAACCGTAGAATTCTACCCTGCCGCGCGAGCACGGGACAAGCTGCCCTCCGGCAACCCGGCAAACCGCCCTGAAAGACGCCATGCCCATCACCGTCAAAAGCCCACATCAGATCGAAAAGATGCGTGTCGCCGGACGCCTCGCCGCCGAGGTGCTCGAGCTCATGCGCGAGCACGTGAAACCCGGCGCGACGACCGAGGATCTGGACCGCATCGCCCACGAGCACATCGTCAGGGTGCAGAAGGCGATCCCGGCCAATGTCGGCTACAAGGGCTTTCCGAAGACGCTCTGCACCTCGGTCAACCATGTGATCTGCCACGGCATTCCGAGCCCGACCAAGGTGCTGAAGGACGGCGACATCGTCAACATCGACGTCACCGTCATCAAGGACGGCTGGCACGGCGACACCAGCCGCATGTATTTCGTCGGCCAGCCGCCGGTGCTGGCCAAGCGGCTGGTCGACACCACGTTCGACGCAATGATGCGCGGCATCGGCCAAGTGCGTCCCGGCGCGACGCTCGGCGACATCGGCCACGCGATCCAGAGACACGTCGAGTCGAACGGCTATTCGGTCGTGCGCGAGTATTGCGGCCACGGCATCGGGCAGGTCTATCACGAAGATCCGCAGGTGCTGCACTACGGCCAGCCCGGCGCCGGGCTCAAGCTCGCCAAGGGCATGACATTCACGATCGAACCGATGGTCAACGCCGGCAAGCCGCACACGCGGCTGCTGCCGGACGGCTGGACGGTCGTCACCAAGGATCACTCGCTGTCCGCGCAGTGGGAACACACGATCGCGGTCACCGACGACGGCGCCGAAATCCTGACGCCCTGGCCGCAAGCGGCCTGAGATGAGCCGCATCGCGCGCGTGGATCACGCACCACGCCCGCCGGAAGCGCCGCGCCTGCCACCCGCGATGCCGCGCAGCGGCGTCTCGGCGCAAGCGCGTCTCGCGCTGCGCCAGCTGCTCGGCGACAACGAGCGCGAGCTTCGCGATGCGTTCCGCAAGGGTGCCGATGCGCACGCGCTGACGCGCGTACGCGCGCAGGCCGTCGAGCATGTCGTCGTGCATGTCTGGCGCGCCTGCGTCGGCGATGCACCCGATGCCGCGCTGTCCGCGGTCGGAGGTTTCGGTCGTGGTTTCCTGTTTCCGTGCTCGGACGTCGACCTGCTCGTGCTGATCGAACCCGACGCGCTGCCGCGTCACGCGCGCATGTTCGAGGCGTTTTTCGCCTGTCTCTGGGATTTGGGCCTCAAGCCCGGGCATGCCGTGCGCGAGCCGCGCGAATGCCGCGAGCTCGCGGCGTCGGACGTTGCCGTCTTCACCAACCTGCTCGACGCGCGGCGTCTGGCGGGTTCGCCCGCGCTGGCGGATGTGCTCGGCTCGATCGTCGACGATCCTTCGATGTGGCCCGCGCCCGATTACCTCGCCGCCAAGCGCGCCGAGCAGTCCGATCGCCACGCTCGCTTCAACGATACGACCTACAACCTCGAGCCGAATCTCAAGGACGGCCCGGGCGGTCTGCGCACGCTCGATCTGCTGCGCTGGCTCGGCCGGCGCATCACGCGCGCGGCGGATTTCGATGCGATGGTCGCGCAGGGCCTGCTCGATCCGACCGAACGCGCGGCGCTCGATCGTTCCGAAGCGACGCTGCGCCGTTATCGCTACGCGCTGCATCTTGCCGCCGGTCGCGCCGAAGAACGCCTGTTGTTCGATTATCAGCGCACGCTCGCCGCCGAGCTCGGCTATCGCGACGAGCACGAAAAAAATCTCGCCGTCGAACAATTCATGCAGGGCTATTACCGCGCGGCGACGGTCGTCGAGCGCCTCGGCGCGCAGGTCACCGAGCGCTTCATGGAGCTGCTCGATCCGCCGACTGGTCCGCCGCGCGAAATCGATCGTGATTTCTTCGCGGTCGGCGCGCGCCTCGAGCCGCGCTCGGCCACACTGTTCGAGCGTCGTCCGCGCGCGATGGTCGATGCGTTCGCGCTGCTGCTCGATCATCCCGAGCTGCGCGGCCTTTCCGCCGAAGCGATGCGTCGGCTGCAGCGCGCACTGGCGCGACACGCCGGCGGTTTTGCCGATGATCGCTACGTGCTTGCGTCGTTTCTCGCACTGCTGCAGCGTGGCGCCGCGTCAGTCGCCGCGCTCGCCGCGATGAATCGTCACGGGGTGCTCGCGGCATTGCTGCCGACGTTCCGGCGCGTCGTCGGCCGCATGCAGTACGATCTGTTCCACGTTTATACGGTCGACGAGCACACGTTGCGCGTGCTGCGCAACGTCGCGCGCTTTGGCGATGCCGCCGCGCGCACGGAATTTCCGATCGCGTGCGGAATCTGGGCCACGTTCGACAAACCCGAATTGCTGTTGCTCGCCGCGATGTTCCACGACATCGCGAAGGGTCGCGGCGGCGATCATTCGGTGCTCGGCGAAGAGGAAGCGCGCGCGTTCTGCGCCAAGCTCGGTCTTGCGGCTGCGGACATCGATCTCATCGCCTGGCTGGTGCGCTGGCATCTCGTCATGAGCGTCACCGCCCAGCGCCAGGACATTACCGATCCCGATGTCGTGCACCGTTTTGCCGTGCAGGTCGAAGACGTCGAGCGGCTCGATCACCTGTACCTCTTGACGATCGCCGACATCGCTGGAACCAATCCGAAACTCTGGAACACGTGGAAGGATCAACTGCTCGCCGATCTCTACATCGCGACGCGTTATGCATTGCGCGCGGGGCTCGAACGACCGCCGCACGCGGACGCACGCATCGCCGCGTGCCGCGAGAGCGCGCTGAAGCAGCTCGCGCGCGAAGGCATCGAGGCCGCGCGCATCGAGCGCGTCTGGTCGATGTTTCCGGACGCAAGCTTTCTGCGCCATCGTCCCGAGCAGATCGCGTGGCAGACGCGCGCCATCCTCGAACGCACCGACGCCGATGCGCCCGTGGTTGCGGTCGATGCGGCTTCCGCGCGCGGTGGCAGCGAAGTGTTCGTGCAGACGCGCGATCGCGACGGACTTTTCGCCGCGATCACGGCGGCGCTCGATCGCGAACGCGTGTCCGTCGCCGAGGCGCGCATTCTTTCCTCCAACGGCATGGCGTTCGACACGTTCGTCGTGCTCGACGCGGAAACCGAATCGCCGCTCGACGCCGAGCGCGCCGCCGAGCTCAAGACCGAACTTGCGAGCGCATTGAGCGAATCGACGATGTCCGCGCGCCTGGTCCGGCGCAGCCTGCCGCGCCGACTGCGCCACTTCCGCCGCGCGCCGCGCGTCGAATTCACGAACACGCCGAATGCGACGCAGCTCGCGCTCGTCTGCGGCGATCAGCCGGGCCTGCTCGCGCAAGTCGCGCAGACGCTGCGCGATGCGCACGTGCGCGTGCACGACGCGCGCATCGCGACGTTCGGCGAGCGCGCGGAGGACTTCTTCGTGATCAGCGACGAGAGCGATCGGCCGCTGTCGGACGCCGCGCAGCAGGCGTTGCGGGCCGCGCTCGAAGAGCGCTTCGGAATCGACTCCGCGGCACCGGCAACGGCTGCGGTTTCGGCGAGTAACTGAGACAATCCGCACGGCCGTCGTCCCGGCGAAAGCCAGGACCCATTTGCTTTTTTTCTTTTGAACGCCTTGCGCCGAAAGAAACCAAGATCGAAATGGGTCCTGTGTCGCCCAGGGACGACGGACGGAAAGCGAGTCCCAACGCAATATCGAAGCAGAACCATGCACGAACTCGAAAAGCTCATCGACGACGCCTGGGAGCGCCGCGCCGCTCTCGCCAAAGGCGAAATCGAGACGACGCTCAAGCCCGCCATCGAACGCGTGCTCGACGCGCTCGAATCCGGCGCGCTGCGCGTCGCCGAGCCCGACGGCGCCGGCGGCTGGCAGACGCATCAATGGCTGAAGAAAGCCGTGCTGCTGTACTTCCGCGTAAGTCCCAATCGGGTCGTCGACGGCGGCGCGATGCACGCGTTCGACAAGGTGCCGCTGCGTTTCGCAGCGGCCGGCGAGGCGGATTTCCAGGCGACCGGCGCACGCGTTGTGCCCGGCGCGCTGGTCCGTCGCGGCGCGCACATCGCGAAGGACGCCGTACTGATGCCGAGCTACGTCAACATCGGCGCGCGCGTCGGCGCCGGCACGATGGTCGATACCTGGGCGACGGTCGGATCGTGCGCGCAGATCGGCGCGGGCGTGCATCTTTCCGGCGGTGTCGGCATCGGCGGCGTGCTCGAGCCGTTGCAAGCGAATCCGACCATCATCGAGGACGGCTGCTTCATCGGCGCGCGCTCGGAAGTCGTCGAAGGCGTGATCATCGGACACGGCAGCGTGATCGGCATGGGCGTGTTCCTCGGCCAATCCACGCGCATCTACGATCGCGCGAGCGGGGAAATCACCTATGGGCGCGTGCCGCCCGGCAGCGTCGTCGTCGCAGGATCGCTGCCGGCGGCGGACGGCAGCCACAGTCTTTATGCCGCGGTGATCGTCAAGCGTGTCGACGAGAAAACGCGAGCGAAGACCGGCATCAACGAGCTGCTGCGAGCGTGACGCGGATCGTCAGGATTTGGAATCGCGCGACACGCGATCGCCGAGGAACTCGCTGAAACTCTTCGCTGGCGATACGAAGTCCGATGGAATAATCAGCACCGTCGTGCTGTTGTTTTCGGCGCCGACCTCCGTGACCATCTGCATGCGGCGCAGCTCGACCGCGACGGGACTGTTCGCCATCTGCTGAGCCGCGTCGGCGAGTTTGCGCGACGCTTCGAGTTCGGCCTCCGCCTTGATGATGCGCGCGCGTTTTTCGCGGATCGCCTGCGCCTGCATCCTGCGCCGGCGTTACACTCTGGGCGTCGAACACCAGCGAATGCGATCCCATGCCCACGACGACACTCTACGGTCTCAACACCTGCGATACCTGCAAGAAGGCGCGCAACTGGCTCGGCCGTCACAAAGTGGCACACGAGTTCGTCGACTATCGCGAACATCCGATTCCGGCGGCGACCTTGACCGAGTACGCGAACGCGGTCGGCGGCTGGGAGAAGCTCGTCAACCGAAGCTCGATGACCTGGCGGAATCTGCCCGAGGCGCGGCGCTCGCCGCGGAGCGATCCGGAGTGGACGCTGCTGATCAAGGAATATCCGGCGCTGGTGCGAAGGCCCCTGGTCGTGACGGCGGACGGCGACGTGTCGGTCGGATTTACCGATAAGGCATTCGCGACATTGTTCGCGTAGGCAACGCATGTCGGCCATCCTCGAACTCGTCTCCGATCTCATCCGCCGCGTCTCGGTGACGCCGGACGATGCCGGCTGTCAGGCCATTATCGCGCAACGACTGTCGCGCGCGGGGTTCGCGACCGAGCATTTGCGTTACGGCGACGTCGACAATCTTTGGGCGACGCATGGCGAAGGCGGTCCGGTGCTGGTGTTTCTGGGACACACCGACGTCGTTCCGTCCGGACCGCTCGACGCGTGGCAAAGCCCACCGTTCGAGCCGAACGTTCGCGATGGCCGTCTATACGGCCGCGGCGCTGCGGACATGAAGTCCGGCGTAGCCGCGATGACGATCGCGCTGGGTGAATTCGTGCGCGAACAGCCGGCGCATCCAGGCACGCTCGCATTGCTGCTGACCAGCGACGAGGAGGGTGCCGCAAAGAACGGCGTGCGGCGCGTCGCCGAGGAATTCCGGCGCCGCAGTCAGCGCATCGACTGGTGCGTGGTCGGCGAGCCGTCGTCGCGCGAGCGATTGGGCGATCTGATCCGCATCGGACGCCGCGGTTCGCTGACCGGACGCCTGCGCGTGCGCGGCGTGCAGGGACATGTTGCGTATCCGGATCGCGCGCGCAATCCGATTCACATCATCGCGCCGGCATTCGCCGAACTGGCCGCCGAGCGCTGGGACGATGGCGATGACGCGTTTCCGCCGACGTCGTTCCAGATTTCGAACATCCAGTCCGGCACCGGCGCCGACAACGTGATTCCGGGCGAGCTCCACGCGATCTTCAATTTCCGCTACGGCACCGCGAGCACCGCCGCGGCGCTGCGCGAGCGCGTCGAGACGCTGTTGCGCCGGCACGCGGTCAACTTCGAGATCGACTGGTGGCTTTCCGGCGAGCCGTTTCTGACCCGCGAAGGGCGACTGCGCGAAGCCGTCGTCGCGGCCATCGGCGAGCACTGCGGTACCACGCCGGAAGTCAGCACCGGCGGCGGCACGTCCGACGGGCGCTTCATTGCGCCGTTCGGCGCCGAGGTCGTCGAGCTCGGGCCGGTGAACGCGAGCATCCACAAGATCGACGAGTGGGTCGCGCTGCATGAGCTCGAACGGCTGCCGGCGCTGTATGGGTCGATCTGCAAACGCCTGCTTGGCGCTCGCTGAACAGGCAGACCGGCTTTTACGCCGCGCCGCTGACACGACCGCGATTCGGGCTGTGCTAGCCTTCGGCCGGGTTTCGCGACAGCCGATGTTTCTATCCGCCTGTCGCGTGCTGACGTTCGTTGCGGGGGGCATCATGCGCGCGTCGATTCGGGGTCTCGTTGTCTTCGCCAATTTTGCGACGATTGCATTCGCGACGATTGCCGTCGCGACGATCTCGATCGCCACCATCCCATGCGCGAACGCGGGCGTCATCGACAAGGCGCGAGCTGCCGAACATGCGAGTCCGGCGGGCACGTGGCTCGCCTGGGGCGGACAAACGCGCTTTCACTTCAATCCGGATGAGCTCGATCGGTTGGGCGTGACGATCGTCCGCACCGACGGCGTTTCCTCGCGCATCGAAGGCAAGGCCGGCGTGCGTTACGAAGTGGATGCGTTTCCGGCGCTCGACGCGGGTGGTCTTGAGATCAATCACGTCGGTCGCGTCATTTCAGGAATCGGCGGCGGCGCACTGCGCCACGCGGGCGGGCTCGTGCTGAACAGTCGCGCCGGCACGATCGATTTGCGCGGCTTCGCGTTGCGCGCGAGTCCGAACACGCGCATCGGGCTCGATGTCGTCGATGCGTACGGCACGGTGTGGTTCACGGCCGATCATGCGCACTACGGTTTCGAGAGCAATGCGCCGAATGTGTTTTCGATGCGTCAGATGAACCTTCGGTTGTCCAAGCATTTCGCCGATGTGCTCGGTCATCCCGAATGGAACGGCGATCCGGTCGGCGGTCTCGACTTTCGCGCGAACTCGTACGAAGGCGACCAGAGCCTGCTCGTGGAAGGCGGCACGTGCACCGCGCCGTGGCCCAATCCGCCGGCATCGCCGGCCGACGTGCTGCTTATTTACGACAACGCCGCGAGCGGCTGGACCGGCTTCGACGACAGCGTCTACGTCAAGCGCTGCCAAGGATGCACTTCGACGAGCACGACCGGCACGCTGGTCGTCGATCAGGATTCAAGTTTGCGCAACGCCGGCACGACGGCGGTCGCGTGGTACACGATGTTCCAGGGCGACTTCCCGCCGTACGACAACGATCAGCATCCGTTCCTGGTGTGGAACACCTATCGTGTCGACGGCGACGGCCGCATCAAGCAGATCGGCGTGTCCGGCGTGAAGCACGCGTTCTACACGGTCAACTGGAACTGCGGTTGCGCAGGCGGCAACGTGATCTGGCCGACTTGCGAAGATACCTATTCGAACTACAACAACGACAGCAGCGGCGATCTCGGTCCGCGCTCGGAGATCATTCCGTACACCGCGCAGTGGGGTCGTTGCGGATCGGTGTATGACGAAAACTGCGATGGCGCCGAAGACGGCGGCGGCGGCGCGCGGACGCTCTATGAATTTCGTGCCAGCGTCGTCGAAAGCGAGCTGCAGCCGCCACTCTCGGACGGCGCGCGTTACTATCACGAATACTGGTACGTCGCGCGCGACGATCATGCGATCTACAACTCGATGGGCTGGCGCGAGGTCGCTTTCGACAAGAGTGGATCGAACTGGAGCGTGAGTCTGGTCGGCGACGTACCGAACGGCGCGGACTTCCATCTTGGGCCGACGCTCAATTTCTGGATCGACCCGACCTCGCCGCCGGCGAACGCGGCCAACGAGGAGTTGTCGACGCCGCTCGGCCGTGCGCGTGTCGCGGTCAAGGTTACGTCGCTTGGTGGTGGGCAATGGCGCTACGAGTACGCGGTCGAGAATTTCGACTATGCGCACGCGCAGATCGATGCCGCTCATCCGGACGAACCGAATCTCAAGCTCGATTCCGATCACGGCTTCGTCCGCTTCAGCGTGCCGTACGCCCCCGGAACGACGGTGAGCAGCCTGCGCTTCGACGATACCGACACGAACGCCGGCAACGACTGGTCGTCGAGCACGGCGAACCAGCAGATCACCTGGACGGCGCCTTCCGGCGGCAACAGCCTTGACTGGGGCACGATGTATCACTTCGAATTCATCGCCGACGCGCCGCCGATCGCCGGCGGTTCGATTCAACTGGTCGGCATCGCGACGGCGACCGAGCCGGAGCAGCCCTACACACTCACCATCATCGTGCCGCAGGGTGTCGGCGATACGATCTTCAGAAACGGATTCGACTGATCATGCGTTTGAGATTCCTGTCCAAGAGCCGTCGCTTCGTCCTCGCATTTCTCGTCTGCGCGTTCGCGCCGTGCGCGAGCGCGCAACTCGCTGCCGAACATTGGCTCGGCGTCGCGCGGCAACTCGCGCCGGCCGGCACCGGCCTGCTGGATTTCACGCCGCACGGCACGCAGCCCGGACTCGTCTACGACATCCAGCCGCCCGAACCGCAGTGCAGCGCGTGTCATGCGACTGCCGGCGGAGATCCGCCGACATCGGCGCAGTTCCGCCCGTTTTCGACCTGGGCCGGCAGCATGATGGCGAACGCGACGCGCGATCCGCTGTTCTTCGCGGCGCTCGATATCGCCAACAACGACTTTGCCGGCATCGGTGACTATTGCCTGCGTTGCCACACGCCGCGCGGCTGGCTGATGGGCCACGTCGTCAAGAGCGGCTACGGCGATCCGCCGAACGATCAGACCACCGGCGCGGCCGCGTGCCTGCTCAACGGCACCTACGATGCGCCCGACGACATCAACAGCGACATGGGCGGCGTCACCTGCCACTTCTGCCATCGCATCATGCCGAACGGGCCGAATGGCGAGCCCGGCTACACGGGCAACGGCAACGCGTGGGTTGATGATGTCGCCTGCGCGAACACGGGCGGCGGTCCGCCGTGTCGTCGCGGCCCTTACGCATACACCGATGGAACCGCGCCGCCCCCGCACGAATGGATGTATTCCGAATTCCACACGCAAAGCGCGATTTGCGGCACGTGCCACAACGTGAGCTCGCCGGACACGGCGGCGTTCGCGGTCGAGCGCATCTTCACCGACGGCTTCGACGGCGGCTCGCCGCTGAAGACGCTCAAGCTCAACGACGGCACCAACACGGGCCATCCGTTCCCGATCGAGCGCACGTTTTCCGAATGGCAGCAAAGCCAATACGCACAAGCGCCCGAGACCCGGTGCCAGAACTGCCACGAGCCTGAAAGCGAAGACCCGGACGCTACCGCATGCTCGTATCGCATCAACAATCGCACCGGCAACCTTCCGGTTCACGCATTCGTCGGCGGCAACACCTGGGTGCCGGGCATCATCCTGGGCCAATACGGCGCCGGACTCGACTCGAGCGGCACGGGCCGCTCACAGTCTCTGGCGCAGACGATCGACTGGGCGCGCGCATTGCTCGGCACCGCCGCAAGCCTCGACACGACGATCCAGAGCTACACGCCGCCGACGGTCAGCAATCCGGGATCGATGGCGGTGCAGGTCGTCGTCACCAATCTCACCGGACACAAGCTTCCGACCGGCTACGCGGAAGGTCGGCGCATGTGGCTCAACGTACAGGTGCGCGACGCGGATGGCGGTCTCGTGTTCGAAAGCGGCGCCTACGATTCGACGAATGCCGTGCTGACACAAGATGCTCAAGCGCGCGTCTATGAAGTGCTGCAGGGCATCTGGAACAACCTCGGCAGCGGCTCGTGCGACGTCGAAGACGGCGGCGGCGCTCCGGTATTCCACTTCGTCCTCAACGATTGCATCGCGAAGGACAGCCGCGTTCCGCCGCTCGGATTCACGCCGGCAACGCCGGCCGATCCGAATGGATACGATCTGCGGCCGGTCGGCGCGATCACTTATCCGGAAACCTCGCCGGGTTCCGGCGTGCTCGTCAGCTACGACACGGCGCCTTACACGCTGACCATTCCAGCCGGCACCGCGACTCCGCTGACGGCGACTGCGCGTCTCTATTACCAGACCGCGAGCAATGACTATATGGCGTTCCTGCGCAACGAGGCTACCGACAATAGTTTCCCGGCAGAAAACAATCTTTGCGCGGGCGGTCCCGATCGGCCGTTCATCGTCGGTCCGCAAGACCGAACGCGCGGCGAATATGCGTTCGAACTCTGGAACAATGCGCCGGATGACACGCAGCAGCCCGGCTATGGGAAGTCGCCGCCGGAGCTGATGCAGACGGGTTCGGCCACAACGTCGCGATAAACGTCTGGTCCGGCTTCCGAGAACACGCGTGGCGCGCCCGCGACGTCTGGAGGGGCTCGCAGGCGCGTCGTCGACGGTTCGCGTGCTTTCTTTACATTTCCTTTACCGCGGCGAAGTGCAGGATCGCCTTCCGCCAACCCATTTCCTCAGCGCACCAAATCCTTCCATCCGGAGCGCGGCAATCCGCAATTCATGCTGCATCGCATGACTTCGGACATCGCACCCGTGATAGATTCCAAAGGTTCGGCGACCTTGGTTTCTGGGTCGGGGGCATCGAAGGAGATCTTCAGCAACCGATTCGATCGTTCGCCAGTGGCGGATCGTCTTTCGAGCTATGCGCTATCGCCGCGACAATGCGTTCGCGCAACCGATCGTCTTTTAGGCCAACAGGTAATTCGCGTTTTCACTGAACTCCGGAGTGATGATGATGAAGCGTCATGCATTGGCTTTTCTCGTGGCGGCCGCTCTTGTGCCGGTCGCCTATGCGGGCGTGGTTGACAACGCCCAGCACGCCGCCCAGCAGCAGGCCTGGTCTGCATGGGGCGGCGAGATCGGCATCCGCTGGAACAACGACCTGCTCAGCAACATCGGCGTGGTTCCTGCGCAGCAGACCAACCAGCTGACCAGCGAGAACGATTTCCGCCACCACGAGTGGTTCCCGCTGCGTCAGAGCGGCGGTCTGCAGTTCAAGGTCTTCAACAGTGCGCTGCAGAGCTTCACCGGCGGCTCGCTGCAGATGCGCGGCGGCTACGTGCTGCAGCTGCGCGACGGCAGCTCGATCGACATGCGCGATATGAGCCTGCGCGTGCGCGACAAGAATCCGAACGTGCTCGATATCGTCAGCGGCGACGGCAAGGTGTGGTTCTACACCGATCGCCTGATGTTCGAACTCGCCGACGGCAACAAGACGCTCGCGATCCGCGCGGCCGATATCCGCGTCGGCCCCGCGCTCGCCAATCGCCTCGGCGTGCCCGAAGCGAATGGCTGGGAAGTCGGCGACATGGCGATGAACACACAAGTCAACATCCAGGGCAGCAACAGCGCGCCCGATCGCGTGTGCTCGCCGTATCCGTGGCCCAACGTCGCCGTGCCGAATGAGCCGGGCCAGACGTACAAGGGCGATCTTTTCATGCAGAGCTTCTCGGTCGATCCGGTCGGCTGCATGCATTCCAACGGCAGCAGCGGCTGCGACGGTCCCGGCGGCGACGACGGCATCGCCGGTTTCGCGCCGACATCCTCGCTGATCAACAACAAGAACGACGGCACGTTCGTGCCGACGGTTCCGAACGATCCGCTCGGCACGAGCACGGCGCTCTACACGGGCAACATTGCCTGGTACACGATGTTCACCGGCAATCCGCCCAACTACAACCCGCCGTACAAGAACGATCAGCATCCGTTCCTGATCTGGAACCTCTATCGCATCAACGCCGACGGCACCATCGAGCAGATCGGCCGCTCAGGCGTGAAGCACGCGTTCCTCACGATCAACGCGGGCTGCATGGATTCCTGCAACGATCCGCATTCGCTCGGCCTCGGCTGCGGCGATACGTACGGTTCGGGCAACAACGACAGCTCCGGAGACATGGGCCCGCGTTCCGAAATCGTCCCTGCCGAAGGCACCTGGGGCCGCTGCGGATCGATCTGGGATCCGAGTTGCACGGGCACCCAGCACAGCAATGGCAACGGCACCTGGACGCAGCGCATGCAGGTGCACGAATCGCAGCTCGACCCCGCGGCCAATCCCGGCGCGACCTACAAGTTCGAGTCGTGGTACATCGCGCGCGATGACATCAACATCCTGAACTCGATGGCGACCTTGAGCGTCACGCCGCATTTCCAGAGCAGCCAATGGTCGCTCAACAGCCAGACCGGCTATCGGCTGGGTCCGGCGATCGATCGCTGGGTGGATCCGGCGCATCCGACGCCGACCTCGTCGAACGCGAGCATCACCAGCAGCGAAGGCCATGCCAAGGTCGCGGTCAAGGCAACCAACAACGGCGATGGCACCTGGACGTACTACTACGCGGTGATGAACCTCGACTTCGCGCGTGCCATCGAGCAGGCGCCGACGGCCGGCCCCGATCCGCGCGTGATCAGCAACGCAGGTTTCGACAGCTTCACGGTGCCGATTCCGGCCGGCGCGTCGGTCAGCACGACCACGTTCCGCAACGGCACGGTGGACGGCAGCGGCGCGTGGACGGCGACGACCGGCTCCAACAGCGTGACCTGGAGCGCGAGCGGCCAGCCGACCCTGAACTGGGGCACGATGTACTCGTTCTCGGTGACCGTGAACGCGTCACCGAATTCGGGCACGCCCACCGTTACGTCAAAGGGCAATGGCTCGGTCAGCCTGCACGTCTTCAACAGCGGATCGCCGGCGTCCTATGGCGCTTCCTCGATCGTGCCGACGACGATCTTGCAGTAACCAACAATTACGCTCGGCGGACCATTCCGCCGAGCGTCCCTGTTTGCACATGACCCGCACTGTTTTCGGTGCGGGTTTTTTTTCGAATCTCGTTGAGTCCAGCCGGCACTCTGCCCACGCCGGGCGTGTGATCGCTCGCCGATTCAGCGAGTGTTTTGCGACGATCGGCGCCAGCGACACGCATCGCCCGCGTTGCCTCAGGCGCCGAGCTCCAAGTCTTGCTTGAGCAGTCCGCTCGTCGCGGTCGCTTCAGCGCGGCGCAAGGGTCAACGTGTGCACGGCAGGTCCGGGTAGAAACGGCGTCGGCTTGCCCGCCGCCCAATCCGCGTGACCCGCGCCGTAGTACGGCGACATCGGATGACCGCTCTGGCCACCGGCGAGCATGAAGTATCCGTGCTCCTCGTCGCCGGGCGCGACGGCGAAGCGCTCGGATGCGCCGAATGTCGGCGACTGCACGCGCGGCATGTCGCGATCGCCCGGCAATTCGTCCGCCGGCATATCGAGCCAGCGCGCGGCGAACGCCGGCAGCGCGCGCGAAATCGGATGGGCGATATGCATCGTGTTGCGCTCGCCCCAGGTGCGCGCGGCGATGCCGCCCTGTTGTTCGTCGAGCGTCTTTCCGGCGCGATCGGCGCACGCGATCAGCAGCGCATCCCAATCGGCATAACCCGGCGGCAGCAGGTGCGCCGGACGCTCGCGCAGCAGCGTCCAGACGACGTATTCGGCCTGCGGCATCTTCGGCAAGGCGAAATCGTCGAACTTCGCCCGCACGGCCGCCGCAAAACCGTCGAGCACGGTGTCGGTGACTTCGTCGCGCCACGCTTTCACGACGCGATACGCCACCGAATCGATCGATGCGTGTCCATGCCATCCATCGAGCGCCGTCAAGAGATCATCGTGCAGCGGTGATCGCGGCGCATGATGCAATTCGCTCGCGAGCAGGTCCTTCCAGCGCTCGAGAAACAACGCGCGGTCATCGAGCTGGATCGCCAGCATGTCGTGCGGCGTGTAGTGATCGTGCGCACGCAGAGCATCGCGGATCTGGCGCGCACGCGCGCCGATGTCATAGCCGCCGTCACCGAGCTTGGCGAGCCACGGATCTTCGGTCGCGCGCTGATTGGCCGTCCATAGCCGCTGCCACGGCGGATTCGCGATCAGCGGATATTCGCGCGTATCGAGCCAGCCATCCCAGCCGGTGCCGGCGCGCGTCCAGTCGGCCGGCAGCTGCGGGTTGTAGTCGCCGATGCGACGCGGCAGACGTCCGGCGATCGTCCATGCGATGTTGCCGTTGCGGTCGCCGACCACGAAATTCTGCGGCGGAACGCCCGCGAGTTGTGCGCTCGCGACGGCTTCGTCGACGGTTTCGGCAAGCTCGAGTTTCTGCAACTCGAAATTGAACGCGCCCGGCTGCTGCGCGGTCCAGGCGAGCGCGAGCGGCGTGCCGTCGACGTCCTTGCCGATCAACGGACCCCATTCGCTGTCTTCCACTTCGAGCTTCTCATCATCCGCGCCGTGCACATGGATGATCTCTTCGTGCTTGGTGAGCGTCGCATCGCCGTGCGCGGTGCGGTAGCGCTCGGGATTTTTTGTATCGCGCTCGACGCGCACCCAATCGACCGTATCGGCGTAGCTGTTGGTGAACGCCCACGCGACCTGACGATTGCTGCCGGCAACGATCACCGGCGTGCCGGGCAGGCTCGCGCCCGTCACGTCGACGGTGCGACCGGCACGTCGCGGATTTGGATAGATCAATCGCGCGCGAAACCACAGTCCCGGTACGCGCAGGTCGAGGTGCATGTCGTTGGCGACGAGCGCGGCGCCGTCGGCGAGCGCACCGGCAACGGCGAAGCTGTTGCTGCCTGGCGTGTTCTTTTCCTTGTGCTCGCCCGCCTTGAGCAGCGAGGGATCGAGCGCATGAAGGTCGAGCTCGGGTGCGGATGGCATCGCCGGCCAGGTCATCGGCGGTCCAGCAATCGGCGCGTCCCAGGCGCCACCCATCGCGGTCAGAAAGCGATATGCGGATTCGGGCAGCGCCGCGTGCATCTTGGCGAACGCGAGCTCGCGCACGTTCTCCGCGTCATTCAGCGTGAACGCCATCGCGGCGGCAACCAGCGGCGTGTCCTCGTCGCGCCAAGGCTCTGGCGTCGTCCGCGTGAGCAGGTACGGGAACGGGCGCACCGAAAGCGACGCCAGGCCCGCGTTGACGCCGTCGCGATAGGCCGCCAACTCGTCGCGGTCGCCGGCGGAGAGCGACGCCAGTGCTTCATGCACGCGCGCACGCATGCGATGCGCGCGCGCGGTGCGATCGGCCGGCAGCGCGACCTCGCCGAACAGTTCGGCCAACTCACCGGCCGCGCGACGCCGCAGCAGATCCATCTCGAAGAAGCGCTCCTGCGCGTGCACGTATCCGAGCGCCCAAGTCAGGTCGCGACGGTTCTGCGCGTGCAGCGTGACCGTGCCGAGCGCGTCGCGCTCGACGGTCACCGGCGCCGAAAGCGCTGGCGCCGTTACACGGCCGTCGTAGATCGGAAGGCTTCCGCGCAGAAGGAGCCAGCAAACACCGAACGCGACCGCGAGCGTGGCAACGACGATGGCGAGTGCACGCGCAAGGAGTCGGCGCATCGAGCGAAAGAGTCCACGAGGAGGGCGCGATCTTGCCGGATCGACGCGCGCGCGCCAAGCCTCGGAGTCATCGGCCGCTTCCTATCGGACGTAGCCGGGCGCTGCTGCAACAGCAGCAGCGGATATTCGAACCCGACCTCGACGTCGTCGATGCGCGCTTCGCGAACGGGTTCGACGAAGGCCTACGCCGACGGATTCTCGTTGCTGCGGGCGACCCCCTCGTCAATCGAATCCGTTGCTGAAAATCCGATCCGGATCGAGTTCGAAAGCGCCGATGTCGGCGACTCCGTTCTGTACGCGTGGAAAGCCGGGTCCGCGTTGATCGTAGTCGAAGGTGCCTGGGATGCCGTGATTGATCGCAGGGCTTCCGGTCATCAGCGCATGCGTCAACGTCAATCCGCCGTTGGCCGCGAGCGGCGCGAGCATCGGATCAGTCGTGATGGTATCGCCCGGCGTCGGCTGCTCCGAGCTCATGATCAGATTGTTCGATCCGGCGATCGTGATCGGCACGTCGCCGCCGACGTCTTCTTCTTCGTTGTTCTGTCCGTACGCAACGTTGTTGGCGATGATCGAGCTGGTGATCGTCACCGGCGAGCCACGCAGCGAAAGGCCCGCGCTCGGCGCGTATCCGATCGGAATCGTGTATGCGCGCGGTACGTTGTTGAATGCGATAGTGCTGTTGTAGAGCTTCAGCGGCAGCGAGGCGCGCATTCCACCAGCGGACTGTGCGTAGTTGCCGGAAATCGTGCTCTCGCTGATGTTGGCTGTCGGAGAGTAGCTGTTGCGACCCATGTAGACGCCGCCGCCGACCTCCGCACTGTTTCCCGATATAGTCGACCAGTAGATCCCAACATTGCCGCGCGAATACGCGCCGCCGCCCAATCCGAGGTTGGCCTCGTCGTTTTCGTTGTCGCTGATGGTGCTGTATTTCACCGTCAGGTCGCGGCCCGCGAAGACGCCGCCGCCGTAGCCGTGATCGTTGGTCGCATTGCGGCAACCGCTGACCGAGCTGTATCGCATGATGACGTCGCTGCCGGCGAAGACGCCGCCGCCCTTGGCTGGGCCGGTCGTGGTGAGCCCGCAGAGATCAATCGTCACGTGACTCATCGCGACGAAGCCGTACGCGTAAATCGCGCCGCCGGATGCGGGATAGGTGTTGGCGTGAACAGTGCACGCGTAGATGTGCGCGTCGCTCACATTGAGATTACCGGATGTGTAGACGCAGCCACCGTGCGCCGGATTATCGCTGCGGTATTTGTCGCCGAACGCGATATCGAGGCCATCGAGCGTCAGCGTACCGCCGCCGAGGTCATAAAGAATTCCAGCTCCCGATCCGCCGCTCCCCTGGATCAGCAGGTGGCCGCTGCCGGGTCCTTGCAAGGTCAGTCCACTCGCGCCGATCAGAATCGCGCCGGTCGAGAGCGAGATGACGCTGCAGGAAAGCTGCGTCAGGTCGATGGTGTCGCCATCGACCGCGTTGTTGACCGCATCGCGCAGACTGCCGGTGCCGCTGTCGTCGCAGTTGCTGACGACGAGCGCTTGCGGCTGACGAGGTACGGCTGCCGCTTCCGCCGGCATGGCTGCGAATGACGTCGCCTCCAGCGCCAGCGCAATCGCGAACGCCGCGGCGAGCGGGCGCAAGGCAGGGCGGCGAGCGCCCACGCGGGCGTGCGCATTCGGTGACAGCATGAGTGGGCTCCCGGCAGACGCCTACGTGACGTCCCTTTCGGAGAGGAACGCCGCGGAATGCCGATTTGCGACATCGCGACGCGATGTCGCCGTCAGCCGCTGGTCTCGATGCGCTCCACGCGTTGTAGCCCGCGCGGCAGAAGACCACCACGTGCGGCGCGGCTGCCGCCGTACTCGACGAGATCGGCCCACTTGAGCGTGAGCTTGCGCGCGCCGGCGTAGAGGGTGATTTCGCCTTTGCCCTCCGCGACGACCGCGATACCCGCGACGCGCTCGCCCGCGGCGAGCTTCGCTTTCGGAATCTCGATCAGCTTGTTGCCCTTGCCCTTGTCGAGCTCGGGAAGGTCGGCGACCGAGAACATCAGCAGATGACCCGCGCTGGTCGCGACGACGATGCGATCGCGCGCGGAATCCTCGATCATCGCGGGCGCCAGAATGCGCGCGTCATCGTCGACGTTGATCAATTGCTTGCCGGCTTTCTTGTTCGCCAGCAACGCTTCGAAGCGCGTCACGAAACCGTAGCCGCGATCGGACGCGACCACCAGCTTCGAATCGGCATCGGCGATCGCTACCGCGTCGAAGCGCGCGCCGGCGGGCGGTGTGAAGCGTCCGCTCAGGGGCTCGCCGTTGCCGCGAGCGGACGGCAGCGTATGTGCTGCGGTCGAGTAGCTGCGGCCGGTCGAGTCGATGAACGCGGCCTGTTGCGTCGTGCGGCCCTGCGCTGCGGTCAGGAATTTGTCGCCTTCGCGATAACCGAGCTCGATCGCGTCGATGTCGTGACCTTTGGCCGCGCGCACCCAGCCTTTCGCCGAAAGCACGACCGTGATCGGTTCGCTCGCCACGAGCTGTGTCTCGTCGAGCGCCTGCGCGGCCACGCGCTCGACCAGCGGCGAGCGGCGCGCGTCGCCGTATTTCTTCGCGTCCTCGCGCAGTTCTTCCTTGATCAGGGTCTTGAGGCGCGTTTTCGACTTCAGTACCACTTCGATGCGCGCGCGCTCCTCTTCGAGCTCGTCGCGCTCGGCATTGATCTTCATTTCCTCAAGACGCGCGAGCTGGCGCAGGCGTGTTTCGAGAATGTAGTCGGTCTGCTCTTCGCTCAGCTTGAAGCGTTTCATCAGTGCCGGTTTCGGCTCGTCCTCGGTGCGGATCACGCGGATCACCGCATCGAGATTGAGATAGGCGATGCGTAAGCCTTCGAGCATGTGCAGACGCCGCTCGACTTTCGCCAGGCGATGCTGCAAGCGCTTGGTCACGGTGTCCTGGCGGAAGCGCAGCCACTCGGCGACGATCTGCTTGAGATTCTTGACCTGCGGCTTGCCGTCGAGGCCGATCATGTTGAGATTGATGCGATAGCTCTTTTCCAGATCGGTCGTCGCGAAAAGGTGCTGCATCATTTCGTCGACATCGACGCGGTTCGAGCGCGGAAACAGCACGAGCCGCACCGGATTTTCATGGTCCGATTCGTCGCGGTAGTCCTCGAGCATCGGCAGTTTCTTGGCTTTGGCCAGCGCATCGATCTGCTGCAGAACTTTCGATGGCGAAACCTGGTGCGGCAGCGCGGTGACGACGACGTTGCCGTCTTCCTTGATGTAGATGGCGCGGCAGCGCACCGAACCGTTGCCCGTCGCGTACATCGCGGCGATCTCGGCGCGCGGCGTGATGATCTCCGCGGCGGTGGGGAAATCCGGGCCTTTCACGTGCTCGCAGAGCTCGGCGATGCTGGCTGTCGGGTCATCGAGCAGATGGATGCATGCGGTCGCGACTTCACGCAGGTTGTGCGGCGGGATATCGGTCGCCATGCCGACCGCGATGCCGGTCGAGCCGTTGAGAAAAACGTGCGGCACGCGCGCCGGCAGCCACGACGGTTCCTGCTGCGTGCCGTCGTAGTTCGGCGTGAAATCGACAGTGCCCTGGCCGAGCTCGGCGAGCAGGAGCTCGGCGATCGGCGTCAGCTTGGCCTCCGTGTAGCGCATCGCCGCGAACGACTTCGAATCCTCGATCGAGCCGAAATTGCCCTGACCGTTGATCAGCGGATAGCGGTACGAAAACGGCTGCGCCATCAGCACCAGTGCTTCGTAGCACGCGCTGTCGCCGTGCGGATGGTACTTGCCGAGCACTTCACCGACCGTCAGGGCGGACTTGCGATGCTTGGCGGTCGCGGCGAGTCCGAGCTCGCTCATCGCGTAGATGATGCGCCGTTGCACCGGCTTGAGTCCGTCGCCGATGAACGGCAGCGCGCGGTCGAGCACCACGTACATCGAGTAGTCGAGGTACGCGCGCTCGGCATATTCCTTGAGCGGGATTTGTTCGAAATTGGATTGCAGATTCATCACGGGATCCGGCATGGCGCACGAAAAAAAGGGCGCGCCAGCGAAATGCCAGCGCGCCGCGCCATTGTGCCGGATCGTGATGCGGCGCGTTAATCCATGAGTCGAGCCGCCCGTGACTGCAGCGGAAATGCAGCGCGCGGGGAGGATCGCGCGCTGCCGTTCTCAATTCCGCCGCAGTCTGCCGAGACCATCAAGGACAGGTCAGCCCCGCCGGTTGCGTGAGGCGTGTGAGATCCATGTGGCCGGTGCCGTAGCCCGATGCGACGCTCGAGACGAAGTCGACGCCGCCGTGGTTGCAGTCGGTGAACTGGAACGTGAGCGTGCCCCAGACCGGCTGCGTGACGTTGGCCGGATCGAAGTTCGGAATCCAGCGGCCGCCTTGGGTCTGCACTGCGGCGACGAATGCGGTGTTGGACGCGGGATCGATCGCGCCGACGTTGCCGAACCACGCCTGCTGCGTGCCGTCCGGAGTGAACGTGAACCACCAGGCGAGAATCTGGTTGTTCGGCAGTACCTCGATGAAGATGCCATGTCCGCTCTGCAGCGGGTCATACCATGCGCCGGTGAATCCGGGCGTGATCGGTACGTTGCCCGAAGCCGACGCGCCGTTGACGATGATCGTACCTGTCATGCCCATCGATCCGTGGACGTCGCAATGGAATGGAATCTGATGGCCGGCCGTTTCCGCGCCGAAGGTGACGGTCGAAGTCCAGGTGTTCGCGGCGGGATCGCCGTTGCCGCCGGCGCCGTCGCAACCGTTGGCGCAGCGGAACGAATTGTCGTCGGCGTGCACGTTGTGTGACGCGCCGCCGCCGCTGACAAACGTGACCGTGTCGCCGGGATTGATGGTGACGCTCGAGGGACTGAACGTCAGCAGCGGATACGTATAGTCGCCGTAGGCGTAAGTGCCGCCAACGCTGACGGTATGATCTGCCGCCCAGGAGGATGAGGCGACCAGCAGCAACAACAGCGCCGGCCAGATTTTCCGAAGGTACAACTGCATGGTACTTCTCCAATTGTGCTGAGGTGACGATGTACTGATGACAATCCCAAATGCCTCGCGGCCCCCGGATGCCGCCGCGCGTCCGGTCGTGCGGACCACGCCGTACGTCCATGCGGGATGACGGCGTGTGATCGGACAACGTCGCAGCGCATTTCGCGACCGAGGTGCGAGCAGATTCCCGCTGGACGATAACCGTCGCGTTCGGCGCCAAGAAGCAAATGCTGGGTGGAAACCTCCATTCGCCGCGGGGGCCGCAGCGCACCGTGATCGCGCAACACATGGCGCCGGTGTCGCGCGGTGTCGTACAGCGGCGCGCGCGGCGGATTCGCGTCGGCTTGTTGCCTCGACATGAAAAAAGACTTCATGCCGGCTTCACAGTACCCACGCGCAATCGAAGCCGAACCGCTATTACCTGCCGTGATCGTGCGATTACCGGCGTTGATGGCCATCAGCGCCGTCGATGCAGCGATGCCGCTTTTTCATTGGACCGCGCCGACACGCGCACGGCACGCTGCACCACGGGGAGCAGGTGGACGCCGCGCATCGTGAAAGTCGCCTTATCGCGTTCGCGCGGCGTCGGCGCGAATCCCCGAACGTCATGCGGTCCGGCTTTTTTTCCGACAAGGAGATTTCGATGAAGCGTGCATCCTTATATCTGGCGCTCGCCCTGGCGCCCGCCGTCGCATTTGCGGACGGCTCGGGATCGCTCTACCAGGAAGGCAAACAGACCGCGTTGGTCAGCGCGTATGCGTTCCGCGGCCCGGACCCGTTCGACAAGGCCAAAATGATCACGACCGTCGTGTTCGCCGACAAACCGATCGACGCCGCGGCCGCGAACGCGGTCGCCGACCGCGCCGAGGCGGTCGCCGATCAGCTGCGCCAGAAGGACGCAACGCGCGTCGAGTTGAACCTCGAAGACGATGGTTCCTTGCAGAACGTCAACATCATGGCGCCGGGCTCGAGCGGATCGCAGAGCGGCAGCGGCTGGTACACGCTTAAGCTCGCGCACAGCGACGCCAAGCGCATCGAAGGCACGTTCCGCACCAACGACGAGGCCGACAAGAAATCAGGCCGGTTCTACGATCTCAAATTCGCGCTCGATATCGCCGGGCCGCCGGATCTCGGCGCGGCGCTGCCGGCCGATGGCGGCGAGCCGGGCAAGGCCTATCGCGCATACCTCGCCGCGCTGCAGAAAGGCGACATCGATGTGCTCGCGAAGACGATGACGCACGATCGCTCGGCCGAGATCCTTGCGCATCGCAACGATCCGGACTTCAAGATGATGTTCGCGTTCATCCAGCAAAGCGCGCTGCGCAATCCGAAAATCTCGAAAGGCTTCAGCAAGGGCGACTCGGCGACACTCGAGCTCTCCGGCAAGGACGGCGACGGCAACGCGGCGGACAGCACGGTGACGATGCAGAAAGAAGGCGGCACCTGGCGGCTGGCCAAGGAATCGATGACTTCGCACGCGCAGTAACGTGCCAATGCGTGATCGCGGTCGTTCGATCGACCGCGATCAGCTGGTGCCCTCGCGTCCCGTGCGCATGCGCCGACGATTGGCCGCGATCAGCGCGTCGTCGGCGACCGCGGCGCCGCCCTTGCCGTGCATGCGGTTCGCGCTCAACAGCGGCGGACACTCGCGCGTCATCGTATCGATGACCGCGCGCTGCAGCTTCGTGTAGTACGGCTGCTTGTGGAATTGCAGCAGCACCGGCACCTCGAACGGACGATAACCGGCGACGGCGCGCACTTCGTGCTCGGGCCGGATCAGATGCACCGGCACGACCGCACGACCGATGCCTTGCGACACCGCGTCGATCAGCCCGTAGATGTCGTCGAAATAGACGCGCTGCATCTTCGGCACGGTCGAGCCGGTCTGGCTCAGGAAGAAGCGCTCGGTGAAGTTGTCGCGCGGCTCGTGATCGATGTAACAGTCGGGGCGTGTGCTGAAACGCGCCGATTCGATCAGCACGTTGCGCTCGATGCCGATCTGCGCGTTGTCGATGCCCATGCGCTCGCACTCGGACAGCGACACGCAGAAATCGATCTTGCCTTCGATCAGCATGTCGTGCAGCTCGTGTACTTCGGCCTTGATGGTCTGGCAGGTCAGGCGCGGATTCGCGCGCAACAGCACGCCCAGCGCCGGCACCACGACCGAGCGCAGCGCCGAGGAAAACGCCGCGATGCGAAAGAATCCGGCGATGCCGCCGGCTGCGCGCTTGTCGCCGACCAGACTGTCGAGTACTTCCTGTTCCTGATGCTCGATGCTGGCGCCGTAGCGCTGCAGGATACGGCCGGTCTCGGTGAGCTCGAGACCTCCGCGCAGGCGCAGGAACAGCACCTGACCCAGCGTTTCTTCGAGATTCTGGATGCGCTTGGTCAGCGCCGGCTGCGTGATGTGCAGGACTTCGGCCGCGCGCGAAAAATTCAGCTCGCGCGCGAGCACCATGAACGATTCGATTTGTGCGGACGGCAGACGAGTGGTCATGCCTGCGCCTCCCCAAGGCGGCTGTCACTATAACCTGAAGTTATCGCCGGATCACCGGCGCGCATCACCATAACGAGCGTGTATGGCCAGGTGAGGAGCTTTCATTGGACCCGCCGCGCCGCGCACGGCATCGTTCGCTCGGGAGTGAAGCGGGGAGGAAGCCATGTTTGAGACGGTGCCGAATCACGATCGGACAGAGGTCCGAACGTCGCCGGCCAAGCCGCACGCGAGCGGAGAGCTGGATCTGGCGCGCCGCGGTCGCTATCTCGCGCTGTTGCGGCGCTGGACGCAGGAACGCCTGCCCGCGGGCACGCGGGCAGCGATGGATGCCGCGGAATGGATTCGCGACCTGCTGCTGCGAACTGAATACTCGGCCGGCGAACCCGCACGCGAGGATCGCAGCCTGCTCGTCGGATTGCGCAGCCGTTTGCTGGCCGAGCGCCCGTCGTTGCGAGCGCATCGGGAGGATCGGGTGCGTCCGTCGTCACGCGTCGAGCAGTTGATCGGCGTCGATCAGCTCGATGCGTGGGAGCGCGCGCTGGCGACATTGCCGCGCCGCCAGCGTGAGCTGGTGATCCTGCGCGTCGAGTTTGGTCTCGATTTCGAAGCGATTGCGGCGGAGACGCGCTTGGCGCTGCCGTTTGCGCGCGCGCAGACCATCAACGCACTCGCGGCTCTGATCGACGCGCTGGGCGGCAGGCCGCGCGGTTGCGCGGCCTGAAAAACACGACGCATGCAGCGCGAAATTTCGCCGCGTATTCCGCTAGCATCGGAATCCTCGCGCAAATAAAGCGATGCGCACGCCTGCACCATCGATCACACGGGAGAGAGAAATGACGTCGATTCAGGTTTTACCGGTTGCGACCCTAACGAGACGCGGAAGCGGCAAGATTCTGCGCGCGAGCGCAGTCGCGCTCGCGTTCGCGTGCAGCGCCGCGATCGCCGCGGATCACGGCACGGGCTCGATCGTGCTCAACAAGAGGACCGCCGCGATCCAGCACGCAGCGCTGGTGCGCGGCCCTGATGAAATGCAGCCGTCGCACAGCATCCTGCGCCTTTATCTCAGCACCGCCGACATGAGCGGCAAGATCAAGGCGTGCAAGACGCTGTCGTGCGCCGATCAGGCGCTTGAAGACGGTGCCACGGTCGATTACGGCGACTCGCCGCATCTGGCGTATTGGGTCCGCGTGAACGGCGGGCTCGCGCAGTATTCGGGCGGCACGGATGCATCCGCGTTCACCTTGTCGACCAACACACCGGATCATCTCGCCGGCAAGCTGCATATCGACGACACAGCGATGGGCGGCGCGAAGATCGACGCCGATTTCGATCTCACGCTGATCAACACGTTCAAGACCGTGCGCTGACGATCGAAACGTCGGGTCCGCGGCCACACATCGGCCGCGGACTTCGAATTACCCGTTCTCGGCGACTCAGCGCGGCGCGCGATACCCGCCGCGCACGCCGCGCGGCGACATGACGAGCTGCCAGAGCTGATCGCGCCGCGCGCGAAACACGGCGGCGGACGCGGAAAGATAGAACCGCCACATCCGGCGGAAGCGTTCGTCGTAACCCGCCCGCAGCGCCGACCACCCGCGCTCGAAGTTCGCGCGCCAGGCCATCAGCGTGCGGTCGTAGTCGGCGCCGAAATTGTGCCAATCCTCGGTGACGAAAACGCCTTCGCTCGCATTCGCGATCTGCTCGGCCGAAGGAATCATCGAATTCGGGAAAGATGTATTTCGCGATCCACGGATCGGTGTGGTTCGACGATACGTTCGAGCCGATCGTGTGCAGCACGAACAGGCCGTCTTCCGCCGTGCAGCGCAGCGCGACGTCGAAATACGTCTTGTAGTTCTTGACGCCGACGTGCTCGAACATGCCGATGGAAAAAACCCGGTCGAAACGCTCGTCGAGCGTCCGGTAATCGGCGAGCCGGGTTTCGACCGGCAGGCCGCGACAGATTTCCCGCGCGTAATCGGCTTGTTCCTGCGACACGGTGACACCGACGCCGGATACGCCGAAGCGTTCCGCGGCGAATTTCAACGCTTCGCCCCAGCCGCAGCCGATGTCGAGCACACGCATGCCCGGCTCCAGACCGAGTTTGCGGAAAATCAGGTCGAGCTTTGCTTCCTGCGCCGACATCCAGATCGGCGGCGTCTTTCCAGTAGCCGCAGCTGTAGACGAGGCGCTTGCCGAGCATCGCCTGGAACAGATCGTTGCCGAGATCGTAATGGTGCTCGCCGACCACGTACGCGCGTCTGCCGCGTTGCAGATTGAGAAAACGCGCTTTCACATACAGCCATGCATCTTCGAATCCGCCGACGCGCTCGTCGAGCCGCGTGTCCAGAAGGCGAAACAGGAATCCGTCGAGGTCGTCGGCATCCCACCAGCCGTCCATGTAGGCCTCGCCAAGGCCGAGCGATCCATGCGCGAGGATGCGCGAATAGAGTTGCGGATCGTGCACGCGGATATCGCTCGGCGCATCACCGTCGATGTTCACGCCGGCGAGATTCAACAGCGACTCGATGCGCGCATGCGCCCGTGTGCGTGACATCGGTAGCCCCTGGATAAGCATGGCAAAAGAATAACGCGTCGAAATGACCGTGCCGAGCGCGGCCGTGTGGCGGTCCAGCGAGGGTTCAGCGATCCGCCGCCGGGGTCTCGTCGACCAGTCCGAACTCCACGGGAAAGCGCGCGAAGAACAAGCGCGCGCCGTCCTCGCGCACGATGCGCAGCAATTCCTCGGCCTGGCTTTCGGAAACGACGAACTCGACCAGCACGGTCAGCTGCCCGGCCAGCTCGAAGAAATGTTGTTCGGACATGACGCCGTGTCGGCCGAAACCCGCGATCGCGCGGAAAGCCGAACCGCCGGCGATGCCGCGCTGCTTGGCCTGGGCGAGCAGCCATTCGTACAGCGGCGCGCCGCGATGGCGTTGGTTCTCGTGCATGTAGAAGCGCAGCGATGAGCCTTTCATGCGACGGCCTCCTCGTTCACGAGCGCAGTATGAGTCGCGTCAAGCCGATTCCGGCGAGTGTCAGCAGCAGCGAGCCGAACAGATGCGCCGCAACGATCGCCGCCGTCCAGCTGTACTGCTGGCGCAGGAACAGCGTGATCGTTTCGCCGGAAAAGGTCGAGAACGTGGTCAGGCCGCCGAGGAAGCCAGTCGTAATCGCGAGCCGCCACGCGATCGGCAGCGCTTCGAAATGCGCGAAGAGACCGAGCGCGATGCCCATGATGAGCCCGCCGACGAGGTTCGCAGCGAGCGTGCCCAGAGGCAGCGAGGGCAGGATCGGATTGAGCGCGATGCCGAGCAGCCAGCGCACGACAGCGCCGGCGAATGCGCCGAGGCCGACGGCAACAAACGAGACGAAGTTCATGACGCTCCCAGGTCGGTTGTCGGACCCGGAAACCCGCGGCGGCGGCTCGCGGCGAGTCGCCCACGATACCTGCGCGCCCCGGTTTCCGGGAGCTCGTCAGGCATCATCAGCCTTGCGGCGGTTCGAGGAGGAATGCCATCTCCCGATTTGCGAACGTAAGTCGCAAAGGTATGCTAACGCAAACCGGCGCGCGGACGCCAATCGCGTCGCCGCATTCCGAAACAGCGCCTCCGTCCCGATGAATCTCGCCATCTCACCGCGCCGGCGCCGGCTGGCTCCGCTGCTTGCCGCGCTCGCGATGTTCGGGCCGTTTTCGATCGACACGATATTCCCCGCGTTTCCGTCGATCGCGCGCGATCTCGACGCGAGTCCGATCGCAATGCAGCAGACCATCAGCGTGTACATGATCGCGTACGCGTTGATGTCGCTGTTCCACGGCCCGCTTTCCGATGCGCTCGGCCGGCGTCGCGTGATTCTCGCCGGCGTTGCCGTGTTCGTGCTGGCTTCGGTCGGCTGCGCGCTCGCCGGTACGATCGGATCGCTGCTCGCGTTCCGCGCGCTGCAGGGCATTTCCGCCGGCGCGGGTCTCATCGTCGGCCGCGCGATCATCCGCGACTGTTTCGAAGGTGTCGAAGCGCAACGCCTGATGGCGGCCGTGTCGATGATCTTCGGCATCGCGCCGGCGATTGCGCCGATCGTCGGCGGCTGGGTCGTCGCCATCGCGCATTGGCCGATGATCTTCTGGCTGCTCGCGGCGTTCGCGGCGGCGTTGTGGCTGGTCTGTCTCGTCTGGCTGCCGGAAACGCATCCGCTCGAAAATCGCGTGCCGCTTTCGCTCGACGAGCTGGCCACGACGTATCGAAGGATCGGCGCCGATCGCGCGTTTCTGCCGCTCGCGCTCGCCGGCACGTTGAACTTCAACGCGCTGTTCGTCGTACATCGCCTCGGCACCGGCGTTCGTGCTGAATATCCTGAAGCTCGACTCGCAGCATTTCGCCTGGCTCTTCATTCCGGCGATCAGCGGCATGATGACCGGCGCGTTTCTTTCCGGCCGTCTCGCCGGAAAACTGAGCGCCACGGCGACGGTGCGCCTCGGCTATGCGATCATGCTCGGCGCATCGGCGATCAATCTCGCGATCGCGGCCGCTCCTGCCCGAGCCGCGCGTACCGTGGTCGGTGTTGCCGATCGGCCTGCATGCGATCGGCATCGGCATGAATTTTCCGACGCTGACGCTGCTGCTGCTCGATCGCTTTCCGCATCATCGCGGCGCGGTGTCGTCGGTGCAGGCGTTCGTGAGTCTGGTGATCAGCGCGACGCTCGCCGGCGCGATCTCGCCGATGGTTTCCGGCAGCGCGATGTCGCTTGCGATCACGGCGGCGTTGGCGACGTCGCTCGGCTTCGCCAGCTGGCGTCTCTACCGCTTCATCGAGCGACGCGAAAGCCGAGTCGCTGCGCGCGCGGCCGCCTGAGAGCGGGCTGTCGCGTCGGCAATGCTGGGTTCAGCGTTCGATGGGCAAATAGGGCGGGCTCATGATGCCGCGTCCCTGGCAAGTATTCGTTGTTTTCACGTTTCGCCGCGCTGGCGCTACTCATCGCGCTCGCAAGCGGTTGCGCGACGCTGCGCACGGATCTTCCGAAGGCGGCCTCGACCGCATTGCCGCCGGTCGCGGATACGCCATCTACGCGTTACGTGCAGCGGGAAACCTTGGCGCATGCCGAAGAGTCCGGCTTCCGCCCGCTGATCAGCAACACGAACGCGCTGATGAGCCGCATCGTGCTGATCGACCACGCGCAGCACTCGCTCGACCTCCAGTACTTCATCTTCAACAACGACGCGACCGGCCGGTTGGTGGCGCAGCGGATTCTCGCCGCGGCCGATCGCGGCGTGCGCGTGCGCATTCTGCTCGACGATCTGGACATCGAAGGGCAGGACAACGTGCTCGACGCGCTCGATGCACATCCGAACATCGAAGTGCGCCTGTTCAATCCGTTCCGCATCCGCAACCGCTCGGTCTTCTCCAAGGTCGGCCAGTTCATACTCGATTGGCGTCGATTGAACCGGCGCATGCACAACAAGACGTTCATCGTCGACGGCATGCAGGCGATCATCGGCGGCCGCAATATCGGCGATCCGTACTTCGACGCCGGCGATCAGATCCATTTCCGCGATCTCGACGTGATCGCGATCGGTCCGGTCGTGCCGCATATCTCGGCGATGTTCGATGCGTACTGGAATTCGAAGCTGGCGTTCCCGGTCACCGCGTATACGTCGGTGCATGCGAGCGCGGAAGATCTCGCGCGCGTGCGCCAGGCATTGACCAAGGACGCGCGCGAGTTCGCCGAATCGGACTATGCGCAGGCGGTCGCGGACGAGCTTCCGAACGGTCCGAGCGCCGATCGGAAAGGCAGTTGGTTCTGGGGCGCGGCGACGTCTGGTCGCCGACGATCCGAACAAGGCCGATCCCGAGCACGCGCACAAACGTTATGCTCATCGCTCCGCAGTTGAGGCCGATGCTCGACGGCGCCCAGCATCAGGCGCTTGCTGATCTCGCCGTATTTCGTCCCGGGCAAGAAGGGCGTGACCTATCTCAGCGGACTCGAGCAGCGCGGTGTCGCGGTCAAGGTGCTCACCAACGCGCTGGCGTCGACCGATGAGCCGGAGGTGCACGCGGGCTATTCGCGCTACCGCATTCCGTTGCTCGAAGCCGGCGTCGAGCTATTCGAGTTGCGCCCGATCCCGGGGCGCCCGCCGCGCGATGCGCACGGCACGTCGTCCGGCGAAAGCCTGCATGCGAAGTCGATGATCGTCGATCAGCGCATGGTGTTCGTCGGCTCGATGAATCTCGATCCGCGCTCGCGCAAGCTCAACACCGAGATGGGCGTCGTCATCGACTGCCCGGATCTCGCAGCGACATTGTCGAAGTATTTCGATAGCGCGACCGCGCCCGAGAACGCGTTCCATGTCGTGCTGCAGAAGCCGGAAGGTTCCTCGTCGGGCAAGCCGGCGCTGCGTTGGGTCGCCGTCGACAAGGGCAAGCCGGTCGATGTTCGATCACGATCCGGAAACCTCGGAATGGAAACGCATGAAGATCTCACTGATGCGCGTGCTGCCGATCGAAGGCATGCTGTAGGAATCGGATGACGTCGCGCACGCTCGGCGACGCCGGAGTAGCGAGCATGATGAGCGCCGGCAAAGCCGCGGATCCTGCACGCAAGCGACATGCAGACGTGCAACCGTCAACACGCACACGCCAGGCGCTGCGCTGGCTGCTGATCGCTGGATCGATCGTCGCCGCCGCGACGCTGGTGATCGGCGTCGTGATCGGCGCAGGCGCATTCGACTGGAGCCGCCTTCCGCGAGTGCTCGAGCAGTTGAGCGCCTGGCGCGCCTCGCCGCTCGCGATGCTGGCCATGCTCGCGTGTTTCGTCGTCGGCGGCGTGGTGGTGTTTCCGGTGAACCTCTTGATCGCGGCGTCGATCGTCGTGTTCGGGCCGTTGATCGGCACGCCGATCGCGCTGGCGGGTTCGCTGGCGAGCGCGGCGGTGCTGCATCAGATCGGCAGGTCGTTTCCCGAGCACGCGTGGACGCGCATCGCGAACGCGCACGTGGAACGCATCCGCGAACGCGTCGCGCGCCATGGCGTGATTGCGGTCGCGATCGTGCGCGTGCTGCCGCTCGCGCCGTACAGCATCGTCAGCCTCGCCGGCGGCATTGCCGGGATCGCGCGCGCGCCGTTTCTGATCGGCACCGCGCTCGGCATGCTGCCCGGCATTCTGCTCTACGCATGGTTCGCCGATCGCGCGGGCGAAGTGATCGCCAATCCACGGCCGTTGAGCTGGGCGATGCTGTGCTTCGCCGCCGTGTTGATCGTCGCCGTCGCGTTCCTGCTGCGCTTCTATCGGAAACGAGGTGAGCGGCGCGAAGGACGAAAAGCGATGAGCGGTCTGCGTATCGCGACATACAATCTGCACAGCGGCATTGGACTCGATCGGCGCTTCCGTCCGCAGCGCATTCTGGACGTCATCGGTGAGCTCGACGCCGACATCATCGCGATGCAGGAAGTGCTTTCGCCGGTGTTCGGCTTCGACGTGCACGAACATCTGCGCGCCGAAACCGGCTTTCATCTTGCGACAATGGCGACGATGCAGCTCGCCGGCGGCACGTTCGGCAACGCGGTGTTGAGTCGCTGGCCGATTCTGCATCGCGTCGATCATTCGCTGACGATCGGCAATTGCGAGCCGCGCGGCGCGCTTGAGCTACGTTGTCGGCCGCGGCCGATCGCGAGCTGCGCGTGATCGCGACGCATCTTGGCCTGCGCGCTGTGGAAAGGCGCGTGCAGATCGCGCGCCTGATCGAAATTGCGCGAGCGGATCCGGATGTTCCGACGGTGCTCGCGGGCGATCTCAATGTCCGTCGCGCGCGCGCTCGGGAACTAGCAGCGTGTCTCGAATATTTCGGGAATGCCGCAGCGCCGAAGACGTTTCCGTCGATTGCGCCGGTGCTTCCGCTCGATCGCATTTTCGTGTTGCCGCGCGCGATGCTAGTCAGGTGGAAGCGCATCGCAGTCGGCGGGCGCGGATTGCGTCGGATCATTTGCCGCTCGTTGCGACGATCGAGTTGCCTGATTAGGACTGAGCACTCGTGTCGCGGAGCTTGCTAAGGCATTGCCAAGCCTGCCCTCACCCTAGCCCTCTCCCGCCGGCGGGAGAGGGGATGTGCGACGCGGAGGTTGCAGGCTTTCTCCTCTCCCGCTGGCGGGAGAGGGTAGGGTGAGGGCGACCTTGGTTCAGCCCCTCAACACTCGATGACGTTCACCGCGAGTCCGCCGCGCGAAGTTTCCTTGTACTTGTCCTTCATGTCGCGGCCGGTATCGCGCATCGTCTTGATGACTTTGTCGAGCGAGACGCGATGCTTGCCGTCGCTGCGCATCGCCATGCGTTGCGCGTTGATCGCTTTGACCGCGCCCATCGCATTGCGCTCGATGCACGGAATCTGCACGAGGCCGCCGATCGGATCGCAGGTGAGGCCGAGGTTGTGTTCCATGCCGATTTCGGCGGCGTTTTCGACCTGGTAGATGCTGCCACCGAGCGCAGCGGCGAGTCCGCCGGCGGCCATCGAACAGGCGACGCCGACTTCGCCCTGGCAACCGACTTCGGCGCCGGAGATCGAGGCGTTTTCCTTGTAGAGAATTCCGATCGCGCCGGCCGTCAATAGAAAATCGAAGATGCCGTCCTCGCTCGATTTCGGGCAGAAGCGCTCGTAGTAATGCATCACGGCCGGCACGATGCCGGCTGCGCCGTTGGTGGGCGCGGTCACGACGCGGCCGCCCGCGGCGTTTTCCTCGTTGACCGCAAGCGCATAAAGATTGACCCAATCGAGGATCGTCAACGGATCGCGCAGCGAAGCCTCGGGCCGGTCGCGCAAATCGGCCAGCATCGCCGGCGCGCGGCGCTTCACGTGCAATCCGCCCGGCAGCGTGCCGCTTTCGCGCGAACCGCGCGCGACGCAACCCTGCATCGCGTGCCAGATCGTAAGCAGCCCGGATCGGATGTCGGCTTCGCTGCGCCAGACTTTCTCGTTCGCGAGCATGATGCCGGCGATGGTCTTGCCGCTGTTCTCGCAATACTTCAGCAACTCGTCGCCGGAATGGAACGGATACGGCAGCGCCGTCGTGTCGGCGACGATGCGGTCCTCGGCCGCTTCGTCCTGGTTGACGACGAAACCGCCGCCGACCGAGTAGTAATCGCGCGTCGCCAGCAGCTCACCGCCGTCGCCGTACGCGCTGAAGCGCATGCCGTTCGAGTGGTACGGAAGTTTCTGGCGCTTGTTGAAGATGAGATCGGTCTTTTCGTCGAACGGAATCTCGTGACGTCCGAGCAGGCAGATTTTCTTTTCGGCGCGGATGCGCTTCAGACGTACCGGAATCGACTCGGGATCGATCTTGTCCGGCCACTCGCCTTCGAACCCGCACAGGATCGCCTTGTCGGTGCCGTGGCCGCGGCCGGTCAGTGCGAGCGAGCCGAACAACTCGCACTGCACGCGGCGGACGCGTCCGAGAACGCCGGGCTCGTCGAGCCAGCGCTGGCAGAAACGCGCGGCCGCGCGCATCGGGCCGACCGTGTGCGAAGACGAAGGTCCGATGCCGATCTTGAAAAGGTCGAAAACGCTGACGGCCATGAAGAAGAGGTATGGGCGGCGAGGGCGCTATTCTACGCGTCCACTCCCGCCGCCGGTCGCATGCCTCTGATTCTTTACCAGCGCGACGACTGCAAACTCTGCGACGAAGCGCTCGCGGCGCTCGCGGCCGCACGTGTGCCGGAATTCGAAAGCGTGTGGATTGACGACGATGCCGCGCTCGAAGCGCGCTACGGCGAACGCATTCCCGTATTGCGTGACGCAGCCAGCGGCCGCGAGCTCGGCTGGCCGTTCGGTCCCGACGAAGTGAAGCGTTTCATCGGCGTCGGCGATCCGGCGCCGAGATCGGCGAAGCGTCAGAGCAGCGACGAGGCGTGATCGAGCACCGCGCCGCAGGCCTTCTGCGTCAGGTTGCTTTCGAGGCTGCCCATCTTGGTGATGTCGACCGACTTGCCATCGCGGCCGGTGAGCATGCCCTTGGCGCCGTCGGCGTAGCCGGTGTCCTGCTGCGCCGCGTCGGCGCCGCCGATCTTGCTGACCAGCCGGTCTTTCATCGAGCTCGCCGCGTTGCCGGTGAGATAGTTGTTGCTGATGCAGAACTGCAGGATGCCCGCGGCATTGCCCGCGCTGCCGGACGACAGCGAGCTGAGATCCATGCCGCCGGTCACCGCGCCGAGATCCTGCGACGAAGCATTCGTTGCGAAAACGAGTGCCGCAGCGGCGGCAATCCAGGCGATCGATCGTTGAGTCATGACACGCTCCTTCCGGGTGCGAGGGTGTGCGATTCTCGCTCCGATCTCTCCGCGCCGACAGTGCGCGACCACACTCATTGCGGATCGACGGCGGCTTATTGCCGATCGAAGGCTTCGGCAGGTTCCGAGTCCGAATCGAGCGGCGGAATTTCGCCGTGCGCGGCCTCGACGGTCGGCGTGCGCCAGCCGGCTGAAACGCCCCAGAAATAGAACCCGACGCCGATGACGGCGACCAGCGCCAGATCCCAGCCGAACGGAATCACGTCGCGTCCGCCGAACTGTTTGCTGCCCAGGCACGACACCAGCGCGATCACCGGCAGATACGCAATCAGCCACCACGCGCCGGCGAGCTGCCGCGCGAAATCGTGCCAGCCGACCTTGGCCTGATAGTAGAAATAGATCGGCAGCGCGACGACGACGAGCAGGATGATCTCGCCCGTCAGCGGCCATTTGGCCCAGTACAAAAGCTCGGCGGAAAACACGAACGCGAGAATCGCGATCAGCGAAAGCCCCGGCAGCCGGAACGGCCGGTGCAGGTCGGGCGCCGTGCGCCGCAGACTGACGACGCTGACCGGACCGGTGAGATACGAAATGATTGTCGCCACCGAGATCACGGCGGCCAGCGTGCCCCAGCCGCGGAAGAAGAACAGGAACACGAACGAGACGCCGAGGTTGAACCACATCGCCGCGCGCGGCACGCCCCAGACCGGATGCAGGCGCCCGAGCGCTTTGGGCATGGTGCCGTTGCGTTCCATGCCATAGATCATGCGCGCCGTCGTCGCCGTGTAAGTGATGCCGGTACCGCTCGGGCTGACGAACGCATCGAAATAGAGCAGCGTCGCCAGCCATTGCAGCCCGAGGATCTTCGCGAGCTCCGCGAACGGCGAGCGATAGTCGATGCCGTGCCAGCCCGCTTTGGCGAGCAGGTCCGGTGGCACCGCGCCGATGTACGCGACCTGCAGTATCAGATAGATAATGGTCGCGAGGCCGATCGACCCCAGCACCGCGAATGGAATATTCCTGCCTGGATTGCGGGCTTCGCCGGCGAGGTTCACGGGGCTCTGGAACCCGTTGTAACTGAACACGATGCCAGCCGTGGCTACTGCGGTGAGCAGCGCGGCGAGATCGATCACGTGCGCACTACCATCCACGCCGACCGAGAAATTTCCGGGATGGAAGCCGCTTGCGATCAGCGAAATGCCGGCCAGTGCCGGCACCACCAGCTTGAACACCGTGATCGCGCTGTTCGAATGCGCGAACAGCTTTACGCTCCAGAAGTTCACCAGGAAATACACGATCACGAGCGCGGCCGCGATGGCGAGGCCGGGCGGCGTCAACTCGCCATGGCCGCCTGGCGCGGGAATGTATAGCGCCTGCGCCCAGCCCCACTCCCACGAGGCCATGTACTGCACCGAAGCTTCGGCCTCGACCGGGATCACGGACACGATCGCGATCCAGTTCGACCACGCCGCGATGAAGCCGACCAGCGAGCCGTGCGAATAATGCCCGTAGCGGACCATGCCGCCCGATTCGGGAAACATCGCGCCGAGCTCGGAGTAGGTCAGCGCGATCGTCATGATGATCGCGGCGCCGATCACCCAGGCCCAAATCGCGCCGGGACCCGCAAGGCCGGCCGCGCGCCAAGCGCCGAACAGCCAGCCCGAGCCAATGATCGAGCCGAGCCCGGTCAGCATCAGGGCGAAGGCGCCGACGTCGCGGCGGAGGGCGGAACGATCGGACATAGGGACTCCCGCGCCTTGAGGCGCTCGTCAACATCGGCATGGAACCGCGGCAGGTCTCGCCGCGCGCCCGATATTCGCAGGTTTGCCGCACGCCGTCAGCGGTGGAAACGCCCATCCGGGCGGGCCGCGCGCCCTGTTTCGGGTCGGCGCGACGGGTCCGCCCGCGCACGGCGGCCGGCGCTTCGGCTAGGATCGCCGATCCAAACCGTGGCAGGGGTCAAATCATGTCGAGGGCTGCGCAGGTCGTCGCGCTATTACTTTTTTGTGCCGCAGCAGCGGCAGCGCCGTTCGAATCGGCACGCGCACAGATCGACATCCTCACAGAACGCTACGACGACGCGCGCCTCGGCGCGAATCTCCAGGAAACGCAGCTCACGACCGCGAACGTCAACGTCAGCTCGTTCGGCAAGATCTGGTCGTACACCGTCAGCGGCTCGGTTTATGCGCAACCGCTCTACGTGCGCAACGTGTCGATCGCCGGCGGCACGCACAACGTGCTCTACGTCGTCACGATGAACGACAGGCTGTACGCGTTCGACGCGGATTCGAGCAACGACGCGCCGCTGATTTCGTTCGATGTCACCAGCGAGGACCCGGGCTCATTTCCGCCGTGCATCCTGGACATCCTCGGTTACAACGACAACATCATCGGCAACGTCGGCATCGAGAGCACGCCGGTCATCGATCTCTCGACGAACACGATCTATATCGTCGCGCGATTGGAACATTCGGACAGCGGCGCCTGCGGCGGCGCGAACCAGACGTTCACTCAGAGCCTGCATGCTCTCGACATGACGACGTTTGCGGAGCGCCCGAATAGCCCGGTGGTCCTGGCCGGAAGCGTCGCGTGCAATCCAGGTGCCGGAGGCAGCGCCTGCAACGGTGGAACGCTGACGTTCGATCCGAAGATCCAGGACCAGCGCTCGAGCCTCGCGCTATCGAATGGCCGCATCTTCATGGCGTGGTCCTCGCACAGCGACCAGTTGCCGTATCACGGCTGGGTCATGGCCTACGACGCGACGACGCTGCAGCAGACGATGATCTGGTCGTCGGCTCCGGACGGAACGCCGTTCAACGGTGCGGGCGTGTGGATGGGCGGTCGCGCACCCACGATCGACGCCGATGGGAATGTCTACTACACGACCGGCAACGGAACGTGGGACGGCGTGACGAACTTCGGCGAATCATTCGTCAAGTTCGGGCCGACGCCGGATGCGCCGATGCTCGACTGGTTTACGCCGGACGCGTATCGAGTTCCTCAATGACACCGATCTCGATCTCGCCGGCTCCGGGCCGATCCTGGTTCCCGGCACGGATCTCATCATCAGCGGCGGAAAAAGCGGCATCTTCTACGTGACGCACACCGCCGACATGGGTCACGAGACGACCGGCGACGTCAACATCGTGCAGGCAGTTCGACAACAGCCTGCATCCGGGCGACGTCGACCAGATCAAGGGCGGCCCGGTCTACTGGAACCGCGATAGGCGGCGTCGGGCCGTGGATGTACGTCTGGTCGGACGGCTGCAACCACTTCAACGCGTACCAGTTCAACGGTGCGACGTTCGACGTTCGATCCACGCTGATCTCGCAAAGCACGCTGCTCTCGCCCTGCGGCTCATCGGGCGGCGTGCTCACGCTCTCGGCGAACGGAAGCACGCCGGGCTCCGGCATCGTGTGGGCCTCGATGCCGCCGATCGACGATGCGAACAGCAGCATGCATCCCGGCATGCTGCGCGCGTTCGATGCGGACAATCTCGACACCGAACTGTGGAACTCGGACCAGAACCAGACGGCCGCGACAACGCCGGCAACTGGCCCAAGTTCAGCCCACCGACCGTCGTCAACGGCCGCGTCTATCTCGGCTCGTTCCCGATCGACGGCGTCGGCCGCACGCAGGTCAACGTCTACGGCCTGCTCGTGCCACCACCACCCGGCGATTTCACGATCTCGGCGACGCCGCCGAATCCGGGCGTCAATCCGGGCGGCAGCATCCAGTATTCGATCAGCACCGAGGCGATCAACAACTTCGCCGAGCCCATTCACCTGGATGTCAGCGGCTTGCCGCTCGGCGCGAGCGCGAGCTTCGACACGAACGACGTCGCGCCGCCCGCGCAAGCGACGCTGACGATCAGCACGACCGCGCTGACGCCGCTCGGCGAATTTGCGCTGACGATCACCGGCACCTCCGGATCATTGGCGCACAGCGTCGACAACGGCATGTACGTGACCGATGCGGCGCCCGGCGGCGGCACCATTAGCGCCGATTTCGTCGGCAACGGCGAACCGCTCGCGGCGACCGACGTCTCAGGTGTCGCGTCCAAGCCGAACTGGAACGAAGCGACCGGCCCGACCGGCACGCAGCTCGCGCTACTCGACGAGTCCGGCGTGGACACCGGCGCGACGCTCGACTGGACCGCCGCCGCGACCGACGAGCTCAACATCGCCGCCGATTCGCCGAACTTCATCATGATGAACGGGTTCGTCGACGCGGGCAACGCGGGCGTCGCGCTCACGGTGTCGAACCTGCCCGCGGATCCGAACGGCTACGCTGTGTACGTCTATTCTGACGGCAACAACGGCTCACTCGACTATACCAACACGTACGCGTTTCTCGGCAACGACGGCTACGCGATCACGCTGTCGATCACCGACGCGGCGAACGCGAACTTCGACGGCACGTTTGTGCGCGCGATCAACAGTCCCGGCAACTATGCGATCTTCTTCACCGACGGCACCGGTTTCACGCTGACCGCGATGCCGGCTTCCAGTGGGCCGGTGCCGATCAACGGCATCCAGATCGTGCATGGCAATCCGGACCGGATCTTCGCGAACGACTTCGATCCGTAAGGAGGCGCCCGATTCTCGAGCGCCTCCGGCGTCGCTGCGCAAGGCGGCGCGTGACGAAGATGGATTGCCGCTAGGTCCGCGCCTCACCGCGACGCAGGCGCGCGAGAATCTCCGCGCGCGCTTCGCGCAGAATCGAATCGCGGTCGAGACTCTCGACGATTTCCGCGACGACGCGCTTGGGTCCCTTCTCGCCCCACGATTTTCCGGCGATCAAGTATTTCTCGGCGGCGCGTCCGACGAGCTCCGTCGCGTACCACGCGAGCGCGCCTTGCGCACCGGCGGTGACGACCGTCGATAGTCCCGCACTCAGGCCTTTCAGCGCCGACGAAACGAGTTGCACGCCCCAGATCGCGCCCATCAATGCGGCGAGCTGCGCCGAGATCACCGCGATCAGCGAGCCCGCTTCGCTCTTCGTCAGCGGCAGACCGTAAACGCGTCCGAGATGCATCACGAGCGCCGCATCGAGCGCACCCGCGGCGAGCAGATCCGCGACCGGAATCGGATTCAGCGCGACGGCGATGGCTTTCGCGATGCAGTATTGGCGGATCACATTCGCCGCGAGCTCACGGCGCGCCTCGGCGATGCGCCGCCCGACCTGATCCGAAAGACGTCCCGCGAAGAGGCTCGCGTTGAGCGCGGCGAGCGTCTTGCCTTCAAGCTCGATGATCACCGCGAGGCGATCGCGCAGCGCGCCGATATCGGGCGCCTGCTCGACGAGTTCCGCGTGTTCGCCGCCGTCGGCGTCGACGCGGATGCGTTTCTGCGGCGCCGGACGTGCGCTGACCGCAACGACGTCTTCCGCGCGCACGAGTCCGCGCGCGTGCTCGCGCAGGCGCTCGAGCAGGCGTTCGCGCTCGTCCTCGCCGTAGCGATCGGCTTTGTTCAACGCGAGCAGCAGCGGTCGCTCGGTACGCGCGAGCAGGCGCAGCGCGTCGAGCTCGCGCTGCGTCATGTCGCCATCGACGACGAACACGACGAGATCGCTGACGCCGGCGACTTCGAACGCGAGCTTCTCGCGCGTTTCGCCGTCCAATTCGTCGATACCCGGCGTGTCGATCAGATGCACGCCGCTGCCGGCGACTTCGCGCCAGGCGCGCTGCGTCGCATCGCGCGTCGTGCCGTGCAGCACGCCGACGCTGAACGCATCCTCGCCGAGCAGCGCATTCGCCAGAGCCGACTTGCCGACGCTGACCCGGCCGAACACGGCGATATGCAATTCGCCGCGCTCGAGCTTGCGCAGCATGGTTTCCAGCCGGGAAAAATCCGCCGCGAGGTTGGCGCGTATCGCGGGAGGAATCTGCGCGTCATCGAGCAGCGCGCGCAAGCTCTCGACGGCCTGCACGTTGTGCGTTGCGCCGTCCGTTGTGCGTGCTGGAATGTCGCCCGCGTCCGCGTGAGGCGCGAGACGCGCGCGTAATCGGCGCAGCCATTCGACGACGTCCGTCACGTGCGTCGTTCCGGTTCCGGCCGCATCGCCGCCGTTATTTTCCGGTCAACGCGAGATGCCCGTGCACCGGCACGTCGGCACCGATGTCGGCCCAGTCGCTGCCGTTGCCGAGGCCGAAATCCGCGCGCTTCAACGTCGTATCGACATCGAGCGTCGCGGAATTGCCGTTCTCGGCGAACGTGACCTTGAGCGTCACCGGCTTGGTCTGATTATGCAGCGTGAGATTGCCTTTCGCCTCGACGGCGCCGTCGGCGGACTTCGCGAACGACTCGGTGACGAAATGCGCACTGGGCGTCTTCGCCGTGTCGAAGAAATCCGAGGTCGCCAGTGTCTGGTCGCGCTCGCCGCTGGCAGTGTCGACACTGGCGAGGTCGACGGTGACATCGAATTTCGATTTGGCCGGATCCGCTGCGTCGTAGGCGATCGTCGCCGTGAACTTCTTGAACTTGCCGTCGAACGACTCGCCTTGATACGTGCCCTTGAACGTCAGCGTGCTCTTTGCGGGATCGACTTGCCAGTCGCGCGCGAGAAGCGCGCTGGGCGTGAACAGCAAAGCGATGGTCAGCATGCGCAACATGGCGCAACTCCTTCAGTTCGGAACACGCGGCGCGCGGCGAAACGGCAGCATACGCGCGAGCACCGCATTGCGATTGACGAAATGGTGCACCAGCGCAATCGTCGCATGGCCGGCGGCCACCGTGGCCAGCGCGCAGAACAGCCAGAAATGGAGGTTCTTGGCGAAATCCTTGATCGCCTCGTCCGGGCCGCCGGTCAGGCTCGGCACCTGGAACAGTCCGAACCAGTACAACGGCCGCAGCGCGGTCGCCGAATCGAACAGCCAGCCCGATAGAGGAACCGCGAAGATCAGCGCATACAGGAGCGCATGGCCGAAGCGCGCGGCGGTCGCCTGCCAGCGCGGCACGCTCACGGGTTCCTCCGGCCGCGGATCGAGCAGGCGCCAGCCGAGACGGAACACGGCCAGCGCGAGGATCGTGAGCCCGAGCGATTTGTGGAACGAGAACACCGGAATCACGCTGGGGCGCTTCGGCAGATTCACCATGACGAGACCGATCGTCGCCTGCACCAGGATCAGCAGCACCATCGTCCAGTGGAAAAATTTCGCGACGCTGCCCCAGTGCGACACGCCGCTCTTAAGTGCCATCGGGTTTGTTCTCGTTCTTGGGCGCGGCGCCGCTGTCGCGGATGCCTTCGATTTCGAAGCGCAGCTCGATATTCTCGCCGACGACCTCGGCGTAGCGCTTGATGCCGAAATCGGATCGGTGCAGCACCGCTTTCGCCGAGAACCCGGCCTTCTGCTTGAACTGGTACGGATCATTGCCGATGCGATTCACGGTGAATTCGACATCGATCGGTTTGGTCACGCCGTGCAGCGTGAGATCGCCGTGGATCACGCCGGTCTTGTCATCCTTCTTCTCGACGCTCTTGCTGGTGAAACTCGCGGTCGGCCAGCGCCCGGTTTCGAGGAATTGTCCGGAGCGCACCATGTCGCTCCACTTCGCGTCGCCCATGTCGGCCGATGTCATGTCGATCTCGATGTAGACGCGACCGCTGCTCCAGTCCTTCTCGTCGAACTGGAACCAGCCGCTCTTGACGTGAAGTCGGCCTTGGGGATGCGAGAAGCGCTGATGATCCGCGGTGAACCAGATCTGCGTGTGCACCGGATCGAAACGGTAGACCTCGGCCGCGGCGCGCGCAGCGGGAGCGGCGAAAAGAGCGGCGAGGCCCAATGTTGCAATGACGCGGATGGATCGCATGCGGCCAGCTTGGCAAAAATGCGGGTTGATCTCCACCAATGCCGGCTGAACGCAGTGTTCGTGGGTGATCATCCGCGCGTGCGCTGGGTATCGTTGCGCGCCGCTTCCAGCGCGAGGCGTGCGACGCGCTCGATCCGATCGCGCGCGGGTTCGGCAAGCAGCGCACGCACGCGCGTTTCCACGTCGGCGGCATCGAGCGCCGAGCGTTCGCGGAGCGTTTCCGCCAGCGCGCGGCCGACGCTGTCGAACACCAGTCCGTAGGCGACCGCGTGCAGCATGCCGCCGCCGAGCGTGCCGAGGCCCGGAAATGCCTTCAGCGCATTGCCGGCGATCGCAAGGACGATGGCCGTCGTGTTGCGCACGGTGAGGCCAAGCCGCGACAGCAGCGCTTCGACATCGAGCTCGCGCACCGGCACGCCGTGGATGTGCGCGAGCTCGCGCACGAGCGCCGTGCCGAGCGCGCCCTGAATCAGGATGTCGCTGCCCGGCGCGACCGCGGCGAGTGCGCCGACGATCGCGCGTCGCGTGTATTTGGCGACGGTTTCAGCGGATTCGCGATCAGCCGCCGCACGTGCCAATGCATCGCCGCGCCGTCCGACTTCGGCCAGCACCGCGGCTTCGCGCCGGCGCTCGAGTCCGAGCGCGCCGGGTGCAGTCAGCGTTTCGAGTGCAGCGAGCAACGGTGCGACGACCGGCACGCGTTCGCGCTCGACTCGTTCGCGGCGCCCATCGGCCAATGTGCGCTGATAGTGTTCGTGACCGCCGGCGCTGAGTGCAACGACTGCGCTGGTGCGGCCGGCGTAGCGTTCGCGCAGTTTCTCGAGCAGCGCATCGATCTCGGCGTCGCCGTATTGATCGGCCTTGTTCAACGCGAGCACGGTCGGCTTGCCGAAGCTGAGCAGCCATTCGAGCTCGGCAGCTTGCGCGCGCGTCAGGTCCGATGCGCACAGGTAAACGACCGCATGCGCGCGCAGCACCTCATCGCGCGCCATCTGCTCGCGCACGCGGCCGTCGACTTCGCCGCCGCCGGGTACGTCGGCGAGCACGAGATCGCGCCCGTCGGGCAAGCGGCCGCGGAAGTGCGCGACTTCGCGCGTCGTGCCGCCGCGTACGTCGATCTCGGGCGCGGCATCCGGTGCGAGCGCGCGGATCAAACTCGATTTGCCGGTCGAAATCTCACCGAACAGCGCGACGTAGATCTCGCCGCTCGCTCGGCGGCGGTCGAGCTCGACGAGCTCGCCTTCCAGCGCGGCCGTTTCCGCTTTGCGCGCGCGCAGCGCATCGATACGGTTTTCTACTTCCGCGCGCGAGACCGGCGCCGCCGTGACGTTCGCGCCTCGCCGTGATGGACGCGCCAGACGCCACAGCAGCCAAATCAGCGCGCCAAGCAACAACGCCCCAATTCCGATCAGCGGCACGCGCAGCCACAGCGGCAAGTCGACGAGCCGCTGATAAAACTCGAGCGCGCTGTTCAACGTCGCGATGACGAGGCCGATCAGCAGCGCGGCGCCGAGCGCGAGCGCGGCGAGGAGGATGAGACGCAAGGGCAGGCGTGGCGGTGTCACGGCGCGATTCTAGCGGTGCGCTCTCGTCGGCGCGTCCCGGGCGGTACTTTCTTGTCGGCATGCCGGAAACAGCGGGCGGCGCCGCGGGCGGCAGCTGCGATATCAGCGCGCGCGTGGCAGTATTCCGCGCCGGGAGGATACATGTATCGCTTTTCCGCACTGCCGCTGATCGCAGCACTCGCGCTGATCGCCGCCTGGGCGCCGGTCGCGGCGGCGCCGCCGCCGGCGCCGCCGCAGTTCGTCGCCACATCGGTCGCGGACGGGCTGCCTTCCAGCACCGTTTACAAACTCGCGCAGGATCGCGACGGTTTCATCTGGATGGGAACGCTGGATGGCCTCGCGCGCTACGACGGCGTGAGTTTCCGACTGTTCCGCAGCGATCCGGCCGAACCGGGTTCGATCGGCGGCAACAACATCACCGCGCTGCTGATCGACAGCAAAGGCCGCGTCTGGTGCGGCGGCGAAGCGTCCGGGCTCAATCGGCTCGAGCCCGATGGCGAGCACTTCAAGCATTGGCGTCACGTGCCGAACGATCTCAAGACGCTCGGCAACGACGATGTCTGGGCGCTCGCCGAAGACAGCGACGGTGCGATCTGGGTCGGCACCTACCTCGGCGGTCTGAATCGGCTGCAGGCGGACGATAGCTTCGTGCACATCGATCACGACGCCGAAAATCCGGACAGCCTGCGCTCGAGCACGATCGTCAGCCTGCGCGCCGATCACGGCCGCCTCTGGATCGGCACAGACGTCGGACTCGACGTGCGCGAAGGCGATGGCCGCATCGTGCACGTCAATCTGCCGCCGCTCGATGCGCGCAAGGGACCTTCGCACGTGTGGGCGTTCGTAGCGGACAAGGACGGCAGCATGCTGGTCGGCACGCGCAAGGGCGTGTTTCGCGTCGGCGCCGACCTTGCGTATCGCGGCGAGATCGCAGCGGAAACGCCGCCGTTGTCGGTGGTCAGCATGGCGCGCGGCGCGCCGGGCGAGATCTGGATCGGCACCTTGAACGGCGTCGTCGATTTCGACGGCAAGCATTCGCAGAAATACGCCGGCGAAGAATCCGTGTCGGGCACGCTGCCGGGCGTGCGCATCCACGACATCCTGCGCGATGCCGAAGGCGGGCAATGGTTTGCGCTCGAAGGTTCGGGCCTGGCGCATCTGCCGCCGCATTGGCGGGATTTCGCCGGCTTTCGGCACGTGCCCGGCGACGCCGCAAGCTTGAGCTCTCCGCGCGTGCGCGCGCTCGCGCTCGACGAGAAGAACGTGGCCTGGGTCGCGACCGGCAATGGCGCGCTCGATCGCATCGATCCGGTCACCGGCGCCATCGAACGGCGTCTGCACGGTGCACCGGGTTCGACGGGCTTCCTGACCGCGGTCATGCCCGAATCGCGCGATCGAATCTGGCTCGGCGATCGCAACGGGCTCGTGCTGCAACCTCTGAACGGCGGCGCGGCGATCGAGATCCCGGTCGACCTCACGCGCACCGACGCATTGCCGCCGCCGGGTTACGTGACGGGTCTCGCGCGCGCGGCCGATGGCAACGTCTGGGCGGTGTCGCTCGGCGGCGGCGTCAGTCTGCTCGCGCCGCAGCCGCCGCGTGTCCTGCGCCGCTATACGCCGGGAGAAAAAACGCTCGGCGACGCCGATATCGCCGCGCTCGCGCTCGATGCGAACGGCGATCCGTGGATCGCGACCGCGAGCGGTGTCGAACGTCTGGACCGTCAGCAGGACATGTTCGTGTCGATCGCCGGCATTCCGCACGAACACATCCATGCCCTCGCGTTCGACAACAACGGCGAATTGTGGCTGCATCGCGTCGGCTCGCTCGAGCGCTATCACATCGACGGCGTGACCGCGCTGCGCTCGATGCGTTTCGAAGCACCGGACGGCTGGCCGGCGATGAAGGCGAGCGCGCTCACCGTCGGCGACGACGGATGCATCTGGGTCACTTCGTCGCGCGGACTCTGGCGCGTCGATCCGAAAACGCGCGCGATCCGCCGATTCGACGCGAGCGACGGCTTGCCGAGTTCGGAATTCCGCATCGGCGCGCTCGCGCGCGGCAGCGACGGCACGCTGTACGCGGGCACCGAGGAAGGCGTCGTCGCGTTCGATCCCGCGCATCTCCATTTCGACACGCCGGCGCCGCCGCTTCGTTTGGTCGGAATCAGCGTACGGCGCGGCGGGCGCGTCGTTGCGCTCGACACCGATGCGCCGATTTCGCTGCAATACGATGATCTCGATTTCAAGGTCGCCGTGCGTGCGCTGTCGTACGCGAATCCATCGTCCAACCGTTATCGTTTTCGCCTGACCGGGTTCGATCCCGAATGGATCGACAGCGATCGCGGCGAGCGCTCGTACTCGCAGTTGCCCGCCGGCGATTACACGCTGCAGGTACGCGCGGCCAATGCCGACGGCGCGTGGAGCGAGCTCAAGGCGATTTCGATCACGGTTGCGCCACCGGCGTGGGCGCGGCCCGTGGCGTTCTTCGCCTATGCGCTGGCCTTGCTCGCGATCGCGTTCGGCGTGGTGTTCGCATATCGCCTGCGCATCAAGCGGCGCCACGCGCTTGCGCTGGTGGACGAGCGCCGGCGCAGCGCCGAGCAGCTGGCCGAGGCGAAGTCGAATTTTCTCGCCACGATGGGCCACGAGATCCGCACGCCGATGACCGGCGTGCTCGGCATGAGCGAGCTGTTGCTCTCGACGCCGCTCGACGAGCGCCAGCGCAGTTACGCCAAGGCGATCAATCAGTCCGGGCGAACTGTTGCTGCGCCTGGTCAACGACAGCCTCGACATCGCGCGCATCGAAGCGGGAAAGTTCGCGCTCGACGATCGCCAGCTCGATCCGGCCGCGTCGATGCGCGAAGTCGCCGCGTTGCAGCAACCGCTGGCGCAGCGCAAAGGTCTCTCGATCGCGGTCGACATCGCGCCCGGCGTTCCCGAGTTCATCTGGGGCGACGAGCTGCGCATCAAGCAGATCCTGCTCAATCTGGTCAACAACGCGATCAAGTTCACCGAGCGCGGCGGCATCACGCTCGCGCTATCGAGAATCGGCGGCAATCAATTGCGGTTTCGCGTCAGCGATACCGGCCCGGGCATGAGCGAAGCGGTGTGTGAGCGCCTGTTCAACCGTTTCGAACAGGCCGAAGGCGTGACGCGTCGACACGGCGGCAGCGGGCTTGGTCTCTCGATCAGCCGCGAGCTCGCGCTGCTGATGGGCGGCAAGATTGCGGTATCGAGCACGCTCGGCGAAGGCAGCGTCTTCGATGTCGACCTGCCGATCTACGAAGCGCAACGCGTCGACATCGCGCGATCGGCGCCATCGCCCACGCATGCGCCGGCGAGTGCGGGTGCGCTCGACATTCTGCTCGTCGAAGACGACCCGACCGTCGCCCAGGTGTTGCTCGGCCTCCTCGCCGGGATGGGCCATCGCGCCAGGCATGCGGCGAACGGTCTCGCCGCGCTGGTCGAGCTCAAGGACGCGCGTTTCGATGTCGCGCTGCTCGATCTCGATCTGCCGGGCATGGACGGCTTGCGTCTCGCGCGCACGATCCGCAGCGGGCAGATCCAGTCGGAGCTGCCGTTGATCGCGGTGACGGCGCGCTCGATCGGCGATGAGGACACGCAAATTCGCGCCGCGGGAATGGACGGCCTGCTCCGAAAGCCGGTGACGGCGGCGCTGCTCGAGGCGGCGATCGGCGCGGCGCTCGCGTCGCGCACACGGGCCGCCTAATGCCGCAAACGAGCACGCTCGTGCGGCTGCGACAAGTCGTCTGGATCGCGCTCGTCACAGGCGTGATGCTGACCGACTGGGAATTCGCAATCGTGATCGCGAGCGTGCTCGCCTTCGCGGCCATCGCATTCGAAACGCGCGCGCCGCTGCGCGAGGTCGGCATGGCGCGTCCGCCTTCGATCCTGCGCACGATCGCGTTCGGGCTCGGCTTCGGCATCGCGCTCGTCGCGTTTTCGAAACTGCTGTTGACGCCGATCGTCGAAGCGATCACCGGCATCCCGCGCGATCTTTCCGCGTTCGACGACGTGCGCGGGGATGTCGCGCAATTCCTCGCCTGGATGCCGAGGATCTGGATCGGCGCCGCGATCTGCGAGGAAATCGTGTTCCGCGCGTTCCTGATCGGGCGGCTTGAAGCCGCGTTCGGCGGCGCGTCGCGCGTCGCGACCGCGGCAGCCGCGCTGCTGTCGAGCGCGCTGTTCGGCCTTGCGCATACGTACCAGGGTCCGACCGGCGTCCTGATCACCGCTGTGCTCGGGCTCATCTTCGCGTGCGTCTACGCGTACGGCGGGCGGAACCTTTGGCTCAACATCGTTGTGCACGGCGTGTACGACACGCTGAGCCTCGGGCTCGTGGCCTTCATTGTGACTAAAAATGTACTGGCCGGGGACATGCCCCTTGTCGCACGCGAGTGACTTTATGAAAGCTCTGCTGGGGCTGCTGTTCGGGGTCGCGCTTGGTGTCGTCGTCGTCCTTGCGGCCATGACATTCAGTTCCTTGAAACCGTTCGCCCCAGCTATTTTTGTCATTTGCGCCACGATCTGCTTGGTGGCGTCTTACGCTTCGCCAACGATACGAGTCTCGGCACAACGCCTGTTTGGGCTGTACGGAATCGTGTGCATTCCGGCTGCCGCCGACATCTGGCTAGCAAGCGGAACCGGTGGGCCACATATTGGCACCGCCGTCGCTTTTGCAGTGATGATCCTCATGTTCGTTGGCGTCGTATCACTTCTCATCGCGTTTTTTCTTGCCAAACCGGCTCGCGCCGCTTCTCGATCAGGGTGAAGCGCGATCAATCGACGATGTCGGGATAACCGCCCGCGAGAGGCGTACTTCCACCCCTGTGATTCGTCACAGATGCCGTTTGATCGCAGAATCAAACGGCCTTGTTCCACCAGAAAATCTCTGGGAGGCCGTTCCTAATGGTGAAGTATTTAGCCCTGCTCGTTCTCGGAGCCACTTCGGCGAGTGCCGTCGACGAGCCCGATTTCGACCGAGTGTTTCCGAGCGTCTATGACGACGTCCTCTTCAACGCGAAGACCGCGTACCAGAGCAAGCGTTACGAAGAGGCGTTCCCGCTAATGAAGAAGGCGGCATGCGCGGGCGACAAGGAGAGCCAGTGGATGGTCGGGCACATGTACCTGCTCGGCCAAGGCGTGCAGCGCGACGATATGACCGGCTACGCGTGGATCAAGGTCGCGGCAGAGTTCAATTCAGCCGAGTACAAGGGCACCGTCGACAAAATCGAGAAGGCGATTGATCCGGAGCAGCTTCCCTTCGCCCAAGCCGAGGCGCGCAAGTTCGTCGACAACTACGGCCTCCGCTCGACCCAAATGAGCTGCAACCGCGCGGCGTCGCAGCACGGGCACATCATGGATCGCATTGTCTGCACGCCGCGTTACGACGGGCAACTCGCGCTGCTACGTAAGTGCGTAACCGACCTATCGACGGCTCGGCCGCCTTAAATCGTGTGGATGTGAGACACACTGATGAAGTTCCATAGTCCACGAGCGATTGCAGGGCACCTGTCTAGCGTGACCTGGCGCTGAGCTGATGTGCCGTGTCGACGAGCACCGCGACGTGCGCGGGATCGATGTCCGGCGTGATGCCATGGCCGAGATTGAACACGTGGCCCGGATGCGGTCCGAAATCGTCGAGCACTGCGCGCACTTCGCTACGAATCGCATCCGGATTGGCGGCCAGGACGACCGGATCGAGGTTGCCTTGCAGCGCGACGCGATCACCGACGCGAGCGCGCGCTTCGCCGATCGAGATCGTCCAGTCGACGCCGAGTGCTGTGCAACCGATATCCGCGAGCGCTTCGAGATGCGTGTTCGCTCCCTTGGAGAAAAGGATGATCGGCACGTCGCGCGCATGAGCGTCCGCTTTCAGCAGCGCGACGATCTCGCCAAGCCAGCGCAGCGAGAATTCGCGAAACTGTGCCGGTGCAAGCAATCCGCCCCAGGTATCGAACACCATCAGCGCCTGCGCGCCGGCGGCGGCTTGACCGGCAAGATACGCGGCGACCGATCGGGCGAGTGTGCCGAGAAGTTTCTGCATCAACGGCGCATCGTTCCAGGCGAGCGCTTTCGCGCGCGCGAAGCTCGCCGAGCCTTGGCCTTCGATCATGTAGCAGGCGAGCGTCCACGGGCTGCCGGAAAAACCAATCAGCGGCGCGCGAGTCGCCGAGCTCGCGGCGGATCAGGCGCACGGCGTCCATCACATAGCCGAGGTCGGCTTCCGGATCCGGCACGCCGAGTTTGCCGATATCAGCTGCGCTGCGCAGCGGATGCGCGAGCTTGGGTCCTTCGCCTTCGACGAAATGCAGACCCAGCCCCATCGCGTCGGGAATCGTCAGGATGTCGGAAAAGAGAATCGCCGCGTCGAGCGCGAAACGCGCGAGCGGCTGCAACGTGACTTCGCAGGCGAGCTCCGGCGTCTTGGCGAGCGCGAGAAAACTCCCGGCGCGTTCGCGCGTTGCGCGATATTCCGGCAGATAGCGGCCGGCCTGGCGCATGATCCACACCGGCGTCATGTCGACGGGTTCGCGGCGAAGTGCGCGCAGGAACCGGTAATCGCGCGCGGAACTCTCGGACATTCGCATTCCTTTCCTGGAGTGAACGTTGAAGCCTCGATCGCAGAAGGCCCGCATGGAATTTCCGCGTCGCGAGCGCTCGACGCGCGACGTGTTTCAGCCGACACTCGGCCCGTCGAGCCCCTGACTGAACATGACGCGAAATCCGCGACGGATCTGCGCATCGCGCGCATGCTCGAACGCGCTCAACGCGGCGTCGCGTTCGAGAAACACTTCGCGCTTGCTGCTCGCGCGCCCACCTTGTTGTCCCCATTCGCGGAACAGCGTCCAGCCGCCGAGCAGATCCTGCTGCAGCACGATCTGGTAATAGCGCGGCGCTTCGGCTCCGGCGGTCTGGGATTGCATGAACAGGCGCATAGGCGGTCGATTTTACCCGAGTCGGCCGCTCGGGCCCGCTCGAAACAGAGCGGCTAACCCGATGCGAGCACCGCGCGAACTTCGCCTTCGTCCACGTCCGGCACGATTTCGGCGTGTCCCAGCCGCTGCCAGAGCACGAGTCGCAGCCGGCCGCTGATGTTTTTCTTGTCCAGGCGCATGCGCGCCAGCAGCGCGTCGGGATCGGCGTTGCGGGGCAGCGTCGTCGGCAGATCGAGACGGGTCAATAGCGCGGCGAGTCGCGCCGCGTCTTGCGGAGCTGCACGTCCGCTGCGCGCGGAAAGTTCGGCCGCCAGCACCATGCCGATCGCGACGGCTTCGCCGTGCAGGAGTTTGCCGTAACCGTCCGCGGCTTCGATCGCGTGCCCGAACGTGTGCCCGAAGTTCAAGAGCGCGCGTTCGCCGAGCTCGCGTTCGTCGCGCGCAACGACAGCGGCCTTGTAGCAGCAGCTGGCGGCGATCGCTTCGGTGAGCGCAGTGGCATCGCGCGCGTTGAGTGCGTCGACATTCGCTTCGAGCCAGGCGAAGAATTCCGCATCGCCGATCGCGCCGTACTTGACGACTTCGGCGAGGCCCGCGGCGTACTCGCGCGCGGGCAAAGTCTTGAGTGTCGACGTGTCGGCGAAGACGGCGCGCGGCTGATGAAACGCACCGACGAGATTCTTGCCGGCGGCAAGATTGACACCGGTCTTGCCGCCCACCGATGAATCGACCATCGCCAGCAACGTCGTCGGCATCTGCACGAAATCGACACCGCGCATCCACGATGCCGCGACGAAGCCGGCGAGATCTCCGATCACGCCGCCGCCAAGCGCGATGACGGCGCAGTCGCGGCTCGCGCCGATCGCGGCCAGCGTTTCGAAAATACGCGTCGCGTGTGTCGAGCGTTTTCGACGTTTCGCCGGCCGGCAGAACGATCGTGTCGTGCGTCAGCGAAGCGAGACCGTCGCGGACCCGCGCGAGGTACAGCGGCGCAACGTGCACGTCGGTCACGACGACGGCATGTCGTCCGCGCAACGCCGTGCGCCATGCACCGGCGTCGTCGAGCAAGCCGGAGCCGATCCAGATCGGATAGCTGCGTTCGCCGAGCGCGACGTCGACGCGCGCCGTGCTCACGCGGCGGCTCCGGTGTTGCCGCGCTGCCATTGCGTTTCAAGCAGGCCAACGATGTGACGCGCCGTGTGCGCACTGTTGCCGGTGCCGCTCGATGGAATGCGCAGATCAGCGACTTCGGCATACAGCGGATTGCGCTCGGCGGCGAGCTGTTCGAGACGAGCGCGCCGATCCGGCGCGTGCAGTAGTGGACGCTGACGGTCGCGCGCGAGCCGCGCGAGCTGTGATTCGATCGTCGCGTCGAGCCAGATCACGAAGCCGCGTTCGCGGAGTACTTGTCGGTTCGCTTCGCTGAGCACTGCGCCGCCGCCCGTCGACAGCACGATTCCGCTTCCCGCGGCGAGCTCGGCGAGCGTCGCGGTTTCGCGCCGGCGAAACCCCGCTTCGCCTTCGAGATCGAACACCAGGCTGATCGCGGCGCCGGTGTGCGATTCGATTTCGTGGTCGAGATCGTGGAACGGCATCGCGAGAAGCTCGGCAACGTGCCGCCCGACCGTCGTCTTGCCGGCGCCCATCGGGCCGATGAAGATCAGGTTGGGCGCGGGATTCATGCCGGGATTATCGCTTATGCTTGGCCCATGCTGAGGTTTTTGCTGCTCTTTCTCGTCTATCTCGCCGTGCTCTTCACGCTCGAGCTGCTGCAGCCGGTCGATCGTTACGTGATCCTGCCGTTCACCGCGGCGATCGCCAAGATCAGCGTCGGCATCGTCGGCCTGTTCGATGCGCACGCGATCGCCTACGGCAAGATCCTCGAGAGCACCACCAACCATTTCGCGATCTCGATCGAACGCGGCTGCAACGGCGTCGAGGCGGTGATCATCCTGGTTTCGGCGATGCTGGCTTTTCCGGCGCCGTGGAAGCATCGCCTGATCGGCATCGGCCTCGGCTTTCTCGCGATCCAGGCGCTGAACCTGGTGCGCATCATCAGCCTGTTCTATCTCGGCCAGTGGAATCGCGTCTGGTTCGACTGGTTCCATCTTTACCTCTGGCAGGCGCTGATCGTGCTCGATGCGCTGGTCGCGTTCCTGATCTGGCTGCGCTACTTGCCGCGGCAGAAAGCGCCTGCGCTCGCCGTCCCCTGAGGCGAGTCGTTGCATCGTCGCGAGAGCCGGCGACGCCGAAACCTGCCGATTACTGGCCTGAAAACGCTGGAATCGTGCGAAAAAAAACCCGTGCGGAATCTCGCTGCCGCTTCCTTGCGGCTTTGCTATAGTGGCTCTGGACTCGATACGCGGAGGATTCGCACATGACAGTCGCCAAGGTCATCGAACTAAGCAGCTCGTCCAGCAAGGGCATCGAAGACGCCGTTCAGACCGGCCTGAGCAAGGTCTCCAAGACGGTCAAGAACATCAAGAGCGCGTGGGTCAACGAGATCCGGGCGATCGTCGGCGAAGACGGCAGCGTGATCGAGTGGCGCGTGAACATGCGGATCAACTTCATCGTCGAATGAGGGCGCCGCCGGTGGTCGGACGACCCGCCGGCGACTACAGCGCGCTGTGAAGAAACGCGATCAGGTGATCGGGCTGCTCGAGGACGATGCGGATCAAGCCGCCGTCGTCGCCGCGTGGCTCGAAGAAGCCGGCTACGCGGTACGCATATTCCGCACGGCGGCGGAATTCCGCCGGCGCCAGGGCGGCGAAGCGATCGATCTGCTGTTGCTCGACTGGATGCTGCCCGACACGCCGGGCATCGAAGTGATCGGCTGGATCCGCGCGTCGGCCAACAACCAGCTGCCGGTCATTTTTCTCACCGCGCGCGGCAACGAGGAAGATCTCGTGCGCGGACTCGCCAGCGGCGGCGACGATTACGTGATCAAGCCGCCGAAACAGCGCGAGCTGCTGGCGCGCGTCAACGCGCTGTTGCGACGGCAGGGCGGCGGCAACGGCGAAAAAGATGGCCAACTCCAGCTGCCGCCGTACTGCGTCGATACGCAGCGCCGGCGCATCAGCATCAACGGTCGCGATATCGAACTGACGCAGCGCGAGTTCGACCTCGCTCATTTCCTGTTCCGCCGTCAGGGCCGCATCGTCGGCCGCGATGCGCTGCTCGAAAACGTCTGGAATCTCAACGCCGCGGTATCGACGCGCACGGTGGACACGCACGTGAGCCGCCTGCGCAAGAAACTCGATCTGAACGGCGAAAACGGCTGGCGTCTGGCCGCGATCTACCAGCACGGCTACCGCCTGGAGCAGGTCTGAATCGCCGAAAGTCCGGCGGCGGCGCACAATCGGGCTATCGTATCGGCAACGGGGGATGTCGTCGTGAGCAAGCCAGCAAAACCGGCGCACAGGAAAGCCGTGGAGCTGCGCGCGCGCGCAGCCGAACGCGCGACGGCGCGCGCACGCACGCAAGGCAGGAGCAAGGCCATGGCAGAAAACAAGAAGGCGGCGGCCGACGGCGCCGCCGATCGCAACGTCGATCAGATCCGCGACATTCTGTTCGGCGGCCAGATGCGCGATTACGAACGGCGCTTCCAGGAGCTCAACCAGCGCCTCGAAGCGGAGCTCGCGCGCCTGCGCGAGGCGCAGGACAAGCGCCTTTCGCAGATCGACAAACGCGTCGACGATCAGCTCGAGAAAATCGGCAAGCTGCTGCGCCAGGAAATCCAGGACCGCAATCGTTCGATCGACGATCTCGAATCGCGGCTGCAGCAGGCCTCGCGCACCGCGCGCGGCGAAGTCGCTGCATCGCTCGATGCACATGCGCAAGAACTTGCCGCGACGGACGAGCGATTGCGCGGCGTGCTCGCCGACATGCACAAGGCAACGAACACGCGCGCCGCTGAGGCTGATGCCGCGATGGCGCGGCTTAGCGCCGAGTTGCGTGGAGAGAAAGTCGGTCGCGAAGATCTTGCGGCACTTTTGACCGAATTCGCGCTGCGTCTCAAGGGCGATTTCGACTTGCCGTCGGCCAAATAGCGGAGAGCCGCGATCACCGCCGTACCGGCACCGATGACTCACGCGGAATCCGGAAACGGCGACCGCGATGGGGCGGTGATGCCGCGCGGCGCTGCGATTGCCGATGCACCGGCCGAGAATGCGCGAGTCGGCATGGCGTCGGCGGCCAGCGTTTCTGCCGAGAGCGCGTCAATGGACGCCGCGGCGACCGATGATCTCGATCGCCTGAAGGACATCCTGCTCGAAGATGAGCGCCGTGCGATCGATGCGCTCGACGCGCGCATCGCCAAGCTCGATCGTTCACAACGCGAGCTGTCCGCGCGTCTTCCTGGCGCGATCGAACGCGCGCAGGAAGGCGCCGGCGCGGAACGCTTCGCGACAGCGCTGGCGCGCCCGGTCACGCACGCACTCGGCGCCGCCGTGCGCGAGAACCGGCAGGTCATCATCGACGTGTTGTTCCCGGTGATTGGTCCGGCGATTCGCAAGGCGATCGCCGAAGCTCTGCGCAATCTCGTCACCGACATGAACTCGGCCGTCGAGTCGAGCCTGACGCCACGCGGATTGCGCTGGCGAATCGAAGCGTGGCGCAGCGGCGTGCCGTACGCGCAAATCGCGCTCAAGCACACGCTCAGCTACCGCATCGATCACGTGTTCCTGATCGAACACGATTCTGGCCTGGTGCTGGATCGCCAATCCGCGCCGCACCTGCCCGAGCTCGACGCCGACGCGATTGCCGGCATGCTGACGGCGATCGGCGAGTTCGTGCACGACTCGGTCGGCCGCGATGGCGGCAGTACGCTCGATTCGGCGCGCGTCGGCGAACATCTGCTCTGGGTCGTCGCAGGGCCGCGCGCAAATCTCGCGTGTTTCATCCAAGGCGTGCCGCCGGCGAGTCTGCGTGCGTTGCTCGAGCAACGACTCGAAGAAATTCACGCGCGAATCGTCGACGGCGATGACAAAGTCGATGCATCGTGGCGCCGCTCCCTGCAGCCGGACGCATTGATGCGCGAAGCGCGCGCTGAAGAATCCGCGTCGCGCGCGCCTTCGCGCTGGCCGATGCTGGTCGTTCTGCTGTTCGCGCTCGGATTGATCGCTTGGGCGATCGTTCGTCACGAGCGCCAGAACGCATGGCTCGAAAACCTGCGCGCGCGCCTTGGTGCGCATCCGGGCTTTGTACTGACCGCGCTGGACAGGAATGGCGGTGGCGTGACCGCACACGGCCTGCTCGATCCCGACGCCGAACCGATCGATGTCTCGTCGAGCGACGCATCGTCGCACATCGCGCTGGACACTGTCGGATACGTTTCAACCGACGATGCGATCATCGCCCGTCGAGCGCGGCGGCTTCTCGCCGCGCCGCCCGACGTGACGATCGACGTGAAGGATGGCGCGCTTGCGCTCGCGGGACATGCGCCGGCGCGGTGGGTCGACTCGGCGCGTGAGCGCGCTGCCTGGATTCCGGGCGTGCGCAGCGTGCAGTTCGCCGTCACGCCGGAAGCCGACGCCAGCGCGGTTGCGCGCCAGGAACTCGACGCGCTCGCGCGCACGATTTCTATGCAGCGCATCACATTCGTGCGCGACGTCGAACTCGCCGGTGGCGCCGACACCGTGCTCGATCAGCTCGTCAGCGAAACATCGCGCGCGGCATCACTCGCTGCGACTGCTGGCGTCGGCATCGAATGGACGGCCGTCGGCACCAACGACGATCCCGGCAGCGACACGACCAACGCGCATCTGCGCGCCTTGCGCGCGCGCTGGCTCGCCGGTGCGCTTGCGTCGCGCGGCGTCGCGGGTGTGCGCACCGCCGCGGACGAAGACGAAGACGCATTGCAGGCGCGTCAGCGCGGCGCGTTTCTGCGCCTGCGCATCGACGGAGCCGCACATTGAGCGCGCAAGCGCACAAGCTCTGCATGCTCGGCGATTTCGGCGTCGGCAAGACGAGTCTCGTCGCGCGTTTCGTGCATAGCACTTTTTCCGACAAATATCTCACCACGATCGGCGTCAAGGTCGATACCAAGGAAGTCGCGCTCGGGGGCCGCCCCGCATGCAAACTCGTGATCTGGGACATCGCTGGGCGCAGTCATCTCGATGCGTTGAACATGACTTACCTGCGCGGCGCGTCGGCGCTGCTGCTGGTCGCGGATGGCACGCGCGAGCGTAGCCTCAACACCGCGCTGGATCTTCTGATGCAGTCGCGCACGCTGCTGCCCGAAGCGGCCGTCGTGCTCGCGGTCAACAAGCTCGATCTGGTCGAGCGCTGGGAAGTCGCGCCCGCCGCGCTTGCCGAATTGCGCCGCTCGCTGCCGGTGCACGAAACCAGCGCACGCTCCGGCGAAGGCGTCGAAGCGGCGTTCGCCGATATCGCGACGAGGCTCGTGCCGTGAGCGGTCTCGATTTCGCCGGCGTTCCGCCACGTGTCGAGAGCTATCTGCGCGAGCTGTTCTGGGATCGCGTGCATCCGTTGCTGCTCTGCTTCGACGCGGAATGGGAATTGTGCGACGTCCGTGGCGATCCGGCGCACTACGGCATCGACAGCAACAATCCGTCGATCGGAGTGCAGACGCTGCGCGATCTTTTCATCGGGCTGCCGTTGCACGAGCCGCAGGATGTGCCGTTCGTCGAGCTCGCCAACGGGCGCAGCGCACATCTTCATCTCGTTCCCGACGGCGACCGGTTTCATGTGCTGTTGCTCGACGCGGAGACCGAGCGCGAGCGCCGGCGCGCGCAGCAGCAGATCGGCCACGAAGAAGCGCTGGCCAGCCAGGCCAAGTCGAAGGCGATCGGCCAGCTCAGGCAAATCCGCAGCGAGCTCGAGCGCCAGCACGCGCGACTGGAAGAGGCGCATGCGCTCAAGAACGCGCTGATCGCGACGCTGAGCCATGAGTTCCGCACGCCGCTGACTTCGATCTTCGGTTATTTGCAACTCGCCGATCGGCGAGCGGGCGCGGAGCCGTCGATGCGCGAAGCGCTGCATGCGGTGCGGCGCAATGCGACGTATCTTTTCACGCTGGCCGAAAATCTCCTCGAATACGGCCGCGGCGAAATCGCCGCGCCGCTGATGAATCCGACGCCGGTCGATCTGGAAGCGCTGGTCATGGACCTCGACGCGATGTTCCGTCCGCTGGCCGAAGAAAAGGGTCTCGAATTTCGCGTCACTCTCAAGCTCGAAGACGCCGAGCAGCCGGTGTTCGACGAGATCCGGCTGCGCCAGATCCTGGTCAATCTGCTGTCGAACGCGGTGCGCTACACGCGGCGCGGCGAGATCAGCGCGGACCTCGTCTGGCGCGAGCGGGAATTGAGCGCCGACATCAGCGATACCGGCATCGGCATCGCCGCGGCGCACCGTGACACGGTGTTCACGCCGTTCAACCGCGGCGGTCACGCGGGCAGCAAGGGCGCGGGCCTTGGCTTGAGCATCGTCAAGCGCATGGTCGAGCAGATGCATGGCACGCTGGCGTTCGAATCGGAAGTCGGCCGCGGCAGCTCATTCCGCGTGACGCTGCCACGTGCGAAGGAACGACCGGCCGCGCACGCCGACGATGCGATTGCACCGCGATTCTGGCTGCAAGGACGCAGCGTCCTGGTCGCCGACGACGATGCGGACGTCGCGCATCTGCTCGAAGCGTTGCTCGGCGATCTCGGTTTCCGCGTGCGTGTCGTTGCCGATGCGCAAAGTGCGGTGCTCGAAGCGATGGCGGGCAGGCCCGACGTGCTGCTGATCGACGTCGAGCTGTCGGGCTTGTCCGGCAACGCGGCCGTTTACAAGCTGCGCTCGCGCGGCTACAAGGGTCGCATCGTGACGCTTTCGGCAACCGCGACGAGCGAAGCGCGCGAAGCGGCGCTGCGCGCGGGAGCCGATCACTATCTGACCAAGCCGCTCAATGTCGAACAGTTCGTGCATGTGATGCAGCAGGCGGCAAGCGCCGATTGGAACGGAGAAAATCATGGCCGTGATGACGCGTGAGATGGTGACGACGACGAACGATCTCGCCGGCTGGCGCGTGATCCGCACGCTCGGCATCGTGCGCGGCATCACCGTGCGTTCGCGCAGCGTGGTCGGCAATATCGGCGCCGCGTTGCAGACATTGGTCGGCGGCAATATCACGCTGTTCACCGAGCTCTGCGAGCGCGCGCGCGAGGAAGCGTTCGAGCTCATGATGCGGCACGCGGCGGGGCTCGGCGCCAACGCGGTGCTGGCGATGCGCTACGACGCGAACGAGGTCATGCAGGGCGTGACCGAAGTGCTGGCCTACGGCACCGCTGTCGTGGTCGAACCCGCGCGCTGACGCGGCGCTTGCGCAATGCGGATGCGACGTACGCGCCGCGCTTCGTCGAGTGTGACGACGATGTCGGCGATGCGAGGGAGCGCGCGCAGCGCGTGACGGCTCAGGCGTTCGTAGTGCATCAGGAATCGCCGCAGCGCTGTCGCCGACATCGCGCGCGGCGCGCCGCGACGGCGTAGCGCGCGTTCGGCTTCATCGCGCCAGCGTTCGACGATCGCGAAATTCGGCGCGGCTAGCACGACGAGCGTGTCGAGCCGGTGCCAGAGCCGTGCATAGTCGCCGGCAAGCTGCTGATTGACGTATCTGCGCCAAACACCGCGCGCATCCTCCCGACGTTCGAGCGCATTCACTGGACGCGCCAGTTCGCTCGCGCGTTGCGGCGGTATGCCGACGCACCAGCCTTCGAGCAGGATCCATTGCGGCGCGCGCGCAATTCGAGTCCAGCGCGAAGGCGGCAGGCGCGTGTCACGGCCTTTGTCGAAACGCGGAATGCGCGCCGGTTGTCGCGGAGTCGCCTTGCGAAGTACGCGCAGTGTGCGCTCAAGCAGCGCCACGTCATGGGTTCCTGGCACACCGCGTGTCGCGAGCAACGGATGCACGGTGCGTGCGAGTGCCGCGCGAGCGCGTCGGCCGAAATAGAAATCGTCGAGTGCCAGAACTTCGATCAGGATTCCACGCGTTCGCGCCATTGCCGCGATCTGGCGCGCGAGCGTGCTTTTGCCGCTGCCTTGCAATCCGGAGAGCCCGACCAGCGGCGCGACGCGTGGCGTCGGCGCGCGCTTCAGGATGGCTCCGAGCACGGCATCGACGGTCGCATCGTCGTAACCGGGCTGCGTGTTAGCATCGTGGCGTATGGACACGACTTCCTCGCGCGAAACTTCCGCGACACTGTATCAAGAGGCGTTGGCGACGTTCACCCGCTTGCTCGGCGAAGCGCGCGCCAGCGGCGATCGCGAGCCGACCGCGATGACGCTCGCGACCGCCGACAACAATGGGCGCGTTTCCGCGCGCATCGTGCTGCTGAAAGGCATCGATGACGACGGCTTCCGGTTTTTCACGAACTACGAAAGCCTCAAGGGCGCGCAGCTGGCCGAACATCCGCAGGTCGCACTGTGCTTTCACTGGAAGCTCTTGCGCGAGCAAGTGCAGGTGCGCGTCGAAGGCGATGTGACGACAATGTCCGCGGCGGAATCCGACGCGTATTTCGCGACGCGTCCGCGCGAAAGCCAGATCGGTGCGTGGGCGTCGCTGCAATCGCAATCGCTGCCGGATCGCGCGACGTTCGAGCAGCGCGTCGCCGAGTTCGAGCGGCGTTTCCTGGCCGGTCCGGTGCCGCGTCCGCCGCATTGGGGCGGCTATCGAGTCAAACCCGATCGCATCGAATTCTGGTACGGCGTGCTGCATCGCCTGCACGAACGCGTTTGCTACGCGAACAGCGATGGCGTTTGGGAGCGAAGTCTGCTTTATCCGTAGTCGATTGCGCGTCGCTTGTCGCGGACTTCGATGTGCGGCCACTGATGCCGGATGCCGCGCGCAGTGCGTGCAATCCGGCGAACGCACGACCAACGCGCGAGAATCGCGTCGATAGAATTTCAGGAACTTTGCTCCGCCTCATGTCCGGCCCGCAACGCATCGTCTGCCTGACCGAAGAACCGACCGAAGTGCTCTACGCGCTCGGCGAGGAACACCGCATCGTCGGCATTTCCGGCTTCACCGTGAGGCCGCCGCGCGCGCGCAAGGAAAAGCCGAAAGTTTCGGCGTTCACGAGCGCGAAGATCGAGGCGATCCTCGCACTGCAGCCGGATTTCGTCATCGGCTTTTCCGACATCCAGGCCGATATCGCGCGCGATCTCGTGCGCGCGGGCGTCGAGGTGTGGATCGCGAACCATCGCAGCGTCGACGGGATTCTCGACTACATGCTGCGGCTCGGCGCTCTGGTCGATGCAGCGGACGCCGCGGAAAAGTACGTCGAGCGCGCGCGCGCGCACATCGCGCGAAGTCGAGCGCGCCGCGGCAAGACTGCGCACGGCGGCCGCGCGTGTATTTCGAGGAATGGGACGATCCGCTGATCACCGGCATCCGCTGGGTCGCCGAGCTCGTCCGCATCGCCGGCGGCGACGATGTTTTTCCGGAGCGCGCCGCGATGTCGCTGGCGCGCGATCGCATCATCGCCGATCCGGCGCGAAGTCGTGCGGCGCGCGCCGGACATCGTGTTCGGATCGTGGTGCGGCAAGAAATTCAGACCCGAGCGCGTCGCGGCGCGGCCGGGCTGGGCGGCGATGCCCGCCGTGCGCGATGGCGAGCTGCATGAAATCAAGTCGCCGATCATCCTGCAGCCGGGGCCGGCCGCGTTGTTCGACGGCCTCGACGCGTTGCACGCGGTGATCGCGGCGTGGGCTGCGCGTGCGCGATGAAATGCCGATTCAATCGGCGACGAAATCCTGGCCGAACTTCAGCGTGTACGGCGACGTCGCGCTTTCGGGCGTGATCGAGATATCGAAACGGTACGTGTCGGGCGCGCTGATCGGAAATTGGGCGATGTAATACACCGCGCCGTCTTCGGCGATCTCACGGAACTTGAGCGCGACGCGCTGGCCGCCGAGCGACGTTGCGGTTCCGTTGAGCGTCGCGCGAATCGGCGCGGCTGTGTCGCCATCGGCGCTTGCGTTGCACCGCGATGTTGACCAGACCGAGCTGCTGCGAACGGACGATGGCATAGGCTTGCGCGACGTCGGGCAGGAGGTGCTGCTCGGCAACGCGTTGTAGCGAACGCGATAGGCGCCGAAATCTTGCGCATATTGCGCCTGCGCGGCAATGGCGAATGATTGCAAGTGAGGCGGCGAGTAGCCGTGCGATCACGCGGGCGCATCGACGCAACTTCGCGCGATCGCTTGCGTCGGCGGTGCGCGCGTTCATCATCCCTGCGCCAGACGCAGGCCGATATCGAGCAGCGGTTTGGCGACCAGCACGCGCGCGAGCGTGATCGCGAGCAGCACGACCATCGGCGAGAAATCGATGCCGCGCGATGTCCGGCAGCAAACGCCGCCACGGTTTCAGCACGGGCTCGGTCAGCTGCAGCACGAGCGGAACGACCGGGTGATAGCTGTCGGCGCCGACGAAGCTGATCACGACGCGAACCAGGATCAGCACGAGATACAGCAGCAGCATGAAGTCGATCAGATCGGCCAGCGCGAGCACGGCGAGGCCGAGCACGCCGAGCGTCTGTCCCAGCGTCGCGTAGAGCAGCACGAGCTTCAGCGCGGTCGCGAGCCACGCGAGAACGATGCCGGCGATATCGAGATTGCGCCACGACGGAATCACTTTGCGCAGCGGGATCAGCACCGGATTCGTCACCTTGTACAGGAACTGGCAGATCGGGTTGTAGAAGTTCGCGCGCACCCATTGCAGCAGCACGCGCAGGACGATCAGCGAAATCAGCGCGCCGAAAGCGAACTGGATGACGATCTGTCCGGCGTTGGCGAAGTAGCCCATCGATGGTCCCGTGATCAGTCAGTTGATCGCGCGCCGAGAGCTCGCGACCGCGTTCGGTCGCGGCTGCGACGGCCGTCGCGACGAGCTCGCGCAAGTCCGCCGGCGTCGAACGCCGCGAGCGCGGCGGCGGTCGTGCCGCCGGGCGACGTCACGCGTTCGCGCAGCGTCGCCGGCGCTTCGCCGCTTTCGGCGAGCATGCGGCCGGCGCCCAGGCAGGTTTGGCTCGCGAGCATGCGCGCGGTCGCGCGCGGCAGGCCTTGCGCGGCGGCGGCGTCTTCGAGCGCTTCGACGAGCAGGAAGAAATACGCCGGCCCCGAGCCGGACAGCGCGGTCACGGTGTCCATCAGCTCTTCGCGCTCGATCCATGCCGTGCGTCCGGCCGCGTCGAGCATCGCTTGCGCGCGCGCGCGTTCGTCTGCGCTGGTGCGCGCATTCGCGATCAGGCCGGTGGCGCCGGCGCCGATCAGGGCCGGCGTGTTCGGCATCGCGCGCACGATCGGCAGCGCGTGGCCGATCCATGCCTCGATCTGATCGAGTGCGGATGCCGGCCGCGATCGAGACGATCAGCGGGCGCGCATCGCCGAGCGCGGCGCCGATGCCGGCGCAGACATCGCGCATGACCTGCGGCTTGACCGCGAGCACGATCGTATCGGCGTCGCGGATCGGCTCGGCGTTGCCGGCATGCACGGCGACGCCGAAATCGCGCGCGAGCGCATCGCGCAGGCCGGCTTCGGGTTCGGCAACGGCGATCGAACGCGCGTTCGCGCCGCTGCGGATCAGCGCGCCGATCAGGCTGCGCGCCATGTTGCCGCCGCCGATGAAGGCGACGGAGCCGGGATTCGGGATTCGGGATTCGGGAATGGGGTGGCATCGTGGCTCGCGGCGCGTGGTCGACGTGCAAGCATAGCAAGCCGCGGACGCTCGAAGCTTCTGCAAGCGCGCGTCGCTCACTGGCGACTCCCCGATTCCTGAATCCCGAATCCCGGCTTCTCGCCCCGAACAGCGCCGAGCCGATGCGCACCATCGTCGCGCCTTCGGCGATCGCGAGCTCGAAATCGTCGGACATGCCCATCGACAGCGTGTCGATGCGGCGTGTCGTTGCGGGCGAGCGCGATCGAACAGCGCGCGCATGCGCGCGAACGCGTCGCGCCGGCGCGACAGGTCGGGCAGCGGTGCCGGAATCGCCATGAGTCCGCGAAGGCGCAGCGCCGGCCGTTCGGCGATGAGCGCGGCGAGCCCGGCGACGGCGTCGGGCGCGCAGCCGGACTTGGCGGCTTCGTCGTCGATGTTGACCTGGATCAGCACGTTCAGCGGCGACCGCGCTTCGGGTCGGTGCCGCGCGAGAAGATCGACGAGCTTGGCGCGGTCGAGCGTCTGCAGCCAGTCGAAATGGCGCGCGACGTCGCGGCACTTGTTCGACTGCAGCGGCCCGATCGCGTGCCATTCGAGCGCGCAGATCGGCGAGCGCGGCCTGTTTGCCCAGCGCTTCCTGCACGTAGTTTTCGCCGAACGCGGTCTGGCCGAGCGCCGCCAGCGCGCGCAGCGCCGCGGCCGGCTTGGTCTTGCCGACGGCGAGCAGCCGGGCCGGCCGCGGCAGACCGGCGGCGGCGCTGGCCGCGGCGATGCGTTTCAGCACGGAACTGTAGGCTGATTCGCAGGAATTCATGGGAGACGCCTGATCGGGCATGATTTTTGCGAGCTATACTGGCGCGGGTAGTGGGTTTCCAGGCGCTGCGGGATCGCGCGATCGCGGATTCCAGGGGACAACGTAATGGATATTGCCGAACTGCTGGCCTTTTCGGTCAAGAACAAGGCCTCGGACCTGCATCTGTCGGCGGGCCTGCCGCCGATGATCCGCGTCGACGGCGACGTGCGCCGGATCAACATACCGGCGCTGGATCACAAGCAGATCCACTCGCTGATCTACGACATCATGTCGGACAAGCAGCGCCGCGACTACGAGGAATTCCTCGAGGTCGACTTCTCGTTCGAGATTCCGAGCCTGGCGCGCTTCCGCGTCAACGCGTTCAACCAGAACCGCGGCGCCGGCGCGGTGTTCCGTACGATTCCGTCCGAAGTGCTGACGCTCGAAGACCTCGGCTGTCCGCGCATCTTCAAGGAACTGATCTCGCAGCCGCAGGGTCTGATCCTCGTGCACCGGGCCGACCGGCTCGGGCAAATCGACGACGCTCGCGGCGATGGTCGATCACGTCAACAAGAACGAATACGCGCACATCCTCACGATCGAGGATCCGATCGAGTTCGTGCACACCTCGCAGAAGTGCCTGATCAACCAGCGCGAAGTGCACCGCGACACGCACGGATTCAACGAGGCGCTGCGCTCGGCGCTGCGCGAAGATCCCGACTACATCCTGGTCGGCGAAATGCGCGACATCGAGACGATCCGCCTGGCGCTGACCGCCGCGGAAACCGGACACCTCGTGTTCGCGACGCTGCACACGTCGTCGGCGGCGAAGACCATCGACCGCATCATCGACGTGTTCCCGGCCGGCGAAAAGCCGATGGTGCGCTCGATGCTGTCCGAGTCGCTGCGCGCGGTGATCTCGCAGTCGCTGCTGAAGAAGGTCGGCGGCGGCCGCATCGCGGCGCACGAGATCATGGTCGGCATTCCGGCGATCCGCAACCTGATCCGCGAGGACAAGGTCGCGCAGATGTATTCGTCGATCCAGACCGGCAGCCAGTACGGCATGCAGACGCTGGATCAGTGCCTGCAGGACCTGGTCAAGCGCGGCCTGGTGACGCGCCAGCAGGCGATCGGCTACGCGAAGAACAAGGAAATCTTCAAGTAAGGACGGGATTCGGGAATGGGGAATCGGATTCGAAGGACCCGAAATCACAGTTTCACGATAGCGGCCGAGCAATATGCGCTTTGAAGTGCAGGATGTCGGGATCGGACAGGGAAAGGTCGAGTCGGCGCAACGCGCTTACCGATTCCCGAATCCCGATCCCTATCCCGGGAGTAGTGCCATGAGCAGCAGCGTCGATTTCACCTCGTTCCTCAAGCTGATGGCGCACAAGAAGGCGTCGGACTTGTTCATCACGGCCGGCGTGCCGCCTTCGATGAAGGTGCACGGGCGCATCGCGCCGATCACGCAGAACGCGCTGACGCCGCAGCAGTCGCGCGACATGGTGCTGAACGTGATGACGCCCTCGCAGCGCGAGGAGTTCGAGAAAACGCACGAGTGCCAGTTCGCGATCAGCGTGACCGGCGTCGGCCGCTTCCGCGTGTCGTGCTTCTACCAGCGCAACTGCGTCGGCATGGTGCTGCGCCGCATCGAGACGCGCATTCCGACGATCGAGGAACTGAACCTGCCGCCGATCATCAAGTCGCTGGCGATGACCAAGCGCGGCATCATCATCTTCGTCGGCGCGACCGGCACCGGCAAGTCGACGTCGCTCGCCGCGATGATCGGCTACCGCAACCAGAATTCGACCGGCCACATCATCACGATCGAGGATCCGATCGAATACGTGCACAAGCACGAAGGCTGCATCATCACGCAGCGCGAGCTCGGCATCGACACCGATACCTGGGAGAACGCGCTGAAGAACACGCTGCGCCAGGCGCCGGACGTGATCATGATCGGCGAGGTGCGCACGCGCGAGACGATGGAGCACGCGGTCAACTTCTCCGAAACCGGCCACTTGTGCCTGTGCACGCTGCACGCGAACAACGCCAACCAGGCGATGGACCGCATCATCCACTTCTTCCCCGAAGATCGCCGCGCAGCAGCTGTTCATGGATCTTGTCGCTGAACCTCAAGGGCGTCGTCGCGCAGCAGCTGATTCCGACGCCGGACGGCAAGGCGCGCCGCGTCGCGATGGAAGTCATGCTCGGCACGCCGCTGGTGCAGGACTACATCCGCCAGGGCGAGATCCACAAGCTCAAGGACGTGATGAAGGAATCGACCAACCTCGGCATGCGCACGTTCGACCAGAGCCTGTTCGAGCTGTATCAGGCCGGCGAGATCAGCTACGAGGACGCGCTGCGCCACGCCGACTCGGCGAACGAAGTGCGCCTGAAGATCAAGCTCGCGCAGGGCGGCGATGCGCACACGCTGTGGCAGGGCCTGGACGGCGTGGAGCTCGTCGAGAGCTGAGATCCCAAGAGCCCGTCGATGCGCGATTCGGCGGATGCGGGATCGGCAATGGCGCAATGCCGCGCGATGTCGCCAAGGCCGTAAATTTCCGAATTCCCGATTCCCGGCCCGTTTCCACCGATGAACGACCTCGAACGCCTGCGCCGCGTCTGGCAGACGCTGGGCCGCGACGATCCGTTGTGGGCCGTGCTTTCGCACGCCGACAAGCGCGGCGGCCGCTGGGAGCCGGCAGAGTTCTTCGCGACCGGCCGCGCCGAGATCGATACGCACATGCAGTTCGCTCGCGAGCCGCAACTGGCCGGCGGGCCGCGCGCTCGCGCTCGATTTCGGTTGCGGCGCCGGGCGTCTGAGCCGCGCGCTCGCCGCGCATTTCGCGCGCGTGATCGGCGTCGATGTCTCGGCGAGCATGATCGAGACGGCGCGCGCGCTCAACGCCGACGTCGCCAACGTCGAGTTTCGCGAGAATCCGTCGCCGCGGCTCGAAGGCATCGCCGATGCGAGCGTCGACTTCGTCTACTCGAACATCACGCTGCAGCACATTCCGGCGCGCCTCGCGGCCGGCTATGTCGCGGAGTTTTTTCGCGTGCTTGCGCCGGGCGGCGTCGCGGTGTTCCAGTTCGTCGACGGCGCGGACGACAGCATGCGCGGCAAACTCTTCGCGCGCGTCTCCAATCGCTGGCTGAATCCGCTGCGTCGGCTGGCGTGGCGACGTCACGCCGTGTTCGAGATGCACGTGCTGCGCGAATGCGATCTGGCCTGGACGATGATCCGGCATCGGGATCTGCGCATCGCCCTGGCGATCGAAGATTCTTCGGCGGGTCGCGGCTGGCACGGCATGCGCTGGTACGTCGTGCGCGATCGCGCACGCGCGGAGGACTGAGCGCAATGCTGATCTCGGTCCACATTCCGAAAACCGCAGGCACCGCGTTCCGCACGATCCTTCGGCGCATTTCGGCGAACGCCTGTATCTCGACTACGCCGAGCGTCCGCTCGCGCCCGGATTTCGCTGGCGGCGGCTGAGGCAGCGCCTGAAACCCGAGCACGTCGCGGCGGTTTCGAGAGCGCGTACGACTGCGTGCACGGTCATTTCGTCGCGGACAAGTACGACGCCGCCGATCGGCCGGTGCGCTGCGTCGCGTGGCTGCGCGATCCGGTCGAGCGCATGATCAGCCACTACAGCTACTGGAAGCGCGTTCCGGATTTGCGCAACCCCGATTGCCGCATGCTGATCGAGCGCAATCTTTCGGTCGAGGCGTTCGCCGCGTTGCCGCGCATGCGCAACGTGATGACGCGCTTCTTCGGCGGCAAGAAGCCCGAGGACTTCTTTTTCCTCGGCACGGTCGAGACGAGGCCGAATCGCTCGCGCGCTTCAATCGCCTGACCGGCATCGCCGTCGATGCCATGCCGGTCGACAATCGCGGCGAAGACGGCGCTCCTCACGAGGACTTTCCGTTTCGGCGAGGCAGACGATCGATCGACTGAATCGCCGCGATCGCATGTTTTACGAGACCGTCAACACGATGCTCGGCGGCTAGTCGAAGACAGATGATTCGATTGCTGTTCATCGATCGGAAATGCGATCAAACTGACGCCATCAAACCCGAGCAGTTCCGCGAGCACGGCCATGCGCACGAAGATGCCGTTGGCGACCTGTTCGAGGATGACCGACTGCGGTCCGTCGGCGATCCGTCGGCGATCTCGATGCCGCGGTTCATCGGGCCCGGATGCATCACGATCGCATCGTTGCGCGCGTTGCGCAGGCGCGTTGCGGTGAGGCCGTAGCGGCGAAATATTCGGCTTCGCCGAGGCCCGGGCGGCTCTGCATGCGCTCCTTCTGCAGGCGCAGCATGATCACGACGTCGCTCGCGTCGAGCGCCTCGTCGAAGTCTCTCGATGATGCGGCAGCCGGGGAATTCCGCGCGGTGCCGGCAGCAGAGCCGTCGGTCCGCACAGGCGGATTTCCGCCGCGCCGAGCGCGGTCAGGCCGTCGATATCTGAACGGGCGACGCGCGAATGGCGCACGTCGCCGCAGATCGTCACATTGAGACCCTCAATGTCGCTCTTGTGATCGCGGATGGTCATGCAGATCGAGCAGGCCCTGCGTCGGATGCGCATGGTTGCCGTCGCCGGCGTTGATCACGACCGCGCGGCGCGCGTGCGCGGCGAAACGTGCGGGCGTGCCGTTGTCCTTGTGGCGCACGACGAACGCGTCGGCGTCCATCGCTTCGAGCGTCGCCAGCGTGTCTTCGAGGGTTTCGCCCTTGCTCGTCGAGGAGCTCGCGATATCGAAATTGACGACATGGGCGCCGAGCCGGCGTGCCGCGAGCTCGAAGCTCGTGCGCGTGCGCGTCGATGCCTCGAAGAAGAGGTTCATGACTGTGCGCCCGGCGAGGAGCGGCGGCAGCGCACCGTCGCGATACGCCTCGCGCAGCGCCACGGCGCGGTCGAGCAGCGAAACGATGTACGCGCGGCTGAGCCCGTTCAGCGTCAGGAAGTGGCGCGGTCGGTCGCTGGCGGCGCGCGGTTCGGCCATCGGAGTCATGCGTCGTTGGAAGCGAACCAGTTTTCGAGGATGACTTCGGCGGCGATCGCGTCGATCCTCGCCGCGTGCTTGCGCTTGGCGGCGCCCGATGCACGCTGTTCGGCGAAGCGCCGCGCGGCTTCGTCGAGGTAAGGCGCTCGTCGACGAGGCGCACGTCGAGGCCGTAGCGTTGTTCCAGCATGCCGGCGAAACCGCGCGCGGCGCGGCTCATCGCCTGTTCGCCGCCGTCGATGCGCAGCGGAAGCCCGACTACGAGGAACGCCGGTCGCCATTCCTGGATCAGCGCGTCGAGACGGCGCCAGTCCGGCTGCTCGCCGTGATTCACGGTCGTCAGCGCGCGCGCTCCGCTCAGCCGATTGCCGACCGCGACGCCGATCAGACGGGTACCGAAATCGAATCCCAGGACGCTGTCCGCCGGACGTAGCCGCGAACGCGTCAGGCGTGGCCGGCATAGCTCGTCAGCTGGATCAGGTTGACGCCGACGATGTGCGCCGCGGCTTCCCAGCGTTCTTCGAGCGGCGTCGAGAACAGGACTTCTTCCGAGGCGGGCGCCGTCAGCCACGCGTTGTCGCGCAGTTCCTGCTCGAGCTGGCCCGGGCTCCAGCCGGAATAACCGAGCGTCACGATCGCCTGCCGCGGGCCTTCGCCGGCGGCCATCGCGACCAGGATGTCGCGCGAGGTCGTCACGCTGAGCCGATCCGAGATGCGGAACGAGGATTCCCATTCGCCCTGCGGCGAATGCAGCACGAAGCCGCGTTCGGGCTGCATCGGACCGCCGATCAGCACCGGCGCGTCGATGACGTCGGCAAGTTCCGAGCTCATGTTCATCTGCGCGAGCACGTCGCCGAGCCGGTATTCGGAGAGCCGGTTGATCATCAGCCCCATCGCGCCGTCTTCGCCGTGCTGGCAGAGGAATGTGACGCCGCGCGCGAAATTCGGATCGCGCAGCGCCGGCATCGCGATCAGGAGCTGATTGGTGAGCGGGCTCGAATCGGCCATGGCGGCATTGTACTGGACGGTCCTGAACGCGGCGTAGGAATTGCGTTGGAATGTGTGGGCGGAAAAATCGCGAAGCGCGCGAGCAGACCTGACATCTGACGTGGAGTGCAAGTGATCCGTTCCCGCTTACGACAAAAGCCCTCATCCCGCTGCGGGAGAGGGTAGGGCGCAACCCTCATCGATTGCGCAGGATGTCGCCCGGCAGGAACTGCCACGTCCGGCTGATGTAAAGCTCGTCGACCTTTTCCTTGTCTTCCGGCAGTGCCGGGAACGGCTCGGCGAGATGGACGATGCGGATCGCCGCATCGTCGAGCACCTTGTGGCCGCTGGACTGGATCACGTCGATGCTCTTGACCGTCCGTCGCGGGTCAGGCCGACCGTCAGCACCAGTTGGCCGTGCAACTGCTGGCGGCGCGCCTCGTCCGGATAGTTGAGGTTGCCGATGCGCTCGATGCGCGCGACCCAGGCGCGCATGTACGCGGCGAATTCATATTCCTTCGTGTTGGCCGAGATGTACTTGCTCTTCGGGCGCTTGGCATACTGCTCGGATTCGCGCTGGATTTCCTGCGCGAGCTTGGCCATTTCCAGCTTGCGTTGTCGATCTCGCGTCGACCGTCGGCGCGGCCTGCGGCGGCGTGTCGGGCTTCGCCGTGTCGGTGCGCACGTTGAAGTTCGACTGCTTCTGGGTCAGCAGCTCGAGGTCGGTCGGCGTTTCCGGCCGCGGCGCGCCGTTCTCGAGCTGCACCGGCGCGATGCCGGCGACCGCCTTGGGAATCGGGCTGGACAACGGCTGCGACGGCCGCAGCGCGCTTCGTCCGCCGTGCCGCCGCCGCTGTTGTTGGCCTGCGCGAGGAAGTCGGCCTTGTCGGGTTTCTCGCCGTTGGCCGACTGCACCAGGATCACGTCGAGCGACGGCAGCTGCGGCGCCGGCTTCTCGTACTCGAACGTCAGGCCCAGCGCGAGCACGCCGTGCGCGATCAGCGAGAACAGCAGGGTGACGCCGAGACGGTCGGCGCTGCCGGTGCCGGGTGCCGCCATTTACTTGCGCAAGGCCTCGATGCGATCGAACAGGGCCCGGCGATGTTCAGGCCGAATGCCTTGTCGAGTTCGCGGATGCAGGTCGGCGAGGTGACGTTGATCTCGGTCAGCCAGTCGCCGATCACGTCGAGGCCGACGAAAAGCATGCCGCGCCGGCGCAGTTCCGGGCCGACCTCGGCCGCGATCCAGCGATCGCGTTCGCTCAGCGGCATGCCGACGCCTTTGCCGCCGCGCGCAAGATTGCCGCGGAAATCGTCGCCCTGCGGCATGCGCGCGAGCGCATAAGGCACCGGCTCGCCGTCGATCATCAGGATGCGCTTGTCGCCGGCCGTGATCTCCGGGATGAAGCGCTGCACGGCGCGGAACTGGCGGCCGTTGCCGGTCAGCGTCTCGAGGATGACGTTGAGGTTCGGGTCGTGTCGCGGCTGCGGAAGATCGAACGGCCGCCCATGCCGTCGAGCGGTTTCAGCACGACCTCGCCGTGTTCGGCGGCGAAACGCCGGATTTCGGCGGCGTCGCGCGCGATGACGGTCGGCGGGATGCATTGCGGGAAATGCAGCGAAAAGAGCTTCTCGTTGGCGTCGCGCAGGGCCTGCGGGTCGTTCACGACCAGCGCGCCGCGCGTCTGGGCGAGCTCCAGCACCATCGTGTCGTAGAGGAACTGGTCGTCGAACGGCGGATCCTTGCGCGCGAGGATCACATCGATCGTGCAAGCTCGCGCCAGGTCGGTTTGCCGAGTGTGAACCAGTCGTCATCGTCGTCGCGCACGGCCAGCGGCGCCAGCTGCGCCCACGGCTCGCCGTCGCGGAGCGCGAGCCCGCTCTGCAGCATGTAAAGCAGTCATAGCCGCGCCGCTGGGCTTCCAGCAGCATGGCCAAGGTCGAATCTTTCTCGGGATGGATCGCCGCGATCGGGTCCATCAGCACGGCCAGGGTGCGGTTCATCGCGAAGCTCCGAAAGGCACGGCGGGCCGCGACCGTCGTCGCAGCAAGGCGGGTATTCCTATACTACACTCGGCGTTGGACGGGGCTCGGCATTCGGGCAAAAAACGAGCGCTGGTTCTCGTGGTATTTCGTGAGCTTACGAGCACAACTTGACGCTTCGCTAAGTATTGGTTAAGAAGGCCGAATCCCGCGATAGCCGTCCCGCAAATGTCGGGAGCGCGCCGGCTAGCGAGGGGTTCAGCGCGATCGCGGCATGTTTTTAGCATGCCGGTAATCCGTTTAAGTACGCGGTAGGGGGTCCGAGTGGATGACACGAAAGATGGCAGCCTGACCGGCGTCAAGGTCATGGTCATCGACGACTCGAAGACCATCCGCCGCACCGCCGAAACGCTGCTGCGCAAGGAGGGTTGCGAGGTCGTCACCGCGACCGACGGCTTCGAGGCGCTGGCGAAGATCTCCGACCAGCAGCCGCAGATCATCTTCGTCGACATCATGATGCCGCGTCTGGACGGCTATCAGACCTGCGCGCTGATCAAGAACAACCAGATGTTCAAGGGCACGCCAGTGATCATGCTGTCGTCGAAGGACGGGCTGTTCGACAAGGCGCGCGGGCGCATCGTCGGCTCCGAGCAATACCTGACCAAGCCGTTCACCCGAGAAGAATTGCTCGGCGCGATCCGTCGGCACGTCAATGATTTATGCGCTCGTCCTTGATCGTGAGAATGAAAAAGCGGCCATCCAGGACCGCACTATTCAAGTAAAGAAGTGATTTTGAACACCGCCATTCGATCTACAGGGGAAGAGATGGCACATATTTGCATCATCGATGATTCGCCGACGGACGTGCATGCGTTCAGCACGATGCTCGAAAAGAGGCGGTCACCGCGTCACGAGCGCGCCGAGCGCCGAGCAGGGCATCGCGCTGGTCAAGCGCGAGCGGCCCGATCTCGTCATCATGGATGTGATCATGCCGGGCATCAACGGATTCCAGGCGACGCGCGATCTTTCGCGCGACGCGAGACCGCGACGATACCGATCCTGATCATCACCACGAAGTCGATGGAGGCCGACCGCGTGTGGGGCCTGCGCCAGGGCGCCAAGGATTTCATGATCAAACCGGTGCCGAGAAGGATCTGCTCGCGCGCATCAGCGAACTCCTGCCGAGCTGACATGGTCATCGCCGCCGACCACTCTGTCGCACGCCGTTCGAAGTGCTCGCGGACTACGAGCGGCGCAGCCTGGCGCACGCGGCCGGTCTGCCCGATCAGATCGAGGCGCCGGGACTGTGGCGCGGCATCGGCTTTCGCGTCGGCGTGCGGCACTTCGTCAGCATCATCGGCGAAGTCAACGAAATCCTGACGCCGCCGCTGCTGACCGTCGTGCCCGGCACGCGCCGCTGGCTGCTCGGCGTCGCCAACGTGCGCGGCAATCTGGTGCCGATCATCGATCTGCGCGATTTCATCGAAGGCGAGCGCAGCGTGGTGACCGAGGCAAGCCGCGTGCTCGTCGTGCGCCAGCACGCGGGCAGCGTCGGCCTCTTGATCGACGAGGTGCTCGGCCAGCGCAGCTTCTCCGACGAGCAGCGCGCGGACGCGGTCGGCGAGGCCGACGAGCGCTACCAGCGGTTCGTGGGCGAGAACCTCCAGCTCGGCGACGTGCTGTGGGGCCTCTTCAGCATGGCGGCGCTGGTGCGGGCGGCCGAGTTCCAGCAGGGATCGGCATGAAAGTTGCTCTGATTTTCACGAAAAGCGAACGGATTCGCGGAACGCGAAAGAGGCGGACAAAGCCTCTGCGGCACGAGGTGCCGACGCGTGCAAGGCAGGGAGACCCGACGTGGCGTACGCCGCGGCGCGGGTCTGTCGGCGTTGCTGCGCGGGCCGGTGGGCGGCCGGCCTTTAAAGACGAATCACAAAGGGGTGGAGCATGAGCACGACTTCGGGCGCATTGGGCAGAGAGCGGAGCGGCAGCGCGAACACGGTGCTGTTCGTGTTGCTGGGCCTCCTCTTCCTGTTCGCGATCGTCGACTTCGGTTTCCTGTACTGGAAGAACAACCAGGACCGGCAAGCGATTTCGTACACGACGCAGATCCAGGTGCTCTCGCAGGAGCTGGCCAAGTACGCGTCCGAAGCGGCCGGCGGCAACGAGCTCGCGTTCAAGGAACTCGAGAGCTCGCGCAACAGCATCGATAGTTATGTGCGCAACCTCAACATCGGCGACAACAGCGGCATGCGCGGCTATGCGAGCGAGCCCGCGCTCAAGACCGAGCTCGAAGCACTGACCAAGGCCTGGGCCGCGCTGCAGACGAACGCGACCAAGATCCTCGACAACAAGGAGCTCGTGCTCGGCGCCGCGACCAGCGCGAAGGATTTCACCGACAAGCTGTCGGCGCTGAACTCGCGCATGAACGAGGTCGTCAACATCCTTACCGAAAAGAATGCGAGCGCCTCGCAGGTCTACATCTCCTCGCGCCAGATGCAGCTCGCCGACCGCATGGGCGGTCGCGTTACCAAGATTCTCGCCGGCGGCGCGGACGCGCAGGCTTCGGCCGACGGTTTCGCACGCGACGCGCGTCTCTACAGCGCGGTCGTCGCCGGACTTCTCAACGGCGCGCCCGAGCTCAACATCCGCTCGCTCGACAATCCGAACGCGAAGCAGATTCTCGGCGACATCTCGCAGCAGTGGACCGCGCTCGCCGATCCGATTAAGCAGATCCAGGACGCGTCGACGAACCTGCAGGACGTGAAGGACGCCGCCGACGCGAGCTTCACCGACAGCCAGAGCGTGCTGCTGCGCGCCGGCAACGTCGCGCAGCTGATCGGCGATCTGCCGACCAAGCGGCTGTTTCCGAATCCGTGGTGGGGCGCGATCGCCGCCGGCGCCGCGCTGTTGCTGCTGCTGTTCCTCGGCGTCAACCTGATCCGCGACCAGCAGCGCCGCTATCAGGTTTCCGCGGAACTCAACCAGCGCAACCAGGAAGCGATTCTGCGCCTGCTCGACGAAATGGGATCGCTCGCCGAAGGCGATCTCACCGTCAAGGCGACCGTCACCGAAGACATCACCGGCGCGATCGCCGACTCGGTCAACTTCGCGGTCGAAGCGTTGCGCAGCCTGGTGACGACGATCAACGAGACCGCCGTGCAGGTCTCCGCCGCCGCGCAGGAAACGCAGGCGACCGCGATGCATCTCGCCGAAGCCGCCGAACATCAGGCGCAGCAGATCACGTCCGCATCGGCCGCGATCAACGAGATGGCGACCTCGATCGACAACGTGTCGAAGAACTCCGCCGAATCCGCGGAAGTCGCGCAGCGCTCGGTGCAGATCGCCGCGAAAGGCGCCGGCATCGTGCGCCAGACGATTCAGGGCATGGACTCGATCCGCGACCAGATCCAGGAAACGTCGAAACGCATCAAGCGCCTCGGCGAGTCCTCGCAGGAAATCGGATCGATCGTCGAGCTGATCAACGACATCGCCGAGCAGACCAACATTCTCGCGTTGAACGCCGCGATTCAGGCCGCGTCGGCGGGCGAAGCGGGCCGCGGCTTCGCGGTCGTCGCCGACGAAGTGCAGCGACTCGCCGAGCGCGCCTCCGGCGCGACGAAACGAATCGAAACGCTGGTGCAGACGATTCAGTCCGACACCAACGAAGCGGTCAGCTCGATGGAGCAGACGACCTCCGAAGTGGTGTCGGGCGCGCGCCTCGCCGAGGACGCGGGCCTCGCGCTCGGCGAGATCGAAAAAGTTTCGAACGACCTCGCGGAACTGATTCAGAACATCTCGACGGCGGCGCGCCAGCAGTCGGCGGCAGCGACGAATATTTCCGCGACGATGAACGTCATTCAGGAAATCACGACGCAGACGTCGGTCGGCGCAAGCCAGACCGCCGAATCGATCGGCAACCTTGCGCAGCTCGCGTCCGATCTGCGCAGGTCGGTAGCGGACTTCAAGCTGCCGGGCTGATGGCCCGGCTGGCGGAATCGCAAACAGCGCATTCCGCAAACGCCGCCGGTGGCCTTGACGCCGGCGAGAGTGGATCGAGGGTGGTATGAAACTGCAAGACAACATCGACTTCACCGCTCTCAACTGGGTCAAGCACGAGCTTGACGTGACCCTGAAGCAGGGCCGCGACGCGCTCGAGGCTTACGTCGAGAATCCGTCGGATGTCGCGCTGATGCGCGAAAGCGCGCTGCATCTGCACCAGGTGCAGGGCACGCTGCGCATGGTCGAGTTGTACGGCGCGGCGATGGTCGTCGAGGAAATGGAGCGCCTCGCGCAGGGTCTGCTCGACGACACGATCAAGCAGCGCGACGAAGCCTATTCCGTGCTGATGCGCGGCATGGTGCAGCTGCCCGATTATCTGGAGCGCGTGCAAAGCGGGCACAAGGACATTCCGATCGTCCTGTTGCCGCTGCTCAACGATCTGCGCGCATGCCGCGGCGACAATCTGTTGACCGAGTCCGCGCTGTTTTCGCCGGACATGCACGCGGAGCTTCCGCGCGCCGCCATCGGCAGCGCGACGCCGACCCCGCCCGCCGAATTGCGCACGCAGGCGTTGCGCCTGCGCCTGGGTTTCCAGGCCGCGTTGCTCAAATGGTTCCGCGACGAGAAAGCCAACGAGCATCTGGATCGCCTCAACAACGTGCTCGATCGCTTGCGCAGCCTGTCGCACGGCAGCGAACCGCGTCGCCTCTGGTGGGTGGCCGGCGGCGTGATCGAAGCCGTGCGCGATGGCGCGCTCGAACCGAGCGTCGCGGTCAAGCTCCTGTTCGGCGGCGTCGATCGCGAAATCAAGCGTTTCGCCGACGGCGGCGAGAATCGCGCTCGCATCGCTGCCGCCGCGCGATCTGGTCAAGAATCTTCTCTATTACATCGCGCATTCGACGGCGCGAAGGCCCGCGTGCGCGCGACGTGCGCGCGACCTATCGCCTCGACACGCTGCTGCCGACGCAGAAAGAACTGCAGCACGCGCAAGGCTCGATGACGGGCCACAACCGCAATCTTCTGGACACGGTTTCGGTCGCGATCAAGGAAGATCTGCTGCGCGTCAAGGAATCGCTCGATATTTTCCTGCGCTCGAGCGATGCGAATCCGGCCGATCTCGCGAGCCAGGCCGAAATCCTCGATCGCGTCGGCGACACGCTCGGCATGCTCGGTCTCGGCATGCCGCGCAAAGTCGTCGGCGAACAGCGCACGGTCATCGAAGAGATGTCCGACAATCGTCGCCCGATCGACGAAGGCGCGCTGCTCGATGTCGCCGGCGCGCTTTTGTATGTCGAAGCCTCGCTCGACGATCACATCGAACGACTCGGTGCCGGCGGCGAGAGCGAGCCGATGGAAGGCGAGCTCGAACTTCCGAAGGCTGAAGTGCGCAAGATCCTCGATGCGTTGATGCGCGAGGCCGCGGTCAACATCCAGCAGGCCAAGCACGACATCATCGCGTTCATCGAATCGCCGTGGGAACACGGGCGCGTCGAACAGATTCCGCGTCTGCTCGAAGAAATTTCCGGTGCGCTGCGCATGCTCGGCCTCGGCGATGCGGCGCAGCTCATGACCGGCATCGTGCGTTTCGTCGAAACCGAACTGCTGCAGCATCGGCGCGTGCCGACGGCCGAGCAGATGGACAAACTCGCCGACGCGCTCGCCGCGATCGAGTATTACCTCGAAGCGACGCGCGAGCAGCGCGGCAATCGCGAGCGCATCCTCAACGTCACGCGCGAAAGCCTCGAAGCGCTCGGCTATTGGCCGGTTCCTTCCGGCGGCGGCGATTCCGGAGAAGGTGTTTCGCCGGTTGCGCCGCTGCCTGCCACAGAAGTCGCGCCGCCTGCGCCTTCCGGTGTCGATGCAGCGCTCGAAGCCGCGGCGTCACTTGCGTATGGACACGACTCGACGACCGCTGCGCCGACGACGCGCGAGCGCAACCTTCAGTCGCTGTCCTTCGACGTACCCGCGGATCAATTTCCAAGCTGGGGCGATCATCTTCCCAGCGGACGCAGCGACGGTTTGCGCGACGAAAACACCGAGCGCCTCGCCGCCGATGCCGACATGCCGAGCATCGACCTTCCGAACATCGATCTCGATATCGACCTTTCCAAGCCCACTTGGACCGGCGAATCGAAGGACGTCCACGCTTCCAACGACGCCGACCGGCGATGTGCCGAGCGTCGTCGAGATTGCACCCGGCCGCGACATCGGCGATCTGATCATCGGCGAAGCCAACGCGCCGGAACCGTTTGCGCACGATCTGGACGGCCTGCGTCTGGCCGAAACCGGCGAAAGCGAACCCGGCTGGACCGAGATCGAAGAGGAAATCGAAGAAGAAGTCCCGCTCGAAGCCGCGCACGACGCCGGCTTCCAGAGCACGGCAGGCGAAGACATCGACGACGACATCCGCGAAGTGTTCGTCGAGGAAGTGCAGGAAGAAATCGAGAACATGCGGCGTCAGCTTCCGATGTGGAAGGCCGACATCGAGAATCTGGATTCGCTGAAACCGCTGCGGCGCTCGTTCCATACATTGAAAGGATCGGGCCGTCTGGTCGGCGCGCTGACCCTCGGCGAGTTCTGCTGGAAAGTCGAGAACATGTTGAATCGCGTGCTCGATCGCACGATCGCACCGGGCCACGCGTCGGTGTCGCTGGTCGAACATGCAGTCGATGCGCTGCCGGAATTGCTGGGCGCACTCCGCGGCGGCAGCGCGGCGATGGTCAACGTGCACGGCATCATGCACACCGCCGATCGCGTCGCTGCAGGCGAAGATGCGCTGGTGCCGGAGCGCCACGCGGGAACACGCAAGGTGCGCCGCACCGTGCGCCGCCGCGTGCCTGTCGCCCAGCCCGAAGCGCCCGTGTCGTCCGAAGAATTCGATATCGAGAGCGCGTTCGCCGCGTCGCCGCCGGAAGTTCACGCCGGACCGACGCCGAACATCGATCCGGTGCTGTTCGACATTCTGAAGAGCGAAGTCGCTGCACATCTCGGCGTGATCGGCGACTATCTCGATCGCTTTGCGGATGCACCCGTCGTCGCGAGCGAAGCGCTGCTCCGCGCGGTGCACACGCTCAACGGCGCGATCGCAATGGTCGATCTGCCGGCGCTCGGCCACGTGCTGGCGCCGCTCGAGGGCTACATCAAGCGTCTGCGCGGCGTCGCTGCGGCGCCCGACGACGCAGGCATCGCTGCGCTCGAGGATACGGTCAAGCTTGCCCGCGATGTGATTGCGCGGCTGGACATGGGCGTCGGCGTGCTCCCGGATTCCTCGGATCTCGCGCAGCGCGTCACCGCGCTCCGCGATGCGCTGCCGGAGCCGGAAAGCTCGCTGCATCTTTACTCCGGCGCCGAAGCGGCATCGAAGCTGGACGACGTCGTCACCGAAGTGCCGATGCACGCTGCCGATGATGAGATTGCGCGCCATCATCTGACGCCGGCGATAGCCGAGGACGACCTCACGCATTCGCTGGTGCAGAGCCTGGATCCGGACAGCGTCTCTGGACGCGCGGACGTCGAACGCGCCGAAGTGCCGGCCGATCTCGCCGCTTCGTTGTCCGCGTTCGATCTCGAGAATCCGTCGCTCGCCGAAGCCGCGCGCGGCGCCGAAGAGCCTCCCGTCGTTGCGCAGGACGAGTCGTCGGAACCGGCATTCAGCGGCCTGCCTGCGTTCGTCGATGCGGCGCTGGTCGGCGCGTTCAACGAAGCCGACAAGCACACCGACGAAACGGATATCGCGAACGTGTACGTCCCGGACGACGAGATTCCCGCGGTCGCGTTCGACGTCGACGAAACCGAGGATCTCGCCGAGCTCGAATCGGTCGCCGAGCTCGAATCGAACGAAGTTCCCGCCGAAGAACTGGTTGCCGCGTCGACGCCCGATGAGAGCGTGTCGTTCGACGAGGAACCGCTGTCGATCGAGACGCCGCCGATCGATGCGCCACCGATCAAGGCGGCACCAATCGAAACCTTCAGCAAGAAGAGCGAGCCGCCGATGCGCACCGAACCCGCGCACGCGGCCGATCGCCTCACCGGTGCCGAGGCGCCGCCGATCGCGGAAGACGCGCAGCCCGATGGCGCGCTCGAGCTGCCCGACATGGACGACGACCTGCTCGAGCATCTTCGTGCAGGAAGGCGCGGACATTCTGGATCACTCCGATTCGCTGATGGCGCGTCTGCGCGAAGCGCCGTCGGATCGCGATCTGATCGTCGGATTGCAACGTGACCTGCACACGCTGAAGGGCGGTGCGCGCATGGCCGGCCTTGCGCCGATCGGCGATCTCAGTCATGCGATGGAATCGCTGATCGATATCGTCAGCGAAGGCCGCCGTCCGATGGATCGCGTCGCGGTCGAATCGCTCGAACGCGGTTTCGATCGGCTGCACGCGCTCGTGCAGCGCGTTGCGCAGCGCCAGGCGATCGCGATGCCGCTGAATGCGATCGCACGTTTCGAAGGTCTGGTCGCCGGCGAGATGCCGGCCGACCTGCCCGTGTCGATCGGCGATATCGAAGAAATCGCGACGATGAACACGCCGACTGAATCGGCTGCGCCAAGCGAGCAGGCCGAAGCGCCGCCGCGCCCGGTCGCCGCGGCTCCGACGGGACCGCGTCCGGCGCCGCGTCATCTGCCGACATTCGAAGAAGAGGAAACCGCCGCGCGCGCCGCAGGAAATGATCCGCGTGCGCTCCGAGCTGCTCGATTCGCTGGTCAACTACGCCGGCGAAGTCTCGATCTACCGCTCGCGTCTCGAGCAGCAGATCTCGACGTTCCGCTTCAACCTGATCGAGTTCGAACAGACGGTCAGCCGTCTGCGCGAGCAGCTGCGCAAGCTCGAAATCGAAACCGAAGCGCAGATCATCGCGCGCTATCAGCGCGAGCAGCACGAGCCGGGCCAGATCGTCGTTCGATCCGCTCGAGCTCGACCGCTTCTCGCAGCTGCAGCAGCTCTCGCGTGCGCTCGGCGAGTCGGTATCCGATCTGGTCTCGATTCAGGGCCTGCTCGACGACCTGACGCGCCAGTCCGAAACGCTGCTGCTGCAGCAGTCGCGCGTCAGCTCGGATCTGCAGGAAGGCCTCATGCGCACGCGCATGGTGCCGTTCGATTCGCTGGTGCCGAACCTGCGCCGCACGCTGCGCCAGGCCGCGCAGGAAGTCGGCAAGCGCGCACAGCTGCGCGTCGACGGCGCGCAAGGCGAAATGGACCGCAACCTGCTCGAGCGCATGAAGGCGCCGTTCGAGCACATGCTGCGCAACGCGCTCGCGCACGGCATCGAAACGCCCGAAGAACGTCTTGCCGCCGGCAAGCCGGCCGAAGGCACGGTCAACATCGCGGTCAGCCGCGAGGCGACGGAAGTCGTGCTGCGCGTTTCCGACGACGGCAAAGGCATGGACCGCGAAGCGATCCGCACGCAAGGCGATCGAGCGCGGCCTGCTCAAGCCCGATGTCGAGCTGTCCGATCGCGATCTCTACGGCTTCGTGCTCGAAACGGGTTTCTCCACCGCCGAGCAGGTGACCCAGCTCGCCGGCCGCGGCGTCGGCATGGACGTCGTGCACAACGAGATCAAGCAGCTCGGCGGTTCGCTGCTGATCGATTCGGCGCAGGGCAAGGGCGCGACGTTCACGATCCGCCTGCCGTTCACGCTGGCGGTGACGCAGGCGATTCTGGTCAAGCTCGGCGACAACACATACGCGATTCCGATGTCGTCGGTGCAGGGCGTCGTGCGCATCGCGCGCGACGATCTGGACCGGCGCCTCGCGACCGGCAATCCGAAATACAGCTACGCCGGCGAGGAATTCAAGATCTACGAGCTCTCGCAGCTGCTCGGCGTGCCGGCCGGGCGCGCGCTCGACGAGACGCAGTTGCCGCTGCTGATGACGCGCACCGGCGATCAGCGCGCCGCAGTGCGCATCGACGCGGTCGTCGGCTCGCGCGAAATCGTCGTCAAGTCGGTCGGACCGCAGATCAGCTCCGTGCCCGGCATTTTCGGCGCGACGATCATGGGCGACGGCTCGGTCGTCATGATTCTCGATCTCGCGCCGCTGGTGCGCCGCTCGGCCGCGCTGCGCGCGCGCGTCGAGGCGGCGTCCGGTCGAGATGCCGGTCTACACACCGCCCGCAGGCGTGCAGGAACACCGCCGCACCCGCTGATCATGGTGGTCGACGATTCGATCACGATGCGCAAGGTGACGACGCGCGTGCTCGAACGCGCCGAGCTCGATGTGCATCACCGCGAAGGACGGTCTCGACGCGGTCGAGAAGCTGCAGGAAAAAGTGCCGGACCTGATGCTGCTCGACATCGAGATGCCGCGCATGGACGGCTACGAGCTCGCGACCTACATGCGCAACGACGCGCGCCTCAAGGACGTGCCGATCATCATGGTCACCTCGCGTACCGGCGAAAAGCATCGCCAGCGCGCGCTGGAAATCGGCGTGGAACGCTATCTCGGCAAGCCCTACCAGGAAGCCGACCTGCTGCGCCACGTGCAGGAAATACTGAGACTGGATCGTGTCTAACTCGCAAGCGAACACGCAGCGTCGCGCTGCTCTACCAGACGCAGGAGCTCGGCCGCCATCTGCGCGATGCGCTGACTTCGCTCGGTACGCCGATCGTGTACGAGGCGGCGCCGGTCGATCTCGATCCCGGCGCGCTGAAGCAATCCGGCGCGCGCGTCGTCGATCGTCAATCTCGATCCCGAGGTCGAAGCGCATCTCGACGAGGTCTACGGCCTGCTCGAAGACGATCGCTACAGCGTCGTCTTCAATGACGCGCAGGTGTCGAGTGGACTGTCCGGATGGGATCAGGCGCGCTGGGTGCGTCATCTCGCCGCGAAGATTCTCGGCGATGTCGACATCGACCCGCCGCGTCCCGAAGGCGCGGAGGCGATTCCGACGCCGGTTCCCGTTGTCGCAGAAGCGCGCGCCGACAGCGCTTCGCTGGCGCATGGGACCGAAGCCGAAGAAACCCTGGCCGACGAAATCGAGATGGTGTCGGAACCCGAAGCGGGATACGACACGCGTCTGCAATCGATCGTCGAAAGCGCGCAAGAGGAGCATGCCGTCGCGACGAAGGACGCCGGCGATCCTCTGGACGCGCTCGAATCGCGCTACGACGAGATGAATCAGCCGGCCGCGGCGGCATATCCGTCGCCGCCGCCTCCGCCCGCCGACGAGTTCGATTTCTCGACGCTCGAAGCGCTCACCGCGACGCCGTCGCCGCCGTCCGAAGCACCGTCTCCATTCACCGACGAATTCGGCAGCGACGAAACACCGGCGCACGAAGCGTCGTTTGCAGGCGAGACGCTGCACACGAGCGACGCTCCGAATGAGCCGGCGTCGCGCGCCGAAGAATCCACTGCCGAAAGTCTGGAAACCGATCCCGATCTCGAGGTGTTCGACCTCGCCGCGCTGGACAAGCTTTTCGGCGATGACGCGACCGAAGTGCCTTCCGCAGCGCCCGTTGCAGCGCGTGTCGAAGAGGCATCGATCGACGTGCGGCGATCTCGGCGATATCGGCGACCTCGGTGATCTCGGTGACCTCGATGCGATACCGCCGACGCCGGCGGACACCGCTGCGACGCCTGCGAAAAACACCGCTGACCAAGCAGTCGACGTATCCCATCTTTCTTTGCTCGACGAGGTCGACTCGGACGCGCCGTCAACGCTCGCGCCGATGGAAGCCTCGATTCCAATGTCGCCGCTGCGACTCGCGGCGGCTGCGGACTGGTCGCTCGAAGACATGCTCGAAGGCGGCGGGCCGCCGGCCGTGCCCCCACCAACCGGCCGCGCCGAATTCGGCATCGAGAAGGTCAGCGCGGTCGAATATCTCGCGCCACCGAGTGAGAACACGGCGCCGCCGCCTATGCCCGATATCGATGGGTTCTCGCTCGAGCTGATGCCGCTCGAAGAAGCCGTCGCGCCGCAGGCTGTCGAGCGCGAAGCGCACGAGTCGTGGCTTGATCCAGACAAGGTCGTCGTGCCGCCGAAGATCCGACGCGTCTGGGTGCTCGGCGCTTCGATCGGCGGTCCGGAAGCGGTGCGCGAATTCCTCGGCGAGCTGCCGCGCGACTATCCGGCGTTGTTCCTGCTGGCCCAGCACATGGGCGCGGAATTCGTCGATCTGATGGCGCAGCAACTCGCCAAAGCAACATCGCTCACCGTGCGCACGCCGACGCATGGCGAGCGCGTCGGTCACGGCGAAGTCATCATCGTGCCGACCACGCACCGGTTGCAGGTCGATCCGGAAGGCATCGTCGTGCTCGAGCGCGCCAGCAACGAGGGCGCGTACAGCCCGTCCATCGATCGCGTGCTGCACGACGTCGCCGACCGCTACGGCGCGAACGCAGGCGCGATCATTTTTTCGGGCATGACCACCGACGCGGTCGAAGGTGCGAAATACCTGGCTGGCAAAGGCGGTACGGTGTACGCGCAGCATCCGGACAGCTGCGTCGTCAGCTCCATGGTCGACGGCGCCGTCGAGGCGGGGGTCGTCAAGGTCCTCGGCACGCCAATGGAACTCGCCGACCTGCTGCTCGCCGAACAAACGAAGAACAAGCGCTGAGTCGAACGCGACTCGCGCAGCGACGAATGGGGAATCACATGCTCGACCTTCCACGCGAAATCCGCGGCGTCATGATCCCGGTCACCGGCGGGCGCGTGCTATTGCCGAACGCGACGGTTGCCGAGGTCATCACTTATTCGCAGCCAGAGCGTGTCGCCAACGCGCCGAAGTGGCTGCTCGGCCGCCTGTCCTGGCGCGGCTGGCGATTGCCGCTGTTTTCGTTTCCGATACTGACCGGCCAAGTCGCCGACGAAACTTACACAAACGCGCGCGTGGCCGTTTTGAAGGCACTCAGCGGCAACGCCAAGATGCCGTTTCTTGCGCTGCTCGCGCAGGGATTTCCGCGTTTGACGACCGTCACGCCGGACTCGCTGATTCCGACCGGCGATGAGAACGCGCATCCACTCGGCATTCGCGCCGAAGTTCTCGTGCGCGATGATCGCGCGGTGATTCCGGACCTCGGGCTGATCGAAGGCATGGTCGCGGACGCCGTCGCAGCCTAGCGTGGCGGTGCGCTCGCTGCTTTGGCGTTGAGCCGAGCGTGGGTGGTTCGTTTCCGCTGCCCTCGCAGCAATCGCCGGGCCTTGGCGTGCGCTCGAAAGGCCGCATGTCCGATGCCATGGACATGATCGCCGTCATATCTTCCTCCGCTATCGCGGCCGTCGGCTACGACGCCTCGACTCGCCAGATGAAGATCCGTTTCGTCGCGGGCCACACCTACGACTTCTGCGGCGTTCCGCATAGCGTCTTCGACGGTCTCCTGGATGCAGCGTCGAAAGGCCGCTACTACAACGAGCATATCAAGGATCGCTATCCATGCTGATCCGCTTCCGTGCGCCGACCGGTGGTTCGCGCTCGCCCGACCGAGGGCAACGCGCCGCGGCGGCCACGTAAGATTCCTCCGGGGAAATTCAGCGCAACTATTCGCGCGCAAGGGGAGAATCGATGCGCCGCAATCCTGCAGTGTTCGCGATCCTTGTCGGCGGTGGCCTCGCCGGAACGTTCGACATCATCTATGCGACCGTGTACTCCGCATTTCGCGGCGTATCCGCCGAGCGCGTGCTGCAGTCCGTCGCGAGCGGATTGCTCGGCCAGCCGGCGTACGAAGGGGCGCGCAGACGGCAACGCTCGGTTTATGCCTTCACTTCGAAATGGCGTTCCTGATCGCGGCGATCTTCTATTTCGCGAGCCGAAAGCTCGTCTTCATGACGCAGCGCGCGGTGTTATCCGGACTTCTCTACGGAATTTGCGTCTACGTCGTCATGAATTTCGTCGTGCTGCCGCTGTCGGCGTTTCCGACGCCGCTGACGTTCACGCCGACACGCGTCGCGATCAACGTCGTCGCGCACATGATCCTGTTCGGTCTGCCAATCGCGCTCGCACGCGCGCGGCATCGTCGCGCGCGAGGCGCGAGCACCGGCCCTCTGAGGTCGCGGCGACATCGACCCCCCGCCCCCCCCCTCCCTCCCTCCCCCTAATCGCCGACGAGGCGCCAGCCGAAGTAGAGCGTCGCGAAATCGAGATATTGCGCGTTGCCCTGGACGTTGAGGTGAAGCGTCATCTGGTGCTTGAAGAAGTCGCGCGCCTGCGCGTCGGTCAGGCCGTATAACCGGACGAGCGTGTCGCGGCTGATCAGACCCGCGATGCAGACCGCCGAATCGCGCGTGCGCTCGGTGATATGCCGCCGGTTGCAGCGGCTCCTCGAAATGCTGCTGCGAAGTCATCCCGGTCAGGAGTTGTCCGCCGAACGGCAGGCCGGTCGTCGGATCGATCAGCGACGGATCGTCGAGCAGCGGATTTTCGATCGTCACGGTCGGCGTGTAGTGGAGTACGCGACGACGGGCGCGGGGCCGTCGTTCCCGTAACCGACCGTCAGGAACGGCGAGAACCAGTAGCAGATCAGCGAATGGGCCGATTTCGCCGGCAGCGTGATGTGGCCAAGATCGGTATAGCTGAAGTTCGTCACGGCTGGCGCCGGGCGAGCACCTTGCACGGGAATGTATCGCCGGTGCAGTCGGCGGCGAGATCGACCTCGCCGTCGGCAAGGCCGAGCCATTGCAGGCTGCGACCGAACGAATCGGGATCGCCCGTATCGTCGGTCGACGCCGGAGCGGTCGCTCCGTGCCGGGCTTCGGCGCGGACCGGTGCCATGCGCGACCATCGTGTCGGCCGATTGCCGCGGCGCATCGCTGTCCGGTGGCAGCGCGGCGAGCGCCACGCCGAGCATTGCTGCAGGGCTAGAAGGGCCGCGGCGCGGCCGGCGTAGGTGCGGATTCGCGCGTTCATGCTGACGTGCTCCCTTGGTGGTGGTTGCAGGTCATATCACGCAAAAAGCGCGGGAAACCGGGCGCGATGCTACAGATCTCCGATCAGCGCCTGCATCGCCGCAAGCGCGGCGAGGCCGGCCGTCTCCGTGCGCAGGATGCGCGGACCGAGCCGAAGCCCGCGGAAACCCGCGGCATCGAGTGCAGCGAGATCGTGCGAGGAGAGGCCGCCCTCGGGTCCGACCGCGAGCGTCGCCTGCGCGCTCGCCGGAAGATCGCGCGGCGCGATGTCGCCGTGCGGATTCAGCGCGAGGCGAAGGCCGGCACTTTCGTCGAGCGATGCGGCCCAGTCGGCGAGCTTCACCGGCTCGGCGACCTCGGGCAGGCGCCGCCGTCCGCATTGCTCGCAGGCCGACGCGACGACGGCTTCCCAGTGCGCGACACGCCGCTCGGCGCGCTCGGCATCGAGCTTGACCTCGGTGCGGTCCGTCACGATCGGGACGATGCGCGCGACGCCGAGCTCGGTCGCCTTCTGCAGGATCCAGTCCATTTTCTCGCCGCGCGCGATGCCCTGCGCAAGCGTGATGCGGAGCGGGCTTTCGCGGTCCTCGGCCTCGGCCGATTCGAGCACGCGCGCCGTGACGGAACGCTTGGCAAGCGAGGCGAGCTCGGCTTCGTATTCATCGCCGCTGCCGTCGAAAAGCCGCAGCGGATGGCCGCGATCGAGGCGAAGAACCCGCGCAAGATGCTCGCCGGCCTGAACCGGCAGCTCGACCTCGCGACCCGGGCGAAGCGGCTCTGGCACGTAGATGCGGGGAATGCGCATGGGCGTCTCCGTGCAGCGACCGGCAGGCGACGTCCGGGTGAGGAGGCGTGCCCGTGCGTGGACAGTACCGCGCCGCGACCTCGATCGGTAGTGGGCGACGTGGCCGAACCCGCAAGCACACGCAGATGACAGGAAGTTAACGCCCGTCCAAGTAGGAGTATTCTCGGCCGCAAGCGGCCCCTTCCGGAGAACGCGATGAGTCAGATCGCCTGTTGCTTCTGGTGGCTCGTGCTGGGTTTCGTGCTCGGCTGGCTCGCCAACTGGCTGCTGTCGAAAATGTTCCGCAAGAACCCATCCACCGCGACGCGCGTCGACGAAGAAGCCGCGGAGCGCGCCGCCGTCGCGCATCACGATGCCATCGTGGAAGCTGCGGCGCGCACCGCCGGCGCGTGTCATCGACGTCGGTGCGGCGCGCGCGGCGGGGTTCAATATCAAGCACGACGACGACTTGACGATCATCGAAGGCATTGGTCCGCGCATCGACGAGCTGTTGCAGCAGAACGGCGTCGTTTCGTTCGCGCAGCTCGCGCGGCTCGGCGTGCCGGAGATCCTCGAAATCCTCGAGCGCGGCGGGCCGCATTTCCAGCTCGCGAATCCCGGGATCGTGGGCGCGGCAGGCGGCGCTCGCATCGGAGAACCGCTGGGCCGAGCTCAAGCGGTTGCAGGAGGAACTGATCAGCGGTCGTCCATCCGGCAGTATTTGATGCGGCGAGGAGCGAGGCGATGAACCGATTCGCTCGACTGGCCGCGCTACTCGCGCACGACGTGGATCGTCGCCGCGTTGCTCGTCATCGTCCTCGCGATTCTCGGGTTCACCGGACTCGGTCCGGCCGAAGGCACGTGCTGCGGCGCCGAGGCTTCGAACGGCGCGGCCGCCGCGATGGCGCCCGCGCTTGACACCGCCGCCGCCGATGCAGAGCGCCGCGAAAGCGCCGGGCCCGTTCGCGGTTCGCCTCGACGGCGACAAGCGCGTGATCGAAGGCACGGTCACCGATCAGCCGACGAAGCAACGCGTTGCTGCAGGCCGCAACGACGGCATACGGCGAAACGAATGTCGTCGATCGCGTCGGAGTCGACGCGACGATCGCGTCGTCGCCATGCGCCGACGAAAGCCGACACGCTGTTCGCCGCGCTGAAGACCGATCCGCCGATCGGCATCGCGTGCGACGCGCGCGGCGGCGTCACGCTGAGCGGCAAGGCGATCAGCGATGCCGACAAGGCTTCGCGCGAGCGCTGGGCGCACGAGTTCTTCGGTCCCGACACGGCGGTCGTCAACTCGATCGAAGTCTCCTGCGCCGACCCAGCCGGTGACGCGTCCCGAAGACGTGCGCTGCGCCGAGCGCATGCCGGCGGCGGTGACGTTCAAGACGGCGTCGAGCCGCATCGACGCGAAAGGCCGCGCGTTGCTCGATGCGATCGCGCCTTGCCTCAAGAACGGCAGTTACGAGATCGCGGGCTACACGGACAACATCGGCAGCGGCCGACGACAACATGAAGCTCTCGCAGGCGCGCGCGGAATCGGTGCGTGCGTACATGATCCTCAAAGGCGTCGATGCGGGGCGGCTCGTCGCGGTCGGGCACGGTGCTGAACAGCCGATCGGCGACAACGCCACGACGGCGGGCGCGCGAGCAACCGGCGCATCGAGTTCGCGAAAAAGTAGCGAAGCGAATTCCAGCGCCGAGGTTCCCCTCCGCGAGGTTCTTCCGCCTACCGCTTGCGGGAGAGGATAGTGTGAGGGCAATCGGAGTGATCGTGGCCGCGCTTTTCTTAGAGCTAACATCGCAGCGGCGTACCAAGGATTCCGTCACCCCGGCCCTCTCCCACAAGCGGGAGAGGGGGATTGTGGCGCGCAGTCATGGTGGTAGGCGTTCACCCGTTGACGGCGTCACGCTCAACCGACGCGCTGCCGATGCCTTCGATCGCAACATCGACCATGAGGTCGATCTCCTCCGGCGTGATGCAATACGGCGGCATGAAATAGACGACGTTGCCGAGCGGCCGCAGCACGACGCCGCGTTCGAGGCCGTGCCGATAAACGCGCAGTCCGCGGCGTTCGGACGGCGGGAAACGGCTCGCGCGTCGCCTTGTCGCGCACCAGCTCGATCGCCGCGATCATGCCGGTCTGGCGCACGTCGGCGACATTCGGATGCTCGGCAAGCGGCGCGATGCGTTTCGCGAGATGCGCGGCGAGCGCGCGATTGCGTTCGAGCACGGGTTCGTCGCGCAACACCGACAAGCGTCGCCAGCGCCGCGCGGCACGCGAGCGGATTGCCGGTGTAGCTGTGCGAATGCAGGAACGCCTTGCCGGCCGAATATTCGGCGTAGAACGCGTCGTAGACCTCGTGCGTCGTCAGCACCGCCGACAGCGGCAGCGTGCCGCCGGTGAGGCCTTTCGACAGGCACAGGAAATCCGGCGCGATCGCGCCTGCTCGCACGCGAACAGCGTGCCGGTGCGGCCGAAGCCGACCGCGATCTCGTCGGCGATCAGGTGCACGTCGAATTCGTCGCACAGCGCGCGCAAGCCGGTCAGATAGCTCGCGTCGTACATGCGCATGCCGCCGGCGCACTGCACCAGCGGCTCGACGATGACCGCGCAGACGTCGCGCGCCTCGCGTTCGAGAATCGCGCGCAGCTCGCCGAGTCGACGCGCAGCGCACTCGGCGGCGTTTCGCCGGGCGCGGCGTCATAGGCATCCGGCGACGGCGCGAAGATCGGCTCGAGCAGCAGCGGCGCGTAGGTCTTGCGATAGAGCGCGAATGTCGGTGACCGACAGCGCGCCGAGCGTCTCGCCGTGATAGCTGCCGGTCAGCGCGACGAAGCGCGTTCGTTCGCCGCGGCCGCAGTTGCGCCAGTAGTGGAAGCTACAGTTTCAGCGCGACTTCGACCGCGCTCGATCCGTTGTCGGCATAGAACACGCGGCGGAGCGCGCCGTCTCGTTCGGCGGCGCGGGCGCGATGCGCACGAGCGCCTCGGCGAGCTCGATCGCCGGCTCGTGCGTGAACCCGGCCAGCATCACGTGGTCGAGGCGGTCGAGCTGGTCCTTCAGCGCCGCGACGATGCGCGGATGCCGGTGGCCGAGCAGGCACGTCCACCACGAGCTGACCGCGTCGAGATAGCGCTTGCCGTCGTGGCCGTACAGCCAGGCGCCTTCGGCGCGCGCGATCGGCACCATCGGCAGCGTCTCGTGATCGTGCATCTGCGTGCACGGATGCCAGACGACGGCGAGGTCGCGCGCGGCGAGGCGGTTCGCAAGCGAGGAGTCCATGGCTGCTATGATCCGGGCCATGCCCCGCTGCCGCACAAGCTCGCCATGCCCCGTGCCCTCGAAATCAGCCGTCCCCGAATGCTCGCTCGCGAACCGCGCGCTGCGCGGCTTCACACTGATCGAGATCCTCGTCGTCGTCGTGATCCTCGGCATCCTCGCGATGATCGTCGTGCCGCGCGTCATGGAGGAGCCGGGCCGCGCGCGCGTCGTGCGCGCAAGCAGGACATCGCGAGCATCGTCGCCGCGCTCAACATCTACAAGCTCGACAACTTCGTCTATCCGAGCACCGAGCAGGGCCTCGAAGCGCTGGTGACGAAGCCGACCGGCCAGCCCGAAGCGCCGAACTGGTCGCAGCGCCTCGACCGCATGCCGAAGGACCCGTGGGGCCATCCGTACCCGTACCAGCATCCGGGACAGCACGGCGAGATCGACGTCTTCAGCTACGGCGCCGACGGCAAGGCCGGCGGCGAGGGCGAGGCCGCCGACATCGGCAACTGGGATTCCTGAGCGCGCCGCGTCGACGAGCGCGACATCGTCGTGTCGAACGATTCGTGTGCATCGCGGGTCGCAGCGCAAACGGCTGAACGCGCCGCGCGCGTCGTGTCGACGAGTCTTGCGCGCTGGCGTGCATCGATGCCATTGAGACAACAACGCGACGCCGGATTCAGCCTGATCGAACTCCTCGTCGTCATCGTGATCGTCGGCGTGCTCGTGCTTCGCAGTGACGCTCTCGATCGCCAGCGGCGCGCAGCGCCAGTTGCAGCGCGAAGCGGAACGATTCCAGGCGCTCATCGCCCAGGCCTGCGAGCAAGCCGAGCTCAGCGGCCGCGAAATCGGCATCGTCGTCGACCCGGGCGGCTATTCGTTCCGGCTCTTGAGCGGCACCGAATGGCAGGAGTTTCCGACGACGACTCCGACGTTGCGCCGGCGCGCGTGGGTCGATGGCGTGCAAGTCGAACTTTCGCGCGAAGGCCGCAACGTCGATCTTTCCGGCGTGCGCGCGGCATCGCCGCAGCTGGTGTGCTTCTCGTCGGGCGAGCTGACGCCGTTCGTGCTGGTCCTCGCACTCGCGGACGCGCCGCACTATCGCGTCAGCGGCGCCGAGGACGCGACGTTGAAGACCGAACGCGTCGGAGCAGCGCCGATGAATCGCGCGCAAGCGATCCGGCTTCACGCTGATCGAAGTGCTGGTCGCGCTCGCGGTCGTCGCACTGGCATTGCTCGGGCTGACGCGCACCGCTGCGCTCCAGGTCAACGATTTCGACGCGTTGCGCGAACGCACGCTGGCAGGCTGGGTCGCCGCGAATGTGCTTGACCGAAACCCGGCTGTCGCGGCGACGTTGCCTTCGGCCGGCGAGAGCGACGGCCGCGTCGAGTTCGCGGCGCGTGCGTGGCGCTGGACACGCGAGGTGAGCGCGACGCCGGATCCCGAGATCCGACGCATCGACATTCGCGTCTTCGCCGGCGACGCGCACGGAGCCATCCGCAAGCATCAGCGGATTCGCGGCGCGGTGGTGCAGCCGTGAATCGATGGACTCCATTCGCTTCTCGCTCGCGCGCGCGCGGATCGCAGCAGGTTTTCGCTGATCGAGATGATCGTCGCGCTGGCGGTGTTCGCGGCACTCGCGGCTGCGGCGTACGGCGGACTTGCGGAGATCGCGCGCGTGCGCGGCGCGCTCGCCGAGCGGCAGGATCGGTTCGCCGCCGTCGTGCGCGCGGTCTCGACATTCGAACGCGATCTGCGCCAGGCCGTGTCGCGCCCGGTGCGCGGCAATGGTCGCGGCGAAGAACTGCCCGCGCTCGCCGGCGCCGCCGATCGCATCGAGTTGACGCGGCTCGGTTTCGCGAACCCGCGCGCGGAGCCGCGCAGCAATCTCGAGCGCGTCGCCTATGCGCTCGACGCGCGCCGAATTGATGCGCGGACGCTACCCGGTGCTCGATCGCGCGCCGCAGACCGTCGCAACGTCGAGTGCGTTGTTCGACAACGTCGATGGCCTGCGTCTGCGTTATCTCGGCAGCGACGCGGCCTGGCGCGACACGTGGCCGCCGCCGAAGTGCCGCGCGGCGCGGCACCGGGCACGCAGTCGTCGCGCTGTTGCCGCGCGCGATCGAATTCCGCATCGATGTCGCACGGCCTCGGCGAATTGCGGCGCATCGTCGAATTGCCTTCGGCGATTCCTCCGCTGCAGCGGTGCTCCATGGGCGGCCGCGCGCACCGCCGTCACGCCGGGCGGCGGCGGCGGAGCGACGCAGCGATGAACGCGCGCCCGGCCACTCAGCGCGGGATCGCGCTCCTGATCGCACTGCTGACTGTCGCGCTGGCGGCCGTGTTGATCGCTGGTCTGCTCGATCGTGGCGAGCTCGCGCTCGCGCGTACACGCAACGCACTGCGCGGCGAGCAGGCCGAAGCCTACGCGCAAGGACTCGAGGCGTACGCGGCCGAGGTCCTGCTCAAGGATCTCGCAGGACGATCCGAGCATCGATACGAACACCGACATCTGGGCGTCCGGCTTGCCGCCGCAGCCGGTGCCGGGCGGATTGATCACGGGTTCGATCCACGATCTCAACGGCTGCTTCAATCTCAACAATCTCGCCGACAGCACGAATGCCGCAGACGTGGCGCACGCATCTTCAAGCGTCTGCTCGATGCGCGCGGCGTCGCGCGCGATATCGCCGATGCGACCGTCGCGTGGCTCGGCGTCGGCGCGATGCAACGGCGCCGACGTCACGGACGCCTACTATCTCGCGCAGCCGGTGCCGTACCGGAGCGCGCAGCGCGTGTTCGCGCACGTGTCCGAATTGCGACTCGTGCGCGGCGTCACCAGCGACGTCTACGCGCGCATCGCGCCTTACGTCTGCGCGTTGCCGCCCGGCACGCGCATCAACGTCAACACGGCGAGCGTGCCGGTGTTGCAGGCGCTCGGAGCGAACGTCACGCAGGCGCAGGCCGAAAGCCTGTGGCAGAACGGCCAGGCGCACTGGAGCGGCGTCAGCGATTTCGTGCAGCAATCGCAGCGGCAGAACATCGTCTTCGATGTGCCGCAAAGCCTGATCGCGACGACCAGCAATTACTTCGTCGCGCGCGGCGACGTCGGGCTCGACGATGTGCCGTTCACGTTCTACAGCCTGATCGAACGCAGTCAGGGCGTGCGCGTCGTCGAGCGCAGCCGCGGCGGCGACGCGGCGCTCGACGATTCGGGAAGCCCGGCGCTCGCGCAACGCAACGGCGGAGCCCATCCCTGATGGCGACAGCCGCAGCCGGCGTTCTCGACTACAATTGCCGCGGCTTCCTCCGGTCTCGTCCATGCCCGATCGTCTGCTGCTGCGCCTGGAACCTGACGGCGATTCGACCTGGCTGCGCCAGGCCGCCGACGGGCGCGTGCTCCAGGGTTCGACGCGCGGGCTTGCCGCCGGCGTCCGTAGTGACGGGCGCAGCCGAAATCATCGTGCTGGCGCCCGCCGAAGAGGTGCTGCTCACCGAAGCGCGCGTCGCGGCGCGGAGTCGCGCGCAGCTCATGCAGGCGGTGCCGTACGCGATCGAAGACCAGCTGCTGACGCCGGTCGAGGATCTGCACTTCGCGGCGACGACCGCCAGCGGCGATACCGTCGGTGTTGCCGTGGTCGCGAAGGCGACGCTGCGCGCATGGCTCGACGCGTTGGCTGCCGTCGGCATTCGTCCGGACGCGCTGCTCCCCGAATCGATCGCACTGCCGTCCAGGGCGGACCATGCGACCGTTCTGATCGAGAGCGATCGAGCGGTCGTTCGCTTCGCGCCGTGGTCGGCGTTCGCGTGCGCGCCGGACGAACTCGCTGCGTGGCTGCAGCGCGCGAATGGCGATGCGCCGCCGCGGCCGCTCGATGTCTACGATTTCCGCGCGGCAAGGCGGTTCCGCTGCCGGGACCGGTTGCGAGTATCGAGGAACGGCAGCGCGATGCGCTCGCGTTCCTCGCGCGAAATCTTGGCAAGCCGCCGTTGAATTTTCTCGAAGGCACATTCGCGCCGCAGCATCGCGCCGCGCGCGGCGCGCGTTTGTGGCGGATCGCAGCCGTGCTCGCCGCCGCGGTGCTCGTGCTCGCGGTCGCGAACCTCGGCTTCGAAGTCCTGCAACTGTCGCGCGCGTCCGCGCGCATGGACGCGATCGCGCGAGGACGCCGTGCGCAAGGCGTTTCCCGATATCGACGCTGCGGAATTCGCGCGCTATCCGCCCGCGGAGTTGGCACGCAACCATATCGAACGTCTGCGCGGCGGCGCGCAAGGCAATGGTTTCCTGCGCGTCGTCGCCGAGATTGCGCCGGTGCTGGGCAGCACGACGCGGATCCAGACGCGCGGCATGGAATTCCGAAACGGCGCGCTCGAGCTCGGCTTGCGCGCGCCGGATGTCGCCACGCTCGATACAGTGCGCGAGCGGCTGGCTGCGCTGCCGGGTCTCAAAGTCGTCGTGACCGCGGCGAATCCCGGCGACAACGGCATCGACGGGCGCATCCGCATCGGCAGCGAAAGCGCCGGAGGCGAGCGATGATCCGCGCCTGGTGGAACACGCTTTCGCGCGCGCGATCAGCGCACGGTCGCCGTCGGCGGCGTCGTCGTCGCGGCGATGCTGGGCTGGGCCTTGGTCTGGCATCCTCTGGCGCTGAAGCGCGCCGAGATTGCGCGAGACCGTCGATGCGCAGCGCCGCGACTTGGCCTATGTGCGCGTGGCCGCGGCCGAAGTCGAGCGCTTGCGCGCCGCCGGCAAGCATTCGTCGCGGGGATCGCCAGGGCCGTTCTCTGCTGGCGCTGGCCGACGCGAGTGCGCGTGCCGGCGGTCTCGAGGGCGCATTGCGGCGCGTCGAGCCGGTCGGCGCTTCGAGCGTCAGGGTCAGTTTCGAATTCGCGCGTTTCGATGCGCTGGTCGGCTGGATCGAGGGCCTGACGCGCGACTACGGCATCGAGGCCACGGATTTCTCGGCCGACCGGGCGGACGGCGTGGGACTGGTCAACGCGCGAGTGACGCTGCAGGATGCACCTTGAAGAGCGGATCGGATTCGGAATCGGGAACTGAGCTTGATTTCGTCGCCAATGGCGCGAAAGCGCGAGTCGATTCCGTCTGCTCCCCGGCCAGCGGATCCACCTGGTGCGTCATGACGCGATCTAGGCTTTCCCGAACCGAATCCGAATTCCGTCGCCGCATCCACCGATGCGCTTCCTGAAATACTTGATCGTTCTCGTCGTGCTGCTGCTCGTCATCGGCGGCGTGCTGCTGTGGACGCTGCCGGCCGACGTCGCGTATCGCCAGGGCGCGAAGTATCTCGGCCCCGTCGTGCTGAGCGGCGTGCGCGGCACGCTGTGGAACGGACACGCGGACGGCATCAGCGTGTTCGGCGCGATCTCGGCGAAATCGACTGGCGCATGGCAAAGAGCGCGCTGTTGCACGCGCGGATGGCGGCCGACATCCGCATCCAGGGCGCGGACGTCGATGCGGCCGGCATCGTCGACGCGCGCCGATGCCGGCACGATGACGTTGCGCGACATCCGTTTCCGTTTTCCTGCGCAGCTTCTGGCGCCGGTGCTCGACATTCCGGATCTGAATCTGCTCGGCGTAATCAGCGGCGTGCTCGGCGACGCCACCCTGCGCGACGGCTTTCTGGTCAGCGCGAGCGGCAACGCGCGCTGGAGCGAAGCCGGCGTCAGCGGAGAGGCCGAGGCGCGCTTCGCCGACATTCTCGGCGACTTCGCCGCGCAACCGAACGGCGGCATCGCCGGTACCGCGCACGACGACGGCAGCGGCAATCTTGCCGTGACTGCGGACTTTCATGCCGCGCGCGAGCGGTTTCGAAGTCGACGCACTGCTGCGCGCGCGCAACGGCGATCAGCAGGTGCTGGAAACGTTGCGGCATGTCGGCGAGCCGCAGGCCGACGGCTCATCGAAGCTCGTCGTGCGCGGGCGCATGTTCAAGCTGTACTGAGCGCGCACATGTCGCTCGATCGTGTTTTCCTTGAACGCGCGCTCGATGCCGCCCAGCACGCGGCCGACGCGGCCGAAGCCTGACATTGCCGCGTTATCGCGCTCACGATTTCTCGATCGAAACCAAAGCCGACGAGACGCCGGTCACCGAAGCCGACCGCGAAGCGGAAGCCGCGATCAAGCGCGTGCTGCGCGCACGTTTTCCAGAGCATGCGTTCTACGGCGAAGAGGAAGGCCGCGAGGGCGAAGGCGATTTTCTCTGGCTGATCGATCCGATCGATGGCACCAAGTCGTTCGTGCGCGGCTATGCGTTTTTTTCGACGCAAATCGCGCTGATGCACGCGGGCGAAATCGTCGTCGGCGTATCCGCCGCCGGCGCGTTTGGCGAGCGCATGTGGGCGACGCGAGGCGGCGGCGCTTTTCTTTCGGCCGCGATGACGGCGGCAAAGCTGCGGCCGTGCGTGTTTCGACGCGCGAGCGCATTCGATGCGCAAACGGCCATCTCGACTGGAAATCTGAAAACGCTGGCCGCGGGACCGCGCTGGAACGCGCTCGCCGATCTCGTGCGGCGCAGCGGGCGAACTCGCGGTTACGGCGATTTCGTGCACTACCATCTGCTTGCGCGCGGCGCGATCGATCTTGTCATCGAATCGGATCTCAACATTCTCGATATCGCGCCGCTGGTCCTGATCGTGCGCGAAGCCGGCGGCGTCTTCACCGATCTCGAAGGGCGCGAGATCGGACTCGGTACGACGAGCGCGCTCGCAGGCCCGGCAGCACTGCACGCGCTGGCTTTGCGCACGTTGAATCCTGCCTGATTCCCGCGGCTGATCCTTGCGCCTGGTTCGCGCGCCCGCGAGCGCTCGCCGCGTACAATTGCGCGATGCGAAAACCGCCCATCATTCACGCCACGCGATCGACCACGACGAGCCGCTTCCTGCGCACCGAAGAAGTCGATCTCGAATTCTCCAACGGACAGCGCCGCACGTACGAGCGGCTGAGGAGCTCCGGTCTCGGTGCGGTCATCATCGTGCCGATGCGCGATGACGAAACGGTGCTGCTCGTGCGCGAATACGGTGCCGGCCTCGGACGTTACGAGCTCGGTCTGCCGAAAGGCCGCCTCGATCGCGACGAAACCGTCGAGCAGGGCGCCGAGCGCGAGCTCAAGGAAGAGATCGGCTACGGCGCACGCGATCTGCACATTCTGATGAATCTTTCGCTGTCGCCGGCCTACATGACGTCAATGACGCACGTCGTGCTCGCGCGCGATCTTTATGAGGAGCGCTTGCCGGGCGACGAACCCGAAGAGCTCGAGATCGTGCCGTGGCGACTGTCCGAATTGCACACGCTCCTCGAACAGCCCGACGTCACCGAAGGACGCTCGATCGCCGCGCTGTTCGTCGCGCGCGAATATCTCGCCGGCCGCTTCCGGCCGCGGCCATGAGTATCGATCACGCTGCGCTGGTGCCGAAAGTCGCGTATCTCGCCGAGCGCGCTGCCGCGGCGATTCTCGATGTGTACGATTCCGATTTCGCGGTCGAGCACAAGGACGATCGCTCGCCATTGACCGCCGCGGATCTTGTTTCGCATCACATCGTCGTCGAAGGACTCGCGGCGCTGACGCCGGACGTACCGGTTTTGTCGGAAGAATCCGCCGGAATCGCCTGGTCGGCGCGCCAGCGCTGGTCGCGCTACTGGCTGGTCGATCCGCTCGACGGCACGCGCGAATTCGTCAAGCGCAACGGGGAATTCACGGTGAATATCGCGCTCATCGAAGACCATCGGCCCGTGCTCGGCGTCGTACAGGTGCCGGTGGGCGGCGAGCTCGCCGCCGCATGGCGCGGTGGCGGTACGTGGATCGGCCAGCCCGGCGAGAAAGCGCGACGCGTGACGACGCGCCGGCGCGCGACACCGCTGGTCGTCGCCGGCAGTCGGTCGCACGCGTCCGCCCACGAGACCGAACTGCTTGCGCGCCTCGGCCATTGCGCGAAGATGCCGCTCGGATCGTCGCTTAAATTTCTGCGCATCGCGTCGGCTGAGGCCGATCTTTATCTTCGGCTCGGTCCGACATCCGAATGGGACACCGCGGCCGGCCAGTGCGTGCTCGAAGAAGCGGGCGGCACGGTGCTGGACATGCTTGGCGAACCGTTGCGTTACAACACGCGCGAGACGTTGCTGAATCCGGATTTCGTTGCGATCGGCGATCCGGGTGCGGATTGGTCGGCGTTGTTTTCCGGTCCCTGATGTTCGCTCCCGATCGTCGCAATCCAAACGCCGTCATCCCGGCGAAAGCCGGGATCCATCTGCTTTTTGAAGCGACAGCAAAGTGGGTCCCGGCTTTCGCCGGCACGACGTTGTACTTTCTCGCCGCATGACCTCATTCCGATGAAACCAAAGATCGATGATCTTCTCCGCATCATGGCGACACTGCGCAATCCTGATGGGGGTTGCCCTTGGGATCGCGAACAGAACTTCGACACGATTGCGCCGTACACGATCGAGGAGGCCTACGAAGTCGCCGACGCGATCGATCGCCGCGATTATGCGGCGCTGTGCGAAGAGCTCGGCGATTTGTTGCTGCAAGTGGTCTTCCACGCACGCATGGCCGAGGAAGACGGATATTTCGACTTCGGCGACGTCGTCGGCGCAATCTGCCGCAAGATGGTCGCCCGGCACCCGCATGTATTCGCCGACGCGACGTTCGAATCGTCCGACGCGCAGACGGCGGCGTGGGAGCGCATCAAGTCCGAAGAACGCGCCGCGAAAGGCGACTCCGATGGGAGCGCGCTCGCCGGCATCTCGCGCGGCATGCCGGAATGGCAGCGCGCGCTGAAATTCCAACAGCGCGCCGCGCGCGTCGGCTTCGATTGGCCATCGGTTGAACCGGTGTTCGAAAAACTGCACGAAGAGCTCGACGAGGTGCGCGAGGAATTCGCCGGACGGCGCCGATCCCGGCCGGCTCAACGATGAAATCGGCGACGTGCTGTTCGTGTGCGTGAACCTCGCGCGTCACGCCAAAGTGGACGTGTCCCGCGCGCTGCGCCACGCGAACGCGAAATTCGAGCGGCGGTTCCGGCGCATGGAGGCGCTCGCGGCAGCGGCCGGCGAGACACTGTCGGGGAAGCCGCTGGCCGAGCAGGATGCGCTGTGGGATCGCGCCAAGGCCGAAGAAAGGCCAGGCGGCTGAATCAAATATCGTGCGCGCGCAACGCCATACGGAGGCACCGCGTGCGGTTAAACCTTACATTACCGCGATGCATCTGATGTCATCGGGGTTCCATGGCTGGAGGTTCGCATGTTGCGTGTCGCCACATTCCTGGTTTTGATCACGTTGCCGCTCGCGGCGTTTGCGGAAGACTGCGAGTACCGCGCAGATCGCTCGCTCGATGTCGACGCGAAGGGTCTGACGCTGCTCAAGCTCGATACCGGTGCCGGCGATCTGATCGTCGAAGGCGTGCCCGGTCTCGCCACGATCGAAGTGCGCGGCAAGGCCTGCGCGAGCAACAAGGACGCGCTCGCCGGTATCCAGTTCGCGCAGCAGCGCGAGGGTTCGACGTCGACCGTCGGCACGGTGATTCCGGACGAAAGCAACAACAGCTGGAGTCTGTTCGGCGATCACTACAGCTATCTCGACGTGCATGTGCGCATGCCGGCCGGCCTCAAGCTCGACTTGCGCGATTCATCGGGTGATCTCGAGGTTTCCGGCCTGACCAACGGACTCGATCTCAAGGACAGCTCCGGCGACATCCTGCTGCACGATCTCGCTGGCGCGGTCAACGTGACCGACACCTCGGGCGACATCAACGTGCGCCACATCGCCGGCGACTTCACGGTGATTTCCGACAGTTCCGGGGACATCAACGTCGACGACGTCAAAGGCAGCGCGGTCGTGCAGGAGGACAGCTCCGGCGATATCTCGCTACGTCACGTTGGCGGCGATGCACGCGTCGATCGCGACAGTTCGGGCGACATCGATTTCGTCGACGTCGGGCGCGACGCGGTGGTCGGCGTGGACGGTTCGGGCGACATCACCGCCGACGGCGTGAAAGGCAATTTCACCGTGGGTGCGAAGTCGGGGAGCAGCGGCGAGATTCGCCACCACGGCGTCGGCGGAACGGTTACGCTGCCGCCGCAGGGTTAACGCTCGCATCAATCCCTCTCCCGCAAGCGGGAGAGGGGAAATGTGTGGCGTCGTTGCCGCTATTACGCCTCGGCGTTCAAGACGAGCAGCTCTTGCCATGCGCGGCGCGATTGCCTTTCGCGATCGCATCGGCTTCGGACATGTATCCGCCTTCCTTGGTCGCGCCGTAGTAGCGGTCGCCCTGGCAGTGATAGACCTTCGAGCTCGTGTTGACCCAGACCTTGCCGGCGCCGCCGCCCGGCGCGGGTGAACCCGTTGCCGCCGTCGTCGGCGTTGCGGCCGGCGCCATCGCGGGCTTTGCGGGAGCGGGGGTCGGGGGCGTCGCGGCCGGCATCGCTGCGGGCGCGGGTTTCGCGGCAGGCATCGCAGATGTTGTCGACGCCGCTGTCGTCGATGCAGATGTCGTCGACGCAGCGCCGTACCAGGTCTTTACGCCTTTGTGACCGCGGCATGCGCCTTTCTTGCTCGCGCCGGAGTAATACGTGCCGTCGTTGCAGAGCCCGGTCGAACCGGTGGGTGGCGTGCCGGTCGCTGCGGTCGAAGTCGGCGACGTCGTCGAAGCCGCGTGCGTGCCTTTATTCGACGACGATGCCGCCGGTGTCGTCGAAGTGGTCTTGGCGGTCGATTTGGTGGTCGACGTGCTGCTCGTCGATGCATCGGCAGCGCCGTACCAGTCCTTCACGCCTTGATGCCCGTGGCACGCGCCTTTCTTGCTCGCGCCGGAATACCAGGTGCCGTCCTTGCACTGACCGGTGGTGCCTGCCGGTGCGTTGGCCGGCGCTTGCGCGTACGCAGCGCAAGTGACGATGAGACCCAGGGTTGTCACGATCGATACGAGCAGCATTTTCACGTCCATCTCTCCCCATGCTGTGGCTGTGTGCGCCGAACGGCGCACGGGACAACGGATTCGCACCGTCGCGCGGTGCCGGTGGCTAGGATCACGCTAGCCCCGCCGTCTTTCAATCTGTTTTCGGAATCGCGTCGCTGCAGCGCGACAAAAAAAAGCGCCCGCGGATGCGGGCGCTCGAATGGCTCTCACTGCTTCGCGCAATCAGGGCGTGCCGTCGAAGCCGTCCGTGAAGATCGTGTCGTTGATCGAACCGCCGCTGCAGCCCAGCACCGTGATGTCATCGACCGCGAAGGCCGGATTGCTGCGGTGCGTGAGGCGATCGTTGCCGAGGGTGAAGCGGAACTGGACCGTGTCGCCCGCATATCCGGCGAGATCGACGACCGAGTTCACGTACGCGCGCGGATCGCCGCACCAGCCCTGATCGCCGCCGAGCGGATTGCCGAAGCCGCCGCTGATGACGCCGTCATATGGCACCGTGAGCAACGCGCTCGTCGGAATCTGAGTCCAGCTGCCGCCGCCGTTGGTGGAGATCTCGATGATCGCACCGTCGAAGCAACCGCCGCCGCCGCTCTTCAGCGACTGCTGGTTCCAGAACTGGATGTTCAGCGCGTCGAGGCCGGTTGGCAGCGCGATGCTCGGCGAGATGAGCCATTCTTCGTTTGCCGGAGAGTTGGCCGGAGGATTGTCCGCCTGCCATGCGAAGCTGCCGTCGTGCGCGGCGCTGCCGCGCGTCCAGTTGTCGATGCTGCCGGCCGCGGCGCCGTGCGTCCAACCGTTCGTGCCGCCTTCGACGTCGTCGGAGAACACGACCTGCGTCGTCGTGCCGATGCCGCACTGGCCCGGTCCAGGTTGCGTTGAGAACGTGAACACGCTGCTGGCGGTCGAGCCGCAGTCGTTCGACGCGGTCACGCGCCACCAGAGCTGCGTATTCAGCGGCAACGTCGCGGACGGCTGGAACGTCGTTACGGTGACGCTCTGCGAGAGGATCACATTGCTGAAATTCGCATCCGTCGCGATTTCGATCAGGTAGCCGGTCGCCTGCGCGGAAGCTTGCCACGTGAAGGTCGGCTGTCCCGGCACGTTGGTAGCACCGTTGGCCGGCGCGGTCAGCGATGGACCCGGCGAGACTTCGGTCGAAACGTTGACGTCGAGCTCGAGATCGCGATCGATGCCGTTCGCGCTGCCGCGGAGCTGGAACGAATTCGGGCCCGGCGTCGCCGTGTTGTCGACCGAGACGTTGGCGACCGTCGTGCCCGGCGGCGTCACCGGATTCACCGTATAGCTGCCGCCGAATCCGGTCGGAAGCGCGGGCGAAAAGCTCATCGTCACCGGATCGGTGAATCCGTTGCGCGGGGTCACGTTGATCGTTACCGGATCGAGCGCAGTCGGCGTCGAGCTCGCGGCGCAGACGCCCTGGCTCAGGTTGTCCGCGGTCGTCGTGAAAGTCGGCGTGCCGCAGCTGTCGAAACGGAACGCCGCAAACCGCGTTCGCCAGCTGCCGCCGGACGGCATGTACATGCCGCTCAACCAGAACGTGCAGCCGTCGGCTGGATCGACGCCCATGCCGAAGTAGTCGCCCCAGCGATCGACACCATTCTGCGAGCTAGCTCCGTCGACAATGGTCGTTTCGGGCGTCGTCATCACGCCAAGCGGATCGGTCGCTTCGCGTCCGACGTAACGCATGCCGGCAAACACGCCGGGATCGCGCGCTACCGCATAACCCATCGCGATGTTGCCCGATTCATCCATGCCGAGCGCGGCCATCCAGCGGCTGATCTGGCCGCCGGTGTCGGCGGGCGCATAAGTGCCCTGCTGGTACAGCACCCACGGATTGGCGATGCCGCCGGTGCGGCGCAGTTCGAACCAGCGCACGCCGGCGATGTTGGTGGTCGTATCGTCGGCAAGACGCGTGACGTGATTGGCGGCGATGACTTCGTAGCCGCCAAAATTTCGGTAGTGGATCGGCACCATCGGCACTTCGAGCAGCGGATCGAGCGTCTGCGACGTGCCCGGTTGATGGATCGCGCCGAAACCGCCGTCGGTGATCGTGAACTCGGAATTGAATTCGTCCTCGGCGATCGAGATCGGACCTGCCAGCGCGGTGTTCGACGGCGTGGTCCAGTCGACGGTCAGCGTGAACAACTCGAGGAAGTCGTTGTTTGGATCGTTGGAGCCCGGATGGTTGCGTTCGTCGTCGTCGTCACGAATGAAGATGCCCGGTGCGCCGACCGGCGGTGGCGTCGAGCCGAACACCGAAGCGGGCGGCAGCATCTGGAAGCCGAGGCCGTTGAGGCCCGGCACGGTCTTGCGCTGCAGCGTCGCGGCTTGCCCCGCGAGCATGCGCACGCGATCGAGCGCATACACGGCGGGCCCTTCGTTCGCACCGACGTAGTACGCATCCGGCCACACGCCGTATTTCGGATAATCGGGGAAGCTCGGCGTGTTGAACGTGTAGCGCGTCCAGGTCGCGACCACCGGATTGTCGGCGTCGCTGAGATAGACGCACAGCGTGTTGCTGCTTCCGGAAAATTCCGTCAGCAGCCAGCGCTGCGCGAGCTGATCGAACACGACGATGCCGTCGCCGAGTCCGGACGCGCAGGGACCGCCGCTGCCGAGCCCATCCATGCTGAACGGGCCGGCCGCGGAGCTGCCATCGGCGGTGTTGTAGATCCTGACCAGCGCGCCGCCGCTGCCGTTGTAGACATGCACGAAGAAACCGCCGCCGACATCGCCGGTCGGGTCGGGCGGGAATACGCCGGTGAACGGTGCGCCGTCGAGATTGACCAGCGGCGTCGTGAATCCGCCGCCGGTGCCGTGCACGGGCGAATTACGCTGAAGTTCGGCCAGAATGTCGATGTGGCTCGTTACCGGGTTCACCGGTGGCGGCGGATTGCGCTGCAAATCCTCTTCGCCGTGGAACTGTCGCGGAATCTCGCGGATCGGATCACCGGGCCGCCAGTCGGGCACGAGAGGACGCGTGCGCGCATCGAGAAATATGCGTTCGGGTATCGATGGCGGGCTCACGTAATCAGCGCCGAGCGATACCGGCGCCGGACTGCCACCCGCGGGCGAGGCGGGCTGTGCGGCAAAGGCCGACACGCCGAAAACGAGCAGGCTCGCGGCGGCGAGCTTGAAAATGACCTTCATCGCGGATCCCCACTGGCCGGAATCGGAATCACCGGACGTGCACGCTGTTGGGCCTCGCGGCCTATTCAGTCGTCATCCTCCGGCAAGGTCTTATCGTCCCCCAGCAGGACCAGTTGTTCAAGCACGATTTCCCCGGATGTGCTCTGTGCACGCAATGGGGATGTTCCCGCACCGTAGCGCGCGTGCGCTTCGTGGCCTCCATTCGCCAGCGAATGGACGCTGAGTCCGAAACCGGTGCTGAGATTTCCACCGGTCCGCGCTTCGAGCGCGATATCGCCGAAGGTCGGCACCAGCAGCACGATGCGTCCGGAATCGGTCGCGATCTCGCTCGCGCCCGGCCAGTTTTTTCCGATCGCGATCGCGCGGATCTGGCCGGAACGGCTGTGGAGTTCAAGGCGACCGCGCGAAGCCGCGTGGATTTCGCCGGAGTCCGTCGTCGCTTCGATCGCGCCGATGCGACGCGATACGGCGATGCGTCCATCGCGTGTGGTCAGCGCAAGTGCGAGATCGCCCGGAACGTAGACCGCGAGATCTGCGCGTGCCGATGGTGTGGCGTGCTCGGCGGTCGCCGATGCTCCCGCGACGACAACCTCGATGCGCAGCGTGTCGCCATCGCGGCGCGTGCGGAACTCGACGTCGGGAAACCGCGGCGGCATGCGCTGAACCACCGCGTGAATACCGACTTCGCGCTCGTCGCGCCCGCGCACGTTGATTTCGCCCCATGGATTGTCGATCGCGATGCGCGTGATGTCGCGGTCGATGTCGAATTCCTTGTCGGTGCGTTCGATGCTGGATGTCGGCTCGCGTCTGCCGGCGCTTGCGACGTCGGCGTACACGCGCTCGCGAAGAGCGCGCAAGCGAATGCACCGATGCGGCGCAGCACACGAGTCGATTGCATGAATCCTCAATCCTGAAAGATCAGAAACGCCGCGACGACGATCAGCGCAAACCCGGCCAGATGATTCCATCGAATCGGCGCCCCGAGATACAGCACCGAAAACGCCACGAACACGCTCAGCGTGATGATCTCCTGGATCGCCTTCAGCTGCGCCGGATTGTAGACAACATAACCGTAGCGATTGGCCGGCACCTGCAGGCAGTACTCGAAGAACGCGATGCCCCAGCTCACCAGCACCACGATCCAGAGCGGCCGGTCGGTGTACTTGAGATGGCCGTACCAGGCGAACGTCATGAACACGTTCGATCCGATCAGCAGCAGGATGGGCGTGAGGTAGGTCGCCATCGTGTTTTTTGTCCGCTCCGAGGAGGACGCATGGTAGCGGCGACGGCACGTTCTCGCCCGGCCGCGCCCGCTTTGCGCCGGAGCGTGCGGCAACCGCTTTGGACCGGGTCTAACGGCACATGCCGGACCGGGCGCCGCGCGGCTAGGCTGCGGCACCCGTTCTGCGCCGGCGGTTCATCGTCGCGCGTTCCGATTTCGCAAGAGGACCATTCCCATGACGCGAGTACCCGGTTTGGCGACGGCGCTCTGCCTTGCCTTTCTGACGACGACATTCCTGGCCGGCAGCGCCGCGGCGACCACGACAGCGGGCGACGGCAGCAAACTCGCCGCGGACAATCCGTTCGCCGGCGACAGCACGCTGCCGTTCCATGCACCGCGCTTCGACAAGATCAAGATGGCCGATTACGCGCCGGCCTTCGAGGAAGGGATGCGCGTGCACCTCGCCGAGATGGAGGCGATTGCCGACGATCCGGCCAAGCCGACGTTCGAGAACACGATCGAGAAGGCCGAGCGTTCCGGCATGCTGCTGACGCGCGTCGCAAAAGTGTTCTTCAATCTCGCGCAGTCGAACACGAATCCGGACATCCAGAAGCTGCAGGCCGAGCTCGCGCCGAAACTCGCCGCGCACCAGGACGAGATCGCGCTGAATCCAAAGTTGTTCGCGCGCGTGAAGGCGTTGTACGACGCGCGTGACGGCATCACCGATCCTGAGAGGAAGCGCCTGGTCGAACGCTACTACCAGAACTTCGTGCGCGCGGGCGCCCTGCTGAACGATGCCGACAAGGCGACGCTGCGCAAGCTCAACGAAGAAGAATCCAAGCTCACCACCGAATTCCAGACCAAGCTCCTCGCGGCGAACAATGCGGCCGCGCTCGTCGTCGACGACAAGAAGGAGCTCGACGGATTCAGCGATGCCGACATTGCGGCCGCGGCCGAAGCGGCGAAGTCGCGCAAGCTCGACGGCAAGTGGGTGGTCGTGCTGCAGAACACGACGCAGCAACCCGCGCAGGTGACGCTGAAGGATCGCGCGACGCGCGAGAAGCTCTTCGACGCCTCGACGCACCGCGCCGATCGCGGCGATGCGAACGACACGCGCGCGATCATCCAGCGCCTCGCCAAGCTCCGCGCCGAGCGCGCCGAATTGCTCGGCTTCAAGAACTTCGCCTCCTATTCGCTCGACGATCAGATGGCGAAGACGCCGGACAACGCGATCAAGCTGATGACCGACATGGTGCCCGCCGCGACCGCGAAAGCCGCCGGCGAGCAGGCCGCGATGCAGCAGATGATCGACAAGCAGAACGGCGGATTCAAGCTTGCGCCGTGGGACTGGCAGTTCTACGCCGAGCAGGTGCGCAAGGCCGAGTTCGATCTCGACGAATCGCAGATCAAGCCGTATTTCGAGCTCGATCGCGTACTGCACGACGGCGTGTTCTTCGCCGCGAACAAGCTCTACGGCCTCACGTTCAAGGAACGCAAGGACATTCCGGTCTATCAGCCCGACGTGCGCGTGTTCGAAGTGTTCGACAAGGACGGCAAGTCGCTCGCGCTCTGGTATGCCGATTACTTCAAGCGCGACAGCAAGTCCGGCGGCGCGTGGATGGACAGCTTCATCGATCAGTCCGGCCTGCTCGGCGCGAAACCGGTCGTGTTCAACGTCTGCAACTTCACCAAGCCGCAGCCGGGTCAACCTGCGCTGCTGAGCTTCAGCGACGTCACGACGATGTTCCACGAGTTCGGCCACGCGCTGCACGGCATGCTGTCGAACGTGAAATATCCGACGCTCGCCGGCACCAACGTGCCGCGCGATTTCGTCGAGTTCCCGTCGCAGTTCAACGAGCATTGGGCGCTCGATCCGATCGTGTTCGCCAACTACGCGAAGAACTACAAGACCGGCGCGCCGATGCCGCCGGCGCTGGTCGACAAGATCAAGAAGTCGCGCACGTTCAATCAGGGCTTCGAGACGACGGAATATCTCGCCGCGGCGCTGCTCGACATGGCCTGGCATTCGCTGCCGGCCGATGCACCGAAGCAGGACGTCGCCGCGTTCGAAACGGCGTCGCTCAAGCGCTACAACGTCGATGTGCCGACCGTGCCGCCGCGCTACCACACGCCGTATTTCGCGCACATCTGGGGCGGCGGCTATTCGGCAGGCTATTACGCGTACCTGTGGAGCGAAGTGCTCGACGACGATGCGTTCGCATGGTTCAAGGAACACGGTGGCCTGACCCGCGAGAACGGCCAGCGCTTCCGCGACATGATCCTTTCGCGCGGCAGCACGGTGGACATGGCCGCGCTTTATCGCGCGTTCCGCGGACGCGATCCGAGCGTCGAACCGTTGCTCGAGCAGCGCGGTCTCAAGACGGCGTCGACGGACTCCGGTGCACCGGCCGCGGCGGCGAGACAGCCGTAGCAACCGCATCTTTTCTCCGAGGGTCGGAACCCGGCGATTGAGTCGAATCGCCGGGTTCGTTTTTTTTGACGACCGCTCCAGGGTCCCGGTGAATTTTGGTTGCCGCTCGCTTCGGCGTCGCGCCCTCGGGCGCGCCACACTGACTTGATCGGGCAAAAAGCGTATCTTCACGCGTGGCTAACACTCGGGACCCAGTGGGGTACCGGTGAGGCGGTGTCATCAAGGGAGGGCACCCGTGGGCAAGCGCGACGATCAGTCCGGATTGATTCTTCTTATTGAAGACAACCGCGGAATTTCGGAGACCGTCGGCGAATTCCTCGAACGGCGCGGGTACTCCGTCGATTATGCGGCCGATGGCATCACCGGGCTGCATATCGCCGTCACCAATAGCTACGACGTCATCGTGCTCGATCTGATGCTGCCGGGCCTCGACGGCATCGAGCTCTGCCGCAAGCTCCGAACCGAAGCCAAACTCGCCACGCCGGTCCTCATGCTGACCGCGCGCGACACCGTCGAAGACAAGCTGGTCGGCCTCGACGCCGGCGCCGACGATTACCTGGTCAAGCCGTTCGAGATCCGCGAGCTCGAAGCGCGCATCCGTTCGCTGATCCGCCGCGACCGCCGCCAGGTCTCGACCGAAGTGCTCAAGGTCGGCGATCTCGTGCTCGATACCGCGACGTTGCGCGTCACGCGCGCAGGCAAGGACCTGCCGCTGTCGCCGATCGGCGTCAAGCTGCTCACGATCCTGATGCGCGAATCGCCGCGCGTGGTCAGCCGGCGCGACATCGAGCGCGAAGTGTGGGGCGACCTGTTGCCCGATTCGGACACCTTGCGCAGCCACCTCTACAACCTGCGCAAGGTCATCGACAAACCGTTCGCGCGGCAATTGCTGCACACGATTCACAGCGCCGGCTACCGTCTGGCCGATCTCGATACGGAGATCACGCCGGAACGTACCAGCGCCTGAGACTGCGGCGCCGAAGAAGAAAGGCAGCGAGGTAACGATGCCGAGCCCCGGCGGCCTGCGCCGCAAGATCTGGGTGGCGTTCATCCTGCAGATGACCGCCATCAGTTTCGCCGCGGTGATCGGCGTGTACGCGGCGGCGACGGTGATCGAGGACGTGCTCGTCAAGCGCATCCTCAAGCACGATGCGGATTATTTCGTCGACCTCGTCGCACGCGATCCGGCATCGCAGCCGCCGGACACCTACTTCGTGCGCGGCTTTCTCGAGAAGCCCGGAAGCGAGCACGCCGACGTGCCGGCGCCGTTTCGCAGTCTCGGCCTCGGCTACCACCGCGCGGACAGCCAGCGGCCGTACGTCGTCTACGTGGCCGATTCTGCGGCCGGACGGCTTTATCTCACCCTCGACGCGACGCGCACGCACAGCCTCGTGCTGTTTTTCGGCATGGCGCTGTGCGGCTTGATCATCGTGATCGTCTACCTGACGACATGGATGACCTATCGCGCGTCGCGGCGCGCGCTCTCGCCGGTGATCGCGCTCGCCAACGCGGTGCGCGACTGGGATCCCAAGCGGCCTGATCTCGATGCGCTGCTGCCGGAAAACCTGCCCGTGCGCGCCGACGGCGATGTCGAGAGCCTCGCCTACGCGTTGCACGGATTCGCCGCGCGCCTCGAGGAATTCGTCGAGCGCGAGCGCGCGTTCACGCGCGACGCAAGTCACGAATTGCGCACGCCGCTGACGGTCATCAAGGCGTCGGCGGACATGCTGCCTCGACGAGGATGTGACGCCGTTCACGCAACGTGCCGCCGAGCGCATCCTGCGTTCCGTACGCGACATGGAATCGCTGATCGAATCGTTCCTGATTCTCGCGCGCGAATCGGACAGCGGCCTGCCGGAAGAGGAATTCAGCGTCAACGAGGTCGTCCGCGACGAGGTCGAGCGCGCGCAGCCGTTGTGCGAAGGCAAGCCCGTGCATATCGTGCGCGAGGAACGCAGCGAGCTCGTCCTCTACTCGTCGGCGCGTGCGTTCAGCGTGCTCATCGGCAATTTGATCCGCAACGCGTGCCAGTACACCGAGCGCGGACGCGTGACGATCAGCATCGAATCCGATCGCGTGGTCGTGCGCGATACCGGCGTCGGCATGAACGAGCAGGAGCTCGCGCGCGCATTCGTGTCGTTCTTCCGCGGCGATCAGGGCCGCGGCAGCGGCCACGGCATCGGACTCACGATCGTCAAGCGGCTCGCCGATCGCTTCGGCTGGGAAGTCGGCATGTCGAGCCAGCAGGGTGTCGGCACGACGGTGAGCGTGCTGTTTCCCGATACGCAACGACTGTAGCGACGCTCCTTTTTGCGCGATTGAGGGTTCGCCGGCCGAGCTCGTCCGACGGAGTCGGGCGGCGCGCCGCTATACTCGAAGCGCCATTGGCGCGGGAGCGACTCGTGCGCATCTTTCGTTGTATCGTTTTCGCCATCACGCTGATCTGGAACGTATCCATGGCAGCTACGCCCGTGCTGGTCATCCACGGCGGCGCCGGCGTCATCCGCAAGGACCTGACGCCGGAAAAGGAAAAACTCGTTCGCGCGGATCTCGAGACGGCGCTGACCGCCGGCTACGCCGTGCTGAAAAGCGGCGGCAGCAGTCTCGATGCGGTCAGTCGAGTGATCGTCGTGCTCGAAGACTCACCGCGCTTCAACGCCGGCAAGGGCGCCGTCTTCAGCCACGATGGCGTCAACGAGCTCGACGCCGCGATCATGGACGGCGCGACATTGCGCGCCGGCGCGGTCGCCGGCGTGCATCGCGTCAAGAATCCCATCCTGCTCGCGCGCGCGGTCATGGAAAAATCGCCGCACGTGATGCTGACCGGCGACGGCGCCGAGGCGTTCGCGAAAACCGTCGGCATCGAGCTCGTCGATCCGGCCTATTTCCGCACCGACGAGCGCTGGCAACAACTGCAGGATGCGCTGAAGGCCGAGGCGGGCAAGCAGGCGTCCGACGCTCGATCGCGCGGTTCACTACGGCACCGTCGGCGCCGTCGCGCTCGACAAGGAGGGCCGGCTCGCAGCCGCGACGTCGACCGGCGGCATCACCAACAAGCGCTGGGGCCGCGTCGGCGATTCGCCGATCATCGGCGCCGGCACCTATGCGAACGCGCATTGCGCCGTGTCAGCGACCGGTTGGGGCGAGTACTACATTCGCGCAACCGCCGCGCACGACATCTGCGCGCGCGTCGAATACGCAGGCAAACCCATCGCCGCGGCGGCGCGCGAAGTGGTCATGGACGTGATCCCGAAACTCGGCGGCGACGGCGGCGTGATCGCACTCGATGCAGAAGGCAACTTCGCCATGCCATTCAATACCGACGGCATGTACCGCGCGTGGGTCGATCGCGCCGGCAAGACGCACGTGGCGATTCTCAAGGACTGACTTCGGCGCGCAACGAATCATCGCTGCGGAATGCTGCGAGAGAATCCACAGTCTGCGGCAGTCTTGATTCCGCGAGAGGGGGAGAGAAAGTCCGCGCAACCACCAGGAGAAGCTGCGATGCTTTCACGTTTCTGGCTGCTCGCCGCGCTTGCGCTGATCATCGGCGCGCTGATTCCGATCCAGGCCGCGACCAATGCCGCGATGAGCAAGGCGCTCGGCGGAATTTCGTACGCGTCGCTGATCCTGTTCGGCATCAGCCTCATCGTCGTGTGCGCGTGGCTCATGATCACGCAAGCGCCGACGCCGACGATCACAGCGTTCCGCACCGCTCCGTTCTATGGATATCTCGGCGGCGTCATCGTCGCAACCTATGTCTTGGCGATCACGTTTCTGGCGCCGCGTCTCGGCGTCGGCAACGCGATCTGCTTCATCGTCACCGGGCAGATCTTCGCGGCGGTCCTGATCGATCACTTTGGCCTGTTCGGCGCGCCGGTGCAGACGTTGTCCTGGACGCGCGCCGCGGGCATCGCATTGATGATCGCGGGATTGTTCCTGGCGAAACGCGCCTAGCGCTGTCGATGCGTGCGGCGCCAAGCAGTCAGCTGTTTCCCGCTTCTCGCACCGGACGTTTCGATAGCTTGCGCTGCAGCGTGCGACGATGCATGCCGAGCCGCCGCGCCGCTTCGGAAATATTGCCGTCGCACTCGGCGAGCATGCGCTGAATGTGCTCCCACTCCAGGCGCTTGAGCGGCGGCGTCGCGAACACCAGTGCCGACAGCTCGCCCTCCGCGTGCGCGCGAGCTGCGCATCGCCTGCACGACCTGATCGGCGTCGACCGGTTTGGCGAGATAGTCCCACGCGCCACGCTTGATCGCCTCCACGGCGGTCGCGATCGACGCGTAGCCGGTCAGGAGCAGGATGCGCACGTCCGCATCGAGCTCGAGCAGCTCCGGGATCAGCGCGAGTCCGTTGTCGTCGCCCAGCTTGAGATCGAGCACGACATACTCCGGACGCAGCTCGCGTGCTGCCGTCAGCGCCGCGGCGCGATTGCCGGCCGTCGCGACGCGCAAACCGCGCGCGCCGAGCGCGCGCGCGAGCACGCGCACGAAGACTTCGTCGTCGTCGATCAGCAGGACGCGCTCGGCGGTTTCGCTTTGACTCATCGGACAGAGCGTGATTTCCGTGGTTACCGTGCGGACCGTAGATTCGGCGACGCCGCCGATAGCGGCATCTTCACCGACGATATTCGTGTCGCCGCGCTGATTGTCGCCTACAAGCGCTGACGCGCGTTAGTCACTCGCGCCCGCAGCGGCACACGCAAACGCTGCAGCAGGCCGCGATCCGGTTGCAGCTCGGCGCGCAATTCTCCGCCCAGCCGCTCCGCGGTCGCATGCGCGAGCGCCAAGCCGAGACCGAGGCCATCGCGCTTGCCGGACTGGAACGCCGAGCGCGCGAGGAGATCGGCCTCGGTGCCGGCGCCGTAATCGCGCACGCCGAACTCGACCTGCTCGGCGTTGGCCGCGACACGCACGTCGACGCGCGCGCCGCCCGCGGCAAGCGAGGCGTCCGCGGCGTTGCTCATGAGATTGATCAATGCGTGGCGCAGACTCGGTTCGGCTTCGATCTCGCGCGTGGTCGCGTCGCCTTCCATCGAGATCACCAGCTCGACTTCGGGCCGCAGCAGATGAAATTGCGCTTCGCAGCCGCGCACGAACTCGGCCAGCGCCAGCCGCTGCGGCGTGCCGGCCAATTGCCGGCTGCCGAGCGCGACGAGCTCGCGCAGGATGTCGCGGCAGCGTTCGGCTTGTCCGGCGAGGAGCGCGAGATCATCGGCGAGCGCGCGATCGTCGGAGTGCTCGCGCCGCAATTCGGCCAGCAATGTGCGCATCGTCGACAACGGCGTATTGAGCTCGTGCGCCGCACCGGCGGCCTGCGTTGCGATCGCGAGGATGCCTTCGTCGCGCAGCGCGCGTTCGCGTTCGCGTTGGATCTCGTTTTCGCGCGCGCGCAGCATGCGCGCGAGTCGGGTGACGAAAAACGCCAGCGCCGCCGCCATGATCACGAAATTGATCGCCAGGCCGACAACGTGCAGGTTGAAATTCCCGCTGCTCGGCTCGCGCAACACCGGCAGCGGAACGTGCCACGGAATCAGCACGATGTAGCACGCCGCCGCGAGCAGCGCGACGATCGCGACATGGCGCAACGGCAACGCGGCCGCCGCGAGCGTGATCGGCAGGACGAGCAGCGAGACGAACGGATTGGTCACGCCGCCGGTCAGCTGCAGAAGCCAGGTGAGCGCGGTGATGTCGACCGCAATGTGCACGACCGCTTCGAGCGAAGTGACCGGCCACGGTTGGCATAGTCGCCAGAACATCAGCGCCGCGAACACGAGCAACCCGAGGATGCCGAGCGCGAGGCCCGTCAGCGGCAGCGGCAGCTGCATGCCGAACGCGACCACGGCAACGGTCAGCGCTTGTCCGGCGACGGCACACAGGCGCAGCCACGCGAGCGTCCAGGTCAGCTCGCGTGCGTTGTGGAATTCGGTGCGTTGCGTCGTCGTGGCGTTCATCGTTCGCGGTCGTGGACAAGGCAGAATCGGCACAATCAACGCGCCGGATCACCAAGCAGCGTTTCCCCTGAATATTTCGATCTTCGCGCCGTTCGCGATTCAAGCCTTCGCGCGCCGGGCGTCGGCGCCGCGTCAGGTGCGTTGCGTCGGTGCGGCGGGAAACGTCGTGGGCAACCGAATCGTGACTTCGAGTCCGCCGCCATCGGCGTTGCGCGCGACGATGCTGCCGCCGTGCCATTCGACCGCGCGACGCGCGATCGCAAGGCCGAGTCCGGTGCCGCCGCTCGATCGCGTGCGCGCGGAATCGGTGCGATAGAAAGGCTCGAAGATGCGCGCGAGCTCGCTCTCGGGAACGCCGGGGCCGTGATCGCGCACGCTGATCGCCACGCATCGCGCGTCGCGCGGATCGTGCAGCAGACGCACGGTCACCGTGGTGCCGTCCTGCGTGTAGGCGAGCGCGTTGCGGATCACGTTCTCGAACGCGCTGTACAACGCGTCGCGCGAGCCGGTCAGCACTTGCCGTTCGCAGTCGGCGAGCACGACCTTGCGGCCGCGCGGCGCGCCTTCGTAGTCGGCGTTGGTGATCACGTCTTCGAGCAGCTGATCGAGCGCGACGGTGTCCTGCGCGGCGCGCTGCTGGGTTTCGAGCCGCGACAGTTCCAGCGCTTGCGACAGCATCGTTTCGAGCCGCCCCGATTCGCTTTCGATGCGATCGAGCGAGGCGTGCACTTGGGCATCGTCGCCATCGCGCGCGAGCTCGAGCGCGACGCGCAGCCGCGCGAGCGGCGAGCGCAATTCGTGCGAGACGTCGCGCACCAGTCGGCGATGGCTGTCGATCAATGCCTTGATGCGCGCGGCCATGTTGTCGAATTCCGACGCCAGCGCCGTCATCTCGGCGCTGCGTCCGAAACGGAGCTGACCGACGCGCGCATCGAGCTCGCCTTCGGCGAATCGCCGCGTGCTGTTGCGGATCTGCGTGAGCGGCGCGGCGACATACCAGGCCAGCAGCAGGCTGAATACCGCGCTGACCACCATGCCGGCGGCGATGTCGGACCAGAACGCGCGCGAACGACGCGAGATGAGCCGCGAGAAGAACGTGCCTTCGAGCGTTGCGACGGCGCCGTAGATGCGTCCGTCCGGCGTCCTGATCGGCGCGCGCGCGCAGGCGCTCGCCGTCGTGCGCCGGCATCGGCGCACTGTCGTCGGCCACCTGTTCCGCTTCGCTCGACGACCTCGCCGGCGGCGTCGCCGATCGCGGCCGGCGGCGAGCGACCGAGCATTTCGTTGCCGTCCGAATCGAACAGGTAGATGCCGATCGGCCCGAAGTCCGATGCGTCGCGCAGCCAGCGGCGCGTGTCGTCTTCGCCTTCGCTGGCGCAGCTCGCGACGATGCATGCGACAGAAGATCGTCCATCGCGCGCCTGCAGGCGCGTGATGCCGAGCCCGGGAATTTTTTCGGTCTCGAAGTTGCTCGTTGTGATCCACGCAAACGCGAGCAGCACGACGACCGTGGCGACCCAGAACGCCGCGAAGATGCGCCAGAAGAGGCGTCGCATCATAGGTGGGTTTTCCTCAGCCGCCGGGCCAGCGTGCGCGGGTTCGGGAGCGGATCGCAAGCGTGTCGCAATGCGCAAGCTCGTCGCTCGATGCCGGGCTCGTATGCCAGCCCCTCTCGCGGCAACAGAGGAGCCTGGCAACCGCACGGGCGTGGGTCACGCCGTTTCTCCCAGCTGGCGGAACAGATATCCGCTGCGATGGATCGTGGTGATCGGCGATGTGCCGTCGTTCGTGTTGCCGAGCTTGCGGCGCAGGTTCGAGACGTGCACGTCGATCGAGCGATCGAACGGACCGAGCGGCCGGCCGAGCACGCTCTGCGAGATGCGCTCCTTGCTGACCACGCGGCCGGCTTCGCGCAGAAGGAGTGCGAGCAGGTCGAATTCGGTCGCGGTCAGCGCAACGGGTTTCTCATCGACGGTGACGCTGCGCGACGAAGCACGCAGCCAGATCGGCCCGTTGCGCAGGTCCGTCAGCGCTTCGCCGCCTTCGCCGCGCGCGCGGCGCAGCACGGCACGCAGGCGCGCGGCGAGCTCGCGCGGATTGCAGGGTTTGGGAATGTAGTCGTCGGCGCCGAGCTCGAGGCCGAGGATGCGGTCGATATCCTCGCCGAGCGCGGTCAGCATCAGCACCGGCGTTGCCGCTTCACGGCGCAGCTCACGCAACACATCGAGGCCGGAGCGGCCGGGCATCATGACGTCGAGGACGAGCGCGTCGAAGGTTTCGCCGCGCGTCGCCGCAATCGCCGAGTCGGCATCGTGCGCGAGCACGACATCGAAGCCGTCGCGGGTGAGGAAGTCGCGCAGCAGCTGCGCGAGCTCCTGGTCGTCGTCGGCCAGCAGGATGCGGTAGCGGCTCATGGATCGAAGCATACCGCCCGAAATGGGGGCCGGACCCGCGTCTTTTCAGGCGCTTGCGCGCCTTTGCAGAGATTTACGTTGGGCAGGAATCGGGAATCGGCAATCGGGAAAAGATTCAAACGCGCGCCAGGCAGCTTCTAGCGATTCCCAATCGCCGATTGCCGGCATCTCACTCCTCCACCGCAACCGTGCGCAAGCCGCCAGCGGCCGAAGACACGACGTCGTCCTTCGCACTGTGCGTCGCCGACAATTTCTTCATCAGCGGCAGCAGAACGAATGCGAGCACGGTGCCGCCGACCGCGAGCAGGCCGAGATTGTTGAAAAGGTGCGTGTAGATCGCGAGGCTCTCGGCCGGATCGGTGAGGTTTTCCGGAATGCTGGCGAAGTTGGCGACGACGCTGGCGAGATATTGCGAGATGCCGGTCGCGACGAAATACGCGCCCATCATGAAGCCGCCCATGCGCGCAGGCACATAGCGCGCGATCATCGCAAGGCCGAGTCCGCTGACCAGGAGTTCGCCGAGCGAATAGAGGCCATAGCCCCAGATCATGTACCACGACGAGATCTTCGCGTTGACCGCGGTGCCGCCGCTGATGCCGAAGGTGAAGAAGCCGAGCGCGACGACGACGAATCCAAGCGCGAACTTGGCCGCGATCGGCAGATCCCGGCCGGTCTTGCCGAAATGCGTGTAGGCCCAGGCGAGAAACGGCGAGAGCAGCATGATCCAGATCGGATTCAGCGCCTGGTATTGGCCCGGCGACCAGGTGAAGAGCGTTGCGCCGAACAGGTGCTGATCGAGGTCCACGTTGCGCAGCGCGAACAGCGTCAGCGAGGTCGACATCTGGCCGTAGAAGATGAAGAACAGCAGCGTTTCGACGATCAGCACCACTGCGGCGAGCAGTCCCGCGCGCTCGCTGCGCGTGCCGTTGGCGATCATGTACGCGAAGATCGCCGCGACGATCGCGCCGGCGAGATACACGCACAGGCGCGCGATGTCCATGTGCTGCACGATGAAGGAGACCACGAACACGCAGGCGAAGCCGATGGCGAGGACCATGCCCAGCCGGTCCCAGCGCACGGGTTTCTCGTCGACCGGCGAGCCGATGCCGTTCAGCGTGCGCACCATCAAAACGTAGTTGATGAGGCCGAGCAGGAGGCCGGCGCAGCAGACCGCGAAACCGGCGTGCCAGCCCCAATGGTCCTTGATCCATGGCGTCAGCAGCATCGACACCGTCGAGCCGACGTTGACCGCCATGTAGTACAGCGTGAACGCGCTGTCGATCTTCGCGTCGTCGCCTTCGTAGATGCGACGCACCATGTTCGCCGCGTTGGCCTTGAACAGGCCGTTGCCGACGACCACCACGCCCATCGAGGCATACAGGAAGTACAGGTTGTCGGTCGGCACCGCCAGCATCAGGTAGCCGATCGCCAGGATCGCCGCGCCGATCGGCATCGTGCGGCGCGTGCCGAGCACGTTGTCGCCGATCCAGCCGCCGATCGCGGGCGCCGCGTAGACCAGCGCCGTGAACGCGCCCCAGACGAGATTGGCCTTGTCGTCGCCGAAACCGAGCTTCTCGACCATGAACAGGACGAGAATGGCGGCCATGCCGTAGTAGCCGAACCGCTCCCACAGTTCGATCAGGAAAATCGTCGAAAACGAGCGGGTCTGGCTGCTGGCGGGCTGGGCATTCATCGGGAAAATCCGGAAGGAGGAACAACCGGCGCAGCGTAGCGCAAGCAGAAGCGTTTCGCGTGTGCGGATGCACAAGGATGTGCCGGTCGGCGGTGTCGATGCGTTGCAACCGTATGAACCAGCGGACGCGAAACGTGGCGCACGCGGCACGATGCCCACAACGTCGTCGTCCCGGCGAAAGCCGGGACCCAGCGATGCGCGCTCGGGGCGCCTCGGAACGCACTGGACCCCGGCTTTCGCCGGGACGACGACGTTTGTGGTCGCCTGGCCCAGTCGCTACCCGACGTGCGTCGCGCGTTCCGCGCCGAACAGTCGCCGGCCTGTCGCGATTGTCACAATCCGCGCTGTGGCATCATACGCCGCCCATTTTTTCGCTTGTCCAGCCCATGCTGATCTTCGAGCTTTCCCAGCCCGGCCGCACCGCAGCCGCGCAGCTTTCCGCCGATGCGGCCGTGCCGGCCGATCTGCCCGAGGAATTGCGCCGTGCGACGCCGATCGGCCTGCCCGAGGTTTCCGAGCTGCAGGCGCTGCGCCACTACACGAACCTGTCGCGCAAGAATTTTTCGATCGACACGCAGTTCTATCCGCTCGGCTCGTGCACGATGAAGTACAACCCGCGCGCGTGCAATTCGCTGGCGATGCTGGATGGATTTCTCGCGCGTCATCCGTATGCGCCCGAATCGCTGTCGCAGGGTTTTCTGTCCTGCATGTACGAATTGCAGGAAATCCTCGCCGACGTGACCGGCATGAAAGGCGGCGTGTCGCTGTCGCCGATGGCCGGCGCGCAGGGCGAGCTCGCCGGCGTGGCGATGATCATGGCGTATCACCGCCACCGCGGCGATCGCGAGCGCACCGAAATCATCGTTCCGGATGCTGCGCACGGAACGAATCCGGCGACCGCGTCGATGTGCGGTTGCACGGTGCGCGAGATTCCGACGCAGGCCGACGGCGACATCGATATCGAAGCGTTGAAGAAAGTGCTCGGTCCGAAGACCGCCGGCATCATGCTGACCAATCCTTCCACGATCGGCGTGTTCGAACGCCGCATCGTCGAGATCGCCAAGCTCGTGCACGAAGCCGGTGGCCTTCTCTATTACGACGGCGCGAATCTCAACGCGATCCTCGGCAAGGTGCGGCCGGGCGACATGGGCTTCGACGCGATCCACATGAATCTGCACAAGACCTTCTCGACACCGCACGGCGGTGGCGGTCCCGGTGCGGGTGCGGTCGGCGTGTCCGAACGCCTCAAACCCTATCTTCCGATTCCGATGGTTGAAGCGGTCGTCCGCCACGCGGACGACTCGATCTCTCCTCTCCCGCTTGCGGGAGAGGGCGGGGTGAGGGCAAGCGGCGTGTGGTACCGCTGGGTGCGCAAGAAAGATCGCCCGCAGTCGATCGGACGCCTGACCACGTTCGCAGGCAACGCGGGCGTGCTCCTGCGCGCGTACATCTACGCGCGCATGCTCGGGCGCGAAGGCATGCGGCGCGTCGCCGAGTACGCGACGCTCAACGCGAACTATCTCGCCGCCGAGCTGGCGAAAAAAGGCTTCGATCTCGCCTATCCCCGGCGGCGCGCGAGCCACGAGTTCATCGTGACCGTCGCGAAACAGAAAAAGGCGAACGGCGTGACCGCGCTCGATTTCTCCAAGAGCCTGCTCGATCACGGCATCCACGCGCCGACGAACTATTTTCCGCTGCTGGTACCGGAGTGCCTGCTCATCGAGCCGACCGAAACCGAGAGCAAGGAAACACTCGACGAATTCATCGAGGTGATGGGCGGACTCCTCAAGCTCGCCGCAACCGATCCGCAGGCGATGAAAGACGCGCCACTGACAACGCCGGTGCGAAGGCTCGACGACGTCAAGGCCGCGAAGGAGCTCGATGTCGCATGGCGCGATGACGCGCCTTCAACGACAGCCGCCGCGGCCTGATCGACGGCCATGCCGAGCACCGAGCCGCGTGGTCCTCGCCAGATCTGGCGCGCCTTCAAGTGGTCGATGGCCGGTTTGCGCGCAGCGTGGCGACACGAGGCGTCATTTCGGCTCGAAGCCTATCTTTTCATGATTTTTTTCCCGCTGGGCCTTTGGCTCGGCAACGGCGCGATCGAAAAAGCGATCCTGTGCGGAAGTCTGTTGCTGGTGCTGTCCGCCGAATTGCTGAACTCGGCGATCGAAGCGATCACCGATAAGGCCAGCCCGGAATTCAATGAGCTTGCCGGCCGCGCCAAAGACATGGGCTCTGCGGCCGTGCTGTTCCTGCTGTTCAACGTCGTGCTGTGCTGGACGCTGATCTTCGCCGCGCACGCGGCGCGCTGAAGAACGAGACCACCACGCTTGGATTTCCTCGCCGACCCGCAAGCCTGGATTGCGCTATTGACGCTGTCGACGCTCGAGATCGTGCTCGGCGTCGACAATCTCGTCTTCATCTCGATCGCCGTCGGCAAGCTGCCGCACGAGCGGCGCTCGAACGCGCGGCGCATTGGCCTCGCGTTCGCGTGCGTGACGCGCATCCTGCTGCTGATCTCGCTCGCGCATCTGGCGCGCATGGACGATCGAACCTCGCACCTGTTCCACCTGTTCGGGCAGGTCATCTCGATCCGCGATCTCGTCCTCATCGGCGGCGGCATCTTCCTCGTCGTCAAAGGCATCATGGAGATTCTCGAAGCGATCAGCGATGAGCCGCACGAGATCGACGGCAAGCGCGCGTCGGCGACCTTCGGCCTCGTCATCGCGCAGATCGCGCTGATCGACATCGTGTTCTCGCTCGATTCGGTGATCACCGCGGTCGGCATGAGCAATATCCTGCCGGTGATGGTCGCGGCGATCATTCTCGCTGTGCTCGTGATGATCTTCATCGCCGATCCGATCGGCGAATTCATCGACCGACATCCGACCATCAAGATGCTCGCGCTCGCATTCATCATCCTGGTCGGCATCGCGCTGATCTGCGATGGGCTCGGTGTGCACATCGCACGCGGTTATCTCTATTTCGCGATGGCGTTCTCGGCTGCGGTCGAGGCGCTCAATCTGCTGGCGCGGCGCCGCCGCCGGCAGCGCGCCGAGCGTTCCCGGTAGAACGCGAACGCATCGAATCTGGCATCGGCCGGGGAGGGCGGATGGGGATTCTAAGGATTCTGGTCGCGGTGCTCGTTGCCGCGCACTTTGCCTTCGTTCGCGCGGCGGACGAAACACAGCAGCCGGTGCCGGAGCTTCACGCGCGCGTCATCGATCTCACCGGCACGCTCGATGCGCCGCATGTGCAATCGTTGCAGAACGCGCTCGCCGCGCTCGAGCAGCGCAAGGGCGCGCAGATTGCCGTGCTGATCGTGCCGACGACGGCGCCGGATACGATCGAGCAATACGCGACGCGCGTCTTCGATGCGTGGAAACTCGGCCGCAAGGACATCGACGACGGCGCGCTGGTGCTGGTTGCCAAACAGGATCGGCACGTGCGCATCGAAGTCGGCTACGGCCTCGAAGGCGCCATTCCCGACGCCGCAGCCAAACGCATTGCGCACGACTACATGTCGCCGCGCTTCGCCGAGGGCGACTTCGCCGGTGGAATCGCCGCCGGCGTCGAGATGATGACGCACCTGATCGACGACGAGCCGTTGCCCGCTCAGCCGCCGCCGGCGCGATCGCGATCGCAATCGGTAGCGCCATCGACGCACGCGGTTCCCGAGCCGTGGTGGAGTCCCGTGCAATTCATCGTCGGGATATTTTTTGGTAGCGTACTCGCGGTCATTTTCGTGCTGATCCTGGCGCGGCCGAAGAGCTATCGTGCCGTGCTCGGACGGATTCCGGAACGCATCCGCAGCTATGCGTTCGGCGCGATCGTCGCGCTGCCGATCACGATCCTGCTGCGCCACCCGATGGGAGCGCTCGGCGCCTTCGCGGCCGGTGGCACGCTGGCGTCGATCATCGGCCTGTCGAAGCCGCCATCGCGCCGTCCGCGCGGTTTCGGCGGCGGCGGCTGGTCGTCGGGCGGCGGCTCCGGCGGTTCCGATTCGAGCAGCTCGGGCGGTTCCGACAGCGGTTTCAGCGGTGGCGGCGGCAGCTCCGGCGGCGGTGGTGCGTCGGACAGCTGGTGATCCGTCGCACCCCTTGCACACGAGCCCGGCAATCTCCACAGTGTCATCGTCCGTTGCGAGGAGGAGTTCCATGCGCTATCTGCAACTTGCATTCATGCTGGTCCTGATCGGCGCGCTGTCCGGCTGCGGCTACAACGCGATCCAGTCGAAAGACGAAGCGATCAAGGCGGCCTGGTCCGAAGTCGTGAACCAGTATCAGCGGCGCACCGATCTGGTGCCGAATCTGGTCAACACGGTGAAGGGATACGCAACGCACGAAGAAGAAGTCTTCACCAAGGTGACCGAAGCGCGCGCCAACGTCGGCAAGGTGACGATCAATGCCGATCAGCTCGACGACGCGGCGGCGTTGCAGAAATTCCAGGCGGCGCAGGGCGAGCTTTCGAGCGCGCTGTCGCGCTTGATGGCGGTCAGCGAGAACTATCCGCAATTGAAGGCGGACGGTTTGTTCCAGAACCTGCAGGCGCAGCTCGAAGGCACCGAAAACCGCATCACGGTGGCGCGCAACCGCTACATTCAGTCCGTGCAGGACTACAACACGTTCGTGCGCAGCTTCCCGCAGAACCTGACCGCGATGGTGTTCGGCTACAAGACCAAGGCGAACTTCACGGTCGAGAACGAGAAGCAGATTTCGACCGCGCCGACCGTCGATTTCAGCAAGCCCGCGCAGCCGGCGCAGCAACCGCCGCCGCCGCCGAAATCAGATCCGCAGCCGGCGCATTGACGTCTTGATGCGCTGAGGCATCGAACGCTTGAGCGCCGCGCCCGTGCCACCGTGCCCACCGTTCGTGCCGAGCCATCGAAGCACGAGCGGTGGGGCGTCGAATGGCTTATTCGCGAGAGGAATTCGTCGTCGTCTCTCGCGCGGCCTGTCATTGCTGATGGGGTTCGCGATCGCGATGTCGGCTGCGGCCGCCGAAGGCGACCTGCAGACGATTCCCGCGCTGAGCGCGCGCGTCACCGATCTCACCAGCACGCTCGACGCCCAGCAGAAACAGACGCTCGAAGGTGAGCTCGCCGCGCTCGAACAGCGCAAGGGCGCGCAGATTGCCGTGCTGATCGTGCCGACCACCGAGCCGGAAGACATCGCGCAATATTCGATCCGCGTGTTCGATCAGTGGAAGCTCGGTCGCAAGAACATCGACGACGGCGTGCTGCTGATCGTGGCGAAGAACGATCGCCGCGTGCGCATCGAAGTCGCGCGCGGCCTGGAGGCTGCGATTCCCGACGCGGCCGCGGCGCGCATCATCCGCGAATACATCACGCCGCGTTTTCGCGCCGGCGACTATTTCGGCGGCATCCACGACGCGACCGGCGCGCTGACCAAGCTCGTCGACGGCGAAGAATTGCCGCCGCCGCTGACCGACGAGCACGAGCGCAAACGCGGTAGCAGCGACATCTTCAACGCCGCGGTGTGGGCTTTCTTCATCGGCCTCTGGGCGCGCTCGATGTTCGGCCGGCTGCCGACGCCGCCGCGCGCGGGCCTCGTCGGCGCCGCTTCTGGCATCGCGGCATGGTTTCTCAGCGGGTTTGTTCCGCTCGGCGTTGCTCTCGGCGTTTTCGGGCTGGTCCTCGGCCTCCTTGGCGGCGGAGGCGGCGGCTTCGCCAAAGGTGGAGGACGCGGCGGCTGGGGCGGCGGCGGTTGGGGTGGCGGTCTGGGCGGCGGCGGTGGATTCGGTGGCGGTGGTTTCAGCGGCGGCGGCGGCATCTCCGCGGGCGGTGGCGCTTCGGGAAGCTGGTGAGGCGACAGATGATGCGTTGGCTCAAGCACCAGGTGGCACGCGCGATCGCAGAGCGGCATTTTCCGCCGGCCACGCTCGATGCGATTCAGCGCGCGATTGCGGAAAGCGAGCATCGCCACCTCGGCGAAATCTGCTTCGCGGTCGAAGGCGGTTTGCCGCTCGCCGCGCTCATGGCCGGCAGGCAGCCGCGCGAGCGAGCGCACGAAGCGTTCGCGCGCCTTCGCGTCTGGAACACCGAACACAACACCGGCGTGCTGGTGTACATCCTGCTCGCCGATCACGCGATCGAAATCGTCGCCGATCGCGGCATCGCAGCCAAAGTCGACGAAGCGGAATGGGTCGCGGTCTGCGCGTTGATGCAGCGCGAGTTCGCCGAAGGAAACTACGAGAAAGGCGCGATCGCCGGGGTCGCCGCGATCACCGAAATCCTGGTGCGGCATTTCCCGGCGAACGGCGAGCGCAATCGCGACGAATTGTCCGACCGGCCGGTGCTGCTATAGCGGCGAGTTATACTAAATCGAGAGGAAGTCTAGTATAACTTTCTGAGTTATACTAAGTCGGCTATCAATGTAGTATAACCATCGCGATGGTCCCCTATCAGCCGCTTTCGCTATCCGCCCAGACGAGCTATGCGCAGCTGTTCGACTCGGCGCAAGGCGCGGAGCTCGCACGCTCGGTCGCAACCCTGCGTGGCTCGTTCGCGAGCAAGAAGGTCAAGGGCAACACCTACTGGTATTTCCAGCACACCGATGTTTCGGGACGCCTGCAACAGATCTACGTCGGCCCCGACAATCCGCGTGTGCGAGCGCTGGTAAAGCAGCATGGCGCAAAAAGGGCGGAGCAGGGCATTCAGCGCCTGGTGAACGGTGCGATTGCGCATGGCTGCGAGCCGATCCTGCTGCCGCATTTTCGCGTCATTCGGCGACTCGCCGACTACGGCTTCTTCAACGCAGGAGGCGTCCTGGTGGGCACGCACGCATTCCTGGCGTACGGCAACATGCTGGGCGTGCGCTGGGGCGACACCTCGCGTACGCAGGATGTCGATTTCGCCCACGCCGGCAAGCAGATGGCGATCGCCTTGCCGGGCAACCTGCGCATCGATGCGCATGCCGCGATCGAGTCGCTGCAGATGGGATTTCTGCCTGCGCTGAGCGTGGCCGGTCGAGTGGGCCCCAGTTACGCGAGCCCGCGCGATCCGGATTTCCAGCTCGATTTCCTGACGCCCCTGCATCGCGGCGCGGAGGAACCCTACGCGCATCCGCAACTCAAGGTGATGCTGCAACCGCTGAAGTTCATGGAATACCTGCTGCAGGATGTGCAGCAGGCCGCATTGTTCTGCGCCGAAGGAGCGGTGATCGTGAATGTTCCGCATCCCGCGCGCTACGCTTTGCACAAGCTACTGGTCTTCGCCGAGCGCGGCGCGACGCGACGGCTCAAGGCGAACAAGGATCTGCGTCAGAGCGCGGCGCTGCTTTCGTACTACCGCGCGTCGTCGGATTGGGAAGTGGGCGAAGCGTGGAAAGATCTGATCGCACGCGGTCCAGGCTGGCGTGAGCGGGCACAGCGTGGCCGCGACGCGCTCGCCGCAATCGCGCCCGACCTCGACGTCGTGAAGTGGTTGAAGCTGCCCGTGCGAGAGAAAGCGGCGCGCGTCGTCAAGAAACGTCAGCGCAGCGGCTGATGCGGCGTGGCACCGTCGAAACCGTCGGCGAAGATCTCATCTGACAATTGCTTGAATCCCGCCTGCAGCGGCCAGCCCTGGTTGCCGGCGGGATTGTTGCGATAAGCGCCGACATCGAGAGCGGGACTGCGGAGTGCGGCGTTGAAGTCGTCCGCGGCGATCGTCGAAGCATCGGCGCTGCCGACCAGCCGTCCGCTCGGCGGCACGAGATCCTGCGGCGGCGCGCCGGAGAAATTCGCGTTGCTGAAGTCCATCGCGATGTCCCCGCTCGCGTCGAACCCGCTGGAAACGCCGCTCAACGAACCCATGCCGACGTTGGCGACGAGGGCGACGAGATTCGTCGATCCACTGGCGAACACCGCGTTCCCGCTCGCCGCGTACAGCGCGTTGTTCGCCACCAGCACCGAGCCGGCGACATCGCTGATGTGCAACGCATCGCCGCTCGCTTTCAGCACTGTGTTGTTGACGATCACGAGGTTGCCGACCGTGCCGCCTTGCGACGCGTGGATGCCGATACCTTCCGCGGCTGCGCTCAAGACGATGTTGTTGCGCACGATCGCATCGGCAGTCACCTGAATACCGTTGTCGCCGCTGTTCCAGACCAGGTTGCGCTCGATGATGTTGGGCGCGCCGTTGCCGTTGACGTGATACAGCGTGATGCCCGGATATCCGGTGTCGTGGATCACGTTGTCGCGCACGATGTTCGCGTAGCTGCCGGCCTTGATCTCGATGCCGTCGCCTTGCGTCACGCTCGATCCGTTCAGATCGTGGATGTAATTGTTCGCGACCAGCGAATCGTGGATGCGGCACGCGTCGTCGTTGCAGCCGAGATAAAAACCTTCGCCGGTATCGCCGGTGTGATCGATCTCGTTGTGGACGAAAGCGAGTCTTGCGTAGACATTGCCGCCGTCGTTGGCGCTGATCGCGTTCGCGGCCGTGTCGTGCACGTGGCAGTTGCGGATCGTGAGATCCGACGAATTCGTAAGGCGAATGCCGCGCGAGCCGCCGCTGAATTCGATGCCGTCGATGACGAGAAAACTCGAATCGACGATGTTGACGATGTTCTGGCTGTCGTCGACGTAGTGCAGTACGGGCTGCTCGCCCGTGGCCGCGCGTATCGTGATCGGTTGCTGCGCGGTTCCAGCGAGATCGAGCTCGAAATAGCTCGAGAGTGCGTACGTGCCGCCGTGCATGATCAGCGTGTCGCCGGCAGAGAGATTCTGCATCGCGGTTCGGAAATCGTCGCCTGGTCCGATCTCGATATCGGCCGCGCACACGATGCCGCAACGCGCGATCAGCGCGATGGCGAACAGAGGACACAGCGCGTTGCGGAGCAAGCGTCGGCATTTCGGACTTTCGCGGTTGTCAGACGCGCCGCAATGCTGCCGCGAACGCATCGGCGCTTGTGAGTGGCGGATCACACGACGTGCCTTTGCACAGATAGGCAGCGACCTGCGAGGGCGTGCCTTGCGCGCCGAGCACGCCCGGAAGGCCGGCGTCGGTCGGAATGAAATACGCATCGATCGCGCCCGCGTGCTGATCGAGCGATTCGCGCCAGCCGCGCGTCGCGCTTTCGTCGCCATATCGAATGACGACGTGAGCGGGAGGCTCGAGAAATTCGCCAAGTGCGAGCAGCATCGTGCAGCACGCGTGCGGGACTTCCGACATCGTCGACCAGCCCGAGCGCAGAGCGCGCTCGGCGGCGTCGAGATATCGCGTCTCGCCGAGCAGATGGCCGAGTTTCAACAACGCACGCGCCGCGACGCCGTTTCCCGCCGGCAGCGATTCGTCCATGAAGGGCTTCGGGCGCTGCGGCAGACGTTCGGCATCGTTCGCGGTGAAAAAGAATCCGCCGCTTTCGCTGTCTTCGAAACGCTCAAGCAGCGCGTCGGCGAGTGCCATCGCCCATTCGAGATCGCGCCGGTTCCAGCGCACCTGCAGCATCGCGAGCAGGGCATCCAGCAGGAATGCGTGATCGTCGAGATACGCCGCGAATCTCGCCTCGCCGCCGGCGTGCGAGGCATACAGCCGTCCATCCCGCCAGACATTCTCATAAAGGAAATCGAGCGCGCGCATCGCTTCGGCGAGCAGCGGCCGGCTGGCGAGTCGGCGCGCCGAACGCGCGGCGCCGGCGATCGCAAGCGCGTTCCATGCGGTGAGGACCTTGTCGTCGAGGCCGGGGCGTACACGCTTCGATCTCGCGTCGAGCAGCTTTTGTCTGGCGGCGACAAGATGTCGCTCGACTGCGTCGCGTGCAATGCCGGTTTGCTCCGCAATTTTCTCGATCGAGGCGACGATCACGAGATGCCAGGCGTGATCTTCGAAGTTCGGCGGACGGTCGAATCCGAAGCGCGCTTGCACGACGGCGAATTCTTCGGCGGATAACAGTCTGCGGATCTCGTCGCGCTGCCAGACGTAGTAGCGCCCTTCCTCGCCTTCGGAATCGGCGTCGAGCGAGCTCCAGAAGCCACCGCCCGGAGCCGTCATCTCGCTGCCGATCCATCCGGCGCACGCATTCGCCGCGTCGGCGAATGCGACTTCTTCGAGCTCGACAAGCGGCGCGCGCGTACAGCGGCAGCAGCTGCGCGTTGTCGTACAGCATCTTTTCGAAATGCGGAATCTCCCAGCGGTCGTCGACGCAGTAGCGGAAGAAACCGCCGCCGAGATGATCGGCGAGTCCTCGCTCGGCCATGCGCGTGAGCGTGAGGCGTGCCATGTCGCCCGGCGACGTCGCGGAGTCGTCCGCGGCTTTCGCATGCGCCAGCAGCAGCTCGATTTCGCTCGCGTGCGGAAACTTCGGTCCGCCGAGATGACCGCCGTTCTCACGATCGAACGCGGTTGCAATGCGCTCGAGAGCGACGCGGATCGGCGTGCCATCGAGCGCATCGGCATACGCGTCGCCGCGGCCATGTTCGGCAAGGAAATGCGCGAGCGCGTCGTTCTGCGCGCGCACTTCGTCGGGTTTCGCGTCGAACCATGCGCGCACGCCTTCCAGCACCTGCACGAACGCCGGCGATCCATAGCGCGGCGTTTTCGGAAAATAGGTGCCGGCGAAGAAAGGCACGAGATCGTGCGGTGACAGGAACACGGTCAGCGGCCAGCCGCCGCCGCGTCGCGCGAGTGCCTGATGCGCAAGCTGATAAACCTTGTCGATGTCCGGACGTTCTTCGCGATCGACCTTGATGTTGACGTACAGGCCGTTCATAACGCGCGCGGTCGCGTCGTCCTCGAAACTCTCATGCGCCATCACGTGGCACCAGTGGCACGCGGCGTAGCCGATCGACAGCAGGATCGGCTTGTTGGCGCTGCGCGCCGCAGCGAGCGCCGCTTCGCTCCACGGCCACCAGTCGACCGGATTGTCCGCGTGCTGGCGAAGATAGGGACTCGTTTCGGCGGCGAGACGGTTCGGCATGATCGTTCGCGTGAGGATGTCTTGAGTCTACCCGCAACGCGGCGCTTGTCGTGCCGCCGGCGAGCCGCTACCGTGCGCGTCCGCCGCTGAACGGATCACGCGTGAGCACCGAAATCGAATATCCGGCCCTCTATCTGAAGCGCGGCGAGGATGCGCGCCTGCGCGCGGGCCATCTCTGGGTGTTCTCGAACGAAGTCGATGTCGCGCGCTCGCCGCTCACGGCATTCGAGCCGGGCGAGGTGTGCGCGATCGTCGATCATCAGGGCAAGGCGATCGGCCTCGGCTACGTCAATCCGCATTCGCTGATCGCTGCAAGGCTTGTGGTGCGCGGACTCGATCATCCGATCGATCGGTCGCTGATCGTGCACCGGCTCAAGATCGCGCTCGCGCTGCGCGAGCGACTCTACGCAGAGCCGTATTACCGCCTCGTGTTCGGCGAATCGGATGGCCTGCCGGGTTTGACGCTGGATCGTTTCGGCGATGTCTTGGTCGGCCAGATCACGACCGCGGGTATGGAACGCCTCAAGGAACCGATCACGGAAGCCATCGTCAAGGTGCTCAAGCCGCGCCAGATTTGGTGGAAGAACGATGCGTCGGTCCGCACGCTCGAAAATCTGCCGAGTTACGCCGATCTTGGCCACGGCGAATACGGCGCGCCGGCGCTCGTGCGCGAAGGCGGCCTCGAATTCGAACTGGATCCTGTCGGCGGCCAGAAGACCGGCTGGTTCTACGACCAGCGCGAAAATCGCGATCGTCTCGCGCGGCTCGTCGATGGCAAACGCGTGCTCGACATGTTCAGCTATCTCGGCGCGTGGGGCCTGCGCGCGGCCGCGTTCGGCGCGACGGAGGTGCTGTGCGTCGATGCATCGCAATCCGCGGTCGACGCGATCGGTCGAAACGCGACGCGCAACGGCCTCGCCGATCGCGTGAGCGCGCTACGCGCCGACGCGTTCGATCAGCTGAAGGCGCTGCGCGAAGCGCGCGAACGCTTCGATGTCGTCATCCTCGATCCGCCCGCGTTCGTCAAGCGCAAGAAGGATTTCGCCGAAGGCCGGCTCGCGTATCGGCGGCTCAACGAGCTCGGCATGCAGGTGCTTTCGAAGGACGGCATTCTCGTCTCGTGTTCGTGCTCATATCACATGCCACGCGCAGCTTTGCTGGAAACCATGCAGCAGGGCGCACGGCATCTCGATCGCCAGGCCCAGGCGCTCATCGCGCTGCAGCAGGGTCCGGATCATCCGGTGCATCCGGCGATTCCCGAGACGGAATATCTCAAGGGCTTCGTCTGCCGGATCCTGCCGGCTTGAGAAGGTAGGCGGATTTTCGCGAACCGGGCACAATGCGCCGTCTGCCAGCGGTAGCTTCTCGTGACCCACTATTTCGTCGACATCAATCCGATCGCCATCTCGCTCGGCCCGGTGCAGGTGCACTGGTACGGCATCATGTATCTCATCGGTTTCGCCGCGGCCTGGTGGCTCGGACAACGGCGTCGCGCGGCCGGACGCCTGCCGGTCACGGCCGATCAGTTTTCCGATCTCGCGTTCTACGCGATGCTCGGCGTGATCCTCGGCGGCCGCATCGGCTACATGATTTTCTACGATACCGGCGAGCTGATCCATCATCCGGCGAGCCTGTTCCGCGTCTGGGAAGGCGGCATGTCGTTCCACGGCGGGTTGCTCGGCGTGCTCGCCGCGGCGCTGTTCTGGACGCGGCGCCACAAGCTCAATTTTTTCGATGTCGTCGATTTCGTCGCACCGCTGGTGCCGATCGGGCTCGGGCTCGGACGCCTCGGCAACTTCATCGGCGGCGAGTTGTGGGGCCGGCACACGGATCTGCCGTGGGGCATGATCTTTCCGCGCGCGCTCGATGCGTTCGACAAGACGCGCGACGAGCTCCATCAGATGTATCTCGCCGGCCAGTTGAACAGCGAGGCGCGCCATCCTTCGCAGCTCTATGAGTTCTGCCTCGAAGGCGTCGTGCTGTTCGCTGTGCTCTGGCTCTATTCGCGCAAGCCACGGCCGCGTTATGCGGTGTCGGGCATGTTCGCGCTGCTTTATGGCCTGTTCCGTTTCGGCGTCGAATTCGTGCGCGAGCCCGACGTGCAGCTCGGTTTCATCGCGTTCGACTGGCTGACGATGGGCCAGATCCTGTCGCTGCCGCTGATCGCGGTCGGCGTCTGTGCTGCTCTGGCTCTCGCGCGGCGCGCCGACGCTGTTGCCTCCGGCCGCCGCCAGCCGCGCAAGATGTGCCGGACCGGAAGGCCGCCTGATGCGCCAGTATCTCGAGCTCCTGCGCCACGTTCTCGAGTGCGGTGCCGAGAAATCCGACCGTACCGGCACCGGCACGCGCAGCGTGTTCGGCTGGCAGATGCGTTTCGATCTCGCGCAGGGATTTCCGCTGGTCACGACGAAGAAGCTGCATCTCAAGTCGATCGTCCACGAGCTGATCTGGTTTCTGCGGGGCGAAACGAACACGCGCTATCTCAACGACAACGGCGTGACGATCTGGGACGAATGGGCCGTGAACGGCGAGCTCGGACCGGTCTATGGCAAGCAGTGGCGTTCGTGGTCGTGCCCGGATGGTCGTGTGGTCGATCAGATCGCGTGGGTCGTCGACGAGATCCGGCGCAATCCGGATTCGCGCCGGCTGATCGTGAGCGCGTGGAACGTCGCCGATCTGCCGCGCATGGCGTTGCAGCCGTGTCACGCGCTGTTTCAGTTCTACGTCGCCGGCGGCCGCCTTTCGTGCCAGTTGTATCAGCGTTCCGGCGATATCTTTCTCGGCGTGCCGTTCAACATCGCGAGCTACGCGCTGCTGACGCAGATGGTCGCGCAAGTCTGCGATCTCGAGGCCGGCGATTTCGTGCACACGCTCGGCGATGCGCATCTGTATTCGAATCATTTCGAACAGGCGCGCGAGCAGCTCGCACGGGAGCCGCGGCGTTTGCCCAGGCTTGTGCTGAATCCCGACGTGCGATCGCTGTTCGATTTCCGCTACGACGACATCGCGGTGACCGGCTACGAACCGCACGCGCCGATCAAGGCGCCGGTGGCCGTTTGAACGCGATCCGATGAGTGAGGTCAGTCTGATCGTCGCGCTCGACCGCAACTTCGCGATCGGCCGCGATGGCGCGATGCCGTGGCACCTTCCGGACGATCTCAAGCGCTTCAAGGCGTTGACGCTCGGCAAGCCGGTATTGATGGGTCGCAAGACCGCGCTCGCGATCGGGCGCGAGCTGCCCGGGCGCGTGAATCTCGTCATGACGCGCGGCGATCGTCCGCCATTTCCAGGCCAGGAAATCGTGCATTCGCTCGACCAAGCGATCCGCTCGGCGGGCGATTCCGAACTGGCCGTGATCGGCGGCGGCGAAGTGTTCACGCTTGCGCTGCCGCGCGCGACGCGCATGCACCTGACCTGGATCGACACCGAAGTTGCCGGAGCCGATGCGTTCTTTCCGCGCTTCGACGCGCGCGAATGGAAGGAAACCGCGCGCGTCGCGCATGCCGCGGATGCGCGCCACGATTTTGCATTCGAGTTCGTGGATTACGAGCGTCGCTAGCCGCGCGTTGGTCGCGGTTGCGTGCGCACATCGACATCGGCGACGACAGCGCCGCGATCAGTCGGTTTCCTTGCCCGCCGGCGGTTTGCGGTCCGATTTGATCGCGACGAATTCGGGTTCCTCGACATCGAGCCGGAGCGCAGTGAGCCAGCCGCCCCAGACGCAGCCGGTATCGATTGCGTAGACGCCAAGGCCGGCGAAGCGGCCGAGCGTCGACCAGTGTCCGCATGTGATGCGAATGTCGCGTTTGTTCTGGCCGGGTACTTCGTACCACGGATAGAGCCCGGGCCGCTGCGTGCCCGGCGCGCCTTTCTCGCCGAACGCGATGCGTCCGCGCACGTCGCAATAGCGCATGCGCGTAAACACGTTGATGCTGGCGCGCAGGCGATCGATGCCGTGCAGTTTCGGATTCCACATGTCGGGCTTGTTGCCGAACAGCTGTTTCAGGAGACGCCGGTAGCCTTCGCCGCGCAGACGATCCTCGACTTCGCGCGCGGCTTCTACGGCTTGCTCGGTCGTCCAGCGCGGAAACAGGCCCGCGTGCACGAGCATGAAATTGAGCGAACGGTCGAGATGCAGCAGAGGGCGCTGACGCAGCCAGTCGAGCAGCTCATCGCGGTCCGGCGCGAACAGCACTTCGCGCAGTTCCGGATTCACGCGCGCCTGATCCTCGCGCTTGCGCTCGGCGACCGCGAGCAGCGAAAGGTCGTGATTGCCGAGCACGACGATCGCCCGATCGCCGATCGACTTGACGAGCCGCAGCACGGCGAGCGATTGCCCGCCGCGATTGACCAGATCGCCGCAGAACCACAGCCGATCGTTGGCCGGATCGAACTTGATCTTTTCGATCAGCCGGACAAGTTCGTCGTGACAACCCTGGATGTCGCCGATGGCCCAGGTCGCCATCAGTGCAGCGTCCGCGGCACGGACAGCACGAATGCCGGAATGTCGGCGGCGAAGTGCGTGCCGTCGTCGGCGACCATCTCGTAGCTGCCGCGCATCGTGCCGAGCGCGGTTTCGAGCACCGCGCCGGATGTGTATTCGTAATCGTCCCCGGGCCGCACCCAGGGCTGCTCGCCGACTACGCCGTCGCCGCGCACTTCGCGCACCTTGCCGTTGCCGTCGGTGATCACCCAGTGGCGCGAAAGCAGCCGGGCACCGACCGTGCCGCGGTTCTCGATGGTGATCGTATACGCAAAAGCGTAACGATTATCGGACGGGGCCGACTGGTCATCCAGAAAGCGTGCGTCGACCGAGATCGCGATGTCGTAGGGCTTCTTGCCGCTCATGTGCGCGATTTTCCGCGAGCCGCGGCCTGCGGGCAAGGCGCTTGGAAAACGGCCCGGCCGAGAGCGTGAAGGATGTGTCTTAATTTCCGGTCGCGCGGGCGTCGCAACAACGGCCTCTGATGTGCGCGCAATGTCGCCTCAGCCCGCGGTTTGCCGGCGCACCTGCACGACGTGCGCCAGCGCGATGAACGCCGACGGCGAAAGTTGTTCCGCGCGCGCGCGCGGATCGACGCCGGCGCGCGCGATCTCTTCGGCGTCGGCGATGCCCGACAACGCATTCGACAACGTCTTGCGGCGTTGGCCGAAGCGCGGCTCTGACGATGTCAGCGAGCAATCCGGCGTCGGCGATCGGGCGTTCGGCCACGGGCCGCGGCGTCAAACGCACGACGGCCGATTCGACTTTCGGCGGCGGACGGAAAGCGCCGGCCGGAACGCGCAGCAGCGGTTCCACACGGCACACCAGCTGCAGCATCACCGACAAGCGCCCATAGACCTTGCTGCCCGGCGCCGCGGCCATGCGTTCGACGACTTCTTTCTGCAACATGAAATGCATGTCGCGGATCGCGTCGATGTGATCGAGGCAATGAAACAGAATCGGCGATGAGATGTTGTAAGGCAGATTGCCGACGACGCGCAGCGGGCCCTTGCGACGGAGCGCCGAGAAGTCGACCGTGAGCACATCGGCGTTGACGATCTCGAGCTCACCGATGCCCTCGGCGGCAGCGCGCAGGCGCGGTACGAGATCGCGGTCGAGCTCGATGACGGTCATGCGGCCGAGCTCACGCAACAGCGGCAGCGTCAAGGCGCCTTCGCCGGGGCCGATCTCGACGACGTCATCGCCGGGTTGCGGCGCGATCGCCTGCACGATCTTGCGCAGGATGCCGGGATCGTGCAGGAAGTGTTGACCGAAACGCTTTCGCGGAATGTGCGTCACGGTGGTCGTTGCGTGCGCGCAGCAAGTACCAGCGCGAGTCGCGTCGCGGCGACCAGGCTGCCTGCGTCGGCCGTGCCCGAACCGGCGAGATCGAGCGCCGTACCGTGATCGACCGAGGTGCGCACGTAGGGCAGGCCGAGCGTCACATTCACGGCGTGGCCGAAACCTGCGTACTTCAGCACCGGCAGGCCCTGATCGTGATACATCGCGAGCACGGCATCGAAACGTGCGAGTTGCGCGGGAACGAACGCCGTATCGGCCGGCAGCGGGCCGCTGACGTCGAAACCGGCGGCGCGCATCTGCGCTGATCGCGGGCGCGATCGTATCGATCTCCTCGCGACCGAGGTGGCCGCCTTCGCCGGCGTGCGGATTGAGGCCGAGCACCGCGATGCGCGGCGAGGCGATGCCGAAGCGGAGAATCATTTCGTCGCAGAGAATGCGCAATGTGCGCACCAGCGCGGCGCGCGTGATCGCAGCGGGGACCGCGGCGAGCGGCAGGTGCGTCGTTGCCAGCGCCACGCGCAAATCGCCGCCGTTGCGCGCTTTCTCGCCGCCGGCGACGAGCATCATGACGACCTCGCGCCGCGCGCGCTGGGCGAAGAACTCGGTGTGTCCGGTGAACGGCACGCCGGCGTCGTTGATGACGCCCTTGTGGACGGGCGCGGTCACGATCGCGGCGAATTCTCCTTTGGTGGCGCCGTCGGCGGCGCGCGCGAGCGTCGCCAGCACGTATCGCCGCATTGCGCGGATCGAGCGCGCCGGGTGTCGCGGCCGCGCTGAGCGACATCGGCACGACGCGCAGCTCGCCTTGCTCTCGCACCGTGATCGCGACATTCGGATCGTAGCTCGCGATCCGCAAGTCGACCTTGGCCGCACGCGCGGCTGCTGCAAGAAGATCAGGGTCGGCGATCGCAACGAGATCGGCGGCGACGTCGGTCGCGGCGAGTTTGGCGACGAGCTCCGGTCCGATGCCGGCGGGTTCGCCGGCCGTGAGCGCGAGCCGCGGCAGCGTCGCAGCGGCGTTCATCTCGGCGCGACGAGTCGGTCCGCGATCGGGAGACGGGCTTTGCCGAAGCTGTTCCGCGCGCGGCTACGAGGTGCGCGAGTCGCGACGAGCACACGCTTGCGCGCGTGCTTGACCATGCGCGGGCGGTCGTGCGTGCGCCTGCGAGAAGTGCCGTCGATCAAGGCGCTCCGGCCGCCGGTGCCGCGCTGGTCGTCTCCGCGCCCGGCAGACGGATCTCGACGAACGCTTCGCTGCGGATCTGGCGCAGGAAGCTTTCGTACTCGTCTTCGGCCTTGCGCTGGAACAGCATGTTCTTGGCCTGGTCGCGCTGCACGTCGTTGGTCTTGTCCGTGCTGCGCGTATCGACGAGCTGCATCACGTGCCAGCCGGCGTCGGTCTCGAAGGGCTGCGAAATCTCGCCGTTCTTGAGTGTCTTGAGGACCTCGCGCGACACGCGTGCCGTAGGCGTCGCCGGAGAACCAGCCGAGATCGCCGCCCAAGGTTGCCGTTGCGGTGTCCTGCGAGCTCTGCTTGGCCACCTTCGCGAAATCCTCGCCGCCGACCACGCGCTGGCGCGCCGCTGCGGCCGCTTTTTGCGCCTGATCGCTGCTCACGAGCTCGGAGATCTTGAACAGGATGTGTCGCGCGTGGTACTCGGTAACGAGCTGGGCACCGCTGTCGGCGCGCTTGCCGAGCAGCTTGATGATATGGAATCCGTTCGGCCCGCGAATCGGTGCGGAGACCTGGCCTTCCTGCAGCTTGTCCGACGCCTCGGCGAACGCTTGCGGCAGCTCGTCGGCGTTGCGCCAGCCGAGATCGCCGCCTTCGAGCGCGTTCGGCGCATCGGAATAGCGGATCGCGGCGGCGGCGAAATCCATGCCGCCGTCGATCTGTTTCTTGGTGTCATCGGCTTTCTTGCGCGCCGTTTCGATCTGCTCGGGCGTCGCGCCGTCCGGAAGCGAGACCAGGATGTAGCCAAGATGCAGCTGGCCACGGTGCAGCGCACCGCTTTTCAGCAGCGTTTCGACTTCGGCGTCGCTGACCTGCACGCGGCTCTGCACGACGCGTTGGCGCAGGCGCTGCACGACGAGCTCGTCGCGCACGCTGCGGCGGAACTGCTCGTAGTCCATGCCCTGCTGCTGGACCGCCATGCGCAATTGCGAAAGATCCATCTTGTTCTGCGCGGCGAGCCCGGTCAGCGCCTGATCGACTTCGGCGTCGGACACCTTGACGCCGTTGTTGTCGGCGCGCGAGAGCTGCAGCTTCTGCAGGATCAATCGGTCGAGCACCTGGCGCTCGAGCACGTCGCGCGGTGGCAGCTGCTGCGGGCTCGACGCGTATTGCGTCATGACCTGATTGACCTTGCCATCGAGCTCGCTCTTGAGCACGACATCTTCGTCGACGACGGCGACGATGCGGTCGAGCGGCTCGGCGCTGACCGCCTGAGCGCGGGCGATGTGCGGCACCGCGAACGCCGCGGCAGCGAGGACTAGGGCGAGGACGAGATTCTTCATTGGGAATTCCGGATCCGGCTGATTTCGACGGCGGCGCGCGCCGGCGGTCATAGTTTCGCAGAGTCGGCACGGGCCGCGCGCAACGCGCGGGTTAAGCGTTGCGCCGGCCGCCGTGGGCAAGCCACGCGACGCCGCCAAGTTATTGATAACCAAGGATAGCACGGCGCAGGAAATCGTCGGTTTTCTGGCCGATCGATCCGACGCCCTTGAACTCAAGCTCGAAATACACCGCGTTGTCGACGTTGCCCTGCGCGTTGTGCACCCAGTGCCGCGCCAGCACGCGGAAGGCGACGCAGCAGGTGTCGTGCTCGAAACCGACGAAGCGCTCGAGCGTGCGACCCGCAGTGCCGTGCGGATCGGTCGGCAGCGCAAGCGGATTGTTCAACGCGTAGTTCCAACGGCCGATCAGGTTCCACGCCGGGGTCAATGGAACGAGCGCGGACACGTCGACCTGCTCAAGGAAATTGCGCCGGAAACGATACGAGAAATTCAGAATGCCGCCACTGCCGAAGCGGTCCTGCAACGTGACGGCAGAAAGATCCGTGCGGTGCGTGTTCGGATTCCACTGCTGGTCGAGTGTCACGCGCCAGCGGTCGGTCAGATGCAGATCGAGCTCGCCGGCATACGTCGAACCGCCGAAGTCGGTCAGCGGCACGTTCGGGAGCTGCACGCGCTGATCGTCGAAGTAGCGGATCTCGCCGATGCTGGCCGACAGGCGCTCGTCGCCGGTCGCGTCTTCGAGCAGGCGCGTCGTCAGCGCGAGCGAAAGATTGTTCGCGTCCATCTGCCGATCCGCGCCGACAAAACGATTGGTGCGAAACAGCTCGCCGAAGCTGAAAGGGATTGCCTGCGTGTCGAAGATCGGAATGTCATTCTGGTTGCGGTATGGCACGCGCAGGTAGTACGCACGCGGCTCGAGCGTCTGCGTCCACGCCGAATCGCCGATCGTAAGGCCCCGCTCGAAGATGAGTCCGGTGTCGAGGCTGAAAATCGGCACGCCGCGTGTCGGATTCTTGTGGTCGAGCAGCGGATTCGTCGAGTCGTTGAGGTGATCGAGCGAATACGCCGTATAGCGGTAGCCGAGCTGCGGCCGGAAGAAATACGCGGCGGTCTCGATCGGAAACGCGAGGTAAGGGAACGCATCGAAGCGCTGGCCTTCGACGGCGTGATCCTTCGTGAACGCGATGAATTCCGAATTGATGCCCCAGCTCAAATCGCCGAGAAACGCCTGCTCGCCGGTGAACGTCATGCGCGGCAGACGATGGTAGGGCGCGTACTGATCGGCGATGGTCGGATCGGTGATCTCATAGACGTCGCCGCCGAAGCTCGCGTTCCACCAGTCGCCGTGGCCGTAGAGATAGGCGCTCGACGGCAGGAAACTGATCGCCGAGTTGTAGAGGCCGCGGCCGAAATCCTCGAAATAGCGATCATCGGATACGCGATTGACGTTGACCGATGCGCTCCAGTTCGTACCGAGGCCGGTCACGTCCGTCCATTTGTACCACCAGCGGTCGCTCGGAATCGTGTCGTTGTCGACGATGTTCTCGTCGTTGACTTCACGATCGTTCGGCAGCACTTCGAAATTGAACGTGCCGGTGCTGGAGTCGGTGAGATAGCGGAACTCGCCGCCCAGCATCACGCCGCGATCGGTCATCAGCCGCGGCAGCAGCGTCGCGTCGTAGTTCGGCGCGAGATTGAAGTAGTACGGCAGGGTAAAGTCGAACCCGCGCCGGTTGCTGTAACCGAACGTCGGAAAGAGGAAACCCGATTCGCGGTGGTCGTCGAGCGGAAACGTCGCGTACGGCAGCCAGAACACCGGCACGTCGTGCACGCGGAACGTGACGTCGTGGCCTTTGCCTTCGCCTTTGTCCTGATCGAGCAGCATGTCGTTGGAGCGGATCGACCATTGCTGATCGGAGAGATCGCAGGTGCTGAAGGTCGATGCGGTCAAGTGCGCGTGGGCCTTGTCCTCCATGACCGCCTTGTCGGCGCTGCCGTTGCCGCGCGAGCTCAGGAGCTGGTAGCGCACGTTGCCGTCGAGCGTGCATTGATCCAGATCCGCGTTGCCTTTGGCGCTGTCCGCGGCCATCAGCATGCCGCGGTCCTGATAGCGCACGTTGCCTTTGGCGTCGTAATCGGTCGTTTCGCCGTCGTAGATGATGGTGTCCGCGCGCAGCAGCTGATCGAAGCGGCTGATCGACGCGTCGCCTTCGAAAATGTAGTGCTGCGCGTCGGTGCTGTGCACCGCGTTCGCGTCGGCATTGGCGTTGACCGAGGAGCGATCGCCGTCGGTCGGCAAGCCGGCGACGTAAAAATCCAGAAGATCGCTCTTCTTGCACAACGACCAGTCGATCGGGCGCTTCGGGCACTTGATCACGCCGAGCGGACAGGTCGGCGTCGCCGTGTCCTCCGCGCGTGCGAAGCCGACGAATGCCAGCAGGAAGCAGAGCGCCGTAGCGAGGCGGCGCGCGGGACGAAGAATCTCGGGCACGGAACCGGTTCGTCGGGACGCGGGCCGCTAGCTTGCCGAAACTGCCGCTTTCCGGCAAACCCGAGCCGCCGGCGCTGCGTAGCGCATGACCCGCCGTGCTCAGTCCGGCCCCGGACCTCGCGAGCCGCCGAAGCCGAGGTCCATCGGCTTGTATCCGGCCGGAACTTCGAAGCGCGATTCGGAGATCGGCGCGCTGCTGTCGATCGCGAGGGTTGCGCGTCCGCTTTCGTGACCGCCGGCGTAACACACGCGCCGGACCAGCACGCGATCGTCGGATTGTGTCTGTAGTCCTTCCGGCACGAGACTGTGGCTCCACGCCTGCAGCGACTTGCTGAAGCGCGCAAGCCGGCGCGTCTCGGCGTCGCCGAGATGCAGCGCGGTCGCCGGCGCGTAGCAGTCCTCGCGCAACATCTCGTCACCGCGCAGGTGCTCGCGCCGCGCGCAAGCGACGCCGCCGACATCGGCTTCGCCCGCGTCGCGATCGATGCGCTGCGGCGTCGGCGGCGCGCCGCCCGCGCTCGGCGAATTCGCGTGCGCCCGGATGCACGAAGCCCGGCATCGCACCGCCACTGCCGACCATCATCTGCTGCATCTGCGCGCGCTGATCGGGCGGCATCTTCGCGAGTTGTTCCTGCATCATCTTCTGCATCATTTGCTGCGTGCCGGCATCCATCGGCATGTGACCGCTTTTCATCGCGGCTGCCATCTCATCGCGACTCATCGGCTTGCCGTCCGCGCCCGTCGGGGCGCTGCCCATCGTCATGCCGTTGCCGCAGTCGATCGGCTCGCCGGGCTGGCGATCGCGGCCATTGGCGGCCATTCCGGGACAGATCGACTTCGCCATTTCGAACGGATCCATGCCGCTCTCGTGCCGTATCTTCGTGCGCATGCTCTTCATGATGTCGGCCTGCAGATCGACGGCGTCCTCGTCGAGCTCGGTCTGCATGAAGGTATGTGTGCGGTTGTCGACGAAGTACGCGAGTTTCTCCGCGTGGTCGTAGATCATGCTGCTGCTCTCGCCGTTCGCTCCCGCATCGACACGCAGCCATTGCGCCTTGAGCTCCACGCGATCGAAATCGCCGCGGCAGGCGCCGTCGCTGCGGTAGGTCAGCGTCGTGTCGGCGAGCGCGCCCGTCGCGAGAAAGAGGCCGGCGCAAAGGCCGACGATCGTCTTGACCATTGCGATTCTCCGCATCACGAAAGGCTCAGCGCTGCGACGCATCGGTCCTGAACGTCTTGCGCGTCGTGTCGCGGCGCTGCGTTTCCTTGTTCTCGAACGCCGCCACGCACGCATCGCGGCGCACCATCACGCATTCGAGGTAGTCGATGATCTCGAGTACGGCGCCGCGCACGGCTTGTGCATCGGCTTCGTTCTCGATCATCTGCATGCCGGCATTGCGTTCGCTGAGATCGATCTTCGTCTCGCGACCGGTGGTGTGGCCTTCGATCGTGCGCGCGTAGCTGACTTCGCCGGTCGTCGTGTCGACGACGCGAAGGTCGAGCGCTAGATACGAGCCGTGATTGGTCTGCTCGACGTGCGCGCGCCGGAACATGCCGCCGCTGACTTTGGTTTCGGTGTCGGGCTCGAACGCGGTGATCGTGCCCATCACGAGATATCTGGCGCCGGTCAGCTGCCCGATCTTCGCGCCGTCGCCGGGTTTCAGCAGGCCCGATTCGGAAAGGTCCTGTTCTTCGAGCACGGCGTGCAGCTTGCGGCGCTCGACGACGGTGAACACGTCGCGCGCGGCGAGCTCGCTCGCCAGCATGTTGGTGACGACGCGGCCGATGCCGCCCTGAAACGGCATCGCGCCGGTTTCGTCCTGGAACTTGAGCACCGCGAGCACAGGCCTGGTCGATTCTGCGTGTACCGCCATCACCGGCGCGAGCATGCAGGACGCGACAACGACGCCCGTCGCAAGCCAGCGGTCGATGCGTCGTTCGCGAAATCGCATAGGGTGTCTCCGGCCCGCGCGGCGCGCATTGCGTGCGCGCAAGGAAACGATCCTTGCGCACACGCCAAACGACGCGCCAAGAACACGGTCTGCTGCGTCTTTGCCGAGTGTACGCCCGCGCGGCGAAATTCGACCGGCCGCGCGCTTCAATTGCCGTCGAATCCGTCCTCGAAGATCAAGTCGTTGCCGAACAGCATATAGACCTGCCCGACGTTGACCGAACCGTTGACGTCGGCGAACGGCGAGGAGATCAGAAGGTCGTGCAGCCGATCGCGGTTCTGATCGCCGGCGCTGGCGATGGCGGTACCGGCCGCATCCGATCCGGCCGCGCCTTGCATGTAGAAACCCGTCGCGCCGTTCAACGTGGACAGATCGATGACCGGCGGAATGGGCAGGCGACTGCCGTAAACGACGTAGCCACCGCCGGCATCCGCGAAGCCGACGTCGGCGCTCGGCGCGCCGAGCACGACCTCGGCGAGTCCGTCGCCGTTGAGATCCGCCACACCGGCGACACTGGTTCCGGTTGCATCAGATGGGACCGCAGACACGAGCTTCACGCCGTTCGTTCCGTCGAGCGAGCCGAGGTCGAAGTGCGGCGGAAACGACGTCGTGCCGAACACCACGTAGCCGGCGCCGTTGATGAAGCCACTGGGCGTTGCCGGCGCGCCGATCACCAGATCGGGGTGACCATCGCCGTTGAAGTCGGACACGAACGAGAGGCTGGTGCCGGCGAAGCTGCCCGCGTGCGCGGCTTCGATAGCGAATCCGTTGCTGCCGTTGAAACCCGACACCTGGATTTCCGGCGCGAACGGCGCGGCGTGGCCGAACACGACGAACACGGTGCCGGCATCCGACAGGCCGTTCGGAAACGCCGTGCGCGAGCCCATGGCGACATCCGCGAAGCCGTCGTGGTTGAGATCGCCCACGGCGACCGAATCGCCGTCCGGCGTCGTCGACATGAAGTCGGTCGAGCTGATCGAAAAACCATTGCTGCCGTTGAGCGTGTTGGGATCGAAGGTCGCGGGCGGCGTCGAGCTTCCGAAGATCACGAAACCCTGGCCGGTGTTGCTGGATGACCCGCGCGCGCTCGGCGCAGTCACCACGATATCGGCGATTCCGTCGCCGTTGACATCGCCGGCGGCCGCGGCCGTGCCGAATGCGGTTCCGGATGCAGCCGCCGGGATGCGCATGCCCTGGGCTCCGGTCAGCGTGGAGAGCGTGAGCGTCGTCGGCAGACTGGCGCTGCCGTAGATCACATACGCGTAGCCACCACCGATGAAGCCGGGCGCGGTGGCCAGAATGTCGTCGATGCCATCGCCGTTGAAGTCGGCGCAGGCCAGCGCCGTGCCGAGTTCGTCGCCATCGTTTTCGCCGATGATGGCCACGTTCGCGTCGTTCATGCTGACCGGCGGCGGAGCGCCGGAAGCGTTGCCGAAGATCACATACACCACGCCGCCGCCGGGAGCACCTGCGGGGGGCGCGCCGATCATGAAATCGGGAATGCCGTCGCCGTTGACGTCGCAGCCGCCAACCATCGAAATGCCGGCGTGCGCGGCGAGCCCGGGGCCGTTGATTGTTGCGCCCACGTCGCCCGGGATCGCGCCGAGGTTGTAGAACGCCGGCGCCCAGCCGGCCTGGCAAGGCAGCGTAGAGACCGCGAGCGCGGCCAGCGCGAGCCACGGGCGCCGAGCGCGCCGCGGCGTGGTACACAGCTGTTTCCGGAACAAGGCAGAAACGAAGTCCATCTGGGTGCTCATGCTGGCTCTCGTGTCGTGGGTCGGCGATCCCGCGAACTGCAAACCGCGGGCTCACTCGTATCCACGCAATGCCGCGGCGGCGCCCATCACGGCGGCGAAGCCCTTTACAAACAGTGGCTGAGGCCGCGGCAAGCGGCTACTCTGGCCCCGCTTCATCCCGATGGCCGGGGGGCGGAGGGCGGACATCAGGTCATGCGCGAGGAACGCGCCAGCGGTGTGACTGCGTTGCTGGAAGCGTGGCGCGCCGGCGACACGACCGCGCCCGATGCGCTGGCCTCGCTCGTCTACGGCGAATTGCGCCGCATGGCCGCGCGACGCCTCGCGGCTTCTTCGCGCCGGCCGCTGCAGACGACCGAGCTGGTCCACGAAACCTTCGCGCGCCTGCTCGAGCATCCGCTCAAGGCCGCCGATCGCAATCATTTCTTCCGCACCGTCGCGCTCGCGTTGCGCCAGGTGCTGGTCGATGCCGTGCGCCGCCAGCAAGCGGAAAAGCGCGGCGGCGATGCGGTCTGGGTCACGCTCGAATCCGCCGATGAGCCGTCCGGCGCCGATCCGCAAGGCTGGCTCGCGGTCGAGGCCGCGCTGGTCCAGCTCGAAGGCGAAGACGCGCGCAAATGCCGCGTCGTCGAGATGTCGTTGCTGATGGGGCTCTCGCAGCAAGAAGTCGCCGAGGCGCTCGATGTGTCAATACCGACCGTGGAACGCGATCTGCGCTTTGCGCGTGCTTGGCTGCGCGAACGGCTGCCGGCATGACGACACCGCGCGTGGCGCGCATGGAAGCACTGTTCCACGCTGCATTGGAGCGTCCGTCGGCGGAGCGTTCGGCATTTCTCGCCGCGGCGGAAACCGACACCGAAATCCGCGCGTCGGTCGAGCGACTGCTCGCGCATCACACCAGCAGCGACGTGCCGTTGCGCGATGTCCTCGATGCGGTCGTCGTCGACGGCGGAACTTTGCGTCCGCGCGAGTATGTGGGCCCGTATCGCCTGTTGCGCGAGCTTGGCGCCGGCGGCATGGGCACGGTCCATCTCGCCGAACGGCGCATGGGCGACACGCGGCAGAAGGTCGCGCTGAAACTGATCCGCGATTTTCCGTCCGCGCCGGCACGCGAGCGTCTGGCGCGCGAGAGCCGGCTCCTGGCCGAGCTCAATCATCCGAACATCGCGCGCCTGCTCGATGCCGGCGAGAGCGATCGCGTGCCGTATCTGGCGATGGAATACGTCGAAGGCGTACCGCTGCATGTGTATTGCGCGGACAAGGATCTCGACGTACGCGGTCGCCTCGCTCTATTCGTCGAACTCTGCCGTGCGGTGCAGCACGCGCATCAGCGCCTGATCGTCCATCGAGATATCAAGCCCGCCAATATCCTGGTGCGCGACGACGGCACGCCGGTGCTGCTCGATTTCGGCATCGGCAAACTGCTCGACGACACGGCGCGCGACGCGACAGCGACGCGCATATTCACGCCGACGTATGCGGCGCCCGAACAGATCGCCGGACGCGCAGTGACTACGGCAACTGATATCTACGGCCTCGGCTGCGTGTTGCACGAGCTCCTCAGCGGCCACGCGTTGCACGACGTCGTCCATGACGGCCACATCCCGCCGCCGAGCGTCGCCGCCGCGGACAATCCTGCACGCGCGCGCACTCTGCGCGGCGATCTCGACACGCTGGTCGGCAAGGCGATGCACGCGGAGCCCGAGCGGCGCTACGCGTCGGTGCAGGCGCTGTCCGACGACGTCGAAAACTATCTGGCCGGACGGCCATTGCGCGCGGCGCCCGACAGCCTTGCGTATCGGGCGCGAAAATTCATCGCGCGACATCGCTACGCCGCGACGGGCGTCGCAGTCATCGCTGCGCTCATCGCGGTGTTCGTCTGGCGTCTGGATACCGAGAAACAACGCGCCGTCGTCGCCGAAGAACACGCGCGTCGTGAAGCGCAAAGTGCCGGACACTCGCGCGATTTCCTGGTGTCGCTGTTCGAAGCCGCAGCACCGGACAACACGCTCGGCCATTCGCTCACGGCTCGCGAGCTCATCGACAAGGGCAGCGAGCATCTCGATCGCGAGCTCAAGGACGAACCGGCCACCGCGGCTCGGCTCAGCCTCACGATCGCCGGCGTTTACGCCGCGCTCGGCGATCCGAAAGCCGCAATCGCGAGCGGCGAGCGCGCACTGACGCTGGTCTCCGACGACACGCCCGAGCGTGGCCTGTTGCGCGCCGAAATACTGATGACGAATTCCGCTCAATACGACGACGTCGAACGCTTCGATGACGCGCGCCGCGCCGCCGAACAGGCGTTGGCATTGCGCCAACGCTACGCGCCGGATGATCACGAGAAAGTCGGCGCGGCACTCGGCCTTTGCGCGGCATCGGCGGTGCGCCACGGCGAGTACCCGGTCGCGCGCACGTATTTCGATCGCGCGCTCGCTGAGTTCGCCAAGGTGCCTGCGGTCGATCCGCTCGAACGCGCCGAGTTGCTGCGTGGTATCGCCGATCTCGACGATCAGCAAGGCAAGACGCGCGAGAGCGTCGATCATGCGAAAGAGGCGTTGCAGGCGCTCGCCTCGCTGCCCGCAGGTTCGCCCGAGCGCATCGAGGTGCTGCGCATGCTGGCCAACGCGGAAGTCGCGAATGGCGATGCGCCGGCGGCGATCGCGACGTTGCAGCAGACGCTCGAAATTGCGCGCGCTGCGCTCGGCGACGACAACAACAAAGTCGCCAATATCGAGAACGATCTCGCGGTTGCACTCAACGGCGAGGACCGTTATCGCGAAGCGATCGAGCATCTCGAGAAATCGATCGAGATCACCGAGAAAGTGCGTCCGGACGCCGAAGCGGCGACCGCGTATTCGATGGTCAATCTCGGCAGCATCTACGAAAGTCTCGGCGATTACGCAAAAGCCGAAGCGCTGATGCGCAAGGGGATCGAAGCGATCGAGAAGCGGACCCCGGACGAATCGCAGTTGCATTTTTTCCGCGGAAACCTCGCGCGCACGCTGATGTTGCGCGGTGATCTGGTCGGCGCGCGCGCATTGATCGAGCGTTCGCTGCACGATCTCGCTGCGCGGGACGGAGAGAAGAGCTTCGGCTACGCGTTCCAGCAGTTCCGACTCGCGCGCATCGAATACGCTTCCGGAAATCTCGACGCGGCAGAACAGGACCTGCACGACGTCATCGCGACGCTCGATCCGTTGCTGCCGCCCGATCACGCGCTGCGCACGCAGTTCGAAGTCATGCGCGGCATGATCGCCAAGGCACGCGGCGATCTCGCCACCGCGCAACAGGCTTATGAAGCCGCCGAAGCGAAGCCGTCGCCGGTTCCACTCGAAGCGGCCATCGTGCGCATGCGCCTCGCCGGCGTTCTTCTCGCGCGCGGCGATCTTGGCGCGGCGCGCGCGAAGCTCGATGCATCGCAACCCATCATCGAAGCGGCGTTGCTGCCGCAGGCGGTGGAAGTCGTCGAGGCGAGAGGTTACGCGGCTGATCTTGCCAGTCGCGAGAGGGGTGCGCGGCGTTGAGGGTTGTGTTGTGGTTTGTTGGGTTGTGGGGCGTGAAGCAGCGCTTGTGGTTTTTTTCTCTCTGGATTCCTAGGTGTTTTGCGGAGACCGCTTCACGTCCATGTGTTTTTCCGCTCGCATCCCTGCGAGCGGGTCACTTTCTGTGACTCCGGGCATCCTGCCCTCCGCCCTTCGGGCCGGCTTCGCCGTTCGCGCCGCTCCTGCGGCGCAGTGCCTGCCCAAGAGAAAGTAACCAACAGAAAAGTGACCCGTCCACCAGGAAGACGGACGGAAGAACACAGGGTCGTGAGTCGGTCCTCGCGAAACTCACAGCCACATCAAGCAAGAAAAACCGTCACGGCGAAGTATTCGTATCAAACCCATGCCTGAAAATCGTATCGTTCAACCCAAACTCGATCGCAAGAAAATCCTGATTCGTGGTCGGCTCCGCGGTGCCGATCGCCCAGAAGTGTTCGCCGTCGATGTCGTTGACGAGCGCGTAGACGACGTCCAGGGCCGTGGAGACGGCGGAGACATCGAGCATGACCTTGCCGGCGTTGCCGAAATAAAGGTCGATGCCGCCGTCGGCGTTGTACGAGACGAGTGCGAGATCCGTCCCGGACGCGCTGGTGCTGACGCGTGCGGAACCGGCCGCGATCAGGCGTCCCCATGGCATCAGCGTGAGCGCGTATGCGATGTCGTCGCTGGGTCCGACCGGTGTCGTCACCAGGCCGCCGTTGCCGAAGCTTGGATCGAGCGTGCCGTTGCTCATGTAACGCGCGAGCGCGAAGTCGCGGCGTCCGTCGGAGGCCACGCTTGATCCTGCGATGACGATGCGGCCGTCGGGCTGGAGCACCATCGCGTTGGCGATGTCCTCGCCGGTGCCGACCGCAGTGCGCGTGATACCGCCGCTGCCGAACGTCGCGTCCGGCGAGCCGTCCGTGTTGAGGCGCATCACGAGCATGTCGGTGTTGCCGGTGCCGCCCGCGTAGCCCGCGACCAGGAGCTTGCCATCGGGTTGCACGAGCAGCGCGTTCGCATGCGAATTGCCGTTCGACGTCGCCGATGCGTTGATATCGAGGATGCCGCCGCTGCCAAACAACGTATCGAGCTGGCCGCTTGCGGTGTGGCGCGTCAACGCGACATGGTCGGGGCCTTGCTCGGCCGTGAAACCCGCAGAGACGATCATGCCGTCGGTTTGCACGGCGACCGCGCTGCACTGGTCGATGAGCTGGCCTCCCGGTCCGGAGAGCAGGAATGGAGTCACCGCGTAGCCGCTGCCGTCGAAGGTCGTGTCGAGCGAACCGTCACTCATGAAGCGAGCGGTGAAGAAATCGTTCGCCGTGCCCGGACTGAAATATGTGCCACAGCCGACATAGCGGCCGTCGTCCATGCGCACGAGCCCGGTCAGAGTGTCGGTGCTCGTCGATAGGTTGTAGAGAACGACACCGTTGGCCGTGCCGAAGGCGGTGTTGATCTGTCCCGTTCGCGTGATGCTGGCGAGTGCCGAGGAACCGCTGGATGTCGCGCCGGCCATCACGACGTTGCCGTCGGGATCCACCGCCGCGGCGAACGCGGTGTCGTCGGTGCCGCTCACGGGGATCGTCACGCGCACGCCGTCCGCGCCCGGCGCGAGGGCGTCGGCCGGCGGCGCGAGCGCAGCCAGAGCGAACGCCAGCGCGATCGCGATACTGCCGTGCCGCAGATGTCCATGGGATGAAATTTGCCGGGGCGAAGCGAAGCGAACGGATGTCGCGCTCATGGCGTCAAATCCTGGTAATGGCTGTCGTCGTGGCACGCGGTAAACTCATCGCGCTCGATTCTTAGTTACGCGGAAGCAGGGCACGGGCCATCAGGTCATGGGCGGAGAACGCGCGGACACGGTTGCGTTGCACTCGATGCCGCTGCGTCGCGAAGGGCGCGGCGCATGAGCGGCGCGCGGCTCGAGCGCATGGAATCGCTGTTCCACGCGGCGCTCGCGTTGCCGTCGTCCGAACGCGGCGCGTTTCTTCGCGCCGAAGAAACCGATTCCGAGTTGCGCGCCGCGGTCGAGCGTCTGCTCGCGCATCACACCGAAAACGACGCTTCGCTGCGCGATGCGCTCAATGCGGCCGTGGTCGCCGATTCCAGCACGCGCCCGGCCCGTGAGCGCATCGGCACGTACCGACTACTGAGCGAACTCGGTGCCGGCGGCATGGGCACTGTGTTTCTCGCCGAACGCCAGCTTGGCGAGACGCGGCAGCGCGTTGCGCTCAAGCTGATCCGCGGATTTCCGACCAGCGACGCGCGCGCGCGACTGGCGCGCGAGCGCGCGTTGCTCGCCGAGCTCAATCATCCGAACATCGCGCGGCTACTCGACGGTGGCGACAGCGAGGACGGTCAGCCGTATCTCGTCATGGAATACGTCGACGGCGAGCCCTTGCTTGACTACTGCACCGAACACGCGCTCGGCATCGCACCGCGGCTCGCGCTGTTCGCGCAATTGTGTCGCGCGGTGCAGCATGCGCATCAGCACCTGATCGTGCATCGCGACATCAAGCCCGGCAACGTCCTCGTGCGCGAAGACGGCACGCCGGTGCTGCTCGATTTCGGCATCGGCAAGCTGCTCGACGGAACGCAGCCCGACGCGACCGCGACACGCATCTTCACGCCGGCGTACGCTGCGCCGGAACAGCGCACGGGACACGGCGTGACGACCGCGACCGACGTATACGCGCTCGGCTGCGTGCTGTTCGAGCTGCTCACCGCGTGCAGCCTTGGTGATGTCGCGACAAGTGGAGAACCGTTGCCGTTGCCGAGCTCTGTCGTAGTCGATCGAACGCTCGCTCGCACGTTGCGCGGCGATCTCGACAACGTCGTCCTCAAGGCGACGCACGAAGAAGCGCAGCGCCGGTATGGCTCCGCGCAGGCACTGGCCGAGGACATCGAGAACTATCTTCACGGCCGTCCGCTCGAAGCGGGTCCGGATCGGATGGCTTATCGCGCGCGCAAGTTCATCATGCGCTATCCCTATGCATTGGCCGCGACGGTCTTGATGATCGTGTTGTCGGGCCTCTTCGTCTGGCGCCTGGCGGTCGAGCGCGCGCGCGCGCTCGAACAGGCGCAACGCGCAGAGGCGACGCGCGATTTTCTGGTCTCGTTGTTCCGGTTTGCCGATCCCGGCATCAATCGCGGCAAGCCGCCGGCGGTGCACGAGCTGCTCGATCAGGGCCGTGCGGAGATCGACAAGGAACTCGCGGCGCAGCCGAAATTGCGCGGCGAGCTGAATCTCGCGCTGGCGGAGATCTACGAGCATCTGGCCGAGCACGACAGCGCGCGCGTGCTCGCGCAAAATTCACTGGCGCTTGCGGGCGATGATCCGGCGCTCCGTGCCGAGCGACTGGCGCTGCTCGCGACGATCGACGCGAACGACGGGCACAACGCCGAGGCGCTCGCCAACGCCGAACAGGGATTGCAGGCGCTCGCTGCGAGCGGCGGTGCGCACTCGCTCGATCAGCGCCTTGGCCTGCTCAACACGAAGGCGATGTCGCTGAAGTTTCTGAATCGAGCCGACGAGGCGGCGGCGACGATGCGCGAGGTGCTCGCGCTACTGCCGCAGCTCGGCGCGAAACAGGAAGAACATCGCGCCTACACGCTCGACAATCTCGCGCACGTCGAAGAATTGCAGGGCCATCACGCCGAGGCGTTGCGGTATGCGACGGCGGCCGAAGCGGCTTTCGTCGAGCTGCGCGGCGCGGCACATCCGGAGCCGTTGGCGGTCGGTGCCTATCGCGCGAGCATGCTGGCCGCCACCAACGATCTGGCGGGCGCCGAAGCGAAGTATCGCGAGGTGCTGGCTGCGCAACGCCGCCTCTACAGCGACGACAACGATCGGCGCCTGACCAACACGGAAACCTATCTCGCGCGCGTGCTGCTGCGCGAAGACCGTGCCGACGAGGCGTTGGCGCTCGTCCAACGTGCACAGGCCCGATGCGAACGCACGGCAGGCGCAGATCATGCGCAGTGTCCGGCGACGCGTCAGATCTGGGGCGAGGCGAAAATCGTGCGGGGTGACAACGCCGCCGGCATGGCCGCGCTGCGTGAAGCGGTCGCGCTGCGCGACGCAGATACGGATGGCGATGCGCGCTCGCGCGATCTCGCGCGCGTTTCGCTCGCGCGCGGCGAATGTCTCACGGGCGATTCGGCGCAGGGTCGCGTCTTGCTCGAGTCGGTGCGCGCCGACCTCTTGGCGATGCCGATCACGAGCGCGCTCGAGCGGTCATTCATCGAACGCGTCGGGCGCGAATGCGCAGCGTCGCGATAAGTCACGCGGACAGACGCGTGTCAAACAGCATTCAGTCGGCGAGCGCGCTCACGTGCGCCGCGGTCGATTCGCGGAGCGCAGTCAGGCTGTAACCGCCTTCGAGGCTCGATACGACGCGCCCGCGCGCATGCCGCTCGGCGATGTCGACGAGTCGTTCGGTGATCCACGCGTAATCGTCGGCGACGAGATTGAGATTGGCCAGCGGATCGAGCCGATGCGCATCGAAGCCTGCCGAGATCAGCACGAGCTCGGGCGCAAAATGCTCCAGCGCCGGCAGCACGATGTCTTCGTGAGCGCGACGGAATTCGGCTGATCCCGAACCCGGCCGCAGCGGCGCGTTGACGATGTTTCCGGCGCCGGTTTCGTTGCGCGCGCCGGTGCCCGGATACAGCGGCCACTGATGCGACGATGCGTACAGAACGCGCGCATCCGACCAGAAAATGTCCTGCGTGCCGTTGCCGTGATGAACGTCGAAATCGACGATCGCGACGCGCTCAAGTCCGTGCGTCGCGATCGCATGCGCGGCGCCGACGGCGACGCTGTTGAAGAGACAAAAGCCCATCGACGTGTCGCGCGTGGCGTGATGTCCTGGCGGCCGCACGGCGCAGAATGCGCGCCGGTGCGTGCCGGCGATCGCCGCGTCGACGGCGGCACACACGGCGCCCGCGGCGCGAAGGGCAGCGTCCGCGGAGGCGGGCGACATCACCGTGTCCGGATCGAGTCGACGCCATCCGGCCGAGACGGGTTCGTCGAGGACGCTGTCGATGAGAGCGGGCGCATGTACGCGCGCGAGCTGCTCGCGCGTCGCGGCCGGTGCTTCGATGCGCGCGAGCGCTGCGAAACGCGGATCGTCGAGCGCTTCGAGAACGGCGGCGAGCCGTGCGGACGATTCCGGATGGCCCGGCCCCGGATCGTGCTGCGAGGCACGCGCGATGCGTGTAGATCGCCGTGCTCATCGTGCGCTCTCGAACTCTGGCAGCACCGATTCGAGCGCGGCGCGCGCGTCGTCGTCGCTCAGGCGCTTCGCCGCCGTCTTCGTTTCGGCGGAGACCCAGTGCGGAAACGGAATCTCTTCGACGCGATGCGCGCCGCGTTCGGTATGTATTTCGCGCACGCGTGCCAGGCGATTGCGCGGAAAGCGCCCGGACAGACGCACCAGCGCCGGCCAAAGGCGCTGATGCGCGAACGAGATCTTGTCGTCGATCAGCCGGCACACGAGAATTTCAGGAGACGTCGCGCACCGCACGCGTCGCGGCGAAGATCGTGCGGCCCTTCGGATGCGACCACCAGCCCCGTTTGAGCGGCTCGCCGGCGATCGCTTCGGCGAGCGAGGGAATCGTCGCGTGTCGCGCCGACTCGAGCACGACGCCGTGCCGCTCGACGAAACGCACGCGCCTCCGCGCCGGTCATTTCGGTTCGGAGCGTTTGCGCCGTTCGTGTTGCCACAGCACTTCGCCATGTCCGCTCGAGCGCGCGAGCACGCGCGCGAGCACGAAAAGGAGATCGGAAAGGCGATTGAGATAGCGGATCGCCTCGCCGCGCACGGCATCGTGGTGCGACAGCGTGACGACTTCGCGTTCGGCACGCCGGCAGATCGTGCGCGCGAGATGGCAGTGCGCCGCCGCGACGCCGCCGCCCGGCAGGATGAAATCCTTGAGCGGAGGCAGCGTGTCGTTGAATGCGTCAAGCGTCTCTTCGAGCCGGGTGATGTCCGCTTCGCCGATCATCGCCATGCCCGGAATGCACAGCTCGCCGCCGAGATCGAAAAGATCGTGCTGCGCCTGCGTCAGCACTTCGCGGATGCGATCGGCGAGATCGCAGGCGAGCACGAGCCCGATCGCGCTGTTGAGCTCATCGACGGTGCCGTACGCGTTGACGCGCGCGGAATCCTTGGCGACGCGCGTGCCGTCGCCGAGGCCGGTCGTGCCGTCGTCGCCGGTGCGCGTGTAGATCTTCGAAAGGCGGTTACCCACGAGACGCGCGATCCTCGGTCCTGGAGCGAAACGTTGAGCGGGGCGGGTTTCGCGCGATCAGTTGCGCAACGCGCGCGTGCCGCCGGCCTGTCCGACGCCGGACACGCTCCGCACCGCGATCGCGACGAGGAGATGCAGCGCGGTGGCAACTCCGACATAGATCGCGCTCGTGCGCAGATACGGCAGATACCAATCGCCGAGATTCTCGGTCCAGCCGGCGAAGCTGCGCACTTTGCCCGGCGTCAGCCAGCCGTCGCTCAACCAGTAATAGCTGCCATTGGAAATCAGATACGAGGCGCTGACGGCAGCGAGAAGCAGTGCCGCGACGAGGCCGAGCGCGCGCACGCTGACGCCCGCGTACCGTCGGCGCAGCAGGCTGCCGCCGAACCACAGGGCGAAATACGCTGGCAGCAGGAACCAGTACGCGGCCGACACGCAATAGTGGCTCCAGAAATCGATGCCCTGGCCCGTGATCACGAAGAAATCGATCAGGACCGCGAGCGCAATCAGCAGCGGAAATGCCCAGCGCACCGAGCCGCGCAGATAGAAGCCGGCGACGAAAAACACCGCCCACGACGCATCCGGCAACGCCGCGAAATGATTCACGCGGGTCGCCGTCATGACCAGGGCGAGAATCGCGAAAATACCGGCGCGCTGCGAGTTCGAGAGTGTCATGGGTGAATCCTTGAACGAACGTCCCGCCATTCTATCGCGAACCGGGATCGGCCGAGGGTTCGTGGCCGGCACGCCTTTCGCTCAGGCATCCGCGTGGAAGCGCGGCGCATTCATGTAGCGCACTTCGAACTGGCCGCCGCGATAGCCGATGCGGCTCGCGTGCGCATGATCGACCACCAGCGCAAGCGCGCGTGCCGGCGGCAGGCCGAGCGCGTGGCAGAGCAGCGCGCGAATCGAGCCCGCGTGGGCGACGGCGAGCACGCAATCGTCCGGCTGGGTCGATCCGAGCAACGCGGAAAACCATGCGCCGGTGCGCCGGATCAGGTCGGCGAAGCTCTCGCCGCCCGGCGCTTCCTGGATCACCCAGTTCTCGGACCAGTGCCGATAGCGTGCCGCATCGGACGCTGCGATTTCATCCCAGCGCTTGCCGTCCCAGGCGCCGAGATCGACTTCGCGCAGCCGCGCATCGGCGAGCGGTTCAATCGCAAAGCGCGCCGCGAACACCTGCGCGGACTGTTGCGCGCGTTTCAGATCGCTTGCGAACAGGAAGCGCGGCGCGGCGCCATCCCAGCTGGCAGCAAGACGCTGCGTCGCGGTGAAGCCTTCCGCAGAAAGCGGCGCGTCGAAATGACCGAGACAAATACCCGGCGGTGCATCGACTGCGCCGTGACGGACGAGAATGAGATCCATCGAAAAATGTCACCAGCGAACGAAGCGCGCAGCGTACCATCGCCGCACGACGCAAACGCCGCTCTCGTCGTCGATGCGCATCATTCTTTTTCTGCCGGGCGACGAATCCCGTGCATGTGTCGTCCTAAGATGGGTGCGGCTTCGTGGGTCCGCTTCGCGGGAGACGATGACATGCGGATTGCCTATCGACTGAGCCTCGCACTCTTGGCCATCGTCGCGTTGTCGGCGACGGCCGCGCCGCGCATGGCGACGACCCAGCCGGCCATGAACTCGATGGGGCCGGCACATCCGCAATGGCGCCAGTTTCGTTTCGATGCGCATCACACCGGTTACAATCGCTTCGAACACGTGCTCGGCCGAGAGAACGTGCCTTCGATGGAGCTCGCCTGGGAAGCCGAGCTCGGCGAGCTGGTGTTTTCTTCGTCGCCTGCGGTCGTGGACGGTGTCGTCTATATCGGCTCTTCCGACGGCACGCTGTGGGCTTATTCGGCCAACGGATGCGGAGCGTCGCTGTGCACGACGCCGTTGTGGCAGTCCGTATCGCTGGCGCAGATCGTCGACTCGCCGACGGTCGCCGGCGGCGTCGTCTATGTCGGATCGCAAACTTCGTTCGATTCTAACGATGGACTCCTCAACGCATTCGACGCGAATGGCTGTGGCGGACCCGTTTGTGCGCCGTTGTGGCAAGGCCTTGCCGGCGCCGAATCGATTCTCGATTCATCGCCCGCGGTCGGTCACCGATTCGTTTACGTCGGCGCGTTCGACGGCCAGCTCTACGCGTTCGCCGTGAACGGCTGCGGCGCGCCGACGTGCGAGCCCGTTTGGACCGGCGAAACGGGCGGCACGATCGAATCCTCGCCGACCGTTGGAGCCGGCGTCGTCTATATCGGTTCGGACGACGGCAAGCTGTATGCGTTCGCCGCCGACGGCTGCGGAGCACCGACCTGCGAGCCGCTGTGGAGCGGATACCTAGGAAGCGCGGCATTTTCATCGACGCCCGCGCTCGCCGACGGCGTGGTCTATGTCGGATCCGCGCATGCGCTCTCGGCGTTCGCGGCCGATGGTTGCGGCGCGTCGACGTGCGCGCCGCTCTGGCAAGCCGTCGACGAAAACGAATTCTTTGGCGGCTCGCCCGCGATCGCCAACAAGCGCGTCTACATCGGTCTCGAATCCGAAGTGGCCGTTTATGCGGCCGGCGGTTGCGGCGCGGCGGTGTGCGATCCACTCTGGCTCATGCTCGGCGTCGGATTCCAGGCCGCGATCGAGTCCTCGCCGACCGTTGCCAACGGCGTCGTCTATGCCGGCAGGAACACCGGAGAAGTGCTGGCCTGGTCGTCCGCGCCATGCGGTTCTTTCGTCTGCGACAACATCTGGAGCGGAAGGACGGGCGATCCGATCGTCAATTCATCGCCGACCGTTTTCAATGGCAAGCTCTACATCGGCAGCGCAGACGACGCGTTTCCGGAGAATCAGCAAGGGCGCATCTACGTCTTCGAGCTGCCCTGATGCGGCGATCCGGCGGCGCGCGCCGCGAGCCGTTATCATCGCGCCATGGTCGATGATTACGATGTCCTGGTCGCCGGCGGAGGACTCGTCGGCGCGAGCCTGGCGATCGCGCTCGACGGCGCGGGTCTTGCCGTCGCGCTCGCCGAAGCCGTTCCGCCGCGGGTCGATCTTCAGCCGAGTTACGATGAGCGCAATCTCGCGCTGTCGGGCGCGAGCGTGAACGCACTGCGAGCACTCGGCGTGCTCGATGCGGCGACGGTCGTGCATGCGATCGAGCGCATCCACGTCAGCCGGCGCGGCGACTTCGGCAGCGTGCGTTTCGATGCCGCCGAGCTCGGCTTGCCGACGTTCGGCGCGACGATTCCCGCGCGCGAGCTCGGCAATGCGTTGTTTCGTCGGCTCGACGGCTGCCGCGATCTTGCGCGACTCGCGCCTGCTGAAGTCATCGGGTTCGAAATACGCGACGAAGACATCGAGGTCACGTTGCGTACCGCTGCCGGCGAGCGCCGCGTAAGCGCGCGCCTGCTGGTCGGCGCCGATGGCACGTCATCATTCGTGCGCGGCGCGCTCGGCATCGACGTCGAGCGCCACGACTACGGCCAGTGCGCGTTCGTGACGACGCTGACCGTCGACAAGCCGCTCAACGGCACCGCCTACGAACGCTTCACCGAATCGGGGCCGGTCGCGCTGCTGCCGCTTGGCGCGAATCGCGCCGGACTCGTGCTCAGCGTGCCGGCGCATGAGGCATCGCGTGTCGGCGCACTCGACGATGCGGATTTCCTTGCCTTCGTGCATGCGCGTTTCGGCTATCGCGCCGGGCTTTTTTCGCGGCCGGGACGGCGCAAACCCTATCCGCTCGCGCGCGCACTGGCGTCGCGCACGATCGGGTCGCGCGCGGTGCTGGTCGGCAACGCGGCGCAGACGGTGCATCCGATCGGCGCGCAGGGTTTCAATCTCGGACTGCGCGATGCGCTGACGCTCGCCGAGCTCCTGCGCGAGAGCGCGACGGGCGGCGAAGATGCCGGAAGTGCCGACTTGCTTCGACACTACGAGGAACGCCGCGCAGCCGACCGTTCTGCGACGACGCGCTTCAGCGATGATCTCGTGCGCCTGATGGGCAACGATTTCGCGCCGATTCGTGCGCTGCGCTCGCTCGGGTTTCAGGCGCTCGATCGCATCGCTCCGCTGAAGCGCCGCTTCGCATTGCGCGGCATGGGGTTCCGCGGCGATACGCCGCTCCTGGCGTTGATGCGATGAATCGGCGCGGCGATCTCGATGCGGTCATCGTCGGCGGTGGTGCGATCGGAACCGCGCTGGCGCTGGCGCTCGCGCGCGATGATTTCGATGTCGCAATGATCGAATCGCGCGTGCCGAAAGCGTGGCGTGCGCAAGACGATGTCGATCTGCGCGTCGTCGCGCTGGCTGCCGATGCGCGCGATCTGCTCGCCGATCTCGGTGTGTGGACACCGATCGCCGCTGCGCGCATCGCGCCGTATCGCCGCATGCGCGTGTGGGATGCGAACGCTCCCGGCGAGCTCGTCTTTGACGCGGCGGAGCGTGGCGAGGCGGCGCTCGGTTGGATCATCGAGAACCGGCTGATTCAACATGCGTTGTGGCAGGCCGCGACGGAACAACGCGGTGTGCGGGTGTTGTCGCCGGCGGAAGTCGCGGACGTCGCAAGCGGCGATGACGTCGCCGAAGTCGCGCTGGCGGACGGCACCCGGTTGCGGTCGCGCATCGTGATCGCGGCCGACGGCGCCGAATCGCCGGTGCGCAAGATGTTGGATATCGGAGAGAGCGGACGCGACTACGCACAGCGCGCGGTCGTCGCGCACGTCGCTACCGCGCGCGAACACGAGAACACGGCGTGGCAGCGCTTTCAGCCCGGCGGACCGCTCGCGTTCCTGCCGCTTGCCGACGGACGCAGCTCGATCGTGTGGTCGCTGCCGGAAGGCGAAGCGGCGCGCGCGCTCGCATTGGATGATGCCGCGTTTCGCAACGAGCTGGGTTGCGCGTTCGATTTCCGGCTCGGCGAGATCCTGTCGACCACGCCACGCGCGGCGTTTCCGTTGCGCATGCGGCTCGCCGCGAAATACGTTGCCGGTCGTTGCGCGCTCGCCGGCGATGCGGCGCATGTCGTGCATCCGCTGGCCGGGCAGGGCATGAATCTCGGATTCCGCGATGTCGCGTGCCTGCGTCGTGTGCTGCGCGATGCACGCGAACGCGGCAGCGACATCGGCGCGGCGCACGTGCTCAGGCGTTACGAGCGCGAACGCCGCAGCGAAAACACGCTGGCCGCGTATGGTCTGGACGGAATCGAGCGTCTGTTCGGCAACGGCAACGCGATCGTGGCAGGGTTTCGCGGTGCGGGACTTGCAATCGTCGACCGCGCGGATCCGCTGAAACAGTTCTTCGCCGGATTGGCTGGCGGACGCAACTAGCTCGCGGTTCTTGAACGAACCGCAGTCGTTCGATGCATCTTGGATCCGAGTCGATGCGGCGCGCCCAGCGCGTGCTAAACAATTCGTACGCGACGATGCTGCATGCGGCCGTCATCAGCCGCAGGCCGACGATGAACAGCGCAGGCGGCGCGTTCGACGCGATACATGCGGCCTGCGCCGCGCCTGCGGAGCGCCCAATAGGCAAGCAGGCACGAGCCGGAAACAGCAGCGCGTTGATCTTGGATGCCGCTCTGCGACTATTTTTCCCAGCGGTAGTTGATGCCGGCGCGATTGCCGCTCGTCGCGTTCTGCGCTTCGAAATTCCAGCGCTTGTTGAAGAGATATTTGAGGCTGACGACTTCGCCCGGCGTGAAGAGTCCTACGCCGTAGCTGAGATAGAGCCGTGGCGACAGGTACTTGCCGACCGTAAATGCAGCGCCGCCCACCGCGGCGTTGTCGGATACGCCCGCATCGAGACCGGTGCGCGCGCCGATTCCCTTGGCGAGCAAATCACCGGTCGCGCTGCCGAGCGCGCGCGCTGCACTACCGAGCATGTCGCCTTCGCCGCTCTTGAGTCCTGACAGCGGTTTTCCGGTGATCAGATACGAGAGCGCTTCGGATTGCTCCATCGATGGCTGCGAAAACACGGTGAGCACCGGCACCAACGCGGTGCCGCGCACCTGCAGGCCGGCCTTGACGGCGTCGCCGAGGTCTTCGCCGGAAGTGCCGGCGATGGTGCGCACGGCACGGATGTCGAGGCCGGGATTGTCGAGCGCGGTGCCGGCGAAGAGCAGTCGGCCATTCTCGATCTTGAGATCCTGCCCGTACGCTCTGTATGTACCGCCGACGTTGAGCGTGCCGGTGCCGGTCGCGACGCGTCCGGCACGCTGATCGATGGCGAGCTGTCCGCCGATCGTGCCGTTGAGGCCGAAGCCCGCGAGTTTGACGTCGTCGCCGAGCTTCACGGTCACCGTGACGACAACCGGCAGCGCTTTGCCCGGCTCGGGTTGTTCGGCGTCGGTGACGACGACGTCGGGCGACACCTTGTTGACACCGCCGCCGGGAAGTTTGCCGAGATCGACGTTCGCTTTCGGAATCGTGACGCTGCCGCTGACGCGAATATTCTCGCTGCCGCGCTCGATGCTGATGTCCGGCGAAATGACGACATTCGCGGCCGGAATGTCCGCGGCGAGGAAATTGTCGCCTTTGATGCTCGCTCTCGCCGGCGCGGTCGCGCCGATGCCGCCGGAGCCGGACAGTGTCAACGTGCCGTCGCCGGATTTGAGCGTGCCTTGGAGTGCGAAGTGCTCCGAGTCGGCCGCGTGCACGCTGATTTCGCCGTCGTGCAATTTGAGTCCCGCCGCCGGCACCTCGGTCGCGAATTCCTTCACCGACAGCGCGCCGCCGAGTTTCGGCGCGGCGGTGGTTCCGGCGAACGTGTAGTGCGCTTCGACGCGGCCTTTCGTGTTCGCGACTTCAGGCGTCAGCAGTTCGACGAAACCGAGACTGTTGAGCGTGGCATCGAGCTTGCCCGATAGTGCGCGCGGTGCGCCGGGTCCGCCGCTGAGACCGACTTCGCCATCGACTTTGCCGTCGTGATCGAGCGCCGCGCGCACGGTCGCGTGCACGGATTGCGGCGCGAGATGCGCGTCGAGCGCGAGACCGGTGTATGCGATCAAGGGCTGGCTCGCGCTGTCGGGATAGGCGACGCTGCCTTTGTCCGAGGCGAGATTCGCCTGACCGTTGAACGCGCCGGCCGCATCGCGGCGAATGTCGCCGCTGCCGCCGATCACGCCTTCGACACGCAACGGTGCATCGGGCGATGCGAGTTTCAAGACCAGCGCGAGCGGCAGCTGCTCGATGCGATAATGGGCGGCGAGCGTGCCGTCGTTGCCGCTGTTGCCGGCGACGCAGAGTTTGGGACCGCCGCCGGCGAGGCAGATGTCGGTCGCGCTGAACTGCTTGCCGTTCCAGGCCAGGCGCGCGGGCGTTTCGAGTGCGAGTTTCGGCACGTCCTTCACCGCTATATCGAGCGTGCCCAACGTGCCGTTCCAGTGCGTGTCGTCGGCACTGCTGCCGTTGAGCGCGGCGGTGAGCGCGAGCGGCGAGCCGGACGCGGTCAGCTTGAGCTGATGCGCCTTCTGGTTTCCGCCGCCGTCGATGTCGATGGTGTCGAACTCGAGACTTCCGGCGACGATTTTTCGCGCACGCAGCATGAACGTGCCGTTCGGCGGCTGGATTTCCGCGACGTTCGCAGTCACGTCGAGCACGCCGACGTGCGCGGCTTCGGTCGCGAGGTTTGCGCCGTGCGCGGTGCCGCTGATGCCGAGCTTGGGCCATTTGCCCCGCACGCGGAAATCGCCGTTGAGACTGCCGCCCGTATCCGGCAGCCAGTCGGCAAGCGAGGCGATCGCGAGCTTGATGGTCGCGTCGGTCTGATTGCCGCCGCCGCGGCCCGAAATGTCGATGCGGCTGTTGCCGGACGCGAGCCAGAGATTGCCGTCGACGATGTAACCCGGTTTGACTTTGAGATCGGCATTGCCGGACACCGGTCGCTTACGCAGCGTGCCGCCGAGCTTGTCGAGCTTGATCGTCGCGTCGGGTCCCTGGTCGGTCACCGTGCCGTCGGTTGCGATCTCGAAATCGAGCGCGCCGGGCCACTCGGCGGCGAATGCGCCGGGATCGAATCGATTCGCCTGCGCCGTCAATTGCCAGCCGAGCGCCGGCTTGAGCTTGATCGTGCCTTGCGCATCGAGCCCGCCTTTCGCCTGCTTCAACGCGAGCTGCTTGAGTACGATCGCGTCCGGCGTGCCGTCGAGATTGAGCGCGATGTCGGACAACTTTCCCGGCGGTCCGAGCGCGAACGCGCCATCGGCATGGAATTTTTCCGCGCTGCCGGAGGCGTTCATCTTGCCGTGCGTCGCGAGTGGTTGTCCGACCAGATCCGCGGGCAACTCGACCCCTTCCCAGTTCAGCGCAAGGTTCGCCGAGACCGGTCTGGCGTCGAGTTGCACCTCGCCGTTCGCCTGCAAGGTTCCCGCGGCTTCGGGCGACTTCAGCGTCAGTGTTTCTATCTTCAGCGTTTGTCCCGACAACGCATAGCGGAACGGAGCGAGCTGCACGCGATGCGCGTTCACGTCGATCTCGCCACTGAGCGTTCCGTTTTGCTTGTCGCCGGAGCCGTCGAGCGAAAGCGCAAGCGCGGTCAACGTCGAATCCGGCTGCACGCTTTTCGGATCGAAGCGCGGCACGCTGATCTTCGCGGTCCACGGAAATTCGCCTGATGGTGTCAGCGTCGCTGCGATTGTCGCCGGCGCCGGCGCGCTGAGTACGAGATCGAGTTTCGCCTGCTTGCCGTCGCCGAGCGCTTTCAACGTGCCGGCGATCTCGCGATCGGCAGCTTTCCAGTGAAAGGTCGTCTCGCCGTTGCCGGGATAGCCCGGCGCGGACGAAATCGTGCCGTGCAGATCGACGCTGCCTTCCGGCGTGCGCAAACTCAGCGCGTTGATCAGCGCGCCGCCGCGCGTCCACGCGCCGGCGAGGTCGAGGCTGTCGGCGGCAAACAACGGTTTGCCGTCCCGCGTGACCGTCGCTTTCCTGAGATTGAAACGATCAAGCACGATATCGACCGGCGCAACCAGCGAAAACTCCGTCGCGGGCTCCGCGGGTCTGGGCGGCGTCGTGGTCAGTGCGATATCGGCGCGTTCGACTTCGAGGCTGACGATGTGCACGCGTTTGGACAGGAGCGCGACCGGCGCAACATCGACGACGATCGAGCCGACGCGCGCATCGACGCCGGAAGCCGCGTCGTTGTAGCGCACGTTGACGAGCGTCAGCGGTCCGGCGAGATGCCCGCTCGATCGTTCGAACGAAAATTTGCCTTCCATCGCGGCGACCGCGCGCGCGAGCGCGAAGCGCGCACCGGATTCGGTGTCGAGGAGCCAGTACAGCAGCGCGCCGGTGACTGTGACAAGGACAAGAAACGCGATGCCGATCCATTTGAGAAGACGCCGCGTCGCGAATCCACTGATGAGTTGACGCGACGAACCACACTTCGCCTCTCCGGCTTGCGGGAGAGGTCGCCGCGCTCCGCGCGGCGGGTGAGGGAAGCTTTGAGGTGGTGTCGCAAGAGCTGCCCTCACCCCGGTCCTCTCCCGCAAGCGGGAGAGGGGGAAGAGCGAGCGAGGTCGCGGACGCTTCGTCATAAATCCGGCCCGATCACGATGTGCAGCTCGACGCCGTGATGCTCGCTGTCGTGCACCGGCACGCCGAGGTCGACCCGCACCATGCCGACCGGCGAGCGCCATCTCACGCCGAAACCGACGCCGACTTTCTGCCGATAGTCGCTGAATGTCGAGAACGCATCGCCGGTGTCAACGAACGTCGCGATGCCCCAGTTCGGCTTGAAGTAGTACTCGTATTCGGCGCTGGCGACGATGAGATTCTTGCCGCCGATGACGAGGTCCTGGCAATCGCGATTCTTGTCGGCGGCGCAGCGCGCCTGGGCCTGCGGAACAAGATCGTCGGGCAGCGGCGGTCCGATGGTCTGGTAGGCATAGCCGCGGATCGATCGGTCGCCGCCGGCGAAGAAGCGCAGCTCCGGTGGCAGTTTGTCGAAGTCGTCGACGTGCGTTGCGCCGAACGATCCGCGCGCAATGAAACGGCTGTGTTCGCCCAGACCGCGGATCCATTTCGCGTCGGCGGAAATCTGCTCGAAGTTGGTCGCGGTGATGAATGCGCTCGCCCGTCCGCTCAAGGTCAGCGAATAGCCGTCGCGCACGAAGGTAGGGTCGTCCGCGTGTTTTCGCGAGAGCGAAATCTCGGGATAGAGCAGCGTCGTGTTGCCGGAAATGTTGGCGACCTCGAAATCGCCGGTGATGAACTTCAGTCCGTAGTTGCGTGTCCAGCCGAGCCAGATCGCCGAATCGGTCGCAGCGGCACCAAACGTGCGCGACTGACTGGTATCGGTGTTTTCGTCGCGATAGTTGACGCCGAAATTGAGGCTGTGGTTGTTCGAGCCGGCGAGCGGAATCTGATACGTTGCGCCGAGCGTGGCGAGTCGCTCGGCGACGATCGCCTCGACCTTGAGCTTGTGGCCGCGCGTGTTGACCCAGCGCCGCGCGATGCCGCCGCGCACGCCGGGGCCGGTATCGGTTCCGATGAAAACGCCGCCTGTGTAGATCGTGCGCTTGGCCGGCGCGAGGATGATCTTGATCGGAACGACGGCGTCGTGCGCGCGTTCGATGTCCGGCTGCACCTGTGCGATCGAGAAATAGTCGGCATCGATCAGGCGCTGCTGCAGCTCGAGCACTTTTTCCTGCGTGTAGAAATCGCCGTCGCGCCACGGCACGTAGCGTTGCATGAAGCTGTCCGGAAACTGGCCGCCTTCGAACTCGGTGGCGCCGAGGCGATAGCGTGGTCCGACCTTCCACGCCAGATGAACTTCCGCGCTGTTGGCCGAGCGGCTGACGTCGACGCGTCGCGTGATCAATTCGGCTTCGAGATAGCCTGTGCCGAAGAGGGCGGCCTGGATCGCGGCCTTGCTCTTTTCGTACGCCGCCTGGTCGAGCGTCTGGCCCTTGGCCGGAACGAACGCGGCGATGGCTTTCTGCACATGGGTCTGGCCGTCCGCGTCGCCATCGAGTTTGATGTCGATGACGGTGACCCTGACCGGGTCCCCAGCGCTCACATGCAGCACCGCGACGTAATCGGCGCCGTTTTCGCGCAGCTCGCCGGTGACTTCGGCGTGGTAGTACCCGTAGGGTTCGAGTGCGGACTGCACCTGCTCGGCGGCGCGCTCGTAGAGCCGGTGCGCCTGCGCGGCGGTGACGTCGCGGGTCGCGTACTGGTTCAGCTCGAGCCCCGCGAGCGCGGCGTCGCGCAGCGGACCGTCGACACCGTCGAGCTCGACGCTGACGCGAGCAGCTTCGGCGCTGCCGGCCACGAGCAGCCAGAGAGCGAGCAGCGAGCGAGCCATGCGGCGCTGGCGGGTGGGGCCGGTGCGCATGGCCGCAGTTATAACAGGTTACGTTGATTCCCTTCTCCCGCTTGCGGGAGAAGGTGCCGAAGGCGGATGAGGGCAAGCCTGCGAAGTCGCTGCAAGTTCCTCCCGCACCCGTGCCTTCGGCGCGACCTCTCCCGCAAGCAGGAGAGGTGATCTCGAAATACGGCCGCGTTCGGTTGGCGAGCTCTCCGCGATGCGGCGCGCAGGCCCTCAGCGAACGGGTGTTGCGCGGAGCGTCCGTTGCGTCGTCGGCGTCGCGTTGCCGTAGTCCACTTCGACGTTGTCCGCGCCAAGGCGCCAGCACGCGTCGAACGTGAAGTCATCCGGATTGATCACCCAGAAACGGATGCCGTCGATGTTCTGCATCAGATCCTGCCAGGTGTAGTTGAGCTCGGGCGGCGCGTTGAGCTCCCAGCCGTCCGGCACCGGATCGGTCGAGTTGCTCGGAATCGTGAACGCGACGTGGTGCCAACGCATCAGCTGCGGCACACCGATCGAGGATGGGCCGGTCGTCGTATGCGCTTCGATTACGGCGCCGCCGGGATCGCTGTGCAGATCGAAGAATGCCAGCGAGAACGTGCTCGGCGAGGTATAGATCGGAAAGCAACCCGATTGCAGCTTCTCGAACGCGAACGCCGCGGCCGTGAGCGTTCCGCTGGCCAGCGCCGCGCGCAGCGCCGAACCATCCGGCGGTATCGAGGTGAGATTCGGATGATCGGAGAAATACGGCGTTCCGCTGTCGAGCCATGCGCCCGGATTGCCGCCTGTCGGCTCGATGATGAAGTGGCCGCCGCCGTTGTTGGTCCATCCCCATTGGTTCGGGTTGGTGCCCGATTCGAAATTGTCCATCACCTGGGTCGCGGTCGCGGCGACGGGCAGCGAAAAGAGCAGGGCGGCAAGCAGCGGCTTCATGCGGATCTCCGACGTTCGATATGGGTTCGCCGGCGGCAATCGCGGCGATCCGCAAGCGTCGCCGTGTCGCGCCGCGATGTCTTTCCAGTTTGCTTCCAGTTTCGTTTCAACACGGTGTCCGACGCTGCACTCAGTGTGCGCCGGCCGTCGCCAGCGCGGCCCGCGCCGGCCGCGGAGCCTGCTCGAGGTCCGCGGGCAGGCTGCGCTCGCCGGCGAGTGCGCGCGCCTGCGTAAGCGCCTTCGACCACGCGCCGGGCTGGCCGAGCGCATGGAACAGACGCACCTGCAACAACGCGGAGTCGAAGTCGCGATCCGACCACGGCGCGACCCGACCGATCAGATCGCCCGCTTCCTGCAACCGTCCATGCGCGAGCAGCCACGGCCCGAACGCGGCCGTGACGGCGCCGACATCGGCGGGCTCGCCGCGCGATTCGGCAAGATCCAGCGCCTGTCGAAACACGCGATCGGCGGTCGGCGTATCGTCGCGCGACGCGGCCCATTCGGCCGCGGCCAGCGCCTGGACCGGGTACGCCGGCGCTTTCTCGAAATCGATCCATTCGGCCGCCGGCGCGCGCGTCGGCGGCTGGTCCGTGCATCGCCAACGTGGCGCGCTGATAGACCAGCGCGATTTCGGCGATGCCTTCGCCTTCGTCGTCGCTCGGCGCAGGCATCGCCAGCGCGCGCCTCGCCTCCCTCGCGGCGGCGCTGTCGTCGCCTTGCGCGAGCGCCGCCCGCGCGCGCAACGCGTGCAGACGGCGCGCGACAAATGGATTTGCAGCGGACGCGTCCGCCGGCAACGTCGACAGCAGCGCGCCCGCTTCGCGCAGACGTCCGAGCGCGAGGAACGCGTCGACGCGATCCTCGATCAGATTGAGGCGCTGATTCGGATCGGTCACTCGCGTCGCGAGTGCCCAGCTGCGATCGCTTGCGGCCAGCGCATCGGCCGGTTGCAGCAGCACCATGTGATTCGACGCGAGACTCGCAAGCGTCTCCATGAGCTCGTTGATCGCGCCGTAGCGTTCGAACACCGTGGCCGCTTTTTCGAGATAACCGATCGCATCCTGCGGTCGATCGCGATTCATTTCGAGCGCGGCCTGATCCGTGTCGACGCGCGCCATCGCGAGCGTGTCGCCGGCTTCCCCGAGCTGCACGCGCGCCTGACCGAGGTCGGCCAGCGCGGGCGCGAAATTGCGCATCATGGCGCGCGAAACACCGCGGCCGGTCAGCGCGCGACCGAGCTCCGGCGCGTTGCCGTGGCCGTCGAGCAATACGATCGCCGCGTCGTAGTCGCCCTCGGCACCGCCGTAATTGTCCTGACGGATTCGCACGGCACCGCGACCATCGAGCACGCGCGCGCGAAACGACGGGTCCTTCGCGGCGGACTCGCCGAGCAGCGACGTCAGCGACGCTTCCGCGCGCGCGTATGCGCCGGCGCGAAAATCGACCATTGCAAGCAGATAGCTGAGCTCCGGTTCCGCGTGCGCGAGATCCGGATCGCTGACCAGAATCGCGCGCGCGGCGTCGAGATCGTTATTGAGCATCGCGGCTTGGGCGCGTTGCAGACGTTGCTGCACGCCGTCCGCGTACGGTGGATCAGGCGGATGTGCGCGACCGAGCCGGCCCAGCAGTCGGTCGGCCGCGTCACGCGCCGCATCGAGCGCATCGCGCTGTGCCGAGTCGGCGGTCAGCGCGGCGCCGTCGGCGGCGACGGCGCGCAGATCAATCGTCCAGCGCTCGCCGTCGCGCGCGATGTCGCCGCTGACGATGAGCGAAGCGGGCGCAACGCGCCGGATCGCGCGCGTGATCGCATCGCGGTCGTCGTCCTTGAGATCCTGCAGCAGCGCTACCGTGTTCTCGCTCGGCGGCACGGCGAGTCCACCCGCGCGCAGCCGCTCGGCGATGAGATCCATGACGCCGAGCCGCAGCCACGCATCGTTTTCGCCGGCCGCGACGTGCAACGGCAGCACGACCGCGCCCGTCGGCGCGCTCGTCGCGATCGAGACCGGTGGCGCATCGGTCTTGAGCGCGCGCGGCACGAAGACGATTGCGGTGACGGCAATGAGCAAACACGCTGCGATCGCCGCGAGCGCGAAGCGTCGTCGGCGCTTGGGGTCATCGGCGCGCAGCGGTGGTTCGATCGCGGCGGCTTGTGGCATCGATTCGTCGATGTGATGTTCGTTCGCCACCGGCATCGCCGCGGCGACCGGCGCGTGCGCACCGTTCTCGACGATGGCGACATCGGCGACCCATCGATAGCCGAATCGCGAGACGGTGCGGATCACGTGCTGCTTCTGGCCGTCGTCGTTGACCGCGCGGCGCGCGCGCAGCACGGTCTGGCCGAGCTGCGTGTCGGAGACATCGACGCGCTCCCAGATCGCCGCGACCAGCTCGTCCTTGCCGACGGCGCGGTCGCGATGCTCGATCAAATACGCAAGACAATCGAATGCGCGCGGCGAGATTGCGACCGGCAGCGCGCCGCGCTTGAGCTCACGCGTGCTGGCGGTCAGCGTGAAATCGCCGAATCGGTAGGTTGCCATCATCACTTTCGAACGTTAGCCCGCCGCCGCCGGCTTGGCGAGACCTCGACTTGCGCTAGCCCGCCGCGCAACGCCAACGCGCGGTTCCCGCACCAGCGGGGCGCCTCATCGCGCCGTCTCTCGTCACTTGCCGACAAAAGCGTCTGGGGGTTTTCCGCATTGCTCGGCGAAGTGTCAAGACCGCGTGAGGGAACACCGGACGATGCGACAAGGTTGCGTGAAATTCGACCGGCTGCGGCCGCGGCGGCCGATGGCCCGCCAATTGCAAACTCTATAGCGTCGAACTCATCCGCTGTCGCCGTTGCCATGAAGCAGTTTGCTCTCGCCGGACTTGCCGAAACCGAGCGCACCGAAGTCGCCCGCTTGCTGGGCCGCGCCGGCACCACGCTCGATGAACCGTGGACGCTGCACGAGGGCGAAGGCCGCGCCGACCTGGTGGTCATCGATCCCGAACAATTCGCCGGCCGTGTGGCGCGCGTGCGCGCGCTGAACGAGCGGACCAATTTCGCCGTGATCATCGATGCGGAAGCCGAAACTCCGGAAGCATGGCTCGTGCTGCGCCGCCCGCTGTCGACGCAGTCGCTGGTCGAGATGCTGAACCGCGCGGGCTGCTGCGATACCGGAACCGTGCCGGGCGCCGCGACGACCGCCGCCAACGAACCAGAATCCGCCGCTGCGGACGAGGCCGAAACAACCGACACGCGCGCCTGCTTCCAGACGCCGCGCGCGCCGCGCGTGTGCACCGATTTCGATTCGCTCGTGCAGCGCGGTGCGCTGGTCATCGAGCGCCAGGGCCTGCCGCGACTCGTCATCGATCCGGCGGCCGGCAACTATCATGCGAACGCTCCGCTGTCGCGCCTGGAGCCGTATTTCCTCGATCCGCTCAAGGGCGGCGAATACCGCCAGCTGCCGCAATCGCGACTCAACGAAATGCGCGCGACCGCGCCGGGGCGTCCGCTCGTGCATCTGCATTGGATGAGCGCGTTGTTGCGCTCGAACGGATGTCTGGGCGCTCACCTCGATCCCGGCGGCACGTACAAGGTGCAACGCTGGATGTCGGTGTACGGCGAATACCGCAAGCAATACCGCATCGCGACGATGATGCTGCGTTCGCTGCGTCTGCACGAGATCGCGCGCAAGGCCGACGCGAAGATGGTCGACGTGTTCGATGTCGTCAACGCGTACGACGCGATCGGTCTGCTCGAGTGGCAGCCGCGCCAGTCGCGCTATGCCGCGGCGGAACGCCAGCGCGCGCAGACCGCTTCACAAGGCACGCGCCGCCTGCTGGCGGCTGCCTTGCTGACACGTTGATGGTCGCGCGCCGATTCGCTTTGCGCTGATCAGCGTTTCTTTCCGGCCACCGCGTTGCACTGCACCTCGACGCGCGCGCCGAGCGCGAGTGCGCCGGCGCCGAACGCCATGCGCGCCGGGAAGCGCTCCTTGAAATAGCCGCGGTAGACCTCGTTGAACGCCGCCCAGTCGGCCATGTCGGCGAGCGCCACCGTGCACTGCGCGATGCGGTCGAACGACGAACCCTGCCGCGCAAGATCGGCGCCGATATTGTCCATGACCTGTTTCGCCTCGGCCTTGATGCCGCCGGCGACGAGTTTGCCGCTGGCATCGACGCCGACTTCGCCGGACAGATACAGCATGTCGCCGACGCGCACGGATTCGGAAAACGGCAGCGTCATTCCCGGCGGCGGGTTGTGCTTCGGATTGAACTGAATCTGGGCCGGGTCGGCGGCATACGCCGTCGTCGAGCAAAGACCCGCCAACAAGAGCGCGCAGACGAACCTGCGTGCCGATTTCCGCTGTTCGTTCATCGTCGAATCTCCCCGCATGCGCCGATCGCGAGGTGCAGCGTAGTCAAACGTGCAGCATCGGCGCAAGGCCGATCAGGCCGACGATGATCAGATAGATCGCGACGACATAGTTCAGCAGCCGCGGCACGATCAGGATCAGGATGCCGGCGATCAGCGCAATCAGGGGTTGCACGGCGACATGCACGGACATGGGAACTCCTTGTTGAGGGCGAGGACGGCGGGAATCGGTCGATACGTTACGCGAGTTCCATTAATGGGGGAGGAATACGAGTGTCTGGCGGGCTCGGCGGGCGGGGCAAAGACGGGATTCGGGATTCCGGGATTCGATTCGGCACTGGAGCAGTCATCGGTATCGAGGCATGGAACCCTCGTATCTGGCCGAGCATTAGCCTTTCCCGAAGCCCGAAGCCCGAAGCCCGAAGCCCGAAGCCCGAAGCCCGAGTCCTGAACCATCCGTCCGTACGGTGCTCCACCAATTGCGACATTTCACAACCGACGCCCCGGATTTGTGCGAGTCTGCCCCGGTGCCCGCACATGGCGGTTGGCCCATGCAAAGCAGCTTCGACACACAGGACGGCCAGACGTCTTCACGGAGCGGGCTGTGGCTGCTGATGGTCGAGGACCAGCGCTTCGACGCGATGTTGTTGCGCAAGCAACTTTCGGCGCCGGCCGTGGGCTGCAGTCACGTCGACCATGCCGAAACGCTCGCGGGCGCGCTCGAGGCGTTACGTCAGTGCGCCTACGATGCGGTGCTGCTCGATCTTGGTCTATCCGATTCCGATGGCGTATCGGCGGTGCGTACATTGCGCGCCCGGTTTCCCGACGCGGTCGTCGTCGTGCTGACCGGCCGCGACGAGGAACAACTCGGGCTCGAAGCGATGGCGAGCGGCGCGCAGGACATGCTCGTCAAGGGCAGTTTCGATACCGACATGCTGGCGCGCGCGCTGCACTACGCGATCGAGCGCCAGCGCCTGGAAGGCACGCTGCGCCAGAGCGTCGAAGAACACCGCACGCTGTTCGAAAACAACCCGTTTCCGGTGTGGGTGTACGACAGCTACACGTTGCGCTTCCTCGCCGTGAACGAAGCGACGGTGCGCGAATATGGCTACACGCGCGAAGAATTCCTGAAAATGACGCTGCTCGACATCCAGCCGCCGGAAGAGTCCAAGCGACTGATCGCGGCGGTCGAGGCGAACAAGGAAATCGGACTCGTCATCGAGGACTGGCGCCATCGCCGTCGCAACGGCAGCGTGTTCGACGTCGAGATCAGCGCGCAGACGATCGATTTCCGCGGCCGGGCCGCGCGCATCGTTCTCGCGCGCGACATCACGATGCGCAAGCGCGCGATCCGCGCGCTCGAGGTCAGCGAAGGGCGTTTCCGCAAGTTGTTCCAGTACAGCCTCGGGCTCATCTGCACGCACGATCTCGAAGGCGTGTTGTTGTCGGTAAACCCGGCCGCGGCGCGCGCGCTGGATTGTTCGATCGGCGATCTGATGGGCCGCAACCTCGCCGAGCTGATGCCGCCCGAGCGCCGCGACGAGTGCGCCGCGTATCTGCGTCGCGTGATCACCAACGGCATGGACTCCGGCATGCTGGTGGTCATGGCGCGCGACGGAACCGAACGCGTCTGGCAATACCACAACGTGCTCGACAAGGACGCCGACGAACCCTACGTGCTCGGCCATGCGCAGGACGTCACCGACCGCCGCAATTACGAGCGACGCCTTCGCGAACAGAGCACCATCGATCCGCTCACGGGCTGTCGTAATCGGCGTTTTCTCGACGAGCATGCCGCGCGTCTCGGCGATTCGTCATGGGCGTGCATCCTGATCGATCTCGATCGGTTCAAGCAGATCAACGACACCTACGGTCACGAGCGTGGTGATCAGGTGTTGATCGGCATGGCCGATTTCCTGCGCGCGCACGCGCCGAAGGAGTCGGTGGTCGTGCGCATGGGCGGCGATGAATTTCTGCTGCTGATCGATCACGCCGATGATGCGTCGACCGCAGCGCTCGCCGACATGTTGCGTGTCGACGCGAAGGCGCAAGCGCCGTCAGGATTCACGATCGGATGGGCTGTACGCAGCACCGATGAGACGGTCGAAGCGACGATCCGCCGCGCCGACCACGGTCTCTACGCGGCGCGCGCCGCTGTCCGTGGCAACGCGCCGCATCCTTCAGAAGATCAACGCCAGACCGATCAATAGCGCTCGACGCGGCCGTTGGACACGCGCACGCGATCGCCGCTGCGGATGTCCGGATTGTCGCCCTGCGTTACGGTGACCTGTCGCCCATTGTCCATCTCGACGCTGAAGCGCCACGCATAGTTGGTGCCGCGATTGTTCTTCTCGACTTCGTGGCCGATCGCACCGCCGGCAACCGCGCCGCCGACCGTCGCGGCCGTGCGGCCGTTGCCTTTGCCGATCGTGCTGCCGAGAACGCCGCCGGCGACCGCACCGATTGCCGTGCCGGCGCCGAGGTGTTTGTCCTTGTGCTTGATCTGCTCGACGCCGACGACAGTGCCGCAGTTGCCGCAGCGTTCAACGTAGTCGCGGTCCGCGGCGGACGCATTGGCGGCCCCGAAAACCGGAACGCCGATCACCGCAGCGCCCAGCGCAACGGCAATGAAAGAGTCGCGCAGCTTCATGATCGGTCTCCTCGAAACAAATTCTGGAGAGATCATTGCAGCAAACGCGGCCTGAATTTGCGGACAACCGCAGGTTTCCGAACGCTGAACGCCCGACAGCGCGCCTTGCGGCGCGCTGATCGACCGAAAGTGAGCGCGGATGTTCGCGTGGCCGCCGCCGTTCAGGGGTCGGCCGTCGTGCTATCTATTTCGCCGGCTTGCGGAACACGTAAGCGAAGCGATCGGTTTTGCCGACCATTGGCCCCTTGTAGGTAATCTGATTGCGCTTGTCGTCAGGACGCCGGAGCACATCGCTCTGCGTGACGTACTCCAGACCGTGCGCTTCGAAGTCCTTGCGCGCATACGCCTCATCGATGCGATGCAGCTCCTGCGCCGAGTCGCTGCCGGTGCCGGGCTTCGCCGAATGATCGACGACGAGCACGACGCCGCCGGGCTTGAGCGCTGCCACGATCTGGTTCAGCACGGAATCGACATCGATCTTCGGCCAGCCATCCTGCGGGGAGACCCAATACAGATCGTGATAAACCTTCATCATGACCACGGCGTCCAGCGTGTCCTTGCCCAGGCCCATGTTCGCCATGTCGATCGTGCGATGCTCGACATTGGTCAGATGCTGCTTTTCGATGCGAGCCTTCCAAGAATTGTTCGCGAACTTGTCGTAGGCGTCGTTGTTGAGCAGCAACACGTGGCCTTGCGGGCCGACGATGTAGCTCAACAGCTCACTGTAGTAACCGCCCGCCGCCAGAAAATCGGCGACGTGCATGCCCGGCTTGATGCCGGCGAGGCGGAGCATTTCGGCGGGTTTGTCGACCGGATCGCGTTTGACGTCGTCCGCGGACCGACCGGGATGCGCGACGGCTTCGTCGTAGATGTCGGCGGCGCGCAACGGCGTCGAAAGTGCTCCAAGAGCCAGCAGCGCAATCAGCGCGGCGGCAAACGTCTTCGTCCTGACTGAGAACATGGCTTGCCTCGATGGGGAATGGCGTCGCGCGAAGCGACGATGGAACGCCGGATCCGGTTAAACCGCAGCACCGGTTACGCGTGTCGATTGTCGCCGCATCGATGTAACGACACGCGTTGTCGCGATGACATTTGCGCCCAACAGTGGCCGTTTCGCGACGACGGCCTTTGTCGGAAATCGAAAGCGGCGACTACCGGCTACGAACGAAATGCGTGCACGCTGCAACGCAGCAGTCTGGTCGGCGGTTTTTTGTGGAACTGCGTCGCAGAAATCGTTCGAAAATCGGTGGATCGAGAGAGTGTCGAAGCGTGTAGCATTGATCGCATCATGTTGCATCGACACAAAGCATTCGCGCGGGCGCTTGCGTTCGTCCTGATCTCATCGGTCGCGTTTGCTGCGCGGAGCGCGTACGCGTTCTTCGATCCGCCGTGGATCACGCCCGCGACGCCGAGAGCGGGCGAGACTGTGTCGGTCAATATTCATGGCGGGATATGTGACGCAATTCTTGAACAGCCCGACTACCCACAGATCACACAGGAAGGCGGCTCGATTCGTATACTCGAGTACGGCGACCATGTAGATTTTGAAGATTGGTGCATCTACGGGGTTGGAACCGTGACCGTACCGATTGGGGCATTCCTACCCGGCGATTACGCGCTCACCGTCGATTTCCTCTACAACGATTTTCTCTACGGTCCCACAACCATTACGTTGGGGGTCATTCCGTTCACCGTCACCGGCGTCACACCAGCCAAGGCGGTTCCAACGACCAACCTAACCTCGCTCTTGACATTGCTGCTACTCGTAGCGGGTCTGGCCGCCGGGGCCCTGCGTAACCGACGACAAGATAGCGGCTGAGTAGGCGCTTCGTCTGAATCTCGCGCTCTTGGTATGCGACGAAGGCACCGACCCGGAGGCCGCAGGCACGAGGGTGTTCGCTCGCCTAGCGAAAACGTCGTCACTGTTCTTACAGAAGTGGCAATTGTCACATTTGCTCACACGTGAGTGGCGGATTCGTCGTTCGCATTCCGTATCACCTTCCTGAGGACGTGCTTGCCGCGGAACTCGACGGCACGACGTCCGGCACTTCATCAGGGAGGGGAGACGCCATGTCAGCAAAACATTTTGTATCTTTGTTGCTGCTCGTTGTTGTCATCGCTTCGCCGCTGCACACACGCGCACAAGCCGCACCAGACAATCGCACAATTCTGGTTCTCGTAAAAGATCTGCCCGGCGCACCGACGCCTGAGCAGATCGTAAACTACAGCAACACCTGGCCGCATGCGATTCCGCCGCCGCTGCAGGCGTTCAGCGTGAAAGATCCTGAAGTCGCAAATTACCTGATGGCTGATCGAGCAACGGGTGACTTCCTTACATGGCTTCAAGCCAACCCAAACTCCGTGCGCAAGAAGCTCGAGGACTACGTGCTGGTCACGTTTGCATCGACGACGGATATTCCGGATGCTCTGACGGCGCTCCTCGCCGATCCTGATGTGGATAGCGCCGACGTGCCGCTCGCCATGGATTTCCAAACGGCTGCGCGGACAGGTCCCGAGGTTGATGTAGCGCCACACGCGCTAGACAGCACGCAATACGGGTGGGACGACTTGGACCTAGCAGCCGCGTGGCAGATCACCGGCGGCGGCTATGCGCTTGTGGCGCAGATAGACATGGGCTTGGATCAGACCCATCCCGCCTTGGAAGCCTTCAACGGGACAACGTACGTTGGGGGGAACTTCCTGCCAGCGGCTTCGAAGGATGTTGGTTTGACGGGAAAGCCTACGCAGAATGGCTTCGATCCAAACAATGTTGACGAGGCGAAGGCCGAGTGGATCGGTGCAGGTGCGTGCACGGCGGTTGGCGCATTGATGCCGCCGGACCACCTCGGCCACGGCACGCATGTTGCCGGCCTGCTTGGCGCTAGCGGCGCAAGCGGACTAGGCGTGCAAGGCACCTGTAAACGATGCGGCCTTGCTGCCTATCGGTCAGTTTTTCTAAATTGCAGCTTGCAGGGCTCGTCGCCCGAAGTCCTACCGCAATTGAACCCCAACGCCGCCGATCGGGGGAAAACCGAAGCCGTCGACGCCGGCGCTCAAGCCCTTAGCCTGAGTATTGGAGCCACAAATGCCAGCGACGCCTACAACTGCACCGGCAATCGCGACAAGTCGTCTTGTCTGACGCTCGCGTATGCGATTTCGCGGGATGCGGCCGATCGTCGCGTCATCGGGTAACGAGCGTCAGGAGCTCAACTTCCCCGCAAGCGACAAGCGCGTAATCTCTGCCGGCGGGTTTCAGTCCGATCTCGCGTTCTGGGACGATTCGCCGGGCGGGATCGTGAACTGCCCGCCCGAGGCCACGCAGGAATGCGGGTCCAATTATTCAAAAGTATACGGCGGTTCATATCTGACGCATCAAGAACTGCTTGGCTCGGCCAAGCGCGTTCTGTCGACGACGTATCCGAACACCACCTGGGTCGACTACGCCGAGTGCGGCGACGGCTACGGCACACCGATGGGTGATGGCATCGGCTGGTGTACGGGCACATCGATGTCCGCGCCGCAGATCGCCGGCGTCATCGGGTTGCTTCGCTCGGTTAATCCGCTGGTTCCGGTCGGCGTGCCCGAGCCTCCGGTCGGAACCGCGCCGGGGCTGCGCACCGTGCTCGCACAGACCGCGTCGCAAGCTGCAATCGGCCAATCGTGGAGCCCGTCAGTTGGCTATGGCATTCCAAATGTCGCGGCGGCGGCGCGCCGCATGCTCGGCAAAGTGGCTGGCGTGACGATCCGCAATCGCGCAACACCGCTGTTCCGTCTGTACAGCGCGTATGCGAAGGATTTCGCGGAAACGACTTCGCCGCAGTACGCGCTGTCGCTGATGATCGCGCAGGCGCACGATTACGTGCAGCCGAGTACCGGACTCGGCGCCGAGCCGATCGTGCCGGGCTATACGTTTCCGTACGACGCCGACGCGAGCGATACGTACTACGAATCAGCACCCGCCGCGCCGCGCGCGGCGATCTACGTGCTGACGACCGATGTCCAGCCGCGCATGACGTGGCCGGCGCTCGTGCCGCTGTACCTGATGGACAAGTCGAAGGCGAGCGGCCGCGACTATCTGCTCGTCACGAACACGGCGGACATCGAGTACGCGCACGCCGGCGGATACAACATGCGCACGATCCAGGGCTACATCTACCAAAATTGCACGCCCGAACCGGCCTGCATGCCGCCCGCAGCACAGGCGATTTATCGCGCGTGCAACACCGTCGCGAACGATTGCGCGACCTTCCTCGAAAGCGAGCGTGCTGCGTTCGAGGCGGCCGGCTACACGACCGCCTATCCGCCCGGCGGCAACACGAAACTCGGTTACGCGTATCCCGCGACGGACACCGACGGCGATGGTTTGCCGGATGGATTTGAGTACGTAGTCGGCACAAGCCCGACGCGCGCGGACTCCGACGGCGATGGAATTCCCGACGCAACCGAATTCCCGCTTGCAGGCGTGCCGGTCAGCGATCCCTGTGCCGGCGGCGTCGGCGCGATCTACTGTCCAGCCGACAGCATCTTCAAGGATGGCTTCGATGGCTACTGACCCCATCGGATGGCAGCCTCTGTGGGACCCGTCTATTCAGCCCTCGACGGTCACGACGATCGACGCGGTCACGTACAGCGCCGCATGGGAGGGTTGCGGCACCCTGTTGCTGCCGTCGATCACGCGGTTAGGCAACGTCGTGGAGATACAGCAGCCGATCGACGCCATTTGCTTTGATCCCTTCGGCGGATACGTCCAATATGACCTCGGCCGCTTTCCGCCTGGTCAGTACAGCGTGCACGTCGTGCCGTGCCAGCACGTCTTTTTTCCGCCGTGCTACCCCGGCGAGCCACCGCCCGACGTCACATTCTCCGTGATTGCGGCAGGAGCGCAGGGCATTCCGGCACTCGATGGCTTCGCTCTGGCGACTTGTTGCGCCGGCCTAATGCTCATCGGGATGCTGCGCGCAGCACGCAGATCACAGGTGCGAGTTCGACCTCGACAGAAATAGCAGAGAAGAGAACCGACTGCACATTGTTCACGTGACAATGAGCCTCAGCCTCCCTCAAAAGGGAGGCTGAGACGCGATGCGACCTTCAATCCTCCTCAACCCGCGGCTTGTACGCCTCCGTCAACTGCTTCTGCACCTGCGCCGGCACCGGCTCGTAGTGGCTGAACTCGATCGCGTAGCGGCCCTGGCCGCCGGTCATCGCCTTGAGCTCGGTCTGGTAGTCGGTGACTTCGGCGAGCGGCACTTGCGCCTTGATGATGATCTCGCCGCCGCGCAACGAATCGGTGCCGCTGATCCGCGCGCGTTTCGATGCGAGGCCGCCGGTGACATCGCCCATGTGCGCGTCGGGCACGAACACGTCGAGGTTGACGATCGGTTCGAGCACCTGCGGCCTCGCTTTCGCGATCGCGTCGAGAAACGCCTTCTTGCCGGCGGTGATGAACGCGATTTCCTTCGAATCGACCGCGTGGTATTTGCCGTCGTAGACGATCACGCGCACGTCCTGCAACTGGTAGCCGGCAACCGCGCCGTGTTCCAGTACCTGGCGCACGCCTTTCTCGACGGCCGGAATGAATTGACCCGGAATCGTGCCGCCCTTGACCTCGTCGAGGAATTCGAAGCCGCCGCCGCGCGGCAGCGGTTCGACGCGCAGGAACACCTCGCCGAACTGGCCCGCGCCGCCGGTCTGCTTCTTGTGGCGGTGATGGCCTTCGGCTTTCGCGCCGATCGTCTCGCGATACGCAATCCTCGGCGGGCGCGTGCTTCACCTCGACGCCGTAGCGTTCGCGCATGCGCTCGAGCATCAGCTTCAAGTGCAGATCCGAAAGTCCGCGGATCACGCTCTCGTTGAGCTCCTTGTTGTGCTCGATGCGAAAACACGGGTCTTCCTCGCCGAGCTTGGTGAGCGCCGTGGCGAGTTTCTGCTCCTGGCCCTTGTGTGCCGGCTCGACCGCGAGTCCGAACATCGGCAGTGGGAAATCGAGCGGCTTCAAGCGAATCTGATCTTCGTCGTGCGAATCGTGCAGCACGGCGTCGAAATGGATTTCCTCGATCTTGGCAACTGCAGCGATATCGCCCGGAATCGCCTGATCGATCTCGACGTGATCCTTGCCCCTGAGCTTGAACAGATGGCCGACCTTGAAAGGCTTCTTGCCGTCGTCGATGAAAAGCTGCGTGTCCTTCTTCACCGTGCCCTGGTAGACGCGAAACACACTGAGCTTGCCGACGAACGGATCGTTGACGATCTTGAACACGTCCGCGATCACGTGTTTCTTCGGATCCGAAACGGCTTCAATCGGCTGCGCATTCGCGCCGCTGCCCTTGACGAACTGCGGCGGATTGCCTTCCTTCGGATTCGGCAACAGCTTGGCTGCCAGCGCCAGCAATTCCTTGACGCCGGCGCCGGTGCGTCCGGAGGTGAAGCAGATCGGGACGAGATGGCCTTCGCGCAGGCATTGCTCGAATGCGTCGTGCAGTTCCTGACCCGACAAGCCGGATTCGCCGTCGTCGAGGTAATGCCCCATGACGCGTTTCGTTGATCTCGACGACCTGATCGATGATGTGCTGGTGCGCGTCGCCGACCGAGGAGAAATCGCTCTCGCCGCTCGGCTGGAAGAAACAGTCGACGACCGTGCTGCCATTTTTTGCCGGCAGGTTGATCGGCAGGCATTCATTGCCGAATTCGTCGCGCAATGCTTCGACGATGCCTTCGACATCGATGCCTTCGTGATCGATCTTGTTGACGACGAGAATGCGGCAGAGATTGCGCTGCTTGGCGCGGTCCATCAGGCGCCGCGTCTGATGCGCGATGCCGATCGCGGCATCGATGACGATCGCGCAGGTTTCGACCGCCGCGAGCGCGGACAGCGTCGGGCCGCGAAAGTCCGGCGATCCGGGCGTGTCGATCAGATTGATATGGGCATCGCCCGAGTCGATCGACGCGATCGAAGTGCCGAGCGAATGCTTGCGTTCCTTTTCCAGCGGGTCGTGGTCCGACACTGTCGTCCCGCGCTCGACCGAGCCTGCCGTCTGGATTGCGCCGCCGGCATGCAGCAGGGCTTCGAACAACGTTGTTTTGCCGGCGCTCGCTTGACCTGCAAGTGCGATGTTTCGGATCTGGTCGGTGGTATAGGACATGGTCGGGCCTCCGGAAGCACTAGGGAATGGACAGAGCATCCCTGGACAAATGCGGCCGGCGGGATAGGCATGCGACCCACCGGAGCCATAGACTTGTCCCATCCCCGGACAGGGTCAAGACGCAATGCGCGAAAATACCGCGGTCGGAGACCTTCGGGCCGGACATGCGGCGGTGGTGTGCGTCCACGGCGCCGGTGGCGGCGGCTGGGAGTGGGGCATCTGGGCGCGCGTCCTTGCGGTACGAGGCTTCGAGGTGATCGCGCCCGATCTGATGCCCGTCGCGGCCGGCATCGAGAAAACGTCATTCGCGGCCTATCGGCAACAGGTCGTCGACTGGTGCCGGGGCGTCGGCGAAGGCGTCGTGCTCGTCGGCGCGAGCCTTGGCGGACTCCTGGCGCTCGCAGCGGCGCAGACGGTCAAGCCGGCTGCGCTCGTATTGGTCAACCCGCTGCCGCCGGCAGGCGTGCTGGCGCGCCCGCTTCACCCAGAGCGCCCGCCGCTCGTGCCGTGGGCGCGGGAACGCTCGCTCGCAGCGACGCGTCGAGCGATGCCCGATGCCGACGACGCGGCGCGCCTCTATGCGCTGCGTCGCTGGCGCGACGAATCCGGTGCGGTGCTCAACGAAGCCCGTGACGGCATCGCGGTCGAAACGCCGCGCTCTCCGACACTGCTGCTGACGAGCGAGCTCGATGCAGACGTACCCGCGGCCGCGGCGCGTGCTTTGGCCGTGCGTCTTTCCGCGGATTTGCGCTCGATTCCGGGCGCAAGCCACGTCGGTCCGCTGCTCGGTCGCAGCGCTGCGGAATGCGCCATGCAGGCCGCCGAATGGCTCGAGGCGCGCACGCCGGAGGTTGCGGCTTAACCGTGCTTTAGCGCAGGCTCATCCGCTGCGTCACTATGCTCTCGCGCGTCCGCGGCAGCCGCAATCCTTCGTGATTCCACAGCGCCCGAACCGTCAGCCTCTCATCCAGCGTAATGTCGTCAGCGCCGCGGGACCACGTCTTCGCGATGCGGGTCGTCTGCGTTTCGCGAGCGATCGTCTGCCGTGGCAGCGCAGCTTGCGCTGGACGCCGCCGCCGCGTGATCGATGGCTGTTGCTGGTCGGGCTTTTCGTCGCGATTGCGTTCACTGTGATCGAACTAGTTGGTTTCGGTCTCAGCATGCGCCATCAGATTGCGCTCCAGTTGCCGCCGCCGCGTCCGCATACGATCGATGTCATCCTGATCGAGCCGCCGCCGGCGCTGCCGATTCCCGCCGAGCCTGAGCCGCCACCGTTCACGCCGCGCACGAGCAGGGTGCGCGTCGAGGCACCGAAAGTGGAGCTGCCGCCGCCGCCGCAGCCCGCCGAGGAAGACACCGACGCGATGCGTGCGCGCATCGGAGCGAGCGGAGCGGCGGCGCCGCGGCTGTTCAATCCGGATGGATCGATCAAGCTCAGTGTGCCTACGGCACCGCCGCCGAAGGCAACCAACCCGCAGGAAGCGGCGAAGCAACGCTGGGCAGAAATGGAACAACGCGGCGCGAACCCGCTCGACTGCAAGCGCACGCGATTCGCACAAGCATTCAAGCGCGATCAATCGCTCGGCGATGAAGTGTCGAGCAAATATCTGAAATGGATCGGCCTTGGCGACCCCGAAGCAATCCAGCATCGCGCCGAACAACGCGAGCAGCGCGCCGCGGAAGGTTGCGATCCCGTGCGCTGATCGCGCAGGACGGTCCCGCATTTCGATGAATGAACGAGCACGCTTAGCGTCAATTCACGCGCGCAGCGCGCGAACGCGCGACGCACGCGAATTCGATTCAGGCTGAACGCGCCGATTAAGAACAGATTCACCGCGTCGGTCAAAACATGGCGCCTCCCACGTAAGACAAGTCAGAGCGCTTGTCGAATAGGAGGATGCAATGAAGATGTACCGTTACCTCAAACCGGCGATCATCACCGCGGCGCTCGCCGTCGCACTGCCGGCCGCAGCGCAGACGGGGCTTCGCTACGACGAATCCAACAACAACGATGTGCGCTTTGATTCTGCGCGGGTCGTGAAGGTCGACGCGGTCGTCAATCACGCCAGCCGTCCGATCAGCCGCGAAACGTGCTGGCAGGAACCGACGACGTATCAGTACCGCCCGAGCTACACCTATTACAGGGACGATGAAAACGGCGGTCCTGACACCGTCACCGTCGACGGCGACTACCGCAAGATCAGCGAGGGCGGCCAGCATTGCCGCACGGAAACCAACTGGCGCAGCACCGATCGCGTGCTGGGCTACGAGGTGACCTATCGCTACGGCGGCCGCGAGTACACGACGCGCATGGACCACGATCCGGGCGATCGTCTGCGCATTCGCGTGAACTACGACTACAGCATCTCGCCTGAGGAATAAGAACGCCGCGAAGAACGCGACCAGGAACGAATCGAGCTTCGACGGGGCCGTACAGGCCCCGTTTTTTTTGTGCGCAGCTGCTCTAGTCCTTGCGCGCCTGCTTTCGACGGCTAACACATCAAAGCATGCGTTTCAGCTCGGGCATGATCGGCAGCTTGCGCACGCGTACCGTGGTCGCCGCGTAGATCGCATTGGCCAGCGCCGGCGCTGCGCTCGGCACGCCGATTTCGCCGGCGCCGGACGGCTCGGCCGTGGACTCGACGAGATGCACTTCCACCGATTGCGGCGCCTGCGCCATCTTGAGCAACGGATAGTCCGGAAAGTTCTTCTGCTGGACTTCGCCGTCCTTGACCGTGATCGCCAGATGCAACGCCGCCGACACTGCGTCGATCGTGCCGCCCATCATCTGCGCCTCGGTGCCGAGCGGATTGACCACGCGGCCGACATCGGCGACGCAGACGGCGCGATGGATCATGACCTCGCCGCGAGCGACCGAAACCTCGAACGCGTGCGCGGCATATCCGCCGAACGTGAAGTGGCACGCGATGCCCAGACCATGCCCGTCGTCGCGTTTCGCGCTCCAGCCGATCTTGTCCGCGCAGATCGACAGCACGTTGGCGAGACGGCCGGTGTCGAAATTCGGTCCGCCGTGGCCCGAATACGGAATCAGTCTGGGCTCGCCGAGCATCTCGAGGCGCAGCTTCACTGCGTCCTGTTTCGTCGCGATGGCGATTTCGTCGACGAAACTCTGCACCGAAAACGCGTGGAAGTTGTGGATCGGTGCGCGCCACCAGCCGCGCGGCATGCCGGACGGCACGCTGAAGAATGTCTTGTCGAGATTGGCGACGAAGACCAGCCGGGAAATCATCCGGTTCGAGGCAGCCGTCGAAGATGCGCCGCTGTCGTCCGTTCTCGCGATACGGTCGCGGCGTCGCGGCGCAATAGTGCGACCAGCTCGTCACATGCTTGCGTCGATCGAGCGTCGCGGCGAGCGCATGCACGCCGAACGGCCGGTAGAAGTCGTGCTGCAGATCGTCATCGCGCGTCCACATCAGTTTGATCGGCTTGCCGGCCGCCTTCGCGATCAGCACCGCCTCGCCGACGAAATCGTTCTCGAGTCGCCGACCGAAGCCGCCGCCCGCGCGCGTCATGCGAATCTCGATCGCGTTGCGCGGAATGCCGGTCAGATGGCTGATCATTTCGGACGCGCCGCCGGGACTCTGCAGCGAGGCGATCAGCAGCGCGCTGTCCTGTTTCAGTTCGATCAACGCGCCGGGTGGTTCCATCGTCGCGTGCGCGAGGAACGGCATTTCGTAGCGCGCCTGCACACGGTAGCGCGCTGCCTTGCGCGCCTTGGCCATGTCGCCTTCGCGACGCACCGCGACGCCGCCTTCGTTTCGATCGAGCAGTTCGTTCGCTTTCGCCGACAACGCGCTCGTCGATTCCTTCGCCCACGGACCTTGCTTCCAGGTCACTTTCAGTTGCTCGCGACCCTTGATCGCGGCCCACGTGTTGTCGGCGAGAACCGCGACGCCGTCGGCGAGACGCGTGGACAACGGCTCGTCGAGCTTGGGACCCTGGATGTGGATCACGTCGCGCACGCCGGCGACCTTGCGCGCTTCGCTGTCGTCGAGCGTGTCGAGCGTGCCGTCGAGAAACGGGCAACGCAGCATCACCGCGGTCAATGCGCCGGCGAGATACGCATCGATGCCGAAACGGCTGCGGCCGGTGACGATGTCGCGCGCATCGGCGACGCGCGTCGGCTTGCCGACGATGTGGAACTGTTCGGGTTTCTTCAGCGGCGGCGGATCGGTCGGCGGATCGATGCTTGCGGCACTTCGCGCGAGCGCGCCGTACGTCAGCGTGCGTCCATCCGGTGCGATCACCTGCCCGGATTCGGTGCGGAGTTTCTCGGCCGGAAGATTCCATTCCTGCGCGGCGGCCTGCACCAGCAGCCAGCGTGCGGTCGCGCCGGCTTCGCGCAGTTCCTTCCACGCATCCGGAATGTTCGTACTGCCGCCGGCGCCCTGATCGCCGTAGCGGTTCGATGGTCCCTTGTCGGTGTCGATATAGCCATACGGAAGCTGGATCACGCGCACGAGCGACCAATCGACGTCGAGCTCTTCGGCGATCAGCATCGGCAGCGACGTCATCACACCCTGACCGATCTCGCACGCACGCGCGCCGATGACGACGCGGTTGTCGCGCTCGATCCGAACGAACGGGCCGACTTCGGTGAGATCGTCGCCGAGCAGTTCGGCCGGAAGCTCGTCGTCCGCCGCACGCGCGAAACGCACGCCGATCAGCAGCGCGCCGGACGCCGACAGCGCGACGGCGAGAAAGCGACGGCGGCCGGGGTCGATCGGCGCTGTCATTTCTTCGCTGCCTGCAGCGCTTCGGACGCGCGCTGGATCGCGCGCCGGATGCGCGGATACGTGCCGCAGCGGCACAGGTTGCTGATCGTCGCGATGTCCTCGTCGCTCGGCTTGGGCTTGCGCTGCAGCAGATCGACGGCCGCCATGATCTGGCCGGCCTGGCAATAGCCGCACTGCGGTACGTCTTCCTCGATCCAGGCCTGCTGCACGGGATGCAGCGAGTCGGTCGCGAGGCCTTCGATCGTCGTGACCTGATGGCCGGCCGCATTCTGCATCGGCAGCAGACACGAACGCGCCGCTTTGCCGTCGAGCAACACCGTGCATGCGCCGCACGCGCCGACGCCGCAACCGAATTTGGTGCCGGTGAGTCGCAGCGTATCGCGCAGGAACCAGAGCAGCGGCATCGCCGGATCGCCGCCGTGCTCGTAGGGTTTGCCGTTGATCGTGACCGCGAGCGGTGCCGGCGGTGCCGCCGTGTGCGGCTTTGCGGTGGCGGGGACGTGGCGCTCGGGCTGGCTCTGCATGCAAATCCTCCGTGCGGTGTGCACGACGCCGATTGTCGCACTCGCGCGCGCGAGGGCACAGGCACTTGCCTGCATTCGTCCCGGAATCGTCTCGTGCCGGCGCCCGCGCATGACGACGGAGCGCGCGGAGCAGCGCATCGGCACACGCGCGTCGAAGACGAAACTTTATCGTCGCGGCCGAGCAATGGCGATGAAAGCGGAAGAGGCGCGCCGGGCAGTGCGGGTGGATCTATTCGGGCGGGTCGTACCACCCGGCGCGCGTGAAACGATATCGGCGATGAAAACGGGCGCCGTGCGGCTTCCATGCCGGGCCGGCGCCCGACCCGCGGGGCGTTCCCCGCAGGTTGGTCCGGGCCGGGCAAACCCGGACCGGCGACCCATCCCTGCGCCGCGCAGACCCTCTTTTATTGCGTGCAGTCCAGGGTGCTGTCGCTATGCCCGAGGACGACATCGGCGGTGATCACGCCGGCGGCGTTCAGCGTCAGGTGCAGCGCATTCGACGACAGCGTGCTCATGTTGATGCCATCTCCGGTGATCGCCTGCTCGTTGAGGATCAACGTCGCGCCAGCGATGCCGAGCGCGCTGAGATCGATGCTGGTATTCGGCGATGGATTCAACGGAATGCCCGGTACCGGAATGCCGAGGATCGAAATGTCGACGCCGCCGAGCGTGACGGTGGGCGGCGTGGGTCCGGGACCGCCGGGCGTCAGGTTGCCGCTGTCGAAGCTGTTGAAGAACATGGTGTCGTCGAGCAACTCGCGCGTCTGTCGGCCGGCGGGCAGGCAATAGCCCATGACGACGGATCCCGAAGAGATGAGAGTCGCGTTGATCGAAAGGAGACCGGTTCCGAGAAGACCCACCGCGGACAGAGCCAGATTCTCGACGGTTACATTGGAACCCGCTGCGGAAATCGATACGCCGGGGTCATACTCCGCCCACGAAGCGACGTTGCCGGTCGAAAGATTAACGATGGCATTGCCCTCGTTGACCGACGGCAGCGAATTCTGCTGGAAGGTTGAACTGGTCGCGCCGTTGAATCCGGACGGCGCTTGTGGATCGACGTCGAGCTGTGCCACGCCGAGCACATTGATATGCACGGCCACGTCTCCGGCGTTGGCACTGCCGGTCTCGGCTTGGGCGGGTAGGGCGGCGAAGCCCGTCAGGATCGCCGCCATGAGCGCAGACAGCCGAAGACCATCACGCGAATGGTGATGACGATTCATGAAACACCTCCTCACTTGCCTTGCCTGCACGCGCAGGTTCAGGCAGCGGGCTCAGCGCGACAACCTGTGAATACTTACAGGCCACTTCACGACGAAGTTTCACGTCGGCTGGATGTTCTTTGTATAAAGGTAGAGATCGCGGCGCACGCGGTGAAGAACGCGTGAACGGTGCGCGGCGCCAGCGTAAACGCAATCCGCGCGCTGACGAATCAGCGATCCAGCACGCGTCGCCAGATGAAATACAACGGCAGTCCCGCCGCCGTGATCAACGCGCCCATGCCCGCATCGCCCGGACGCCGATAGATCGTCACGCCGACGACCCATAACACCGCGGCGATAAAGATCAGCGGCAACAGCGGAAACAACGGCGCGCGGAACGGTGAAGTGTCGCTCGAATCGTACCGGCGATACCAGAACAGCGTCGCCACGACCGCCGCGTACCCGAGCCAGTCGCCGGTCGTCGAATAGTTGAGGAGCTGATCGAACGTGCCGGTCCACGCCAGCACGCAGCCCCAACCGGCGAGCATCAGAAGCGCGACGTTCGGCGTGCGCCAACGCGGATGCAATCGACCGGCAACGCGAAAGAAGACGCCGTCGGCGCCCATCGCCTGGAACACCCGAGCCGCGCCGATCAGCGAGATGTTGCAGAAGCCAAACGTCGAAATCGCGATGCCGGCAGCGATCACGCGCGCGCCGGGTTCGCCGAACACGTGACGCATCAGATCGGCTGCCGGCGCCTTGCTCGCCGCGAGTCCTGCGTGGCCGAGCACGAGCAGATAGGCGAGGTTGGCGAGGAGATAACACGTCGCGACCAGCAGCATGCCGAAGAACAGCGCGCGAGGAAGGCTGCGCTGCGGTTCGCGGATTTCGCCGGCGATGTTGGTCACGTACGCCCAGCCGCCATAGGCGAACAACACCGGCAGCAGCACGCTGCCGAAAGCGAGCGGATTCAATGGCGCCGGCGGCGTGGTCGGCGGCGGCGCGCCGCGCGCAACGAGACCGATCGCGATCAGCGAAGCGATCGCCGCGAGCTTGAGCACCGTCAGGATGTTCTGCGTCCATGCGCCGGCGCGGATGCCGAACCAGTTGATGCCGGCCAGGAACACGATCGCGGCGACGGCATAGGGCCGTCCGTCCGCGAGCGTGATGCCGAACGCCGCCGCGGCGTATTGCACGAACACCGTCGCGACCGCGGCGAGACTCCCGGAATAGTTCACGACCAGCATGTTCCAGCCATAGACGAACGCGACGACGAGGCCGAACGCTTCGCGCAGATTCACGTAGCCGCCACCGGCGTTCGGCCGGCGCGCGCCGAGCTCGGCGTAGCAGAGCGCGCCGATCAGCGCGAGTACGCCGCCGAATCCCCAGGCGAGGAGCTGCTCGGCGCTCGAACCGGTCTGACGCGCGATCGCCGCCGGCGTCAGGAAGATGCCCGAGCCGATGACGCCGCCGACGACGACCATGGTCGCGTCCCAGACGCCGAGGCGTCGCGCATAACTGACTTCTGGTGCGTCCATCGGTCCGTCCACTTGAATCCGCCGCGGCCGGTACACAGCATCGCCGCTCGCGGCGATCGTGTCGAGATGCGTGCCCGGGCTCGTGGGTCATGCGTTACTGCCGGCACACGTGACGCGGCGGCGACCGCGCTCTAATCGATGCCGGTTCTGCGCACATTTCCCGCGACGTGCGCGCTGACCGATCGGGCCAACGGAGAAACTGCCGTGCAAGAACCGCTTCGAACCGGTACCAAGAGTCTGCTCGTCGCCGCTTTGGCGATCGCGGCGATGCCGCTGCGCGCCGAATCCGACGCCGACGTGCAGACGCAACTCGTCAAGTTGACGCAGCAGCTGATGGACGCGCTGATTCCGGGCAAGGCCGATGTCTGGCAGCGCATCGTCGCCGACGATGCCGTCATCATCGATGAATTCGGACGCATCCAGGACAAGACCGAAGCCGTCAAGAGCATTCATCCGTTCCCGCAGGGTTTGTCAGGCAGCATCGAAATCCGCGATCCGAAAGTGATCGTGCACGGCGATGCCGCGGTGCTTCAGGGCGAGTTCTACGAGCGCGAGACGGTGTTCGGACAGAACCTCCTCGTGCGCTACATCTTCTGCAACACGTTCGCGCGTCGATCGGGCCAATGGCAGCTCATCGCCGCCACCGACGTGACGCTGCCGACCGAACCGCCGGCGCTGAAAGTCGACAATCTCGTCGTCGCCGACTATCCGGGCACGTATTCCTACGGTCCGAACCGCGCGTTCACCGTCGCGGCCGACGCTGGCAAGCTCTTCTACACGACCAAGGCCGGCGGTCCGCACACGACGCTCGCCCCGATCGCGAAAGACGTGTTCATGAGCGGCGGCGACGAAAGGAATCTCGTGATCTTCCGGCGCGATGCTTCCGGGCGCATTGTCGAGCTGATCGAGCGGCGCAAGTTCAACGACCTGCACATGAAGCGCGCGGCGGCGAACGACAAGACCTAGCGTCGTCCCGGCACCTCGCCCGCGCAAGGACATGGCGCCGCCCGCACGGCGCCATTCCATTGCGTTTTGCTGCGACGCACGAAAGAATGCCCGGCTCGCATGCCGCAGCGAACCTCCCAGTGACCGAAGAAATCGCGCCCGCGCTGACGCCGACCGCACCGTGGGTCGTCGTCAAGTTCGGCGGCACCAGTGTTTCGACGCGCCCGCGCTGGGAGAACATCCGGCGCATCGCCGCCGCGCATCGCGCGCGCGGGCGACGCGTGCTGATCGTCGTCTCGGCGCTGTCGGGGATCACGGACAAGCTCAAGATCATCGCCGAATCGCAGCGCGACGACGCGCGCTGCGCGGGCGTGCGCGCGGAAATCGTCGCGCGGCACGAAGCGATGCTGCGCGAGCTCGAATCATCGTCTCGCGTCGCGCTCGACGTCTGGCTTGCCGACCTCGATCGATTGATCGCCGATCCGCGCCGCCGCACGAGCGAAGTCGCGTGGCAGGCCGAGGTGTTCGCGCTCGGCGAGCTGATGTCGTCGACGCTCGGCGCGGCGTTTCTCGCCGAAGTCGGCCCGGATGTTCTTCCTGCGCGCTGGCTCGATGCGCGCGAGTATCTGCGCGCCGAAGCGCTGCCGAACCAGAATGCGTGGGCTCGCTATCTTTCGGCATCTGTTGCCGCGGTGCCGGACCCGGCATTGGCCAGAGCGCTGGCCGCGCAAGGCGATGTGTTCGTCACGCAGGGATTCGTCGCGCGCAACGCCGCCGGCGAAACGGTCGTGCTCGGCCGCGGTGGTTCGGACACTTCGGCCGGGTATTTCGGCGCGCTGCTCAAAGCCGAGCTCGTCGAAATCTGGACCGATGTGCCCGGCATGTTCAGCGCGAATCCGCGCCAGGTTCCCGAGGCGCGGTTATTGGCGCGGCTCGATTACGAGGAAGCGCAGGAAATCGCCACCACCGGCGCTAAGGTGCTGCATCCGCGCGCGTTGAGTCCGCTCCGCCGCGCCGGCGTGCCGCTCGTGATAAAGGATACGAATCGGCCCGAACTCGCCGGCACCGAGATCCGCGCGGCGGCTGCGGACACCGCACCGTGCGTGAAAGCGATCAGCTCGCGCAAGGGCGTGACGCTGGTGTCGATGGAAACGGTCGGCATGTGGCAGCAGGTCGGCTTCCTCGCCGACGTGTTCGGCGAATTCCGCCGCCATGGTTTGTCGATCGACCTGATCGGCTCGGCGGAAACCAACGTCACCGTGTCGCTCGATCCGACGGAAAACCTGGTCAACTCGGATGTCTTGTCGGCGCTCGCCGCCGATCTGGCGAAAGTCTGCCGGGTCAAGGTCATCGCGCCGTGCGCTGCGATCACGCTGGTCGGTCGCGGCATGCGCTCGCTGCTGCATCGCCTTTCCGCGGTGCTCGCTGAATTCGGCGCGCTCAATGTGCATCTGATCAGCCAGTCGTCGAACAATCTCAATCTCACCTTCGTCATCGACGAAGCGCTGGCCGACGAGCTGATTCCGCGTTTGCACGCACTCCTGATCCGCGCGGACGCATTGCGCGCGGAGGACGGCGCGGTCTTCGGCCCGAGCTGGCGCTCGCTCGTCGATGCCGCGGCGACGCCGAAGCGCGACGCGTGGTGGCGCCGCAAACGCGATGAATTGCTTGCGATTGGCGAACGGGCGTTCGCCGCGCTACGTCTATTCGATCGAGCACGTTCGCGAGCAAGCGCGCGCGTTACGCACGCTGTCGGCCGTCGATCGCTGGCATTACGCGCTGAAAGCGAATCCGCATCCGGCCATTCTGCGTGCGCTCGGCGAAGAAGGTTTCGCGTTCGAATGTGTGTCGCTCGCCGAAGTCGAGGCGGTGCGCGCTGCTGTGGCCGGCGTCGCGCCCGAGCGCATCTTGTTCACGCCGAACTTCGCGCCAAGGGAAGAATACGCAGCCGCGCTCGCAGCCGGCGTGCGCGTCACGCTCGACGCCTTGCATCCGCTGGCCGAGTGGGGCGCGTTGTTCGCCGGACACGATATTCATTTGCGCGTCGATCTCGGCGTCGGCCGCGGTCATCACGACAAGGTCAAGACCGGCGGCGCAGCGTCGAAATTCGGCGTGTCGCTGGATCAGATCGAGGAATTCCGCGCGCTCGCGCGCCGACATGACGCGCGCATAACCGGACTGCACGCGCATCTCGGCTCCGGCATCCTCGATATTTCGCATTGGCGATCGGTGTACGCGCAGCTCGCGAGTCTCGCCGAGGAATTCAGCCGCATCGAGTCGCTCGATATCGGCGGCGGCCTCGGCGTGCCTGCTCGGCCCGATGAAGCGCCACTCGATCTTGTCGCACTCGGCGAGACGTTGACGGAAGTGAAGCGCGCGTATCCGCAATTCCGCTTGTGGCTCGAACCCGGACGCTATCTCGTCGCCGACGCCGGCGTGCTGCTTGCGCGCGTGACGCAACTGAAGCGCAAAGGCGCCATGCGTTACGTCGGTGTCGATGCCGGCATGAACGCGCTGATTCGACCGGCGCTCTACGAAGCCTGGCACGAAATCGTCAATCTCACGCGGCTCGACGAGCCGGCCGGCGAGCTCGTGCAGATCGTCGGACCGATCTGCGAATCGGGCGACGTGCTCGGCTCGAATCGCCGCCTGCCTGCGTGCCGCGAAGGCGACGTGATGTTGATCGCTCAGACCGGTGCATACGGCGCGGTAATGGCCTCGCGCTACAACCTGCGCGGGCCGGCCGAAGAGGTGGTGCTGCCGTGAATCTGCCCGATCCGCGTCGTGCGCAGCGCTTTCGCTTTGTCCGGCGCGAATATTCCGACGGTGTCGCGACGCTGGTCTACGCTTTCGACGCTGGTCCCGAACTGATTGAACGCATTGTGTTTCCGCATGCACCGGCGTTGTCCGCGCACCGGCGTTCCGCGTTCGAGGCGGCGCTCGATCTGCTGCATCTCGTCGCGGGCGTCAGTTATTACAAAGCCGGCGTGCCGGCTGAGATCGCCGCCGAGAGCGTCGCGCTCGATTCGCTGACGGCGGACTTTCTTGATGCGCTCTATCTGCACGGGCTCGGCGAGTTTGCGTACCACAACAAGCTTGACCTCCGCGGCCGCATCGCCTTTCTCCCTCGCCTTCAAGGGGCGGGGCGGGGAGCGGATGGTGTTGGCGCTGCGGTCGTGGGCGACATGACCAGCACCATCCCCACCCAAACCCTCCCCTTGAAGGGGAGGACTTCAAAACCGGCGATCGAGTTGCCACGACGTACACTCGTCCCGATCGGTGGTGGCAAGGACTCGCTCGTCAGCGTCGAAATCCTGAAAGCTGCGAGCGAACCGTCGACGGCGGTTTGGATCGGCAACTCGCCATTGATCGCCGCATGCGCCGAGCGCACCGGTTTGCCGATGTTGAACATCGGCCGCGAATTGTCGCCGCTCTTGTTCGAATACAACAAGCAGGGCGCGTACAACGGTCACATTCCGGTGACCGCGATCAACTCGGCGATCCTGGCGGTCGCGGCGATCCTGTACGGATTCGACGCGATCGCGTTTTCGAACGAGCGCTCCGCGTCGAGCGCGACGCTCGAATACGAAGGTCAGCCGGTCAATCACCAGTGGAGCAAGGGCTGGGAATTCGAGCGCCGCTTCCATGACCTCTTGAAGGCGCGAGTCGCCAGCGATCTGGATTACTTCTCGCTGCTGCGCCGGTTCTCGGAGCTTGCGGTTGCCGAGCGATTCGCGCGCACATCGCGTTACGACGATGTGTTCTCAAGCTGCAACCGCAACTTCCGCATTCTCGGTCCGCGCCCGGCGGATCGTTGGTGTGGCCAATGTCCGAAATGCCATTTCGTATTCCTTGCGCTCGCGCCGTTCATGCCGAAGCCGCGACTGCTGGCGATTTTCGGCAGCAACCTGCTCGACGACATCGCGCTCGCGCCGGCATTCGATGCGCTGATGGAATACCGCAATCACAAACCGTTCGAGTGCGTCGGCGAGGGCATCGAGTCGCGCGCCGCGATGGCCGCGCTCGCGTCGCGCGCGGAGTGGCGCGAGGATGCCATCGTCGCGCGTTTCATCGATGAAATCGCCCCGCAACTTGATCTTGCCGAGCTCGCGTTGGCGCCGCTGCTCGCGGCGCAAGGCGAGCATCGAATTCCGGCGCGCCTGTGGGCTTCGCTCGATGCGCATCGCTGACCTCGCCGATCGGCGCATCGCAGTCTGGGGCTACGGGCGCGAGGGTAGAGCCGCCATCACCGCGATTCGCACACGTCTGCCGAATCAGCCGGTGACGGTGTTTTGTTCGGAAGTCGAAGCGGCCGAACTCGAAGCCCATCTCGAACCGAGTGGCGGCGCGAACGCGCCGGCAAGCTCGCTCGCGTCGCATGAGGACACCCGGGATCGTCACGTGAACCGACCGGCGCGATCGCTCGTGTCCGCGATCTCGACGCCGCCCGACGCGGCTGCGCTCAGCGCGTTCGATGTCGTCATCAAATCGCCGGGCATCAGCGCCTATCGCCCGGAGATTCTCCAAGCACAGCACAACGGAACACTGTTCACGTCGGGCACTGCGCTCTGGTTCGCCGAGCATGTTGACGCGCGCGTGATCGCAGTAACCGGCACCAAAGGCAAGAGCACGGTCAGCGCGCTGATCGCGCATTTCCTTCGCGCGCTCGGTCGGCGCACGGCGCTGGCCGGCAACATCGGATTGCCGCTGCTGGATTTGCTCGATCCGCCGACGTTGCCGGATTGGTGGGTCATCGAACTTTCGAGTTTCCAGACGCGCGCCGCGCCGCATGTCCATGTCGGCGTCATCAACAATCTCTATGAAGAACATCTCGACTGGCACGGCACGCGCGAACGCTACGCCGCGGACAAGCTCGCGCTCGCGGATGCGGCGCGCACGCTGATCGTCAATGCGCTGCAGCCGGAGCTGATGGCGCGGACCGGGACACATCCAGATCGCGTCACGTTCGGCGATGCTTCAACGTGGCATGTGCGCGATGGCGCGATCTTCCGCGCGGAGCGACGTGCGTGGGCACTTGCGGACCTGCCGCTGACGGGTTTGCACAATGCGCTCAACGTCTGCGCGGCGCTGACGGCGGTAGAAGTGTCAGGCGAAGATGCGATGGCGGCGTTGCCTCACATCGGGACATTCAAACCATTGCCGCATCGATTGCAGACGCTCGGCGAACGCGGCGGTCTCGTCTGGATCAACGACAGCATCGCGACGACACCGCGGGCGACGCTGGAAGCACTCGCAAGTTTGACGTCAGGCGAAATTACCGTTCTCGTCGGCGGTCATGATCGCGGACTCGATTGGCACGTTTTCGCCGACGCCGTGCGACACGCGCCACCACACGCGATCGTGACGATGGGCGCGAATGGCGGCCGAATTGCCGACGTCCTGCGCGCGGGGCCCGGCGGCTATCTTCTGGAATCCGCGGTCGCGCTTGATGATGCGGTTTCGATCGCGAGTCGGATCACACCCGCGCGCGGCATCGTGCTGCTTTCACCGGGTGCGCCGAGCTTCGATCAGTTCCGCGACTACGCCGAGCGCGGCCGCGCATTCGCAACGTTGGCCGGATTCGATGCGTCGCAGATCGGCTCGATCCGCGGACTCGGCATTGCCTGAGCCGCCGCGGTTGCGCTGACCGAATACTCGTCGGCGCCTTTCGGCGACGCTGCTATCCTCAGGTCTCCGATCAATCCTGCGAAATGCGCGCGATGGCGTCGAACACGATCACCGTCTGGGATTTGCCGACGCGGTTGTTCCATTGGGCGCTCGTCGTTCTGATCGCGCTGCAATACGCCAGCGGAGAATTCGAACTACTGCCGATGGCGTGGCATTACTGGCTCGGTTACGCGACGCTCGCGCTGATCGTTTTTCGCGTGCTTTGGGGATTTTTTGGCTCGGGCACGAGTCGGTTTGCCGAGTTCGTGCGCGGTCCTGTGGCCGTCGCGCGTTACGCGCTCGCAAGCCTGCGCGGACGCGAACCGCGTGTCGTCGGCCACAATCCGCTGGGCGGCTGGTCGGTGCTGTTGATGCTCGCGAGCATCCTCGTGCAATCGATCAGCGGACTCTTCGCGAGCGACGATCTCACCGAATCGGGTCCGTTAGCGGCGCGCGTCTCGGACGACACCGTCAAATGGATGACGCGTGTGCATCACTACAATCGCTACGTGCTGCTGATGCTGATCGTGCTGCACCTGACGGCGGTTTTGCTGCATTGGCTGATGCGCCACGAGAATCTCGTCGCACCGATGTGGCATGGACGCAAGCGCATCGATGGCGCGCGTCCGATGGCGTTGGTCCCAGTGTGGCGTGCGTTGGCGCTGCTTCTGCTGAGCTCGGTCGCAGTCGCAACGCTGATCGTCTGGGGGAGCGCTACCTAGCCGCCGTTGGACGCGCTTATTTGGATCGGCGCGGTCGCATCGAACTGCGCATCGCCCGAAAACGTTGTCAATCGGCTGTATGCAGCAGGAAGTGCACCTGCTCAATCCTCGTTGCGATACTTGTCATGGCAGCTCTTGCACGCACCGGCGGTCTTCTTGAACTGATCGCGCGTCTTCGCTTCGTCGCCGGCCTTGGCGACATCGGCCAGCGTTTTCGTTTCGCGCACGAGATCGCTCATCTTGCTCTTGAAGTCGTCCATGTTCTTCCAGATCTCGGGCTTGGCTTCGGTATCGGCGCCCTTGTCGGATCCTTCCGGAAAACCTTCGAGCAGCTGCGGCGTCAGCGACGCGATGCGTTCGGCATGCTTGGCGAATTCGGCCGAATCCCACGGCGTCTTGTTCTTCATCATGTCGACCAGCGGCACAAAATTCCAGCCCATCATCGTATACACGCTTTGCCGATAGCGGATGGCGGTTTCGGGCTTCACCGCGGCAGCGGCGACGGCGGTAGCCAGCAGTGCGACAGCGACAGGCAGCACGACGATCTTGCGCATGAGACGTCCATATGAATTTCGACCGGACGCGAGTGTAGCAGCAGGAATCGCGTGGCGGTCTGTAAAAAGGGGTGTCCGCAGCGCGAGGAAGCACTACCATGCCCGCAGGCCAAATCCAGGAGATCGACATGCGCGCCCGATTCCTTGCTGTTGCCTTCGCCCTGGCTTCGTCCGCGCCGCTGCACGCGGCGATGGTCGCGAAACAAGTCGGCTACAAGGTCGGCGGTAAAGAGATGCAAAGCGTGCTCGTGTACGACGACGCGGTGAAGACGCCGCGCCCCGGGCTCGTGATGGCGCCCGATTGGCTTGGCATGAACGACAATCAGATCGCGCTGGCGAAACAAATCGCCGGCAAGGATTACGTGATCCTGGTCGCCGATGTGTATGGCGTCGACGTGCGTCCGAAGACGCCGGACGATGCAGGCAAGGCGACCGGGAACATGTACGCCCATCGCGCTGATTTACGCGCGCGCATCAATGGCGCGCTCGATCAGCTGAAGGCGCAAGTCGGCAAGGCGCCGCTCGACGGCAAGCACTGGGGCGCGTTCGGATTCTGCTTCGGTGGCGCGACCGTGCTCGATCTGGCGCGCAGCGGCGCGGATGTCGCCGGCGTCGTTTCGTTCCACGGCAATCTTTCGACGGACGATCCGTCGCTGGCGAAGAACATCAAGGCCAAGGTGCTCGCATTGCACGGCGCCGACGACAAATTCGAATCGGCCGAACAGATCGCGGGTTTTCAGAAAGAGATGCGCGACGCCAACGTCGACTGGCAGTTTCTCGAGTTCGGCGGTGCCGTGCATTGCTTCGCGATTCCGACTGCGGACGGCTCGGTGCCGGGCTGCCTGTACAACGAACGCGCCGCGAAACGCGGGTTGGCGCAGATGCACATGTTCTTCGACGAAATTTTCGCTGCGCGCTGAGCGCGGCCAGGGATCGCAATGGGCTCCGCTCGCTCCAACCGCTCATGGTTTACGCGCTTCGCGAACGGCGCATCGCGTGCCACCGGCAAGCCCGGAACGTTCGTGCTGGCGCTCGTCGTCGTCGCCGTCTGGGCGATTACCGGCCCGATGTTCGGCTTCAGTGACACCTGGCAACTCATCATCAACACCGGCACCACGATCGTCACGTTCCTGATGGTGTTCCTGATCCAGAGCACGCAGAACCGCGACTCGGAGGCGATGCACGTCAAGATGGACGAGCTGATCCGCGCGCTCAAGGGCGCGCACAACGCCTTGCTCGATCTCGAGGAACTCGACGATCACACGCTCGATACGCTTCGCGAGCGTTACAGAAAGCTCGCGGCGAAGGCCCGCGAGGACATCGAGGCCGGGAAACGCGACGTCGGTTGCGAGGATGTCGACGAGGATCTCGACGGTGAGGACGAGCCTTCGCCGTCGTCACGCGACAAGACCTCGAAACAACCCGCGCGCGTCCGCGGCAAGAGCTAGCGCGATCGATCGATCGCGTAATCGGCGAGCACCGCGAGCGCGTCGCGCGCTTGCGATGCCGGAAGCACTGCGAGTGCATCTCGCGCCGAACGCGCGTACTCACGTGCTCGCTCGCGGGCAAACTCGAGCGCGCCGGTTGCGTGGATCGCAGCGAGCACATCGCCGAGTGCGTCGCGGCCACCGGCGACGATCGCCTGCTTGAGCCGCTCCGCCTGCGCGGGTGTGCTCTGCACGATCGCATGGATCAGCGGCAGTGTCGGCTTGCCTTCGGCGAGATCATCGCCGATGTTCTTGCCGAGCGTGCCGGCGTCGGATGCGTAATCGAGCACGTCGTCGGCGATCTGGAATGCGAAACCGAGATCGAGCCCATAGCGCGCGAGCGCTTCTTCATGTTCGTGCGGAAGTTCGGCCAGCACGGCGCCGAGCCGCGTCGCCGCGGCGAACAATACGGCGGTCTTGCGTTCGATCACCTTCCGATAAGCGGTCTCGTCCGTGTCCGGATTGCCGATGTTGAGAAGCTGCAGGACTTCGCCCTCGGCGATCAAATTGGTCGTGTCGGCAAGAATCCGCATGACACGCATGCGATCGAGCTCGACCATCATCTGGAACGAGCGCGAATAGAGAAAATCGCCGACCAGCACGCTCGCCGCATTGCCCCACACCGCGTTCGCGGTCTTGCGTCCACGGCGAAGATCGGATTCGTCGACGACATCGTCGTGCAGCAGCGTCGCGGTATGGATGAATTCGATCACCGCTGCCAGCGCGATGTGGTCGCGGCCGCGATAGCCCGCCGCGTGCGCCGCGATCAGGTGCAGCAGAGGCCGCAGACGCTTGCCGCCGCCACCGACGATGTATTCGGCGACCTGATTGACCAGCACGACATCCGACGCGAGCCGCGAGCGGATCAATGTGTTCACGGCCTGCATGTCGGCGGACGCGAGCGCCTGCACGTCACCGAATCCGGCGATCGACGTGGTCGTGGAAAATGCGGCGGTCGAGCTCAAGGCGGCGGTCATCCCGTGCGATGGCCTGGAGTATAGCGGGGGCTCCGGTCGACTCTGCCAAGGAGTCGGGAAAACGCCGGTTTCGGCGCCGGACGAGTGAATTCCATTGCGTGTCGCTGGATTCGCCGGATGCAGCGCGCGGGACGGCCGAACCGGCCGCCGATGGGTCAAATACCGACACGTTCGCGCAGCCCGCGCGGACAGACGGCGTCCGACGCACGGCCTGCGGCCGACCGCGCGCGAGGTGTATCCTGCGCGGCACTGACGGCGTATTGAACAGAGGAATTCCATGGCACGCGGCATCAACAAGGTCATCCTGGTCGGCAATCTCGGCGCCGATCCCGAGACGCGCTACACCGCGAACGGCGGCGCGATCACCAACATCCGCCTCGCCACGTCGGAAAACTGGAAAGACAAGCAGACCGGCGAGAACCAGGAACGCACCGAATGGCACCGCGTCGTCCTGTTCGGCAAGCTCGGCGAAATCGCCGGCGAATATCTCAAGAAGGGCCGGCAGGTGTACATCGAAGGCTCGCTGCGTACCAACAAATACACCGACAAGGACGGCATCGAACGCTACTCGACCGACATCGTCGCCAATGAGATGCAGATGCTCGGCGGTCCTGGCGGTGGCGGCGGCGGAGGCGAGGGAGGCGGCGGATACAGCCGCGATCGCGGCGAGCGTTCGGGTGGCGCTCCGCGCGGACCCGCGCCGGCGACTTCGCGTCCGACGCAGAAACCCTCGGACACCTTCGAGGACGACGACATTCCATTCTGATCCGCGTTCCGATCGCCGCGAAGCCGAGCCGGTACTCGCGCTCGGCACCATCGTGCTCAACCTCCCACGATTTCCGCGAGGACGCGCCCGTGAAAGCGACACGTGTGTTGGGTGTCTCCAAGGTCTTGCTGGCGGCAGCGCAGGCGAAGGCCGATGTCGCATGGCGCGAGCAGAAGGTCAGCGCGTCGGACGGCAGGGCAAACACGCGCTTCGGTCAGGGCGCGGCCTATTTCTACATGCGCGAGACGTTGTTCGCCGACGGGTTCGATGGCTGACGTCGTCCTCGCAGGGCATGTTCCTCGGGGCTAGCGCGCGATCGTTGAAATCTCGCGGCGATCCCGGCCTCTTCGGCTGTGGGCTCGCGATCGCCGAACGCCTCGGGAATGACCAGCCCGCCTCGCGTCGGCCGGCGCATGCGGCTACGATACCCGCGGGCCGGGTAACCGGCCCTTTGTATTGGATGCTCCGGAGCACATGAAGACCCTGCTCATCACCGGCGGCGCCGGTTTCATCGGCGCAAATTTCGTGCTCGAGACGCTCGCGCACGCGGGCGAGCGCGTGGTCAATCTCGACAAGCTCACGTACGCCGGCAATCTCGACACGCTCGCTTCGCTGCGCGACAAGCCTGAGCACGTTTTCGTGCACGGCGACATCGGCGATCGCGCGCTGGTCGAACGGCTCCTGATCGAACATCAACCGACCGCCATACTCAACTTCGCCGCCGAATCGCACGTCGACCGTTCGATCGACGGGCCCGCCGAATTCGTGCAGACCAACGTCGTCGGCACGCTGACGCTGCTCGAATCCGCGCTCGCATACTGGCGCGCGCTGCCGCTCGAGCGGCAGGACGCGTTTCGCTTCCTGCACATTTCGACCGACGAGGTGTACGGATCACTCGGCCCGATCGGACGTTTCAGCGAAGAGTCTCCGTATCAGCCGAATTCGCCGTATTCGGCTTCGAAGGCGGCGTCCGATCATCTGGTGCGCGCGTTCCATCACACGTACGGACTGCCGACGCTGACGACGAATTGTTCGAACAACTACGGTCCGTTCCAGTTTCCGGAAAAGCTCATTCCGCTGATGATCCAGAAAGCGCTCGCCGGCGAGGCGTTGCCGGTATACGGCGACGGCCGCAACGTGCGCGACTGGCTCTTCGTCAAGGATCATTGCGCGGCGATCCGGCGCGTGCTCGAAATCGGGCGCGTCGGCGAGGTCTACAACGTCGGCGGCGACGCGGAGCGCGAGAACATCCACGTCGTGAAAACGATCTGCGCGCTGCTCGACGAACGCCACCCGCTCGCCGACGGACGCCGGCGCGAAACCTTGATCACGCTCGTCAAGGATCGACCGGGCCACGATCGCCGTTACGCGATCGACGCCTCGAAGATCAAGCGCGATCTCGGCTGGCGGCAAAGCGAATCGTTCGAATCCGGCCTCGCGCGGACCGTCGAGTGGTATCTCGCCCATCAGGATTGGGTGCGGCGCGTGCTCGACGGCAGCTATCGCATGGAGCGGCTGGGATCGCATTGAGAGGTCGTATGATCTCCGGGCTGGAGAGGACGTCCTCCCTCGAATGGCTCGGGTGCCGCCAAATGGCGGGGCGCCTGCCGGGATCGAAAATTTGCACCGCGCGATAGGCGAATGATACCGATGCCGACGCTGAGATATCACGCATGATCACCAAGGGAATCATCCTCGCCGGCGGCTCCGGCACGCGGCTCTATCCGTTGACGCAGGCGGTGAGCAAGCAGCTTCTGCCGGTCTACGACAAGCCGATGATTTATTACCCCTTGTCGACGCTGATGCTCGCCGGCATCCGCGACATTCTCGTCATCAACACGCCGCACGAGCAGCCGATGTTCGTGCGGCTTCTTGGCGACGGCTCGCAGTGGGGCATCTCGATACGCTATGCCGTGCAGCCGTCGCCGGACGGTCTGGCACAGGCGTTCGTGATCGGACGCGATTTTCTCGCCGGCGAGCCGAGCTGCCTGATTCTCGGCGACAACATCTTCTACGGTCATGGTTTGACCGAATCGATGCAGCGCGCCGTGCAGCGCACGCACGGCGCGACCGTGTTCGGATATTGGGTACGCGATCCGGAACGTTACGGCGTCGCCGAGTTCGACGACGACGATCGCGTCATCGGCCTTGAAGAGAAACCGGCGCGGCCGAAATCGCACTGGGCCGTGACCGGACTCTATTTCTACGATGCGCGCGTATGCGACTACGCCGCCGCGCTGAAGCCTTCGTCTCGCGGCGAGCTTGAAATCACCGACCTCAACCGCTGCTATCTCGACGATGGTTCGCTGATGCTCGAGCGGCTCGGCCGCGGCTACGCGTGGCTCGATACCGGCACGCACGAATCGCTGGTCGAGGCGTCGAACTACATCGAGACGATCGAGAACCGGCAGGGCCTCAAGGTGTGCTGTCCGGAGGAGATCGCTTACCAGCACGGATGGATCGACGCCGCGCAAGTGCGACGTCTCGCCGAGCCGCTCGCCAAGAACGGTTATGGTCGTTATCTGATGCACCTGATCGCGCAAGGAAGCGCACCGTGAGGGTCATCGAGACACCGCTCGACGGATGCGTCGTCATCGAGCCGTCCGTGCACGGCGACCCGCGCGGATTCTTCTACGAAAGTTTCAACGCGCGAACGTTCAGCGAAGCAGGCTTCGAGCTTGAGTTCGTGCAGACCAACGTCTCGCGTTCGGCGCGCGGCGTGCTGCGCGGACTTCATTACCAGTGGCCGAACCCGCAGGGCAAACTCGTCAGCGTCGTCGAAGGCGAGGTGTACGACGTCGCGGTCGACATCCGCGTCGGCTCGCCGAGTTTCGGACAATGGACTGCGGCGATTCTGTCGGCGGAAAACAAGCGGCACTTCTGGGTGCCGGAAGGTTTCGCGCACGGGTTCGTCGTGCTTTCGGAGAACGCGACGTTCATCTATCAGTGCACGGCGTTCTACGATCGCGCGAGCGACGCCGGCATTCGCTGGAATGACGGTACCATCGCCGTGGATTGGCCGATCGCGCAACCCGTCTTGTCGGAAAAGGATCAGCAGACGCCGTTCCTGGCCGAGATCCCGCGCGATAAGTTGCCGTCTTTTCGCGCAGCAACGGACACGCGCGCACAGCCATGAAGATTCTCGTGCTCGGTGCAACCGGGCAGATCGGTTTCGAGTTGTTGCGCACGCTCGCGCCGCTCGGGGCGGTGACTGCCGCTGCGCGCGGCGGTGATCTCGGCGATGGGTCGCGTGCCCTCGATGTCGACCTGGCGAATTCCGTTTCGCTCGCATCCGTGCTCGATGCCGCCGATGCCGACCTCATCGTCAACGCAGCCGCTTATACCGCCGTCGATCGCGCCGAGGATGAGCCCGAGCGCGCCGACCGCGTCAATCATCTCGCCGTCGCCGAGATCGCAGCCTGGGCCGCCCGACATGCCGCGCGCATCGTCCACTATTCGACCGACTACGTGTTCGACGGCAGCGCGACGCGACCGTATCGCGAAGACGACCGCACGGCGCCGCTCGGCGTTTACGGCCGCACGAAACTCGCCGGAGAAGAGGCGCTGCGCGCAAGCGGAGCGCGACATCTGCTGCTGCGCACGGCGTGGGTCTACGCCGCGCGCGGCCACAATTTTCTGCGCACGATGCTGCGGCTCGCCAAAGAGCGCGACGAGCTGCGTGTCGTCAACGATCAGATCGGCGCTCCGACATCGGCGCGCCTGATCGCCGAGACGACAGCTGAGCTGGTGCACGTCTGGCTCGATCGCGGCCTCACGCGTGACGAAGGTTTCGATGGCATCTATCACGTCGCTTCGCGCGGACAATGCAGCTGGTACGATTTCGCCGGGGCAATTCTGGGCGGCGCGAAACGGCGCGCGCTGATCGAACGCGTGCCGCGCATCGTGCCGATCGCGACCGCCGATTATCCGACGCGCGCGCGCCGGCCCGCGTATTCGGTGCTCGATTGCAGCAGGCTCGAAGCCGCGTTCGGGCTACAATTGCCGATCTGGGAAATGGGACTTGCGGGCGTGCTCGACGAACTCGCCGCGGCCCGCGCGGAACATTGAAGAGCGCGATCGGGACGATCGCTGATCGGGCAGGACGCCGCCAGGAGAAAACAAGATGCTCGTACCCGTGATCCTTTCCGGCGGTGCCGGCACGCGCCTGTGGCCGGTTTCGCGCAGCGCGTATCCGAAGCCATTCATGCGCATGGGCGATGGCGAATCGCTGTTGCGCAAGACACTCGATCGCGCATTGCGCGTCGCCGACGACGGCCACGTGCTGACGGTCACCGGCCGCGACTATTATTTTTTGACGCGCGACGAATACGCCAATCATCCGAGCGCCGATCTCGACAAGCTGCCGTTCCTGCTCGAACCCGCGGCTCGCAACACGGCGCCGGCCGCGCTGCTCGCGGCGCTCAACGCCAGCAGCCGCCACGGCGCCGACGCGACGCTGCTGATCCTGCCGGCCGATCATCTGATTCGCGACATCGATGCATTCGTCGCGGACACGCAACGCGCGGCGACACTGGCGCGCGACGGATGGCTGGTCACGTTCGGCATCCGGCCGACGCATCCGGAGACCGGTTTCGGCTATATCCGCATGGGCGAGGCGATTGCGCGCGGCCCTCATCCGCCCTCCGGACGCCCTCTCCAGCAAGCGGGGGAAGGGAATACGGAGCGGCCTACGGCCGTTCTTCCCGAACGCGCGGTCGGTGCGTTCGTCGAAAAACCGAGTCGCGAGACCGCGGAGAGCTACGTCGCATCGGGCGATTACGTCTGGAACTCGGGCATGTTCTGTTTTCGTGCCGATGTATTGCTCGAGGTCGCGGCGAAAGTGTGTCCGGACGTGCTCGCCGCAGCGCGCGCGTGCTACGCGAGCGCGGTGAGCCACGAAAGTCCGGTCGAATTCGCGCGCGAAGCGTTCCTGCTGCAGCCTGACATATCGATCGATTACGCGATCATGGAACGCGCGTCGCGCGTCGCCGTCGTGCCGGCGACATTTGACTGGAGCGACATCGGTTCATGGAAGGCGATGAGCGATCTCGAATCCGAAGCGGATGCGGCGGGCAACCGCGTGCGCGGCCAGGCGATCGTGGTCGAGAGCGAGAACTGCTACATCCAGTCCGACGCGCGCATGGTCGCGGTGGTCGGCGTCAAGGATCTCGTCATCGTCGACACCGGAGATGCGGTGCTGGTCGCGGATCGCGAGCGTGCGCAGCAGGTCAAGCTCGTGGTCGAACGCCTGCGTGCGAGCAATCACGACTCGGCTGCGTTCCACAAGACCGTGCATCGTCCGTGGGGCAGCTTCACCGTGCTCGAAGACGCCGCGGACTGCAAGGTCAAGCGTCTCGTCGTCAAGCCGGGCCATGTGCTTTCGCTGCAGCTGCATCATCGTCGCAGCGAGCACTGGACCGTCGTCGATGGCACCGCGAAAGTGCGCATCGGCGAGCAGGAGATGCTGCTCGGTCGTAACGAATCGGCGTACATCCCGATGAACACCGTGCACCGGCTTGAGAATCCGACCGACACCGATGTGCATCTGATCGAGGTGCAGTGCGGCGACTATTTCGGTGAGGACGACATCGTGCGGCTCGAAGATCGATACGGGCGCGCGTCGGTGAAGACGCCCTAGGGGCTTATCGCTGCGCGCTGAATGCGGGCACGGCGATGCGTTCCATCGTCCCGGCGAAAGGCGGGACCCAGTGACTTTGACTTGGAGCGTTCAACCGGCGCTGGACCCGGCTTTCGCCGGGACGACGACGGGAAGCTGAACACCTGAAAAAGCACCAAGAACATCGTTCGCACCCGGAGGAAATCGAATGCGCGCGGCTCGACTGATCGTTGCAGCATCGCTCGGCGTTATCGCGTCGAGCGCACTGGCCGCAGAGATTCCACTCGCCGACTTCGCGAAGCACGAGCAATTCCGCGACGTCAAGATTTCGCCGGAAGGTGACTATCTCGCCGCGAGTGCCGTCGTCGACGGCAAGACGATTCTTTCGCTTATTCGGCTTTCCGACATGCAGGGCGTCAACCTGCGACCGCGCGCGGACAGCCAGCTCGCCGAGTTCTGGTGGGTCGCGCCGCATCGCGTGATGTACACGGTCGGCGAGAGCCTCGGCGAGCTCGAAGCGCCGGTCGGAACGGGCGAGCTCTACGCCGTCAACGCGGATGGAAGCGGCGCGGCACTCATTTTCGGCCAGCGTCTGGGCGGACAAGGCGCGACGCACATCGCGCACGGCGTCGGCCGTCTCGCGTACGGGCAACTCGTCGATCCGCTGCTCGACGATCCGAAGCAGGCGTTGATCGCATCGTATCCGGCGAACGGCGCGAATCTCGGCTACACGCGCAGTGCGAGTGCGAACGGCGTGTTCCCGGAAGTGCTGCGCATCGATCTTTTCAACGGTGCCACGTATTCGGTGACGACATCGCCGCTGCGCAACGCGCGGTTTCTGACCGACAACGAAGGCGTAGTGCGCTTCGCATTCGGCATCGACGCCGATCAGTCCATGAAAGTCTGGTATCGCGCCGGCGACGGCAAGCCGTGGGAACTCGTGTTCGACGAGAACAAGGATCATCTCGGCGTGGCGCCGATGGCGTTCGATCGCAAAGAGGACGCGGTGTACTTCACCTGCGGCGGTGAGCACAACGTCGGCGGCTTGTGCCGCTGGGACATCGCAACGCGCAAACTCTCGACGCTGTGGAGCGGTGCCGAGTCCGGCGTCGATGAGCTGGTGCCGACGTTCGACGACAAAGACATCGTAGCGATCCGCTCGATGCCGGGCCGCACGGCGACCACGCTCATCGACAGGAATGCGCCCGAAGCAAAGCTGCTGGCTTCGCTGATGCAGCAGTTTCCCGGCGAAGACGTGCGCATCACGAGTCACACGCGCGATGGCAAGAAAGCCGTGGTGCTGATCTCGGGCGATACCGATCCCGGCCAGTTCTTCCTGTACGACGAAGGCGCGCGCAAACTCACATTCCTGCTCGCGCGCCGGCCGTGGATCAAGCCCGAGCAGATGGCGGCGATGGAGCCGATCGACCTGAAGGCGCGTGATGGCGTGCCGTTGCATGGTTATCTGACGCGACCGCACGGCAAGAGCGAAGCAAAGAATCTGCCGCTGGTCGTGTTCGTCCACGGCGGCCCGTATTTCGTCCGCGATCGCTGGGCTTACGATCCGTACGTCGAAGCGCTGGCGAGTCGCGGCTACGCCGTGTTGCAAGTCAACTATCGCGGATCCGGCGACTACGGGATCAACTTCGTGCGCGCCGGTTTCCGTCAATGGGGCGGCACGATGCAGGACGACGTCACCGATGCGACGCGTTGGGCGATCGCGCAAGGCGTCGCGGATCCCAAGCGCGTCTGCATTTTCGGCGGCAGTTACGGCGGCTATGCCGCGTTGGAAGGCGCGGTCAAGGAGCCGGATCTTTATCGCTGCGCGATCGGCTACGTCGGCGTCTACGATTTGCGCCTGATGCATTCGCGCGGCGACATCCCGCAATCGGTGTTCGGCGAGAACTATCTGAAAATGGTGCTCGGCGAGGACGAATCGGTGCTCTGGGACCGCTCGCCGATCGCGCACATCGATCGGCTCAAGTCCAAGGTCATGCTCATCGTCGGCGGTGCGGACCAGCGCGTGCCGCCGGTGCAGGGCGAGAGCCTGCACGCAGCGCTCAACAAGGCGCATGTCAAACACGAGTGGATCTACGAACGCACAGAAGGCCACGGCTTTTACGACGAAGGCCACATCCGCGACTTGTTCGAGAAGATCATGGCATTCCTCGATGCGAACATTGGCGCTTCGGCGGCCAAATCGCCGTCCGGCTGAACGGGTTCGCGGCGTCGGCACTGCGCGGGCGTGCAGGCACTGGTGCGGAGATCGAACCCGTCGCCACGGGGCCGGACGGGGTTTTACATCGATCACGCAACGCGGCGTGGCAGTTCCGGCGCGAACAGCTACTATGGGTCGTCCCGTGCGTTCCTTCGCTCGCAGCCGTTTTGCGTGCTCGAGCAGGGGATCCACTGCCGCCACCGGCCGTCGAGTGCGATCGTTGTGCTCGGTGATCGTGGTACGCGGCGTGCCTTGATCGGCGACGCCACTTTTCCGGAGACATCGATGAGCGAACGCGTGCCGCAACTGAGTGTCCGCGCCATTCTGCTGTCGGCCGTGCTGGCCGCGATCCTCGCCGCCGCGAACGCCTATCTCGGCCTGTTCGCGGGCCTGACCATCGCGACGGCGATTCCTGCGGCGGTCGTATCGATGGCGGTGCTGCGTCTCCTCGGCGGCGGCACGATTCTCGAGAACAACATCGTGCAGACCGGCGCATCGGCCGGATCGTCGATCGCCGCTGGCGTGATCTTCACGATTCCCGCGCTGATCATCCTCGGCTACTGGCAGGATTTCCGTTATTCGTGGGTGCTCGCGATCGCCGGTCTCGGCGGTCTGCTCGGCGTGCTGTTCTCGGTGCCGCTGCGGCGCACGATGATCGTCGAAGCGCCGCTGGCATTCCCCGAAGGCAAGGCTGCGGCGGAAGTGTTGAAGGCCGGCGAGAATCCGGGTCCGGGCGTCAAGATTCTGGCGATGGCCGGCGCGATCGGCGCGATCGTCAAGGTCGCCGCGGAAAGCGGCATGCGCATGATTCCCGACAACGCGGTCGGCGCCGGATTCATCGGGCGCTATCTCGGCTACATGGGTACGAACCTGTCGCCGGCACTGCTCGGCGTCGGCTACATCGTCGGTCTCAACGTCGGCATCGTCGTCGTGTCCGGCAGCATCTTCTCGTTCAACATCGCGATTCCGATCTATCACGCATTCTTCTTGAGCAGCGATCCTGCGCTGGCCGCACGGATTGCCGGCGCAAACCCGGTCGACATCGCCGGTGCGATCTGGTCCGCGAAAATCCGCTATCTCGGTGTCGGCGCGATGCTGATCGGCGGCGTGTGGACGTTGTTTTCGCTGCGCAATTCGCTTGATTTCCGGCATCAAGAGCGGTCTCGCCGCGGCGCGCAAAGGCACTGGCGAAGCGATCGCGGATACCGAGCGCGATCTGCCGATGAAATGGATGCTGATCGGGCTCGTCGCGTTCGTGATCCCGCTCGCGTTCCTGTATCAGCAGATCGTCGGTCAATGGCTGGTGGCCATTCCGATGACGATCATCATGATCGTCGCGGGCTTTCTCTTCGTGTCGGTTTCGGCCTATCTGGCGGGTCTGGTCGGATCGTCGAACAATCCGGTGTCCGGAATCACGATCGCGACGATCCTGTTCGCTTCGCTCGTGCTCGTCTTGATGCTCGGGCGCGACTCGCCGATCGGCGCCGTCGCCGCGATCATGATCGGCGCGGTGGTGTGCTGCGCGGCCGCAGTCGGTGGCGACAACCTGCAGGATCTCAAAGCCGGTTACATCGTCGGCGCGACGCCGTGGAAACAGCAGTTGATGCTGATGATCGGCTCGCTCTCATGCGCGCTGATCATGGCACCGGTGCTGAACCTTCTGGCCGCGGCCTACGGCATCGGGCCGCCGACGGCCGAGCATCCGCACTCGCTGTCCGCGCCGCAGGCGACGCTTGATGGCGTCGGTCGCGAAAGGCATGTTCGGCGGCGAGCTGCCCTGGTCGATGATCGGCCTCGGTGCGCTGGTCGGTGCGTTCACGATTGCGCTTGACGAATGGCTGAAGCATCGCGGCTCGAAGTTCCGCGTGCCGGTGCTCGCCGCCGCAATCGGCATCTATCTGCCGCTCGAGCTGATGGTGCCGATCTTCCTCGGCGGATTCCTTTCGTATCTCGTCGAGCGGCGGCACGGCGTCGTCGATGCGGACGACACCGCGAAAGAACACGTGCATCGTCCCGGCACGTTGTTTTCGGCGGGACTCATTACCGGCGAGGCGTTGACCGGCATCCTGATTGCGATTCCGATCGTCGTGTCGGCGCGCGCCGACGTGCTGGCACTGCCGGCCGCCTGGCATTTCAACGAGCTCGTGGGATTGATCGTGCTGGCTGTCGTCGGCTGGCTGCTGTATCGAAGCGGAGCACGCTCGGCGCACTGATGCGAGCAAGAATCCAATGCGAATCGCGGATCGCGGCATGACGATGCAGCGCTGGCTGTTGTCGCTTTGTGCTTTGTTCGCGTTCGGCATGCGCATTCGCGGCGGGCGCACACTCGGCCGCCGAGCCGCTCGTCATCGGCGAGACGTTTCGCATCGATTCGAAAGTCCTCGGCGAGACGCGCCGCATCAACGTCTATCTGCCGCCCGGCTATGCGGGTTCCGATTTGCGCGTTCCGGTGCTCTACATGCCGGACGGCGGGCTTGCGGAGGATTTCCTCCATATCGCGGGGCTGGTAGAAGTGCTGGTCGGCGACGGCTCGATGCGTCCGTTTCTGCTCGTCGGGATCGAGAACACCGAGCGCCGCCGCGATCTGACCGGTCCCGACCGAAAATCCGCAGGACGAGAAGATCGCGCCACGCGTCGGCGGCTCGGCGACGTTCCGCAAGTTCATCCGCGAGGAGCTGATGCCGCTGGTGAAGCAGCGCTATCGAACCACCGATGAGACCGCGATCGTCGGCGAGTCACTGGCGGGATTGTTCGTCGTCGAGACATTTTTTCTCGAGCCTGATCTCTTCGATACCTACATCGCGATCGATCCGAGCCTGTGGTGGAACGATCACAAACTCGTCGACGATGCCGCGGCATCGTTGTATGCACGGCCTCGTGTCGGCAAGTCGATATACATCGCGGCCAGCAGCGAACAGCGCGGTCCGGGCGATCCGGTGCAGAGCCTGGCCGACATCCTGCGCGCCGATGCTCACGCCGCCGGCGTGCGCTGGCACTACGAAAAAATGCCGGAAGAAAAACACGCGACGATCTATCATCCGGCCGCGCTCAAGGCGTTTCGCACGTTCTTGAAGCCAGGCGCGCAGCATGCAGCGCACTAGAATCGGCGCGGCTGGAGCACGAGCCGCTCAGCGAACGCCATGCATCCAGCGCTTGATCAGCGGCGTCAGCACCAGCACGATGATGCCGCAGACTATGCCGATCTTGGCCGAGAACACGAACAGCTGATCGTACTTCGCCAGCGCGTCGACGATGTTGAGCGTTTCGCCTTCTGGAATCTGCAGCGAGGACAATTTTCCGAGCTCGGCGGCCAGCACTTCGGAATACGAGGTGCCGAGGAACCAGCCGCCCATCATCAGGCTGACGACGCGCGGCACGGACAATTCGGTGACTGCTGACAGGCCGATCGGCGAAAGCAGCATTTCGCCGACTTCGAGCACGAAATACGCGAACACGAACCACCAGATGTTGGTGAGTCCGTTCGCCTCGGGATGACGTGCGCTCCAGACCAGCACCAGGAATGACACGCCGGCAAGCACGAGCCCATAGCCCGATTTCGCCGGCTTGCTCGGATTCAATCCGCGCTGGTCGAGTCGTGGATAAAGCCAGGCAAAAAACGGCGCGAGCACGAGAATGAAGAACGCGCCGAGCGAGGTGAGCTCGCTGGCGGTCCATTCGACGCCGAGCGCGCGATGATTCATGACGCGATCCGAAAACAGCACCCAAGAGCCGTATGTCTGCTCGTACAGCGTGAAAAAGATCAGGCAGAACACGATGAAGGCGAGCACGATGAACATCTGCTGGCGCTCGATCTTCGTGCATTTCGTGAACATGAACCAGAGAATGCCGCCGAGCAGACATGCGGTAACGACATGCATGCCGAGAATGACCGGGCTCGGCTCGAACACGTCGGGAATGATGTTGAGAAAGACCGAATGCATCTGGATCAGGAGCCAGATCACGCCGAGTCCGGCGATTGCGCCGAGATAGATCAGATGTTCGCGCGACAGGAATCCGAACACGCGTTCGCGAAGCCGCGCAGGGTCGGGCGGTTCGGCATGCCCAAGCAGATGTTTCTGTCCATACAGGAAGTTCGCAAGTCCGGCGAGCATGCCGATGCCGGCGGCGCCGAAGCCCCAGCCCCAGCCGTAGGTTTCGCCGAGCCATCCGCAGAGGACGCCCGAGACCGTCGCTCCGATGTTGATGCCGGCGTAGAACAGGCTGAAACCCGAATCGCGGCGCGGATCGTTCTCGGGATAGAGCTTGCCGACGATCGTCGAGATGTTCGGCTTCAGGAAACCGACGCCCATGATGATCAGCGCGAGCGAGAAATAGAAAATCTGCAACGCATGCGCATCGCGGGTGACGACGCCGTTCACGCTCGACGCAGGATGACCTTCGATCGCCATGCCGAGATGCCCGAGCACGAGCAGGATGCCGCCGAACACCACGGCCTTGCGCATGCCGAGCCAGCGATCGGCGAGCAATCCGCCGATGACCGGCATCGCGTAAACGAGGCCGCCGTAAGCGCCGATCAGGTTGTAGCCGTGGTCGTCGGTGAAGAGGTGGTACTTGGTGAGATAAAGCAGCAGCAGCGCCTTCATTCCGTAGAACGAAAAGCGTTCCCACATTTCGGTGAAAAAGCAGACGTACAGGCCTTTCGGGTGGCCGAACAGCTCGTCGGTACGCGCGGGCAGATCGGCGGCGATGGCGGACATCCGGAGTCCCGGGTACGGCTGGCCGAACGAGTATAGCGGGTTGGTTTCGCGCTCCATCGCTCGTCTTTACGTTCCCGATCGTCGTTCTGGCGAAAGCGTGCCGGCATCATTGTGGGCGAGCAAAGATGCTGGATCCCGGCTTGCACCGGGACGACGACGATGGGCGCATCGCTCGCGCGGCCGTCATTTCCGGCGGCATTTGGCGCAACGCGGTCCAACCCTTACCATCGCCGCCACTGCCCGATCAGGAGCTTCGTCGATGAAACCGTTGGTCGCCGCCATGGCGCTCTCGTTCGCCGCGCCGCTTTTCGCCGCGCAAGGCGTACATCCGTTCGACGTGCACGATCTGGTCATGCTGGACCGCGTCAGCGACCCTTCGCTGTCGCCGGACGGAAAGGTCGTTGCATTCGCAGTCCGCGAGACCGACTACGACGCCAACAAGGGCACCAACGGAATCTGGATCGTTCCTTCGGGCGGCGGAAAGTCTGTGCGGCTGACGGACAAAGCGCTGAATGCCACCAGCCCGCGCTGGTCCAAGGACGGCAGCGTGTATTTCCTCGCGCCCAAGGACAGCGTCGCGCAGGTCTGGCGCGTCGGTGCGAACGGCGGCGCCGCGCAGACGGAAACGTCGTCCGCGCTCGACGTCAACAATTTCAAGCTATCGCCCGACGGCAAGCGCGTGCTTCTGTCGATCGACGTATTCAACGAATGCGGCGACGACGCGCAAGGCATTCTTGCTTGCACAAAGAAGAAGCTCGACGAGCGTAAGGCCGACAAGGCCAGCGGCATGGTTTACGACAAGATCTTCATCCGCCACTGGGACACCTGGGCGGACGGCCGCCGCTCGCAGCTGTTCATCGCCGACGTCGGCACGGACGGGAAGATCGGTGCGCCGCGTCTGCTCAGCAAGGGCATCGATGGCGACGTGCCGTCCAAGCCGTTCGGCGACGACAGCGAATACGCATTTTCACCGGATGGCGCGACGGTCTATTTCGATGCGCGCATCGCCGGCAAGACCGAACCGTGGTCGACCAACTTCGACATCTTCTCGGTTCCCGCCGATGCGAGTGCGGCGCCGAAGAATCTCACCGCCGACAATCCAGCATGGGACGGCTATCCGCTGCCCGCGGCGAACGGCAAGACGCTGTACTACCTTGCGATGAAGCGACCTGGCTTCGAAGCGGATCGCTTCGGCGTTTGGGCGATCGATCTCGCCAACGGCACGAAGCATGAAATCGATCCCGCCTGGGATCGTTCGGCATCGGCGCTCAAGGAATCGGCGGACGGCAAGACGCTCTACACGACGACCGACGACTGGGGCGATCATGCGTTGTTCGGCATCGACGTCGCGACCGGCAAAGCGAGCAAGCTCGTTGCCGAGGGCAACATCGCGGGGTTCGATGTCGGCAGGAAAGGAGTCATCCTGACGCGCGAGGACTTGAGGCGCCCGGCCGACGTCTACACCGCCGATGGGCGCGGTCGCAGCCTGCGTCAGATCACGCACTTCAATGCCGAACGCCTGAAGAACATCCGCTTCGGCGATCCCGAATTCTTCACGTTCAAAGGCGCCGGCGGCGACACCGTGCAGGGCTATGTCGTCAAGCCGGTCGGTTTCAAATCGAACAAGAAATATCCGGTTGCCTTCATCATCCACGGCGGACCGCAGGGCGCCATGACCAACGAATTCCACTACCGCTGGAATCCGCAGACGTACGCGGGTCAGGGCTTCGCCGTCGTTACGGTCAACTTTCACGGCTCGACCGGCTACGGCCAGAAATTCACCGACGCGATCTCCGGCGATTGGGGCGGCGCGCCGCTGGAGGATCTCAAGCTCGGCTGGGCTGCCTCGCTGCGCAAGTATCGATTCCTCGACGGCGATCGCGCTTGCGCGCTCGGCGCGTCATACGGCGGCTTCATGGCGTACTGGATCGCCGGCAACTGGAACGATCCGTGGAAATGCATCGTCGCGCACGATGGTGTGTTCGACGGCCGCATGATGTCGTATTCGACCGAAGAGCTCTGGTTCGACGAATGGGAGCACGGCGGCAAGACGCAGTACGAAGATCCGGCCGTCTACGAGAAATACAATCCGATCGATCACGTCAAGGAATGGCGCGCGCCGATCCTCATCGTGCACAGCGATCTGGACTTCCGCATTCCGGTCACGCAGGGCATCGCCGCGTTCACCGCGGCGCAGCGACGCGGGATTCCAAGCAAGTTCCTGCGTTTCCCCGATGAAAACCACTGGGTGCTGAAACCGCAGAACAGCGTGTTGTGGCACGACACGGTGAACGCGTGGCTGAAGCAGTGGACGACGCCAGGCAGCTGATGTGACGTGCGCCGCGCTCCTGCGCGGCGCTTCGACAGCATTCAGCAGCAGCGCCCGCCGCCGCGAACGTAACGCGCGCGTTGGCGCTCGGCAAAGAACTCCGCGTACGTCGGCACGTTCCGATCGGGATGGCGTGTGCGCAGGTGCGCGACGTAGCGTTCGTAATCCGGAACGCCGATCATCCTTCGCGCCGCTGCGACGCAAATGCGCCAGAGTGCGGCCATCGCCGACGCGTTCATGATGCGGCTCCGGCCAGCGCGACGTAAGGCGCTTCGCGCGCCGTCGCGACCGTCGATTTTCGCGCCGCGAGTGCGGCGCGGATTCCGAACACGAGCATCGCGACGACGAGCAGCGAGAATACGGCCGCGAGCGAGGCGTCGATCCAGTCGTTGCGCACGATCTCGTGCATTTCGCTGATCGACTTCGCCGGCGCGAGCACCTGCCCGCGATCGAGCGCCGACGCAAACGCGCGAGCGTGAGCGACGAAACCGATCCGCATATCGTCGGACGCGAGTTTCTGCCAACCCGCGGTCAGCGTACATATCGCGAGCCACAGCGTCGGCGCGAGCGCGACCCAGACGTATCGCGCACGTTGCATTTTCACCAGGCACACGCTCGCGAACGTCAACGCAATTGCGGCGAGCATCTGGTTGGCGATTCCGAACAGCGGCCACAGCGTGTTGATGCCGCCGAGCGGATCGGCGACGCCCTGATAGAGAAACCAGCCCCAGCAGGCGACGCAAAGCATCGTCGCGAGCAGATTGGCTGTCCACGATTCGGTTCTTGCGAGCGATGGCAGCGCGAGGCCGGCGAGTTCCTGGATCATGAAGCGCGCGACGCGCGTGCCGGCGTCGACCGTGGTCAGGATGAACAGCGCTTCGAACAGGATCGCGTAGTGGTACCAGAATGCGAGCATGCCGTTGCCGGCAACCAGGCGCTGCAGGATTTCTGCCATTCCGACCGCGAGCGTCGGCGCGCCGCCGGCGCGCGAAAGGATCGTCGTCTCGCCGATATCTTTCGCGGCCTGCGCGAGCGCATCGGGCGTGATCGCGAATCCCCATTGGCCGATTGCCTGCGCCGCACTGTCGATGGTGGTTCCGATCAGCGCGGCCGGCGCGTTCATCGCGAAATAGACGCCCGGTTCGAGCACGCACGCGGCGATGAGCGCCATGATCGCGACGAACGCTTCGACCAGCATCGCGCCATAGCCGACCAGGCGTGCATCTTTTTCGTTCGCGAGCAGCTTTGGCGTCGTGCCGGATGCAATCAGCGAATGCCATCCGGATACCGCGCCGCACGCGATCGTGATGAACAGAAACGGAAACAGCGAGCCGGAAAACACCGGTCCGCTGCCGTCGATGAAGCGCGTGATCGCCGGCATCTTGAGATCCGGCATCACAAAGACGATGCCGATCGCGAGCAGCACGACCGTGCCGATCTTGAGGAACGTCGAAAGATAATCGCGCGGCGCGAGCAGGAGCCAGACCGGCGTCACCGACGCACAGAATCCATACGCAATCAGCATCCACGCGAGCGCTTTTCCATCGAACGTGAAAAATGCAGCCCATGACGGCTCGGCCGCGACTTTGCCGCCGAGCCAGATCGCGAGCAGCAGCAGCGCAAGTCCGATCAGCGACACTTCGAGCACCTTGCCCGGCCGCAGAAAACGCAGATACACGCCCATCAGCAACGCGATCGGAATCGTCGTTGCCACCGTGAACGTGCCCCACGGGCTCGCCGCGAGCGCCTTGACGACGACGAGCGCGAGTACGGCAAGGATGATGAACATGATCATCAGGACGCCGATCATCGCGATCACGCCGGCGGCGGGGCCGATCTCGGCGCGAATCATTTCGCCGAGCGAGCGGCCATCGCGGCGGATCGAAAGGAACAGGATCATGAAATCCTGCACGGCGCCGGCAAAGATCACGCCGACGAGAATCCAGAGCGTGCCCGGCAGATAGCCCATTTGCGCGGCGAGCACCGGTCCGACCAGCGGCCCTGCGCCGGCGATCGCGGCGAAATGATGACCGAACACGACGCGTCGATCGGTCGGCACGTAGTCAAGCCCGTCGTCGTGCAGCACCGCGGGCGTCGCCCGCGCTGGGTCGAGCGCAAGCGCTTTGTCGGCGATGAAGCGGCCGTAGAAGCGATACGCGACGAAGAACAGCGACACGGTTGCGGAGACGAGCCAGAATGCATTCAACGACTCGCCGCGCTTCAGTGCCACGATGCCGAGGCAGAACGCGCCGAACAGTGTGAGGAGGAGCCAGCCGAGCTTGCTTTTGAGAGCGTTCATTGCGCGAGCGTGTCGCGGCGGTGCGGATCGGTCAAGGTCGCTTTTGCGTCACGATCTTTCCCTCGCCCGCTTGCGGGAGAGGGTAGGGTGAGGGAACGCTCGAGACGACGTTCCAAGCGTGCCCTCATCGGCCTCCGGCACCTTCTCCCGCAAGCGGGAGAACGAAAAGATGTCCGCCGCACCTGAAACTCAAAGCCATTTCGCGCGCTTCAGCGTCCAATACAACCCCGCGCAGATGCCGAGCGTCACCGCGATCATCGCCGGATACGCCCACTGCTTGTCGAGCTCGGGCATGTAGTGAAAGTTCATGCCGTACCAGCTCGCGAAGAGCGTCGGCGCGGCGAGCAGCGCGGCCCATCCAGCGAGCCGCTTGACGACTTCGCCTTGCGCGACGGTCACCAGCGCGAGATTCACGCTGAGCGCGGCGGTGAGCATTTCGCGCATCGTATCGGTCGATTCGTTGATGCGCGCCGCATGATCGTAGACATCGCGAAAGTAAGGACGCACCTCGTCGCGAATCAAGCCGGGATACAGACGCGTCAGTTGGTTGACGATGTCCTGCAGCGGCGCGACTGCGAGGCGCAGCGTGACCAGCTCTTTCTTGAGCTCGTAGAGACTGCGGATCGTCTCGCGCTTGAAGGTATCTTCGAACACGTCTTCCTCGAGTTCCTGCAACTCCTCGCGGAAGCTGCGCACGATCGGGAAGAAGTTGTCGACGATGAAATCGAGCACCGAATAAAGCCCGTAGCTCGGACCCAGGCCCAGCATCTCGGGCGTCTGCTCGCAGCTCTTGCGCGCGATCGCATAACTCAGCGAAGCGCCGTGACGAACGGTGACGAGATAGTTGCGGCCCATGAAGATATGCGTTTCGCCGAACGCGATCTTGCCGCCGACCACCTGCGCGGTGTGCGCGACGATGAACAGCGAATCGGCGTACACCTCGATCTTCGGTCGCTGATGCGCCGAATGCGCGTCCTCGACGGCGAGCTCGTGCAGGTTGAATTCCTCGCGAAGTCTTTCGAGCAGCGCTTCATCCGGCTCGTGCAGCCCGACCCAGACGAACTGATCCGGATGCTCCAGCACATCGCTAATCTCGTCGATCGTGATGTCGCGAAGCTTCTTGCCGCTGTTCGAATACGCGACGCAGTTGACCACCATCGGGTCGGTGCAAGTCGGATCGTGCGGGAGCGCTGTGACGGGCTGGTCCATGAGCGAATGATGCGCCGGGCGCTATGACAACGGCAATCGGACAAGTCGCCGGTCGAAACGGGGCTCAGTCGCAGGAGAGGCGTTGCCGTGCCCGTTTTTCCCAGCGGCCGGAAATCGCGTAGTTGATCGCAAGGCCGGCGTTCTGCTCGGTTGGCGTCAGCACGGCCTTTCTCTGTGCTTCGGTTCGCGCCGCCGCAGCGATGTGGATATGCGATGGAGAGATCATTTCGAAGCAGCCGTCGAGGGCAAGGTCGAGCGCATAGACCGACCAGGCCCACGCGCCGGCGTTGTCGCCGCTGTCCGCGAGCGCATGTTCGATCTCCGAGAGGCCGAGCCAATCGCCGAGTCCCGCGGACACTTCGAGCCAGGAGCGTGCTGCGGCAGGGTCGGGCTGCGAACCGCCGCATCCGTTCTGCAAGCAATAAGCGAGCCGGTTTGCGGCCTCGGGGTCGTCCGGCGCGAGTTGCTCGAGCATCGCGCGTCCTTCGGTACTCTCGGTTTCATCGTCCGATTGCATCAGGAGATCGCCGAGGACTGAGCGGCCTCGCGCGCTGTCCTGCTTCGCAAGAATGGCTCGGAGATCGGCAATCGCCTGGGGCTTGTTATCGTTTTCGCCGGCGACTTCGATCTGCGCCTCGAGGTTGTCCGGGCGAAAGAAACGGTCGAGGAACATGAAAGCGAGATCGAGCCCGTTGCCCACGCCGCCGCAGTGCTCGACGCGCCGCTCGTAGTCTGCGGTGTGCAGCTCGGCGATGCGATCGATGAAGGGCTTCATGGCATCCGGGAGGTTCTTGTAGAAACTCGACGCCGGTCGCTCCCTTCCGTGCGGCTGTCCTTGGCGGGTCGACTCCGCCGTGCAGATCGACTGGATGAAACTTGCGGCCAACGCCGCGTGCACGTCGTCCTTGGCCTTCTCGACGAGCGGTCCCCAGGCCTGGTCGTAGGGCAACTCCATCAGGCGAGCGACTTCATCGCCGTACTCCTTCCTGTTCCTGGCGCGCAGCACGTTCTCGGCTCGCGACAGCCAAAGCCGTGCGGCGGAATCGGGATCGCGGGCGATCATCTCGCGCGCCGGCGCGGCGGGGTGATCGGCGTCGGGTCCGACGTCGGTGCGGAGGTCGATCGCACCTTCGAGCGAATTCGGTGCCGCGCGCGCTGCCACCGTATTCGGTGATCGGTCACTCGACGATGCTTGATGATTCGTGGATCCGCGATGCGAATGCCAGAGAACCAGCGCGGCGACGACGACGAGTGTCGCGACGATCGCGAGCACGCGGTGCGCGGTCATGCGGACGTGACGTCAGCGCCGGACCGTCCGCGCGAAACAGCGAGTGCCAGCGCGACATGAATCGGCAGGAACAACAGAATCCAATGCAGATTCGCCTGCGCGAACCACGGCAGGATTTTCGAGAAGAGTGCAAACGCGGCGAGACCGGCCACGAGCCAGGCGATGTTCGCGCGACGCGCTGACGCGCGCGGGCGTGCGCGCATGAGTGCCGCGGCGGCTGGAATCAGCAGCAGGCACAACGGATTCAGCAGCAGAAGGTTCTCGTTGCGCCATGCGGACTGGTGCGCGGTGCCGAACCAGAGGAACAGCAGCACGAGGCCACCGATGCCGCAGAAGAGCTCGAAGACGATCGCGAACAGCGCGACCGGCATACGCGCAAACCGCGTGCGGACACGACTGGCTGCGAAGATCGCCAGGCCGAACGCAGCACCGAGAATCAGGAACGCAAGACGAAGATCGAAAGGCAGCTCGGGCGGATCGGCAATGGCGCCCCGTGAAATCGTCGTTTCCGCGGAGACCAGCGGCTGGGTGACACCGCTGGCATCGACGACGTTGACATCGCGCAGCGCGCGCGCGAGTACGACGGGGACGAAACTTTCTTCCCAGAAATCGATGCGCCGGTCGGCGTAGGGTCCGAGACCGAGATCGATGCCGAGCATCAGCAGCGGCTCGGCGGCCATCAGTCGCAGCGAATCCATGCGGTAGGTGTAGCCGCGCGAACGGCCTTCGGTCGCGCGCTGGATCGCGCCGCCGAGCGCTTTGTCGAGCGCATCGCGCACGCGCGTCGAGCAATTCGCGACGAAATAGTCATAGCGGTAGAAGGCGTTTTCGGGGCGGATGTTCCAGGCCAGGAAATCGCGCAGCGCTTCGGCTTGTTGCGGCGTGAACGCCAGGCGTTGCTCGGTGATCGAGCGACGTTCGTCGCGATACATCTCGATATCGTCGTCGATGTCGTCCGCGGCGATCCGGTAGCGCATGTGGCCGCGGGCGAAATTGAGCAGGAAATCTTCCTGCTCGAAATCGAAGATGCCGTAGTTGTACGCGATTGCCGTGCCCGCCGCGCGATCGCGCACGACGATTGCGTTGTGGCCGAAACGTTCCCAGAAAATCGGGCCGGGGCCGATCGTCAGAAGGCTGATTTCGAGCGCGCTGTCGGCACTCGGCGACTCCGAATTGTTCACCGAATCCTGAGCGGTCGAATCGGCCGGGCGAGTTTCCGGTGCGGCCGAGTCTTGCGCGATCGCGATGCGCGTAGTCGACGCGATCAACAAGGAGAAGACAGCGACGATACGTCCAATCAGCGCCAGCGACGAACGCGCTCGGCTAAACCCGGATTCCGGATTCCGCGCGCCGGCGGACACCCTCACGCCTCGTCCACGCGAACGGCGAACTGATGCACGCGACGCGCGTCGGCCTTGGTCACCTGGAAGTGAAAGCTGCCGAGCTCGGCCTCTTCGCCGGGCTCGGGCAGGTGGCCCATCTCGCTGGTCACCATGCCGCCGACGGTGTCGAATTCGTCGTCGCTGAATTCGCTGCCGAAGCGCTCGTTGAAGTCCGAAATCGGCGTCAGCGCGCTGACCAGGAAACGGCCGTCCGATTGCGGCAGGATCAATTTGGGTTCGCTTTCGTCGATGTCGTGTTCGTCGTCGATGTCGCCGACGATCTGCTCGAGCACGTCTTCGATCGTCACGAGTCCGGCGACGCCGCCGTATTCGTCAACGACGATCGCCATGTGATTGCGCGAAAGACGGAATTCCTTGAGCAGGATGTTGAGGCGTTTGGATTCCGGGATCATCGCCACCGGCCGCAGCAACTCCCGGATGTCGCACGGACCGCCGCGGGCCAGGCACTTCAAGAGGTCCTTGGCGAGCAGGATGCCGAGGATCTCGTCCTTGTCGCCGTCGTGCACCGGAAAGCGCGAATGCCCCGATTCGATGACGATGTTCAGGATGTCGTTCTGCGCCGCGCCGATCGGCAGGAACACGGTCTGGGCGCGCGGGATCATGACGTCGGCAACGGTCAGCTCGGCGACCTTGATCGCGCCTTCGACCATCGACAGGGTGTCGTTCGTGAGCAGGCCGTTCGCCTGCGCGTGACGCAGCTCCTCGATCAACTCCTCGCGGTTCTGCGGCTCACCGGATAGCGCCTGGGTCAGGCGCGCGAACCAGGTTCGGTGAGAGGGTCTACTGGGCGGGTCCTCGCTCATTGACGCGTTGCAAAAGCCCGATACGGGGCGGGGCGGCAGTTTATCAAAAGCGTTGTTGCAGGATATTTTCGTTGATGCACAGTGGGTTGGGCGGCGAAACCGACGAAATAGATCAGCGCGGGGAATAAGGATCGTCGATTCCGAAACCCGCCAGCACGCGTCGTTCGATCGCTTCCATCTTCGCGGCGGCTCGCTCGTTCGCGTGGTCCTGACCGAGCAAGTGCAGCACGCCATGGACCGTCAGATGCGCATAGTGATCGCGCAGCCGCTTGCGCTGCAGCCGGGCTTCGCGCGCGATGACGGCCGGGCAGAGCGCAAGGTCGCCGAGCAGCGCGGTTTTCTCGGCGGGCAGCGGCTCGTACGGAAAGCTCAGAACATTCGTCGCGTAGTCCTTGCTTCGGTATTGCCGATTGATCGCGCGCGCGGCCGGCTCGTCCAGCAGCGCGATGTTGATTTCGATCGGTCCCGAACGCTGTCCCTTCAGCGTGGCGCGTACCCAGCGCTCGAACGATCGGCGGATCGGCACGCCTTTGCGGCCGGCCCGGTTGTCGACGAACAAGCGAACTCGCAGCGGCGCGCTCATCGCGAAGGCGGCGTGTCGGTGCCTTCATCGCGCTTCTCGTACGCGCGCACGATGCGCTGCACGAGCGGATGGCGCACGACGTCGTGCGCGGTGAAGAACGTGAAGGTGACGCCGTCGACGTCGCGCAGCACTTCGATCGCGTCGCGCAAACCGGACTTGACGTGACGCGGCAGGTCGGTCTGGGTCATGTCGCCGGTGACCACCGCGACCGAGCCGAAGCCAATCCGCGTCAGGAACATCTTCATCTGCTCGATCGTCGTGTTCTGCGCTTCGTCGAGGATTACGAACGAATCGTTCAACGTGCGCCCGCGCATGTACGCGAGCGGCGCAATCTCGATCACGTTGCGCTCGATGAGCTTCATGACCTTTTCGATGCCGAGCATTTCGTACAGCGCGTCGTAGAGCGGACGCAGGTACGGATCGACCTTTTGCGTGAGATCGCCCGGCAGGAAGCCCAGCTTTTCGCCGGCCTCGACCGCCGGACGCACCAGCACGAGCCGCTGCACGCGATTGTCGTTGAGCGCATCGACCGCCATCGCGACCGCGAGATAGGTCTTGCCGGTGCCGGCCGGGCCGACGCCGAAATTGATGTCGTGCGTCGCGATCGCGTGCAGATAGCGCTGCTGATTCGGACCGCGGCCGCGGATCGTGCCGCGCTTGACCTTGATCGCGACGGCCTGCGCGCCTTCCGCCGCGGTGGCATCCAGCGCGTCGATGCCGGACTCGGCGAGATGCAGGTTGATCTGTTGCCCGGTCAGCGTTTCATTCTCGGTCACGTCGTAAAGCTCGCGCAGCAGGCGCTCGGCCGTGCGCACCGAATGATCGGCGCCGGTCACCCGGAACACATTGCCGCGATTGGCGATCTCGACGCCGAGGCGGAGCTCGATCTGGCGCAAGTGCTCGTCGAACGGGCCGTTGAGATTGGCCAGACGTTCGTTGTCGTCGGGCTCGAGCGTGAAATCGCGGTGGTCGGTATGGTCGGTCATTTGGCCTCTACGGACTTCCTTGCCCGAACCAGGGCGGCCTTCCTGGCCGCACTTCTCATAAAGCGCGGTGCATGATGTGAATAGCGGTCGGGCCGAGCGTCGCGTGGCGGAACGCGCCCGGCACCGTGCCGACGATCTCAAAGCCGTGACGCTGCCAGAGTTTCACTGCGGTGGTGTTCGTCGCGACGACGAAATTGAACTGTATCGCGGCGAAACCGGCACGGCGCGCGGCGTCGAGCGAATGCTCGCACATCGCCGAAGCGATGCCTTGGCCGCGCGCGTCGGCGGCGACCATGTAGCCGCAATTGGCGACGTGATCGCCGAGGCCGGGCTGGTTCGGTCTCAAGAGATAGCAGCCGATCACGCGGCCATCGCGCTCGGCGACGAACGTGCGGCTCGGCGGCGTCGTCCACAAGGCCCGCGCTTCTTCGAAGCGCATGTCGGGCGGATAACTGTAGGTGTCGCCCGCAGCGATGACCGAGTGGAACAGCGGCCACACCGCTTCGAATTCCGCCGCTTGGATCTCGCGGATGACGAGCGCGCCGCTCACGACGCCAGCGCGGTCTCCGCGAGCGCGACGCGCCCGCGCAAGGAATTGCTCATCGCTTCGGTGATCGTCACATCGACGAACCGGCCGATCATGCGCGGCGCGCCCGCGAAGTTGACGAAGCGCATGTTCTCGGTGCGTCCGGTCAGCTCGTTGGCGCGCTTGCGACTCGGACCCTCGACGAGGACGCGTTGCGTTGTACCGACCATCGCCGCGGCGATGCGTTTCGCGTTTGCATTGATCGTCGCCTGCAGGCGCGCGAGACGTTCGTGCTTGACCGCATCGGACGTATCGTCGGCGAGATTGGCCGCCGGCGTGCCCGGCCGCTTCGAATAAATGAACGAAAAGCTCTGATCGAAGCCGACGTCGTCGATCAGCTTCATGGTCTTTTCGAAATCGGCGTCGGTCTCGCCCGGGAAGCCGACGATGAAATCGGACGAGATGCAAATGTCCGGGCGCACGGCGCGCAGCTTGCGGAGCTTGTGCTTGAACTCGAGTGCCGTGTAGCCGCGTTTCATCGCAGCGAGAATGCGATCCGAACCCGATTGCACCGGCAGATGCAGGAAATTCGCGAGTTTCTCGACGTTCGCATACGCATCGATCAGCGAATCGGAAAATTCGAGCGGATGCGAAGTCGTGAAGCGGATACGGCCGATGCCGTCGATTTCAGCGATCGCGTGAATCAGCAGGCCGAGATCGGCGATGGCGCCATCATGCATCGGCCCGCGATAGGCATTGACGTTCTGGCCGAGCAGCGTCACTTCGCGCACGCCCTGATCGGCGAGCGTCGCGATCTCGGCGACGACATCGTCGAACGGGCGCGAGATTTCCTCGCCGCGCGTGTACGGCACGACGCAGAACGTGCAGTACTTCGAGCAGCCTTCCATGATCGAGACGAACGCGGTCGGACCTTCGGCGCGCGGCTCGGGCAGGCGATCGAATTTTTCGATTTCGGGAAACGAGATATCGACCTGCGGTTTCCCGGTCGCGCGGCGTGCCTCGATCATTTCGGGCAGGCGATGCAGCGTCTGCGGTCCGAACACCAGATCGACGAACGGCGCGCGCTTGACGATCGCTGCGCCCTCCTGGCTCGCCACGCAGCCACCGACGCCGATGACGACAGCCTTGTTCTCCTGCTTCAACGCTTTCCAGCGGCCGAGCTGACTGAAGACTTTTTCCTGCGCTTTCTCGCGGATCGAACAGGTGTTGATCAGGATGACGTCGGCTTCGTTTTCGTTCTCGGTCAAGACGAGGCCGTGCGCGGCCGCGAGTACGTCGGCCATCTTGGCCGAGTCGTACTCGTTCATCTGGCAACCGTGGGTTTTGATGAAAAGCTTGCCCGTCATGGCGCTCAAATGGCTGGAAAATCAAGTCGGCCCAATAGTTTACGTTCTGGCGAGGGTCGCCGCCAGAGGTTATTCGCGATAGCATGGCGCGGGTGCCGGCGCTTGGCAGCGTGATGCAGCTTATGGAAACTCTGGCGTCGGGAAGGGTTCAATGATGTCCATGTCGCGCCGATTTGCCACGCCGATGTTGCTGGCCCTGCTCGGGGTCGCGGGCGTCGTTGCGGCGAATTCGGCGGCGCGGGCCGGCGTTCTCTATCGCTGCGAGGGGCCGAACGGCTCGATTGCGTATACGAACAAGGCGTCCGAGTTCACCCAGTGCAGCGAGCTTTCGCGATACGCCGATGCGCCGGTGAAGAAAGACACTTCGCTGAAAAAGGCGACCCGGCATAGCGTCCCGGCCAAAGCCGCGGCCGCCCCGGCGGCGCTCGCCAGCAACGGCAACGGCTGGGAATATCGCGAAAACGTCCGCGAAAAACCCGATGTGAAAGCGGCGTCGTTCGGCGCGACCAGCACGGCGTTGCCGCTGCGCGCGACCGAATCCGGCGTCGAAAGCACGGCGTTGCTGATCAGGACGCCGCCGCCGTCGCTGCCGGTCGCCAACATGGTCGCCAGCACGCAGCCGGTGGCGGTCGAACCTGCGAAATCGATGCCGAAGATCCTGCGCGGAGCCGTTTACCGCGTGCAGCGCGCGAACGGCATAACCGAATACACGAACGTCAAGCCGAGCAGTGGCGCAACGTTCGCCGTGCTGTTCACCTACATCGCAACGTGCGTCGCGTGCGACGTGCATTCGAAGATCGACTTCGCGCGAACCGCGCTCAATCTCGATGCGTACAAGGACGAGATTGCCGCCGCGGCGGCAAGCACCGGCGTCGACGTCGCGCTGCTGCGTGCAGTGATTCATGCCGAATCGGCGTTCAATCCGATGGCCGTGTCGAACAAGGGCGCGCAGGGCCTGATGCAGCTGATGCCGGATACCGCCGGCGATCTCGGCGTCAACGATGCGTTCGACGTCGGGCAGAACATCGGCGGCGGCGCGAAGTATCTCGCGCAGCTGCTCAAGGACTTCAACGGCAACACCCAGCTCGCGACCGCCGCGTACAACGCCGGCGAGGGAGCCGTGCAGAAATACGGCGGCGTGCCACCGTACGACGAGACTCAGGTCTACGTGCAACGCGTCGAGCAGCTGCGCGATCGGTACAAGAAAGCGCTTTGACTGCGCGCCGGATGGTTTTCACCTCTCCCGCTTGCGGGGGAGGTCGCCCGCAGGGCGGGTGGGGGAAGCGGAGTGGAGCGTCTCGCCAGATTGCCCTCACCCCAGCCCTCTCCCGCAAGCGGGAGATGGGGAATTCAGCGTCTCGCTTGACGGAGTCACGCCCCCGGCTCTCGAAAGAGTCAAGCGCCAGACTCTCGACAAAATTCAAGCGCCGGTCGTGCTCGGCGGCGGGCGTTGCACGAGCGTCAAATCGGCGCTGAACGGCGCGTTGCGGCGCAGTCCTTCAATGTGCACTTTTGTGCCGGGCGCGAGCGCGGCCTCGCGATTCAGGAGATCGATCTGATCGATGATCGGGCTGCCGTCGAGCGACAGCAGCACGTCGCCGGGCTGCAGTCCGGTTTGCGCGGCGGGACTTTCCGGAATCACACGCAGAATATAGACGCCACGCTGACGCTGGCTGACGCCGGGTTGCAGCGGAAGATCGGTGTAGTCGGCGCCGATCCAGCCGCGGATCACCTTGCCGTTCTTGATGATCTGCTCGAGCACCGCCTTGGCGGTTGCAACCGGGATCGCGAAGCCGATGCCTTCGGCGCCGGGCGTATACGTGCGACCGTCGGATGTCGGCGTGCGCGGGTACACCGCCGTGTTGATGCCGACGAGCTCGCCGAGCGCGTTGACCAGCGCGCCGCCCGAATTTCCGGCATTGATCGCGGCGTCGGTCTGGATGAAATCCTCGTAGTTCGACATGCGCAACTGGCGGCCGGTGGCGCTGACGATGCCCATCGTCACGGTCTTGCCGATGCCGACCGGATTACCGATCGCGAGCACGACATCGCCGACATCGACGGCCGCGTCGTCGGGAATGTCGATCGTCGGTAAATCCTTGGCGTTGATCTTGAGCACCGCGAGATCCGTTTCGGCGTCGCTGCCGACGACCTGCGCGTGTGCGGCGCCGTTGTCGAGCCCGACCTGGATATCGTCGGCGCCGGCGATCACGTGATTGTTGGTCAGCACGTAGCCGTCGGCGGTGAAGACGACGCCCGAGCCGAGATTCTGCTGCAGCTTGCGCATCGGCCGGCCCTGCACGATGCCGAGCAGCCGCATCGTCAGCGAATCGCGCAGCTCCTGGCGTGGCGCGAGGTACGTCGTGATCTTGTTCGCGTAGATGTTGACCACCGCCGGCGACGCGCGCGACACCGCTTCGGCGTACGAGACGGGACCGTGCGTGCGGCCGACGATCGCGGTGTGGCTGGCCCGAGACGCATTGTTCGAAACGCCGCGCAAGCGCGACACCAGGTCCGGTGCCAACACGCTCAACACGAACGCGGCGGCGAGGCCGATCACGGCGAAGCGAGCGATGAATGCGAGGATGCGGAGCGTGGCGGGAGACATCGAATTCGCGGGCGAGGCGTCGGCAGGTTCACAGCGCAGCGACCGCGAGTTTGATTGTGCGGTGCGGAGGCGTTCGATAAACTATCACGATTTTGGGGCTCGCCCTAGCGCGGGCGGCGCGCCGCGCGCGGGATTGCGGCGCGCTGACGCGCCCATATCTACGTAACGCAGCCCGAAAACTGCTGTTTTTTGAAGAGTGCGGCCAGGACGGCCGCTCTGTTCTTGCGATCAAGGAGGACCGCACAAGTACGAGGTGCTGGATGGCGAACGATGCGGTAATTGACAAGGGTCGTCGCCGGTTCCTGACGGCGACGACGTCCGTCGTCGGAGGCGCCGGTGTCGTAGTCGCGGCGATTCCTTTCATCAAGTCGTGGGAACCGAGCGCGGCGGCGAAATCGGCGGGCGCACCGGTCGAAGCCTACATCGGCAAGATCGAACCGGGCCAGAAAGTCACGTTCGCGTGGCGCGGACTGCCGGTGTTCGTGATCAACCGCACCAAGGCGCAACTCGATTCGCTGACCGCGGTCGATGCGCGGCTCAAGGATCCCAAGTCCGAAAATACCGATCAGCAGCCGAAGTATGCCGAGAACGAATATCGCTCGATCAAGCCGGAATGGCTGGTGATCGTCGGCATCTGCACGCACCTTGGCTGCGTGCCGGATTACTTCCCGGATCTGAAACCCGAACCGTTCGATCCGCAGTGGAAAGGCGGCTTCTATTGCCCGTGCCACAAATCGCGCTATGACATGGCCGGCCGCGTGTACGACGGCGTGCCTGCGCCGGCGAACCTCGCGGTGCCGCCGTACAAGTTCATCGACGACACGCACATCATGATCGGCGTCGATCCGCAAGGAGCCGCGTGATGGGCACGACGTACGTTCGCCTGCACCCGAGGAACAAGGTGCTGGGCTGGATCGAAGACCGCCTGCCGTGGCTCTCGTTCTTGTCCCAGCACACGACGGGTTACTACGCGCCGAAGAATTTCAACCTCTGGTACTACTTCGGCTCGCTCGCGCTGGTCCTATTGGTCAACCAGATCCTGACCGGCATCTTCCTCACGATGTTCTACAAGCCCAACGCGGCGGAAGCGTTCGCGTCGATCGAATACATCATGCGCGATGTCGACTGGGGCTGGCTGATCCGCTACATGCACTCGACCGGCGCATCGCTGTTCTTCGTGGTCGTGTATCTGCACATGTTCCGCGGTCTCATGTACGGCTCGTACAAGAAGCCGCGCGAGCTGATCTGGATCATCGGCATGCTGATCTTCCTCACGCTGATGGCCGAGGCGTTCATGGGCTACGTGCTGCCGTGGGGCAACATGTCGTTCTGGGGCGCCAAGGTGATCATCTCGCTGTTCGGCGCGGTTCCGGTGATCGGCGACACGCTGGTGCAGTGGATCATGGGCGACTACCTGCCGGCCGACGCGACGCTGAACCGTTTCTTCGCATTGCACGTGATCGCGCTGCCGCTGGTTTTGCTGCTGCTCGTCGTGCTGCACCTCGGTGCGCTGCACGAAGTCGGCTCGAACAATCCGGATGGCGTCGAGATCAAGGACAAGAAAAAGCCCGACGGCACGCCGCTCGACGGCATCGCGTTCCATCCGTACTACACCGTGAAGGATCTCTTCGGCACGGGCGCCTTCCTGCTGCTCGCCGCGTTCATCATCTTCTATGCGCCGACCTTCGGCGGCTGGTTCCTCGAGCCCGACAACTTCATTCCGGCGAACAACCTCGCCACGCCCGCGCACATCAAGCCGGTCTGGTACTTCACGCCGTACTACGCGATGTTGCGCATGATTCCGTGGAAGCTTCCCGGGGTGATCGTCATGTTCTTCGGCATCGTGCTGCTGTTCTTCATGCCATGGCTCGATCGCGGTATCGTCAAGTCGATCCGCTACCGCGGGCTCGGCTACAAGGTCATGCTGGGCCTGTTCGCCTTCTCGTTCGTGATGCTCGGCGCGGTCGGCGCCGGCTTCACCGCGGAAAAGATTCCGGAATGGTTCGGTGCGGATGCGAATGTCACCGTCATCGAGAACGCGTTCGGCCGTTTCTGGCTCGCAGTCTACTTCGCGTTTTTTCTTTTCCTCTGGGCCTACACGTACTTCGGCAAGGAAAAGACCAAGCCGGTGCCTGATCGGGTGACGACCCATGCGTGAAACCGCGAGCGTGACCTCGAACGTCATTTCAGGTAAAGGAATGCTGCGCCATCTCGCGCTCGTTGTGTGCGCAGTGCTCGGCTTTGCCGGCGTCGCCAACGCCGCCGAAGGCGAGGGCATGGAGCCGGCGAACGTGCGCATCGACAATCCGGCGTCGTTGCAGCGCGGCGCGCGGCTTTTCTTCAACTACTGCTCGGGTTGCCACAGCCTTCAATATCTGCGCTACTCGCGCATCGCCGAGGATCTCAAGCTCGACGAGCAGGATGTCGAAAACAACCTGATCTTCACCGGTGCGAAAATTGGCGACAAAGCCGTCAACAACATGCCGGCGACGATGTCCGCGGGCTTTTTCGGCAAGACGCCGCCCGATCTTTCGCTCGAGGCGCGGGCGAAAGGCTCGGACTGGGTCTACAACTACCTGAAGTCGTTCTATCTCGATTCGAGCCGCCCGGTCGGCTGGAACAACACCGTATTCCCGAATGCCTCGATGCCGAACGCGCTCTGGGAGCTGCAGGGCCTGCAGGTGGCGGTCAAGGCTCCGGCCGAGAAAGGCGCCGACGCCGCGGTTGAGAAACTCGAGATCAGGACACCCGGACGCCTGGATGCCGAACAGTTCGACCAGGCCGTCCGCGACATCACCGCATTCCTCAAATATGCCGGCGAGCCGGCGGCGCTGAAGCGCACGTCGATCGGCGTGTGGGTGCTGCTCTACCTCGCGTTGTTCACGTTCATCGCCTGGCTGCTCAAGCACGAATACTGGAAAGACGTGCACTGAACCGCCGGCAGGCGGCAGCGCACAACCGGGTGGGCGGTTTCGGCCGCACGGTCGCTGGTTCTCGAATATCCGGTCGTTGACCGGGCGGTTTCCCCTGGCCGCCATCGCGAGTGCGTCGTCATGACGCACCGCGGCACGAATTCATGTGCTGGCGATCCGTCTAGGCGGTTGTCGGAGCGCGTAGTACATTCGCCGGAGGCGGCTGGTTCCCGGGAGGGGGTTCGAGAATGGCCTTGAGTCAGCGTTCACGTACGGTCTTGACCCTTTACTCGGCCCGGGACTGCATCCATTGCCACCGCGTCCGCCTGGTGCTGGCCGCCAAAGGCGTGACTTACGATCTGGTCCCGGTCGATCTGGACGATCCGCCGGAGGACCTGCTCGACCTCAATCCGTACAACTCGGTGCCGACGCTGGTCGACCGCGATCTGGTGCTTTACGACACCAGCGTCATCTGCGAATACCTCGACGAGCGCTACCCGCATCCGCCGCTGATGCCGGTCGATCCACTCTCACGTGCACGCCTGCGCCTCGCGATCGTGCGCATCGAGAACGACTGGCTGACCCTGGTCGACCAGATCGACGCCGGCGGCCGCACGGCCGATACAGCGCGCAAGGCGCTGCGCGACGAGCTGATCAAGAACGCCTCCGCGTTCAAGGCTTCGAAGTTCTTCCTCAGCCCCGAAATGAGCCTCGCCGACTGCGCGCTGGCGCCGTTGATCTGGCGACTCGACGCGCTCGGCGTTCAGCTGCCGCGCGAGGCGCATGTCATCATCGACTACGGCGAACGCATATTCCGCAGCCAGGGCTTTGCGCGCAGCCTGACTCCCGAAGAGAAACTACTGCGACCGTGATGCGTCATTCCAGAATCTTCCGCTCCGCGAACGCACCGAGGCGGTCGTCATGACCTCGCCGACGGTGATGTCCTCGAACCGTCCGTATCTTTTGCGGGCGCTCTACGAGTGGATCGGCGACAACGGCCTGACGCCGTACATCCTCGTCGACGCGACCAACACGGCGTGCGCGTGCCGCCGGGCGCCGCGAAGGACGGCAAGGTCGTCCTCAACATCGCCTCGCGCGCGGTCACGCAGTTCGAAATCAGCAACGAGCGCATCCGCTTCCTCGCGCGCTTCGGCGGCGTCAGCCAGGCGGTCGATATCCCGATGGCCGGCGTGCTCGCGATCTACGCGCAGGAAAACGGGCAGGGCATGATGTTCTCGGCGGAGAACGCGCCGCCGGAACCGCCGCCCTCGCCGACGCCCAAGCCCGACGAGGCGGTCAAGAAGCCGCACTTGCGCGTGGTCAAATAGATGCTTTGCGCGTCCAGTAAACGAAACGTTAGTTGAGCGTGCGCACGCCGACGACATCCGGCACCACGCGCAAGTTCGCCGCGTGCGGCAAGCTCCATGCGCCGAGCTGATGCCCGCGCAAATCCAGATGTCCTCGATGCCGATCGCTGCCGTCTAGGCTGATCTCGAATCCGTAACGGCGGACCAGCGTCGGCAGACCGTCGACGCGCTCGATGCGCAGGCGCGTCATCGAAACGGTCTGGTCGAGCAGCTGCACGCCGGCATCACGGCAGAGCTCGCGGCCGTAACGGATCGCGCGTTCGCGGGCACCGAGCGCATCCATCCAGAGCCACACGGCGCAGGCGATCGCGAGCAGGAAAAGCCAGGTTCCGAGCATGAGCGAGTGTGCGGGCAGCGCGCCCGGGCTGGCAAGGCCGCGCGGCAACGTGATCGCGCGCCGGGTTTGCGGCCGGCGGTGCGGTTACAATCGCTTTCAAGGGGTTGGACGTGGGTGCGCAGACGCGGCGACCGCAGAGGTCTCGCCGGCAGCGTGACGCGCGCGGTGTCCGCTCTGTCGACAGGGGGACGCGATGAAACTCATTTTTCCGAATGGCGAGCACGCGCCCGTCACGCTCGAAGAAGGCGTGGCGCGCGTCGGTTCGGCGGCGGATTGCTCGATCGTGCTGACCGCGCCGGGCGTCGCCGCCCATCACTGCGAAATCGAAACGCGCGGCGGCGCAGACGACAGCTGCGCTCGCTCGACGACACCGCGCCGACGGTGCTCAACGGCCGTCAGATCACGCAGGAAATGCCGCTGAAGCCGGGCGATCTGGTGCTGTTCGGGCGCGTCGGCTGCCGCGTTTCGTCGGATCGACCGGTTGTCGCGACGATGCCGCCGCCGTCGCGCGCAAGATCCGGCGGCGAAGACGCGCGCACGCGCGTGCGCAACACGCTGCCGAAATACATGCTGCGCGGCGTTTCCGGCGCGACGTTCGGCAAGACCTTCGCGCTGACCGGCACGATGGTGATCGGCCGCCAGAACGACAGCGACATTCCGGTGCCTGCCGAAGAAATCTCGCGCCATCACGCGCGTCTGCAGGTGACGGCGGAAGGCGTGCTGGTCGAGGACATGGGCTCGGCGAACGGCACATTCATCAACGACAAGCGCGTCCAGAACGGGTTTGCTGAAACCCGGCGAAGAGCTGCGTCTGGATACCGTGCGCTTCATGCTCGTCGCGCCCGGCATGGATGCGCGCCATCAGGGCGGCGTCGCGCGCAGCCGAAGCGCCAAAGCCGGCGGCGCCGGCTCCGCAAGGACGGGCAAGGCGATCGGCATCGTGATCGCGATCGTGGTGATCGTCGCGTTGATCGCGTTCGGCAGCGTTACAGGGGTAGTTTGGCGCGATCGGCCTGTCAGTTGTGACCGCGAAGAGCTGGGGATTCGGCGCATGCTGCGCGTTCTCCGAGTTCGTGATCTCGATCATCTCGCATTCACGGCGCCTCCGGCAAAGCTCGATGCGCATCGAAAGATCGATCGCGCGCACGTGCTTGGTCAGCGCGCCGATCGAAACGTAGTCGACGCCGGTTTCCGCGATCGCGCGCACGCGATCGAGACTGACCGATCCCGAAACCTCGAGCGGCACGCGGCCATCGACTTCCGCGACCGCCTGCGCGAGCTCGTGCAGTTCGAACTCGTCGAGCATGATGCGATCCGCGCCGGCCGCGAGCGCTTCGCGCAGCTCGGAGAAATTCTCGACTTCGGTCTCGACCATCAGGCCCGGATGCAGCGCGCGCGCGCGTGCAACAGCTGCCGCGATCGAGCCCGCGGCGGCGATGTGGTTTTCCTTGATCAGCACCGCGTCGTGCAGACCCATGCGATGATTCGCGCCGCCGCCGACGCGGACCGCATATTTCTGCGCGAGCGCGCAGGCCCGGCAGCGTCTTGCGCGTATCGAGGATCGTCGTGCGCGTGCCGCGGATCGCATCGACGAACGTCGCCGTCGCGGTCGCGGTGCCGGATAGCGTCTGCAGGAAATTGAGCGCGGTGCGCTCGGCGGTGACGAGCGCGCGCGCCGGACCTTCGATCCGGCACAACAGTGCGCCGGCCGCGACGTGCGTCGCCGTCGCGCGCCAGCCATTCGATGCGCACCGCCGTCGCTGAGCGTTCGCGAAAGCACGCATCGAACCATGCGCAGCCGCACAGCACGGCCGCCTCGCGCGTGATCACGCGCGCGCGCGCGATCGCGCCGGGCGCGAGCAGGTCCGCGGTGACGTCGCCGCTGCCGATGTCTTCGTCGAGCGCGCGCCGCACGTCGCGCGCGATCGCATCGCGTGCGCGGCAAGCTCGATCGGGGACATGCGCAGGCATCGGCACGGTCACGCGGCGTCGATGAGGCCGCCGAGGATACGGCAACGGCAGCGCCGTGCATGATCTGATTCGACTTGGCCAGGTCGCGTGCGACTCGGCTAGGTCACGGCCGCTTTCGGCGCCGCGGCTTCGGCTGCTCCGGCCTGCGCGCTGCGCAGGCGCGCGACGATCGCATCGAGCGCGCGATCGAACAACGGCACTTCCTCGAGCACGATCGTCGTGCCGCGGCGCAGCTCGGCGGCGAGCGCGAACACGGTCTTGTCGCAGACCTTGAGGCCGCGCCGGTTCACGAACAGGTATTTGGCGCTGATCGGGCTGATCCACGACAGCTTGGCGCGTTCGCGGTTGCCTTGCTCGTCGGCAAATTCGAGCCACGTGCCGACCTTGATCTCGCGCGCGGACTTCAGGAATTCGTCGTCTTCGGCATAGTTCTCTTCGGGCGAGGCGGCCTCGGCAGGATTGCTGTTGAGGACGATTTCCTCGACCGGGCTCTGCGTCGCCGGCGGCACGGGCGCAGCCTGCTCGGCCCTTGGCGCCGCGGCGTGCGCCGCATCGTGCCCCGGCGTGGGCATCGCACTCGAAGCACCCGCGGCGATGACTTCCTTCGCGGTTTTCACTTCGACGCGCTCGCCATCCAGCAGGCGCTGATAGAACTGCGAGAGCTCCTGCATCAGCTGCTTGACGTCGTTGTCGTGGTAGGCAACGGTTGCGAGGCCGTGGCGCAGTGCTTTTTCGAGCTGGGGCAGCAGCGCGCGGAGACGCGTGCGCTCCAGATCGTTGGTCTTGGGCAGTGCGCTCCAGACGAACTCGTCGGCGAAACGCAGCGCGCTTTTCCACTCGTCGGAGTTCTCGCCCTGGCGCAGCAGCGTCAGCACGAGATAGTTCGCCCACGGCCGCGACAACACGGCGTGCACGACGGGCGGCAAGTTGCGTTCTTCGATGCGTTGCAGGATTTCGCGCGCCGCGGTGCGCCGCGCGTCCTGCAACTTCTCGCGGCCGCGCGTTGCTTCGGCGGCGCGCTGCTCGGCGATCTCGGCACGCTTGTGGTACTGCTCCATGAAGCCGGCGAATGCGACCAGCTCACGGTCGAACACGGTCACGTCGTCGTCGAAGTCGGCGAGTATCGACTCGACCACCTGGCGCACGCGATCGTAAAGGCGGTGATCCTTGTCCGACTCCTCCGACCAGCTCTTGCCCGCGTCGGCGAGCGCATCGAGCAATCGGCGGGCCGGATGCGTCTTCTGCGCGAACAGGTGCTTGTCGAGAATCGCGACCTTCAGATACGGAATCTGCAGACGGCCGAGCAGCGCCTGGATCTGCGCCGGCAAGTTGCGGTCCTGCAGGATGAATTCGAACAGCATGCCGACCAGATCGATGGTGTCCTCGTCGGCCGAAGAAACGTGATGCGGGCGGGTCTCGCCGGAGAGCTTGTGCACCTGCTCGAGCAGTTCCTGCTTGATCTGCTGCACGGCCTGCGCGGCGTCGGCCACGGTGTCGGCGCGCGACTGCACCACATTCGACTGATTCTGCAGAATCGTGAGGGCGCTCAAAAGCTCGGTCGGGCTCAGACCGGGCGCCGCACCACCACCGCCGGAGTAGTCGCTCGAAACGCGACCGTGACGACTCGCGAGCAGCGCGCGCAGCGTGCTGTAAAGCTCTGCCTGCAATTCGACGGCCGCCGTGTCGTAGTACGGCGTCGTCGCTATCGAGCCCGGCATGCCCGGCACCGCCGGCACGCCCCCGTATGCGTCGGAAGGCGGCGGCATCGGACGGCTTCCCTGCGGCAGCACGTGGCGGATCTGCGGCAACACGCCGGCGCGGATCAGTTCGATGTTGACCTCTTCGTACAGCGGCTCGAGGCCGGCCATCACATAGCGGTCGAACAGCTTGTAGACGATCAGCTTGACCTGCACGTTGGCCTGGAACTCGCGCACCGCAGTGCGGAATGCCTGGCCGAGCACGGCCGGACCGATCGGATTGTTCGAGTCCTCGACCTTGCCGCCGCCGATGATGACGCCGAGGCGCTGGTTGATCTGATACAGCGAGCGCTGCAGACGGTTCTCGGCCTTGGCGACCATGCTCGAGACCGCGAGCGATTCCTCGAGCTCCTGATCGTCGACGAGTGAAAGACCACCGCTCGCCTGCGGCGCCACCTCGGGCTTGGCCGCTTTGAGCTTGCCCTCGGCGAACTCGCCGAAATTCTTCGACGCCTGTTCCTGAAACACGCGCTCGACGAGCTGGCGCTTCTTGCGCACTTCGCGCATGCCGTCGAAATATTCGGTCTGGACCGCGTTGCTGCCGGCGCGCTCGGCAAGATCGAACAGCGCGTCGTCGACGTTCTCGAACAGCGTACTGACCAGCCCGTTGATGCGCTTCTGGGAAATGCCGCGTACGAGCTTGAGCAATTCGCCCAGCCGATCGCCGCCGCCGGGAGAACCCTGACGTTGCGACAGATCAACGACTTTCTGAATATCCTTCGGGGCGGTCATTCGGCGGCCAATCCTCTCGCTGCGCACTCTCGCTCAACGAGACGCTGAACTTCGTCGCAGAATCATAGAAGAGATTCGTTAAGACAGTGTGATTTCCGTCACGCTTGGGCCTTGCCGCGCGACGACCGGTTAAAACGATCGGCCGGCTGGCTGGGGCGGGCCCGGGTCAGATCCTGGGGAAGTGGGCGATCTGCGCGGTCGGGATCGCCTCGTCCGCCAGCATGACCGGAATATCGTCCTCGATGCGATAGATGGAGCGTCCATCGCGCGTGATCAATGCCGCGGTGGCCGGCGCCGTCAGCGGCGAGCCTCCCTGGGTGCGCAAAGCGCCCTCCGCGACGGCGCGATTGAACGCCTCGAGCTCGCCCATCGAGAGGTAGCGCACCGGCGATTTCGTCACCGGATCGCAGAGGATGTCGAGAAGACGTCGGTCGATCATTTTCGTGCACGGCTCTAGCATCGGAATGCCGGATCACAGCGCCTGGTGGCGCGCTCTGCGGCCCAACCCGGCTTGCGCGTACAATACCGGTTTTGCCGCATGCCCTCCATGAGCGAGCCCGCCAAAGAACGTCCTCGCGTCGGTCTGGTGATGGGATCCCGTTCCGACTGGGACACGCTGCAGCACGCGGCGACCACGCTTGCCGATCTCGGAATCGCGCACGAAGTACGCGTCGTTTCCGCACATCGCACGCCCGATCTCTTGTTCGAATACGCCGAGAGCGCGATCGATCGCGGACTTGCCGTGATCATCGCCGGCGCCGGCGGCGCGGCGCACCTGCCCGGCATGCTGGCGGCCAAGACGCGCCTGCCGGTGCTCGGCGTTCCGGTGCAATCGCACGCGCTCAACGGGATGGATTCGCTGCTCTCGATCGTGCAGATGCCCGCCGGCGTTCCGGTGGCGACATTCGCGATCGGACGCGCGGGTGCGATCAACGCGGCGTTGTTCGCGGCGTCGATTCTCGCGACGAGCGATATCGGCGTTGCGTCGCGGCTCGAGAAGTTCCGCGCCTCTCAATCGGCGGCGGTGCTCGAAAAACCCGATCCGCGCGTCGCCTGATGAATGCCGGCGCCGGACTCGACGACGCGATCGCGTCGAACGTCTCTTCTTTCGCTGGACGGATCAGGAGAGGCTGGCTCGAGCTTGCCCTCACCCCAGCCCTCTCCCGCACGCGGGAGAGGGGGCATGAAGCATGTCGACGATAGGCATTCTCGGCGGCGGCCAGCTCGCGCGGATGCTCGCTCTCGCGGGTGCGCCGCTCGGGCTGCGCTTTCTGGTTGTCGACAGTGCGGCGGATGCGTGTGCCGGCGAGGTTGCGCCGCTGCTGCGCGCGGACTGGCGCGATTTCGACGCGCTCGCCGAATTCGCGCGTCGCGTCGACGTCGCTACCTTCGACTTCGAAAATGTTCCTGCGGAAACGGCGCAGTGGCTGACCGAGCACACGCAGGTGTTCCCGAATCCGCGCGCGCTGGCGTTGGCGCAGGATCGTCTCGCCGAGAAAAATCTGTTTCGCGAAATCGGTCTCGGCACGCCAGCGTTCGCGGCCGTCGATAGCCGCGAAGATCTCGCACGCGCGATCGATGCGATCGGATTGCCCGCGGTGTTGAAAACGCGACGTCTCGGCTACGACGGAAAGGGTCAGGCGGTGCTGCGTTCGAAGTCGGATGCCGACGCGGCCTGGGCGTCGCTCGGCAATGCACCGCTGATTCTGGAAGCCTTCGTTCCATTTCGCCGCGAAGTTTCGGTGATTGCCGTGCGCTCGCGCAACGGCGAATTTCGCCACTATCCGCTGACCCAGAACTGGCACGCCGCCGGCATTCTGGCGGCGAGTCTCGCCCCGGCGCCGGACAGCGCCGATCTCGAACGGCGAGCGGTCGAACATGCGCGCGCGTTGGCCGAGCGGCTCGATTATGTCGGCACCTTCGCGCTCGAGCTGTTCGATCGCGATGGCCAGCTTCTCGGCAACGAGATCGCGCCGCGCGTGCACAATTCCGGTCACTGGACGATCGAAGGCGCGATCTGCAGCCAGTTCGAGAATCATCTGCGCGCCGTGCTCGGCATGCCGCTCGGCGATACTTCGGCGCGCGGTCCGAGCGTGATGCTCAACTGGATCGGCGAGCTGCCGGACGCGAATGCCATCCTGCGCGAGTCGGACGCGCACTGGCACGACTACGGAAAGCTGCCTCGCGCGGGACGCAAGGTCGGTCACGCGACTGTGTGTGCGGGTTCGAACCTGGAATTGAGCGAGCGCCTGGCGCGCATCGCGGCCGCGCTCGGCCGCGAAACGCAAATCGAGCCGGTGCGCGCCGCGCTTGCTAGGGATGCTCTGATCTATTCCGCATAGGCGGCATGACGTCCAGGCATCCCCAAGCGCGCCCAGGTTTCCGTCTACGCCATCTGGCTGGCGACGAACTCCCAGTTGACCAGGTTCCAGAACGCTTCGACATATTTCGGCCGCGCGTTGCGGTAGTCGATGTAGTACGCGTGCTCCCACACGTCGCAAGTCAGCAACGGACGATCGCTGCCGGTGATCGGCGTGCCCGCGTTCGATGTGCTGACAAGCCCGAGACCTTTGTCCGCGCGCTGTACGAGCCAGCCCCAACCCGAGCCGAACGTGCCGACCGAAAGCTTGGTGAATTCGTCCTTGAACTGCGACAAGCCGCCGAAACCCTTGTTGATCGCATCGGCGAGACGGCCGCCGGGCTCGCCGCCGCCTTTGGGCGACAGGCAATTCCAGTAGAACGTGTGGTTCCACGTTTGCGCGGCGTTGTTGAACATGCCGCCGGAGGCCTTGCGCACGATTTCTTCGAGCGAAAGATTCTCGAACTCGGTGCCCTTGATCTGGTTGTTGAGGTTGGTGACGTAGGTCTGGTGATGCTTTCCGTAGTGGTAATCGATCGTTTCCGCGGAAATGTGCGGAGCCAGCGCGTCGCGAGCCCACGGCAGCGGTGGAAGTTCGATGGCCATCGTTCCGTCTCCTTGGGTAGGGCCGTTCAGTCTATCAGCAGGCCGCGGCCGCACAGCCGCGGTCGCTCGGCGCTGGTAGAATTGCGTTCAGTGGCGCGCAACGCGCCGTTCGATTCGAGAATGCAATGGAAGTGGTAGACCGCATCAAGTCGACGTTGAATTCGCACCCGATCGTGCTTTTCATGAAAGGCACGCCGCAGTTTCCGATGTGCGGATTTTCGAGCCGCACCGCGCAGGCGCTGAAATCGGTCGGCGCGGATTTCCATTCCGTCAACGTGCTCGAGGATCCGGAAGTCCGCGCGAACCTGCCGCGCTATTCGAACTGGCCGACGTTTCCGCAGCTCTTCATCAACGGCGAGCTGATCGGCGGCTGCGACATCACCATCGAGCTTTACGAGTCCGGCGAGCTCGACCGGCTCGTCAAGGACACCCAGAAGGCCTGAGCATGCTTCCGCCGGCGACGATCGAAGGCGGCGTCGCGCCGCCCGCCTCGCTGCGCGATCGCGTCGTGCTGGTGACCGGTGCGACCGGCGGCCTCGGCCGTGCGACGTCTCTTGCCGCCGCCGCGGCCGGCGCAACCGTCGTGCTCTCGGGCCGAAAAGTGCGCGCGCTCGAAGCGGTCTACGACGAGATCGAGCGGCTCGGCGGGCCGCAACCTGCGGTTTATCCGATGGATCTTGCCGGCGCGACGCCGCGCGATTACGCCGATCTCGCCGCTTCCATCGAGCGCGAGTGCGGCCGGCTCGACGGCATCGTCCATGCGGCCGCGCACTTCGACGGATTGCAGCCGTTCGATCAGCAGAAACCCGAAGAATGGACGCGCACGCAGCAGGTCAACGTGACCGCGCCGTTCCAGATCACGCAGGCGTGCATGCCTTTGCTGCGACAGGGGCCGGATGCCGCGATCGTTTTCGTGCTCGACGATCCGGCGCGCACCGGCAAGGCATTCTGGGGCGGATACGGCGTTGCCAAGCACGCGCTCGCCGGGCTCGCTTCGATCGTGCACGAAGAAACCGAAAGCAGCCGGGTGCGCACGCATGCGCTATTGCCGGGACCGATGCGGACCGTGCTGCGACGCGCGGCGTACTACGGCGAGGACACGCTGATGCATCCCGAACCGGAGCACGCAGCGCGATTCGTTGTCTGGCTGCTCGGTTCCGGCGCCGCTTCGTTGCGCGGCAGGACGCTGGATCTGCGCTCGTAGCGCGAACGCTTAGGGCGACAACGAACTAGCCGCGGTTGCTCAACGGCAACAGCTTCCAGTACCACGACCGATACTGCGGCCAGTCGCCGCGGAAGAACGGGTGATCCGGATAGTTGAGCTTGAGCACGCGCTCGGCATCGTCGGCGAGTTTGTCCTGGCCGAGTTTCTTGTAGCTCTCGATCATGACCGCCAGCGCATCGCCGGCCTGCGGCGATCGCGGATAGGTTTCGACGATCGATTTCGCCCGATTCGACGCCGCGACATACGCATTGCGCCGCAGATAGAAAATCGCGACGTGCAGGTCCGCCTGCGCCATCATATTGCGCAGGTAGACCATGCGCTGACGCGAATCCTCGGCGTAGGCGCTCTGCGGATAACGCGTGACCAGCGCGCCGAAATCATCGAACGACTGGCGCAGGCTGGCCTGATCGCGCTTGGTCATGTCCTGGCCGACGTAACGCTCGACGAAACCGGCCGTGCGGTTGAAGTTGATCAAGCCGCGCAGGTAATAGGCGTAGTCAATGTGCTTGTGCGTCGGATAGGTCTTGATGAAACGGTTGATCGTCGAATACGCATCGTCGGGCTTGCCGTTCTTGTATTGCGCGTAGGCGAGATTGATCTGCGACTGCTCGGTATAAGGTCCGAACGGGAAACGCGCGATCAGGCGCTCGAACGAGCGCGAAGCGTAGTCGTAGTTGCTGGCTTGAAGCGCATCGAGGCCTTGCTGATACAGCTGATCGACCGGCAGCGCATCCATTGGATCGCCTTTCTTGCCGCGATGGAACAGCGAACAACCGGCGAGGGCAGCCAGGAGCACGACGAGGGCGAGGCGGGCGATCAGGCGATAGGTGCGGGAAACTCGCATGCGGGCAGCAGGCTCTGCGATGATTGACTTGAGATGATAACCCGAACGCAGAGCCTGCCGGAAACGCCTTTCGCGGCGTCCAGAACCGCATGAGCGCGGCACAACGGACGCTGAACGCGCACGTCCCGGATGCAGCGGCGGGCCGCCGTTTCGATCAGGTGCTGGCCGAGCTGTTTCCGGACTATTCGCGCTCGCGGCTGGCGGCTTGGATCAAGGCCGGCGCGGCGCTGCTCGACGGCGTCGAGGTCGCGCCGCGGCACATTGTCCGCGGCGGCGAGGCGATCGTCGTCGAGGTCCGGCTCGAACGCGAAATCGGCGCCGCCGGCGAAGACATTCCTCTGGACATCCGCTACGAGGACGACGATGTCATCGTCGTCAACAAGCCGCCGGGCCTGGTCGTGCATCCGGGTGCCGGCAATCCCGCGGGTACGTTGCAGAATGCGTTGCTGCATCACGATCCGGGGCTCGCCGAGATTCCGCGCGGCGGCATCGTGCATCGGCTCGACAAGGACACGTCGGGCCTGATGGTCATCGCGCGCACGCTACGCGCGCATACCTCGCTGGTCGAGCAGCTCAGCGAGCGCGACGTGCATCGTCAATATCTCGCGGTCGTTTACGGAAAGATGGTCGCCGGTGGCAGCGTCAACGCGCCGATCGGCCGACACGCACGCGACCGGCTGAAGCAGGCCGTGCGCGACGACGGTCGCGAAGCGATCACGCATTACCGCGTGCGCGAGCGATTCCGCACGATGACCCTGATCGAGTGCCGTCTCGAAACCGGTCGCACGCACCAGATTCGCGTGCACATGGCTCACGCGCGGCATCCGCTGGTCGGCGATGTGCAGTACGGCGGCGCCTTGAAGCTGCCGAGGGGCGCGAGCGCGCCGCTGGTCGAGGTCCTGCGCGGCTTTCGGCGCCAGGCGCTGCACGCCGAACGGCTCGAATTCGCGCACCCGGCCGACGGACGCACGATTGCGGTCGAAGCGGAATTGCCATCCGACATGGCAACGCTGGTCGAGGCGTTGCGCGAAGACGCGCGCGAAAACGCCGTATGAGCGCGAGTGCATCCGCGCGATGAAAAGCGAGGGATTCCTCATCCCCGATTGGCCCGCGCCGCCGAACATCCGCGCCGTCGTCACGACGCGCGTATTGCCCGGCGCATCGAAACCGCCGTTCGATCGCTTCAATCTCGGCGGCCGATGCGGCGATGATCCCGCCGCGGTCTTCGCGAATCGCACATCGTTGATGGAGGCCTTGTCGCTGCCCGAGGCGCCGCGCTGGACGCAACAGGTTCACGGCCGCGACGTGTACGACGCCGACGCGATTCTCGCCGACGCCGAGCCGACCGCCGATGCGTCGGTGACACATATTGCTGGACGCGTGCTCGCGATCCTCACCGCCGATTGTCTGCCAGTGTTCCTGTGCGCCGACGATGGAACGGCGGCGGGTCTTGCGCATGCCGGCTGGAGAGGCCTCGCGGGCGGTATCATCGAGTCGACCATCGCGCGTCTTGCCGTTGCGCCGGCATCGCTGATCGCATGGCTGGGTCCTGCGGTCGCTCCGCGCTCGTACGAAGTCGGCGACGAAGTGCGCGCCGCGTTTGTGGACCTTGATGCGAACGCCGCCGATGCGTTCGAAAAGACACGGCCCGGGCACTGGTTTTGTGATCTCTATGCGCTGGCGCGACTCCGGCTCGCAGCCGCCGGCGTCTCCCGCGTCTTCGGCGGCGGGTTCAATACGTTCGCGGATGCGCGCTTTTATTCGTATCGGCGCGACCGCCAAACCGGGCGATTCGCCAGCCTGCTGTGGATCGAGCGCGCCTGGGTGAAAATCGAGTCCGATCGAACAGTCACAGCGGAGTCCGGCGCACCGATGGCGACGCAACCGGTGTTCGCCCGTGCGAAGGCGGCTGCGGCTGCCGCCGGTTGGCAGACAAAGCCGAGGCGCACTTGAAGCGGGCCGTCGGCCGACCCACCTTGGTGCAATAATTTCGACCGCTGCTTCGCCGGGTGAAGCTCGCATGCGCATGGACAAACTTACGTCGCGTTTCCAGCAGGCTCTCGCCGATGCGCAAAGCCTCGCGGTCGGCCGCGATCACAATATGCTCGAGCCGGCGCATCTGATGGCCGCGCTGCTCGATCAACAGGGTGGGTCGACCGTGCCGTTGCTGGCGCAGGCCGGCGTCAACGTGCCGGCGCTGCGCACGCGCATTGGGCAAATCCTGGACCGCATGCCGAAAGTTGCCGGCCAGGAAGGCAACATCAGTGTTTCGAACGATCTCAATCGCCTGCTCAATCTCACCGACAAGCTCGCACAGCAGCGCGGCGATGCTTTCATCGCCAGCGAGTTGTTCGTGCTCGCCGCGCTCGACTCGCGCGGCGATGTCGGCGAAGCGCTGAAAGGTTCCGGCGCGACGAAGGCGAACATCGAGGCCGCCATCGAGAAAATGCGCGGCGGCGAGAAGGTGCAATCGGAAAGCGCCGAGGATCAGCGTCAGGCGCTCGAAAAATACACGATCGACCTCACCGCGCGTTCGGAAAAAGGCAAACTCGATCCGGTCATCGGCCGCGACGAGGAAATCCGCCGCGTGATCCAAGTGCTGCAGCGGCGCACCAAAAACAATCCGGTGCTGATCGGCGAGCCCGGCGTCGGCAAGACGGCGATCGTCGAAGGCTTGGCGCAGCGCATCGTCAACGGCGAAGTGCCGGAAGGCCTGCGCGACAAGCGCGTGCTTTCGCTCGACATGGGCGCGCTGATCGCCGGCGCGAAATTCCGTGGCGAATTCGAGGAACGGCTGAAAGGCGTGCTCAACGATCTCGCCAAGCAGGAAGGCCGGATCATCCTTTTCATCGACGAGCTGCACACCGTGGTCGGCGCAGGCAAGGCCGAAGGCGCGATGGATGCCGGCAACATGCTGAAGCCTGCGCTCGCCCGCGGCGAGTTGCATTGCATCGGCGCGACCACGCTCGACGAATACCGCAAGTACATCGAGAAGGACGCCGCGCTCGAACGGCGTTTTCAGAAGGTCTTTGTCGGCGAGCCGAGCGTCGAAGACACTATCGCGATCCTGCGTGGACTCAAGGAAAAGTACGAGCTGCACCACGGCGTCGAGATCACCGATCCCGCGATCGTCGCGGCGGCGACACTGTCGCACCGCTATATCGCTGACCGTCAATTGCCGGACAAGGCGATCGACCTGATGGACGAGGCGGCGTCGCGCATCCGCATGGAGATCGATTCGAAGCCCGAGGAGCTCGATCGCAAGGAACGTCGCCTGATCCAGCTCAAGATCCAGCGCGAGGCGCTGAAAAAGGAGAAGGACAAGGAATCCAAGCAGCGCCTCGCCGATCTCGAAAAGGAGATCGCATCGCTCGAGCGCGAATATTCCGATCTCGAGGAAATCTGGAAATCCGAGAAGGCGACGTTGCAGGGTGCAACCAAGATCAAGGAACAGATCGAGCAGGCCAGGCAGGAGCTCGAAGCCGCACAGCGCCGGCAGGATTACGCGAAGATGAGCGAAATCCAGTACGGCCGCATTCCCGAGCTCGAAAAACAGCTCAAGGTCGCGCAGGAAGCCGAGAAGAAAGGCTTCACGCTGCTGCAGGATCGCGTGACCGCCGAGGAAATCGCCGAAGTCGTTTCGCGCTGGACCGGCATTCCGGTCTCGAAGATGCTCGAAGGCGAGCGCGAAAAACTCCTGCGCATGGAAGATGAGTTACACAAGCGCGTGGTCGGCCAGGACGAAGCGGTGCATGCGGTCGCCGACGCGATCCGTCGCTCGCGCGCGGGACTTTCCGATCCGAACCGGCCAAACGGCTCGTTCCTTTTCCTCGGCCCCACCGGCGTCGGCAAGACCGAGCTGTGCAAGGCGCTCGCCGAATTCCTGTTCGATTCGAGCGACGCGCTCGTCCGCATCGACATGAGCGAGTTCATGGAAAAGCATTCCGTGAGCCGCCTGATCGGCGCGCCGCCAGGTTATGTCGGTTACGAGGAGGGCGGCTATCTGACCGAAGCGGTGCGGCGTCGTCCGTACAGCGTGATCCTGCTCGACGAAGTCGAGAAGGCGCATCACGACGTATTCAACGTGCTGTTGCAGGTGCTCGATGACGGGCGCCTGACCGATGGTCAGGGTCGCACGGTGGACTTCCGCAACACCGTGATCGTGATGACTTCGAATCTCGGCTCGCAGCAGATCCAGGACATGTCCGAACAGGGCGGGACCGACAGCGAAGAGGCCTATACAAAGATGAAAGCGGCGGTGATGGGCGTGGTGCAGGCGCACTTCCGGCCGGAGTTCATCAATCGCCTCGACGAAATCGTCGTGTTCCGCGCGCTGGACAAATCGCAGATCCGCAAGATCGCGCGCATCCAGACCGACTATCTCGCCAAGCGCCTGGCCGAGCGGCAGCTCAAGCTCACGCTATCGGACAAGGCGGTTGATCTACTGGCCAACGTCGGTTTCGATCCGGTGTATGGCGCGCGTCCGCTGAAGCGCGCGATCCAGCAGCAGCTCGAGAATCCGCTGGCGAAGGAGATTCTCGAAGGAAAGTTCCAGCCGGGCGATACGGTCGCGGTCGACGCCGCAGGCGGGCATCTCGTTTTCGCGCGCCGCGCCTAAGGTTTCAATGAACCCTCTCCCGCTTGCGGGAGAGGGCCAGGGTGTGAGGGCAGGCTTGCGACACCGCCGCATCTGCAAAAGCACTTGCAGCTCACCACTCCGAATGCCCTCACCCCAACCCTCTCCCGCAAGCGGGAGAAGGGGAAGGGAAGACGCGAGATGGGGAAGATACCGAGCTAGAAATCCTTCGTGACACGCACGCCAATCGTGCGCGGCTGCACCGGCACGATATACGTCTGCGCGCCGCACTCCGCGGTCGCGCATTCGGAGTAGCGCGCGAGTTGGCCGCGGTTGTCGAACGCGTTCTTAAGAAATACGTCGAACGACCACAGATCCTTCTTCATGCCCGCCGAGACGTCGAACGTGCCGTAGCCCGGCATGTCGCCGGTGATGTCGCGCTCGACCAGGCGCAGATCCGACCTGCGCCGGCCTTCGAAGAACGCAGCCGCCTGCACATAGCTGTCCATGCCGTGGAAATCGAAGCTGTAGCGCGCGGTGACGTTCCCTTTGACCTTTGCCGTCAACGGAAGCTCGGTACCCTTCGGAGCCTGAGGTTCCGCGCAGCTGGTGACCGGATTGCCGGCATCGTCGGTGAAACCGCAGTAGTTTTCCGTCAGCTCGGAGTGGTACACCGCGATCCCAGTCGATAATGTCAGGTTGTACGTTGCCGCCCAGCCGACGTTTGTTTCGACGCCGCGGATGCGCGCCTGGTTCGCATTCTTGATCTCGGTCAATCCGTTCTGGCCGAGAATCGCGAACTGAAAGTCTTTCCAGTTCTCCTGGAACACCGCGCCGTTCCACAGCAGGTGATGATCGAGCCACTCGGTCTTCCAGCCGAATTCGTAGTTGTCGAGATAGTCGGCCTTGTAGGGTGGCAGCGATCCGCGGCGGTTGATGCCGCCGGGGCGGAAGCCTTGCGACCAGGTCGCGTAGATCATCTTGTCCGTGTCGAGCTTGTAGGTGAGGTTCGCACGGCCGAGCGAACCGTTCTCGCTGGTGCTCTTGTCGAGATTGAGGCACGGCGCGCCCTGGAACGGATTCGGATCGAAGCACGCCCCTTCGCCGAGCGAGCTGCTGTAGCCGGTGCCGAAGCCGAAGAAGCCCTTCAGACTGTCGTCGGTCCGGAAGTAGCGGCCACCGAGCGTGCCAGTGAGCCGGTCGGTGAAGTCGAAATCCATTTCGCCGAAGGCCGCGGAGTCGTTGTCCTCGCGCACCTGCTGTGTCAGCCACAGCGTATCCGGCCAGCCCGATACTTCCAGATCGGAGCCGAGCCCGTCGATCTTGTATTGCTGGTTGATGTCGTGCGACTGCCGCTCGTCGAAGAGACCGACGACGAAGCGGAAGCGATCTTCACGTGGCGAGGCCACGCGCAGCTCGTTGCTGGTTTTGCGATAGCGGTCGCGGCCGGTGATGTGCTGTGCGGGATTGATCAGGTTGCCCGCGTCGTCGTGGATGTAAGCGCCATAGCCGAACAGAGTGTCGTACCAGAACGCGTAGTCGCTGTAGTCCTGGTGATAGCTATCGTCGCGATTGAGGTGCGCGAACGCGTAGACCACATCGAAATTGCCGATCTTGCCCTGCACGGTCAGCGCAGCCTGGATCCAGTGGTCGTCGAAGTTCTCGGGATAGAAATGCGTCACTTCGAGATCGCCGACGTTCGGATCGAATGCGTTGATGCCGTGCGCATGCTGGTTCTGGCCGGTCACTGCGGGCGTGATCGACCAGTTATCGTCGAGATCAATCTTCAACGCCGCGCGCGCGCCTTGCGTGTCGGCATCGTTGTAGTTGTCGTGCACGCGATTGGCGTTGTCGACGCTGATGCCGGAGGTCGGATAGGTGCGCGTGCCGAACACGTTGTCGATGAAGCCCGCATCCTTCTTGCTCCACGCGACGACGCGCAGCGCGGTCGACGGGTTGATCGGAACGTTCACGTAACCCTGCGTCACGTAGCCGATGCCGCCGCTGTCGATGCCGTTCACCTCGGCCTGCACGCTCGCCGAGAACGCACTCGGATCGGGTTTGTTGGTGATGATGCGGATCGTGCCCGACTGCGAGCTCGCGCCGTACAGAGTGCCTTGCGGTCCGGCCAGCGCTTCGACGCGTTCGACGTCGTAGATGTTCACGTCGAGCGCGCCCTGAATCGTCGTGATCGGCTGCTCGTCCAGGTACATGCCGACGCTCGGCAGCGGCCCCGAATGGTTGCCGTTGCTGCCGCTTGCGACGCCGCGCATATAGATCTGCGTGAAGCCGAGATAGAGATTCTGGATCGCGACGCTGGGCAGCAGCTTCACGTAGTCGTTGAGATTGGCGACGTTCATCTGCTGCAGCTTGTCGGTGTCGAGCACGTCCATGCTGATCGGCACGTCCTGCACGTTTTCCGTACGCTTCTGCGCGGTAACCGTGATGCCGCCTAGCTGTTGCGCGGTGTGCTTGTCGGCCGCCGCGCCTTCGGCTTGCGGCGTCGCTTGCTGATCCTGCTCGTCGTCCGGCGCCGCGGCAAATGCCGGCGCGAAGCACGCGAAATGGATCGCGGCCGCGAGCGGCAATCGGGCGAGAACCGGATGTCGTCGGCTCGTTGTCGGATTCTTCTTTCGCACGGCTCCTCCCAGAGTTGCGTCAGGAAAAAATCGGATCGTTCAGTGACTCATCGCCGCTTCGTCGCTCGCATCGTCCGCAGGCGCCGGCCCCAGCGCGGCTTTCAGCGGATCGAGCCATCGTTCGTAATGCCGCCATTGATCGACACCGCTGCGATAGATCGGCTGGCGCACCTGCTCGGAGCTCGCCGTGCGCACCGGGCGCTCGTTGTCGAAGAACCGCAGGCAGGCGTCTTCGAACGGCAAGCCGCAGTAGTCGAGCAGGCGGCGCACTTCGCGCTCGGTGTGCTCGACCATGTCTTCGTAGCGCACGCGATGGACGTGACCGGGCAGCAGCGCATCGAAATGCGCCATCAACTCGACATAGTCGCGGTAATAGCGCCCGAGATCTTCGAGCGAATAGCTGAAGTTCTGTCCGCGCGCGAAATGCTGTTTGAAGCCGGATACGCAGCACGCCATCGGATGCCGGCGCGCATCGATGATCTTCGCGTTCGGCAGCGCGAGGCGAATCAGGCCGATATGCATGAAATTGTTCGGCATCTTGTCGATGAAGAACGGGCGCCCGAGCTTGCGGTGGATGCGCGTGCGTTCGATGTATTGCTCGCCGAGCGCGCGGAGCTCGTCGGCGCTCATGCGCGCGAGCGCGTCGTGATACGTGCCCGCTTGTCGGTCGGCTGCGCTGCGACGCAGCGTGCGCGTGATCGAAATGATTTCGGGCAGCTCCATTGTGCCTTCCACTTGGGAATGGCTCGACAGGATCTGTTCGATCAGCGTCGATCCGGCACGCGGCAGACCGACGATGAAGATCGGATCGCGCGCAGCGCAGCCGGCGCCTTCGCGCGCGCGGAAAAATTCCGTCGTGTAGAAATCGCGCACGCGTGCCAGACGCGCGGTCGTATCGTCGCTGCTGTACGGAATCTGACGTTTCCGAAGCGCGTTGGCGTTCGCGTAGTGGTGGAACGAAGCGTCGTAGTCGGCGCGATCCTCGAGCGCTTTTCCGAGCGCGAACTCGAAGTGCAGCCGATGTTCCGCGGCGAGTTCCTCGCGCGCGAGCGCGTTCTGCATGTGCGCGATTTCGCGATCGTCGAAGCGGACCGTCTTGAGATTGGCGAGGCTCCAATACGCCTCGCCGAAATCGGGTTCGAGCGCGATGCAACGGCGATACGCGTCGACCGCGCGGCCGGTGTGCCCGGCGGTTTTGAGCGCGTGGCCGTAGCTCAGCCAGACGTGCGCGTGGTGCGATTGCTCGGCGAGCAATTCCGCGTAGATCGCAATCGCCGGTTCGTAGTCGCCGGTGCGGCAGAGGACCGCCGCCTTGAGATTCCGGCAAGCAGGATCGGCCGGATTCTCGCCGAGCAACCGATCGAGTTCGGCGATCGCCTCGGCCGGCTTGTTGAGCCGATGCAGTGCGACCGCGTAGTGATAGCGCGCTTCGCCGAAACCGGGCGCGAGTTCGAGGCATCGCGTCAGCAGGCGCTCCGCGTCCTCGGTACGATCGACGCGCATCGCTACTTCGGCGAGCATGCGGATTGCGACGACGTCCGTCGGTGCTCGTTTCAGTCGGCGGCGCAGGCGCGTTTCGGCTTCGGGGATCGCGTTCGCGTGCAGCGCCGCGGCGGCGCCCATCAGTTCCGCGTCGCGGACCGCGTGATGGACGTGTTGCAGATACGCATCCGCGGCGCCCGGTGCATCGCCCGCGGCGAGAAGTCGATCGGCCAGCGCTCGCCAGATCTCGGGACGCGTCGGATCGGCGGCTGCGATGCGGCGCAGCGACGCGACGCTGTCTTCGGATGGGCCAGTAGCACGCGCAGCAACGCTCATGCGTGGTTTCGAATCCCGCGTCGGACGGATCGAGGGATTCCTTCCCGGAACGCGGGTCCCGTGCCGTCAAAAAAAGCCCGGTCACGTCCGCGTGCGCGTACATCTCCCCGGCGATCACTGTCATTCAAGCGTCACTGGATTGTCAAACAGTGCGGGGCGATCGGTGACGATATTTCGCGCCCGACCGCAATCGGGAGATTGCGCACAGCAGCGCCGGCCGCTGAGCCGCAGGATGGGCGGCGGATTGGAACCTTGTCTCTCGGCGGAGGAGGGCCTCCGTCACTTGCCGGGAAGGACGCATACCGCGGCACGCGGCTCCGACGAGCCGCTACTCACGCCCGGACTTGCATTTTTCCGCCAGACCCGCACTCTGCTTTATCGCGAAGTGTTCCGGACCGCTTGCCATGCCGATCTACGAATTCGAATGCGCCCAATGCGGGGACCGGTTCGAACGCCTGCAGAAACTGTCGGATCCCGATCCGAAGGCGTGTCCGAAGTGCGGGGCAGAGCAGGTGAAGCGCCGTCTCACTGCGCCCGCCTTCCGTCTCGCCGGCAGCGGCTGGTACGAGACCGACTTCAAGAAAGACGGCGACCGCAAGCGCAATCTCGCGGCCAAGGACGATGCGCCCAAAGCCGACGCGAAA
>CAWICQ010000014.1:0-44057 GCA_963834755.1 uncultured Gammaproteobacteria bacterium
GAACGCCGAGGCGTAATAGCGGCAACGACGCCACACATTTCCCCTCTCCCGCTTGCGGGAGAGGGATTGATGCGAGCGTTAACCCTGCGGCGGCAGCGTAACCGTTCCGCCGACGCCGTGGTGGCGAATCTCGCCGCTGCTCCCCGACTTCGCACCCACGGTGAAATTGCCTTTCACGCCGTCGGCGGTGATGTCGCCCGAACCGTCCACGCCGACCACCGCGTCGCGCCCGACGTCGACGAAATCGATGTCGCCCGAACTGTCGCGATCGACGCGTGCATCGCCGCCAACGTGACGTAGCGAGATATCGCCGGAGCTGTCCTCCTGCACGACCGCGCTGCCTTTGACGTCGTCGACGTTGATGTCCCCGGAACTGTCGGAAATCACCGTGAAGTCGCCGGCGATGTGGCGCACGTTGATGTCGCCCGAGGTGTCGGTCACGTTGACCGCGCCAGCGAGATCGTGCAGCAGGATGTCGCCGGAGCTGTCCTTGAGATCGAGTCCGCTGGTCAGGCCGGAAACCTCGAGATCACCCGATGAATCGCGCAAGTCGAGCTTGAGGCCGGCCGGCATGCGCACATGCACGTCGAGATAGCTGTAGTGATCGCCGAACAGACTCCAGCTGTTGTTGCTTTCGTCCGGAATCACCGTGCCGACGGTCGACGTCGAACCCTCGCGCTGCTGCGCAAACTGGATACCGGCGAGCGCGTCCTTGTTGCTCGCGCAGGCCTTGCCGCGCACTTCGATCGTGGCGAGACCGGGCACGCCTTCGACGATCAGATCGCCGGCACCGGTATCGAGCTTGAGCAGCGTCAGACCCTTCGCGTCGACATCGAGCGAGCGATCTGCGCGGTACTCGCAGTCTTCCGCAAACGCCGCGAGCGGCAACGTGATCAAAACCAGGAATGTGGCGACACGCAACATGCGAACCTCCAGCCATGGAACCCCGATGACATCAGATGCATCGCGGTAATGTAAGGTTTAACCGCACGCGGTGCCTCCGTATGGCGTTGCGCGCGCACGATATTTGATTCAGCCGCCTGGCCTTTCTTCGGCCTTGGCGCGATCCCACAGCGCATCCTGCTCGGCCAGCGGCTTCCCCGACAGTGTCTCGCCGGCCGCTGCCGCGAGCGCCTCCATGCGCCGGAACCGTCGCTCGAATTTCGCGTTCGCGTGGCGCAGCGCGCGGGACACGTCCACTTTGGCGTGACGCGCGAGGTTCACGCACACGAACAGCACGTCGCCGATTTCATCGTTGAGCCGGCCGGGATCGGCGCCGTCCGCGAATTCCGCGCGCACTTCGTCGAGCTCTTCGTGCAGTTTTTCGAACACCGGTTCAACCGATGGCCAATCGAAGCCGACGCGCGCGGCGCGCTGTTGGAGTTTCAGCGCGCGCTGCCATTCCGGCATGCCGCGCGAGATGCCGGCGAGCGCGCTCCCGTCGGAGTCGCCTTTCGCGGCGCGTTCTTCGGACTTGATGCGCTCCCACGCCGCCGTCTGCGCGTCGGACGATTCGAACGTCGCGTCGGCGAATACATGCGGGTGCCGGGCGACCATCTTGCGGCAGATTGCGCCGACGACGTCGCCGAAGTCGAAATATCCGTCTTCCTCGGCCATGCGTGCGTGGAAGACCACTTGCAGCAACAAATCGCCGAGCTCTTCGCACAGCGCCGCATAATCGCGGCGATCGATCGCGTCGGCGACTTCGTAGGCCTCCTCGATCGTGTACGGCGCAATCGTGTCGAAGTTCTGTTCGCGATCCCAAGGGCAACCCCCATCAGGATTGCGCAGTGTCGCCATGATGCGGAGAAGATCATCGATCTTTGGTTTCATCGGAATGAGGTCATGCGGCGAGAAAGTACAACGTCGTGCCGGCGAAAGCCGGGACCCACTTTGCTGTCGCTTCAAAAAGCAGATGGATCCCGGCTTTCGCCGGGATGACGGCGTTTGGATTGCGACGATCGGGAGCGAACATCAGGGACCGGAAAACAACGCCGACCAATCCGCACCCGGATCGCCGATCGCAACGAAATCCGGATTCAGCAACGTCTCGCGCGTGTTGTAACGCAACGGTTCGCCAAGCATGTCCAGCACCGTGCCGCCCGCTTCTTCGAGCACGCACTGGCCGGCCGCGGTGTCCCATTCGGATGTCGGACCGAGCCGAAGATAAAGATCGGCCTCAGCCGACGCGATGCGCAGAAATTTAAGCGACGATCCGAGCGGCATCTTCGCGCAATGGCCGAGGCGCGCAAGCAGTTCGGTCTCGTGGGCGGACGCGTGCGACCGACTGCCGGCGACGACCAGCGGTGTCGCGCGCCGGCGCGTCGTCACGCGTCGCGCTTTCTCGCCGGGCTGGCCGATCCACGTACCGCCACCGCGCCATGCGGCGGCGAGCTCGCCGCCCACCGGCACCTGTACGACGCCGAGCACGGGCCGATGGTCTTCGATGAGCGCGATATTCACCGTGAATTCCCCGTTGCGCTTGACGAATTCGCGCGTGCCGTCGAGCGGATCGACCAGCCAGTAGCGCGACCAGCGCTGGCGCGCCGACCAGGCGATTCCGGCGGATTCTTCCGACAAAACCGGTACGTCCGGCGTCAGCGCCGCGAGTCCTTCGACGACGATGTGATGCGAAACAAGATCCGCGGCGGTCAATGGCGAGCGATCGTCCTTGTGCTCGACCGCGAAATCGGAATCGTACACATCGAGAATCGCCGCGGCAGCGCGCTCGGCGAGATACGCGACTTTCGGCACCAGCGCAGCGTGATCGATACTCATGGCCGCGGCCGGAAGCGGCCGGCGAGATATTCGCGCGCGACGAACAGCGCGGCGATCGAGCGTCCTTCGGTGACGTCGGGCTGTTCGAGGAGCGTGTGCAATTCGGACAGTCGCCACGGCACGATCTCGAGCTCTTCGGGTTCGTCGCCGGGCAAGCGCTCCTCATAAAGATCGCGCGCGAGCACGACGTGCGTCATTGACGTCATGTAGGCCGGCGACAGCGAAAGATTCATCAGAATGTGCAGATCGCGTGCGCCGTAGCCGATCTCTTCCTTGAGCTCGCGCTCGGCGCCCTGCTCGACGGTTTCGTCGCGATCGAGGCGGCCTTTCGGCAGACCGAGCTCGTAACGTCCGAGGCCGGCACCGTATTCGCGCACGAGCAGCACCGTTTCGTCGTCGCGCATCGGCACGATGATGACCGCACCGAGACCGGAGCTCCTCAGCCGCTCGTACGTGCGGCGCTGTCCGTTGGAGAATTCGAGATCGACTTCTTCGGTGCGCAGGAAGCGGCTCGTCGTGGTCGATCGCGTGGCGTGAATGATGGGCGGTTTTCGCATCACGCAATTGTACGCGGCGGCGCTCGCGGGCGCGCGAACCGGGCGCAAGGATCAGCCGCGGGAATCAGGCGGGATTCAACGTGCGCAAAGCCAGCGCATGCAAAGCTGCCGGGCCTGCGAGCGCGCTCGTCGTACCGAGTCCGATCTCGCGCCCTTCGAGATCGGTGAAGACGCCACCGGCTTCGCGCACGATCAGGACCAGCGGCGCGATATCGAGAATGTTGAGATCGGATTCGATGACAAGATCGATCGCGCCGCGCGCAAGCAGATGGTAGTGCACGAAATCGCCGTAACCGCGCGTTCGACCGCTGCGCCGCACGAGATCGGCGAGCGCGGTCCAGCGCGGTCCCGCGGCCAGCGTTTTCAGATTTCCAGTCGAGATGGCCGTTTGCGCATCGAATGCGCTCGCGCTCGAAACACGCACGGCCACAGCTTTGCCGCCGTCATCGCGGGCCGAAAGAAAAGCGCCGCCGCCTCGCGTCGCCCACATACGCTCACCAAACGCACCGGCGGCGGATACGCCGACGACGATTTCGCCCGCGTGCATCAGCGCGATTTGCGTCGAAAAAAACGCATAGCCGCGCACGAACGACTTGGTGCCATCGATCGGATCGATCAGCCAGAGAAAATCGCCTTCGCCCTCGCGGCCTTCCTCTTCGCCGTAGAACGCATGCTCTGGAAAACGTGCGCGCAGCACGCGCTTGATCGCGGCTTCCGCTTCGCGGTCGGCTTCGGTGACCGGCGTCTCGTCGGCTTTGGTTTCGATCGAGAAATCGTGAGCGCGATAACGCGGCAATGTCAGCGCTTCGGCCGCGTCGGCCGCGTGCTGCGCGGCATCGAGCGCGCGTTCGAGGAAAACACGATCGAGCGACATGTGCGCGCTCAATAGAGTTTGAACATGCGACCGCGCACGACGAGCTTGGATGAGCCGTCGCTCTGCGGTTCTCCGACATGCCGCAACGTTTCCAGCACCTGCTGATCGCCGTTGCGCGCGCGCAGCAGTGCGTTGATTTCGAAACCGCTCGCGGCGGCATGAAAGTCCGCAGTCACGGCAAGATTGCCGCTGCCGTCGTCGTGCGCGGTACCGGCGATGCCGCCGTTCGGCTGCGCGGCGAAGTCGCCGAGAATGTCGGCGAAGCGCCCTTCCGCCGCGCCGCTGACGCCCGCTTCGCTCCAGCGCGCGTTGCCGCTCGCGCTGACCAGAAAACCGTCGCGTAGCGTGGCGTCGCCGAGCGCACCGCTGATGACGCCGAGCAGATCCAGATCCGGAATGTCGAGCGCCGGCGCCAGAAGCTGCGCGGGAAAACGGAAACGGATGTCGCGCAACGTCAACGTGCCGGCGTCGGTGCGCGTGATGATTCCAGCCGCATCGACATCCGCGCCCTGGATGCGAATGTCGGCCGCCATCCGCGCATGCAACAGCGCGCTCTTCGCCATGCGCCAATCGATCTCGCCGAGATCGCGTCCGAACACGCTGATGCCGTCCGCGTGGCCGTTCCACAACGTGCCGCGCACGCCGCTCAGCACGACGGGCCCGAGATACTTCGCGCCCTGGCGGTAGGCGACGTCGGCCGGCAGCGTCCACAGCAAAACGCCGCCGATGACGAGCAGCAGTACGAGAAAAGCAAAAAGATATTTCAGAAAGCGCATCGGTATCGGCAAGAAAATGACGGTGAAAAAGCCTTCATGGTCGGAAGCACAAAGTGGCTTCGCGCCGGGGATTGAAAATGGAATCGCGGCCCCTTCGGACCATCGGATGCGCGATCACTGTTCGCTGGTGGCGCACCACCGAATCACGGTGCATCCTGCAGCGTCACTCGCGCGTTGACCAGTCCCACACCGTCCGCCCGGTCGGCCGAGAAATCCGTTGCCTCGATACCGTAGTCGCGCGTCAGTCCTTCGATCCAGCCGATCAACGCATCGAAACTCGCGAATTCGAAACTGACGCGCACGCTCGAAGCGCCGACCGGCTCGACGCGGCGCAATGCGCCTTCGAGACCGCCGGCACGCGCACTCGCGTCGGCCAGCGCCAGCAGCGAGCGGCCTTGGCGCTCTCCGCGCGAATGCTTGCCCGCGGCGCGCAAGCGCTCGACTTCGGCCGTGGCAAAGCGCACATAGGCCAAGTCGCGGCCTTGCGCATCGACGGTATCGCGCAATTCGGCGCGCTTCAGCGCCAGAGGATGCCAGACCAACGCCCAGCCGAGCATCGCCGCGACCACGACGCCGCCGACCGCAACCGTGCGCTGATCGCGCGTCGAAAGCGCGTTCCACCAGGCGCGGATCATCGCTCGCCTCCGGCGTTTTCGCTGCCGATGCGGATGCGGCCGTCGATCCCGTTGTCGCCGGGATTCGCCGCGGTTACCGCGACTTTGAGACCCGGCAGCGCAGCCAGCCTTTCGCGTACCGTATCGAGCGTCGCGACATCCGGCGCGCGCAAGCCGAGCTCGAGCGCGCCGTTGCGGAATTCCATGCCGCGTGTCTGGATCCGCGTCGTGCTGCCCAGTACCGGCGCGATCTCGGCGACGACGCGCAGGAAACCCGTGCCTTGAGAGCCGCCGCGCAGACGTTCGAGGTGGTTGCGCGCCAATTCCGCAGGCGGATAGCGCGCGAATTCCGCAGCGTCGATATCCGGAAACGCCTTGCGCACGGCGTCTTCGGCGGTGGCGTCCATGCGCGCGGACGCGCGCGACAATTGCAGGACTTCGAAGCCGAGATTCGCTATCGCGAGCACCAGCACGGCACCGGCCATTGCTGCCGCGATCCGCCACAAACGTGCGCCGCGCGCCGCGCGATGCTGCGGCGCGAATGCGCCCTCGAGAAAATTCAACGGCGGCTGGCCGAGATTCCGCGCAAGAAACGCGAGCGCATCGCGCTGACGTTCCTCGAAACTCGCCACCGGCCCCGGCAGCGGCGCTGCCTTGCCTGCGCGGAAATCGTAGACGTCGAGCGGCCGCGGCGGCGCATCACCGTTCGCCCGCTGCAGCCACGCGGCGAGTTCGTCCGGCGCGCACGCGAACGCCGACCACGGCGCGAAGCGAACGACGGCTCGATCGCCGTCAATAAGAACGGTCGCATGGTCGGCCTTCGACGGCAGCGCGATCGATTCTGGCAACAGCGCGTCCGGACGAATACCCGCAGTCGCCAGCGTATCGAGCCACGCGCGCAACCTCGCCTTCGCGACCACGGCGACGCCGACGGTATCGCCGCTGGCGGTTGTCGCCGCGAAGTGCAGATCCTCGACCGGCGTCAGCAGCTGGTCTTCGATCGCGTACGGCACCGCTTGCATCAGCTGCGCGCGACTGCGCGCCGCGACGCGCGCTTCGCTGATCAGCACCTCTTCGGCAGGCGCCAGCACGATGATTTCGGCCGCACCGGTTAACGCGGATGCCGGCGGCAAACCGCGCGTCGAACCCTGGAGCACGCGCCCGTCGGCGGCCTGGCGCAGCCAGGTCGAATCGCCGTCAGAGTCGAGGCGCAGCAGCAGACGATCGGGCATGGACGAGACCGGAGGAAACCGCGGCAATTGTAGTCGAGAACGCGGCTGCGGCTGTCGCCATCAGGGGTGGGCTCCGCCGTTCTGTTCGGCGAGCGCCGGGCTTCCAGATTCGTCAAGCGCCGCATCGCCGCCGCGGCTGCGCTCGAGGACGCGCACGCCCTGATTGCGTTCGATCAGGCTGTAGAACGTGAACGGGATATCGTCGAGCCCGACGTCGCCGCGCGCAACGAAGTAATCGCTGGTCGTCGCGATCAGGCTTTGCGGCACATCGAGGACGATGTTCTGCTGACCCGACTGCCGCACAAAGTCCCTGACGCCGCTCCAGTGCGCCTCACCGTTCTGCCACAGGTTTTCGGCCTGAGCCTGCGTAACGTGGGGGCCAAGCGCCTGCAACACCGGCACGCTCGCCGTGTTGACGTTGATGCGCGTGCCGGGCGGCAAAGCGCAGACGAACGGCGCGATGCGCGCATAGACGTCGCTGGTGACGCCGCGCACGAGTCGTAGTTCGGACACGTGCGCGAACACACCCTGCGCGCTCCGGTACGGCACCGGCTGCGCGAGATAGAAAGCGTCGGTCACGTCGGCGCTATTGCTCGCACCGACGCCGAGCCACGCTACGGTTGCGTCGGCGATATCGCGCGCGACTCCGCGCGCATCGAGCAGACGGTTGAAGATGGTGCGCCACGTGACAGCATTCGTGCTGTCGGCGAGATTGTTGAGATTGAAGCAGCCGTTGAGATCGTGGATCGAACCCGTGATCAATCCGCCGGGAACCGGCTGCGGCGGCAGGCCCGAGGCCCAGATATCGGCGTTCGTATCGATGCTCCGGTCGTCCTGGAGATCCTTGAGAAGCACTTCGGCCGCGTACGCCTCGAGCCCTTGCGCGTACGCTTCCGCCTGCTCGCCGCGCAACGCGTTGCGTGTGCGCGCGAGCGCGAGCTCGCCACGATCGAGCAGGCCGGCGATCAACACCGCAGCCAGCGCGACGGTCAGCAGCGCGATCAGGAGCGCAATCCCGCGCTGAGTGGCCGGGCGGGCGTTCATCGCTGCGTCGCTCCGCCGCCGCTGCCCGGCGTCGCCGGCGGCGCGCGCGCGCCGCCCATGGGAGCACCCACCGCAAGCGGAGGGATCGCCGAAGGCAATTCGACGACGCGCCGCAATTCGCCAAGGCCTGCGACATCGATACGGAACTCGATCGCGCGCGGCAGCAGCGCGACGACTTGCGTGCCAGGCGCCGCGCCGCTCGGCACTTCGGCGGGCGGCCAGGTGTCGCGCCAGGCAGCGTCGCTACCGAGATAACGCAGGCGCAGGCGATCGACGTTATCGAACAGTACGGTCGACGTCGCGACAGTCTGCGGCGCGCGATCGAGCACCGGGTAGCGTCCGCGCATCAATCGGCGCGTGTCGAGCGCATAGGCCACGCGTTCGAGATTGCTGCGCGGTTCCGCGCGCGGGTTCGCGAAGCCTAGCCGCGTCAGCTCGATGCGATCGGCGGCGCCGGCGAGCGCGGGCAACTCTTCGCCGCGACCATTGCCGCGCACTGGTCGCGAGACGGCCTGGCGCAGATCGCGTTCGAACGTCGAAACCGCGCGCACGATCGCGGCAAAACGATCCTGACGTTCGGCGAGTGCGCTGCGCACGCGCGCGATTTCGGCGAGTCCGCCATATGCAGCCGCCGCGAGCGCGGCGAACACCGCCAGCGCTACGATCATCTCGATCAGCGAAAAGCCGTTGCTGCGATGCGCTTTGCGAGCACGCGCGAGAGCTGAATTGAGTGTCCATCGACGCTTCACGGCTGCACCACCGCGCTCGCGAATCCGCTGATGCTTGCGGATGGTTCGTGCGAGTCACCGGCGAAGACGCGAATGTCGATGCGTCGGATGACCGGATCCGGCGTCGTGCTCACCTCGCGTGTCCAGCGCCATGCACGCGCGGCGAATTCGACGCGGCCGTCGCTTTCGCCTGCCGAAGGCAACGTCGTCGCGAGACGGGTTTCCGTCAGCACGTTCGCGGCAACCCAGCCCGCCAGCGTGCGTTCGCGCAGCGCGTCGAAATCGTTGACCTGCAGCGCGGCGGTGCGCGTCAGCCCGAGCAAGGCCAACGCGACCACCGCGAGCGCGACCAGCACTTCGATCAGCGTGAATCCGCATCGTTTGCCGAGATTCACGGCGCGGCTCCGACGCGTTCGGTCTTCAAGGTCGCATCGTCGGCGCCGCTGACGCGGTAATGCGGCGCGTCAGCGAGTGCGAGAACCAGCACGAACGGCGTCAGCTCGCCCGACGAAAAGCAGACCAGCTGCGGCGATAGGGCGCGCACTTCGGAAAGGTCTACGTGGCGGCCTTCGCGCGAAAGTTCCACCTGCACGCCGTCGACCCACGGACGCCGGCGCAACACGGAGTCGTCCGGAAATTCCCGCCATTCGGTACCGCTCAACAGCAGGAACGAATAGCCGCCCGGGTCGACCACGATGCCAATTTCGCGGCCGCTGAGCTCCGCTTGCGCGCAGGCTTGAGTGATCAGCGCCTGGAACCGTTCCGCTTCGCGCTGCAGCTGGCGCTGCGCGCCGCTGGCGATCGAGAGCGTCACTGCAAAGACGAGCACGCCGACGATCACGATGACGACCAGCAGTTCGATCAGACTGAATCCGGCGTCGGGTGATTGTCTCGATCCTGTCAATGCGCGCACGCGCGAGAGACTTGCCGATGTGGCGCGCACGGCGTGTTCAGCCATTTGCGCTGCGACCCGCGATGCACACGAAGCGTTCGACACGACGATGTCGCGCTCGTCGACTTGGCGCGCTCAGGAATCCCAGTTGCCGAGGTCGGCGGCCTCGCCGTCGCCGCCTGCCTTGCCGTCGGCGCCATAGCTGTAGACGTCGATTTCGCCATGCTGTCCCGGATGCTGATACTGGTACGGATGGCCCCACGGATCTTTCGGAATGCGGTCGAGGCGTTGCGTCCAGTTGGGCGCGTCGGGTTGGCCGGAAGGTTTGGTCACCAGCGCTTCGAGACCCTGCTCGGTGCTCGGATAGACGAAGTTGTCGAGCTTGTAGATGTTGAGCGCGGCGACGATGCTCGCGATGTCCTGCCTCGCGCGCACGACGCGCGCGCGACCCGGCTCCTCCATGACGCGCGGCACGACGATCATCGCGAGAATCCCGAGGATCACGACGACGACCAGGATTTCGATCAGCGTGAAGCCTCGCGGAGCGCGCGGCCGCGCGATCCGTACGGCCTCGCGCGAGGGTTGCGCAAGCACGAATTCGCTGGGAAAAAACGCGTGCATTCCGCTCCGATGGGACGGGCGCCGGGCGATCGAAGGAGTGCTGTGCATGGCGAGGCTTGTGCGGCAGCGGGTCAGGCCCGGATCATAGCAGCCATGATCTCTCCGAAAGCCGCCGCACTGGCGGCTCGCGACCTCGCCGTCGTCTGGCATCCGTGCACGCAGATGCACGACCACGAAACGCTGCCGATGCTGCCGATCGCCAGCGCGCAAGGCGTCTGGCTGCACGGGCACGACGGCCGCCGCTATCTCGACGCGGTCAGCTCCTGGTGGACGTGCCTGCTCGGCCATCGGCATCCGCGCATCGTCGCCGCGCTCAAGGACCAGCTCGATCGTCTCGATCACGTGATGCTGGCAGGTTTCACGCACGAGCCCGCGATCGAACTGGCCGAAGCGCTGGTGCGCATCGCACCCAAGCCGCTTGATCAAGGTCGCGCGCTGCGCCGCGTGTTCTACGCCGACAACGGCTCGAGCGCGGTCGAAGTCGCGCTGAAGCTCAGCTTCCACTTCTGGAAAAACAGCGGACGTGGCGAACGCACGCGCTTCGTCGCGCTGACCGGCGGCTATCACGGCGAAACACTCGGCGCGCTATCGGTGACCGACATTCCGCTTTATCGCAGCACCTACGCGCCGCTGCTGCTCGAACCGATTTTTGCGCCGTCACCCGATGCCTACGAAGCCGCGCCGGGAGAAAGCGCCGCCGAATGCGCATCAAGAAGACTCGGCGAGATGCGCGAGATTCTCGAACGCGACGCGCGCGAAATCTGCGCGGTGATCGTCGAGCCGCTGGTCCAGTGCGCCGGCGGCATGCGCATGTACGACGCACGTTACCTCACCGGCCTGCGCGCGCTCTGCGACGAATTCGACGTACACCTGATCGCCGACGAGATCGCCGTCGGCTTCGGCCGCACCGGAACCTTATTCGCGTGCGAACAAGCGCAGATCGCGCCGGATTTCCTCTGTCTTTCGAAAGGCCTGACCGGCGGCACGCTGCCGTTGTCGGCCGTCTTGACGACCGCAGAGATCTACGACGCGTTCTATGCGGAATACGCGGCCGGCAAGGCGTTCCTGCATTCGCACAGCTACACCGGCAACCCGATCGCATGTCGCGCCGCGCTGGCTACGCTGTCGGTGCTGGAAAATGAGCCCGTGCTCGAACGCAACCACGCACTCGCCGCTCACATCGCAAAATGCCTCGCGCCGCTCGCCGCGCATCCGCACGTCGCCGACGTGCGCCAGACCGGCATGATCGCGGCAATCGAGATGGTGAAAGACAAGGCGACGGGCGAGCCGTTTCACCCCGCTGAGCGGCGCGGATTGCGCGTCTATCGGCACGGACTCGAACGCGGCGTCGTGTTGCGGCCGCTCGGCAACGTGGTCTATTTCATGCCGCCGTATTGCATCACGCCGGATGAGGTCGATCTGATGGTCGATGTGGCGATGGAAGGCATCGACACTGCCGTCAGTTGACGCGCGAAAGCAAACCAGCATGAGGGCGCGCCGCAATCCCGCTCTCCTGCTTGCGGAGAGGTTGGGGTCAGCGAAGGCTTGGTTCACCGGCGCGACATGAGCGCTCAAGGGAAGCCCGATCCCTACCCGCTTGCCCTCACCCTACCCTCTCCCGCAAGCGGGAGAGGGAACGCACTTCCCAGCAAACTCAATCCCCCTACTTCCTCGCAAACTCAATCCGCCGATTGCTCGCGCGACCCGCCGACGTGTTGTTGTCGCCGATCGGATGATCCACGCCGTACCCGACCGCGACCAGACGTTCCGCGTCGACGCCCTTGAGTATCATGTACGCACGCACCGATTCCGCGCGCGCCTTCGAAAGTTTCAGATTGTCCTCGGCGCTGCCGATGCTGTCGGTGTAGCCGGCGATTTCATAGCGGCCTTGCTTGAGGCATTGCGCGATCGCGTCGAGGAGTTTCTTGCCGCGCGTGTCGATGCGGCTCGATGCGGTTGCGAATGTGACTGCTGCCGGCATCCGCGCGGCGCAGCGTACATCTTCGGGTCTCGTCACCGGTTGCGGCGGCGCGACGATTTCGATGTTGTCGACGATCGACGTTTCCGCGCCGAAGAACTCGCGCGCCCAGCGTTCGCGCGCGGCCTTGTCGGCTTCGCTCGTCGCACTGCCGGTCAGCGTGACACCGCCTTTGGCGTCGCAGACGACACCGATCGGTGGATCGGTCCTGAGCGCGGCGAACAATGCGTCGGCCTTGTCGGCGCATTTCGAAGTGCTCGTTTCCGCATCGACGATGAGTTTGTCGACGACGTTGGTCTCGCCCCAGACTGCACTCGCGGCTTGCAGGAGACGCGTCTTGACGCCCTGATCGAACACCGTGCCTTCGAGGACGCGTTTATCGCCGTCGACGCGCACGGTCAGCGTGCCGGGGCCTTTCGCCGCACTCTGCATCGGCGGCGGCGGTGCGAGCGCGGGTTCGATCGGCGCAGATGTACCGTTCGCATCCGTCGAAGCACCGCAGCATGCGCCGGAGCCGGGCCCACGTCCGATAAGCCAGAGAATCGCCAGCATGATCGCAAGCAGCGCGGCGATGCTCCAGGTCCAGCGCGAATGGCGCGGCGCGTCGATGGTCCGGGTCATGTCGCCTCCTCGCCGGATCAGAAGCTGTCGGCCGGCCGGCCGGCGATGAGCTCTTCCTGCAGTCGTTTGAGCTCGGCCCAGCGGTTCTCCGACGCCAGCGCCGCCTGGCGTGCCCACGAACCCGGGTTCGCCAACTGAAAGTGCGGCCCGCCGCGTTCGAGGATATCGAGCATGTCCGGCACGCCGAGCCGCGCGAGCTGCGCGAACGAGACAACGCCGTTAGCATGGAACAGGTCATCGATCTTCGGACCGATGCCCTCGATGATCGTCAGATCGTCGTCGTGCTTGAGGTTGAACCCGGCGGCGCGCGCGGCAGCGACGTCGATGACGCGTGCCGGCGGCGCAGAGGCCGCACTGACCAGCGCCTCATGCTGCGCGGCCGCGGCTTCACGCGCCGCGGATTCGTCGGCGGCACGCACCGCGGCGGGTGGATCCTTGTGCAACCACTTCGACAGCAACCAGTTGAACAGCCAGCCGAGCAGGAAACCCAGTACGAGCCACCATAGGCAGCAGGCGATCAAACTCATCGCGTCTCTCCGGAAGGGGCCGCTTGCGCGCCAGAGAATACTCCTACTTGGTACCGCGTTAACTGAGTGTCATCGGGCGCGATCGCACGCCGACCACTACCGATCGCCGCCGCGGCGCGGTACTGTCTGTTTCCGAGGCATCCGCACGCCTGCGCGCGCGGACGATTTTTCCTTCGCGCCACGGAGACGCCCATGCGCATCCCTCGCATCTACGTGCCGCAAATGCTTCGCCCGGGCCGTGAAGTCGAACTGCCGATCCAGGCCGGCGAGCACCTCGCCCGCGTGCTGCGCCTGGAGCGCGGCCATCCGCTGCGTCTGTTCGACGGCAGCGGCGACGAGTACGAGGCCGAACTCGCCTCGCTGGCCAAACGTTCGGTGACGGCACGCGTGCTCGAATCGACCGCGGCGGCGGATCGCGAAAGTCCGCTCCGAGTCACGCTGGCGCAAGGCATCGCGCGCGGCGAAAAAATGGATTGGATCCTGCAGAAGGCGACCGAGCTCGGCGTCGCGCGGATTGTGCCGGTCATTACCGATCGGACCGAGGTGAAACTTGATGCCGAACGTGCCGAACGCCGCGTCGCGCATTGGGAGGCGGTGGTCGCCTCGGCCTGCGAGCAATGCGGACGCAGCCGGCTGCCCGAAGTGTGCGAGCCGGTGAAGCTCGGCGACTGGGCCGCTTCGCTCGATGAGTCGGCCGGTTTGCGGCTTGCGCTTGATCCCGAAGGCGAACGTACGCCGCGCGATCTTCCCGCGAGCACGCGCGCGACGCTCGCGGTCGGACCCGAGGGCGGCTTGTCCGCGCACGATCTCGCGACGTTGAAGGCGGCGGGATTCACCGGCCTGCGTCTGGGTCCGCGCATCCTGCGCACGGAGACGGCCGGACTGGCCGCGCTGGCGGCGATGCAGGCGCTGCTCGGCGATTTGTAGCTTTTTCGCGGCACGTCTCTGGCGCGAATTCGAGTGCGCGAGTGCGAGCGACCTGAACGGCCCGGCGACGCCACAAATGTTTTTCGCCCGTTTCCCTGCGGAATTTGCGTGGAAAAGGCTGTAACCCAACGCAAGGGAAGCAGCCACAATGAACGCGAATTTTCGCCGCACCGCCATTTTCGCATTGCTCGCCGCCACGACATCGGCGTTCGCCGCGTCGTCCGCCGACATCGACCAGCCCGGACGCTCCGCCGACACAGCGGTCGCGCATTCGGCGTCCGCAGCCAAACCGGCCGACAACGCGCCTTCCGCGCCGCCCGACGACACCGGCGATCCCGACTCGTTCGGACGCAGCCTGCAATGGCTCGGGCTCGCCGATGGCGAAGTCGATCTGCTCGATGATTGCACCGGCGATGCGTTCGCCTGCCAGCCGCTCGCGGCGCCGCCCGGCGAAACGAGTTTCAGTTTCACCGATCTCGGCCACATCACGCTGCCCGCGCGCGCGGCGCATTCGCTGCTCTGCTACTGGTTCTCGCCGTTCCTGACGATCGGCTACGGCAACGACAGCGCAGCGCCGGTCGTCGCCCACCTCGCCTACACGCCGACAGTGACGATCGAGAACTCGGTGCTCAACGATCCGTCGCTGATCGATCCGACCACCGGATTGCCGTTCGGCGGACAGCTCCTGACCGGCATGACCTCATCGCAGCATTTCGAGGTGCCGTTGCCGGCGGCGACGCACATCACCGAGCGCACACGCGATTCGGCGGTCTGCATCGCCGGACTGATCAGCCGCAGCACGCTGATGCAGATCTACGGTCTCAGCGACGCCCAGGCGCGCGACTTCTTCCGTCACGCGATGACGCTTCGGCTCAACGTCGAGGGCAACACGCAGTACGTCGATTCGGCGACGCTGTACTTCGGCTGGCGCATCGTCGGCGACTGAACGTCGCGACGACGAGCGCAACCGGGATCGTCGCGCTACGCGACCGGCGCGGGCGACGACGCCGCGCGCGTAGCGAGCGCGATCGGAAGGCCGAACAGGATCATGTGCGCAACGACGTTGATCGCGACACGCGTCGGCGTGAACGTGAGCGGTGTCGGAAACGCCGACAGCGGCAGCACAACGAAATTCATGACGACGTACACGCAGATGCCGTAGAGAAGTCCGGACATCACCGCGCGCTGCGTCATGAAAGCGAGTTTCCGGCTGGCGAAATAGAAGATCGCCGCTATCAGCAACGCCATGCCGAAATGCAGACAGAAACCGAGCACCGCCGTCTGCGCGCCGCCGTCGTAGGCCGCCTGGCCGAGCAATCCGCTCGCCACGGATTGCAGCACGCGCCCGGCGGAAACACCGCGGATCGCCGAATAGACGATCGCGTACGTGATGTCGAACGCTCCGGCGAGGCCGCCGCCGACAACAATGGCGAACACTGCAGGATTGCGGCGCATCGATTCTCCGCTTGCGCACGGATGGTATTGCTGAATTTCCCCGGAGGGATCTTACGTGGCGGCCGCGTTGCGTTGCCCTCGGCCGGGCGAACGCGAAACACCGCTCGGCGCACGAGCGCAGATCAGCATGGATAGCGATCCTTGATGTGCTCGTTGTAGTAGCGGCCTTTGGACACGGCGTGCAGGAGGCCCTCGAAAACGCCGGGTGGAACGCCGCAGAAGTCGTAGGTGTGGCCGGCGACGAAACGGATCTTCATCTGCCGAGTCGCGGCATCGTAGCCGACGGCCGCGATGGCCGAAGAGGAAATGACGGCGATCATGTCCATGCCATCGGACATGCGGCCTTTCGAGCGCACGCCAAGGTCCGGCGATTGCCGCGGGAGCAGCAGACAAGAACCCGCTGAACGATCGGTCAAACGTGGCGGCGCAAGCGCAACGCGAAGCTAGGCTGCGACCGCGTCCGCGACCATGCCTTCGATCAATCCGAGATCCGGAATCACCGCGCGGTCGTCGCGCACCAGCACTTCGGCGCGGATGCCGAGCGGATGCGCGTTCTCATCGCCGGTCGGAATCAGCGAGTCCGGCGTGACGGTCGTCAAACGCGGAAATCCCTGCGCGAGCAGCGCAAGAAACGGCATCTTCGCGTTGCCGCTGAGCGCCTTCAAAACGGCGACGCGCGCGTTCGTATAGGTTTCGTCGGCGACCTGGCCGGTCAACATCGGAAACGAAAACAACGGCAATCGCCAGCCGCGCCAGGACAGTCGGCCGAGCAGCCACTTCGGCGCATTCGCGACACGCTCGGGCTGCGCGTAGGTGATGACCTCGGCGACCGTCGCATTCGGCAGCAATACACGCCCGCCGGTGACCGGGATCATGACGCCGCGGATTTCGCGTGGCAGGTCGAGCATGTGATTCCCCAATCGTCGCTGCGCGAGTCGCGTTCGACTCAGCGCTTGTTCTTCGTATATTCGGCCAGCAGCACGTCGGCGAGTTCCGTCGGCGTGCCGAGGACCTTGACGACGCCTGCCTCGACGACGCCGTCGACCATGGAGCTGACGACGCAGCTATCCGGATGCTGCGCGTACACCGTGCCGCCTTTGCCGGCCAGGTATTTCGCGCCTTCGATCGCGTCCACGGTCATGCCAGAAAAGATGATCGCGCCTGCGTTCGCGCCGTAGCGATCGGCGACGTCGTGCAGCACGCGATCGATGGACGGGCTGTACGCGCCCTCGTTGCTGGCGCGTTCGAGCACGACGAATCCTTCCGGATCGACCTGCAAGCGGTGCGTGGTCGGCACGATGATGACTTCGCCATGCCCGACGCGTTCGCCGTGGGTCGGCGTGCGCACGGTGAGCGACGTCGCCTTCGCGAGTTGCTGCGCCATCAAGTCGACGAATTCCGCGCCCATGTGCTGGGCGAGCAGGAACAACGCCGGATAGTCGCGCGGCAACTCGCCGAGAAATTCGCGCACCGCTTCCGGACCGCCGATCGAAGCGCCGAGCACCCAGATGCGGCGGATCTTCGGCGGCACCACGACTTTGTCGGGATCAAGCCACGACTCATGCGCCTCGCGCTCGACAGCCTGCGGCGCAACGGCTTCTTCGAGCGGCATCAATTCGAGCGAGAAGGCGCCGAGGTCGGGCATCGGCGGCGGCGCAGTGTTCTCGCTCGGCGGCGCGAGATATTCGGCGGCGCTCACCTTCTCGATGCCGAATTCGGCGCGGCCGGTCGGGACTGGCACGTTCGGCGGCGCGTCGCCTTCGAGCATGTCCTCGAGCGACCAGTCCGCAGCGGCGGCAAGCCGCAGCGGCGACATGGGAATCGACGCTTCGTTCGGCGCGGCGGTTGTCGGCGCGCCCAAGTCGACGTCGTCGAGCAGGGAAAGATCAGAGATGTCGACCGCTATATCAGTCGTGCTTTTCGCTGAGATCGCAGCAGCGTCCGCCGGCACCGACGGGACTGAATCCAGATCTCCGAGGTCGCCGAGATCACCCACGTCGATCGATGCTTCTTCCGTCTGCGTCGGCACCGGCACTGCGGACGGCACGTCCGCCGAGTCATCGCCGAAGAGCTTGTCCAGAGCGGCGAGATCGAACGCTTCGAGATCGGGATCGGTTTCCAGGCTTTCGGCGGGCGTTTCATCGACGCGCGATGACGGCTCATTCGACGTTTCGTCTGCTTGCGGCGTTTCGGTTGCAAACGACGGTTCCTGCGCTGGCGCTTCGTCGCTGCTGAATTCGCCGGGGAACGGAGACGCCGTGTCGGTCGGCGGCAACGGCGTTGCGGTAAGCGCTTCGAGCGTGGAGAAATCGAACTCATCGTCGGGCGGAGGCGGCGGCGACGGATATGCCGCTGCGGCCGGCTGATTCATCTCCTCGTAGCGCGATTCGAGCATGTCCAGAGGATCGCCCGCGTGCGTGGTCGCCGCGGCGTGTTCCTCTTCTGCGCTTTCGACGATCGATTGCAGACGCGTGTCGTAGCCGGCTTCCGGCTCCGACACCATCTCGATTTCGTCCGCCAACGTCTCTTCGGGTTCGCGCTCGTGCGCAAACGAAGTGCTGTCGGCACGTGCCTCCGCGGCAACCGGAACCGGTGTCGGAATCGCTTCCGCGCCTTCGGGACGCGGCGGATCGATGTCGGCGTCGCCGAGAATTTTCGCGGCGAGATGGCGCGCCCAGCGCGCCTGGTCCCATCCCGACAGTCCGCTTGACACTTGCGCGTCATTGAAGACGACGCTGTAGCGATCGTCTTCGAGCAAGCCATAGACTTCGTCCAGATGCGCTTCGAGCTCGGGATCGAGATTCACGATCACGACGCGCGCACCGGATTGCTCCAGCGCCCCGGGATCGAGATGGTCCGTCGCGGCTTCGTAAACGATCGGCGTGCCGAGCAAGGTCAGCGCGTCGCGCAGATGGCGGCCGAGCTCCTGCGTCTGATAGAGCAGCGCGACCTGCGTATTCGCTTGCGAGTTAGACACGATCCAGTCTCAGTATTTCCTGCACGTGACGCAGCAGGTCGGCTTCCTGGTAGGGTTTGCCGAGATAACGTTCCACGCCGATTTCCAGCGCGCGCTGGCGATGTTTTTCGCCGGTACGCGAGGTCACCATGATGATCGGCACGTCCTTGAGGCGCGCGTCGTTGCGCATGTATGTCGCAAGCTCGTAACCGTCCATGCGCGGCATCTCGATGTCGAGCAGCATCAGATCCGGCACTTTTTCCTGCAGTTTTTCGACCGCGTCGAGACCGTCCTTCGCGGTGACCACGTCGAGCTCGGCGCGCTCGAGCACGCGCGTCGTTACCTTGCGCATCGTGATCGAATCGTCGACGACCATGATCAGCGGATGGCGGCGGTGTTCCTGCACGACCGCGGGCGGCGTGTAGACCGGCATTTCCACCGGCGCACCGCCTTCGCGGCGCGCACGCAGCGCCGCCGAGCGACGCACCAGCGGTGCGAGATCGAGAATCATGACGACCGAGCCGTCGCCCATGATCGTCGCGCCGAAGATGCCGGGCACGGAGCTGATCTGGGGTCCGACCGACTTGACGACGATTTCGCGCGAGCCGACGACCGCATCGATACGCACCGCAGCGCGCTGATCGCCGGTGCGCGTCATCAGCAGCGGCAGCTGTGTTTCGTCGAGCGCACGTCCGGCCGGCACACCGAGCAGCTGCGAGAGCTCGTATATGTTGAATTCCTCGCCGGCGTAACTGTATTTCGGATTGCCCGTCGCGAGGCGGCGATCGAGATCGTCGCGTGCGATGCGCACGACGCCTTGCACCGACGACATCGGAATCGCGTACGTGTTGTCGCCGAGCTTGACCAGAATCGCCTGTGTCACCGCCAGCGTGAACGGCAGGCGGATCGTGAATGTCGCGCCCTTGCCCTGCACGGAATCAATCAGCAGCGAACCGCCGAGCTGTTTGATCTCGTTGTGCACGACATCCATGCCGACGCCGCGGCCGGCAAGCTGCGTGACTTGCTCGGCCGTCGAGAAACCGGTTTCGAGCACGAAACCATAGAGATCGCGATCGGACAGCTCGACATCGGGTTTCAGCACGCCGCGCTCGATCGCCTTGCGGCGGATCGCTTCGCGGTCCATGCCCTGACCGTCGTCGGAAACGCGCAGCACGACTTCGGTCGCCTCGCGGCTGACCGCGATGTTGACCGTGCCCTCGGCCGGCTTGCCGGCGGCGAGACGTTCTTCGGGTGTTTCGATGCCGTGCGCGAGCGCGTTGCGCAGCATGTGCTCGAACGGCGCTTTCATGCGCTCGAGCAGGTTGCGGTCCATTTCGCCTTGCGCACCGTCGACGCGCAGCTGCGCGCGCTTGCCCAATTCCTGCGCGGCCTGCCGCAGCGTGCGCCGCAGGTTCGGCACCAGCGAATCGAACGGCACCATGCGCGTGCGCATGAGGCCTTCCTGGAGATCGGAGCTGACGCGCGACTGCTGCAGCAGCAGCGTTTCGGACTGACGCGTCAGATCGTCGAGCAGGCCCTGAATCGAAACAAGGTCGGACACCGACTCGCCGAGCGCGCGCGACAGCTGCTGCAATTGCGAGAACCGATCGAGCTCGAGCGGATCGAACACGATCTGGCCGGGCTCGTGATGCTCGCGCTGATAACGCGCGATGATCTGCGCTTCGGTTTCAATTTCGAGTTTGCGCAGCTGTTCGCGCAAACGGCTCACGGTCTGCTCGAATTCGATCAGGTTGAAGCGGAACGTCGAAATCTGCTGCTCGAGGCGCGAGCGGTAGATCGAGACTTCGCCGGCATAGTTGACCAGCGAATCGAGAAGCTCCGAGCGCACGCGGATCATTTCCTGCGGCGCGCGCGGCGTTTCCTCTTCGTCGAAGGTCGGCAGATGCCGCGGCGCCGGACGCGATCCGGCGGGAGCCTCGGCAGTCGGGCGCAGCGCCGCTTGGGCCTGCTCGCCCGGCGCAGCCGACTCAAGCGGTGCTTCGATCGTTGTACGTTCATCGATGCCGCCGATCGACACCGGCAGATCAGCCGGCAGCTCGCCGGCAACCAGACCTTCGAAGCGCGCAATCGCGTTGAGCGGCATCGCAATCGCCTGGCGCTGCGCGACGCGCTGCACGAGCGCGTGCAGGCGATCGAAGCCGCGCTCGAGCGATTCGACGGCGACGCGATCCATCGGTCGGCGACCTTCGCTGACGATATCGATCAGCGATTCCATCGCGTGACTGAGATCGCCGATCGGCGCGAGGCCGGCCATGCGCGCACCGCCCTTCAGCGTGTGCAGATCGCGTTGCAAACCGACGACCAGATCGCGATCCGACGGTGCTTCGCGCAAGCGCGCCATCAGCGAATCGGAGTGATCCAGAATATCCGCGCCTTCCTGCACGAAGATCCCGAGCAGGTCGTCGTCCATGTCCGGCAGCTCGAGCGCGCCATCGGGCTGTGCGTCTTCCGCGATCGGTGGCGCCTCGGCGCCGGTGAGGCGATCGGCCGCCTGCGCGGGTTCGGTGCGCATCGGCGGCTCGCTCTTCTTGCTGAAGGTTTCGATCGGCGGCGTCTCGATCGGCAAGGTTTCGATCGACACAGGTTCGTCGAACGACACGATCTCTTCGGGCGTCGATGCGACGACAAGTTCTTCGGCCGGATCCTCGACCGATTCGAGCTCGGCGAGATCCTCGGTTTCGTCGACATCGAACGCAACGGCGGGAATCTCGTCGTCCGGAACGTATACGTTCTGCACATTCACTTCGTCGGCGCGCTTGTCGGCTTCGTTGAATGCGCCGACCAGCGCCGCGTCGACGAACGCAGGCAGGCCGCTGAACGCCGGTTCCGACACGTCGTCCTGCGCCACGACGGGCGGCTCTTCGGCGGTGTGCGCGGCATCGGCGAGCGACGGATTTTCAAGATCGAACGCCGACAGTGAAGCCGCGAGATCGGGCGGCATGTCGGCAAATTCGATCTGCCCGCCTGGCGCGGCGATGTCCTGATCGAAGCTTTGTACCAGCGAATGCGTGAGGTCTTCCTCGGCCAGCGCGGGTGTCAGGTGATGGCGCGTGGTTTCATCGTCGGCAGCATGCATCGGCGCTTCGGCTGCGATGTCGTCCATCTTCGAGGCCGCTTCGGCGCCGGAGTAAAGATGCAGCGAGCGTTCGGGTTCCGGCAGCGCATCGCGGAGCGCGGTGACGCGCTGCGTGAGATCGGAGGAATCCGGAAGCACGCTCACGCCCATGTCCAGACGTGCGACCACATCGCGCGCGAGCTTGACCGTATCTTCGAGCGCAGCGACGCCGGCGTCATCGGGTGCCGCAGCGACGCCGCGAAGTCGCTTGATATAACCTTCGAGCGGAGCCAGTACTTGACCGAGCGCGGGAAGATCGACCATCGCGATCGCACCGTTGAGCGTATGCACCGCGCGCAGCAGCGCTTCGCTCGCGACGACCGGCGCCTCGGCGCAGCGATCGAGATAATCGCCGATCACGCCGAGATGCGCGGCGACTTCGCTCTTCAGAATGTCGAACAACACCGGATCGATGTTCGGCGTCGGTCCGGCATGCAATTCCGGCGGCGCCGCGGCGAACGCGCTCTCGATATCGAATTCCGCCGAATGCGCGGCCGTTTCGGGCGGGGCAATGGGCACGCGACGACGCACGGTGCGACGCACCTTGCGCGTTCCCGCGTGGCGCGCCGGCACCAGCGCATCTTCGCCGGCAGCGACGCGATCGGCCGTATGCATGATGCCGTGCACGTTGACCATCGCGGCGCCGCCGCCGCGCAGTGCACCGAGCAATTCCGGCAGCGCGTCGACGGCATGTTCGACCAGCGATACCGACGCGTGGCCGGGCGCGATCGTGCGATCGAGCACGCGATTCAGCATGTTCTCGACTTTCCAGCAGAACTCGCCGAGCGTCAGCGCACCGACCAGGCGGCCCGATCCTTTCAACGTATGGAACGAGCGCCGCAGCGGTTTCAGCGAATCGAGATTCTCGATGTCTGCCTTCCACACCGGAAGCTGACGTCGCATGTTCTCGATTTCCTCCTGCACTTCCTCGACGAACACTTCGCGAATCTCGTCGTCGATGTCTTCGCCCGCCGTGCTCTGGAAGCCGGCGTCGTGCGCGGCTTCGAGCGGGACTTCTTCTTCGATTTCCTCTTCGATCTCGGTCCAGCCCGATTCGCTATCGCCGGTTTCGGCGAGACGCAAACCATCCAGATCGTGTGCAAACGGTTCCGGCGCGTTGGCTTCGCCGACGATCAGATCGCCGATGTCGTGGCCGGGTGCGATTTCGACGACGCTCGGCACGTCGCCGGGCGCGTCATTGGAGGCCAGGCTGTCCTTCGAATCGTCGTTCCAAGTGGGCTCGGAAAGATCGACGTCGAGATCGATGTTCGGAAGGTCGATGCTCGGCATGTCGGCATCGGCGGCGAGGCGCTCGACGTTTTCGTCGCGCAAACCGTCGCTGCGTCCGCTTGGCAGATGATCGCCCCAGCTTGGAAATTGATCCGCCGGCACGTCGAACGACATCGACTGCAAGCTGCGGTCACGCGTTGCGGTCGTCGCGGCAGTGGTCGAATCGTGTCCATACGCAAGCGATGCCGCGGCTTCGAGCGCCGCGTCGACGCCAGAAGGTGCGGGCGGCGCGACTTCGGCCGCTGGCACCGGCGCAACGGGCGAGAGATCTTCTCCGGAATCGCCGCCGCCGGACGGCACCGGCCAGTAGCCAAGCCCTTCGAGGCTTTCGCGCGTGACGTTGAGGATGCGTTCGCGATTACCGCGCTGCTCGCGCGTCGCTTCAAGGTAATACTCGATCGCGGCGAGCGCGTCGGCGAGCTTGTCCATCTGCTCGGCCGTCGGCACGCGGCGATGCTTCAACAATTCGGTTTCGACGAAGCGCACGATGCCGGTCATGAGCTGCGCGGCATCGCCGAGGCCAAGCATGCGCAGCGCGCCGGAAATTTCTTCGAGCAGGCGCGGAATCTGCTCGACGCGCCCGTGCTCCCAGGGGGACTCGATGAACGCGATGATGTCGTGCTTGGCCTGCTGGATGTTGACCGCGGCCTCGCGCATCAACGCGTCGAGGATCTTGCGCACCTCGGCCTTCGGCAGTTCGAGCTCGCCTTCCATCGGCTCGGTTTCACCGCCGGCACCGAGTCGTTCGATGTGATCGTCGAGCGACGCTTCGACATACAAAAGCGCGCCGGCAACATCGAGCAGCGCGCCTTCGTCGATCGGACGGCGGTTGTCCGACATCTCCTCGATCACGGTGCGCTGTTCACCGACGACCTTGCGCGGCATGCCGAGACCGAGCATTCCGAGCGTGTCGCCGACGCGATCGAGAATTTCAGCCTGGCTCGCGAGATTGGCCGGGTTCGCATCGGTCGAGCGAAGGAAAATATCGAGCGACTCCTTGACACGCAGCAGATCTTCCTTGATCGCGACCGAAACCGTGTCCAGAAGATTGCGGTTGTGGCCCGTCATCGAGCCTTGCGCGTGCTGCAGCTCTTTCTGGGTCGGCAGCAGCGTGTCGAGCCGATAGGTCGCACGCACATCGCGCGCGCGCGGACCTTCGGCCGTCGAGTGTGCGATGTAATAGAGAAGATTCTTGACGAGATCGCGCGGCGGCAGCAATGACAGCGCATTCTCTCCGCCGTCGGCGAAACGCTTGATTTCGCGATCGACGCCACCGAACAGCAACTTCACGGCGACGCTAGGTTCGAGCGCGCCGTCGCGCACGGCTTCGATCACGCCGCCGGCCACCCACCACAGGCGGCGCGGTTCGCTGCCGTACGAGAGGCTGCGCAAACGATCGAGCACGTTGTTGAGGCGATCCAGATGTTCGTTGGCTTTTTCGTCGCGGTACCATTTGAGCAGCGCGGCCTGAAAACCGAGGCGCAGGCGCAACGCCTGCGTGCGCAATTCGGCCGGCGCGGTCGGCGTCGCGCTGCCGACGGCGGCGCGCGGCAGCTCCGCGTGCATGTCCGGCGAAAACAGCGCGGATTCGGTCAGGAGATTGTCGCCGCGGCAGGCGCGCAGATCATTCAGCAGCGGCAGCAGGACGATCGGAATGTCCTTGTGGCCGCTCTGCACGCGCTCCAGGTAATCGGGCAGCTGCACCATGCCGCGCATCAGCACGGAATAGGCTTCGTCGCGCTGCTTGATCGTGTCGTTGAGGAGCCCTTGCGCAAGGCGCTCCATTTCCTCCACGACCATCGCCGCGCCGTACAACTCGACCATGCGCAGCGTGCCCTGCACCTGGTGCAGATGCAGCGCACTCTCGCGCATCAGCGCGACATCCGCCGGATTCTCGACGTAAGCCTCGAGCGCGTCGCGACCCTGCTTCAGGGTCACGTCGAGCTCGTGCTTGACCCAGTTGAGAGCGGTGAAGTCGATGTTGTCTTGCAGTTTCATACCACCCTCGATCAACGGCCATTCCATTCGCAAAACCGGGCATCCTGCCGCGGTTTGCGAACAAACGGCCGCGGCAGAGCCGCGTCACGTTTGTCGCGACACGCGCTTGCGCGTATCGCGGCGGCACATCCCTGCGCCGGGGCAGCAGGTCGGGCCGCTCCCACTGTCGGACTCAGCCCGGCAGTTTGAAGTCCGCTACTGACCTGCGCAGGTCGGACGCAAGCTGCGCAAGGTTGCCGATCGATTCGGCGGTCTGACTTGCGCCGACCGATGTCTGCGTTGTGATTTCCTGAATCACGTTCATCGTCGCCGAAATATTCGTCGCCGCCGCCGACTGCTGGCGCGCCGCCGCGGAGATGTTCTGGATCAATTCCGCAAGGTCGTTCGACACCTTTTCGATCTCGCCGAGCGCGAGGCCCGCGTCCTCGGCGAGACGGGCGCCGGACACCACTTCGGATGTCGTCTGCTCCATCGAGCTGACCGCTTCGTTGGTGTCGGACTGAATCGTCTGCACCAGCGTTTCAATTCGTTTCGTCGCGCCGGATGCGCGTTCGGCGAGGCGCTGCACTTCGTCGGCGACCACCGCGAATCCGCGGCCCGCTTCGCCCGCCGATGCGGCCTGAATCGCCGCGTTCAACGCAAGAATGTTGGTCTGTTCGGCGATGTCGTTGATGAGCTCGACGATCGATCCGATTTCCTGCGAGGACTCGCCGAGGCGCTTGATGCGCTTGGACGTTTCCTGGATCTGATCGCGGATCGAATCCATGCCCTGAATCGTCTGCCGCACGATGCCGGCGCCTTTCGCGGCGATCTGCACCGAGCGCTGCGCGACTTCGGCCGATTCGGCGGAGTTCTTCGACACGTTGTCGATCGAGGTCGCCATCTCGTTGATCGCGGCCGACGCGGAGGTGATCTGCTGCGCCTGATGCTCGGCGGCTTCGGCGAGATGCATCGCGGTCGCCTGCGTTTCTTGCGCGGCTGCGGAAACCTGCACGGCGGTTTCGTTGATCGTCGTGACGAGGCTGCGCAGCGCTTCGACCGCGAAGTTCACCGAGTCCGCAATGGCGCCGGTGATGTCTTCGGTGACGGTCGCCTTGACCGTGAGATCGCCTTCGGCGAGCGATCCCATTTCGTCGAGGAGGCGCAGAATCGCTTCCTGGTTGCGTTGGTTGAGCTCCGCGGAAACCTGATAGCGGCGTTGCTGATCGCGAATCAGGTTGACGCCGAGGAACAGCAGCAGCAACAGCGCCGCGCCGGCGGCGATCGCGCCCCACCACGGATTCGGAAATAGCCGCTTGGTCGGCAGATCGCCGATCAGCTGCGCGACGTTGCCGGCGCGCAGGAGCACGCTCTGGCTGTCGGTGAAGCTCGCGTCTGCAGCGTCCTTGACCGTCTGCAGGTTGGTCGACGCGTCTTGAATCTTCTGGATCGGATCGGCGAGGCCGGTCCACTTCTGGGAAATGTCACCGAGGATCTGCTTCGCGTTCTGATTGTCGAGCGCCTTGATGTTGAGCTCGGGCGCGCCGTTGAGAAGTCCGGCGACGACCGCGCTGTAGAGACGCGCATCGCGCGCGAAGCCATCGGCCGACTCCTGCGCGTTGTTGCCGCCGGCGAGAATCTTGGTAACGCGGCCGCCCATACGGTCGGCGAGCTGCATCTGACGCGAGGAAATGTAGACCTGCGAGGCGCTCGCATTCTTTTCGGTGAGGATGTTGACGACTTCGTTCATGCGCGAATTCAGCGCCGAGAGGTTGTCGGTGAAATCCTTAGCACTGGTCGCGGCGCCGAGCACGAGATCCTTGTTGCCGTAAATCTTGGTGGCATCTGTCTGCAGCGCGGTCCACGCCTTGGTCAGGTTGTCGAGCTCCGGTTTGATCGTCGGCTCGGTCTTGTATCCGCGCATGCCGCGGTTGTCGCCTTCGCTGAGATTGCGCACGAAGGTGTCGATGCTGTTGCGCGCGCTCTCCAGTTCCTTGAACGCCAGCTCGTTGCCGCCGGCCGCTTCGGACGCGTACTTCGCGAGCGCCTGCGAGAGCACCTGAATCTGCGTCGTGAACGAAATCGCTTGCCGGTCCTGGTTGTTCTTCCAGTACAGGAAACCGAAGTCGACGATCGCGAACAGGAAGAGCAGCCCGAGAAGAACGAACAGCACGGTGTTCGCGCTGCCGCTCCGCTCTCTGCCCAATGCGCCCGAAGTCGTGCTCATGCTCCACCCCTTTGTGATTCGTCTTTAAAGGCCGGCCGCCCACCGGCCCGCGCAGCAACGCCGACAGACCCGCGCCGCGGCACGCGCCACGTCGGGTCTCCCTGCCTTGCACGCGTCGGCACCTCGTGCCGCAGAGGCTTCGTCCGCCTCTTTCGCGTCCCGCGAATCCGTTCGCTTTTCGTGAAAATCAGAGCAACTTTCATGCCGATCCCTGCTGGAATTCGGCCGCCCGCACCAGCGTCGCCATGCTGAAGAGGCCCCACAGCACGTCGCCGAGCTGGAGGTTCTCGCCCACGAACCGCTGGTAGCGCTCGTCGGCCTCGCCGACCGCGTCGGCGCGCTGCTCGTCGGAGAAGCTGCGCTGGCCGAGCACTTCGTCGATCAGGAGGCCGACGCTGCCCGCATGCTGGCGCACGACGAGCACGCGGCTCGCCTCGGTGATCACGCTGCGCTCGCCTTCGATGAAATCGCGCAGGTCAATGATCGGCACCAGATTGCCGCGCACGTTGGCGACGCCGAGCAGCCAGCGGCGCGTGCCCGGCACGGCGGTCAGCAGCGGCGGCGTCAGGATTTCGTTGACTTCGGCGATGATGCTGACGAAGTGCCGCACGCCGACGCGAAATCCGATGCCGCGCCAAAGTCCCGGCGCTTCAATCTGGTCAGGCAGGCCGGCGACATGCGCGAGGCTGCGCCGCTCGTAGTCCGCGAGGACTTCGAACGGCGTCGCGACGGAGTGGTCGGCGGCGATGACCATGTCAGCCCGGCAGGAGATCGCTGATTCGCGCGAGCAGATCCTTCTCGCGCACCGGCTTGGTCATGAAATCCTTGGCGCCCTGGCGCAGGCCCCACACGCGGTCAGCCTCCATCGACTTCGTGGTGATGATCAGGATCGGTATCGTCGCGGTCTGCGCGTCGCGTGAAAGATCGCGCGTTGCCTGAAATCCGTTGATGCCCGGCATGATCACATCCATGATCACGAGATCAGGCCGCTCGCGCTTGACCAGCGCGATGCCCTGCTCGGCGCTCGGTGCGCTCGAGACGCGGTGACCGCCTCTCGTCAGCATCGTGCTGAGCGCGTGCACGTCCGTCGGCGAATCATCAATGATGCAAATGTGTGCCATCTCATCCCCTGTAGATCGAATGGCCGTGTTCGAAATCACGTCTTGACTTGAGCAGCACGGCCATCGATGGCCGCATTTTGATTGTCACGATCGAGGACGAGCGCGTTGGTCACTGCACGTGCCTGCGGATCGCGCCGAGCAATTCTTCTCTGGTGAACGGCTTGGTCAGATACTGCTCGGAACCGACGATGCGCCCTCGCGCCTTGTCGAAAAGGCCATCCTTCGAGGACAGCATGATCACCGGCGTGCCCTTGAACATCTGGTTGTTCTTGATCAACGCGCAGGTCTGATAGCCGTCCAAACGCGGCATCATGATGTCGACGAAGATGATCTGCGGCTGCTGATCGGAGATCTTGGCAAGCGCCTCGAAGCCGTCGGTCGCGGTGACGACCTCGCAACCCTCTTTGCGCAGCAGGGTTTCGGCCGTGCGGCGGATGGTCTTCGAGTCGTCGATGACCATGACCTTCACGCCGGTCAGGCTGCCATGTTTCGTGTCATCCACTCGGACCCCCTACCGCGTACTGAAACGGATTACCGGCATGCTAAAAACATGCCGCGATCGCGCTGAGCCCCTCGCTAGCCGGCGCGCACCCGACATTTTCGGGACGGCATATCGCGGGATTCGGCCTTCTTAACCAAAACTTAGCGGAGCGTCAAGTTGTGCTCGTAAGCTCGCGAAATACCACGAGAACCAGCGCTCGTTTTTTGCCCGAATGCCGAGCCCTGTCCAACGCCGAGTGTAGTATAGGAATACCCGCCATGCTGCGACGACGGTCGCGGCCCGCCGTGCCTTTCGGAGCTTCGCGATGAACCGCACCCTGGCCGTGTTGATGGACCCGATCGCGGCGATCCATCCCGAGAAAGATTCCACGCTGGCGATGCTGCTCGAAGCCCAGCGCCGCGGCTACGAGCTGCATTACACGCTGCAAAGCGGGCTCGCGCTCCGCGGCGGCGAGCCTTGGGCGCTGCTGGCGCCGCTCGCCGTTCGTGATGACGATGAGGACTGGTTCACACTCGACCATCCGACCTGGCGCGAGCTCGCATCGATCAATGTGATTCTGGCCCGAAAGGATCCGCCGTTCGACGATCAATTCCTCTACGACACGATGGTGCTGGAGCTCGCGGAGATGCGCGGCGCTCTGGTCGTGAACCGCCCGCAGGGCCTGCGCGATGCCAACGAGAAGCTCTTTTCGCTGCATTTCCCCCAGTGCACCCCGCCGACACTGATCGCGCGCGACGCCGCCGAGATCCGCCGTTTCGCCGCCGAGCATGGCGAGGTCGTGCTGAAACCGCTCGACGGCATGGGCGGCTATTCGATCTTCCGCAGCCGCAATCACGATCCGAATCTCAACGTCATCATCGAAACGCTGACCAGGAACGGCCGCCAGTTGTGCGCCGTGCAGCGCTTCATCCCGGAGATCACGGCCGGCGACAAACGCATCCTGATGATTGACGGCGAACCGGTGCCCTACGCGCTCGCGCGCGTACCGCAAGGCGACGATTTCCGCGGCAATCTGGCGCGCGGCGGCAGAGGCGTCGGCGTTCCGCTGAGTGATCGGGATCGTTGGATCGCGGCCGAAGTCGGACCGGATTTGAAGCGCCGCGGCATGCTTTTCGTCGGCCTCGACGTGATCGGCGACTATCTGACCGAGATCAACGTCACATCTCCGACCTGCATCCGCGAACTCGACAAGGCATTCGGGCTTAACATCGCCGGGCTCCTGTTCGATCGCATCGAGGCCTTGCGCAAGTAAATGGCGGCATCCGGCACCGGCAGCGCCGATCGTCTCGGCGTGACCTTGCTTTTTTCGCTGATCGCGCATGGCGTGTTCGCGCTTGGCTTGACGTTCGAGTTCGTCAAATCGGCGCCGCAGCTGCCGTCGCTCGACGTGATCCTGGTCCAGTCGGCCAACGACGAGAAACCCGACAAGGCCGATTTCCTCGCGCAGGCGACCAATAGAGGCGGCGGCACGGTGGACGAAGCGCATCGACCTTCGCAGCCGTTGTCCGGCCCCATCCCGAAGGCGGTCGCCGGCATTGCGCCGGTCCAGCTCGAGAACGGTGCGCCGCGGCCGGAAACGCCGACCGACCTCGAACTCCTCACGCAGAAGCAGTCGAACTTCAGCGTGCGCACCGACACCGCGAAGCCCGATACGCCTCCCAGGCCGGCGACGGTCGATCGCGAAATCGAGCAACGCAAGATGGAAATGGCCAAGCTCGCGCAGGAAATCCAGCGCGAATCCGAGCAATACGCCAAGCGCCCCAAACGCAAGTACATCTCGGCGAACACGAAGGAATACGAATTCGCCGCGTACATGCGCGCCTGGGTCGCGCGCATCGAGCGCATCGGCAACCTGAACTATCCGGACGAAGCACGGCGCCAGCAGATGCACGGCCAGCTCGTGTTGACGGTCGGCCTAACCCGCGACGGACGCGTCAAAAGCATCGACGTGATCCAGTCCAGCGGCCACAAGGTGCTCGACGACGCCGCGATCCGCATCGTTCACCTCGCCGAGCCGTTCCCGGCGCTGCCGGAGGACAAGGAAAAGGTCGACGAGCTTTACATCAGCCGGACTTGGCAGTTTCTGCCGGGCGACATTCTGCGGAATCGGTGAGCTGTTGCGAAAGGTGTCCTCACCCTACCCTCCCGCGAGCGGGAGAGGGGTTTCCCTTCTGCCGCAAGCGGGAGACGGATCACTTGCGCGTTCGACGTCAGGTGACAGGCGCACGCACACGCCGCGATATGCCGCCAACACATTCCAACGCAATTCCTACGCCGCGTTCAGGACCGTCCAGTACAATGCCGCCATGGCCGATTCGAGCCCGCTCACCAATCAGCTGCTGATCGCGATGCCGGCGCTGCGCGACCCGAATTTCGCGCGCGGCGTCACATTCCTGTGCCAGCACGGCGAAGATGGCGCGATGGGACTGATGATCAACCGGCTCTCCGAGTACCGGCTCGGCGATGTGCTCGCGCAGATGAACATGAGCTCGGACCTTGCCGACGTCATCGATGCGCCGGTGCTGATCGGCGGTCCGATGCAGCCCGAGCGCGGTTTCGTGCTGCACTCGCCGCAGGGCGAATGGGAATCTTCGTTCCGCATCTCCGATCGGCTCAGCGTGACGACCTCGCGCGACATCCTGGTCGCGATGGCCGCCGGCGAAGGCCCGCGGCACGCGATCGTCACGCTCGGTTATTCGGGCTGGAGTCCGGGTCAGCTCGAGCAGGAATTGCGCGATAACGCATGGCTGACGGCACCCGCCTCCGAAGAAGTCTTGTTCACCACACCGCTCGAAGACCGCTGGGAAGCCGCGGCGCACATCGTCGGCGTCAACCTGATTCAGCTGGCGAGCTATGCGGGCCACGCCTGACGCGTTCGCGGCTACGCCGGCGGACAACGTCCTGGGCTTTGATTTCGGTACCCGTCTCATCGGCGTCGCGGTCGGCAATCGGCTGAGCGGATCGCGCGCGCTGACGACCGTGAATCACGGCGAGCAGCCGGACTGGCGCCGCCTTGACGCGCTGATCCAGGAATGGCGACCCGCGTTCCTCGTCGTCGGCCTTCCGCTCCGCATCGACGGCGGCGAACAGGCGATGAGCCGCGCCGCGCGCGGTTTCGCCGGCCTGCTGGCACAACGCTACGGGCTCGATGTGCGGCTTGTCGACGAACGCCTCACCTCCAACGAAGCCGCGCGGCGCTTCGCCGAACAGCGCGCCTCGGGCGTCGCCAAGCGCAAGCATGCGGCGACGATCGACGCGATCGCCGCCGAAGTCATCCTCGAAAACTGGTTCGCTTCCAACGACGCATGACTCCAATGGCCGAACCGCGCGCAGCCAGCGACCGACCGCGCCACTTCCTGAGCCTGGACGGGCTCAGCCGCGCGTACATCGTCTCGCTGCTCGATCGCGCCGTCGCGCTGCGCGAGGCGTATCGCGACGGTGCGCTGCCGCCGCTGCTGGCCGGGCGCACGGTCATGAACCTCTTTTTCGAGGCGTCGACGCGCACGCGCACGAGCTTCGAGCTCGCAGCGCGCAGGCTCGGCGCCTATGTCGTCAATTTCGACATCGCAAGCTCGTCGACGAGCAAGGGCGAAAGCCTCGAAGACACCCAGGCGACGCTCGAAGCCATGGACGCCGACGTATTCGTCGTCCGCCACAAGGACAACGGCACGCCCGCGCGTTTCGCGGCACACGCGCGCCGCGCGGTCGTGATCAACGCGGGCGACGGCAACCACGCGCATCCGACGCAGGGCCTGCTCGACCTGATGACCATCCGCGATCACAAGAGCGACATTGAAGGTCTCAATGTGACGATCTGCGGCGACGTGCGCCACTCGCGCGTCGCCCGTTCAGATATCGACGGCCTCGCCGCACTCGGCGTCGCGGAAATCCGCCTGTGCGGACCGAAGGCACTGTTGCCGGCGCCGGCGGAATTCCCCGGCTGCCGGATCCTCGAAAGCTTCGACGAGGCGCTCGATGCGAGCGACGTCGTGATCATGTTGCGCCTGCAGAAGGAGCGCATGCAGAGCGATCGAGCCTTCAGCCAAGCGGAGTATTTCGCCGAATACGGACTTACCGCAGCGCGCCTGCGCAACGCGCGCGCGGATGCGATCGTGATGCATCCGGGCCCGATGAACCGCGGCATCGAAATCGCCGACGAGATCGCCGACGGACCGCGCTCGGTCATTCTCGAGCAGGTCGCCAACGGCATCTTCGTGCGCATGGCCGTGCTCGCCGAGTTGCTCAGGGTTTGATCGCGTCAGCGTTTGATCGCAGCGGGCTTGATCGCATCGAACGCCATCGAAGCCGCATCGTCTTCGACTAGCCGCCGAGCATCGTCTTGACGGTCTCGTAAAGCGCGCGATCGCGCCGATTCAGTCGATCGATCGTCTGCCTCGCCGAAGCCGAGACGCTCGCGTGAACAGCGCTGTCTTCGTCGCGATTCTCGACGGGCATGGCGTCGACGGCGATGCCGGTCAGGCGATTGAAACGCGCGAGCGATTCGGCCATTGTTTCGACGGTGCCGAGGAAAAAGAAATCTTCGGGTTCCTTGCCGCCGAAGAAGCGCGTCATCACATTGCGCATGCGCGGCAACGCGGCGAAAGCCTCGACAGAAAGATTGCGCTCGATCAGCATGCGGCAATCGGGATTGCGCAAATCCGGAACGCGCTTCCAGTAACTGTAGTGGCTGATCATGCGCTCGACCGGATCGCGCAACCACGCGACGCAGCGCACCGGTCGATCGGCGGCGTCGTATTTGTCGGCGACGAAATGACCGTGCACGCAGTCGAACGCGCTCTCGAAGCCCGCCGCGACGTGCCCGGGTTTCAGGCGCTGCCGCAACCGCCGCCAGCGAAATCCGGGCGCGAGCGGACGCTCGGTGTAGTCGAGATACAGACGTTCGCCGAAATGCGCCGAGAGGATCGTGCGGAACGCGGTGCCGGCGGTTTTCGGAATATGAACCGAGATCAGCATCGCGCTCAGTTCTCCGCGCCTGCGCGATCGCGCACGACGTACCAGCGCATGCCGTGCCAGCCGCGACCTGCCGAAGGATCCTCGATCGCAAGGGCGATGCGCAGATCCCGATGCCGGATCAGCGGCCAGGCGAGATCGCATTCGCGCAGCACGTGCATCTCGAATACGGCCTGACGGCGCCACGCCAGACGTCGCAACGGATTCAGCCATCGATTGGAAACGCGCGCGAAGAGTTTTCCGCGCATGCTGTCGTCAACGCCATCGACGAACTGGAACACCGCGATACCGCCTGGCGCAAGCACGCGAAAAAACTCCGCGACATAGCCGGCCGCGAGTCGCGCGGGAATGTGCTGCAGCGTCATGTTCGAGTAGACGAGATCGACGCTCGCATCTGCGATGCCATCGAGGCGCGGCGACGGATTCTCGTGGAATTCGACGTTGGCGACATCCGCATTCAGCGCACGCGCCGTTTCGATCATGCTGGCCGAGAGATCGACGCCGATCACACGCGCGAAATGCGCGGCCAGCGCGCGGCTGAGACGCCCGGCACCGCAACCGAAATCCAGCGCGAGCGCGCGGCCATCCGACCAGTTGCGGCTCGCAAGGAACTGCATGTGCGTATCGATTTCCGCACGGCCCGTCGCGAAGAATTCTGCCGGCTCCCAGCGGCCGCCGCGCTTGTCGGCGTGCGAAAGCACAGCCCACAACGGATCCTCGCGGCCCAGCGTCTGCCAGACGCGGCGCAGGCGGTCGAGATCGTTCATCGGTGGAAAGGCCGGGACTCGGGATTCGGGATTTTACGGCCTTGGCGTCATCGCTGCGGCATTGCGACATTCCATCCCGAATGCCGAATGCGAATCGAGGGCTCTTGGGATCTCAGCTCTCGACGAGCTCGACGCCGTCCAAGCCCTGGCTCAACGTGTGCGCATCGCCGCCCTGCGCGAGCTTGATCTTGAGGCGTACTTCGTTCGCCGAGTCGGCGTGACGCAGCGCGTCTTCGTAGCTGATCTCGCCAGATTGATACAGCTCGAACAGACTCTGATCGAACGTGCGCATGCCGAGGTTGGTCGATTCCTTCATCACGTCCTTGAGCTTGTGGATTTCGCCCTGGCGGATGTAGTCGGAAACCAGCGGCGTGCCGAGCATGACTTCCATCGCGACGCGACGCGCTTTGCCGTCCGGCGTCGGAATCAACTGCTGCGCGACGACGCCTTTGAGGTTCAGCGAAAGATCCATGAACAGCTGCTGGCGACGATCTTCGGAGAAGAAGTGGATGATGCGGTCCATCGCCTGGTTCGCGTTGTTCGCATGCAGCGTGCACAGGCAAAGGTGACCGGTTTCCGAGAAGTTGACCGCGTGCTCCATCGTCTCGCGCGTGCGCACCTCGCCGATCATGATCACATCCGGCGCCTGCCGCAGCGTGTTCTTCAGCGCGTTTTCCCAGGTGTCGGTATCGATGCCGAGCTCGCGCTGCGTGATGATGCAGCCTTCGTGCTTGTGCACGTATTCGATCGGATCCTCAATCGTGATGATGTGGCCGGTCGAATTCTGGTTGCGGTAGCCGATCATCGCAGCGAGCGAGGTCGACTTACCGGTGCCGGTCGCGCCGACGAACATGATGATGCCGCGCTTGGTCATCGCCAGCGATTTGATGATCGCCGGCAGATTCAATTCCTCGATGGTCGGAATGCGCGTCTCGATCCGACGCAGCACCATGCCGACACAGTTGCGCTGGTAGAAGCACGACACGCGGAAGCGGCCGACGCCGGTCACGCTGATCGCGAACTGGCATTCGTGCGTTTTTTCGAACTCCTCGCGCTGCGAGGGCGTCATCACGTTCAGCACCATGTCGCGCGACTGCTGCGGCGTCAGCGCGTTCTGCGTGATCGGCGCGATGCGCCCGTGCACCTTCATCGAAGGCGGCACGCCGGCCGTGATGAACAAGTCGGACGCCTTCTTGTGCGTCATCAACTTGAGGAACGAGGTGAAATCTACGCTGCTGCTCATGGGTTTACTCCCGGGAATGGGGAATCGGGAATGGGGAATCGGTTGGAAGCGCGTTGCGACTCCGACTTGACCCTTTCCCTTGTCCGATCCCTGACATCCGGCACTTCAAAGCGCATATTGCTCGGTCGCGTATCGTGAAATGGTGATTTTCGGTGCTTTCGATTGCCGATTCCCCATTCCCGAATCCCGTCGTTACTTGAAGATTTCCTTGTTCTTCGCATAGCCAATCGCCTGCTGCCGTGTTACCAGGCCGCGCTTGACCAGGTCCTGCAAGCATTGATCCAGCGTCTGCATGCCGTACTGGCTGCCGGTCTGGATCGAGGAATACATCTGCGCGACCTTGTCCTCGCGGATCAGGTTGCGGATCGCCGGAATGCCGACCATGATTTCGTGCGCCGCGATGCGGCCGCCGCCGACCTTCTTCAGCAGCGACTGCGAAATCACCGCGCGCAGCGACTCGGACAGCATCGAACGGACCATCGGCTTTTCGCCGGCCGGGAACACGTCGATGATGCGGTCGATGGTTTTTGCCGCGGACGACGTGTGCAGCGTCGCGAACACGAGGTGTCCGGTTTCGGCCGCCGTCAGCGCCAGGCGAATCGTCTCGATATCGCGCATTTCGCCGACCAGCACGTAGTCGGGATCCTCGCGCAGCGCCGAACGCAGCGCTTCGTTGAATCCGTGCGTGTCGCGGTGCACTTCGCGCTGGTTGATCAGGCACTTCTGCGAGGTATGCACGAACTCGATCGGATCCTCGATCGTGAGGATGTGCGCATATTCGTTCTTGTTGACGTGATCGACCATCGCCGCGAGCGTCGTCGATTTGCCCGAGCCGGTCGGCCCGGTGCAGAGGATCAAACCCTGCGGCTGCGAAATCAGCTCCTTGAAGATGCGCGGACAGCCGAGGTCCTCGAGCGACAGCACTTCGGACGGAATCGTGCGGAACACCGCGCCGGCGCCGCGGTTCTGGTTGAACGCGTTGACGCGGAAGCGCGCCAGGCTCGGAATCTCGAACGAGAAGTCGACCTCGAGGAATTCCTCGTAGTCGCGGCGCTGCTTGTCCGACATGATGTCGTAGATCAGCGAGTGGATCTGCTTGTGATCCAGCGCCGGTATGTTGATCCGGCGCACGTCGCCGTCGACACGGATCATCGGCGGCAGGCCCGCCGAAAGATGGAGGTCCGAGGCCTTGTTCTTGACCGAAAAGGCCAGCAGTTCGGCAATATCCATTACGTTGTCCCCTGGAATCCGCGATCGCGCGATCCCGCAGCGCCTGGAAACCCACTCACCGCGGCAGTATAGCTCGCAAAAATCATGCCCGATCAGGCGTCTCCCATGAATTCCTGCGAATCAGCCTACAGTTCCGTGCTGAAACGCATCGCCGCAGCCAGTGCCGCCGCCGGTCTGGCGCAGCCGGCCCGGCTGGTCGCCGTCGGCAAGACCAAGCCGGCCGCCGCCCTGCGCGCGCTGGCGACGCTCGGCCAAACCGCGTTCGGTGAAAACTACGTGCAGGAAGCGCTCGGCAAACAAAACGCGCTTGCGGATCTGCCGCTCGAATGGCACGCCATAGGACCGTTGCAGTCGAACAAGTGCCGCGACATCGCGCACCATTTCGATTGGCTGCAAACGCTTGATCGCGCCAAGCTGGTCGATCTTCTCGCGCGGTACCGTACCGAAGCGCGGTCGCCATTGAACGTGCTGGTCCAGGTCAACATCGACGACGAAACCGCCAAGTCGGGCTGCGCGCCCGAAGCGGTCGCCGGGCTCGCCGCGCTCATCGCCGAGCGGCCGGCATTGCGCCTTCGCGGACTCATGGCGATTCCGGCGCCGCTGCCTGACCTGGCGCGCCGGCGCGACGCGTTCGCGCGCATGCGTGCGCTGTTCGATCGCCTCGCCCGCAACGACGCGCGCATCGACACGTTGTCGATGGGCATGTCCGACGATTTCGAGCTCGCGATCGCCGAAGGCGCGACGATGGTGCGCATCGGCTCTGCGCTGTTCGGCGCGCGAAGCCGGGATTCCGGATTCGGCCGTCGGGATTCGGCGTGATCGCGCGACGCTTGGGTTTCGGCGGCTTTCGGCCACTTGCTATGCTTGCGCGCCCACTCGCGCGGCCGCGGCGCCCTCAATGCCAGCTCATCCCGAATCCCGAATCCCGAAGCCCGGCCCGATCGCCTTCATCGGCGGCGGCAACATGGCGCGCAGCCTGATTGGCGCGCTGATCCGCCGCGGCGCGAACGCGCATTCGATCGCCGTTGCCGAACCCGAAGCCAACTTGCGCGACGCGCTCGTTCGCGATTTCGGCGTGGTCGTCGAGGCCGGCAACGCGCGAGCCATCCGCGACGCCGATACGATCGTGCTGGCGGTCAAGCCGCAAGTCATGCGCGCTGTCTGCGCCGGCATCGGCGCCGCGCTCGGCGATAGGCGACCGCTGATCGTGTCGATCGCAGCCGGCATACGGCTCGATCAGATCGAGGCGTGGATCGGCCACGCGCTTGCGATCGTGCGCGCGATGCCGAACACGCCGGCCTTGATCGGCGCCGGCGCCACCGGCCTCATCGCCAATGCGCGCACCAGCGCAGACGAACGCGCGCGCGCGCAAGCGATGCTCGACGCAGCCGGACGCACTGCATGGATCGAGCGCGAAGAGCTGATGGACGCCGTGACCGCAATCTCCGGCTCGGGGCCGGCGTATTTTTTCCTGCTCGTCGAAGCGCTCGAAGACGCGGCCACCGCGCAAGGACTGCCGCGCGCCACCGCCCGCATGCTCGCCAGTCAAACCTGCCTGGGCGCCGGTCGCATGCTCGTGGAAAGCGGCGAAGCGCCGGCGACGCTGCGCGAACGCGTGACGTCGCCCGGCGGCACGACCGCCGCCGCGCTCGCGGCTTTCGACGAAGGCGGCCTGCGCGAGCTCGTCGCGGAGGCCGTAACGGCGGCGACCGAACGCGGTCGCGAGCTCTCGTCGCGTAATAACTGACCGACCACGGGACCATCGATGGGCTACTTCGCCAACGCCGGACAGATCGTCATCCAGTTCGCTTTCGGCGCGCTGATTTCGCTGATCGTCCTGCGCGTGCTGCTGCAGTGGGTGCGCGCGAATTTCTACAATCCCATCTGCCAGTTCCTGTACAAGGTGACGAATCCGGTGCTGATCCCGCTGCGCAAAGTGATTCCGTCGTGGCGCAATCTCGATATCGCCGGCATCGTTCTCGCGTGGCTCGCGACCGCGCTGAAGCTCGTGCTGCTCTACGCGACGCTGGGTCAGACGCTGGGCGTACTCGGACTCATCGTGCTCGCGCTGGCCGATCTGATCGACTTCGTGCTGCTGCTGTATCTCGTGCTGATCCTGGTTCGCGTCGTGATCAGCTTCGTCGGCGCCGACAGCTATCACCCGGTCGTTCCGCTCGTGCTGCAACTGACCGAGCCGGTGCTCAAACCGTGGCGGCGATTGCTGCCGGATATCGCCGGCATCGATTTCTCGCCGATGGTCGTGCTGCTCGCGATCACGCTCGCGCGCGTGCTCGTCGCCAAACCGCTGCTCGATATCGGCCTGCGTCTGGCGCAGGGATGATGAACGCGCGCACCGACGACGCAAGCGATCGCGCGAAGTTGCCTCGATACCCGGCCGCGATCGCACGGCTACTCGCCGCCTTACTTGCAATCATCGCCATTGCCGCGCAGGCGCAATATGCGCAGGATTTCGGCGCCTATCGCGTTCGCTACAACGCATTGCCGAGCGAGCACCTCCTGCCCGACATCGCGCAAGCCTATGCCATCGTCCGTTCGCAGCAGCTCGGTCTGGTCAACATCGCGGTGCAACGCAGCGCCGACGGCGACACAGCCGCGCCGATTCGCGCGACCCTCAACGGAACCGCGACGTCGCTCGGCGGCCAGCGCGTCGCGCTCAAGTTCCGTGAGATCGCCGAAGACGGCGCGGTGTATTACATCGCCCAGTTTCCGATCAGCGCGCCCGACACGTACCGTTTCGATATCTCGATCACGCCCGAAAGCGCGACGTCGCCGTACACGCTGAAGTTCGGCCAGGATTTTGTCGCCGATTGAATCGGCATTTCATCGCGCACGCGCAGCCCACGCCGCGATCACCGCGTGCAACGCGTCGAGGCCGTCGAACAACGCGGCCGGCCCCGGCTGCAAAATGATCGGCGACTTGATTTCATGCAGCTCGCCATCGCGCACGGCAGGCATCGCCGACCAGCCCGGCCGCGCCGCGACGCGCTCGGGTCTGAATTTCTTGCCGCACCACGATCCGAACACGATATCCGGCGCACGTCGGACAACCTCGGCCGGATCGGCGATGATGCGATCGCGCGCCAACGACATCGCGGCGCGCTCCGGAAAAATATCGTCGCCGCCGGCGATGCGGACGAGCTCGGCGACCCAGCGGATGCCGGTGATCAGCGGATCGTCCCACTCCTCGAAGTACACGCGCGGCCGCCGTGCCAGTCTTGCCGCGCCGCGCTCGACTTCCGCGATGTGCGCGCGCGCGCGCTCGATGTACTTTTCCGCAGCGTCCGCTGCATCGACCAAAGCACCGAGCCGCAACATGTAGTCGAGAATCCCGTCGACGCTGCGATGGTTCGCTATCCACACCTCGACGCCCGCGCGCACGAGATCGCGCGCGATATCGGCCTGGATGTCGGAAAATCCGATGACGAAATCCGGTTGCAGCGCGAGGATCGCCTCGATCTTCGCGCTCGTGAACGCCGAAACTTTCGGTTTTTCCTTGCGTGCGCGCGGCGGCCTTACGGTGAAGCCGGAAATCCCGACGATGCGGTGTTCCTCGCCGAGCGCATAGAGCACTTCGGTCGGCTCTTCGGTCAGGCAGACGATGCGTTTCGGGCCGGACATGAGGCGGAGCAAAGTTCCTGGAAATTTGTCGACGCCATTCTCGCGCGTTGGTCTGCGTTCGCCGGATTGCAGCACTGCGCGCGGCATCCGGCATCAGCGGCCACACATCGAAGTCCGCGACACGCGACGCGAAAACGACTACGGATAAAGCAGACTTCGCTCCCAAACGCCATCTCTGTTCGCGTAGCAAACGCGTTCGTGCAGGCGATGCAGCACGCCGTACCAGAATTCGATGCGATCGGGTTTGACTCGATAGCCGCCCCAATGCGGCGGACGCGGCACCGGACCGGCCAGGAAACGCCGCTCGAACTCGGCGACGCGCTGCTCGAACGTCGCGCGATCCGGCAGCGATTGCGATTGCAGCGACGCCCACGCACCGATCTGGCTTTCGCGCGGACGCGTCGCGAAATACGCGTCGGATTCCGCCGCGGACATTATCGTCACATCGCCTTCGACGCGCACCTGCACTTGCTCGCGCAGGAGCTTCCAGTGAAAGCACAGTGCGACCTGCGGATGTTCGGCCAGCTGCGCGCCCTTGAGGCTTTCGTAGTTCGTGAAAAACCGGAAGCCGTCGGCATCGATGCCTTTCAGCAGCACGATGCGCGCGGAAACGCGCCCATTGTTGTCGGCGGTCGCGAGTGTCATCGCGGTCGGCTCGCGATCGCCGCTGGCGCGCGCTTCGCCGAGCAAGCGGGTGAACGTCGCCAACGCCTCTTGATACAGTGTCGCGGAAGTTTCGCGCGAGGAAGTCGTGTCCATACGCCACGATGCTAACACGCAGCCCGGTTACGACGATGCGACCGTCGATGCCGTGCTCGGAGCCATCCTGAAGCGCGCGTCGACGCCACGCGTCGCGCCGCTGGTCGGGCTCTCCGGATTGCAAGGCAGCGGCAAAAGCACGCTCGCGCGCCAGATCGCGGCAATGGCGCGAACGCGTGGAATCCTGATCGAAGTTCTGGCACTCGACGATTTCTATTTCGGCCGACGCGCTCGCGCGGCACTCGCACGCACCGTGCATCCGTTGCTCGCGACACGCGGTGTGCCAGGAACCCATGACGTGGCGCTGCTTGAGCGCACACTGCGCGTACTTCGCAAGGCGACTCCGCGACAACCGGCGCGCATTCCGCGTTTCGACAAAGGCCGTGACACGCGCCTGCCGCCTTCGCGCTGGACTCGAATTGCGCGCGCGCCGCAATGGATCCTGCTCGAAGGCTGGTGCGTCGGCATACCGCCGCAACGCGCGAGCGAACTGGCGCGTCCAGTGAATGCGCTCGAACGTCGGGAGGATGCGCGCGGTGTTTGGCGCAGATACGTCAATCAGCAGCTTGCCGGCGACTATGCACGGCTCTGGCACCGGCTCGACACGCTCGTCGTGCTAGCCGCGCCGAATTTCGCGATCGTCGAACGCTGGCGCGATGAAGCCGAACGCGCGCTACGCCGTCGCGGCGCGCCGCGCGCGATGTCGGCGACAGCGCTGCGGCGATTCCTGATGCACTACGAACGCCTGAGCCGTCACGCGCTGCGCGCGCTCCCTCGCATCGCCGACATCGTCGTCACACTCGACGAAGCGCGGCGCGTACGTCGCATCCGCATTGCGCAAGCGCCGCGTCAGCGCGCGGGTTCGACCACGACAGCGGTGCCGTAGGCCAGCACTTCGGTCACGCCCTGCATGACCTCGTTCGCGTCGTAGCGCATCGCCAGCACCGCGTTGGCGCCGAGCCCCGCCGCGTGCCGCATCATGAGCTCGAACGCTTCCTCGCGCGCGCGCTCGCAGAGCTCGGTGAACAGCGTGATATTGCCGCCGACCAATGTCTGCAACGCGGCGCCGATATTGCCGACCACGCTGCGCGAACGCACGGTGATGCCGCGCACGATGCCGAGCGTGCGGATCACGCGCCAGCCGGCGAGATCGTTCGTCGTCGTCACCATCTCACGCGTCATCACGGCCATGATTTTCTCCGTTCCAATCGGCGCTTGCCGCCTGCTGCATCACATGCACGAACTGTTCGACATTGAGCGGCTTGGTCAGATAGTGATCGGCTCCCGCGCGCAGCGCCGCTTCGCGCGCTTCGCTCGTCGCGGTTGCCGAAAGCGTCACGATGCGACCCTTGTAGCCGCGCGAGCGCAGCTTGTAAACGGCCGCGTTGCCGGACAAGCCCGACAGCTCGACGTCGATCAGCAGCACGTCGGGCCTGCCCGCCATCGCTTCGAGAACCGCACTTTGCGCATCGGCAACGACACGCACGCGGAAACCGAGATCGCCGAGCAACGCTTCGAGCAGATGCGCGACGTCCGCATCGTCGTCGGCGACCAGGACGCTGCGTCCTTGCAGCCAGAATCGCGGTGCAATCGCATCGTCGGCGTGCGCGGCCGGTCGTTCCTTCGCACGTGGCAGCGTCACGCGGAATGAGCTGCCGCGGCCGACTTCCGATTCGAACGCCAGCGTGCCATGCATCTGCTCGACCATGCGCTTGACGATGCTCAAGCCAAGGCCCGCGCCCTTGCTGCCCGCGTGACCGCCGCGGTTGAACGGCGTGAACACCGTGTCACGGTGCGCCGCGGCGATGCCGATGCCGGTATCGCTGATGTCGGCGCTCAATTCCCGCTCGCGCCAGACGAGGTCCGCGCTGATCTCGCCGCGCCGCGTGTAGCGCACCGCGTTCGACAGCAGATTGACCAGGATCTGGCGCAGCCGGATCTCGTCGAACACCGGCTGCTCGGCGTCTTCGAGCTTGAGAGTGACGCGAAATTCGAGACCCTTTTCTTCGGCCAGCGGACGGAACATCGCGTCGAGGTCCATGACCAGCGCTTCCAGATCGACCGGCGTCGGATTCATCAGCGGCGCGGCGATTTCGCCGCGGCCGTATTCGAGGAGATTTTCGGCCAGCGTGAAAAGATACGTCGCATTGCGCCGCACCGCATGCAGCGCTTCGCGCATCGACGGCTCCGCGCCCGCTCGCCGATCGGCGAGTTGCAAATAACCGAAGATCGAAGTCAGCGGCGTGCGGAACTCATGGCTCAGCGTCGCGATCAGCGCGTTCTTGAGCGCATGCGCCTCTTCCAGTCGCGCGTGCTGGCGCTCGAGCTCGCTGCGGATTTGCCTGAGCTGGCCGATCGCCTTCGACTTGGCCTGGCTGGCCAGCGCTTCTTCGTGGCCGATCTGCTGCTGCGCGCGCCGGCGCTCGCGCTCGGTCTCCGCGTCGAGCAACAGCACATGAAACCGGTCGCCGTCGGGAACGAGATGAAGATGTGCGCTGCGCCCGTTGGCGAGCTCGACGAACGGCACATCCTGCGGCTCGTGCAACGGCAGCCCGATGAAAAGATCGCGCAGCGTCTGCACTCCGATCGACGGATTGTTGCTGTCGATGCCGTAG